>CAVSDA010000001.1:0-40123 GCA_963726625.1 uncultured Actinomycetota bacterium
TGGTTCTCGATCTGGCAGACCGGGTTCTGGCCCGGCCTAAGTTTTCCTGCCCGTAAGGCTCAGGTCAAACCTGAAATACCCTACCGGCGAGGGTCTGGACCTACTCGCCTCGGGCCTTCTGCACGATCTCGTCAGAGATCGACTTCGGAGTCTCGGCGTAGGAGTGGAACTCCATCGAGTAGTTCGCCTGACCGGACGTCTTGGACCGCAGGTCGCCGACGTAGCCGAACATCTCCGACAGCGGCACCAACGCTTCGATCAGCTTGTTGCCGTGCTGATCGTTCATCGCCTGCACCTGGCCGCGGCGGGCGTTCAGGTCCCCGATCACGGTGCCGAGGTAGTCCTCGGGGGTGATCACCTCGACGGCCATGATCGGCTCGAGCAGAGCCGGGTCGGCGCGTCGGGCCGCCTCCTTGAAGACCATGGACCCGGCGATCCGGAACGCGAGCTCGGAGGAGTCGACATCGTGGTAGGCCCCGTCCTGGAGGGTGACCTTGATGTCCTCGACCGCGTAGCCGGCCAGCACGCCGAACTGCATGGCGTCCTGGATGCCCTCGTCCACCGCCGGGATGTACTCCTTGGGGATGCGACCACCGGTCACGGCGTTGACGAACTCGTAGCCCGAGCCCGGCTCGAGCGGCTCGAGGTCGATGATGACCTTCGCGTACTGGCCGGAGCCACCGGACTGCTTCTTGTGGACGTAGTCGACCTTCACCACCGGTCGACGCAGGGTCTCGCGGTAGGCCACCTGCGGCTTGCCGATGTTGGCCTCGACCTTGAACTCCCGCTTCATCCGGTCGATCAGCACCTCCAGGTGCAGCTCGCCCATGCCGGCGATGATCGTCTGGCCGGTCTCCTCGTCGGTGTGGACGCGGAAGGTCGGATCCTCCTCGGCCAGCCGCTGGATCGCCATGCCGAGCTTCTCCTGGTCGGACTTGGTCTTGGGCTCGATGGCCTGCTCGATCACCGGGGCCGGGAAGTCCATCGATTCCAGCTGCACCGGCTTCGCCTGGTCACACAGCGTCTCGCCGGTCGTGGTGTCCTTGAGGCCCATCACGGCGACGATCTGGCCGGCGCCGACGGAGGCGATCTCCTGCCGCTTGTTGGCGTGCATCTGGTAGATCTTGCCGATGCGCTCCTTGCGACCCTTGGTCGCGTTCAGCACCGTGGAGCCCGCCTCCAGCTTGCCGGAGTAGAGCCGGATGTAGGTGAGCCGGCCCAGGTGCGGGTCGGCCGCGATCTTGAACGCCAGGGCGGAGAACGGGTCGGAGTCGCTCGGGTGCCGCTCGATCTTGACCGACTCGTCGCCCGGCTTGAAGCCGTCGATGGCCGGCACGTCGGTCGGCGCCGGGAGGTAGGCGATGACGGCGTCGAGCAGCGGCTGGACGCCCTTGTTCTTGAAGGCGCTTCCACACAGCACGGCCGTGATCCGCGAGGAGAGCACCGCACGGCGGATGGCCTGCTGCAACAGCGTCGGGTCGATGGCGGCCTCGTCGCTCAGGTAGGCCTCCATCAGGTCGTCGTCGTAGTCGGCGACCAGCTCGATGAGCGCGTGGTGCGCCTCCTTGGCCTGCTCGGCCATCTCGGCCGGAATCTCCTCGACCGCGTAGTCGTCACCGATCGTCGTCTCGCCGCGCCAGGTGAGGGCGCGCATCCGGACCAGGTCGACGACGCCGAGGAAGCCGCCCTCGGAGCCGATCGGCAACTGCAGCACCGCCGGAATGGCGTTGAGTCGGTTCTTGATCGTGGTCACGCAGAAGTCGAAGCTCGCACCCGTACGGTCCAGCTTGTTGACGAAGCAGATCCGCGGCACCTTGTAGCGGTCGGCCTGGCGCCACACCGTCTGGCTCTGCGGCTCGACCCCGGCCACGCCGTCGAAGACCGCCACAGCGCCGTCGAGCACCCGCAGCGAGCGCTCCACCTCGACGGTGAAGTCCACGTGACCAGGCGTGTCGATGATGTTGATCTGGTGGTCTTTCCAGTGGCAGGTCGTCGCGGCGGACGTGATCGTGATGCCGCGCTCCTGCTCCTGCTCCATCCAGTCCATGGTCGCTGCGCCGTCGTGCACCTCACCGATCTTGTAGTTGATGCCGGTGTAGAACAAGATGCGCTCGGTGGTGGTGGTTTTGCCCGCGTCGATGTGCGCCATGATCCCGATGTTGCGGACCTTGGACAGATCGGTCTTGATGTCGACAGCCATGTTGTCTTTCTGACTTGTCGGCGTTGCTGCGTGCTCATGGCCGCTGTGGCGCCGACAACTCGGGGAAGAGGTGGATTACCAGCGGTAGTGGGCGAAAGCCTTGTTGGCCTCGGCCATCTTGTGGGTGTCCTCGCGGCGCTTCACGGCGGCCCCGAGGCCGTTGGAGGCATCCAGGATCTCGTTCATCAGCCGCTCCGACATCGTCTTCTCGCGACGCTGCCGGGCGAAGCTGACCAGCCAGCGCATCGCCAGGGTGGTGGCCCGCGCGGGCTTGACCTCGATCGGCACCTGGTAGGTGGCGCCGCCGACGCGCCGGCTCTTGACCTCCAGGGAGGGGCGGACGTTGTCCAGCGCGCGCTTCAGGGTCTGGACGGGGTCGATGCCGCTCTTGGTGCGAGTGCCCTCCATCGCCGTGTAGACGATGCCCTGGGCGATGGTCTTCTTCCCGTCCATCAAGATCTTGCTGACGAGTTGGCTGACCAACGGAGACCCGTAGACCGGATCAGCCGGCAGCGGACGCTTCGGTGCGGGGCCCTTGCGAGGCATTACTTCTCCTTCTTCGCGCCGTAGCGGCTGCGAGCCTGCTTGCGGTTCTTCACGCCCTGGGTGTCGAGCGAGCCGCGGATGATCTTGTACCGGACGCCGGGCAGGTCCTTCACCCGGCCGCCGCGCACGAGCACCATGGAGTGCTCCTGCAGGTTGTGTCCGACCCCGGGAATGTACGCGGTGATCTCCACGCCCGAGGACAGCCGTACGCGAGCAACCTTGCGCAGCGCCGAGTTCGGCTTCTTCGGGGTCGTGGTGTACACCCGGGTGCACACGCCCCGCCGCTGGGGCGAACCCTTGAGCGCCGGCGTCTTGGTCTTGCTCACTTTGTCCTCGCGGCCCTTGCGGACCAACTGCTGAATTGTGGGCACCGCGTCGTTCTTCCTTACTGTCAGCTTGATGAGTGGTCGCCGCTTCGCGGAAGGCTCCGCGAGGCTGCGGTGCGAACCACCCGAGAATTCTCGCCGAGAGTTCCCTTACGAGGAGATCCGGGGCACGCACAAGGAGTCGGGCAAGCCCGAACACAAGCGCCTAGGCTATCTCCTCGCCCAAGCGCGGTCAAAAGGTCCCCCGCCGGGCGGCCGCCGAGCGTGCTGCGGGCCTGGCCGCTTCAGTCCAGCGTGATCAGGCGTCCTGCTCAGCGCGGACTCGCGCAACTCGGGGTCCAGGTCGTCCCCGGCCTCCAGCAGCCTCGGCAGCAGGTCGCGCCGGGTCGTGGTGGCGAGGAAGGCCATCGCCACCGTCACTTCGTGATCGGGGCGGTGGATCACCTCGACCCGGTTGCCGGACGCGATCACCCCGGGCGTCACCACGCTCAGGTACGCCCCCGGACGCGCAGCCGGCGGTGAACATCTTCGCCCAGCCCTTCTCCCCCATCCAGCCCTTGAACGTCGAGCAGGGGATCCGCGGCGTGGTCACCTGCAGCACCACGTCGTCGCCGACCAACCAGCGCTCGCCGAGCCGCGCCCCGTTGACGTCGAGGTCGAGCGTGGTCAGGTTCTCACCGAAGAAGCCGTTCGGCAGGTCCCGTCCCAGCCGACGTTCCCACTCGTCGAGATCCTCCCGCCGGAAGGCGTAGACCGCCTGGGTATCGCCGCCGTGGTGCAGAGCCGTCGCCGATGAAGTCTCCGACCAGACCGCTGCCCAGCCCGATCCGCTTCGGCCCAGGTGCCCGCACCTGGACCGGCTCGTACACGGGCTGTTTGCCGATGCCGGTCCGCTTGGCCTGCTTGTAGGGATTGGGCCGGGGTTGCCCCAGATTGACGGTGTCGACGATGGGCACCTGCTCAGGCTACGTCGGGCCCGCTCGGGTGGAAAGCAGCCGCCAACACGCGCAGGCTGGCGAAGCTGTGCGCTCACTGTGAGCCGCTGTGGCGCCCGTATGAATGCCGCAATCTGGTAGGGAAAGCGGTCGCGATGGCTCTAGCGTCGTGGGTGTTCTCTTTCCGCCCCATCGAATCCAATCGAAGCGAGCTGATCACCATGCGCGTCAATCACCGCGAATCCGACCTCGAGAACCACGACCGCGGGCTCGACTACGACCTGCCGCGACTGCTGCAGCGTCGCGGCATGCTCAAACTGGTCGCCGGCGCCGGCATCGCCGGTGCCGGCCTGATCACCCTGGGGGCCTGCGCCACCGACAGCACCACGACCGCCGACTCCGGTAGTGCCGCGCCCAGCGGGGCGCCCGGTGGTGGACCCGGCGGCGGACCCGGCGGCGGTGCGCCCGACAGCACGGCCAGCAGCGACACCGCCAACGGCGAACTCCCCGAGGAGACCGCCGGCCCGTACCCCGGCGACGGCTCCAACGGTGCCAACGTGCTGACCGAGAGCGGGATCGTCCGCAGCGACATCACCTCCAGCTTCGGCTCCAGCACGACCCGGGCCGAGGGCGTACCGCTCACGATCACGATGACCATCCAGGATTTCGCCAACGACAAGGCCCCGCTGGCCGGCGGCGCCGTCTACCTGTGGCACTGCGACCGTGAGGGCCGGTACTCCCTCTACTCCCAGGGGATCACCGGCGAGAACTACCTGCGCGGCGTCCAGGAGACCGACGACACCGGCAAGGTCAGCTTCACCACGATCTTCCCGGCCTGCTACTCGGGCCGATGGCCGCACATCCACTTCGAGGTCTACCCCTCCCTGGCCAAGGCGACCAACAGCACCAACAAGATCGCCACCTCCCAGATGGCGCTGCCGGAGGACGTGAGCAACGCCGTGTACGCGACCAGCGGCTACGAGCAGAGCGTGGCCAACCTCAAGCAGGTCAGCCTGGCCAGCGACAACGTCTTCAGGGACGGCTACGACCTGCAGATCCCGACCTTCACCGGTGACGTCAGCTCCGGCTACCAGCTCGACTTCACCTGCGCGGTGTGAGGGCCGAGGTCGCCGAGACCTTCACCACGCGCGGCATGGGCGCAGCCCAGGTCAGTGACCGCTGATGCGGCGGTACGCGCCGTGCACGAAGGTCCTGGCGACCGACTCCCCGGCCGGAATGAGCTCGACGGCGTACGCCAGGCGCTCGCCCTCGATCGAGAACCTGTGCCGCAATGCTCCGCGGGAGGTCATCCGGTCCAGGACGAGCGCGCCGTCCCGCCACTCCACCGGGAGCCGGCTCAGGGGGCAGCCCGTGGCTGTCGAAGAACCACCAGAGCAGGCGATCCGAGCCCGGCTCGGCGACGAACACGCCGTGCCCGGTCAGCTCGGCCCCGTCGGCGCGGACCTGGCGGTAGTCCTGCAGGACCACGGTGTCGGCCACGTCGAGCTTGAACACCACCATCGCGCGAGCCGAACCTCCCGGCGCCCACGGGGATGGGGCCTGCTCCTCCACCCCGGTCCAGTTGCCGAGCAGGGGGAGGAACGAGTCCTTCAGGCTCACCGGGCCAAACTACGCGGGCCCCTCAATCGGCCAGCCGCGGGTAGACGTCGACGTCGGAGGCCTTGACCGCTGCCCAGACCCCGCGGCCCGGTTGCAGGTCCAGCTCGGCCACGGCCGACGCTGTGACCTCGGCGAGGATGCTGCTGGACCGGTCGGGGACCCCGGCGACCTCCACCCGCACGCCCTCGCCGTGCGGCTCGACGGTGGTCAGCACTCCCGGCCACAGATTGCGGGGCGAACCCGCGGGCCGTTCGAGGAAGAGGGAGACTGCGGCGGGCCGGAAGGCGACGTAGACCTCTCCGCCGGCCGAAGCCGCCAGGTGCACCGACCCACCCCCCGGCAGGGCGACGAGCAGGCCTGCGGCGCGCCCGGTGAGCAGGTTGAGCCCGACCAGCCGGGCCACATAGTCGGTACGCGGTCGCCGGGCCACCTCCAGCGGCCGCCCCTCCTGCACCACCGTCCCGTGCTCGATCACCACCATCCGATCACCCAGCACGGCGGCATCGACCGGATCGTGGGTGACCAGGAGAGTGCCGCCGGCGAATCCGCCCAGGTGGGCCCGCAGCTCGCCGCGGACGAGCAGCCGGGTCCGCGCGTCCAGCGCCGCCAGCGGCTCGTCCAGCAACAGCAGCCGCGGCTCGGTGGCCAGCGCCCGGGCCAGGGCGACCCGCTGGGCCTGCCCCCCGGACAGCGTGCCGGGGCGGGAACGAGCCAGGGCGGTGAGACCGAGCCGTGCCAGCCATTCGCCGGCGTGCCGCCGCGCATCCGCCCGCCGCGCGCCTCGCGCCCGCGGCCCGAAAGCCACGTTGTCCAGCACGCTCAGGTGCGGGAAGAGCAGGTAGTCCTGGAACACCACCCCGATGGGTCGCTGGTGGGGTGGCCGGTGCAGGTCTGCGGCCGCATCGGCGACGCGCTGCCCGCCGACGTCCACCCGTCCGCGGTCCAGCCGGAGGAGTCCAGCCACACTACGCAAGGCGGTGGACTTGCCGGCACCGTTGGGCCCGAGCAGGGCAACCACCTCGCCGTCGCCCACTTCCAGGGCCAGCGCGAGGTCGAGGTCGCCACGGCGGACGCCCAAGTCGGCCTGCAGTGCCGCTACCACCGGGGGATCCACCGGTCGCGGAGCAGCACGAGCACCGCCACCGCCACCGCCAGCAGCAGCACCGACAGGAGCAGCGCCGCGCCCGGATCGGTCTCCAGGGCGAGGTAGACCTCGAGCGGCATGGTCCGTGTCGTGCCGGGGAAGTTGCCGGCGAAGGTAATGGTGGCGCCGAACTCCCCCAGCGCCCGAGCCCAGGCCAGCACCGCTCCGGCCGCGATGCCGGGACCGACCAGGGGCAGGGTGACGCGGCCGAAGACGGTCACCGGGCGGGCGCCGAGGGTGGCCGCAGCGTCCTCGAAGCGGCGGTCGGAGGCGCGCAGCGCGCCTTCCACCGACAGCACCAGGTAGGGCAGGGCGACGAAGACCTGGGCCAGCACCACCGCGTACGGGGTGAACGGGAAAGCGAAGCCGGTCGCGTCGTAGAGGGGCCGCCCGAGGAGTCCGGAGCGGCCGAGCACGGTGAACAGCGCGACGCCACCCACCACCGGGGGCAGCACCAGCGGGACGGTGATCAGGGCTCGCAACAGCGAAGCACCGCGCAGGCCCGGTCGAGCCAGCAGCCACGCCAGCGGGACGCCCAGCAGCACCACGGCCAGCATCGACGCGGTGGCGGTGACCAAGGACAGGCGGAGCGCCTGCAGGGCACCCGGGCTGGTCAGGACGGCGGACGCGTCGGACCACGGGGCGCGGATGAGCAGGCCGGCCAGCGGCAGCAGGAGGAATATCAGCGCGAGCACGGCCGGGAGGCCCAGCACCAGCGGGACCCGGCCGTGCCATCGCTGCTCAGGGCCGGCCAAAACCCGCCTCGGCCAGGACCGCCTGGCCCGCCGGCGAGCGGACGTAGTCCAGGAAGGACTTCGCGCCGGTCGGGTTCCTGGCCCCGGCGAGCGCGGCGATCGGATAGCGGTTGACCGCCTCCTGTGCGCCGGCGAACTCCACACCGACGACCTTGTCGCCCGCAGCGGACACGTCGGTCCGGTAGACCAGGGCGGCGTCCACCTCGTCGGCCGCCACCTTCTGCACCGCCGCCTTCACGTCCTGCTCGAAGGTGTCCGGACGGGGCGTGATCCCCGCCGCGGCGAACACCTGCGCGGCGGCCGCCCCACACGGCACCTGCGGCGCGCAGAGCGCGATCTTCTTCGTCTCGTCCGCGAAGTCGGCCAGACCGGTGATCCGTCCTGGATTGCCCGGCGGGAACGGCGATCTGGAGGGTGTTGGAGGCGAAATCGATCGAGGAGGCAGCAGCGCCGGCATCGGTGACGGTCGCCATGGTGGCCTCGCTGGCGGCGGCGAACACGTCGGCCGGCGCCCCCTGCACGATCTGGGCGGCGAGGGTGGAACTCGCGCCGAAGCTGAAGACCACGGTCGTACCGGGGTGCGCTCGCTCGTAGTCGGCACCGATGCGGCTGAAGGACTCGGTCAGCGATGCGGCGGCCAGCACGACCACCGTTCCGCCGGCCGGCGTGGTGGCGTCCTGCGCTGACCCGGGCCGGACTCGGCGCACAGCCGGTGCTGGCGAGCAGCAGGATCAACGGGGTGACCAGGATCAACGGGGTGGACAGGGCGGCCAGGGCCGACGAGCGCCGGCCGATGCGCGCTGCGGTCATGGGGACCGCGGTACCTCGACGACGACATGGGTGGACTTGACCGAGGCGACGGCCAGCACGCCCGGCTCGAGCCGCAACTCCTCAGCCGCTTCGGCCGACATCAGCGAGACGACCCGGAACGGCCCGCACTGCAGGTCCACCTGGGCCATCACGGTGTCCTTGACCACCCGGGTCACCAGTCCGGTGAAGCGGTTCCGCGCGCTCTCGGCGACGGCAGTGCCGAGGTCGGGGATGGTCGCGATCTCTGCGGCGAGCGCGGCGAGGTCGGCACCGTCCACCGTCGTCGGGGCGGTGCGGGTGCTCGCGGGAAGCCGGCCCGACTCGACCCAGCGGCGCACCGTGTCATCGGAGACGCCAAGCAGTACCGCGGCCTGCGAGATCCGATATTGCGGCATATTGGCAGCGTACTACCCGCATCTGCGGACCGTCGGGGCGGAGGCGACGTCTCATCCGCGACGTCGGCCCGAGTGCCGACGCCTGTCGGGTCAGCGCGCCGTGACGGTCAAGGTGTTGCTGGTCTTCTTGTTGTTGAACGGGTCGGTCGCGGTGACGTAGTAGGAGTAGGACTGGTTGCGGCTGACTGCGGTGTCGGTCCAGCTCACCGTGGGCCGGGTCCAGAAGGCCGAGTCGGCGGTCGAGGTCTTGATCAGCGTCGCGTTGCGATAGAGGCGGTAGGTCAGCCGGGCGTTGTCGCGGTCGTAGTTGGCCGGCAATGATACCCGGATCGACCCTTTCGACACCAGCGCCGTGACGCCCATGCCCGTACTGCTCAGTCGAGGCCCGTCCAGGTTGGGGGCCGGGGTCGGCACGGCGTCCGTGCGCGCGAACCGCACCAGCCCCTGCTGCGCCTTGCCGTTCACCGCCGTGAACTCACCGCCGTAGCTCACGTAGCTCGCGTTACCGGTCACATGCCAGGGGCCTTGGGACTGACCGGTGAACGTCCCGACGGTGAAGTCGGGGAACCAGTGCAGCAGCGTCGGGGCCGGCTGACCGCCGAAGTCGTAGTAGATGCCGGACTCATGCGTCAGCGTGCCGGTCCGCGCCGTGGTGAAGGCCAGGCCGTGGTGGTAGGCCACCGGGTCCTTGGTGTCAGGGAATCCACCGACCTGCGCGCAGTCGTGGGAGTGGCCGGCCACGTAGGCCACCGCACCGATCGGCGCGATGCTGTAGGTGTCGCCGTGGCAGTCCTCGACCCACGTGAGCTTGCCGTCCCAGTCGGCTTTGAAGGCGCCTTCAAGGTTGCCGGCCGTCTGCCCGAAGGCGTAGCCGGTGCCGTAGAAGCCGTCCGCCGCGGCCGCGAGGCTCTGGATACCGGCCGTACTGGAGCCGACGGACCCGCCGTTACGGATCAGCGAGTTGACCGGGAGGGAGAGTTTTGCCGCGTTCGAGGTGGCGAACAGGGCCATCCCGAAGCCTGAACTGGACGAGCCGTTCATGCTGGTGAAGGTGCCGCCCACCACCAGTCGGCTGCCGTCGGCCTTGAGGGCCAACCGGCGGACGGTGCCCCCGGCCGGACTGATGCTGAACGGAAGGATCCCGGCGGACGTGGTGAAGGCCGCGGCGTTGGTACGCGGCTGCCCGTTCGCCGTGGTGAAGATGCCCACCGCGTACACGGTGGAGTCGGTGGCCGCGACGTCGTACACGCTGGAGTTCAGGTTGGGCGCGAAGCCGGTCTTGAGCGCCACAGGGCTCTTGGTCAGGTCGAACGCCGCCAACCGGTAGCGATTCGTACCGTCCACACTGGTGAACTGGCCCCCGACGTACAGGGTGCTTCCGTCCGGCGACGCGGCCACCGCGCGCACCTGGGCGTTGAAGGAGGGCGCGAACGGAAGCAGCGCACCCGTTCTGAGGTCGTAGGCGAGGAAGTTGGCTCGCGGGCTGGTGCTGGTGCCAGGCGCGGCTCCGGCCGGGCGGGCCGTGCCGAAGTTGCCACCGACGTACACCGTGTCTGCCCACCACGACCTGGGACCAGACGACCCCGTCGATCTGGGGGGCGGCGAGCGGATCGGTGGATACTGTGGCCGGGTTGGCCGCGTTGGGTGGCTGCGTGTCGGCCTGCGCCGTGCCGTGAGCCAACGCGGAGCACAGCACGAGCCCGAGCGCACCGACCTGCAACGTAGATAAAAGCCGACGAAGACGCATGCCCCCGCACCCCCTGAGCTTGTGATGAAGCCGTGACGTCGAAGTCGGAGCATATGTCACATGCGGGGTGGGAAAATAATCGTCGCAGGCCTCCAGTAGCGCGGCATCTCCTGACCTGAGCGGGCCGACACGCTCTCCACTCCGCACCGGGGTACCCGATCTCCCGCCCGTCACCCAGCAGAATCATCGGTGTGATGTCCTCTCGGGGGAGAGTCATCGTGATCACCGGCGTGATGGCGGCCGGCAAGTCCACGGTGGCTGAGCTCTTGGCCCAGCGCCTACCACAGTCGGCCCACGTCCGCGGGGACGTCTTTCGCAGGATGGTGGTCAATGGCCGCGCCGACATGACTCCGCAGCCCAGCCCGCGCGCCACTGCGCAACTCCAGTTGCGTTACGACCTCGCGGTCATGGCTGCCGACCGCTACGCGGAGGCGGGCTTCGACGCGATCGTCCAGGACGTCATCGTCGGCACCGAGCTCGCCGACTTCATCAGGCGGATCGAGTCGCCGCAGCGCTACCTGGTCGTCCTCTCGCCCAGCGTCTCCGCCCTGGAGTGGCGCGAGGAACAACGGGCCAAGGCCGGCTACGTGCATTTCTCGGCCGGCGCGCTCGATGAGGCGCTGCGCCGCGAGACCGCCCAGATCGGCTACTGGCTCGACTCCAGCGCTCAGACCCCGGACGAGACGGTCGACGACATCCTGGCCAACCTCACGAAGGCCCACGTCTAGCACCTCAGCAGCACCCTGACGCTGCCCTGACGCTCCCCGGCGCTCCCCGGCGCTCCCCAAGCCCCCCTCCCCGGAGCCCCTACCTCCGTACGGGAACCTACGTATACGTGGGTTCCTGATGGGTTGCACAGTTTGCAAGCTGTGCAATGCGAGAGGAACCCACGTATACGTAGGTTCCCGCATGGGGGGTGGGGTGCGCGGGGTGGGGTACGCGGGGGTGGGGGTACGCGGGTGGGGTACGCGGGTGGGGCACGCGGGGGGCAGGAGCGGGAACGCACACGGGCGGACCGGGATGAACCCGGCCCGCCCGTGGGGCGTGCGTCGTGCGGTGGTGCCTAGCGGTTCAGCGGTAGTCGCCGAGGTCGAACTCCTCCAGCGGCACGGCCGCGCCCGACCCTTGACCGAAGTCGTAGTCGAACGAGTCGTAGCCGACCATCGAGTACGCCTGGGCCTTGGCCTCTGCCGTCGGCTCGACCCGGATGTTGCGGTACCGGTCCAGGCCGGTGCCGGCGGGGATCAACTTGCCGAGGATGACGTTCTCCTTCAGCCCCACCAGCGAGTCCGACTTGCCGTGGATCGCCGCATCGGTGAGCACCTTGGTGGTCTCCTGGAACGACGCGGCCGACAACCACGATTCCGTGGCCAGCGAGGCCTTGGTGATCCCCATCAGCACGGCGCGGCCCGAAGCGGGGTTGCCGCCCTCGGAGACCACCTTGCGGTTCTGCCCCTCGTAGGTCAGCCGGTCGACCAGGTCTCCGGCCAGCAGGTCGGAGTCGCCCGACTCGATCACCGTCACCCGGCGCAGCATCTGCCGGATGATGATCTCGATGTGCTTGTCGTGGATCGGCGCACCCTGGGTGCGGTAGACCGACTGCACCTCGTCCACCAGGTGCTCCTGCACCCGGCGTACGCCGAGCACCCGCAGCACGTCGTGCGGATCCGGTGTGCCCGCGGTGAGCTGCTGGCCCACCTGGACGTGATCGCCGTCCTCGACCAACAGCCGAGAGCGCCGGGACACGGTGAACTCGCTGCTCTCCGAACCGTCGTCGGGGGTGATGACGATCTTCTTCAGCCGGTCGCTGTCCTCGATGCCGACCCGTCCGGTCGACTCCGAGATCGGCGCCTTGCCCTTGGGCTGACGCGCCTCGAACAGCTCGGTGACACGCGGCAGACCCTGGGTGATGTCGTCGCCCGCCACGCCGCCGGTGTGGAAGGTACGCATGGTCAGCTGGGTGCCCGGCTCGCCGATGGACTGCGCCGCGACGATGCCGACCGCCTCGCCGACGTCGACCAGCTTTCCGCTGGCCAGCGAACGCCCGTAGCACATCGCACAGGTACCGGTCACGGCCTCGCACGTGAGCACGCTGCGGACCTTGATCGTCTTGACCCCGGCGTCCACCAGGAGCTTGATGTTGACGTCGCCCAGGTCGACCCCGGCCGCCAGCAGCACCTCGCCGTCGGACCCCAGCACGTCGGTGGCCAGCGTACGGGCGTACACCGCCGTCTCCACGTGCTCGTCGAGCAGCAACTTCGCGCTCGCCTGAGCAGCCGCCGTCCCGCCGGTCGAGGAGTTCCCGATCACCTTGGTCAGGCCACGCTCGGTCCCGCAGTCCTCCTCGCGGATGATGACGTCCTGCGCCACGTCGACCAGGCGTCGGGTCAGGTAGCCCGAGTCGGCCGTACGCAGAGCGGTGTCCGCCTGCCCCTTGCGGCCGCCGTGGGTGGAGATGAAGTACTCCAACACCGACAGGCCCTCGCGGAAGTTCGACTTGATCGGCCGCGCGATGATCTCACCCTTCGGGTTGACCACCAGCCCACGCATGGCCGCGATCTGGCGCATCTGCACCATGTTCCCGCGCGCCCCGGAGTGCACCATCATGTAGATCGGGTTGGTCTTGGAGAAGTTGGCCTCCATCGCCGCACCGAGCCGCGAGGTCGCGTCGGTCCAGATCTCGATCAGCTCCTGGCGCCGCTCGTCCTCGGTGATCAGGCCCCGCTCGTACTGCTTGTCGATCTTGTTGGCGCGGTCCTCGTAGCCGGACAGGATCTGTGCCTTGTCCGCGGGCGTGCTGACGTCGCCGATCGACACCGTGACCCCGGAGCGGGTCGCCCACTTGAAGCCCAGGTCCTTGAGCTGGTCGAGGCAGTTCGCCACCTCGACCTTGGGGTAGCGCTCCGCGAGGTCGTTGACGATCTGGCCCAGCTGCTTCTTGCTCACCTCGTAGTCGGCGTACGCGTAGTCCTGCGGCAGGGCCTCGTTGAACAAGGCCCGGCCCAGCGTGGTCTCCAGCATCAGGTGGCCGTGGGGGGACACGGTATGTCCGATCGGCGGCACGACGTCGGTCAGCCGGAGCTTGATCTTGGCCTGGACCGACAGCTCGCGACGGTCGAAGGCCATCAACGCCTCGGCCACCGAAGCGAACGCCCGGCCCTCCCCCGCCGCACCGTCGCGCTGCATGGTGAGGAAGTAGATGCCGATGATCATGTCCTGGGTGGGCATGGTCACCGGACGACCGTCGGCGGGCTTGAGGATGTTGTTGGTCGACAGCATCAGGATCCGGGCCTCGGCCTGGGCCTCCGCGCTCAGCGGAAGGTGCACGGCCATCTGGTCACCGTCGAAGTCGGCGTTGAACGCCGTACAGACCAGGGGGTGGATCTGGATGGCCTTGCCCTCGATCAGCTGGGGCTCGAACGCCTGGATGCCGAGGCGGTGCAGCGTCGGAGCCCGGTTCAGCAGCACCGGGTGCTCGGAGATGACCTCTTCGAGGACGTCCCACACGACCGGGCGCTGGCGCTCCACCATCCGCTTGGCCGACTTGATGTTCTGCGCGTGGTTCAGGTCGTCCAGTCGCTTCATCACGAAGGGCTTGAACAACTCCAGCGCCATCGCCTTGGGCAGGCCGCACTGGTGCAGCTTGAGCTGCGGGCCGACCACGATGACCGAACGGCCGGAGTAGTCGACGCGCTTGCCGAGCAGGTTCTGCCGGAACCGTCCCTGCTTGCCCTTGAGCATGTCGGAGATCGACTTGAGCGGACGGTTGCCCGGCCCGGTGACCGGGCGGCCGCGGCGGCCGTTGTCGAACAGCGAGTCCACGGCCTCCTGGAGCATCCGCTTCTCGTTGTTCACGATGATCTCGGGCGCGCCGAGATCCAACAGCCGCTTCAGCCGGTTGTTGCGGTTGATCACCCGTCGGTAGAGGTCGTTCAGGTCGCTGGTCGCGAACCGGCCACCGTCGAGCTGCACCATCGGGCGCAGGTCCGGCGGGATGACCGGGACGCAATCCAGCACCATGCCCGTGGGCGAGTTCTTGGTGGTCAGGAAGGCCGAGACCACCTTGAGCCGCTTCAGCGCGCGCGTCTTGCGCTGGCCCTTGCCGGTCTGGATGGTCTCCTTCAGGCTCGTGGCCTCAGCCTCCAGGTCGAAGGTCTGCAGCCGCTTCTGGATGGCGTCGGCGCCCATCGAGCCGGAGAAGTACTTGCCGAACCGGTTCTTCATCTCCCGGTAGAGGACCTCGTCGCCCTCCAGATCCTGCACCTTGAGGTTCTTGAACCGGTTCCACACCGCGTCCAGCCGGTCCAGCTCGCGCTGGGCCCGGTCCCGCAGTTGCTTCACCTCGCGCTCGGCGCCCTCGCGCACCTTCCGCTTGGCGTCGGCCTTGGCACCCTCGGCCTCCAGAGCGGCGGTGTCCTCCTCGAGCTTGCGCATCCGGTTCTCGATGTCGGAGTCGCGCCGACCCTCGAGTTGCTTGCGCTCGACGTCGATCTTGGCCTCGAGGGAGGACAGGTCGCGGTGGCGCGACTCGTCGTCCACCGCGGTGATCATGTACGCGGCGAAGTAGATGACCTTCTCCAGGTCTTTCGGCGCGATGTCAAGGAGGTAGCCCAGTCGGCTCGGGACACCCTTGAAGTACCAGATGTGGGTGACCGGGGCGGCCAGTTCGATGTGGCCCATCCGCTCGCGGCGGACCTTGGACCGGGTGACCTCGACGCCGCAGCGCTCGCAGATGATGCCCTTGAAGCGCACCCGCTTGTACTTGCCGCAGTAGCACTCCCAGTCCCGGGTCGGACCGAAGATCTTCTCGCAGAACAGCCCATCGCGCTCCGGCTTGAGCGTGCGGTAGTTGATGGTCTCCGGCTTCTTCACCTCACCGTGGGACCACTGACGGATCTCGTCAGCGGTGGCCAGGCCGATGCGGATCTCGTCGAAGAAGTTCACGTCGAGCACGTCTTGTATCTCTTCTCTTTAGTTACTCATGAGTTGCTGCGTGACTGGTCCCGCTCCCCTGCCGACCCGCGTCGGTCTCCGCGGGCTCGGCCCGCGGAGACTCGACTGGTCGGGAGGGAAAGGGGATCAGACCTCTTCGACTCCGCCGAGGGAATCACCGGGACGTCGGGACAGGTCGATACCGAAGTCCTCGCTGGACCGGTAGTCGTCCTCGGAATCCCGCAGTTCCACCTCGGTGCCGTCGCTGGAGAGCACCTCCACGTTCAGGCAGAGCGACTTCATCTCCTTGACCAGCACCTTGAAGGACTCGGGGATGCCCGGCTCGGGGATGTTCTCGCCCTTGACGATGGCCTCGTACACCTTGACTCGGCCGGGGACGTCGTCGGACTTGATGGTGAGCAGTTCCTGCAGGGCCCAGGCCGCGCCGTACGCCTCGAGGGCCCACACCTCCATCTCGCCGAACCGCTGGCCGCCGAACTGGGCCTTACCGCCCAGGGGCTGCTGCGTGATCATCGAGTACGGGCCGGTCGATCGAGCGTGGATCTTGTCGTCGACCAGGTGGTGGAGCTTCAGCATGTAGATGTAGCCCACCCCCACCGGCTCGGGGAACGGCTCGCCGGAGCGACCGTCGAAGAGGTTGGCCTTGCCGTCGGAGGTGACCAGTCGGGAGCCGTCGCGCGTGGCGAGGGTGTTGCCGAGCAGCCCGGTGATCTCCTGTTCGGTGGCGCCGTCGAACACGGGGGTGGCGAGGTTGGTGTCGCCGTCCACGTGACCGAGGCCGACCGAGCGCAGCCGCTCGGCCCAGGCGCCCTCGACGCCTTCGACGTCCCAGCCCTGCTTGGCGACCCACCCGAGGTGGGTCTCCAGCACCTGACCCACGTTCATCCGGCTCGGCACGCCGAGCGGGTTGAGCACGATGTCGACCGGGGTGCCGTCCTCCAGGAAGGGCATGTCCTCGATCGGCAGGATCTTGGAGATGACGCCCTTGTTGCCGTGCCGGCCGGCCAGCTTGTCACCGTCCTGGATCTTGCGCTTCTGGGCGACGTAGACCCGCACCAGCTGGTTGACCCCGGGAGCGAGCTCGTCGTCGGAGTCACGGTCGAACACCCGGACCCCGATCACCGTGCCGGACTCCCCGTGCGGGACCTTGAGCGAGGTATCGCGCACCTCGCGCGCCTTCTCGCCGAAGATCGCGCGCAGCAGCCGCTCCTCCGGCGTCAGCTCGGTCTCGCCCTTGGGAGTGACCTTGCCGACCAGGATGTCTCCGGTGGAGACCTCTGCGCCGATCCGGATGATGCCCCGCTCGTCGAGATCGGCGAGCATCTCCTCGCTCACGTTGGGGATGTCGCGGGTGATCTCCTCGGCCCCGAGCTTGGTGTCACGGGCGTCGACCTCGTGCTCCTCGATGTGGATCGAGGTCAGCACGTCGTCCTGGACGACCCGCTGCGACAAGATGATCGCGTCCTCGTAGTTGTGACCTTCCCACGGCATGAACGCGACCAGCAGGTTCCGGCCGAGGGCCATCTCGGCCGCGTCGGTGCACGGGCCGTCGGCCAGTGGCGTGCCCTTTTCGACCCGCTGCCCGTCGGCGACCAGCGGACGCTGGTTGATGCACGTGCCCTGGTTGGACCGGCGGAACTTGCTGAGCCGGTAGGTCTTGTACGTCCCGTCGTCGTGCGCGACGTCGATCAGGTCCGCGCTCACCGCGGTGACCACACCCGGGTGGGTGGCAACCGTCACGTCGCCGGCGTCGACCGCGGCGCGGTACTCCATCCCGGTGCCCACGAACGGGGCCTCGGAGCGGAGCAGCGGAACGGCCTGACGCTGCATGTTCGAGCCCATCAGGGCGCGCGACGCGTCGTCGTGCTCCAGGAACGGGATCATGGCCGTCGCGACCGAGACCATCTGGCGCGGCGAGACGTCCATGTACTGGATGTCGTTGGCCGGGACAGTGTCCGGGTCGCCATGACGGCGACGCGCAAGCACACGCTCCTCGGAGAACTTGCCCTCGTCGTCCAGCTTCGCGTTCGCCTGGGCGATGGTGTAGCGGTCCTCCTCGTCGGCGGTGAGGTAGTCGATCTGGTCGCTCACCTGACCCTCGGAGACCTTGCGGTACGGCGTCTCCACGAAGCCGAACGCGTTGACCCGGGCGAAGGAGGCGAGCGAGCCGATCAGGCCGATGTTCGGGCCCTCAGGCGTCTCGATCGGGCACATCCGGCCGTAGTGGCTGGTGTGCACGTCGCGCACCTCCATGCCGGCCCGGTCCCGGGACAGACCGCCCGGGCCGAGCGCGGAGAGCCGCCGCTTGTGGGTGAGGCCCGCGATCGGGTTGGTCTGGTCCATGAACTGGCTGAGCTGGGAGGTGCCGAAGAACTCCTTCAGCGCCGCCACCACCGGGCGGATGTTGATCAGGGTCTGCGGGGTGATGGCCTCCACGTCCTGAGTGGTCATCCGGTCCCGCACCACACGCTCCATCCGGCCCAGGCCGGTGCGCAGCTGGTTCTGGATCAGCTCGCCGACGGTCCGCAGCCGGCGGTTGCCGAAGTGGTCGATGTCGTCGGGCTCGACCAGCAGGTCGCCGCGCGGCGAGTCCAGCATCTCCTTGCCGTCATGCAGCGCCACCGCGAAGCGGATGGCGGCGACGATGTCCTCCACCGTCAGCACCTGCTTGTCGAACGGAAGTTCCAGCCCGAGCTTCTTGTTGATCTTGTAGCGACCGACCTTGGCCAGGTCGTACCGCTTCGGGTTGAAGTAGTAGTTCTCCAACAGCGCCTGGGCGGCCTCGCGGGTCGGCGGCTCGCCCGGCCGCAGCTTGCGGTAGATGTCGAGCAGGGCCTCGTCCTGGGTCGTGGTGTGGTCCTTCTCCAGGGTGAGCCGCATCGACTCGTAGTCGCCGAACTCCTCCAGGATCTTGGCGTCGTCCCAGCCGAGGGCCTTGAGCAGCACGGTGACGTTCTGCTTGCGCTTGCGATCCAGACGGACGCCGACCATGTCACGCTTGTCGATCTCGAACTCCAGCCACGCGCCGCGACTGGGGATCATCTTGCAGGTGAAGATGTCCTTGTCGGAGGTCTTATCCGTGGTCTGCTCGAAGTAGACGCCCGGGCTGCGGACCAGCTGGGAGACCACGACGCGCTCGGTGCCGTTGATCACGAAGGTGCCCTTGCCGGTCATCAGCGGGAAGTCACCCATGAAGACGGTCTGGCTCTTGATCTCGCCGGTCTCGTTGTTCATGAACTCGGCCGTGACGAACAGCGGCGCGGCGTAGGTGACGTCGCGCTCCTTGCACTCGTCGACGGTGTTCTTCGGCGGCTCGAACCGATGGTCGCGGAAGGACAGCGACATCGTTCCCGAGAAGTCCTCGATGGGTGAGATCTCTTCGAAGATCTCCTCCAGGCCGGACTTGGTGTTGATGTCGGTCCGACCCTGGTCGAGTGCGGTCTTGACGCGGGTGCGCCAAGCCTCGTTACCGACCAGCCAATCGAACGAGTCGAGCTGCAGATCCAGCAGGTCGGGAACTTCCATGGGTTCGGCGATCTTCGCGAACGAGATACGACCGGTTTGGGATACAACCTTGCTGCTTGGAGTGGGATTCTTCGAGGCGGTGCGCGAGGCGGCCAACAGTCCGGGTCCTTCCGAGGGCTCGCAGGTGAGGAGCGGGTGCTTCTGCGCATGCTGAACGACCCGAGTCAAGTTGAAACGGGTCGTCAAATGGCGGAGGCAAACCCCCAATATAGATGCTGTGGACCGATCGGTCAAGATTGAGCGCAGGCGTCGCCAGGACTGTCAAATCTACTGACGGCCTTGGCCAGGATCATACTCTCAATCTCCGCCGTGACAAGGGTGAACGGTGAAGGTGTCGAAGCAGCTCACTTTTGGCCTGCCGACCCCCGAGCCCATGCCGCGTTCAGACCCACCCTCCTGGTCAACCGCTCGTGGCGCCCACGCTGTCCGCAGCGTCCTGCAGATCGAGGCTCCCGCCGAGCCACGGCACCGCGACTACGGGGCAACTCGCATGGCTGAGGCAGTAGTGACTCACCGAACCCACCAGCAGCCGGCCGAGGCCCACATGCTCCTGGGTGCCGACCACGAGCAGTTCAGCGTGCAGGGAGTTGCGCACCAGGGCGGCGCCCGGCGCGTCCTGGACGAACTGGAGCGACCAGCCACGTTCGGGGTCGACGGAGGCGAAATAGGCGCGTACGTCCGGCCCGGCCGGGCCGGATCCGTCCCCTGCTTCGCCCAGCAGGTAGCCGGCCACCGGCATTCCCGGGTTCCACACCGGCATCGGCTTGCGGGCGCCGTGCGCGTACACCGCCCGCAGGTTCATCCCGCGCAGTCGCGCGTGTTGCGCGGCCCAGCGCAGTGCGGCCAGCGCCGCCGGTGACTCGTCCAGGCCGACGACGATCTCGGCGGTGGCGGCCCGCGCCTCGGGGAGTTGCCTCGGGAAGGTGCGCCACGGGGACGTCGCCTCGGGGGAGCCCGCCGCGCGGGATTCGACCGCGCGGGCATCCCTGTCGGGGGAGTCGGTGGTGGTGTCCATGATCTGCTCCTTCGCGTCGGATCGGGCCGGTACCGACCACACGTCCAGCCTCGCGGTTGCCCGCAGGAAGCGGCAGGTGCCGAAGTCGGTCCCGCCCGGGCTCAACGGCATCTGCCGTCGATGGCCTTGGTCATCCTCGGGCGGGACGTTCGACCCTGCCTCGTCGCAGACGTTCGGCCCTGCCGGGACGCCGAGGATCGGCCTTGACTGGAGGAGGTGCTCGGCCCGGACGGGTTGAGCCAGACCCCCAGACCCCAGACCCCCAGACCCCAGACCCCAGACCCCAGACCACCAGGGAGCAGTCATGCGCAGCGACACCGAGGCGGATGCCCGGTTCCAGGGCGAGTTCAGTCCGATCAGTACCGACCGATGTCGGGAGTTGTTGCGCAGCCAAGGCGTCGCGCGGATCGCCTGGCAGGCGGCGGACGGTCCGCAGATCCTTCCGGTCAGCTACGCCTGGCACGACGACGCGGTGGTCTTCCGGACCTCGCCGTACGGCTTGCTGTCCGAACTGGTCCGGCCGACCGATGTGGCCGCTGGAGATCGACGAACTCGACCAGGAGCATCGGCGCGGGTGGAGTGTCCTCGTGCACGGCCGAAGCCGCGGCATCGCCGAACCGGCGGAGTTGGCGCGGGCCTGGCGAGCCGACGGCGCTGTTCCCTGGGCCCCGGGGGTCCGCAATCTCGTCATCTCGATCAGCCCACTGCGGATCAGCGGCCGCGTGGTCGCGGCCCGATCGGGATGACCCGCATCCACGTGCCGAAATCGGCGCCGCGAGGACCGACCAGGCGTGCGGCGCCAGGAATAGCCTGGAAGGTGATGATCAATGCTGAAGCCCGGCTGCGCAGCCTGCTGTCGGCCAACCGCTCCATCGTCGGCGAGCTTTCGCTCCCGGCTGTGCTGCGGCGGATCGTCGAGGCGGCCCGGACCGTCTCGGGCGCCCGCTACGCGGCGCTCGGCGTGATCGGCTCCGACGGACTGCTGGAGGAGTTCGTCCACGTCGGGATGGACCCGGCCACGGTGGCGCGGATCGGCGAACTGCCGCGCGGACGCGGGGTACTGGGTGCGCTCATCGTCGAGCCGAAGCCGATCAGGCTGCCGGCGATCGGGGACGACCCGCGATCGTCGGGCTTCCCGCCCGGGCACCCCCCGATGCGCTCCTTCCTGGGTGTACCGATCAGATCCCGCGAGTCGGTTTTCGGCAACCTCTACCTCACCGACCGTCAGGACGGGCTGGAGTTCACCGAGGAGGACCAGGAACTCGTCCTCGCCCTGGCAGCGACCGCCGGCATCGCGATCGAGAACGCCCGTCTCTACGAGGAGTCGCGCCGGCGGCAGGAGTGGCTCCGGGCGTCCGGGGAGATCAGCCACGACCTGCTCGCACCGCACGACAGCGACCTCAGCGTGCTGCGTCGCATCGCAGGCAGCGTCGAGCGACTGGCCGACGCCGACGTCGTGGCGATCCTGCTCCCCGACGCGACGGACGAAAGCGTCCTGGAGGTGGCGGCGGCGACCGGGGCGAGCGCGGCTCAGCTGATCGGCACGCGCTACGACAAGCGCACCAGCGTCGCCTGGCAGGCGATGAAGGAGGGCCGCGGGATCGGACTGGACTCGGTCGAGGAGGCTGCCGACGTGCAGGTTCACGTCGATGCCCACCTGCCCGTCGGACCCTTGATGGCTCTGCCGCTGACGGGGGTCCGGGGTCCTCGGGGGGCGATCGTGCTCGGCCGCCGACGGGATCGGCTCCCCTTCACCGTCAGCGACCTCGGGATGGCCGAAGCGTTCGCCGGGTACGCGGCGGTCGCGCTCGAGTTGGCCGACGCCCGGGCCAACCAGCAGCGGCTCACGGTGCTCGAGGACCGGGACCGGATCGCCCGCGATCTCCACGACCACGTGATCCAGCGACTGTTCGCGACCGGACTCAGCGTCCAGAGCGTGGCGGCCGCCCTGACTGATCCGGGCCTGCAGGAGAGGCTGGTCCGGGCCGTCGACGACGTGGACGAGACCATCGGGCAGATCCGGACGTCGATCTTCGCCCTCCGTGAAGCGCACGCGGTGCACTCCGTACGGGCGGCCGCACTGGGCGTGGTGACCCAGCTCAAACCGGTGCTCGGTCTGGTGCCCCGGGTCCGGTTCAGCGGGCCGCTCGACACGGTGCTGGACGAGGCCACGGTCGACGAGGTCGAGGCGGTGCTCCGGGAGGCGCTGACCAACATCGCGCGGCACGCGCACGCCTCCGCCGTGGAGGTCGCGATGACGGCGTCCCAGGGCTGGCTGGAGATCTCGCGTCCGCGACGACGGAGTCGGCCTGGCCTCCCACTCGCCGTGGAGCGGGTTGGCCAACCTGGCCGCCCGGGCCGAGCAGCGCGGCGGTCGGTTCACTCTGGGCCACGCCAGCGACGACGGCGGGGCCACCGGCGCGGGTATGGACACAGAGCACGGACCCGGACACGAACCCGGACACCGACACCGACACCGACACCAGCCGACGACATCAAGGAGGGCTAACCCTGACATGGTCGATTCCGCTCATCTGATGAACACCGCAGGCGGCACCGGACCGATCCGCGTCTTCGTCCTCGACGATCACGAACTGGTCCGCCGTGGCCTCGGCGACCTGCTCGGTGCGGCCGCCGACCTCACGGTGGTCGGCGAGGCGGCGACAGCGGCGGAGGCGTTGCGGCGCATCCCGGCCGTAGCACCCGACGTGGCCCTGCTGGACGCCCGGCTGCCCGACGGCAGCGGCATCGACGTGTGCCGCGAGATCCGATCCCGCTGGCCCGACGTACGGTGCCTCATCCTGACCTCCTACGACGACGACGAGGCCCTGTTCGCGGCCGTGATGGCGGGAGCCTCGGGCTACCTGCTCAAGCAGATCGGCGGCACCTCGCTGGTCGACGGAATACGGGAGGTCGCGCGCGGCCGGTCGCTGATCGACCCGGCCGTCACCGGAAAGCTGCTGGAGCGGCTGCGCAGCCCGGTCCCGGAAGATCCGGTCCTGGCCTCACTGACCACGCGCGAGCGCGAGATCTTGGACCTGATCGCCGACGGGCGCACCAACCGGCAGATCGGCGAGGAACTCTTCCTCGCCGAGAAGACGGTCAAGAACTACGTCTCGGGCCTGCTCGCCAAGCTGGGCATGCAGCGGCGCACCCAGGCCGCCGTCTACGGTGCGGGGCTCCGCGCCGATCCCGAGGCCCGACCCGCGAGTCCGTGACGGGACCTTGGTCCCGCCCAATTCGTGACATCGAGGGCCTGGCTATTTCCTCCGCGAGGGGGAGAATAGGGATGACGAACTTACCCGCTAGGAGCCGCCTTATGTCCATGCGGGGCAACGCCGCCCACAGAGTCCTCGCCACGCGTCGGCTCTCACCCCCGGAGTGCCGGGCCTGGCTGTCGGAGCATCACGAAGGCCGCCTGGGGTACCTGTCCGGCCGCGGCCCACGCTCGGTCGTGGTGTGTTACGCGATGGCCGGCGACCGGATCATGCTCCGGCTGCCCGACTACAACGACATCGTGCACTACGCCCCCGGTTCGGAGATCAGTCTGGCGGTCGACGGCACGGGCACCACCCACCGCGAGACCGTCAACGTCACGGGACCGCCGCGCTGGCTCGCGACGGGGCCTACCCGCTGGTCGACCGGCCCGAGTTCAGGGAGAATTGGCCTGACGGCGTGAGAACCTCGGTCGTCTTCCTGCCGATGACCCGGATCGAGGGCTACGAGCACGACTAGCGTGTCGCGTCGGCGGCGTGGCCACGCCGCCGGGGCGGCCGTCGGCCGGACTGCAACGCCAGCGGGGCGTGCGGCGTGTATCAGGTGTGGTGGTGCGCGTGGAGGAGTTGAGCGCCGGTCCGGCCCCGGGGGCGCCTGATTCGTCCCACGTCCTGGCCGCCCGGTTGCCGCCGATCCCCGGCCAGCGATTCCTCGGCCGAAATCACCGTGCCGCGGACCCGGCCCCTCGGCGCCCGCCGAGTTCGACCACTGGGTCGGGGTCGGCGGGGCCGACCTGATGCGGTTCGCGCTTGCCGTGACCGGCAACCCGGCCCAGGCCGCCGACGCCGTCCAGGACGCGATGCTCGCCGTCTTCCCGCGCTGGCACCGCCTCGCCGAACCCGGGGCGGCCGACGCGTACGCCCGGCGGGTCATCGTGAACCACCGGATCTCCTGGTGGCGGCGGATCGGCCGGCGCGAAGCCTCCCTCGACTCAGCGGGACCGGCCGCCGCCCCGGAGCACGACCTCGGCGACGTGATCCTGGCGGAGCGGTTGCTGCGTACGCTGCCGGCCCGCCAACGTGCCGCCGTCGTCCTGCGCTACCTCGACGACCTCGACTTCGCCCAGATCGGGACGATCCTCGGGTGCCCGGAGAGCACGGCGCGATCCCACGTCCATCGGGCACTGCGGCGGCTGCGCGAACTGGTGGGAGAAGACCATGACCGCTGACGACCCGAAACTCGATCCGCCGGGCCCCGACCGCGCCGAACAGGCCTTGCGCGATGCACTCGCCGGTCTGCGTCCGCCGCCGGCCCCCGATCCCGCCGGCATCCGCAGCGCCGTGCGCCGGCGGCAGCGTGCCACGGCGGGAGTGCTCACCGCGTTGGTCCTCCTGGCCCTCGCGGGTGGGGTGGCGTCGTGGCAGGCCCGCAGTCCCGGAACCTCCACCGTCCTCGCCCGGCCGTCTCCCCAGGCCGAATCCGGCGGCCCGGGGCCGAGCGGGTGGCGTACGGAGCACTACCGCGACATCGCCTTCGAGGTCCCCGCCGACTGGGGGTACGCCATCCCTCCGCAGGCCGACTGGTGCGTCGACACCCCCGACGGGCAGCCGGACGAGGCGCGACGCGCTCCGTACGTGTGGCTCGGCGGCGACCTCATCGTCGACGACATCGCCTGCCCGGCGATGCCGGACAGCCTGCTCACCGAACACGCCGTCGCGATCGCGCCCGGACCCGCGGTGGACTACGCCGAGGGCGAGCACCAGGTGGGCGACTGGTGGGTGGTGACCCGGTTCGCCGGCAGTGCCGTACTCGTGGTGACCAGCCAGGACCAGGCGCGCGCGCGGGCCATCGTGGAATCCGCCCAGCCCGTTCGGCGCCGACGCCCCGTGCCCGGCGGTCAGTCCGGTCGCCGGTGCGCTCGGCACCCGGCCGCCGGCCACGGTCGAGCCGACCGCGTCCGGTCCCGTCCAGCGGCTGGTGGTCTGTCAGTACGACCCGGTCGCCGACCAGGCCGACGTGACCCTGCCCCGGCTGAGGGCGGCGCGGGTCGTGTCGGGCCTCCAGGCGCAGGCGGCGGCCGATGCCCTGGCCGCCGCGCCACGCCAGGTGGCGCGCTGCTCACGGGCTCCGCTGAGCAAGGTACCCGAGGTGGCCTTGCTGGTGAGGATCGTCGACGGCAGCTGGCCCGCACGAGCTGTACGTGGCCGCCGGCGGTTGTCCTGAGGGACCCGGCAGTGCGGGCGGGATCGTCGACGGCTCCGCTGTGCGTCACGCTGACCCGGGACGCGTGCCAGGCGCTGATCCGGCCGCCGCTGTGGCTCGGCGCGGCCAGCGGCGACGTCGCCGAGAGCTGCCTGGGCTAGTGCCCCTCTACACCGAGGCCGGCGGGCCGACGAGCTCGCCGGCCACCCAGACCTGAGCGACGTCGGAGGAGGTGGCCAGCGCGAAGATCTTGGCCAACGCGTCCGAGGCGTCGCGGGCGTGCGGGAGCACCATGGCCAGCGTGCTGCCCGGAAGGGGCCGCAGCCACAGCGCGTCGAAGGCCTTGCCGACCCGGAAGTCGCCTACGGTCTCGCCCAGGCCCAGGGCTCGTGCGCCGGCCCGGGTACAGAGGTAGAGCAGGTGGGCCGGGGTGAGCGGCAGGCCGGCCGCGCCCAGCAGTTGCTGCATGAAGTAGGCCTGCAGGCCCTCCTTGAACAGCGAGAAGCCCGTCCCGCCGCCGACGTCGGAGCCGAGAGCGACCTGCGCGCCGTGCTCGACGTGCCGGCGCAACGGGAACAGGCCGCTGCCGAGAGCGGCGTTGCTGGTCGGGCAGTGGGAGACCCACGCCCCGGTGCCGGCGAGCAGGGCCAGTTCGGCGTCGCCGGCGTGCACGTTGTGGGCGAACACGCTGCGGTCGGTGACCAGTCCGTGCCGGTGGTAGCTGTCCAGGTAGTGCTCCGCGCCGCGGAACAGCTCCACCACCCGGGCGACCTCGACGGTGTTCTCGTTCATGTGCGAGGTGAACCAGATTCCGGGCTGGTGACCCAGCAACTGCTCGCAGACGGCCAGGATCGGCTCCGACGCCGAGAGGGAGAAGCGCGGCGTGACCGCGTAGCGCAGTCTCCCCTGGCCGTGCCAGCGCTCGATCAGCGTCCGTCCCTGCGACAGGGCCGTCGCCGGGTCGGTGAGCAGCTCCGGACGCAGGATCCGGTCGCTGAGCACCTGGCCGGCGGTGATCCGCAAGCCGGAGCGCTCCGCGGCGGCGAAGAAGACCTCCATCGCGGTGGCGAAGTGCGCCCCGAACACCAGCGCGGTCGTGGTGCCCGCCGTGACCAGGGAACCCAGGAACTCCGCGGCGATCGTTGCGGCGTACCCAGGATCGACCAGCTTGACCTCCTCGGGCAGCGCGCACTGCTCCAGCCAGTCGAGCAACGGCAGACCGAGACCCGCGATGGCGCGCACCTGCGGATAGTGCACGTGGGTGTCGACGAATCCGGGCAGCAGCACGCCGGCCCGCAGGTCGACGGTCTGCTCGTCGGGGTGCGCGGCGGCGAGGTCGGGGTAGCCGCCGCTGGCCGCGATCACGCCGTCGCGGACCAGCAGGCCGGCGTCGGCGTCGGCGACCAGGGCGGATGCGCCGTCGCGGAACGGGTCGGTCGGCGTGTGCATCACCGACGCGCGGAACAGGGTCATGGGCCGGCGACCGCGGCGCTCACGTTCGCCATCGCCGTCGCCGTCGCCGTCGCCATCGCGGGGAGGAGCTTCGCGGCCACCGCCACCGCGATGACCGCCGGCTCCTTGCCGCTGACCTCCGCCAGTCCGATCGGGCACTGGATCATCTCGACCGAGCCGGCCTGGTGACCGGCCTCGATCAGGTTGCGCCGGAACCGGGACCACTTCGCGCCGGACCCGATCAACCCGACGCTCCCCCAGCGCGGCGGGCCACCCCCTGTCCCGAGGTCGAAGCGAGCCGGAGGGCGGCGTCGCAGAGGGCGAAGTCCTCGGCGTGGTCGTGGGTCATGATCAGTACGTGGGAGCCGACCGGCAGCCGCTCGAGCACCCTCTCGCCCAGGAGCGCGCGGTGCACCCGTACGTCCGCCGGACCGGCGGTGACCTCAGCGAGCCGGAGTTGATCGAGTTGCTCGCTCCGGGAGTCCACCAGGTGCAGCTGGATCTCCAGCCGGGACAGGATCCGGGCCAGCTCGTAGCCCACGTGCCCGACGCCGAACACGGCGACGACCGACCGGGCCGGAAAGGGCTCCAACAGCAGCCGCACCTCCCCACCGCAGCACTGCCGGCCGTACTCGTGCCGCGCGTGCTCGTTGAGCCGCGATTGGCAGACCTCGACCCTCCGCGAACCCGTGGCGATCATCGCGCGCGCCTGCCGGATCGCCGTCTCCTCCAGGTTGCCGCCGCCGACGCTCCCCCACGTCCGGTCGGTGCCCACCACCATCTTCGCGCCGGGGTCGCGCGGGGCGTGCCCGCGCACCTCGGCGACGGTGACCAGCACCCCGGGCGCCCCGTCGTCCCTCAGCGACTGCAGCGCCGCCAGCCAGTCCACGCTCAGACCCCGGAGCTCACGGGCGGCCGCTCGCCGCTGGGGGCCAGCGCCTGTCCGGCGGCGGCCCGAGCCGCCTCGACCGCCCAGAAGACCGCTTCGGGAGTCGCCGGGCTGCCCAACTCGACCGAGTGCCCGACCGGGCCGAACGAGCCCGCCGCCTGCCGCAGCGCCTCGCGTACGGAGAAGGCCAGCATCAGCGGGGGCTCGCCGACCGCCTTGGAGCCGTAGACCGCGCCTTCCTCGGTGGCCCGCTCGAACAGGTGGACGTTGAACTCCACCGGCATCTCCGAGAAGCTCGGGATCTTGTAGGTGCTGGCGGCCTGCGTGGTCAACCGGCCGCGGTGCGGGCCGTCGCTCTCGTCCCAGTGCATCTCCTCCAGCGTCAGCCAGCCCGCGCCTTGGACGAATCCGCCCTCGATCTGGCCGAGGTCGATCAGCGGGGACAGGCTGTCGCCGACGTCGTGCACGATGTCGGTGCGCAGCAGGCGGTAGGCGCCGGTGAAGCCGTCGACCTCCACCTCAGACAGCGCGGCGCCGTACGCGAAGTACTTGAACGGCTCGCCCTGCATCCGCTCGGCATCCCAGTGCAGCCCCGCGGTGCGGTAGTAGCCGGCCGCGAACAGCGAGACGCGCTGGAAGTAGGCGTCACCGACCAGCTTCTTCCAGTCGATGACCTTGTCGTGGAAGCCGACCCCGGTGACGTGGCCGTCGGCGAACCGGACGTCGGCCGGGTGCACGTTGAGCTTGCGGGCGGCGACCTCGGCCAGCCGCTCCTTGATCAGCTCGCACGCGTTCTTGATCGCGCCGCCGTTCAGGTCGGCTCCGGAACTGGCCGCGGTGGCCGAGGTGTTCGGCACCTTGTCGGTCCGCGTCGGTGCGAGCCGGACGTAGCTCATCGGCACGCCGAGCGCGGTGGCCGCGACCTGGATCATCTTGGTGTGCAGGCCCTGACCCATCTCGGTGCCGCCGTGGTTGATCAGTACCGACCCGTCCTTGTAGACGTGCACCAGCGCACCGGCCTGGTTGAAGGCGGTCAGGTTGAACGAGATGCCGAACTTCACCGGGGTCATCGCCAGGCCGCGCTTGACGTCGTCGTGCGCGGCGTTGAACTCCGCGACCTCGGCCTGGCGCCGTTCGTAGTCACCGCGGGTGCGCAGGTCATCCCAGATCTGCCCGATCCGCTCGGCGTGGCGGACCGGCTGCCCGTACGGGGTGGTCTGGCCCGCGCGGTAGAAGTTGCGCCGGCGCAACTCCTCCGCCTCGATCCCGAGCAGCGGAGCGCAGCGGCCCAGCACCTCCTCCACCACGATCATCCCCTGCGGGCCGCCGAACCCGCGGAACGCCGTCTGGGAGCACTTGTTGGTCTTGGCGATCCGGCCGTGCACGTGCACGTGGGGGATCCAGTAGGCGTTGTCGATGTGGCACAGCGAGCGGGCGAGCACCGGCTCGGAGAGGTCCAGGCTCCAGCCGCCGTCGCTGGTCAGCGTGGCCCGCAGCGCGATCAGCTGGAGATCCTCGTCGAAGCCGGCCTCCCAGGTGGTGAGGTAGGGGTGCCGCTTGCCGGTCATGGTCATGTCCTGGGTGCGGTTCAGCCGCAGCCGGACCGGGCGACCGGTGATCCGGGCGCCCAACGCCGCGATGGCCGCCAGACCGTGCGGCTGCATCTCCTTGCCGCCGAAGCCGCCGCCCATCCGCAGGCACTGCACCGTGACGGCGTGGCTGTCCAGCCCGAGCACGTGCCCGACGATCTCCTGGGTCTCCGATGGGTGTTGGGTGCTGGACTGCACGAAGATCTGGCCGGCCTCGTCCACGTGGGCCAGCGCACAGTGGGTCTCCAGATAGAAGTGCTCCTGGCCGCCGAACTCGAAGGTGCCGGAGAACCGGTGCGCCGCAGTGTCGAGGGCGGTCGCCGCGTCGCCGCGGGAGATCACCCGCTGGTGCCCCTGGAAGCTCTCGGCGGCGATCGCCTCAGCCGGGGTCAGGATCGAGGGCAGCGGCTCGTACGCCACCTCGATCGCCTCGGCCCCCAGTCGCGCAGCCTCCTGGGTCTCGCCGAGCACCCAGCAGACGGCGTGACCGTAGTAGCGGACCTCGTCGGGGAACAGCGGCTCGTCGTGCTTGATGCCGGCGTCGTTGACCCCAGGCACGTCCGCCGCCGTGAGCACCTTCACCACCCCCGGCACGGCGTACGCGGGCTGCACGTCCAGGCTGGTGATCCGGGCATGGGCGTGCGGCGCCTGCCTCGGCCACGCGGTCAGCGTGCCGGGCAGCCGGTTGACCAGATCGTCGGTGTAGAGCGCCTGGCCGGTGACGTGCAGTGCGGCCGCCTCGTGCGGCAGGGACAGTCCGACGGAGGCGTGGTCGGGCCGCTGGGCGAGGGGGGAGAAGACCGGCGTCGTCATCGGACACGCTCCTGGGCTGGGACCGGGTGGTTCGCGTGGAACTTCAACAAGGAGGTACGCAGCATCGCGATCCGGTAGCGGTCGGTGGCACGGTGGTCGGTCAGCGGGGTCCCTTCGGCGGCCAGGACCTCGGCCGCTTCGCGCACCGTCGCCCGGTTCCACGCGTCGACCCCGTAACGCATCCTCGGTGGCGTAGGCCCGCACCGGGGTGGCGGCGACCCCACCCAGCCCGATCCGGATCCCGGCGACCTGCTCGCCGTCCAGGGTCAGGGCGTAACCGATGGCCACGCTGGAGATGTCGTCGAAACGACGCTTGGCGATCTTGTGGAAGGCCGAGACCGGGGCCAGCGGCAGCGGGATGCGGATGGCCTTGATCAACTCACCGGCGCGCTTGGCCGTCTGCCGGTAGCCGGTGAAGTAGTCCGCCAGCAGCACCTCCCGCTCGCCGTCCCGCGAGGCCAGCAGCACGACGGCGTCCAGGGCCAGCAGCGCCGGCGGTGCGTCACCGATCGGGGAGCCGGTACCGAGGTTGCCACCCAGGGTCGCCCCGTTGCGGATCAACCGCGAGGCGAACTGGGGGAACAGTTCGGCCAGCATCGGCACGCGGCCGTCCAGCCCGCGCTCGATCTCGGTCAGGGTCAGGGCGGCGCCGATCTCGATCACCGACTCGCCGAGGTCCAGCCTGCGCAGTTCGGGCAGCCGGTCGATGCCGATGCTCAGTCCGGCCCGGGCGTGCCGCAGGTTCAACTCCACTCCCCAGTCTGTCGAGCCGGCGACCAGGCGGGCGTCGGGATGCTCGGCCAGCAGGTCGAGCGCCTCGGGGAGGCCGAGTGGCCGCAGGTAGCGGCCCTGAGCGCTGGTCACCGAAGTCCGCCGAGCCGGCAGCGCCGGCGTGGCGGACCGGGTGGCGAGCGGGTCGTCGGCAGGCGGCTGGTCCAACGCGTACGCCGCGTCCCGGATGGGGCGGTATCCGGTGCAGCGGCACAGATTGCCGCTGAGCGCATGCAGATCGAAGCCGTTGGGGCCGTGCTCGTGATCAGCGGAGCCGTTGCCCGCGGCGGCCGGACGGCGATCGGGACGGTAGTACTCCCCCGCCATCGCACAGACGAAGCCGGGCGTGCAGTAGCCGCACTGGGAGCCACCGCGCACCGCCATCTCGTGCTGCACCGGATGCAGGGCGTCGGGAGCACCGAGTCCCTCGGCGGTGACCACCTCCTGACCGTCGAAGCCGGCCGCCGGGACCAGGCAGGCATTGATCGCCGTCCACCGGCTCCGGCTGTCGCTGTCGGGCCGGTTGACCAGCACCGCACAGGCGCCGCACTCCCCCTCCGCACAGCCTTCCTTGCTGCCGGTCAGCCCGCTCGCCCGCAGCCAGTCCAGCAGCGTGACGTGCCCGCCGACCTCACCGAGGGGGCGTGAGCGACCGTTGACCACCAGATCCGGTTCCATGCGCACCGCTCCTGTCCCGAGATTGACGAGCCCCACCCTGTTCGCGCCACCGCTGTTCGCGCGACCTGGTCCACCGCTTCGGGGAACCGTTGGTCGGCGCAGCATTGTGCCGTGACGGCGGCGCGCGACACCGCCAGGATGGTGCTGAGCGTAGCCGACCACGGACCGAACGGCAACGATTTTCGGAATCAAGATTCCGCTATGCGGACTTTCTCGATGCTTCTGGCTCGACGCGACCCGCGGCCGCGTGGCGGCAGGAGCGCGGAAAAGCCGAAGCCGGTCCCCGCGCCGCGGATCCGATCGGATCGACGACAGCCGGGGACCGGCTCGGTTCTCCACAGTGGGCGCGGGCGCAGCGCGGCTGCTCCCGGTTCCCCGTGGTGCTACTTGAAGGCGACAGTGGCGCCGGCGGCCTCGAGGGCCTCCTTGGCCTTGGCTGCGGTCTCCTTGTTGACCTTCTCCAGGACGGCCTTCGGCGCGGCCTCGACCAGGTCCTTGGCCTCCTTCAGGCCCAGGCTGGTGAGGGTGCGCACCTCCTTGATGACCTGGATCTTCTTGTCGCCGATGGACTCGAGGATGACGTCGACCTCGTCGCTCTCCTCCTCCTCGGCGGCACCGGCGTCGCCGCCGCCGGCGGCCGGCGCGGCGGCCACGGCGACCGGTGCGGCCGCGGTGACGCCGAAGGTCGTCTCGAACTCCTTCACGAACTCGCTGAGCTCGATGAGGGTGAGCTCCTTGAAGGCATCGAGGAGCTCTGCAGTGCTGAGCTTGGCCATGGTGGGCGTTCCTTCCTAGTGGTTATCCGCAGCGGGTGCTGCCGTGGTGTCCGCAGCGGATGCTGTCTCGGACGGTTGAGCAGCTGACGCTGCGGGTGCCTCATCGGCGGGTGCCTCATCGGCGGGTGCCTCATCGGCGGGTGCCTCATCGGCGGGTGCCTCATCGGCGGGTGCCTCATCGGCGGGTGCCTCATCGGCGGGCAGGGGTGCACTGCTGTCGTCCGCGGCTGCGAGCTCGGCGTTGCTGGGCTCGGCCGTGGACTCGTCGTCGCTCGCGTCCTGCGGGGCCGCAGCCACCGGCACGCCGGGACCGCCGATCAGCGACGGGTTGTCGGCCGCCGCCTGCTCGAGCGCGGCCAACAGGCGCGCCGCCTGGGACAGTGGTGCGGAGACCAACGAAATGGCCTGTTGCAGGACGCCCTGCATGCCGCCGGCGACCTTGGCGAGCAGGATCTCGCGCGACTCCAGGTCGGCCAGCTTCTTGACCTCGTCGGGTCCGAGGAACTTGCCGTCGAGCACCCCACCCTTGATCACCAGCATCGGGTTGGCTCGGGCGAAGTCACGCAACCCCTTGGCCACGGCCACCGGATCGCCGTCGATGAAAGCGATCGCCGTCGGGCCGACCAGGTGCTCCTCGATCCCGGGCACCCCGGCCTGGCGGGCCGCGATCGTGGTCAGGGTGTTCTTCGACACAGCGTAGGTGGCGTCCTCACCGAGTGAGCGGCGCAGTTGCTTGAGCGCCTTCACGGTGAGCCCGCGGTATTCGGTCAGCACCACGCCCGCGGAGCTGGAGAATTTCTCACTCAGCTCGGCGACCGCAGCTGCCTTGTCCGGCCTCGCCATCGCTCTCCCTTCCTCCTTCTCCACGCGCTACCAGACGTAGCGCTTCCGAAGGGCTGAGCGTGCCGTACGCAAGAAAAAAGCCCTCTGCGCAGGCGGCAGAAGGCGTCCATCAGAACGGCTGCGTCTCGACCTCACGATCGATCCGGAAACGCTGTCCTGGCGTTAACTCTGTGCTCACCTGCGCGGGCCGTCCGTGCGTACGGACACTTCGGGTCGGGCCCTGGAGGGCTCGACCAGCCAGCGGTCTTCGGCGCGCCCACCTTACCGGGCCGCGATCCGTTGTCCAAATCCTGGTCAAGCGTGCGGCGGGGCGGACCCGGATCCGCGCCCTTATCCTCTGCGGCCAGGGATTCTGCACTTTGGCAATCATGTCTCGGTTTGATAACGTCAGCGCCGCCGGTCGTTTTTGACATCGCTGTCAGGGCGCATACCACGCCGGCTCCGACTCACTCTAGGGAGAGCCACCGTATGGGGAAGATCCTGAAGCGCGCAGCGGCCGTGATGACCGGGCTGGCGCTCGCCGCCTCGAGCCTGGTCGCTGCTGAGCTCCCGGCCGGCGCCGCGACGTCCTGCACCACCACTTTCAGCAGCTACCGTTCGATCAAGGCCGGATCCACCGGCGACCAGGCCAAGGCGCTGCAGTGCCTGCTGGCTGAGGCCGGCTATGCGACCACCGTTGACGGCACGTTCTCGACCGCCGATGCCGCCGAGGTCGCCAAGTTCCGCGCCTCGGTTGGCCTCAGCCCGCTGACGGTAGCCGGACGCCGGGCGTGGAGCGCCCTGTTGGCCCGGGGCGCCACGCCGACCCTGGAGGCGGGTGCCACCGGTGACGCGGTACAGCGGCTGCAGCTGAGCCTGCGCTCGGCCGGCTTCACCAAGGTGCCGGTCAGTGGGTCGTTCGACGCGGCGACCGTCGTGGCCGTCAAGGCCGCACAGAAGTCCCGCAAGCAGTCCCAGACCGGTGTGGTCGCAGACGCCCTGTGGCGGTCCCTGCAGCGCGGCCTGGTCACCGCCAGCACGGTGAAGAAGGCCCCGGCGAAGAAGAAGGCCCCGGCCAAGAAGAAGGCCACGGCCAAGAAGAAGAGCTCGACGTCGAAGGCCAAGGGCGCCAAGGCGCTGGCCTACGCGAAGAAGCAGCTCGGCGATCCGTACCGCTACGGGGCCACCGGGCCGAACGCCTGGGACTGCTCGGGGCTGACCGGCGGCGCCTGGAAGGCGGCCGGGATCAAGCTGCCGCGCACCTCGCAGGCGCAGTACCGCTCCGGAAAGAAGGTCACGAAGTCCCAGCTGCGTCCCGGCGATCTGGTCTTCTTCTACTCCGGCATCTCGCACGTGGCCATCTACGCCGGCAACGGCAAGGTGATTCACGCGTCCCGGCCGGGCAAGCCGGTCAGCTACATCAAGATGAAGTACATGCCCTACAAGGGGGCCCGCCGGCCGGTGTGATGCCTGGATCTCCTCCCGATCACCTCAACTCCCCGTCGGCCTCCGCGATTCGCGCTGGCCGGCGGGGAGTTTTGTGGTCAGGATGGGACGGTGCACCCCGCCGTACGCGCCGCCCGCGAGTCCGACGTCGAGCGGATCAGGGAGCTGGTGGGTGACCTGGCGACGTACGAGAGGTCGGCCCACCAGGTCAAGGCGACGTCGAGCAGCTGCGCGCCGCCCTCTTCGGGCCCCGACCGGCGGTGTACGCGCTGGTCGCCGAGGTGGACGGTGACGTCGTCGGGATGGCGCTCTACTTCCTGAACTTCTCCACCTGGGAGGGCGTCCACGGGATCTATCTCGAGGATCTTTACGTCACCCCCGAGCATCGCGGCAGCGGCCTGGGGAAGGCGCTCCTCGCCACACTGGCCGAGATCGCGGTCCAGCGCGGTTACGCCCGTTTCGAGTGGTGGGTACTGGACTGGAACAGCCCTGCCATCGAGTTCTACCGCAGCCTCGGCGCGGTAGCGATGCAGGAGTGGACGGTTTACCGGCTCGAAGGTGCGGCGCTGGCCGCCGTAGCCCACGGCTCGACCCCCTGAGCCTGCAACCCCGGTCGACCTCACTCCGCGAAGCGCACCAGCGAGACGGTGCCGCCGATGGCGAGCGCGAAACCGACGGCTGCCCACGGGCCGTCTCCGCTGCGTGACCGTGTCGCCGAACACCAGCAGCCCGATGGCCGACGGGATCACCATCTCGAGCACGAACGTCATGGCCGCCACCGTGGTCACCGAACCCCGCTGCAGGGCCAAGGCGAAGCACGCGGTCCCCAGGACGCCCTGGACGACGATGGTCCACAGCAGCGGCTCGGCGAGCAGGCCCACACCGAGCGGCTCCGCCCCGAGTCCGCGCGAGGCCACCGCCACCCCGGTCCAGGCGATCCCGGCTGCGGCGGCGAGGACCAGGGCGGACCAACGGGCCGCGATCCGTACGCCGACCAGGCCCACGACCACCGGTAGGGCGGTCGAGGCGAGGATGACCCACGAGGAGACCGTGGAGACGCGTACGGCGGTGTCGGAATCCGCGGTGAGCGCGAGCAGGACCAGTCCGAGGCCGAGGACGCCGAGGGCAGCCCAGTCCCGCCGGGTGAGCCGGTCACCGCGCAGGCTCGCGATCACCGCCGTGACGCCGACGCTGCCCGCCACGATCGACTGCACCAGGAACAGCGGCAGCTCCCGCAGCGCCACGACGTTGGCGAGGAAGGCCAGCCCGTCACACCCGAGGCCGATCAGGTAGGGGAGTTGGAGGACGATGTGGGCCACGGCGCCCACACCGGCCACCTGGGCCGTACGCCGCGCTCCCACCGACTGCAGCACGGTGGCCACGCCGTAGGCCAGACAAGCGGCCAGAGCAGCCAGCCAGCTCACGGCGACCATCCCGGCTCACTCAGCCGGACGCGGGCTCGGCGTACCAGGACCTACTCGGCGTCGGGCCGGGTCTTGTTGGGATCGATCGGGATGCCTGGGCCCATGGTCGTCGACATGGTCACCTTGCGCAGATAGCGACCCTTGGAGGCGCTCGGCTTGAGCCGGAGCACCTCATCCAGGGCGGCGAAGTAGTTCTGGGCGAGGTCTGGCGGTGCTGAAGGAGGCCTTGCCGATGATGAAGTGCAGGTTCGCGTGCCGGTCCACCCGGAACTCGATCTTGCCGCCCTTGATGTCGGTGACGGCCTTGGCCACGTCCACGGTGACCGTTCCGGTCTTGGGGTTGGGCATCAGGCCCCGGGGCCCGAGCACGCGGCCCAGCCGGCCGACCTTGCCCATCAGGTCCGGGGTGGCGACCACCGCGTCGAAGTCGAGGTAACCCTTGGAGACCTTGTCGATGAGCTCGTCCGAACCCACCTCGTCCGCTCCGGCCGCCTCGGCCGCCGCGGCGCGATCACCGGTGGCGAACACGATCACCCGGGCGGTCTTGCCGGTGCCGTTGGGCAGGTTCACCGTGCCGCGCACCATCTGATCGGCCTTGCGGGGGTCGACTCCGAGTCGCATCGAGACGTCCACGGTCTCGTCGAACTTGGCCTTGACGTTGGCCTTGGCGAAGTCGAGTGCTTCGTTGGGGGCGTAGAGCTTGGTCGCGTCCATCTGGTCGGCGACGGCGGTGTAGGCCTTGCTGCGCTTCATATCTGGTTCCTTTCACCAGGTGTGGTGTGAGCCGCGCTGGCTCTCCCACGGTCTTTCCTGTCCGAAACTGTCGCAGGACGGCAGGGAATGTGTCGAATCTATGCTGCCTGACGACAGTTCCATCAGGCGGCGGGCGGTGCTGGCGGCGAAGCCGTCAGTCGGCGACGGTGACGCCCATGCTGCGGGCGGTCCCCTCCACGATCTTCATCGCGGCGTCGACGTCATTGGCGTTCAGGTCCGGCAACTTCGTCGTCGCGATCTCCCGGACCTGGTCGCGGGTGATCCGGCCGACCTTGTCCCGCTGCGGTACGCCGGATCCCTTGGCCACACCGGCGGCCTTCTTGATCAGCTCCGCCGCCGGCGGGGTCTTGGTGATGAACGTGAACGACCGGTCCTCGTAGATGGTGATCTCGACGGGGATGACGGTGCCGCGCATGGCGTCGGTCGCAGCGTTGTAGGCCTTGACGAACTCCATGATGTTGACGCCGTGCGGACCGAGCGCGGTACCGACCGGCGGCGCCGGCGTCGCGGACCCGGCGTTCAGGGCCACCTTGACCAGGGCCGCGACCTTCTTCTTGGGAGGCATTTGCTTGGCTTTCCTTAGCGTTGTCGAGCGTGGGTGTGGAACGTGTGAAGCGGACGGGTGGAGCGGGACGCGCCCGTCAGGCGCAACTCAGACTTTCTGGATCTGGGGGAAGGTGAGGTCGACCGGCGTCTCGCGGCCGAGGATCTCCACCAGTGCCTTCAGTCGCTGGTTGTTCACGTTGATCTCAGTGATCGTGGCGTGTACCCCGGCGAACGGGCCGTCGACCACCATGACCGAATCGCCCACCGCGAAGTCGGCGACCTCGACCTTCTTCTTCCGCTTCTGCGGGCCGTCGATGCCGGCCGTCGCGGCGGCGATCACCGCGGGCGCGAGCATCTTCTCGACCTCGTCCAGACTCAGCGCGACCGGAGAGTTCGAGTGTCCGACGAAGCCGGTGACCGACGGGGTGTGGCGCACGGTGGACCAGGATTCGTCGGTCAGATCCATGCGGACCAAGACGTAGCCGGGGAGCACCGTGCGCCGCACCAGCTTGCGCTGGCCGTTGCGGATCTCGGTGACCTCCTCGGTCGGAACGACGATCTCGAAGATGAAATCCTCCATGTTGAGCGAGGACACCCGGTTCTCCAGGTTCTGCTGCACCCGGTTCTCCATCCCGGAGTAGGTGTGCACCACGTACCAGTCGCCCGGCTTCAGCCGCAGCTCGGTTTGGAAGGCTTCCAGGGCGTGCTTGCCGGCCTCGTCCTCGGCCTGGTCCGCGTCGTCCTCCTCGGACTCGGGCTCCTCCTCCTCTTCCGCGCCGAAGTCGCCGAAGTTCAGGTCGAGATCGTCTTCCGGCGGAGCCTCCTCGACGGTGTCGGTGGCGAAGTTCAGGTCGATGTCGACCTCGTCCGCCGCGGCGGTGTAGCTGCCCAGGTCGACGTCGAAGTCGACCGGATCAGCCGAAGGCGCGGCCGTGGTCACCGGGGACTCGACCTCACTTTCCAGCGGCTCCGCATCCTGGTGCGGGTCCTCGGCTGAAAAGGTCTCGGGCACGTCGATATCTCCGTTACTTGGGGGTCGGGGGAAACAAGGGGTCAGCTGAAGATCTTGAAGATCGCCCAGCCCAGGCCCAGGTCGAGCAGACTCACGATCGAGATGATGAAGAGCACGAAAACCAGCACCACGACGAAGTAGTTCAGCAGTTGCTGACCGGTGGGGTAGACAACCTTGCGCAGCTCACCGACCGACTGGCGGACGAACTTCGGGGGCGTCGTCCGCTCAGGCGTGGCGACCTGGTCGCGCTTGCCGGTCGGCGTGCCCTTCGGGGCGCGTGCCGCCCGGCTCGGCTGAGCGGTCTTGCCGGCGCGCGCAGATGCGGCGGAGACCCCGGCGGGTTCGAGGACGAGGGAATCGTCGCGGTTCCCGTCCGGATCCGATCCGTCGACTCCGCTGTGCCGCACGATCGCGTCGAACTCGTCGTCTCCGCCGGGCTCTGCGGTCCCCGTGCCGCCGCGGACCGGTGCGCCTGGCGCGCCGCCCTCGGCCTCGTCGTCGGGAGCGGCCTCGTCGTCGGCAGCGGCCTCGGGAGCGGCCTCGTCGTCGTTGCGGCCTCGTCGTCGGCAGCCTCGGCGTCGACGAACTCTGGGGCGCCGGGGTCATCGGTGGCGTCGACCGGTTCGGCGTCGCTCGACGGCTGGGTCGGCTCCGCCTCGTCCTTGTCTGCCACGTCCTGACCTTCCCTGCCTGATCCGTCCTACCGTCTGTGCCCGCTGGCGGGGCAGCCCTGTCCTCACGCTGCAGGGCAAGAGGGACTTGAACCCCCAACCTTCGGTTTTGGAGACCGATGCTCTGCCAGTTCAGCTATGCCCTCCGGCGTACCCCCCACCATCACCGTACGAGGGCGCACGGAAAAAATGGTGAATTGCCACCAAGACGTTGAGTGTACTGAGCTTTCCCACGGAGTCGAACCGCTGGCCGTGCGGCTCACCTGCGCAAATCACTTGTGCCACGCGCGGCCACTGGTCAGGCTGCTACTCCATGATCCGCCCTGGGGAATCGCGCGCGGCCAATGGGTGACCTGGCCGCTGGAGTGCTGGCCGTCTCGCCGTCGCCATGCCGATCGGGGCCGTCGGCAGCTACCTGGTCGACTGGCCGCCCGTCAACGCTTCGCCGTCGCCGTGTCGGCGGCCCTCGGGGTGGCCTCGGTGGACGGGGGATACGCCGTGCTCGCCGCTCTGGGCGGGTCCGGTGTGCACAGCTGGGTCCAGCGGGTCTCCGGCGAGCTCAGCCTCGTTCGGCGCTGGTACTGTCTGCTGGCCGGGCACACGGTCCGGACCGCGGTCCGCCGCTACCGCGCCGACGGGCAGCCCGCCGAAAGCCGCACCGAACCGCGGGCCCACGGGCCGAACCGAGCGGGCCGAGCCGAAGCCGGTCGACGGGCTGAGCCCGGCCGGGCGTACCGGAATCTGGTCGGGTTGACCGCGATGAATCCGGCCACCGTCGCCACCTTCGCCGCGGTCGTCGTCGGCCGCAGCCGACCGGCGCCGCTTCCGGGCCGGCCACGGTGGTGATGTTCGCCGCCGGCGCGCCTACCGCCTCGCTGGCGTGGCACCTGCTGCTCGTCGGCGCGGGCAGCGTCCTGGGTTGGGTGCTGCGCGGCCGACGGGGCCAGGTGGCGATCGCTCTCGTCTCGGCGGCGATCATCGCTCACCCTGGCCCTGGCGCTACCGCCGCGTGCGGCCTGATGGGGTGCCCGACTGGCCCAGCCGCTGCTCGGTGGCCGCGAGCAGGACGCA
>CAVSDA010000002.1:0-37974 GCA_963726625.1 uncultured Actinomycetota bacterium
TGTAGCGGGGACAGGATTTGAACCTGTGACCTCTGGGTTATGAGCCCAGCGAGCTACCGAGCTGCTCCACCCCGCGTCGGCAGTACGTAACATTAGGCGACGCCTGGCCAGAAGCCAAATCGAGCCCTCGGAGTGTCGACGTAGTCCACGTCCGGGATCAGCTCCCGGGCCTCGGCGTAGCTCACCCCGGTCAGCTCCAGCAGGTCGGCGATGATGGATCGCGTCTGGGCCAGGATCACCACCGCCGACAGCGACGGCGCCAGGGCGACGTGGGCCGTCTGCTCGGCGATCTCCTGCAGCCGGGCGCGTGCCTGACGAGGTAGCCGCTCGTCGTGCAACTCCGCGGCCATGAACCGGCATGCCTCGGCCAGGTGCGGCGATCGGCTCCAGGTAGGCGGAGGGTACGGTCTGGCCGCGCCAGATGGCGGTCGCGCTGCGCCGCGCGAGCACCCGCAGGTTCCGGCTGGCGTGGTCGAGCGGCTGGTGCAGGTCGGCCAGTGCCGAGACAGCGCTCATCCGCCGGCGGAAGAACGGCGAGTGGCGCACGACGGCGAGACCCTCGGCGGCGGCCTGTTCGAGGGCGGAGAGGGAATTCTCACTCGCCCGGGCCCGGTCCAGCACCGCCTCGGCCGCCGTGCCGTCGGCGCTCCGCAGGGCGGACACCGCCGCCTCCAGGGTGCCGGCCATCTCGGTCAGCACAGCCGCCGCCACCAGGCCGGGCCGGCGCAGCGGACTGCTCGGCGCGAGAGTCGCGACCAGCAGCGCCACCGTGCAGCCGATCAGGGCGTCCAGCCAGCGGTTGACGCCCTCGCCCAGGTTGGGGGCGAGGGCGGTGACGAAGATCGACTGCACCGCCGCCTGGGTCGTCATCAGGGGCCCGGCGCCGACCAGGGTCGCGATCGACATGGCCAGGGCGCAGACGACCGCCACCTGCCACACGCCGGTGCCGAAGAGCCACACCCAGAGGTCGCCGACCGCAACACCGACAGCAACGCCGATCGCGACCTCGATCCCGCGTCGCAGCCGAGCGCCGAAGGTCAGTCCGAGGGTGATCACGGCCGCCACGGGCGCGAAAACCGGCTGTACGTGGCCGGGCAGTTGTCCGGCGATCAGCCATGCCAACGCCGCCGTCACGGCGCACTGGCCGATCAGGAACGCGCGTCGTCGCCAGCGTTCGGCCCGCCTGAGCGCGGACGCCCGGCCGAGCCGGAGCGTGCGTCCGCTGAGGTCGAAGGCGCGCAGCTTCACCTGCTCCATCGAGAAGGCCGGAGATTCCATGCCGCCATCCTGCTCACCGCCGGTGAGCAGCCCAACCCACCCTGGCCGGGCTCGGTAGCGGTTGGGCAGACTAGGGGATCGTGACTTCACCGATCCGCGTGACCGTATGGGGCGAGAACTTTCACGAGAACAGCGACCGCGACCGGGCGGGGATGGCCGAGCGCTATCCCAGCGGTATGCACGGAGCCATCGCCGGCGGGCTGACCGAACTGCTGGGCGACGCCGTACGCGTCCGCACGGCCACCCAGGACCAGCCCGACCACGGGTTGACCGAGGAGGTGCTCGACGCGACCGATGTCCTCACCTGGTGGGGCCACGCCACCCACGCCGGCGTCGACGACGCGGTGGTCGACCGGGTCTACGCCCGCGTACTCGGCGGCATGGGCCTGCTGGTGCTGCACTCGGGCCACTTCGCCAAGATCTTCAAGCGGCTGATGGGCACCACCTGCTCGCTGGCGTGGCGCAACTCCGCCGACATCGAGCTGGTCTGGACGGTCAGCCCGTCTCACCCCATCGCCGCCGGGGTGCCGCAGCCGATCGTCATCGACGAGCAGGAGATGTACGGGGAGTTCTTCGACATCCCCGCGCCGGAGGAGTTGATCTTCCTGTCGACCTTCAGCGGCGGCGAGGTGTTCCGCTCCGGCTGCACCTGGCGGCGCGGCAAGGGCAAGGTGTTCTACTTCTCACCCGGTGATCAGGAGTACCCCGTCTACCACCACCGCGACATCAAGCAGGTGCTGGCCAACGCGGTCCAATGGGCCAAGCCGGAACGCGCGTCCGACTTCCACCCGCCCGCGGTGGTCAACTCGCCCGCTCCGCTGATGGTCGGTCGACGCGCGGGAGCAGGCGCATGAGTGGCGGGGGGCTGAGTGGCACGGGCGGGCGGATCCGGGCCGGCGTGATCGGGCTCGGGTGGGCGGGGCAGCAGCACATGGCCGCGTACGACGGCGCCCCGGACGTGGACCTGGTTGCCCTGGCCGGGATGGAGGCTGACCAGCTCGAGTCGCTGGGGGACCTGTACGGCGTCGCCGGGCAGCACCGCTACGCAGACTGGCGGGCCATGGTCGAGCAGGCCGGGCTCGACGTGGTGAGCATCGCCACCCCGACCACACTGCACAGCCCGATGAGCGTGGCCGCGCTGGAGGCCGGCCTGCACGTGCTGTCGGAGAAGCCGATCGCCGAGAACGCCGACACCGCGCGGCTGATGGTCGACGCCGCCGAGCGCGCGGACCGGGTGCTGGACGTCTCCTTCAACCACCGACGCCGGGGCGAGGTGGAGGTGCTGAAGAACATCATCGACGCCGGCGTGCTCGGCCGGATCTACTACGCCAAGGCTGGCTGGCTGCGGCGCGAAGGCATTCCTGGGCTCGGCAGCTGGTTCACCCGGCGCGCGAGCGCCGGCGGCGGGCCGCTGATGGACATCGGCGTACACATGCTCGACATGGCGCTGCACCTGCTCGGGGAGCCGGCCGTGCGGGCCGTGACCGCGGCGACGTACGCCGAGTTCGGCCCCCGCGGCCGCGGCAGCTCGATGGCGACCACGATGCGCAAGACCGGCGTACAGGACGGCGCTTTCGACGTGGAGGACCTGTCCACCGCCTTCCTCCGGCTGGACGGCGGCGGCACGCTGCTGCTGGAGTCCAGCTGGGCGCAATGGATCCCGAAGGACCAGTGCTACGTGACCGTGTACGGCTCCGACGGTGGCGCCAGCATCGAGTGGGGGGCGCCGGAGGATCCCGACCGGACCCTGCACATCTGGACCGAGAAGGACGGCATGCCGGCCACCCTGCACCCGGCCATCCCGCCGGACGGACAGCACCGCGCGTGCGTCCTCGACTTCTTGGCCAAAGTCGTCTCCGGCGACTACGCCAGTCACCGCGGCAAGGAGGCGCTGGCTCGCGCGGCGGTGGTGGACGCGTGCTACGCCTCGGCCGAGGCGGGTCAGGAGGTCCGGCTCAGCTGACGGTCGGCGGCGCATCCAGGTCCCGAGTGACGAATCTCACTCTTCACATCCGTAACACTGAATTTTTCCTGTAACTTGCGTGTCAGGGTTGACATCGTGCAGGCTGAGCCCACTTCCTCACGAACGGACGGCTATGGCTTCCCTGCAACGCGCCTCCACCCTCGTACGGAGCTGGTCGGGGCGGCTTGTCGGCATCGGGGTGGCACTCATCGTGCTTTCATCGTCGATCCTGCTGACGGCGTTACCCGCGCGAGGCCGACAGCGCCGTTGCTCCGAAGTCGGGGAGCTTCACGGTCCGCGGTGCCGGCTTCGGGCACGGCTGGGGCATGTCGCAGTACGGCGCGTACGGCGCTGCGCGCAAGGGCCTCACCTGGAAGCAGATCCTCGCGTTCTACTACCCGGGCACGACCCTGACCACGATGCCGAGCAAGACCACCATCAAGGTCTGGGTCACCGCCGACAACGACAGCAGCCTGCGGGTGCTCCCCGCCGCCGGGCTCACGGTGAGCGACGGAAGCAAGACCTATGCCGTGCCCACCGGATCGGCCTACCGCTCGTGGCGGATCAGCCGGTCGGGCTGCTGGCTACCGGCTCGCCTACCGGACCGCTGACGGCGCGTACAAGACCAAGGCGACCGGCCTGTCGACCGCGACCTGGTCGTTCTCCACCTCGGCCAAGCAGGTCAAGGTCGTGCTGCCCAGCGGCTCGACCCGGACCTACCGCGGCACGGTCGCGCTGGTGAAGCGGGACAGCCGCGGACGCACGGTGAACACCGTCTCCCTCGAGGACTACGTCAAGGGGGTGGTGGCCTCGGAGATGCCCACCTCCTGGGCGGCGAACGCCGTGCGCTCCCAGGCGGTCGCAGCACGCTCGTACGCGGTCCGCATCCGCGACTTCACCGACTACTCCGGCTACGACCTGTGCGACACCACGGTCTGCCAGGTGTACGGCGGCGTCGGCGCGGAGACCGCGGCCGGGAACGCCGCTGTCGTCGCGACGGCCGGGAGCGTCGTGACCTACCAGGGCAAGGTGGCGCTGACCCAGTTCGCGTCGTCGAACGGCGGCCACACCGCTCAGGGTGACTACCGCTACCTGGCCCCCAAGGCCGACCCGTACGACGGGGTCGTCACCTCGCAGGCCTGGACCCGGACCATCTCGGCCGCGCAGCATCGCCAAGGCCTGGCCGTCGGTCGGGCGCCGTCCAGAAGCTCCAGGTCACCGCGCGCGACGGGGCCGGTGCGTGGGGAGGCCGGGTCAAGACGATCAAGATCATCGGCAGCAAGCGGTTCGGTGTCGGTGTCCGGTGGCACCTTCCAGTACCGCTTCGGCATGCGGTCCTCGCTATTCACCGTCGGCGGGTCGGCCTCAGCACCGGCTCCCGCGCCCGCTCCCGGTCCGATCGCGCCTGGGAAGGCGTACGCGAGCTTCCCGCGGTCCTACCACTCCGCGTCGGCGGCGGACCTGCTGCTGATCGCCGCCGACGGCCGGCTGCGTCGCTATCCACTGAGCGCCGACGGGCTGGGTGCACCGACCACTGTGGCCAGCGGAGCGAGCGGCTACACCCACGTCGTCAACGCCGGCGACTGGAACGGGGACGGCTACCAGGACGTCATCGTCCGGTCCACCGCCGAGAAGCTCTACCTCAAGCGCGGCGGCGGCGCGGGCACCCTGGCCGCGGGAGTGGCCATGGGCTTCGGGGCCAACATCGCCGCCATGACGGCCATCGGTGACGCCGACGGCGACGGCAAGCCCGACCTCGCGGTGATCACCGACGCCGGGAACCTGTGGATCTACTACGGCGACGGGAAGACCGGCCGCAAGGCCCGGGCTCTGGTCAGTGCCGGCTGGGGCGGGCAGGAGTGGCTGCGAGCCCCGGGCGACTTCGACGGCGACGGCCGTCCCGATCTGATCACCAAGGCGGGGGACCGGCTGCTGCTGCACCGCGGTGTGGCGGGCGGCTTCGCCGAGCCGGTCACGCTGGCCACCGGCTGGTCCGGCATCGCCACGATCGCCGCCCTGGGCGACGTGGACGCAGACGGGAAGGCCGACGTGGTCGCGCGGACCACCGCTGGTCGGCTGGTGGTCTATCGCGGCGACGGCCACGCCTCGCTCAGTCGTGCGGAGACCTTGACCGGCTCCTTCACCGGCACCCGGTTCGCGCTGTAGCTCCCCCGGCAAGCCAGGATGGGCCTGTGATCGCGGGCTTCGAGATCGGCCACCACACCGCCGACGGCGACGGTTGGCTGACCGGAACGACCGTGGTGCTGGCCCGTCGCGGTGCGGTCGGCGGCGTGGACGTCCGCGGCGGTGGGCCGGGCACCCGAGAGACCGACCTGCTGGACCCGTCGGCGATGGTCGAGCGGGTGCACGCCGTCGTCCTGACCGGCGGCAGCGCGTACGGGCTGGCGGCGGCCGACGGCGTGCTGCGGAGCCTGGAGGACGCGCTGATCGGATTGCCGGTGGGTCGCGAGCCCGGCGAGATCGTGCCCATCGTGCCGGCCGCGGTGATCTTCGACCTCGGCCGCGGCGGCGACTTCCGGCACCGGCCGACGGCGGACTTCGGCAGCCTCGCGTACGCCGCCTCGACGGCCGACCGGCCGGCCAGCTGGTGCGTCGGCGTGGGTACGGGCGCGGTCTGCGGCGGTCTCAAGGGCGGCTTCGGCTACGCCGAGCTGTCGGTGGAATCGGGGGTTCGCGTCGCGGCGGCGGTGGCGGTGAACGCGACCGGATCACCGGTCGACCCCGCCACCGGACGACTCTGGTCGGACCGTACCGGCCGGCTCGAGACGCCGTCGGCGGACGAGCGGGCCGTGCTGGGCGACGCGTACGCGCGGTCCGGGGTGCCGTTCGCCACCACGATCGGGGTGGTGCTGACCGACGCCACCCTGACCAAGGCCCAGGCGCGCAAGGTGGCCGCGGTGAGCCACGACGGGCTCGCCCGCGCGGTCCGGCCGGTGCACTCGATGACCGACGGCGACACCGTCTTCTGCCTTGCATCGGGAGCCGTCCTGCCGCAGCCCGCCGGACACCTGGCCGCGCTGCCGTTCGGTGACCTGCAGGCGTTCAACGATCTGCTCGCCGCGGCGGCCGACGTGTTCACCGACGCCTGTTTCGACGCGCTGTGGCAGGCGGACGGCCGCGGCCGCTGGCCGAGCTATGCCGATCTGGCCCCCTCCGCGGGCGTGCGCTGAGATGATCCCGGGAGCGGGCAGGGCACTTTTCTAGACTGGTGCGCGGTCGCAGACCCCCCGAGACGAGGAACGATGAAGGCGCTGCTGCTCGAGAACATCCACCCCGAAGGCATCCGCCTGCTCACAGAGCGGGGGATCGAGGTCGAGTCGGTGAAGGGCGCCCTGGACGAGCGGGAGCTGACGGCGGCGCTGGCTGGGGTACACCTGCTCGGAATCCGGTCCAAGACCAACGTGACCGCAGCGGCCCTGGAGGCGGCGCCCGACCTGCTCGCCATCGGCGCCTTCTGCATCGGCACGAACCAGATCGACCTGGCGACTGCGGCGGCGCGGGGGGTCGCGGTCTTCAACGCTCCGTTCTCCAATACGCGCAGCGTGGTCGAGCTGGTCATCGCCGAGATCATCGCGTTGGCGCGTCACCTGACCGACAAGAACGCGAAGATGCACGCCGGGGTGTGGGACAAGTCGGCCAAGGGCGCGCACGAGGTCCGCGGGCGCACGCTCGGCATCGTCGGGTACGGCAATATCGGCAGCCAACTGTCGGTGGTCGCGGAGTCGCTGGGCATGCGGGTCTACTTCTACGACGTGGCCGACAAGCTGGCCCTCGGCAACGCCCGGCGCTGCGACACGCTCGACGAGCTGCTGGAGACGGCGGAGACCATCACCCTGCACGTCGACGGGCGGCCGGGCAACGCCGGACTGTTCGGTGCGGAGCAGTTCGCCAAGATGCGTAAGCGCAGCCTCTTCCTCAACCTGTGTCGCGGCATCGTGGTCGACCACGACGCGCTCCGCGAACACCTGCTCAGCGGCCATCTCGCCGGTGCGGCGCTCGATGTGTTCGAGGACGAGCCCAAGACCGTCGGGGATCGGTTCGTGACCAGCCTGCAGGGCATCCCCAACGTGATCTTGACCCCGCACGTCGGCGGATCGACCGAGGAGGCGCAGGAGGACATCGGGCGCTTCGTCGCCGGCAAGCTGCGCGACTACGCCGACGGCGGGAACACCACCATGTCGGTCAACCTCCCGCAGGTGGCCGGAGACCCGGTGAGCGGACGCTGCCGGCTGCTGCACACCCACCACAACGTGCCGGGGGTGCTGGCGACCGTGAACGGGCTGCTGGCCAACGCACGGGTGAACATCGACGGCCAGGTGCTGTCCACCCGGGGTGACCTGGGTTACGTGATGACCGATATCGCCAATGGGCTGACTCCGGAGTTGCTCGCGAAGCTCGAAAGCCTGCCGGAGACGGTGCGGCTGCGGGTGATCGGCTGAATCGCTCGACTGTGGGGAAGGTAACGCGGCATAGTCGCCGCCTAACCTTCCCCACTGTTCAGGTGCAGCCCGGCCCGCTCCAGCAGATCGGGTAGCCAGAGCGGGCAGCGTGGATCCGCCGCGGCCTCCGCGGTGGACCACCACCCGACCTCGACGAGCTCTGCGGGCGCCGCCACCACCGGATCGGCGCCGGGAGGTGCATGCGCCACGAAGGTCACCGTGACCTGCGGTCCGCCGGCGTCGGTGTGGAACAGCTCCGACTCCAGGTAGAACAACTGCACATCGGCGAGGTCGAGCCCCACCTCCTCCAGCACTTCGCGGCGAGCGGTCGCCTCGAGCACCGCGGACTGGTCCCGATCGGTTTCGACGTGCCCGCCGATCAGGCCGAGCCGCCCTGGGCTGTCCGCCACGTCAGCCGCCCTGATCCCGAGCAGCCAACGGTGGTCGCGGTGCAGGAGCACGCACGCGGTCACCTCGTAGCCGCCGACCGCCACGGACGGTCAGCGCCGTCGCCGGATGAGTTTCACGACCACGATGATCCCGAGAACGACCGCGCCCAGGCCCGGCCCGAATCGCTTCAGGAGCACCGGGCCGACCGTGGTCAGCACGTTCAAGTCGGTCTGGGAGGTGTCGCTCGGGGGCACGTACCGAGGCGGCGGCGGGCGGCGTGGGCGGTGTGGGCGGCGCCGAGGCTGGCGCTGCCGACGGCGGTGCTGCCGGGGCCGAGGAGCGGTGCTGCCGGAGCGGCCTGGGGTGCCGCGGTCGGGATCGCCGATCCGTCCGGGCTCGTCGGTAGCGCACTGTCCAGTTCCTCCGGAATCGCTCCCAGTTCGACGGTCAGGGCGGCTTCGCTGGCAGGCTCTTCGGCCGTCTCCGGCGGAGGCTCGGACGATGGTGATCCGGCCAGGAACTGTAAGGCCACGCAGGTCGCGAACTGCTCCAGCAGCTTGTCGCTCACGTCCGCGATGACGCTGGCGCCGAACTGGGCGGGCTTGCCTGTGAGGGTCAGGTCGGTGACCACCTCGACGTCGGTGTTGTCGCCGTTCGCCACGAAGCTGGCGCGTACCGTGGCCGTGCCTGTGCCGTTGCCCCGTCGGTCCTGCCCGGAGGCCTCGATGAGGACCCGGTGTGACTCCTGGTCGCGCTCGACATAGCGGCCTGAGCCGGTGTAGAGCAGGGCGATCGGCCCCAGCTTGATCTTCATCGCGCCGGTGAAGTCGTCCCCGTCGACGGCGGTGATGGTGGCCCCCGGGAAGCACGGTGCGAGGTGCTCGAGGTCGTTGAACGCCCTCCACACCTCATCCAGGGTCGAGGGCACGCTGAAGCGGTGCGTGAGATCCATGGCGTCATCCTGTCTCATCACCGCGCCCGTCCTGCTGGGAGTGGGTCATTGCTGCGGCTTGTCGTGGGTTGGGTCGGCGATCACCTTGACCTGGCGTGCGTTGACCTGGCGCCCCCCGCCGGCGCGCCCTCCGAGGAAACCTACGGTTACGTGGGTTCCTCATCGATTGCACACTCGCGCCCGCCCCCTGAGGAAACCTACGGTTACGTGGGTTCCTCATCGATTGCACACTTTGCAAACTGTGCAAACGGTGCGGAACCTACGTATACGTGGGTTCCCTGAGATGGGTGAGGGGTGGGTGAGGGGGGGGCTGAGGGGTGGGGGGTGGGGGGTGAGGGGGGGCTAGGGGTGAGGGGTGCGGGTCCGGTCAGTCGTCGTCGTCGTCGGGGGCCAGTTGGGCCAGGACGGCGTCGTGCAGTCGGCCGTTGGTCGCGTACGCGCCTGCGCCGAGGGGACCCGGCCGGCCAGTCACATCGGTGAACCGGCCGCCGGCTTCGGCCACGATGATCGAGCAGGCGGCCATGTCGTGCAGCTCCAGATCGGGCTCGCAGGCGATGTCGACCCCGCCCTCGGACAGCAGCATGTAGGACCAGAAGTCCCCGTACGCGCGGGTGCGCCAGCAACTCCGCAGCAAGTCGACGAACTGCTGACCCTGGTCGGACTCGACCCAGGAGGAGATCGAGGCGTAGCTCAGTGAAGCGTCGGCGATCTCGGCCACGTCGGACACGTGGATCGGCGCCGCCGACATCAAGGTCTTGCCGGCGTACGCGCCGCCGCCGAGGCTGGCCCACCAGCGGCGGCCCAGCGCCGGCGCGCTCACGACGCCGACGACCACTTCGTCGTTGATCATCAGCGCGATCAAGGTGGCCCAGACGGGCACGCCACGGATGAAGTTCTTGGTCCCGTCGATCGGGTCGACCACCCAGCGCCTCGGTCCCCAGCCGGTGTCGGGCAGTTCCTCGCCGTGCACCGCGTCGCGTGGCCGCGCCCGGCCCAGCGTGCGTCGCATCGCCTCCTCGACCGCAGTGTCGGCGTCGGACACCGGGGTCAGGTCCGGCTTGGCGGTCACGTGCAGATCGAGCGCCTTGAACCGGCTCATGGTGATCGAGTCGGCGTCGTCGGCGAGCAGGTGGGCGAGGCGCAGGTCGTCGGTCAGGCCGCGGTGCAGCGGGTCCTCGGACCGCGTGCCAGCGGAGGGCGGGGCAGACATGGGCCTACGCTACTGGCCGGAGCGCAGCATCCGGCGGAACGACTCCAGCCGCGCCGACGGGAGCTCCCCAGCGCGCTGTGCTTCGTCCAGAGCGCACTCCGGCTCGGTGGCCTCGTGGGTGCACCCGCGAGGGCAGCGACGCGCCGCCTCCGCCAGATCACCGAACGCCGCGATGATCCGCTCGTGGCTGACGTGGCTGAGCCCGAACGACCGCACCCCCGGTGTGTCGATGACCCATGATTCTGCGGGGGGGACGACCCCCCCGACCCCCCGCGCGGCTTCGCCGCCGGACGATTCTGCGGGGGGGACGACCCCCCCGACCCCCCGCGCGGCTTCGCCGCCGGACGATTCTTGCGGGCGGGACGATCCCGACCCGATCACCCTCCGAGCGCGCCGGCAGTCGCAGCGCGATCGCCGAGGTGGAGGTGTGCCGGCCCCGGCCGGTCACGTCGTTGACGACCCCGATCGCGCGCATGGCGCCGGGGATCAGCGCGTTGACCAGGGTGGACTTGCCGACGCCGGAGTGGCCGACGAAGACGCTGCGGCGTCCGGTCAGCCGCCGGCGCAGCGGCTCCAGATCCGCCCCTGGGGAGATGAACTCCACCGGCACACCCAAAGGCTCGTACGCGCTGATCAGTTCGTCCGGCGAGGCCAGGTCGGCCTTGGTCAGGCAGAGCAGCGGGGACAGTCCGGCGTCGTAGGCCGCGACCAGGATCCGGTCGATCATGCCGGTCCGCGGAGGCGGGTCGGCGAGCGCGGTGACGATCACCAACTGGTCGGCGTTGGCCACGATCGGCCGCTCGTACGGGTCGTCGTCGTCGGCGGTGCGCCGCAGCACCGTGGTCCGCTCCTCGACCTGGACGATCCTGGCGAGCGTGCCCTCGTCGCCGGACGTGTCGCCGACCAACCGCACCAGATCACCGACGATCACCGCCGTCCGGCCCAGCTGACGCGCCTTGGTCGCGCTCACCTCCCGGTCCCCGGCGAGCACCCGGAAGCGGCCGCGGTCGATGGTGATGATCATGCCGGTCTCGGCGTCGGAGTAGTCGGGCCGGTCCTTGGTGCGGGGGCGGGTGTTGCGCCGGGGCCGCCCGTACGCCTCGTGTTCGTCGGTCCGCAGCGCCCGCGAGGTCACGAAGTCGCGTTCCCGGCGGCAGAGTCCTCGATCATGGTCGTCCACAGCCGCTCGAACTCAGGCATGGTCTTCGCCGTGCAGTCGATGTCGTCCAGTTCGACCTCCGGCACCACCAGTCCGAGCAGCGCGCCGGCCTGGGCCATCCGGTGGTCGGCGTAGGTGCGCCACAGGTCGCCGCCGAGCAGCCGCGGGTGAATGGTCAGCCCGTCGTGGGTCTGGCTGACGTGGCTACCCAAGCGGTTGAGCTCGGTCTCCAGCGCCGCAAGCCGGTCGGTCTCGTGCCCGCGGACGTGGCCGATCCCGCGGAGGTGGCTGGTGTGGTCGGCGAGCGCGGCGACGGCCGCAATGACCGGAGTGAGTTCGCTGGCGGCGCGCAGGTCGAGATCTACGCCGTGCAGGTGGTCAGTGCCTTGCACGGTGAGCGCCCCGTCGTGCTGGGCGACCCGGGCGCCGAACCGGCGCAGGATGTCGCCGATCTCCGCGCCGGGCTGGTGGGTGCGCTCCGGCCAGTGGGGCACCGTCACGGTCCCCCCGGTGATCGCCGCCGCGGCCAGGAAGGGGGCCGCGTTGGACAGGTCGGGTTCGATGGTGACGTCTTGCGGCGCGATCGGCCCGGGCGCGACGATCCAGCGGTCAGGCACCCGGTCGTCGACCCGTACGCCGCGCTGCCGCAGCATCGTGACCGTCATCTGGATGTGGGGGAGCGACGGCATCGACGACCCGACGTGCCGGATCTCGATACCGTCGGGAAAGCGGGCCCCGGCCAGCAGCAGGCCGCTGACGAACTGGCTGGACCCGGAAGCGTCGAAGGTCACCGGGCCACCGCGTACGTGCGTGCCGCCCGAGACGGCGAAGGGGAGCGTGTCGTGCCCGTGGGGGCCCGCGCCACTGCCGTCGCGCCGACTCGCCGCTGCCCCGGACCCGTCCGCAGCCCCGGCCTCGCCTGCGGTCACGAGTGCGCCGAACGCCCGCAGCCCGGCGAGCAGCGGCCCCATCGGGCGGGCATGGGCCTGCACGTCCCCGGTGAACCGGGTGGTGCCGTCGGCGAGTGCCGCCAGCGGCGGTACGAACCGCATCACGGTCCCGGCCAGGCCGCAGTCCACGGTCGCGCCGGCGTGGAAAACGTCCGGCGGGATGACCCGCCAGCCCTGGTCCGACTCCTCGATGCGCACCCCCAGCGCGCGCAACGCGTCGCGCATCAGTGTGGTGTCGCGTGCTTCCAGGCCGCCGGTGATGGTCGATGGTCCGCTGGCCAGGGCGGCGAGCACCAGCGCGCGGTTGGTCTCCGATTTCGACCCCGGTACGACGACGGTCGCCTTGATCGGTGCCGACGCTCCCGGAGCGGCCCACCGCCTCATCGCGGCCACCCCGCATGGCTCAGCACGCCGCCGACTGGTCAGCACGACCCACGCTCGAACGGCGACGCCTGGTCGCGGCATGCGGACTGAGTCAGTTCTCACCGAGGTGGATGTTCTTGCCCAGCTTCTTGGCGTTCCGGGCCGCCACCTTCAGCTGCTTCTGCGCATCCTTCTTCGCGTCCTTGGCCGCCTTCGCCGTGGCCTGCTTCGCCGCTGCCGCCTGCTTCACCGCTACCTTCTTCGCCTCGCCCGCCTGCTTCGAGGCTACCTTCCTGGCCTGTTTGGCCTGCTCAGTCGCTACGGCCTTCGCCTCCTTGAGCTGCTTGCCGGCCTGCTTCCTCGCCTGCCGCGACGACGCCACGACCGCGCCCACCAGAGCCGCCCCGCCGGCCACCGCACTGTCGGCGAGGTCGGACGCGCTGTCACCGAGTCCGCTGCCGCTCCGGGCGAGCTTCTTGGACGCCTTCCGCGCATCCTTGGCCAGCTCGTGGCCGCCCTTCTGAGCTCTCCAGGCCAGGCTCGGCTTGCCTTCGGTGTCGGCGGAGGCCAGCAGCACCCCGCCGAGGAGGCTGGTGTTCTTCAGGAAATGGTTCTTGGCCTGGGCCCGCAGTTCGGGATCCTTCTCGGTCCAGAACGGGTGCTTGGCCAGCGTGCTGGGCACCAGAGATCCGGCCAGCACCAGCGCGCCGAGCCGGCGCCCCTTGCCGGTGGCCAGCGCGAGACCGCCGAACACCTGGGCCGCACCGTTCACCCGGACCAGCGTGGCCGCGTCCTCGGGAATGTAGCCGGCCACCTGTGCCGGGGCGTACTGCTTCACCAGCGGCACGAACTTGTCGACCAGCGGTTCGGCCGCCGGTACCAGCGGGGCCGGATCGCGCAGGGCCTTGATCCCCGAGGCGACGAAGTACGAGGCGAGCATGGTCCGGGCGGCAGCGCGAAGCAAGGTCATGAGGTCATTCCTACCGTGCCCAGCCGACGAGGCCAACCCGGGGCGCCGGTGCGTCGCGCCATCGGTCGTGACGCGCGCCCGCTGCCGCCCTCCCACGAGGAGCACGCTCAGAAGACCAGGCTGCGACCCTCCACGCGGACCTGGTCCTTGGTGTAGGCGATGCCGTCGACCTTCAGTCCCTCAGCGTCCAGCAGTGTCAACAGGCCGCCGCTGTTGCCGAGTTGCACCGGCGCCTGCAGCGGGATCCGTACGGCGTCGCCGGGCGGGATCTGTATCGCGGGCAGCGGCATGGTCCGGGCCATCCGATCGACGAGTGACCATCCCGTGAGGACGACAGCCTCCGACCCGGGGTTGAGCAGGGTCACGGTCTCGCGTTCCGGTGCCGGCCCGACCGGATTGACCAGGGCAGCGACGATCCGCAGCCGGTGGTCCGGCTCGCCGATCGCCGGCTGCGGCGCGGGCCCCATCTCGCCGTCGCCGCCGAGGGTGTGGCCGGTGCGGTCGTCGGTGTGCCACGCCTGGCTCTGGAACGCCAGGAAGATCGCGACCCACTGATCCGCGGCCGGAAAGTGCAGCAGCAGCCCGCCGTCCTGCCAGACGCCGTCACTGGACACGAAGGCACCACTGTTGCCCTGGTTCATGTGGATGTCGTGGACGCCGTTGCCGGGGTCGAAGCCGAACACCTTGTCCCGCCGGCCGGGCTCGGGCCCCCAGCGCTCGCCGAAGGCGTAGACGCGTGCCTCGGCGTCGGCGATGGCGCGGTCGGCGAAATGCGCCAACTTGTCGGCGAGGTCGTTGTCGGGACCCGGCGCTGTGGCGGGCATCGGGCGCATGGCTGTTCGGTCGAGAAGGTTGCCGCGGATGAAGTCGAGCGCCAGACCGGACGGCCCGCTCGCGATCTCGGAGAACCCCTCCGCCAGCGATCCGAGTTGGTCGAGCAGGGGATGGCGAAACCGCTCGTCGGCGAAGTAGAGCAACTCCGACGGGCTCTGCTTGGACAGCACGTTGACCGCGATGCGGTAGTCGACGCCCGACGCGCGCACGTGGATCTGGAAGTGCGGGGTATCCGTGCCGCCCTCGGCTCGGCGGTCCACGGCCCGACCCACCAGGACTCCGTAGTTCTTCAGCGGCATGGCGACCTCCTCGTTCGGGCGCCCGACCCCCGGTCGGGACGGCGAGCAGCGCCCGGCTGTGCCGAGCTCAACCCCGCGACGTAGAGGAGGACTGTCGGCCCGCGCAGATACGCTCGACGGCATGTGCGGACGGTACGCAGCCTCGCAGAGCGCCGACGACCTGGCGGCGGAGTTCGAGGTCGACGACATCTTCGACGGATTGCCGGGCCCGGACTACAACGTCGCACCGACCGTGGCGGTGCCGGCGGTGTTCGAGCGCCGGACGTCGTCGGCGGCGAGCGAGGACGGGTCAGCGACCGAAGAGCAGGCGGTCCGGCGCCGACTCGCTCCGCTGGTCTGGGGACTGGTGCCGTCGTGGGCCAAGGACCGCTCGATCGGCTCGCGGATGATCAACGCGCGGATGGAGACGGTGGCGGAGAAGCCGGCGTTCCGTCGCGCCTTCAGCGCCCGACGGTGCCTGCTGCCGGCCGACGGCTTCTACGAGTGGTACGTGGAGGAGGGAGCCGCCCGGCGCCCGCGGGAAGCCCAAGAAGCAGCCGTTCTTCATTCACCGCAGCGACGGCGGCCTGCTGGTGATGGCGGGACTCTACGAGATCTGGCGCGACCCGGCCAAGGAGCGCGACGACGACAGCGCCTGGCTGCGGACGTGCACGGTGATCACCACGCAGGCGACCGACGCGGCCGGGCACGTCCACGACCGGATGCCGATGGTGATCCGGCGTGACGCGATCGACCGCTGGCTCGACCCCGGGCTGACCGATCCCCAGCAGGCTCTGGACCTGCTTGCCGTCACCGACGCGGCCGCGCTCGAGGCCTACGCCGTCTCGACCGCGGTGAACAGCGTGCAGAACAACGACCCCTCGCTCAAGGAGCCGATACCGGCCGAGGAGAGCGAGCCCGCGGACGCGCCGGCCGACGATGTCCAGCAGCGGCTGCTGTAGATGCCGACCTCGATCCTGCCGGTCGACACTCCGCAAGGTCCGGCCCGGTTCTTCGTCGATCAGGGCCGAGTCTCCGCGCGCGATCCTGGTGCTCGGCCACGGCGCGGGCGGCGGCACGAACGCGGTGGACCTGGAGTTGCTGTCCCGCCAGCTCCCCGCGAATGGGGACGACCGTGGTCCGCTTCGAGCAGCCCTGGCGAACGGCCGGGCAACGGATCGCTACTCCACCACCGCGGCTGGACGAGGCCTGGCTGGGCGCGCTCGGCTGGCTGGGACGCCAGGGCTGGGCCCAACTGCCGCTCTACGTCGGCGGTCGCAGCGCAGGAGCCCGGGTCGCCTGCCGAACCTCAGGCGTGCTGGAACCTCACGGCATCGTCTGCCTGGCCTTCCCGCTCCACCTGCCAGGCCGGCCGGAAAGATCCCGCATCGCCGAGCTGCTGGCGCCGACGCCGCCTCGGCTGGTGCTGCAGGGCAGCCGGGACGCCTTCGGTGCCGCTGCGGAGGTACGGGCTGCCGTGGGCGAGCGGCGTGACGCGGGCCCGAGCGCTGGCGGCGGTGCTGGCCTGGACGGGCACGTGACCGTGGTCGAACTGTCCGGCGCAGACCATGGTTTCCGGCTGCCCAAGGGCGGCGGCGCTGACGCCGGCCGGTCTGCGCGCCGTCGTGCTGGACGCGGTGGCCGCGTTCGTGCGCGGCTGAGTGGCCTGTTCGGGAATACCGCGGAGCCGGCCCACGTTGCACCTGACATGCCCATGCTGCTGGAGACCCTGGCGGAGCCGAAGCTCCACGGTGGGTCGCCGGTACTCTCGTACGTGATGAGCATCCCGATGAGTTCTCCGGTCAGCGCCTCCGAGTTGGAGCACGCCGAGACGCCGGAAGAGCAGCACGCCCGCTTCGAGGCCGACGCCCTGCAGTTCCTGGACCAGCTCTACGCAGCGGCGCTGCGGATGACCCGGAACCCCGCGGACGCCGAGGACGTGGTGCAGGAGACGTACGCGAAGGCGTACTCCGCGTTCCACCAGTTCACCCCGGGCACCAACCTGAAGGCCTGGCTCTACCGCATCCTCACCAACACCTACATCAACTCCTACCGCAAGAAGCAGCGCGAGCCGCAGCTCTCCGACGGGGAGAACGTGGAGGACTGGCAGCTCGCGCGGGCCGAGTCGCACACCTCCAGCGGGCTCAAATCCGCCGAGATGGTGGCGTTGGAGCATCTGCCTGACTCCGACATCAAGGACGCGCTGCAGCAACTGCCGCCGGATTTCCGGCTCGCGGTCTATCTCGCCGACGTCGAAGGATTCGCTTACAAGGAGATCGCCGAGATCATGGGGACACCGATCGGGACGGTGATGTCGCGGCTGAATCGCGGCCGGACCCAGCTGCGCAGTCTGCTGGCCGACTACGCGCGGGACCGGGGCATCCGCGGCACCAAGCAGGCTGAGGGGAGCCCGGCATGAGCACCCTGCGACCAGACGGCTCACTGGACTGTGAGCACGTGCTGGAACGGGTCTATGAGTTCTTGGACCACGAGTGCGACAGCGCCAGTGGGGACGCGATCCGGCATCACCTCGCGATGTGCGAGCCCTGCCTGGATCGCTTCGATGTCGAGCAGGCGATGAAGTCGCTGATCAACCGGCGTTGTGGCGGCGACCAGGCGCCCAGCCACCTGCGAGCCAGGATCGTCAGCACCCTGACGGTCATCCGCCGCACTGGCTGACCCGTAACCCGAACGCCTCTCCTCAGGCCGGCCGCTCCAGCCTTCGAGCGGCGGGCCAGCTCTGGTTCATCCGGAGCTGACTGACATCGGCCCGAAACGACACGAACCCCCACGGAGTCCCGCGGGGGTTCGTCTGCGTCACGGCAGCGCGTCAGGCGTTGGGGCGCTTGCCGTGGTTTGCGCCCTTCTTCTTGCGCGCTCGGCGCTTGCGTCCACCTTTGGCCATGGGTACCTCCTCGACGTCTTTCGGAGTGCCCGCGGGCACGGGGAGTGATTATGCCACCTTCTCCCCGCCAACGGCGCGAGCGAGACGGCGCGGACGGCACGGACGGCGGGGACGCAGGGACGGGGACGCTCAGTGCACCGGCTTGTGCTCGGCCACCTCGGCCTCGACCCCAGGATCGCCGAGGTCGGCGAAGTAGTCCGCCTGCACGGTGATGTCGGTGCCGTTGCCCACCTTGAGGCCGCGCAACACCGCAGTGAGCACGACGACGACCACCACGTTGAGAACGAAGGCGGTCAGGCCGATATAGCCGGCGTCGCCCAGGCCGGGCACCACGGCGAGCGAATTGGCGAACGGGCGGCTGCTGCACTGGGTGCACGAGCCGTACGCGGTCGTGGTGCCGTAGATCATGCCGACCGCCCAGCCGGCCAGCAACGCCCAGCGGTGGAACCAGCGGGTGAACAGGCCGAAGACGATCGAGGGCAGGGTCTGCAGGATCCACACGCCGCCGAGCAACTGGAAGTTGAGCGCGTTCTGCTTGTCCAGGGTGAGCACGAACAGCAGCGCGCCGAGCTTGGTGACCAGCGAAACGATCTTGGAGACCTTGGCCTCCTGGGCGTCGGTCGCGTCGGTCTTCAGGTACGCCTTGTAGATGTTGCGGGTGAACAGGTTCGCCGCGGCGATGGACATGATGGCCGCGGGCACCAGTGCTCCGATCGCGATCGCGCCGAACGCGACGCCGGTGAACCAGCTCGGGAAGTTGTCCTCGAACAGCTGCGGGATGACGAGCTGCGGATTGATCTTGCCGTCCAGCCCCGTCGGCACGGTGCCGGCCTTGATCGCGATGTAGCCGAGCAGGGCGAGCAGGCCGAGCAGGAGGGAGTACGCGGGCAGGATGGCCGCGTTGCGGCGGCCGGTGTTGCGGTCCTTGGACGACAGGGTCGCGGTCACGCAGTGCGGGTACATGAACAGCGCCATCGCCGAACCCAGCGCGAGCGAGGCGTAGGCCCAGTGCTGCAGCGGGTTGGGGATGAAGGCGCCCGTCGGCACGGCCGGGTTGGCGATCGACGGAGCGGCCATCTTGACCTCGGCGGCGTCGAAAATGCTGCCCCAGCCGCCGAATTTGAGCGGCAGGTAGATGACCGCGACGCCGATCACCAGGTAGATCAGGCCGTCCTTGACGAAGGCGATCATGGCCGGCGCCCGCAGCCCCGAGGAGTAGGTGTAGGCGGCCAGCACCGCGAAGGCGATGAGCAGCGGCAGATCCCGGGCCAGCAGGCTCTCCCCGCCGACCCCGGTCACCTCGAGCACCGCCTGGATGCCGACCAGTTGCAGCGCGATGTAGGGCATGGTGGCCAGAATGCCGGTGACGGCCACCGCGAGGCTCAGGCTGCGGGTGCCGTACCGGCCCTGCACGATGTCGGCGGTGGTCACGTACCCGTGCCGGTGGGCCACCGACCACATCCGGCCGAGGAAGAAGAAGATGATCGGGTAGAGCACGATCGTGTAGGGCACCGCGAAGAATCCTGACACCGCGCCGGTCGCCCACATGGCCGCGGGCACGGCGATGAAGGTGTACGCGGTGTAGAGATCGCCGCCGAGCAGGAACCAGGTGGTGATGGTGCCGAAGCTCCTCCCGCCCAGGCCCCATTCGTGCAGGGACTCCAGATTCTCCGGGCGCCGCCAGCGGGCGGCCTTGAAGCCCATGACCGTGACCACGCCGAACAGGATGACCAGGACGATCAGGGCGACCCAGTTGACGTCCATCAGACGTCCTTCCGCCGTGCGACCGCCGGCCGGTCCTGGGAGGCGTCGCGCTCCCGCTTCAGCAGCCAGTAGGACAGGCCGCAGAGACCGGCGGCGATGAACACCCACATCAGCTGGTACCAGTAGAAGAACGGGAAGCCGAACAGCCGCGGCTCGATCCGGTCATAGGTGGACACCAGCAGCGGGGTCACGATGCCGGCCAGCAGGATCACCGCGACGACGATCTTGGTCGGAGTCGGCCGCCAGCGGGGATCGCGCTCGGTCGATGCGGTTTCGTTCACTGGCGGCACCCCTTCGTCTGCGAGCTGTGGTCCTTCGCCGACCCCGTGTCCATCACGCCGACCCGCTTGCGGTCGACGCGCCCCCGCGCGCCCGTCAGCCGGGCGCGGGGAACTGGCAGCACGCTACCGCCGGACCTCCGCCGGATCGGCAGGGGTGGGCCGACCACGATTAGGGTGGCGCCATGCCATCGATGTCGGAGATCGTCGCGGAGCACAGCTCCCTCTCCGAGAGCGACCACCATTGGCTGCGGTTGCTGGTGGCCGAGTGGCAACTGCTGGCCGACCTGAGCTTCTCCGATCTGGTGCTCTGGGTGCCCGACCACGACCCGAACGTGTTCTGGGCGGCCGCTCAGATCCGACCCTTCACCGGCCCGACCTCGTTGTTCGACGACGTGGTGGGGGACCTGATCGCCTACTCGCCGGAGAACCTCGTGTCGGAGGCGTTCCTCAGCGCGCGAATCACCCAGACCAGCCAGGCCAAGCTCCAGGCCGGCATCCCGGTGGAGACCCATGCCATCCCGGTGATCTCCGGAGAGCGGGTGATCGCGGTGGTCGAGCAGCACACCAGCCAACTGGGTGTCCGCGCCCCGAGCTCGCTCGAGCAGGCCTACCTGGAGACCGCTGAGGTGCTGGCCGGGATGGTCACCGCCGGCGCCTTCCCGATCCCCGCGGACGCGGCCAGCCGGGCCTTCAGCCCGCGGGTGGGCGACGGGCTGATCCGGCTCGACTCCGCCGGAGAGGTCCAGTACGCCAGCCCCAACGCCCTCAGCGCGTATCGCCGGCTCGGACTGATCGGCGATCTCGTCGACGAGCACCTGCCGACGCTGACCACCCAACTGCTGCCGCCCGGGACCGAGCCGGTCGAGGACTCGATCGCGTCGGTGCTGTCGGGCAGGATCGCGCGCCGCACCGAACTCGTGGCCGGGGGCGCGCACCTGATGCTGCGCGTGCTGCCGTTGCTGGACGGGCGGGAGCGGGTCGGCGCCATCGTGCTCTGCCGCGACGTGAGTGATCTGCGGAGCAAGGAGCGCGAGCTGGTCACCAAGGACGCGACGATCCGCGAAATCCACCACCGGGTCAAGAACAATCTGCAGACCGTGGCCGCCCTGCTGCGCATGCAGGCGCGCAGGATCTCCTCCCCGGAGGCCAAGGTCGCGCTCAACGATGCGATGTCGCGCGTCGCGTCGATCGCGATCGTCCACGAGACCTTGTCCCAGGCCTTCGACGAGATCGTGGAGTTCGACCGGGTGGTCGACGGACTGCTCCGCATGGTCGGCGACGTCGCCGCCTCCTGGGGCGGGGTGTCGGCCGTCCGGAGGGGAAGTTTCGGGTTCCTCTCCGCCACCGTCGCGACCAGCCTGTCGATGGTGATCACCGAGCTGTGCCAGAACGCCGTCGAGCACGGGCTGGCCGACCGGTCAGGGGAGGTGCAGGTGGTGCCGACGGTGGAGAATGCCATCCTGCGCATCGAGATCATCGACGACGGCCGCGGCCTGCCGCCCGGCTTCGACTGGCGCCACTCGTCCAGCCTCGGGCTGTCCATCGTGAACACCCTGGTGGCAGAGCTGGAGGGCACGTTCACGCTCGGCCCGAACCCTTCGGGCATGGGAACGCGGGCCGTGGTGGAGATGCCCGCGTAGGGGCGCCCAGCCTCCACATGACGAAACGCCGGGGTTCCCCCCGGCGTTCATGGTGTGAAAAGGACCAGCGTGCTGAACTATGCCGTGCGTATCCGAGCTCGAGCGGCGCGGCGCTTCAGCGCTCGGCGCTCGTCCTCGCTGAGACCGCCCCACACTCCGTGATCCTGACCGGCCTCCAGAGCCCACTGCAGGCAGGCGTCGCGGACGTCGCATCTGCGGCAGACCTGCTTGGCCTCTTCGATCTGGAGAAGAGCCGGTCCGGTGTTCCCGATGGGGAAGAACAGCTCCGGGTCCTCGTCAAGACAGGCGGCCTTGTGGCGCCAATCCATGCGTTACGCTCCTCACTCATCGCTCGGGGCCCCTCGCTGGGGCCCCAGAGTTCGTCCGAGCCGGGCATCATCTATACTCAGACGCTCGGCTCGCCTCCACACTTTCAAGTATTGAGAGGCAATACAAGACTTTCGGGCGTTGGGTGGCTCACATTTCGATCCTGTTACGGCCCGAGCAGCCCCATCAACGGGCCTGTACCCGGGATCCGTCCGAGCAAACACACCTCCACCCAAGAACCGCCTTCGGCACTGTCGATAGCGCTCAGGTGAGTGCGCCGCTGCGCTCCCGGCCCCCCACCCTGCTGGTCGGCAGCGGGCTACTGCTGATCGAGGCTCTGGTCGCTCTGGTCTTCGCCGGCCTGGAGGCCGCCTCGGTCCGGCGGGTCGACGCGGCCATCGGGGTCGGCGTAGCGATCCTGATCGGCACGTACGGACTGGGCCTGCTCGCGGTCTCCCGCGGTGTGCTGCGCGGCCGCCGGTGGAGCCGGGCCCCAGCCGTGGCGACCCAGCTCATCCTGCTGCCCATCGCCTGGGGGTTCCGCGCGCCACCGACCGCCGGCGTCGGCTCGCCCTCGGCCTGCTCGCTGTCGGCATCCTGGTGGCGATCCTGCACCCCCGCTCGACCGCCGTCTTCATCGACCGGAGCGAACCGCCACCACCGCCGCCCGCGGGCTGACCCGGTGCTGACGCCCGCGACTGCGTCAGGGTCCGAGCGACGCGCCCGGCGTCAGGGTCCGAGCGACGCGACCGCGTCAGTCCCCGAGCGCCGCGGTCAGCTCCGCGTCGTGCGCGGCCTCGGCCTCGGCTTCGGATTTCACGCGGGTGAGGAAGCTCTTGGTCCGCTCCTCCTTCGGGTTCAGCAGGACGTCGTTGGGTGCGCCTTCCTCGACCACCACGCCCTGGTCCATGAAGACCACCCGGTCGGCCACGCCACGGGCGAAGCCCATCTCGTGGGTCACCACGATCATCGTGGTGCCGCCTTCGGCCAGGTCGCGCATCACCGTGAGGACCTCGCCCACCAACTCCGGGTCGAGGGCGGAGGTGGGCTCGTCGAAGAGCATCAACTCCGGCTTCATGGCCAGCGCCCGGGCAATGGCGACGCGCTGTTGCTGCCCGCCGGACAGCTGGGAGGGGTAGTAGGTTGCGCGATCGGCCAACCCGACCCGCTCCAGCAGGTCCAGCGCCTCGGCCTTGGCGGTGGCCTTGCGGACGCCCTTGACCTGCACCGGAGCCTCCAGCACGTTCTCCACCGCCGTCATGTGGGGGAACAGGTTGAAGCGCTGGAACACCATGCCGATCCGGGAGCGCTGCCGGGCGATGTCCTTGTCGTGCCGGATGTGCAGCTTGCCGCCCCGATCCTCGATGCCGATCAGTTCACCGCCCACCCAGATCCGGCCGCCGGTGAGCGTCTCCATCTGGTTGATCAGCCGGAGGAAGGTGGTCTTGCCCGAGCCCGACGGGCCGAGCAGGCACACCACCTCGCCGGGGTCGACGGTCAGGTCCACCCCCTTGAGCACCTCGTTGCTGCCGAAGGACTTGCTGACGTTGACGGCGCGTACGAGGTGGTCGGTCGTGTCCGCACGGTCTGGCGGGGTCTGCACGGTCCGGCATGGCGGCACCGTCCGGCGGGGTCGCACGGTCCGGCGGGGTCGCCGGCCCGCCGGGCGTCGGGGCGCTCACTTGGCCGCCCCCGCGACGAGAGCCTTCGCGGCCTTGTCCTGGTCGGAGGGTGCCCGGACGCCGAAGCCGCGGCCGTAGCGCCTCTCCAGGTAGGCCTGGCCGACCATCAGCACGCTGGAGGCGACCAGGTAGTAGAGCGTGGCCGCCACCAGGATCGGGAACACCTGGAAGGTGCGTGCCCCGATGGCCTGCAGCTGGAAGAACAGTTCGGTGCCCACCGGGATGGCCAGCAGCAGCGAGGTGTCCTTGAGCATCGCGGTGGTCTCGTTGCCCGTCGGCGGCACGATCACCCGCATGGCCTGGGGCAGCACCACCCGGCGCATCGCCTTGCCGCGGCTCATCCCGAGGGCTTGCGCGGCCTCCATCTGTCCGCGGTCCACGCTGAGGATTCCGGCCCGGGCGATCTCGGCCATGTAGGCGGCCTCCGACGCCGCCAGCCCGATGACACCGCCGACCAGCCCGACGAAGAGCCGATTCGCGTCGACGTTCAGGAACCGCCAGTCACCGGTCAGCCCCAACCACTCGATGATCTTCCAGTCGAACGGAACGCCGAGCGCGAGGCCGGTCGGGAACAGCACGCCGAGCGCCCCCATGATGGTCAGCAGCACGTAGCGGGGAATGGCCCGGAAGAACCAGGTGTAGAGCCACGAGACTCCCCGCAGCACCGGGTTGTCCGAGAGCCGCATCACGGCCAGCAGCACCCCCAACGCCACGCCGATGACCATCGACAGGACGGTGGCCGCGATGGTGCCCTTCCAGAAGCCCTCGATCACCGGCGTCTGGTTCATGGCCTCGAACACCAACGGCCAGTTGAAGGCCGGGTTGTAGATCAGCAGATGGCCGAACATGAGCGCCAGCACCGCGATCACCGCGATCGCGACCCACCGGCCCGGATGCCGGACCGGTGCCGCGTCGATCACTCCGGGACGGTCGTCCCCCACCGCCGCCGGGGCGTGGGTGGCGGCGGTCATGGGTTGACGGCGAAGTCGGAGATGGCGCCCTGCTCGACGCCCCACTTGGCCAGCGCGGCCTGGTAGGCGCCCTCCGCCTCGATCTGCTTCAGCGCCTCCACGATCGCCTCGCCGAACGCGGTCTGGTCCTTCTTCAGCACGTAGCCGTACGGAGCCGCCTCGTAGATCTCGCCGAGCGACTCCAGCTTGCCGGCCGACTGCTTGATCGCGTACGCGACGACGGGGGAGTCGGCCAGCATCGCGTCCGCCTTGTTGCTGACCACGGCGGCGGTGGCCTGGCTCTGGTCCTTCAGCGACAACACCTTGATCTTGTCGGCGCCACACTGCTTCTGCCGGACGGGTAGGTCCTCGGTCTCCTGCACGGTGTTGCTCTGCACGGCGACGGTCTTGCCGCAGGCGTTCTCGGGGTCGATGCCCGTCGGATTTCCGGCTGCGGTGGCCCACTGGGTGCCCGCGGAGAAGTAGCTCACCATGGTGACCTGCTTCTTGCGCTCGTCGTTGATGGTGAAGGACGAGATGCCCATGTCGTACTTGCCACCGTTGACGCCGTTGATGATGCTGCCGAAGTCGGCCGGCTGCCATTCGGTCTTCACGCCCAGTTTGGTGGCCACCGCGTCGAACACGTCGACGTCGAAGCCTTGCACGGTCTTGCCGTCGCCGGCCAGGAACTCACTCGGCGCGTAGCTGGCGTCGGTGCCGATCCTGATCACCCCGGCGCTCTTGATGCTCTCCGGCAGCTTCGCGGCCAGGTCGGCGTCCTCGCTCACCGTGACCGACGGGGCCGTGGTTCCGGCGGGGTCACCGCCCAGGGAACTCGATCCACAGGCGCTCAGGCCCAGTGCTGCGACCGAGGCCGCGATGATGCTCAGCTTGATCCGGACGTTCACAGGTCTTCCCTCCTCTGCGGCCGGGATGACTGGCACCACGGGCCGGCGCAGGGCGTGCGCCCGCCCGAGTGCATGGCGCGACTGTCCTGACGACACTGAAGATCCTTCCACGCTCCGAACAACGAACGGCTGGTCTGAGGCCCTCGGAACGTGATCGCAACGAGAATGTGCGTCAGCCGACGGTCAGCCGACTCGACCCGCTCCTGCCGACGGGACTCCGAGGAAGCCCGCCGGTGGACCGTATCCGGCATCGGTGAAAGCAGCACCGACGGAGTCGACGACCGATGGTGATCGCCCAGCCGGGAGGAGGGCGACGATGCAGCCGCCGAACCCGCCACCGGTCATCCGTGCCCCCAGCGCTCCGGCCGATCTGGCGGTCTCGACGGCCAGGTCCACGGTGGGCACGGTGATCTCGAAGTCGTCGCGCATCGAGGCGTGCGACGCGTCCAGCAGCGGGGCCAGGTCGGCCACCTTCCCGCCGCGCAACAGGTCGGCGGCGGCCAGCACACGAGCGTTCTCGCTCACCACGTGGCGGACCCGCCGCCGCATCACGTCGTCGTCCAGTGCTCCGAGGGCGGCGTCGAGGTCGCTGACGTCACGAAGCGCCGACACGTCGAGGATCCGCGAGGCCTGCTCGCAGGTTGCCCGGCGGGTGGCGTACTCGCTGTCCACCAGGGCGTGCGGGGTCCTGGTGTCCAGGACCAGCAGTTCCAGGCCGGCCGCGCCGAGGTCGAGCTCGACCTGCTCGGTATCCAGGGTGCGGCAGTCCAGGAAGAGTGCGTGCGCCTGGGTGCAGAGCGTGGAGGCTGCCTGGTCCATCAGGCCGGTCGGCGCGCCGACGAAGTCGTTCTCACAGCGGCGGGCCAGTCTGGCCCGGTCCATCGGCTCGACGTCCAGGTCGTACAGGTCGACCAAGGCGGTGAGCACCGCGCACTCCAGGGCGGCCGAGGACGACAGGCCGGCACCGACCGGCACGTCTGAGGTGAGCACCAGGTCGGCTCCGCCGACCTCGTGGCCCGCCTCCCGCAGGGCCCAGACCACGCCGGCGACGTAGGCCGGCCAGCCCGGCATGCCGGGGGAGAGATCGTCCACGGCGAAGGAGCGGGTGTCGTCGGTGTTGAGCGAAGTCGACCGACCAGGCCAGGTCGTCGCGTCGTGCCGCGGCGACGCTCACCCGCTGCTCGAGCGCGAACGGCATGACGAAGCCGTCGTTGTAATCGGTGTGCTCACCGATCAGGTTCACCCGCCCAGGCGCCGCCCAGACGCCTTCGGGCGTCCGGCCGAGCCGCTCGGTGAACTGTCGAACGACGGTGTCCACATCAGCACTGCTCACCCGAGGCACTCTAGGGTGAGCAGATGCTCGCTGCGTACGCGGCTTCGGCCGATTTCGCCGATCCGCTCAACGCGCTGGTCGTGGGCGAGATCGATCCGCCCGCCGGGCCGCCGGGTTGGGTTCGGGTTCACGTCCGGGCGGCCGGGCTGAACCACCACGACGTCTGGTCGCTGCGCGGGATCGGGCTGTCGGCCGACCGGCTGCCGATGATCCTGGGCTGCGATGCCGCCGGGACCACCGACCAGGGCCGCGAGGTCGTGGTGCACGGGGTGATCAGCGACCCGGGCTTCAGCGGGCCCGACGCGACGTACGACCCGCGGCGCTCCCTGCTGTCGGAGCGCCATCCCGGCACCTTCGCCGCCGAGGTCTTCGTCCCGCGCGGACAACGTGGTGGACAAGCCCGCCGGGCTCGGTTTCGCCGAGGCCGCGTGCCTGCCGACCGCCTGGCTGACCGCGTACCGGATGCTCTTCACCCAGGCCGGGGTGCGGCCGGGGGACACCGTGCTGGTGCAGGGCGCGGGCGGCGGGGTCTCCACGGCGGCGGTGGCGCTGGCCCGGCAGGCGGGTCTGCGGGTGTGGGTGACCTCGAGGGACGCCGCGCGCGGATCCCGGGCGGTCGAGCTGGGCGCCCACCAGGCTTTCGCCGCCGGGGAACGACTGCCGGAGCGGGTGGACGCCGTACTGGACAGCGTCGGGGCCGCGACCTGGTCCCACTCGGTCAACGCGCTGCGCCCCGGCGGCACCCTCGTCCTGTGCGGCGCCACCTCGGGTGACCAACCCGCCAAGGCGGAGCTGACCAAGATCTTCTTCAAGCCGCTGCGGGTGCTCGGCTCGACCATGGGTACGCGGGAGGAACTGTCGGCGCTGCTGCGGATGCTGGTCACCACCGGGGTTCGGCCGCTGATCGACCGCGTCCTGCCGCTGGCCGAGGCGAAGGAAGGCTTCGCGGCGATGATCGCGGGCGAGGTCTTCGGCAAGGTCGTGTTCGAGCCGTGAGCGGGCCGGCGCCGGTGGTGCGACCCGTGCAGCCCGGTGACGTCGAGGGCGGCGCCGCCTGCCAGCTGGCCTGTTGGAGGGAGGCCTACGAGGGCCTGATCGATCCCGAGGTGCTGGCGCGCCTGACCGGGGCGGTCGCCGAACGGATCGCCATGTGGCGGCAGGGGATCGCCGAGAACTGGCCGATCACCGTCGCGGTGCTGGACGACGACGTCGTGGGTTTCGCCATCGCCGGTCCCGACCGTGAACCCGACCTCGACGTGGGCTTCAAGCTGTTCGCCATCAACGTCCGCCGGGCGTGGTGGGGGAGTGGGCTGGCCGCGCGGCTGCACGAGGTCGCCGTCGGTGAGCGTGACGCCTACCTGTGGGTGCTGCACAACAACGGGCGCGCCCGCGCCTTCTACCGGCGCAACGGCTACGTGGCCGACGGAGCCGAGAGGGTGGACCCGGACTTCGCGGCCACGATCGTGCGCATGGTGCGGCGAGCCGAACCAGTCCTGTCCCGATCGTGACCGGGCCGTGCATCCGGGGACTCCGTCGGGCAAACCGTGACCGAATCGAGAGCGCCGCCTCGGCACGCTGACCCGATCCGGCGCGTTGGGCCCTGAGAGAATGCACCTCAGAACTGTTCCACCGGCACCGCGCCACCAGGCTTCGCCTGCACGACCCGTACGACAGTTCCTTCCCCGAGGTACTCAGCTGTCCGAAAGGTATGTCTTCATGACGTCCATCGTCATCGCCATGTTCGTCGTCATCATCCTCGCCGCAGCCACCGTGGCCATGGTCGTCATGGGCATGGAGGGGCGGGGTCGCGACCGCGCCCCGCGGCTCGCCGATCGCGCCGCCCGCGCCGCGCGGCACCTGAACGGCGACGCCGAGCCGCCGCCGAGGTTCCTCCGGCTGATCGAGTCCACCCTGCAGCGCTGAGCCGTCGCCCATCGGGTCCCTCCTAGGATGACCCGGTGGACGCCTTCACTCTCTGGCTCAGCGTCGGTGGCATCATCCTCGCCGCCTTCGTGGTCATCGGCCTGGTCGCCGTACGTCGCCGTCGCGCGATCGGTCGGCGGCAGACCCTGGAGATACCGAATCAGCCGGTGGCCGGCGGCTGGACCGAACCGGCCCAGGACGCGGGTGACAGCCCCACCACCTTCCGCGACGCGGCACGGGCGGCTCCGACCCTGGAGGAGGATCTTCCTGACCTGCTCGAGCCGGAGGCGCCTGCCCTCGAGCGCCCCGAAGCCCCGCAGACTCGGCTGGCCCGGCTGCGGCGCCGGCTGGCCGGGTCGAACAGTGCGCTGAGCCGTGGCCTGTTGCTGCTGATCAGCCGCGACCGCATCGACGAGGACACCTGGGACGCGTTCGAGGAGACACTGATCCTGTCCGATCTCGGGGTGGCGCCGACGACCGAGCTGGTCGAGGCGCTGCGCAGCAAGCTGCGGGTCGAGGGCGTGTCGGACCCGGCGCGGGCGCGGACGATCCTGCGGACCGAGCTCATCAAGCTCCTCGATCCCACCCTCGACCGCACCCTGCGGACCGACCGGACCGATCAGCCCGCCGTGGTCATGGTGGTCGGGGTGAACGGCACGGGCAAGACCACCACCGTCGGCAAGCTGGCCCGCGTGCTGGTGGCCGAGGACAAGGACGTCCTGCTCGGCGCAGCCGACACCTTCCGCGCCGCCGCCGCGGACCAGCTGGAGACCTGGGGCAGCCGGGTGGGCGTACCGACGGTGCGCGGGGCGGAGGGAGCCGACCCGGCGAGCGTGGCGTACGAGGCGGTCAAGGCCGGCATCGAGCAGGAGGTCGACGTCGTGCTGATCGACACCGCCGGGCGGTTGCACACCAAGACCGGCCTGATGGACGAGCTGGGCAAGGTCAAGCGCGTGATCGAGCGGCAGGCCCCCGTCGCTGAGGTGCTGCTCGTGCTTGACGCCACCACCGGCCAGAACGGGTTGATCCAGGCCCGCATCTTCGCCGAGGTGGTCAAGGTGACCGGCATCGTGTTGACCAAGCTCGACGGGTCGGCCAAGGGCGGGATCGTGGTGCAGGTCCAGCGCGAGCTCGGTGTGCCGGTGAAGCTGGTCGGCCTGGGGGAGGGTGCGGACGACCTCGCGCCCTTCGACCCGGAGGTGTTCGTCGACGCGCTCCTGGAGCCTGCGCGGCTGTGAGACCACCGCAGGCGCGGCTCAGAGGGCGACGACTCGCTGCGCCAGGCCCTGCCGCGGATCTTTCGGCGGCCAGGCCCCGGTGTCAGTCCGAGCACAATCACTGCGGGATCAGTACGCACCGCGCCGGGCGGCGACGACGACGAACGTGCGCGCGAAGATCGAGATGTCGAGCCAGGCACTCCAGTTCTCCACGTAGTGGACGTCCAGCTTGACCCGCTGGTCGTAGCCGAGGTCGCTGCGGCCCGACACCTGCCACAGCCCGGTGATGCCGGGCTTGAGGGCCAGGAAGCTGGCCTGGTGCTGCCCGTACCGTTCGAGCTCGACCCTGGTGATCGGCCGCGGGCCGACCAGGCTGATGTGTCCGAGGAGGGTGTTGATCAGCTGCGGGAGTTCGTCGAGGCTGGTACGCCGCAGGAACAGCCCGAAGCTCGATACGCGGGGATCGTCGGCGACCTTCTGCTCGTGGGCGAACTCCGCCACCAGGTCCGGGCGGCCCATGGCGGTGAACGCCTGCTCCGCGGTCTGGTACGGCCGATCCGGGCCCGTGGAGTACTCCCAGAGCATCGAGCGGAACTTGAAGAGGCCGATAGGGCGGCCGCCGCGGCCGAGGCGTTCCTGCCGGTAGAAGACAGGCCCGGCCGGATCGGTGATCTTGACCATGGCGGCGACGATGAGGAACAGCGGAGCGAGCAGGAACAGACCGGTGGCCGCGCCGACGATGTCGATCACGCGCTTCCCGACCGCGGCCAGGCCGTCCAGGGACGTCAGCCTGACCTCCATCACCGGCACCCCGGAGATGGACGACATCCGCGCGCCGGCCGCAAACACCCCGTACATGTCGGGGACGAACCGGTAACCCAAGCCCCGGTCGCTCGCCATCGTCATCAGGGCGACCGCCTCAGCGCGGTCACGCTCGGGGTCGGCGTGCACGATCTCGTCCACCTGCAGATGGTGCCCGTCAAGCGCCGCCTCGATGCTGGCGTAGACCGGGATCGACCCGCAGAGAAGACTGCCCGCAGCGGTCGGTGAGACCGCCGCAACGATCTGATTTCCGCGCCCCGTCCGCAACAGGTCGCGGGCGATGCGCTCGGCGAGCGGCCCGGTGCCGACGAGGACCACCGTGTGCAGGTCACGGCCACGGGCGTGGGCGCGCTGGACCGTCCAGCGGAGGATCTGGCGGCCGAGCATGACCAGCACGATGCCGATGACCACCGCGTAGAGGGGCACGCTCCGGCCGGAGAACAGGGCTACGTCCACGGTGAGGTAGTCCACGACGATCATGGCGGTGACGCCGAAGGCCACAGCCACCACGACGCGACCCAGCTCGCTGATCCGGCCGTAGCTGCGCCGGGTCGAGTAGAGCCCGCAGGCGCTGAACACCGCGAGCGAGGCCAGGGCCAGCGCCGCCGCGACCAAGCTGTAGGTGCCGAAGGACACGAACTGCAGGGTGGGCTTGGGGTCCAGCGTCCGCAACTGGTAGGCGAGGAAGAAGGCCAGATACAGGGACACGGCGTCGACGCCGGCCAGGCGGGCGGTATGGATCGCTGTGCGAGCCGACGCCTTGCGCCTCTTGGGCGTGGTTGACACGCGTTCGATCGTGTGTGTTTCACTCATGATGCAAAGCCCCCCGGCAACTGATTGCGTGGGAGAACCGTGCATCTCTGGACTATCCCCCGACGTCCTGCGGCAACGCTATCAGTGCATCGGCGTGTTGTTGAACGAACAAGTAACCATTCGATCAAGTAAATGTGACTTAGCTCACGCTATGCATTCTGGATGTCGCGATAGCCCGCGATGGCTTTCCCGGCCACGGCATTCCACGATCCCGCGCGCCGCGCGTGCTCGGCCGCCGCGTGCCCCATCCGATCAGCGAGATCGGGCGATCGGAGCAGCGTCGCCATCGCGGCAGCGATGGCGGGGGCCGCGGTTTCGGCCAGGAGTCCCGTCACACCGTCCTCGACCACGTCGGTCATCGAGCCCACTCGGGTGGCGACCACCGGCCGCCCGAAGGTGTACGCCATGTGCACGCTGCCGCTGATATTGACCGTCTCGTAGGTGAACATGGCGATCCGGTGCCGGCCGAACAGCGACGGCACGTCTTCCATCGCCACGTAACCCGGCTGCAGGTCCACGTGGCCCACGGCTTCAGCCTGCGCGGTGATCGCCGCGAGATCGACGTCAGGCATCACCGGGCCGGCCAGGGTCAACCGGGCCTCGGGCAGCTCGGCGCGGACGAGCGCGAACGCCTCGATCAGGCGTGGGATGTTCTTGTACTTGGTCCACGCGCCGAAGAACAGCGCATGCGGCGGAGCGGTCGACGGTGGCACGGTCTCGCCGGCGTCGAGCACCGCGGAATAGTCCCCGTGGCCACAGACGACGGTCCGGCGGACCCGCGGGAAGTGGGCGAGCAGGTCGGCCTTGGGACCCTCGCCCAGGACCAGCATCAGGTCGGCCGCCTCGTAGGCGCGGCGCAGCAGCGCGCGGGTGAGCCGGCCGGTCTTCTCCACCGCCTGCGACGTGCTGTTCACGTCGTACGGGAGGGGATTGTGGGCCACGTCGACCAGTCGGGACCGGCCGCGGAGCCTGGCCAGGATCACGAAGGCGGCCGTGTCCAGCGCGTACCGCAACTCACCGAACTGAACGATGTCAGGGCGGGTCGCGGATGACGTGGGCCACGACGCGCCGCCAGGAATCGAGCAGTTGGAAGGCGCGGAAGGCGCGCCGCGGACGGCGCAGCCAGGTCGGCCCGCCCACTTGGGCGTTGGGGTGCCAGGTCGGCAGCACCGCCAGCACCTCCAGACGGGGGTTGGCCGAGCTGAGCTCGGGGTCCGGGCCGGTGAGCAGTTGGACCTGGTGGCCCTCGGCGGCCAGCGCGTCGGCGAACTGGAACGAGAACTGGAACATCCCGCCGCTCGGGAGGAACTCGACCACCAGGATGCGCAGCGGGGTGTCAGCCATCAGCACGTGCCTCCCTTCGTGCGCGCGGCGCGCCGGGCTCCTGAAGAGCGGGACTGCCAGTCGTCCGGCACCTCCGCGTCGCCGTCCTCCGCGGTCGGGTCCGGCTGCGGTGGAGCGTCGACCCGCTCGGGCGGCCAGCCCGAGGTGGTAGACCGCCTGCTGGGTGGCCACGCCGGCGACCGCCGCCACTCCGACCGCGGCGGCGAGCAGGATCAGCGGCGAGCTTCCCGAGGAGTACGCCGAGCCTTTGGGGGTGCCTACCGCCTGGGTCCGGTAGGGCTTGGACAGGCCGGCCCAGTAGTCCGAGGACAGCTCGGTCACCTGGGCGGCCATCTGCTCGGCCATCTCGGCGGTCGGCGCGGTGCTGCGGATGAGGATCACGGCGGTGTCGGGGACCACGGTGACCGCCGTACTGACCGCCTCGCGCTCGTCGGCGGTCAACGCGAGTCGGTCCTCGGCCTGCTGCTCGAAACGGAGGTTTCCGGCCACCTCGGCGAAGGTGGCCACGATCTGGCCCCGACTCAGGGTCTCGTAGTAGGCGGCGGAGGTCGCGTCGTCCAGCGTGGCGGACGGAAGGACGACGACCACCGACTCGGCGGTGAACTGCTGGGACTGGCTGAGCGCGTACGCGCTGCCGCCCACCAGCAGCAGCACGCGCGATCACGATCCCCGCGGCCAGGCTCTGCCGGAGTGCTCGCGGGTCGACCGTCGTCCTGGTCATCGCGGCCCGGCTCCTGTCCTGCTCGTCGTGGCGTCGGCTGCACCGGACAGGACGGAGGCGTACACCTCCGCCAGCCGTGCCGACAGCCTCGGCAGGGAGTGCCCGGACTCGGCGTGCTCGCGGATCGCGCGCGACATCTGCGCCCGACGCGCCGGGTCGCCGATCAACTCCGCGAGGGCGTCGGCCAGTGCGGCCACGTCGCCGGGCTCCACCACGCGTCCGTCGACGCCGTCGCGGACGAGTTGGGGAACGGCGCCGATGGCGGTGCCGACGACAGGAACCCCACTCGCCATCGCCTCGATGATCGCGATCGGCTGGCCTTCGAGGTAGGAGGGGAGGACGAAGATGTCGGCCTGCTGCAACCTGGCCTTCACCTGGTCGCCGTACTCCGGGCCCACCAGCGACTCGGACAGGCCGGCGTCGGCGAACTCGGCCACCACGGCGGCGTACTCCTCCGCCGGGGTTGGTCCCTGCCCGCCGACCACGACGAGTTGCCAACCGTCGATGCCCCGCTCGCGCAGGGTCCGTGCGGCGCGAGCGAGTTCGATGGTGCCCTTGCGCCGGCAGATCACCCCGACGAAGAGCACGGTGGCCGGTACGCGATCGGCGATGGACGGCTCGAACGCCGATACGTCGACCGCGTTGTCCACCGTCTCGACCAGGGTCCGACCGGCGAACTGGCGCATCGTCGCCGTTCCCGCTTCGGAGACGGTGCACACCCGCGCGGCACGGCGGAGCGACCGCAGGGCGAGCCTGTCGAGCGCGGAGTAGGCCGCGAACTCGGGCCGTCCGGCATTCCCGACCGCCGAATGCACGTGGGCGATCAGTTTGGCCCGGCCCGCGGAAGCCGCCAGGTTCAGCGCTGCCGCTCGAAGCGCCGGCAGGCCTGGATCGGCGACCAGCTGGACGTGCACGATGTCGGCGTTTCGAGCCGCACGCAGCGTGTGCCAGGCGTCAGCCAGGGCGAAGCGGACATTGTCGAGGCTGAAGCGGCCGCCCTCGCGGGACGCGGTTCGCGCCGTGTTCAACAGGGTCATCTCGTACGCCTGGTTCAGGCCGGGGTCAGCGACGACGGTCTCGGCGAACGTGGCGATCCCGCCACGCATGGGCGAGGCTTCGGCGACCACCACCACCCGGGGCCGGTGCGCGGTCACCGGGCACCTCGGCGCGCGCGGCGCCCAGCGGGCCGGCCCTCGATGGCGCGCTCGTAGACCGACCGAAGATTCGCGGCCCAGATCCGCGCCTCGAAGAGGCGCTCCATCCGCTGCCTTCCGGCCAGGCCCAGCCGGGTGGCGAACTGCGGCTCGTCCAGGAGCCGAGTGATCGCGGCCGCGAGCCTCTGCTCGTCACCTGGGGGCACAAGCAGGCCTGTCTCGCCGTCGGCGACGATGTCGCCGATTCCGCCGACGTCGCTGGCGATCACCGGCCGTGCACAGCCGCCGGCCTCCATCAGCACGGTGGGCAGGTTCTCGCCGTAGATCGACGGCAACACCACCATCTCCGAGCCACGCAGCACATCGGGAATGTCGGAGCGCATCCCGGCGAAGACCACGCTGTCGTCGATTCCAGTCGCGCTCACCTCAGCCCGCAGCGACTGCTCCTGCGAGCCGGACCCGACCAGGAGGAGCCGGGCGTTCGGCGTGCCGGGCCAGCACGGTCGGCCAGGCGCGTACGGCGTGGATGATGCCCTTGAAGTCGCGCAATGCCGCGAGCACGGTGACCACCCGCTTGCCTTCCAGGTCCAACCCCGACGGCGGAGCGGCGACCACGTCCGCGGCGCCCGGCGAGAAGTAGTCCAGATCCACTCCGTTGTGTACGACGGTCCACGATCGGGGCGTCGGCCGGCGCGGACGGTACCGGTCCTTGAACGAGGTCAGCGACGCCTGGGACACGAAGATCGCCGCCTGGCTCCGGGTGGCCACTTCCACGGCCAGCCGCTCGCGGGCGGCCGCCCGCCCGTGCAGCGGGCGGTATACGTGGTGGAAGGTGCCGACCGACGGGATCCCGGCGAGACGGGCGGCCGGCAGCGCCTGGGTCATGGCCATCTCCAGGTGGGCGTGCACGATGTCGACTCCGCTGCTCTTGATGAGCTGCGTCAAGCGGACGAACGCCGCAACGTCGACGGTGCGCGAGGCGCCGAGATACTCCGGAACCAGACCCGCCTGCTCGAGCAGCGGAGCGAGGGTGGAGTGCTCATCGGAGTAGCCGTGCAGGCTGAGCACCCGCATCTCCAGGCCGACGTCGGAGGCCACTCGGCCCAACTGGGCGATCAGCGTTTCGGCGCCACCCAGCCGGAAGGCGTCCAGCACCGTCAAAACGCGCACAAAGGGATCCCGTCAGGTCGTAGTCACGCATCGGTCGCGACGTTGCGGCTTGCTTCATCGGGTCGTCCGCGCCAGATGGACGCCGTCCGGTGGCGAGGGAATTGCATCGGACATCGTCGCAAAACGATAGCCTGATGCCGACCACCGTGGGTGGACCGTCTGCCGATTGGCGGTTTGCGGCCTGTCTGCCGGGGCGACGACGCCATCAGCCGAGGTGCCCACGTGCCGACTGAACGGAGCGACTCATTCAGCCCCCGCGCCATTCCGAGCTCGAGCCCGCTGTCGAGCCACCCGTCGAAGCCTTGGTGGAGATAGAAGCCGCAGCAGCGGGGGTGCCTCCCCCGGTCCGGGCGCGGCCGGCCCGGACGGGCCCGTTCCAGGCGGGGCGCTCCCGGCCCCGAACCAGCCGCGCCGGCGGCCGAGGGAGTCGGGCGGAGCTCGGTACGTGGATTCCTGTGGACGACCCTGGCCTGGGGGACCAACCGGATCGTGATTCTCGGGCTCACCCTGGTGCTCGCCCGACTGCTCGCGCCCGAGGACTTCGGGCTGGTCACCGCGGCGCTGACGGTGGTGGCGATGCTCGACGCGGCCCTCGATCTCGGCGTGGGCGCTGCGGTGGTGGCCGAACAGGAGCGCGGGGTCAGCAGCCGGGTGCGGGCCGCCTTCACGCTCAACCTGGGGCTGTCCGCGGTGATCGCCGGGGCCGGTGCGGCGGCGTCGCCGCTGATCGCCCGGCTCTTCAACTCCCCGGACGACGCCTGGCTGTTCGGGCTCATCTTCCTCTACCCGTTCCTGCGCGGTGCCGGCCAGGTGAACGACGCGGTGCTCAAGCGTGACCTGCGCTTCCGGCGGCGTACGGCGGTGGACGGCACCCGCGCGCTGGTGCGGGTCGCGGTGTCGGTTCCGCTCGCCCTGACGGTGGGCGGCGCCGCTGAGCATCGCCGCCGGCATCGTGGCCAGCGAACTCGTGGCCATGGTCGTGCTCTGGTCACTGGTGCCGGTGCGCCCGGTGCTGCGGATGAGTGGGGACACCGCCCGGAGTCTGCTGCGCTTCGGTGGGCAGGTGACGGTGATCCGGGTCTTCGGATCGTTCCGCAGCACGTTCGACTACATCGTGGTGGGCGCACTGATCAGCGCGACGGCGCTCGGCTTCTACGGGATGGCGTACAAGCTGCCCGAACTCGGCATCGAGAACGTGCTCTGGATCTTCTCGGCGGTGGCCCTGCCTGCCTACGCCAGGGCCCTGGCCTCCGGAGCCGACGTGCTGCACTCGGCGATGCTGCGGGCCACCCGGTTGCTGTCGCTCTACGGACTGGCGGCCGGCGCGACGCTCGCCGTGGTCGCCCGCGACGCCGTCCCCGTCCTCTTCTCGGCGCAGTGGCAACCCGCTGTCGTGCCGATGATGCTCATCTCGTTGAGCCTGGGACTGATGTCGGTGGGCTGGGCCAGTGGGGACGTATTCACCGCGCTCGGCCGGCCGGGCACGCTGATCAAGCTCGACATCCCCGCGACCCTGCTGATGGCCGGGGCGTTCCTGTACGCACCGCGCTTCGGCCTGGTCGGCGTCGCCATGGTCCACCTGATCTTCAACGCCGCGTACTGTGCGGCCCGCCTGATGTTGCTGAATGTCGTCACCCGCGTCGGCGCCGGCGCCCTGCTGCGGGCCGTCGCACCGGGGTTCGCCGTCGCGGGCGTCACGGCCGGTGTCGGTCTCGCCGTGCGCGCCGTGCTGCCTGCCGGCGAGTGGGGTTCCCTGCTCATCCTGGGCGCGGTCTGCGCGGTCGTGGTCGCGGGATCGTCGCTCCTGCTGGCCCGCGAGTCCGTGTTTGAAGCCGTCCGCGCCGCGTTGCCGGCCCGAAGGAGTGCCACATGAACACCGCCGGCCCTGCGTCGCGTGCCGTCCTCATCACCGCCAGCGAGCCGGAGCCGCGCACGTTCGGCAAGCAGGTCGTGCTCGGTGGCCTGCTCGACCATTTGTGCCGGCGGCTCGGACCCGAGCAGGTCCACGTGGTCCTGGTCAGCGGCTCTGCCTCGGTTCGCCCAGCCACCGCGTACCAGATCCATCTGCTGCGCAAGCTATCTGCGCTCAGCCAACTGCGGCGCGCTCGGCCCCGTGGCGCTGCTCCCGCACTCCTCACTGCAGGAGGCCGCGCTGTGGTCGACCCGGCTGCGTACCGAACTCGCCGACACTCTGGCCGAGATCGGGCAGACCT
>CAVSDA010000003.1:0-343113 GCA_963726625.1 uncultured Actinomycetota bacterium
GAGAGCACGCCTACCGTGTGGAAGGCCCGCTGAGGGTACGGGTCCCGCGGGCAGGCAGGCAGGTCCGGCTCAGCCGGCCGGCCCGGCCAATCGGGGCACGACGGGCACCCCGACGGCTCCGGCCGGAGCCGGCCAACCTCGACCAGGCCCCGGCAATCCGGGTCCGGTCCAAGGGCAGCCGCCCCGTCCGGTCGAACGCGCGACCGGCGGACCGACCGGGGTGCCCGCGGCCGCTCAGGACACGGCCGCGTCCGAGACCACTCAGATCCGGTCTCGGTATCCCCACATGCAGCCGCCCAGTGATGGTGCGCCGGGACTCACGCCGACGACGCCCCAGAATCGGCCCGCTGGTCCGGGCGGACCCGGCACTCCAGCGCGACCCGGCCAGCCTGGATTTCCTCAACGTCCCGGCCAGTCCGGCGCTCCGACCGCCGGTGCCGCAGCCCAGTTCGGCCCCACGGCGCGTACGGGTGCTCCCGTAGGTCCGCCGGTTCCGGTCGGTCCGACGGTTCTACCACCCGCCCCTGGGGTGGTCCCCGTGCCGCCCGGTGTAGACACTCGGGATCCGCACACGTTGCCGATGGCCGCCGCGCCCGAGGGCCCGCCTCCGCCGTCGTCGAGACCGCGGCCGAGCGGGCCGCGACGTACGCGGAAGGCTCGGCTGCGGCTTTCCCGGCTCGACCCTGGTCGGTGATGAAGACGTCGTTTCTGTTTTCGATCGCGGCCGGGATCATGCTGGTGGTTGCGGTGTACGCGATCTGGACGGTACTGAACACCTCGCAACTGTTCGAATCGGTGAATGAGATCGTCCGCAGCGTGGTGTCCACGCCGGGCGACACGACGCCGTTCCGGGTGGAGGAGTACATCAACACCCAGAAGGTGATGGGCGTAGCCGCCCTGATCGCCTGCGTGGACGTGGTCATCTTCACCGCGCTGGCCACGCTCGGATCGTTCCTCTACAACCTCGCCGCCACCATGCTCGGCGGTCTGGAGATCACGCTCGCGGAGGACTGAGTCCAGGCGGGCCGGCGCGGCCTGGTGATGCTGCGCACCGGGCCGGCGGGCCTACGGGTGCTCCCATCCGGCGATCGCCTGATCGAGCGCGGCTCCCATCACCGCGCGGTCCGGATCGACGCCGGTCCACAGCTCGATGTTGATGGCTGCCTGGTTGAGCAGCATGCCTCGGCCGTCGAGGGTCGTGGCTCCGGAGGCGCGTGCTCGCTGGAGGAAGGTGGTGTCGGGCGGGTTCGGGATGACGTCGGAGGCCACCACGTCGGTGGGTAGCGAGTCGAAGTCGATGCCCACCTCGCCGGACCCCGGGAGACCCAACGACGTCGCGTTGATCACGAGGGTCGCCTCAGGTGGCACGCGCAGGTCGGTTGCCACGGGACAGCCTCGCTCAGAGTCGCCGTGCTGGCGCTGACCAGGCGCGCGATCTGGGCAGCCTTGTCCACGCTCCGGTTGGCGATCCAGATCCGCTCGGCCCCGGCCAGGGCAAGCTCTACGGCGATGGCGCGGGCTGCCCCTCCCGCACCGAGCAGCAGCGCCCGCTGGCCCTGCGGATCGGCGATGGTGCGCAGAGAGGCGAGAAAGCCTTGGCCGTCGGTGTTCTCCCCGATCCACCGGTCATCCTTGTGAACGGCACAGTTGACTGCACCGATCAGGCGCGCCGACTCCGCGAGCTCGTCGAGCTCCTCGATGACGGCGACCTTGTGCGGCAGTGAACAGTTGAAGCCGATCCAGCCCATCGCCTTCGCACCGCGCACGGCAGCGGAGAGCTGGTGCGGTGCCACGTCGACGTTGAGTAGCGCGCGTCGATGCCGTGGTGGGCGTACGCCGCCTCGACCATCGCACCGGTCGGGTTGCCAGCCGCAGGGGTCGAGAAGGATCCGGTGATCGCTGGGAGCAGGGACACGCGATCACTGTATTGCCAGGCTTCTCCTGCGGAGGTGGTCCGGTTCGGCGCCGAGTTGAGCGGCTCGTCGCAGATCGGCTAGCCTGTCCCTTCGTGCCCACCCGGGCCACCGCGTACGCCAGGCCTATAGCTCAGTCGGTTAGAGCGCTGCCCTGATAAGGCAGAGGTCAGTGGTTCAAGTCCACTTAGGCCCACCAAAGTGCTTGTGGCTAGGTGTTTTACTCAGATTTTTCCATAGCCCATCTCGGTATTTTGACCGGAGATTACCCACTCGGCAATGTAGCTACATTGCTCTCACTAGGGCTTTCGCAGGCCGGTGACCTCTGCCTGCTGAGGGCAGCGCTCAAGGACGACATGCCGCAGAAGTGGGTCCTCACTAGGTGGAGCCAACGGGACTCGAACCCGTAACCCCCTGCTTGCAAAGGGGCAGCAGGCACGCTCAACCCCGTCCGACCCCGACCAGAGCAGACGCCCGTGAACGCTGACGAACGCGTTGAGCAGCGGGACCGTTGCTGTACTTTGCAGCTGTACCGAACCCGCCCCCGCAACAGCACATGGCCCCGTCCCGCAAGGATCATGTCACGCAGGATCATGAGCGATCGCGCAGCCTTCGGCCCCGTGCGCACAAGGAGTCGTAAGGGGCGTCTCCACGGTGAGCACCAGGGCCAGAGATAGTTGTAGCGTCGCCGGTCGACGTCGAACACTTGCAGCGGTGGAATCACCTACTGGTGCAACGACTCGTCCAAACGGCGTGAATGCGCGGGCACTTTGAGCCGACCGTATAACGCCCCCTCATTGAAATCTTTGCGGTCGGGCTACTCAGGACACTTCATCGTACCGATTGGGGCAACGCAGCACCGGCGGATCGTAGCGCCAGGTTTCTCACACTCTGGGCGTGCCCGGTGTCGGCACCACGGTCGGCTACTCGTGCGTCCCGCACAAGGGTTCTGCGTGCGTCGCGCGAGGTCGGCTTGGGCGTTCACGTAGCTCAGGACCGGTGAGTGATCCCCGAGTGCACCCTATACGCCCGCGCCTCATATAAGGCCGTCGCGACGACCTGGCGCGGTTTGCTCGGGTCGCCCTCGCCGTCCACGATTACCGGGCGGCCGCGCCACTCCGGCCGCCGCCGCACCTCAACTGCCGCCAAAACTGATCCAGGTCGACGTGCAGGATCTAGTCAGCCATGGTCGCTACTCTCCTTGTCCGTAGCTATCCGAACCGGGTTAACAACCGACGTAAGGCGCTGCGGGGGTTGTGCGAGGCCTCGATCGCCAGCGCGAATCGCCGGACGATGGCTCGAAACGTCAGCACCTCCCATAGATCCGAGTGCAACTCCTGCAGCCGGTGATCGACGAGGATCTGCAGGCCGCTGCTCTGGTCTGACTCGGGTGTCGACGCTCCACGTTTCGGGTCAGCAGCCGTTCTTAGCCTTACTTCATCGATCAGCGTGCGGCCCACGCGTTCGAGCGCGGATCTCTGAGCAGCCCCACGGCCAGCTGCTCGTCCGCTGGACGAGAACCCCAGGGGCTCGACACCTCCCAGAGGAGGTCGCGCGCCGGTCGAGGCGCTTGACGGTGCGTCGTCCAAAACCGTGCCTTGTCTGGTCCGCTGTCCTGCACCTGCCGTAGCGCCGTCGCCAACGCCGCTGCGGGGTCCCAATCCGGCTTCCCGTGGGGCCCGCGGTGCAGGAGCGGCTCCTCCGTCTGCCACTCCGGGGATGAAATGTCCCAATGACCCCAGCGCCTGGCACGAGCCGGGGCAACCTTTTCCACGCGCCCTTCGATCAGCATGTATTCATCGGCAGTGGCGTGGGCGAGGGCCGTCCTGACAACCACCTCAGTGGCATCGACAATCTCGTCCAGCCCACGATCGATGGCATCGAGAACGTCATTGCATCCCGCCCTCATTGCCGCGAGGGTTTCCTCGGCGTGCGCTGCGCGCTCGCGGCGGAAGGCGTTACGGCCGCGAAGGCGTGCGGTCAAACCGTGGTCCAAGGAGACGGTGGCGGCGGCGAGGAGTACGCCCAAGATGGCCAGCGCATACGGCGAGGACAATGCGCCCCAAACTGCGGCGGCCGTCCCAGCGGCAATGACCAGGTCTGGATGGATGGTCACCCAAACCGAACCGAGCAACAGGTACGCACCGAGTGGATAGGTCACCCACGCCCACGTGCCCCGAAGCATCAATAGGGCGCCGGCCGGGACCGCGAGGATCAGCCGCACCAAGGCGCGGAAGGCCTGCTGAGGTCGGCTGCTCTGCGGAGAAGGGAGGCGGCGCGGCGCCGACCTAGCCGGTACGTACGCGACCCCGGTCCATGTGCGCCAACGAGAAAGAACCGACGAGAGCGTCAGGTAGCGCTCGGTCGCCCGCCGCAGCGTGCCGACATCGGTGCCCCGGGCCGACCACCGCAAGATGCGCAGCAGGCCTATGTCGAGCCGTTCAAGAATCGCGTGCATTGCGAAACCGACGAACGCCAGCCCGATGACGGTGGCAAAGGAAACGAAAATGAAGACGATCAAGGCGCTGGAGGAATCGCGAGGGAAGGTCAGCTGCATCCCTCGCTCGAGGAACCCTGCCAACCAGGCGATCGGAGCGAAGAATAGGTCCAGCCAGTCAATGACATGTATGCCCTTAGCCTACTGACGAGACGCCGTGCAGAGCCCCGTCGGCGACATTTGTGCCCTTTCTCGCAGTCCACCCTCGGCGGTCCCGGCGATGGCCGGGGCGACCACGTAGGCCGCTGTCAGCTCACCGACCACCCAGCGCCTCAGAGCTGCAGTCGGTAAAGCGGAGTAGTGCCCCTGGAAGGCGACGGTGGTCGCCTTGGTCAGCCCGTTGCGGTGCTTGGCCACACGGAAGTCGGCCTCGCCCGCCCGCTCGGAGTCGCGGTCGTAGAGGTCGGGGCGGTTCAGCAGGATGACCAGGTCGACGTCCTGCTCGAGGCTGTCCGACTCGCGCAGGTCGGACAGCATCGGCTTCTTGTCGGTGCGCTGTTCCGGCCCGCGCGGTTCAACTGGGACAGCGCGACCATGGGCATGTCGACCTCCCTGGCCGCAGCTTCAGTTGCCGGGGAGAACTCCGACACCTCGAGCTGGCGCGACTCGACCCGCACGACCGACGGCTTGTGCGTGCTCCGCACGACCGACGTTACCCGGCGCACAGCGTCCCGTCGGCCAGTCACGCCGCCCGTTGCGGATGTTCCGCGTCCCCGCACCCACGGAGTCGTGTTTCGCGTGGCCGAGTTGCTCGGTCGTCTCCTGTTGGAGTGCCGTCTCGATCACTGCCTTGGTGCAGCTGTTTGAGCTGCCCGCCCGGACCGGTCAGAGACACGCCCTGCTCCCTGGCCACACCGATCAGCTCGGCCGCTGCCTGCTGCTCGGCTGACTGCTCGCTCTTCTTCGCTGCCACGTCCTCCAGTGTCGTGGTGATCTTTCCGCCATTCCGCCAGCCAGGCCGGCTGGCCTGGCAGGCACGGAAACACCATATAGAGGCACAGATTCCGAACGGTGACGACTGAGACTGGCCCCTACTTTGCGGTCGCACAAGTGCGCCTCTCCCCCTGGCGCGAATGATCTGATTGCGCGACGCTAGAGGCATGATCGGTCGCGACTCGGACGGATCCTACCTCCGTGTGTTCCTGTCATACTCGCGTAAGGATCGAGCGTTCGTGGAGTGGCTGTCGGCGGCGTTGACGGCGCGTGGATTTGTCGTTGACTGGGACCAGGCGTCAGCTGATCCGGACAACATCACGACGGGTATTTCCGCCGAAGACGTGTGGTGGGAGCGACTGCAGGAAATGATCGGGGCGGCGGATGTCGTCGTATTCATAGTCTCACCCGATGCGGCTGCTTCGCAGGTGTGCGACGAGGAGATCGCATACGCCCGGGCAGTGGGCAAACGCACGATCGCGGTGATGTACCGTCCGATTGATTTTCGAACCGCCCCTCCGCGGCTCGCGGCGCTGAACGTCAAGATCACCTTTGTGGAGGCGGCTGCCGCTGCGTTGGAGCAGCTCGTGCGGGCGCTGTCGGTGAACGTCGGATGGACGCGTGAGGCGACCTGGATCACCCAGGAGGCGCTGCGCTGGGAAAGGACGGGACGAGCAGAGGAGTTGCTTCTGCTGGGCCCTGACCTTCGGCGGGCCGAGTCGTGGGCGGTTCGACGTCCAGTGGGTGCCGGGCTCGAAGTCGAGCAGGTAACCGAATTCATCGAGGCAAGCCGCCAGCTTGAGGCGGAGCAGCGTGCGCTTGAGGACCTGCAACGCATCAGGTACCAGGAAGTCGACCACGTTACCCGGGAATTGCTAGCCGAGGAGCTTCGTGTCCGGGAGGCTGAGCCGCTGGCGGAGCATTACGGCGTCGCCGACGAGCAGCGAACTGAAATCTCAAGGCTGCGTTCCCTCGTGCAGCGTGCCGATCGGTGGCATCCTCAATCGTCTCGCCATCTTGGCAGCGGCGGAGCGATTGACGGATACCCTGAGTACTTCGAGTTTCCATGCTGTGGGCTCCGCATCAAGGACTTCTTGGCGACGAGCGACAACGATCCGCCATCTCAGCTGCGAGGCGACGGGTGCCGGGACGTGCCGCCGTCGGCGCGGTACGAGTCTTTGCGCCAATCGAATCCGTTCCGATCGCGGCTCGTGGCGTTGTACCGTGCCCTCGCCGCCGAGCATCATAAGCAGAACATGCCGGATAGTCGATGAGCGCATTCCGGAAAATCTCGTCGTCTGGTTCATATTGGCGGCCCGCGAGTGTGGCGACGCGGTCCCGGCGCAGACTCGACACGCGTCCCCGGTCGTGGCCGTGACACCGTTGAGTGACCCCATCGTATCGAGGAGGTTGACCCTACTTTTCGACACGCTGGCCCGGTTGTGCGGGCGCATCTGGACCTACCTGGCGGTCAAACGCCGCCTTGCGCCTCTGCCAAGCCCCGTCGAGTTCATCCTCATTCGAACGGGCACGCCAAGACTTGCCAAGACGTCGACCGGCGGCTCCGAGGCGTCCTAGGATTGTGTCCCGCTGGGTGGTCGGTCACTGCCGTGCGTCCCGCACGCGGGTCGCTGATCGGCTCATTCGCTACATTAAGACTTGTCCAAAACCGGGACCAAGTAGAGAGGTGTCAGGGGCCGATCGTGAACCTGCTCGACCGTATCGACCAACGTCTTGAACGACACCCGATACCGCCTGCAGCAATCCGACTTCGAGGACTGCGCGGCCGCGCTCATTGGGCACGACTACCCAGGTCTCGTTCCCGTGACAGGCGGAACCGACCACGGACTTGACGCAGAGCTTGTCAAAGCGAACGGCCAGGTCCTCGGCCTCATCATCACCTCATCCCGCACATGGGAAGGCGCCAAGAAGAGCCTCCGCGGGAGCCTCAAGTCGGCACGAGACCACAAGAAGCGCGTCGATCAGGTCGTCGTCGCGAACCTCGCCGAGGTCAACCGGCAGAAGCGCATCAAGCTGGCCGCCATCGCCAAGGAGTTCAAGTGCGAACTCATCCAGGTCTACGACCGCCCCTGGTTCGCCAACGCCTTCCGCGACGACCCCGACTGGCGCCGCAAGATTCTGCACATCGAAGGCGGCGCGTTCAGCCTTTCCCGCTCACCCCGCGGAGCGCGCCCGGACGAGCACCAGCTCCCCACCGTCGGCCGCGACGAACTACTTGACCGAGCCGCGAACTCCGACCAGGACCTCATCCTCTGGGGCGTTCCCGGGGCCGGCAAGAGTCACGTTGCCGGAAGGCTGCCCGGCGCACTGTTCCTCGAACGGAACACCGCACCCGAACGGCTGCTCGACGACCTCCTTGCCACCAAGCCGGAGTTCGTCGTCGTGGACGACGCCGGCGGCCGAACCGACGACATCGAGCACCTCCTGCACGCTCGGCACGCGGAGAACCTCAAGTTCCGCGTCGCCGTCACCTGCTGGCCCCACGAGAGGGAAGCAGTCGCCGACCACCTCCCGAATGCACTCGCTCTCGAGGTGGACCTTCTCACCGTGGAGGAAATCGGCACCCTCCTTCGCGAGCGCGGCATCACCCGGACCTCGGTCATCGCTCACCTGCTCCAGCAAGCCCAAGGGCGGCCCGCATGGGCGCTCAACCTCGCAGACCTTCTCGTCCAGCAAGGCGCCTGGCAAGCCGTGTGGACCGGGCAAGCGCTCAGGGACCAGATCCGGGCGTTCCTTCGCCGGTCCAAAGCGCCGGCCGAAGCCATCCAACTGCTCGCAGCCATCGCCCTCGTCAGCGACGCCAACGAGGACCAAGCCCGCACCATCGCGAAGCTGTTCGAACTCACCCCTACTCAGTTCGAGGAGCTCATTCGTTCGGTCGCAATCGCCGGGCTCGTCGATGTCCGCCGCAACCGGACTGTGGAACTCCCCCGACGGGCGAACGTTCGAGAACTCCTACCGCGTCGTTCCCCGAACTATCGCAGCGAGCATCGTGGCCGACGTCTACTTCTCCGGCCACGCGACCGCCGTACGCATCAGCGACATCAAGGCGTGCGCTGCCTGAACTCCTCCCAGGCATCTTGCAGACGCAGATCTATGCCGCGCTGCTCGGTGCCGAAGAGCCGATGGTGCCCCCCGCGAGCCGAAATTCTCGCCGTCCTGCCCGACCTAGGGTTGGGCTCAGAGGGTGACGAACTCTTGCGCACCTACGCACTCATCAACCCTGAGTGCACTCAGTTTCGTTTTCGAGTACCTGAAGCAGGCAGTGCAAGCCGCGGCTGAAGAGGACGATGAACTGTCCGCCGTCGCCGCAACCAAGGTTCTCGCCGCGCGCGTCGCCGACTCACTTCGGGCCGAGACAGACCGAGCGCGTCGCCCTTCTTCTTCGCTGCACTGACCCAACTGGCTGCACGAGGGTGGGACTACACGACGCCCATCAAGACGGTGGTCGAGGATGTCCAGGACGCAAGGACCGGAGATATCCCCACCGTCGACGGCAATCGTGCACCTATGCGCTGCAATGGCGAGCGACCAAGCTCAAGATCTGCCTGACCGCGTCTGGCTCAGACTCGCATGTAATGCTCTCCAGCCAACCTTCGACGGCAACTACATGAGTCCCGAGAAGGTGAACTCGTTCGTCCTGCAGTCATTCACCTGGCCCGAAGAAGACATTCGCGCCATGTATGCCGCGCTCGAACCAGAGCTGGTCAGCCGACTCGCCACGGCCTCGAACGCAGAGCTCGCAGACCACATCAATGTCATGAGCAAATGGGCCCACGTCGCCAACGGTTACCCCTTCCGTTCGGCGGCGCTCCCAGAGTCAGGACAACAGAGCGCGGCGCGACGGGTCGCGGTCTCGATCGCTCAAGGCCATCGCCCCGCTGGTCGCCACCCCAGGTCTGCGTGCGGTCTTCAACCGAGAAGCCTCCAGCCTCGACATCAAGCTTGATGAACCGGATGAGCTGTTCGCCGCGCTGACCGTCGGGCGCGACCTCTCCGAGGACTGGCAAGACGACAGCCGCCTGCGAGACGCCAAACTCGACCGAGCACTCGCCGGCTTCCTCGAACAACCGCCTAGCGTCATCATGACGTGGCTCACGGACCACGACGTCGACCTCGCCATGGTCGGGCACAGCTCAGCAGCGTGGAGCATCATGGTCCGCCTCGTCCCTACGTCGCGACCGCCAAGTCTGGCTCCGTGCAGCGCTGGACCATGGGCTGGGTCGCGCAGCCAGCCCCCTCATCCGCAAGTGCGTCGACAACGGCGTCATGACTGTTCCTCTTGCCACTGAGCTGCTCGACGACGCAGGCGGGCGAGGCTCCCTCATCAGCTCGGTGATCAGCGAGTGCCAGGACGCCGAACTCGCGACTCTCGTCGTCAACGCCCTCAAGGTCGAAGACATCCAGGACCTCGACTCGTCCTACGCCATTGGTCACGCATCCGACTCCACTCGCCAAGCACTGTTCACCCATCCCGATCTCACGGTCCGAAGCAGTGCGGCCGCGCTGTGGGCAGCCCAGTATGTCCTACTCCTCGGAAGGGATGCCAGACGACCCCGAGTGGGCTCCGGCCATGAGCGACCTCGTCGTCCCAAAGGGCACCGTGCGCGACCACATGCAGTCCAAGGCGCTCGACATCCTCGCGAAGACAAAGCCAGAGACCTACATGAATCTGCTGGTCAAGCATGTCGAAGCGATCGAGGGTCACGATGACTTCGAAGAGTGGGAGGAAAGCGCGCGCCAGCTGAGCACCGAGCACCGCTTCGAACTTTGGAACCGGGTGCGGGAGAGCCCGATGGCCAAGAATCTCTTTTGGGTTATCGCAGCCGCCGACGTCGAATGGATAGCCACATGCCGTGGCTGACCCGACCTTTCCCGTGTCGCTTAGCAGTCTGCTGCACGCGAGGCGGTTCCAGTTCGGCAAGCGATATCCACTAGAGGTTCTGGGCGCCATGCTCCGGCCGCTCAAGTGGCAGCCCGACGACCTTCTCTGGACCCTCGAGGTCGGAACATACTGGGGCGAAGACCACGAACGACTCGAACAGCACCTCGCGGTGTGCAATGAACTGGCTGGATCCCCCGAGCCGGATTTGGCGCAACTCGGCGAGCGCGGCGTCGAGATCTTCGAACCGCGTTTGGCTGAGGCAAGAGCCGTTGCACGACGGGCCGCAGTGCGCGGGACACTCGGCTCATGACACCCTAATCACCGTCCTCGCGAGTCGTCACCTTCTCTTCGGCACCGGATTCAAGGACGCTGAGTCGGAGAGCAAGAGTGTCAAGTTCCCCAGCACCGGCGGAGGAGCAGCCGGTGGGGCAGCAGTCGGGGAGAGCGGAGACTCCTCGCAAAGCCGCAGCGGCAGAGTCCGCTGGACGGACACCAAGCACCAGCAATTCCGTTCAGGCGGCACGTCATCCCACCAGCCCTACAACCTCCTCACCCACCGACCAGGGCCACGATCTCGTGCCAGGCCTCGAGGGCCCGGGTCGTCCAGTGCTCACCGGCCAGCGGCTCGGACAACAAGTCTGACCAGCAGACCCGCTGCACCCCCATTAGGTGCGTCCCGTGCGGAGCGGCTACCGCGTCGTCCTCACCTACAACCTGATGCTCGCCGGGGACCCCAGCGGCGCGGCCGCGTCCGTCGCGCTGCCCGTCATTGACGAGCTGGGCCGCTGCCTGACGGAGCACTTCAACCAGGAGCACCGGCTGGTCTACCTCCTCGATCACCAGTACACCGCTCGCGGGTTGCACTGGTCGCGACTGAAGGGCGCCGACGCCGTACGGGTGGCGGCACTGCGCGCAGCGGCCCAGGCCGCCGAGTGCGAGATGGTCCTCGCCCTCGCTGAGGTCCAGGAAACCTGGAGCTGCGAGGAGCCCTATCGCGATCGCTACTGGTACACCGAGGACGACGACGGGCCGGAGGACGAATCCGACCCTGCCGGACTCGAGGTCGGTGAGCTTCTGGACGGCAGCATCAGCCTGGATAGCTGGATCGACCAGTCGGGTCAACCCGCACAACCCGTCTCCAGCGGGGTCAGCGACGCGGAGGTGTGTGCGACGACACCGACATCGGCCTTCACTCCATACAACAGCGCGTACGAGGGCTACATGGGCAACTACGGCAACACCATGGACCGGTGGTATCGGCGTGGTGCCGTGGTCGTCTGGCCGCGCCGGCTCGACTTCGTCGTCCGCGCGCAAGCGTCACCCATCTGGGCCCTCGCTACGGTCGAGGCTGCACTGAGTGACGGCGAGATCATGCGGGCTCGCGAGCTGGTCGACTCGGTCGCGACATCCTGGATGGACCAGCTGATCCCGTACGTCTTCACGGGCGGCCCGGCCTACGACACGCCGACCCGGCCGAGTCTCGGCCAGGCGTTGTCGGTGGCCTACGGTCTGGACGATGCGAGGCTAGCGGCGATGCTGCTCGGCCCGTTCGGACTCGACCAGCTCACGCCCGCCGATGCGCCCGCTCTCACCGCAGCCGTCGAGCGCTACGGTGACGAATGGCTGATGAGGCTGCTCGCCGGATGGGACACCGGGCGACGCGGACCGCACGCGACCGCCAGCGACCGTCATGCCTGGCTCTCCACGCTGCCAGAACTTTGCGCCGCCCTGGTCCGGCGCGGCGGAAACGTCGTCGTGCCTCCGGTACTGAGCACGTGCTGGCACTGGCTGGTCGCGGCGATCAAGCAGGCCCAGTCACGCCCCCAGCCATCACTGCAGTCGGGACAGCTCGACGAGCTGGCGGATCCGATCGCGGGCCTGCTCATCGGCGCAGCCGTGGGTGAGGTGCCCGCGGTCACCGAGACTGCTGTTGCGTTGCTGTGTGAGGACGATTTTCTGGTGCGATGTGTGGTTCGAGTGCTGCGGAGGATCGCCGCCGCGGCTCCCGAGCACCAACACAGGTCGGGATTCGACGCGCTTGCCCGGCACGCGGGCCAGCGACTGGAGGTTAAGCTCGCGCAGCCGTCGAGAGGCTCCGACGACTGGTCCATCGAAGCTCCTCGCGGCTGTGGCTGCGCGCTGTGCCTGGCCCTGGACGGATTCCTCACCGACCCGGCGCGCCAGAGATGGGACTGGCCGCTAAAGGAGGCGAGCCGCCGGCACATCCATCAGCGGATCGACCTGCACGAGCTGCCCGTGCGGCATCAGACCCGGCGAACGGGGCGACCGTACACCCTCGTCTTGTCCAAGCTGCCGACCCTGTTCGAACGCGAGGAGCAGGAACGACGCAAGGATGAGGCCGACCTCCGTTGGATCCGGGAGGGCTCAGGCTGACGGGAGTGAGGACCTGACCTCTCGCACGGCATTTTGACGGGACTGACCAATCGAGTTGTCCAGGCGATGCTCCCGTCCACGAAGCCGAGGGGTGGAGGGTCCGGCTCCGAGCGGTCTGCAAGCTTTGCATGGACGACTCGCGGCATCGTCGGGGCAAGAGCCGGCGTCGCCTCTCAGCAAACGAATTGTTGACACGTAGGATACTGGTGTAAACAATTCGTCGAGTTGGAGCCATGAGCACTGCGAAGTTGCCCTCGATCATCGGCCGTGCTGATCTGGCTGGGCTAGGCCTGTCGCGGCATCGGTTGTACGCGATGGCGCGGGCCGGTGAGTTGGAGCAGATTGCGCCGGGCTTCTATGCCCGGCCGGGCGACCTGGATGACACCACGGCGGCTTGGGCGTCGATCAGTCTGCGGAAACCGTCGGCGACGATCTGCTTGCTCAGTGCGCTATCGCTGCATGACTTGACTGACGAGATACCGCGGGAGACCGACATCGCGCTGCGTCGGGGCGAGCGGGCGCTGGCGACCCGGTTCGCGCGGATCCGGTGGCATTCCTTTGACCGTGCGACGTTCGACCTGGGCCGGGCAGAGCATCCATTGAGCCGCGACGGCCTGACGATCGGGCTGTACTCGCAGGAACGGACGATCATCGATGTCTTCCGTCTGCGACATGAGATCGGGGCCGACGTTGCAAACGAGGCATTGAAGCGGTGGCTCAGCCAGCGCGGCAGTACGCCGGCGGCGCTGCTGGAGTTGGCGGGATCGTTTCCCCAGGCGCTGCCAGCCCTGCGCTCAACGTTGGAGATCCTGCTGTGAGCCCTGCTCCGCGTCATGGCACACCTGCCGGTGACGCGTTCCTGGCCATCCAGAAGCTTGCCCGCGGCACTGGCGGGGATGTGCAGGAACTACTGACGCTTTACGCTCTGGAGGGTCTGCTCGCCCGCGTCGCCGCGTCAAGCTATCGCGAGAACTTTGTCCTCAAGGGCGGTGTGCTTCTCGCGGCTTTCAGCCTGCGTCGGTCGACGAAGGACATCGATCTGCAAGCCACCGGGATCGCCAACGACGCCGACGATGTGATGGAACGGGTCCGAGGGATTGCTGAGATCGACGTCGATGACGGGCTTATCTTCGACGCCGCCGCGATCACCGCGCACACGATCCGTGAGGACGACGTCTACGGAGGTGTCCGGGTTCGGCTACTCGCGATGCTCGGTCAATCGCGCCTAGCGGTGGGGATTGACGTGAACTTCGGCGACCCGATCTCTCCGCCCCCCGCCGAGATCGCCCTGCCCCGTCTGGTGCAGATCGGCCAGCAGCCTGTCCACATGCTCGGATACCCACTCCCGATGGTCATTGCGGAAAAGACCGTGACCGCTATTGAACGCGGCGCAGCGAACACTCGTTGGCGCGACTTCGCCGACCTCCTCACCATCAGCAGCGTCCACGAGATCTTGGCCGACGAACTCGCCGGGGCCCTGCAGGCAGTCGCGACCTACCGTGAGGCCACGCTGCGTCCACTCCTGCCCGCGCTGGCCGCGATGCCCGAGACGGCCCAAGCGAAATGGATGACCTGGCGGCGCCGCCAAGCCCACACCAACAAGCTACCCGAGCAATTCGCCGACACCCTAAGGCTCGTTGCAGCGTTGACTGACCCGGTACTGGAGGACGTGCTACCTGAGCGGGCTCGCTGGAACCCAATCCGCCAGACTTGGGACCAAGAGAATCCCTGACCGGGACGGACGGCGGGCCAGGGACCGTTCAGCGCCGGGTGTGTTTCGATGACTGCCCGTCGGTATCGCACAGTAGCTGACCACGGCATCCAATTCCTGGTCGAGAGGTACTCGATACATCGAGCGTGACCCCTTGCGGACCAGGGCTGTCACGGCCTTTCCGGAAGCACGGTTGATCCCGCTCATCGCGCAGAAGTGTTGGAACGCCACGGTACACGCGCGTCGCAGACAGGGCGCCGCCAAGCGCCGGTGCAGGGACGGCAAGCGGTGTGGGCCCGGTGTGGGCCGGGCAACAAGCCAGGGCTCTGTTCAGCAGGAGCCAGGGGACGCAGTCCGGAAGACTCTCTTCCTTCTCGCGACGAGCTTAACTACAGTTAAGGGTGGTGGACTAGGGACGCCGAATTCTTGAGTTGAGTGAAACTGGAGGTGCGTGACGAACTGTGTGACAACAGCGGCGCTCTTCGGTACACCAAGGTGGACCTTCATGGACACTCGCTGAGCGTGAAGGACCATTTTCAGGCGTGCGGGTCGGACCTGAAAGGCAGAGGTCAGCGATTCGTTATATCAGGCTGTGTCGGGCCGAGTACCCAATTGTGGCAACTCTCGTTCCTCGTACCCAAAGGTTGGCACGATGCGGTGGTGGCCGCTCTACCAAACATCGAGCTCGCGCAGCTCAGGCGGGAGCTCGAACGGTTGAGGACGGAGAATGCGAGGTTAACGCGCCTGTTGGAGTTGCAAGGCCAGGACACCACACCGGCGGCGGAGCAGATGTCATTCCCCGTCGCACCCGGGATGGTCACCATGGCGTCGCCGGTCGAGGACAAGCTCGCCCTGTACGCGGACCGGTTCTGTGCTCGCACCGACGTATATGCCCTGCTCTGGGAGAACCAGCGGGCGGGGACGAGCGGCTGGATGCCTGCGGTCGCGGGGGGCTGGCGCAAGGGAATGGATCGCAGCCGGGTGCATCATCTGCCCCTGAGCAGGGAGGTGATCGCCGCGCACCTTGCCGGAGACATCTTCATCGGGCTCTATCCGCTGTTGCGGGACAACACCTGCCGGTTCCTGGCCGCGGACTTCGACGGGGCCGCGGCGATGCTCGACGCGCTGGCGTACGCGAAAGCTGCCCGGGTAACCGGCGTGCCGGCCGCGCTCGAGCTGTCCAAGTCGGGTCGGGGCGCACATGTGTGGGTGTTCTTCGCCGCACCGGTAGCAGGCATCGACGGCACGGGCGGTGGGCACGGTCTTGCTGCACGAGGCGATGGTGCTGCGGGGATCGATGGACCTGAGCTCGTACGACCGGCTCTTCCCGAACCAGGACGTCCTGCCCGACGGCGGCTACGGCAACCTGATCGCGGCCCCGTTGCAGCGGAGGTACCGGGACGACGGACTGACGGTCTTCCTCGATCTGGGCACGCTGGAGCCATACGAGGATCAGTGGGCGTTCCTGTCGACGCTGGATCGGCTCAGTCCCAGCGATGCGGTCCGAGTGGCCCGGCGCGCCAGGCAGACCGCGGTGGGCTCTGAGGTCACCCAGCTGAGCCGGTCGGCGGCCACGCGCGTGCGGCCGCGCCTGCCCGCGATCGTACGCGCTGGCCTCGGCGCGAAGCTGGCGATCGACATGGCGCAGCTCACCCCGGCGGCCTTGGCCACCTTCAAGCACGCCGCGTCGATGGCCAACCCGAAGTTCTACGAGCTGCAGCGACTGCGGAAGTCCACCTGGGACACCCCCAGGTTCGTCCGCGGCTACGACATCACCACCGACGACCGGCTGGCGCTGCCGCGAGGTCTCCGGCATGACATCGGCGCGATCATCCACGGAGCCGGGTCGCAGCTGATGGTGACGGATGACCGGAACCCTGGCCGTGAGATCGAGGTGGCCTTCACCGGTCAGCTTGAGCCCCGACAGTCCGCCGCGGTCAGCGCGCTGCTCGCGCACGACGACGGAGTGCTCGTCGCGCCGCCGGGCTCGGGCAAGACGGTGATGGCCTGCGCGGTCATGGCCGAACGAGCCACGTCAACCTTGATCTTGGTCGATCGCAAAGCCCTGGCCGATCAGTGGCGCTCCAGGATCGAAGAGTTCCTCGGCGTTCGTCCCGGTCAGCTCGGCGGAGGGCGCAAGAAGCTCACCGGGCTGATCGACATCGCGATGCTGCCGTCGTTGGCCCGACGCGCCGACGTCGCCGCCTTGACCAGCGGCTACGGGCAGGTCATCGTCGATGAGTGTCACCACCTCGCCGCGGCGGCGTACGACCATTCGGTTTCGATGATCGGCGCGCAGTTCTGGCTCGGGCTCACCGCGACCCCGACGCGGCGGGACGGTCTCGGCGAACTGGTTGGCTGGCAGCTCGGCCCGGTGCGGCACACACTGAACCAGCCGGCGGAGTCGACCCTGATCGATGTGTCCGAGGGCCCCGCCGCACCCGAGCGGGTGCTGTACGTGCACGAGACCGCCTTCGCCTGCAACGATCTTGACGCTTCGAGTCCGAGCTGCGCTCGCGGAGGTGCAGCGAGCGTTGCTCGCCGACGAGCGGCGGAACGCCCAGATCGTCGCCGATGTAGAAAGTGCGCTCGAGCGCGGCCGCAACTGCCTTGTGCTCACCCGGCGGGTCGCGCACCTGGAGATCCTGGTCGGACTCCTCACCGCACGCGGTCACCAGCCCGTGGTGATGCAAGGTGGGATGCCAGCCGCGGCCCGGCGCGCGGCAGTGGACCGCCTGGACCAGGCGCGCACGGGAGACGGGGTGCTGGTGATCGGCACAACGCCGTTTGTCGGCGAGGGGTTCGATGCCCCGGTCCTCGACACGCTCTTCCTCGCCGCGCCGATCTCGTTCGACGGGCTGCTGGTGCAGTGTGCCGGCCGTGTCATGCGCGCCGCTCCAGGCAAGGACGTCGCCGAGGTCCACGACTATCACGACCCGGCCGTACCGCTGATCGCCGGCTCGCTCCGGCGTCGCATGCCGGGGTATCGGACACTCGGCTTCGTCCGGAAGACGTGATCGGCAATGCGGCGGTCCTGATCGCCTCAACTGGGCTTGACCAGGACGCCCGCACGCCCGCGTAGTGATATCATCGGGGTGATATCGGAGGTGGTCGTTATGGAACAGATCTTGATCCGCAATCTTCCCGCGGGGACCAAGGCCGCGCTTCGCGCGCGTGCCAAGCAGCGTCACCGGTCGGTCGAGGCGGAGGCGCGCGACGTGCTCACCAGGGCGCTGGAGGGCGAGCCCGTCACTATCGTTGACCTCCTGGGCACCGACGAAGGTGCCGACATCGAGTTCGAACCCGAGCGCCTGGGCCTGACGGCTCGCTCAGCGCAACTGTGAAGTACCTCTTGGACACCAACGTGGTGTCCGCACTGCGGGTCCGAGGGCGCAACCGGTCCGTTGAGGTGTGGGCAGCGTCGGTTCCCGTCGGTGACCAGTTCGTCTCAGCATTCACCATCGCGGAGATCGAGCGAGGAGTGATTGCCAAGGAGCGATCCGACGCTGAGCAGGGAGCGGTCCTGCGTCGCTGGTTCGACGAGAACGTCTTGCCCACATTCGCCGACCGGGTGCTGCCGTTCGACCTGTCGGCGGCCCGGATCCTCGCGGCCTATCGGGTTCCCGAGCACGCACCGTTCGACGACGCCCTGATTGCCGCCGTCGCGGAGTCTGCAGAGATGGCCGTCGTGACGAGGAACACCAAACACTTCGAACCCCTCGGCGTCCCGTGCCTCAATCCGTGGGACACCGCCGCGTCCAGCGACTGACTTATACTCCGAGCGCTGGGTGTCGCTGGCGGCCACGTACCAGAGTCCACGCCCGCTGAGTCGCGGTTACAGCCCAATACGATTCACGAAGCCGGCGATGGCTCACCTCCAGGGGTGCACCCCCTCCCCTGCGCGTGGACCTTTCAGACCACGCCCTCGCGACTCCTGATCGAGGAGAGAGACCGCCCGCCCGCGGCAGGCGTTGACGCAAGAACCACTTCCATGTCCACCTCCAGAAGAGGTGTTGCGTCGACCAGGAGGACTCTGGTGCCTCCCTGGCACTGATGAGTCGTGCCGGGCCATCTTCAGATCCGGCCCCGGTGACGTGTCCTCACCTGACCACGATCACCGGGCGCCGCCAGCGTCGTGGTAGAAGCGACGAAAGCGCGAGCGTGCGCCGCGATCGGCGGGTTTTCGTGCCACCGCCTGCGCGGTCTGATCTCCACACCTCGACGTGCGGGGGCGTCGTTTGCTCGGCGTCAGCCACGTCGCCCATATGCACGCGCTCCCACTGCAGCGCGCGGAGTTCCTCCGTGCGTGCTCCGGTGAGAAGGGACAGGACGATGTAGTTGTGCATTCGGTGCGAGACGGTTGCGGTCAAGACGGCGTCGACCTGCTCAGGCGTTAGGGATTTCGAAGGCCGGCCATCGCGACCCGCCGGCAGCTCGGCCAGGTCGACCACGTTGCGCTTCACCCAATCTCGCGCAGCTGCTCGCCGAACCGCTCGATTGAGCTGAAGCGGACCGGTCAGCGGAATGCGCCGGCTTTCGCTAATGGATCGCCTTGGCCTCAATCCGTGGATGGGTAGCTCGTAGTTCGGCGGGTCTGGACGTTGATGTGCCTTCTGGGCTTGGAGAATCGGTGCGTCAAGGCAGCAGCGACCTTGGGGCGAAAGAGAGCTGTGTTTATCACGGTCCCGGGCAGGGCAGCGTCAATGACGCAGGCCACGTACTCTTCGTCCTTCGAGGCGCCTTGGTTGCACCTCTCGCACACCGCCACCACTGGGTAATGCCCGGGGAGCGGCTCATCAAGGAACACCTTGGCCGGCATTGATCCCGAGTCGCGGGGGGACGCATGCCGCATAGAGCACAGCGCTGCGCAAGTCGAGTATCGGTAAATAGTTGCCTGGAATCCACCGTGCCCCTCCAACCCTGCGCCGTGATCGCGTCCAACGTAGGGGTTGAAGCGAAGTGCCGAACTGTGGGTTGCTTGCGCCGGAACCCTCCCGCACAGCGACCCTCGTGCGGGACGCACCCAGATGCCGACCCTCTTTCGGGACTTACACAACCCCACTGCGGGTCACGTTGACCGTCGTGCGTGTCAGGACCAGTCGTTAGTAGTGTTTGCGAGCTTGCAGGATGACAATGTATTCGTCGGTGACGAAGTAGACGAGGCGGTCTGCCTCGTCGATGCGGCGTGACCATGCCCCGGTCAGAATGTGCTTGAGCGCTTCCGGTTTACCGATGCCGGTAAATGGGTCGCGGACAGCATCGGCAATGAGCTGATTGATGCGCTTGAGTGTCCTGCGGTCCTGGGTTTGCCAGTAGACGTAGTCCTCCCACCCGTTCGGGTCGAAGGCAACCGCCCGCGTCACGCGTCTGAGAGGTCGTGTTTCTCAAACTCGCCGCGTCTTGCTCGCTCGATCGACTCAAGCAGCCGTTCGGCGCTGGCAGGATTTCGCAGGAGGTGGGCGGTTTCGGTCATCGCGTCGTAATCGTCCTTCGACATGATGACCACGTTGCCGTGTCGAGACACGACCTCTACCGCGGTGTGGTCGTCGTTGACCTGTTGGATGAGCCCGAACAGGGTCTTGCGCGCATCAGTCGCAGTAATCGCCGTCATGGTCGCCTCCGGTTATAGTACTCGATAGCGTACCACTGAGCCTGGGTGTGGTCGCTGTCGTCATGAAGGGCAGGACTCCGGGACACGTCGACACAAGTCGAATGCAAACCCACAGTCGCGCGGTGCCTGAACCCCGGCTTGCGACGTGGGTGGGTTGACGAGGCGCCTTGAACAGGCGCATCGCAGGAGGATGAACGAACTCCTGGTGGGATACGCCCGCGTATCAACAGAACAGCAAGACCTCACCGCTCAGCGTGACGGTCTGCGCGCCCTTGGCGTCGGCGACGACCGGATCTACGTCGACCATGGCCTCACCGATACGAACCGAGACCGGCCCGGCCTCCGGCTCGCGTTGGCGGCCTGCCGCTACCGGTGACACCTTCGTGGTCACGAAGCTGGACCGGCTCGCCCGATCGTTGCCGGATGCTCGCGACATCTTGGACGAGCCGACGAAGCAGAACGTCAAACTGAGCCTCGGCGGCTCGATTCACGACCCGACCGACCCGGTCGCACGGTTGCTGTTCAACGTGTTGGCGATGGTGGCGGACTTCGAGTCCGACCTGATCAGGAGGCGCACCCGCGAAGGTATGCAGGTGGCAGGGGCCAAGGGCCGACTCAGAGGAAAGCAGCCCAAGCTGAGGCCGAACCAGGCTCGCCATCTTGTCGTGCTGTATGACCTCGGCACCTATACCCGGGCCGAACTGGCCGAACTGTTCGGCGTCAGCCGCTCAACGATCTACCGCACCCTGGAACGGACCCGGCCTCGACCGCCTCGGACCGAGCAACCTTTCGCCGAGCACACAGACGAGGGACGGATTGGCGCGTAGAGCCAACCACCCTCTCCTATTCATCAACGACTCATGAGGTCGTACGTGGATGTCTTCGACAGCCGGCCGCCGCTGGACGGGGGCGGCCGTGGGGCGGCCGCCTCAAGACCGGGACGCACCCATAGCCGAAAGTGCTGCGGGACGCAGCCATAGCCGACCCTAATGCGGAAACGCATGTGCCTCCACCTCAGGTTTGGCCAGGAGCACCTCCCGAGCACCTCCACCGGCCACGACAGGCTCGACATCGGGTTTGGTGACCTGCTCCGGTCGCCGCCCGAGCGACGCAGCTGTCGGCGGCGGCGGCTACCGTCGGATCCATGGTTACCCTGCTGCCCGAGCTGCTCGTGACCGACCCGGCCGCGCTGCGGGCGTGGCTCGAAGAGCACCACGCGACGTCGCCCGGCGTGCGGCTGGTGCTGACCAAGAAGGGCGGGTCGGACACCACGATCACGTGGGCGAGCGCAGTCGAGGAGCTGCTCTGTTTCGGCTGGATCGACGGCCAGGCCGGCAAGCGCGACGATGACAGCTACACCGTGCGCATCACCCCGCGCCGGCCCAAGGGCAGCTGGTCCCAGCGAAACGTCGCGCTCGTGGCGACGCTGGAGGAGCAAGGCCGGATGACCGACGCCGGGCGCGCCGCGGTCGAGGCCGCGCGCGCCGACGGGCGGTGGCGCGCGGCGTACGCCGGTCCGGCGACCCGCCAGGCACCCGACGACCTGGCCGCGGCGATCGCGGCGGAGCCGGATGCGCGGGTGATGTTCGACGTGCTCACCAGCGCCAACCGGTTCGCGCTGATTCATCGCGTCGAGAGCATGAAGCGAGCTGAGAGCCGGGTCCGCAAGATCACCGAGATGGTGGAGATGCTGGCGCGCGGCGAGACGCTCTACCCGCAGAAAGCGGGTCACCCAGGACGGGCGGGCTGGGCGCCGACGAGGGCCAGCAGGGTCTCTTATGACCTACTGGGCGTACTTTACGGCGCCGATCAGATCAGGACGCACGCTGCGAAGCAGATCCTCGACGCTTCGGCTTCGAGCGCACGGGAGTGTGTGCAGATCGGTCCAGGCGCGAAACCCAAGCGGGCCGAGGTCGGCAGCGCAATCCGTGACGTGGAGCCGACCGTCATGGGTGTATCAATCCGCCGTGCGTGGCCGCCACCTCCTAATCACCTCCGGACAGCTAAAAATTGGCCGACCGTCGTGCGGAGCACGCAATGGCCGACCGTCGTGCGGAGCACGCATGACCGACCGTCGTGCGGAGCACGCATGACCGACCGTCGTGCGGAGCACGCTGAGCGACCGTCTACCGGTGCATCGCGAGAGGAGGTGGATCAAGACCGGGCTCGCTGACATGTCAACTGGCCGAGGATGGTGGCCAGCACCAGGGACGTACCCTGTTACGTGGAGAACGACTGCAGCCGCGACGGTAACGCCGACTGCGGCTGTCCGCCTTGGTAGACGCGGCATATGTGAGGACGTGTCGAGATCAATCAGAACCACGGAGCCGCGGAGGCGCATTTGATAGCCCAGCATTCACCTATCTGCATCCACGAAATCGCAGCTGAAACCTGCGATGTCTGCATGCGTCTCGCTAACGCTGGCGCGAAGGTAACAACGCTCACGCCCGCTGGCCGTGCCCTGCTGGCCGCCTCGGCTGGGGCACGCCGCCGAAAGTCCAAGACGAAGGCGCAGCGACGCGACCTGGCGCTCCAGTTGGAAAGGGTCAAAGCGAGGGCAGGCGGTAAGCAAATCGCTTTGGTGAAGCAGATGCTCAAAGAGCGAAACCGCCTCGACACGGAGCGCGCGGACAAACGCAGACGCGAGGACAGCATTGCTGGTCTGACCTGGCACCCAGAGGTTGCCCAGAACGTTGGCAGGGGCAAGCGCCAACGGTGATTATGCACGGCCGCTCGCTACAGCGATAGACGTCCGTACAGCGACGCAGGAAGTGTCTCAGGCCAAACCGTCGTGCGGAGCACGCAATGGTGTCCACAATGTCCGACCCTCAAGCGCAGTACCCAGGTTTGGGGTTGAGAGCGATCCGTCTCGTCCTGAGGAGGCCTTCGGGCGAGGTAGTGCGCGGCGTGGATCGGTAACTCCTTGGGGTGATGCCCGTAAGACCCGTCCGCAATGATTTCCGTTGAGCGTGCCTCCACTGACTGACAGAGGCAGTGGCGCCGACTCGTCTTCAGACTTGGTGACGTGTCCTCACCTGACCTCGAGAACCGGGCGCCGGCAACAACCGCGGAGGGGCGGCAAGCGGGGACGACTGACTGACTGCCAGAACCCCATCTGGAGCCAGGGCTCGCCGGCGAGGACGTTTCCCTCGTGCCACGCATTTAACTACAGTTAAGAGCGAGTCTCGACCCATTCATCTCGAGGCCGAACAGCCAATGTGCCTCAATCCGACCGATCCAGCCTTTTCTCACCTTTTTCACTGCAAACCAGCTGCCACAGAATGTCTCTCACGGCCACAAGATCCGTAGGTGGGCCGAGCCCGCGCCGATGCGGGTCGGGTATTCAGTGCCTGGTCTCGTACCTGGCCAAGAGCACGCCGTCGGGAAACGTCCGGGTCTCCACCAGGTTCAGGTTCACCCAATTGTCCAGAGCCGTGAAGAACGGCGTGCCGCCGCCGACCAGGACCGGGTGGGTGACGGCCGCGTACTCGTCGATCAGCCCGGCCCGCATGGCCGCCGCGGCGAGGGTGGCTCCGGCGACGTCCATGGGACCGCCATCCTCAGCCTTGAGTTGGGTGATCTCGGTGACAGCTTCTCCGGTGACCAGGCGGGCGTTCCAGTCGACCGCGCTGGTCTTCGAGGAGAACACCACCTTCGGCATGTCCCGCCAGCGGCGGGCGAACTCGATCTGCGCCGGTGTGGCGCCAGGCTGCTGGTCGGCGGTCGGCCAGTGGGAGCTCATCGTCTCCCACAGTTTGCGTCCGTATAGCGCGAGGCCGGTCGCCCCCACCCGGTCGGACCACCACTGGAACAGCTCGTCGCTCGGCACGCTCCAGCCGAGGTCGTCGCCGGGCGCGGCAATGTAGCCGTCCAGGCTCATGTTCATGCCAAAGGTCAGTTTCCGCATGGGTCAGCCTCCCGTGAGTCGTATTCGACGTACAGACCAACAGGGCGCGGAGGATTCATCGGCCAGACCACCGAGGCCCGTTGACCACCCGCGAGTGAGCAACTTACGCGATCTGCGGCGGGCCCATGTGGCGAAGGCGCTGCAGAACCTCTGCCGTCCGCAGATCCGCAGGGCACATCCCATAGCGGATCCGAAGAGTCAGGGGGGCCAAACTGGCCCTGGTCCAGATTCAAGGCCGACACGATCTGCTGATGCGCATCTCGGCCGTCACCGCCCCGGGAGTAGGAGTTGACATGTCATTTCCGGGATCGACGTGTCCACAGGCGCAATGCCGTCGTGTGAAGGACAAGACCGTCTTGAGGCTGGTGGGTGCGGCTGGTGCCTGGTGCGAGAAACCGACCGCCCGACCGGCTCACCGTGGCACGAGCTTCCAGCCGGAGATGCAGTTCGGCTGGCCGAGGTGGCGCACATCGTCGCCGCGAGCGAGGAAGGCCCCCGTGGCAATGCTGAGGTAGAGACCGAGGAACTGCGGGGTTCGACAACCTCATCACGCTCTGCCCGTGCCACCCAGTCGTCGACCGGGCGCTGGGTGAGTTCCCGACGGAGCGACTTCGGCAATGGAAGGCCGCGCAAGAGGCCAGGCATCGTTAAGCATCTCGGGGGGAAGATCTTCCACTCGCGAGCGGAGGCGCACGTGGAGCGTCGCGTCGGCTCCCTCCGGGCAACGCGATCCCTGCGGCGTACGGCCCCGATCGCCCGCGTCAGGCCATCCCAAACCGCAACCCGGCTACGAGTACATCAAGACGAGACCATCGCCAAGATCAACCCCATCGTGCGCAACGGAGCTCCACGACCTCCCGTAGGTCTGTCGTCGGCCGATTCGCCGGGTCCCGCGAATCCGCTCGTTCTTGTCTGGTCGCTCAAGCCCACTGCCCCTCGAGATCCTCAAGCATTGTTGTGGCCGAACGGAACGTACGCCGCCACGGCCCACCCGGTTGGTGTTAACGTCGGCGGAGCCGCTGAACTTGGTGTTCACCAAAGTCGCCGCAACCCTTGCGCGTCGCAGGATCGTAGCGTCGGATCGGGCGGCATTCCCCTGGTCACCGCGCATTCGATGCTGATGAACGAGATCGATCGGCGCCGTAGTCCGCCGCGGTGAGGCGGTTCGGGCGGTGCGTGAGGTAGGCGATGGTTGCGGTCAGGACGATGACGGCGGCCAGTCCGGCCAGTGGTCGGCCGTCTCCGGTGAGGAGGCCGGCGATCAGGCCTTCGTCGTTGTTGCTGCGGTTGAACATGGTGTGTAGGAGGGCGACGGCCAGGATGCTCTGGCGAGTCCCGCGGAGGAATACACCGATCATCAGCCGGACCAGGCTGCACACGATGAGGAGGGTGACCAGGGCGGTGAGCAGGGAGCCGATGGTGAAGTCGCCGATGAAGTGCAGCGGCAGGTGGGCCAGGGCGAAGGGGATGGCGGTGAGGAGGGCGGCGCGGACAGGGCCGTGGCGTTGTTCGAGTCGGGTCTGCACGACGCCGGACCACGCGGTTTCCTCCCACAGGTTGATGAGGAGCAGGTTGACCAGCAGCCCGAGCAGCTGAGCGGCGACGAACGGCGCAACGTCGACCGGCTTCACCGTGTCGCCGAGCAGGAGGGCGAAGGTGAGGGTCAGGGTGGGCAGCCCGGCGATCACCAGGAGCCACCAGCGGAGCCCGATCCGCCAGCGGAGGATCCGCGAGACCAGGATCCGGATTCCTTGTGGTCCGTCGGCGGCCCAGGTCACCCAGAGCGCGGCGGGCAGCAAAGCAGCGAACACGAGCAGTACGGAGGCGATCCGCTCGGCGTCCAGGCCGGGTCGCTGCGGCATCCAACCGCTGGCGATCATGCCGTGGTCGGCGAGGACGGGCAGGGACATGACCGGGACGGCAATCGCCGACGTCAGTACCAGGAACGCCGCGACCGGCCGGTGCGCCGCCCGTGCGCGCAACCCGGGGCTCATGGCTGCGGCTTTCCCGCGACGCGGTTGCGCAGGATGGCGTGGATTCCTCGGATCAGGGCGATGACGGCGATCACGACCATGACGCACCGGCCAGGAGTGCGCAGAGCGGCTCGAAGTCGTAGGCGGCGGTCGTGTTGGCCATGATGACGACTCCGAGGCCGCGGTCGGGGTAGAGGCGCATCACGTTCCAGAAGCCGGCGCCGGCGCCGAAGTGTTCCACCCAGTGGCCTGGGCGGTCGGTGGGGCGGCGGAACCAGCCGATCCCGTGATCGTACGGTTTCCCCGGCTGATCGATGGTCCGCATGGCTTGGCTGGTGCGGTTGCAGAGCACGCGTTGTCCGTCGAGTTCGCCGTCGCGCAGGTGCATCTGGACGAACCGGCTCGCGTCGAGGGCGTTTCCGACCAGTCCGCCGTACGCCGGCCCGTCGACATGGAAGCGGTGGAGGGCCAGGTAGGGGCCTTGGCGGGGCCCGACGACCCCGGGTGGCAGCACGCGACGCAGCAGCGGGTCGACGACCCCGGGGGCCTTGAGGTAGCCGGTGGCCGCTTCGCTTCCGGCCGGGACGGCGAACGCCGTCTCGGACATGCCCAAAGGCTGCAGCACCGCCTGGTCGACGTAGGTCGCATACGGCATGCCGGCCGCGGCCGCGACGATCTGTCCGACGGCGAGGTAGCCCACGTGGGAGTACCGCGCCGTCCCTCCTACCGGATGCCGGTAGGCCCGGCGGCGGGCCATCAGGCGGCGGAGCATGGCCTCGGGGTCCGGCGGAGCGGAATCGGCGGGGTGCACCCAGCGGATGGGCAGTGGGTTGTCGAGGCCGGCGGTGTGGTTGAGGAGTTGCCGGACGCTGGGTTGGGCGGTGCCTGGTGCCCGCAGGTAGTCGAGGTGCTCCCCGACCGGCGCCTCCAGGTCGAGCCGTCCCTCATCCGCGAGTCGGAGCGCCGCGGTTGCGGTCACGATCTTGGTCATGGAGAACCACAGGTATGCCGTCCGGGCTGTTGCCGGCTGGTCGGCCGCCTGGTCGGCCTGGCCGTACCCGCCGGCGAACAGCAGCCGGTCGCGGTCCGACACCGCGATCGACAGGCCGGGGACGCGGCCCCGGCGCATCATCGTGGTGATGGCCTCGGTGAGGCCGTCCGGCGAGGCTGCCGACGTGTCGGCGTCCCGAATGGTGCGAGTTCGTAGTATCAAGGCAACATGATGCGATCTCGTACTAACTCTGTCAAGCCTCTGTCGGCCCGGGAGGTGCGCGAGGAGGCCGTGGACCCGTTGTTCCTGGTGTGGCTGGCAGCGCGGTCCACCGAGGATCTTCTGGACCGAGTCCTCGCCCCGGCGGCGGTCAAGGGCGACGAGTTCGCGATCTACTCGGTGCTGGCCGCCTCGCCAGGCATCACCCCCAGCGAGCTGAGCCGATGGATGGCGGCACCGCCCACCTCAGTGTCCAGTTACGTGAAGCGGCTCGAGGCTCGCGGTCACGTCAGCCGAAAGCCGCACCCTCACGACCGGCGCTCCTATCGGATCCACCTCACCGTCTCCGGGAAGCGAACCCACCAGGCAGCCGTCGCCCTGTTCACACCCGTCCGCGCCTACGTCATCGACTCCCTCGCCGACCAGGACGGCCCCGTCCGAGAAGCCCTGATGCGGCTCCGCAGCATCGTCGACAACCTCCGAACCGACCTCGACAACGCCGACAGTCCATGACGTCGGGCCTCCGAACCCCGACCGAGCAGCCGTTCACCCCATCTCCAGCTGTTGATCGAATTGCATCGAGAATCGCTCGTCGGCGGGACGCATCTCGTGCTGAAGCTGCTCAGACCGCGTTGCTCCGTGGCGGTCGGCGATGCACTACGTCCAGTCCTCGGCTCGACGGCTCAAGGCGTGATCGGCGCCGGATCTACCGCCACCACCTGAAGACCGGTCTCGCGAACAACCGCCGGGCTCAGCGAAGATGCAGACACGACCGCAGGGCGACTGCCGGAGTCACGACTAGCTAAGGCCAATGGCACGACTCAGGTCAGATCTCGTCGGTGCGGTGCCGGGTCGCGTAGGCGTCGAGGGCCTCCGACACCTGCTCGGGGTGCCAGTCCTCGACCAGCGCCTGCTCCAGTAGGGCGCTCTGGGCGAGGGGGGTGAGCCCGCCCACGTTCTCGTCGAGGTCGAGGTTGCTGGGGAACGGGTAGCCCTCGGCGGCGCAACTGATCGCGTTGGCCAGGGTGAGCGGGTCGACACCGGCTGCGCGACGGGCACGGAGCACGGGATAGACCGCCTTGGACACCTTGGCGCGGTCAACAGTCTCCATCGCCCGGCCGAACGCCGACGACACCTGCAGCAGGTTCGCCATCCGCTGCACATCGGCAGAGACGTTGTTCCCGGCGCCGTGGAACAGCGCCGGGTTGAAGAACGCGGCGTCGCCCTTGGCCAGCGGCAGCTGGACGTACCGCTCGGCGAAGAACGCCCGGAACTCCGGCAGCCGCCACGCCAGGTAACCCGGCGCGTACTGGTGGGAGTACGGCAGGTACATGGTCGGCCCGGACTCCACCGGCATGTCGGAGTGCGCCACCGCGCCCTGCAGGGTCAGCACAGGCGACAGCAGGTGAACGTGCGCGGGATAGCTCGCCGCGACCTCGTTGGAGAGGAAGCCGAGGTGGTAGTCGCGGTGCGGGTCCTGGGCCTTGCCGCCCGGGCGGACCACGTTGACCTGCGACGTCACCTGGTAGCCCGGGCCGAGCCAAGCGTTGCTGATCAGGGCGAGGAGGTCGTTGCCGTAGTAGTCGACGAAAGTCCCGGGGTCGCGGACGGCGAGCTTCTCCAGCGCGTTCCACACCCGGCTGTTGGCGCCGGCGGCGGCGAAGTGGTCGTTGTGGCCACCGTTGACCTTCTCGGCGGCGATGATCTCCTCGTACACCCGGGTGGCCCGGTCCACCACTGCGGCGTCGGGAAACGCGCCCTTGAACGCCACCACGCCGGGGCCCTCGGTGAGTGCCCGGACCAGTTCGGCCTCAACCTCGAGGCGACCCTGCGGGGAGCCGATGGCCCCGCGCAGCGACGCGGCGTCGTAGATGAGCACGTTGCGCTGGACGTCGGTGGCGTGCGGGTAGTCGGCCAGCTCAGTCGCCTGGTCGACCAGGGCGACGAAGTCCTCGATCCGGCAGTCGGACTCGGTGTAGCGGCCGGGACGCACTGGAGCGGCGGTCGTGGTGGTCATGAATCCTCCTGTCAGCGGCCTCCGCAGCGTCGCCGGTCGACGGCAGCAGGGGTGAGGACGCGGTGGGTCTGGTGTTCAGGTGTCGGTCATACTAGTAGGCGCTGAAGCGATGAAACCATCCAGAAACCATCAAAAAGACCTCAGAGGGAAGGTTCCGTGCGCCGATACCGGATCCAGGAGATCGCCGACCAGTCGGGACTGAGCCAGGCCACCGTCGACCGGGTCCTGAACCAGCGGGCAGGGGTGCGGGACAGCACCGCAGCCCAGGTGCAGCGAGCCATCGTCGAGCTCGACCGGCAACGCGACCAGGTGCAGCTGGGTGGCCGGACGTTCCGGCTTGACCTGGTGATGCACGCACCGGCCCGGTTCAGCTTGGCGGTGCGCTCCGCACTCGAGGCGGAGCTGTCCGGATTCAGGCCGGCCGTGATCCGTAGCCGCTTCCACCTCCGGGAAGAAGGTCCGCCCGCCGCGCTCGCCCAGACGCTCGACGCAATCGCGCGACGGGGCTCGGCCGGGGTCCTGCTCAAGGCACCCGACCACCAGGTCGTCACCGACGCGGTCGCCCGACTCCACGACCAGGGCATCCCGGTCGTCACCCTCGTCACCGACCTTCCCCTCAGCGAGCGGGTGGCCTACGTCGGCATCGACAACCGGGCCGCCGGTGCCACCGCCGCGTACCTGATCACCCACATGTCGCACCGCCCCTCGTCGGTGCTGGTCACGCTCAGCAGCAGCAGCTTCCGCGGCGAGGAGGAGCGCGAGATCGGGTTTCGCTCCGCCATGCGGACCCTGGCCCCCGAGCGCACCGTCCACGAGGTCTCCGAGACCGACGGACTCGACGCGTCCATGTTCGCGGCCGTTGCCCGCAGCCTCGACGTCCACCCCGACCTCGAGGCCGTCTACTCCATCGGCGGTGGCAACGCCGCAGTCCTCGACGCCTTCCGGCAGGCCGGGCGGACACCGGCACCGTTCATAGCTCACGACCTCGACGCAGACAACACCACCCTGCTCCGGCGCCGTGCCCTCACGGCCGTGCTGCACCACGACTTGAGAGCCGACCTTAGGCAGGCCTGCCAGTTGCTGCTGCAGGCGCAGGGCGCCCTGCCCGGGCCACTCCGATCAATCCCGTCGCAGGTCCAGGTCATCACCCCGTTCAACCAGCCACCGTCGTCGTAGTGGCCCGTCTCCTGCTCCCATGCGGGCGGGTGGGAGGGGTACGATCGTCAGGTTCATGAACCTCCACGGGACCTCGCTGGCGGCCTGCGCCGAAGTCGGGCCGGGGTGTTGCGGGCCTTCGAATCACGTATCTCCGGAGTAGCCTGATGACGTGGCTTCGCTCAGCAAAATGAGACGCGGCCCCGGCGACAGGCGGTCAGCTGCCTCCCGGTTGGCGGCGGAGCACGCAGCAGCGCCCAGTCTGCTGCCGGCCCTTCGGTCTCGTCTGCGTGCGTCCGCAGTCGTTGCCCTCGCACTGCTCGCCGCCGTGTTCTGGGTGGCGTCGGGGAGCAAGCAAGCCCTCGGATCGTGTGCTGTGCAGTCGCTGGAATCACCTGATGCGTTTACTGGTGTCGTGGTCTCGACCCGTTCCCATGACCGGGTTGCCACTGTCTTGACCGACGCCGGCGCCAGGGTGCTGGTCTGGGGAACACCGGACATCGGTTCCGCGGTGACCTCCGTCGACCGCACGTACGAGGTCGGTGGCCGCTATGAGTTTCACCCCACGAACAGCGCCTCGCCGTACCAGGACAACGCGTGTACGGCAACGCACCTTCTCGAGTCTGACTTCCGGGCCGCCTTCGACGCCCTCCGCATTTACCGCCGCACTGAGCGATCCGCGCGCTCTCGCTCTCATCGCCGGCGGCCTTGCCGCGCTGGCGGTCGCCTCCGTGGTCATCATCGGGCGCATCGGACGTCGCACTCGGCCACGAACCCACGTATGACGCAGACGAACAAATGGGCGATCACCTCGGCCGCGACGGGCCACGGTGGCCTCTCGGCCTTGTGACCCCGCCCCGCAGCGCGCGTCAAGACTCGGACCATCGACGCCGGCTCCATCGCATCTGTGAGGGGGGCCTCGAACCGCAAGTCGGGATCGGCTGCTGGAACGTGCGGATTCCCTTGGGGCTCGGTCCGCCACGATGGCCCTCTGTGGCGGACCCCGTCGGCTCGGATGGCGCTGCCGGGCCCGGGACTGCTCTAGAGTCGCCGATGATGAAGCCGTTCCTGTTCCTGGCGATCAGAGCCGAAGAAGCCGCAGCCGACGAGGAGTACGCGGCGATGCTGCGCTGCACCGGTCTGGACGAGCAGCATTTTCGGCGGGTCCGGCTGGAGCAGGCACGACTGGAGCCTGTCGACCTCGAATGCTGGTCCGGCATCGTCTTGGGCGGCGGCCCGTTTCAGGTCAGTGATCCCGAGGAGGGGAAATCTGCCACGCAGCGTCGGGTCGAGAGCGATCTTTCGGCGCTGCTCGATGACGTGGTGCCCCGCGACTTCCCCTTCCTGGGTGCGTGCTACGGGATCGGCACTCTCGGCCGGCACGAGGGTGCGGTGGTCGATCGGCACTTCGGCGAGCCGATCGGCGGCACCTTCATCGAACTGACCCCCGAGGGCAAGCAGGATCAGCTGCTCCACGCGGCCGGCTCCCCATTCGGCGCCTATGTCGGGCACAAGGAGGCGATCCGAAAGCTGCCGCCGCACGCCGTGCCGCTCGCCGCCTCACCCGCGTGTCCGGTGCAGGCGTTCCGAATAGGAACCCGGGTCTATGCCACCCAGTTCCATCCGGAACTCGACCTGGCCGGACTGACGACGCGGATCCAGATCTATCGCTACGCCGGCTACTACCCTCCGGACCAGGCCGACGTGGTGCTGGCCGCGGCAAGGGCGAGCGGGGTCACCGAGACGCCGAACCTGTTGTTGCGGTTCGTCGAGCTTTTCGCGCAAGACTGAGCTCTTCGCGCAAGACTGATTGACGCCGGCCCCCATCGAGGTCGACGAGGGAGTGCCGACGACGCTGCGGAACCGCTACCTCTGGTCGTTCTCGTGCAGCGGCCTTTCGACGTCGACCCCCTTCTCAGCGACCGCATCCTGGTCCCTGGTCAGGTTGAGCGCCCCCACGGCCAGTTCGGCGACCCGATCAGTGGCGGTGATCGCGTCCAGGGTCGGCGGGCCGCCTGGAGTGAGCATGCGCGTTGGCTTCCAGGTCGTCATCCTCCGACGGCGGATGGTCGGCGCTGTCCTTGTCGGCGCAGGCGATCCGACCCGGGCGGAGTCGCCGAAGGCCTCGGTCACCGTGCGGATCGCCTGGGTGAGCTCACCCGGGATCACCCAGAACGTGTTGCCGCTCTTGGCCAGGTGAGGCAGCGTCTCCAGGTACTTGTACGCCAGCACCTGGGGATCCGCCTGGTTGCGGTGGACGGCCTGGAAGACCAGGTCGACCGCCCGAGCCTCACCTTCGGCCCGCAGGATCGCGGCCTGCTGGTCGCCCTGGGCCACCAGGATCTCCTGCTGGCGCGTGCCTTCGGCGGTAAGGATCTTGGCCTGGCGCTCCCCCTCCGCGTGCAGGATGGTTGCCCGCTTGTCCCGCTCGGCCCGCATCTGCTTCTCCATGGCCTCCTGGATGCTGACGGGCGGGTCGATGGCTTTGATCTCGACCCGGTTCACCCGGATTCCCCACTTGCCCGTCGCGTCGTCCAAGACCATGCGCAGTCGGGTGTTGATCTCTTCACGCGAGGTCAGCGTCTGCTCCAGATCCATGCTGCCGATCACGTTGCGCAGCGTGGTGACGGTGAGCTGGTCGATGGCCTGGAGGTAGTCCGCGATCTCGTACGCCGCCGCACGGGGGTCGGTGATCTGGTAGTACAGCACCGTGTCGATGTTGACCACCAGGTTGTCCTCGGTGATCACCGGCTTCGGCTGCGAGGAGAACACCTGCTCCCGCACGTCGAGCTTGGTGTTGATCCGATCCGCCACCGGGATGATGAAGTTCAGACCCAGGCTCCAACGTCGTCCGGTAGCGGCCGAAGCGCTCAATGTTGTAGCGCCGCGCTTGTGGCACGATCCGCACAGCGGACATCACGACGAACACCACCACGGCAGCGATGATGATGATGGGGACCAACAGAGTCAGGTCCATATCTCCTCCAGTGTCGTCTCAGCTCAGCAGTGTCGTCTCAGCAGCGGTCCTCAGGGCAGAAGCTCCCGGGGATACACGATCGCCGTCGCGCCCTCGATCTCCATCACATCCACCAGCGACCCGGCCGGGATCACGTGGTCGTCATCGAGGGCACGCGCCGACCACACCTCCCCGGACAGCTTGACGAGTCCCCGCGTAGCCGTGACCTCCTCGATGACCAGTGCCTTCTTCCCGACCAGCGCGTAGCTGCCCTCCCGTACCGGCGAAGGATGAGTCATCTGGCGACGCGCGATCGGCCGCACGACCAGGAGCCCCACCGCACCCGTGACCGCGAAGGCGAGAACCTGGACCAGGAGGGGACCGCCCAGACCGGCGACCACAGCCGCGGCGAGCGCTGCCGCAGCCAGCAACCCGAACGCCAGCGTGAGGGTGAAGTACTCGGCGACGCCCAGCACCACGGCCGCAATCAACCACACCATCCATGGCATGAAAGCGACCTCCCCTCAAACCGGCTACTTCGAAGCTACCCTCCGCTCGGCAGCCCGCCGGCCGACCGGGACGCGTTCGCGGAAGTCGTGGCGCGGCGGCGACCCGAAACAGGGGCCGCGCTCAGCGCGGAGCCCTCGTGTCCCGCCTCAGCCTCCCGCCGGGCTGCTGGGACGTGACCATGGGCCGTCGCGCGAGGCACGGTCCATCCGGCCGCGAGGCGTCCGATGAAGTCACCGTACGGGCGTACGGGAGCGGATCCTCGCGTGGGTGGCGGCGACGGTCGCGCAGGCACGAAACGCCGCGTCGCGGACCGCGATCCCCACGCGCGTTCCGGGCACCAGCAGGTGCCCGGCGATCGTGGCGCCGCGGTGGTGGCGAAGCAGTCGTCTGCGGTGGACCTGCTCGTAGTGGCTCAGTGCGGCGGCGGTATCGGCGGGTTGGTCCGCGAGGTGCTCGGCGAGGGCGGCCGCTCCGACGATGGCCATGCTGGATCCCTCACCCAGCAGCGAGATGCAGTCGGCTGCGTCGCCGATCAACACCACACGGCCACGCGACCACCCGTCGAGCCTGACCCGCGTAACGGAATCGAAGTAGAGATCGTCACTGTCCACGACGCAATCGAGCAGTTCGGGGACCCGCCACCCCATACCCGCATACGTGACCGTGAGCAGTTGCTTCTGCTTCCACACGTCCCTTCCTTCCCCAGCGTTCAGCAGCGGGTGGCGGAAGATGAAGGCGGCGCCTTCGATGCCTGTACTCGGATGGACGACGACTGCTCGTCCAGGTGCATTGTGAATGAGCACCGTGTGCGGATCGGAAGCAGCGCGCTTCAGGGCGACCGTCGCGATGTACAGGCCGAGATGCGTGGTGAACTGCTCCTCCGGTCCGAAGATCAGCCGCCGCACGGTCGAGTGCAGGCCGTCAGCACCGACGACGAGATCGAACCGGCGGGACGCCGCCCTCTCGAATCTCACCTCGACCCCGTCCTGGTCCTCACGCAGCGCGGTGACCGTGTCGTCGTAGAGGAACTCCGCGTGTTCGCAGCCGGCGGCAGCCAGGATGGCTGCGAGCTCACTCCGCGGGATCTCGATCGCGTCGGGGCCGGTCTGGGTAGGAATCCATCCGATCGCACGACCTCGGCTGTCGACGGCCGCCAGCCGGGTGGTCCGGGTGGCCGCCGCACGTATCGGTGCGAGCACGTTCATCTGGTCGACCACCGTCAACGCCGGACCGCGGACGTCTACCGGGCTGCCGCTGGAGCGCTGCTCACCCGCACGCTCGACGACCGTCGTGGTGATCCCGCTCCTCCCCAGGAAGTAGGCGATCGTCGACCCGGCGATACCCGCCCCGACAACCAACACGCTGCGGATACCCATGCGGGCGATCCTCGCGCAACCCACCACACAGCGCTACGTGTCGGTGGGCCATCACCGTGTGCCGGGGTTTGGTGGCGGGGTGGTCGGGCCGCCGAGACTTGGGGCTCACGTGAGTGTGTGGGAGTCGCGGACGGCTGCCGCGACCTCGCGGATCGCCTCGCTCGCCGCGACGGCATCGGCTTGGTCCAGCAGCAGTGAGGCGTGCGTGGCGTCGACGATCCGGTGTCGACTGTTGGTCGACAAGGTGGCGAGCTGGTCCTGGGCGGCGGCCCAGGTGGCGTCGTGTCCCAGGCCCGCGGTGACCACGATCAGCGGCTTGGCACCGAAGTCCACCAGCGCTGCGGCTTGGTGCACGGTCGTCGAGCCCTCGCCCAACTCGTCGACGAAGCTGCGCAGCGTCTCGGCCCTTCCTCCGCGGGCCCGAATCTGGTCCTCAGCCGCCGGCGGCAGGCCGCTGTCGGAGAACTGACCCAGCAGCCGTGGCACCCCCAGGTGGGCCGTGGCCGGGAGCAGAGCCAAGAAGCGGGCGGTGAGGTTGTACGCGGAATGAGGGGGCGGGGGCGTGGAGGCCGGTTCGGTGGAGTCGATCAGCACCAGGCCGGCCACGTCATCGGGGTATCGCGCGGCGAAGGTGAGGACGTACAGGCCGCCGAACGAGTGGCCGGCGAGCACGTACGGACCGGGGATGTGGGCCCGCTCCAACAGGGTGTGCAGATCGGCGGCGGTCTGCGCACCGTCGAGCGGGCCGTCGGCGGGATCACTCCAGCCGCGGCCGGCGCGGTCGTACACGCAGACTCTGCTGCCGTGATTCGCCACGGCCGGCGCGACCCACGCCATGGCGGCCGATGTGGCCCAGAGCCCCGGTTCCAGGACCACGGTGGGGCTGCCCGAACCCGTGCAGTTCAGGTGGAGTCGGCGCCCGCCCACATCGATGAGTTGCCCAGGCATCGATGGGTGGGTCACGTCGACCGCCCGGCCGACGGTCTGATATCCGGCCCCCACCGAGGCGAGAGCCAAGCTGGCCAGCACGGGGTAGAGCAGCCACCGTCGGGTGCGGCGGGGCAGTCCGCCGCGGGCGTGAACGAAGCTCCAGGCGACGATGCCGATGAGGATCGGGGGTCCTACCCAGCCCAGCACCTCGCGTACGGGGGCCGACCCGCCGATGGCCACCAGACCAACGAGGGCCAGGAACGCGGCCGGGACGATCGCCCACCGCTGGGGCTGCTCGCTCAAGCCGACCGACAGCACGGCTAGAAGCAGCCAGCCGGCGGCGAATGCCAGCAACACCGCTCCGGCGAGGACGTTTTCGCGGGGCTCGATGAGCGGTGCCGCGACCAGTAGCAGTGCCGCGACGAGGCCTGAGGCCATGGATCCGGCGACGATGAGCCCGATACGTCGGTTGCGGGCGGGCTCCACGGGTGCGGCGGACGGGGGGCGCTGGGGCTCCTGGCTGGCCGTGATCATGGTGGCTCGATTCGGAGGTTGGCGGTAGGGGTCAGGTGTTCGTGCTGAGGATGTCCACACCGAGCCTGGTGGTGGCCGGGGTGGCCACGTCGGCCAACACGATCACGGCTCTGCGCTGGGCGCGGTCCAGACCGAAGTAGGAGGTGTACCCGCCAGTCTGGCCGGTGTGCCAGGTGACGGTCTGCCCGCTCGGCCAGGTCGAGACGGCCCAGAAGTCACCGACGAGGGTGCCGACTTCTCCGGTCGGAGCGGAGGGATCCAGCGCGTCCAGGCCGGGTGCCGTGCCATCGAGCAGCGCGGCTGCGAGTGTGGCCAGATCGGCCGTGGTGGAAACGGCGGCGCCAGCGGGCGCGTACGCGTCGAACAGCCACGGCTGGACGCCGAGCCCGGTCTGTGACTTCCCTCCGGCAGCCAGGGGATGCGAGGTCTGGATGGCGGTGTGTCTCATCCCAAGCGGTTTGAACAGGCGGGTGCGCATCAGGTCGGGATAACTCATCCCGACGGCCGCTGCGGTGGCCTTTCCTGCGGTGGCTGCGCCGAGATTGGAGTAGTGCCACAAGCCCCGGGTACCCAGGTCCTGTGCGCGGACCTCCCGGGTCATCTGGAGGGCATCGGTGGCCAGGAAGTTCCGCCCGAGCGGGGCGCTCCAGGCGCCGCGGCGCAGGGTGGAGCGGCCGAAGTCGGCGTACCCGGCGGTGTGGGTGACGAGCTCGTGGAGGGTGACCGTCCCGGCTGCTGAGCCGGCGAGCTCCGGCAGGTACTGTGACACAGGCACGTCCATCCGCACCTCGCCGCGCCGGACCGCGTCGGCGATGACGAGGCCGGTCATCGCCTTGGTCACCGAGCCGACCTCCATCGGCGTCGTGTCGGTGGCGCCGATACCGGCCAGGCGGATCGGTTCAGCCGCTTCCAGGTCGATCTCGGCGACGGCGAGGTTCTGGAAGCCGTCCAACAGGCTCATGCCGCGCTGCTGCTCGAGGTGGGTGAGGACGACCGGATCGCCCTGTCGCACCGCGGCCAGGGTCGGCTGGAGCATCCAGGAGCTGACGACGACGGCGAGCACAGCGGCGGCGATGGTGAGGAGGAGGCGACGGAAGGCGACGTACCCGACGGCGAGCACGGCGGTCATGACGAGAGCGGTCCAGCTGTTGTCGGCGTACCGGTCCGTGCGGAGCGACTGCAGCAGCATGCCGGCGGGGATGGCGACCAGCACGACCCCGACGATCAGCTTTCCCCATCGGCCGTGGGCGAACCACGCGGTGTCCCGCTCCATCAGCAGGCGGAGCGGCCTAAGTAATCCGATGTGTGGTGGAAACGACCCCGGGAGAACAGACATCGCGACCCTTTCGCTGTGGGAGCTTCCTAGGACCCACCCTTCTCCTTCGGTTCATCGCTCGCCCCGGCCAAAGTGCCGGGATGCAGTGGGGTCGGTGCAGTTTTTCGAGTGCGTTCGAGCCCTAACCCCAGAGCTACTTCAGCGCAGGGTCAGGGTCAGCGTGAGCCAACTCGGGCAGCGTGTGACCGGGTTCGGTCAGCGGAGGCGGATGAGTCCGCGCAGCGTCCGTAGCCGGTGCAGCACTGCCGAACGGGGTTTGGCGGCCGGGATGGCAGTGAGGTCGTCGCTCAGCGCGTGGATCCGGCCGATGAGGCCGTCGTGCTCGAGGTCCCACTCTTCATAGCGGGGGCCGGGGAGCCGGGCCACGTCGAGACCGGCGCCCAGGCTGACCACCCGGTCGGCCGCGTGCAGAGACCGGGCGCTGAGCTGCTGTTCGTGCGCGGGATCGAGCCCCATCGCCACCAGCATCTCGTCGGAGCGTCCGCCGGGGTCTGCGGGCTGGGTGCGGGCCGTGTCGATCCTGACCCGGTCTCCGGCGAGGTGGCGCAGCAGGTTCGCCGCGATCTGCGGGGAGCTGCCGTCGTGCCCGACAAAGAGCACCTGCGGACTGGTAGGGATCGTGAGGGTGAGCGCTGTGTTCATCGTCGGCCTCCTGAGTCTGGACCTGGTCCAGGCGGCATCGACTGTTGCGGACAAGTGTAGTTCATCAAGACGATGACGCCTTGCGCGTGAAGTCGGGTCGACCTCGCAGGGCCGTCGACCGTCGAGATCCTCATGGCGATCGGGTCAAGCCCAGGGTGGCTCCGAGCGCGGCGACGCCTGGTCCGGCGAGGTCGGCGTAGCGCGCCGTACGGCCGGTGAGCAGGAGCAGGATGGCCAGGATCGGTCCTCTGATCTCCGGCCCGTTCCCGACCGACCAGTCCGTGTCCGAGGCGATCAGCCGGTAGGACTGGTAAGGCATCGGGCGGAATACGCGGGCCTTTCGGCGTCCCTTCTTGCTGGCCTGGTACGACCACGCTCGGGTTGCCGCGATGGCGGCGACCTGGGTGGGGACCTCCAACTGCCGCCGCAGCGGGATCGCGATGTCTTGACCGTGCACCGTGATGTCGATCAGCGTCTCCTGCGGGGTCACGCCGATGTTGGCGCGGTGCGAGCCGATCATGGCCCTGATGTCGCCGATGAGTTCTTCGGGCGGACGGCGGTTGGCATCGCTGACCGCTGTGGCCTGGATCACCTGGTTCAGGGTGCCCGGATGCCGGAGCAGCCCCTTCAGCGCGTCGCCTAGGGTCATCTGCTGCATGGTCAGGTGGGCGGCGACGTCGCGGACGCGCCACCCGTCACAGAGCGAGGCCTCATCCCATTCGGCCGGTGTCAGGTCTTCGAGCAGCTTCACCGTGCGCGCGCGTTGCGCGTCGATGGCCGCCCAGAGCTCGTCGTCGTTCATGCCCTTCTCCTCTCGTCATTGGATACTCACAGATGGCTGAAGCTGAGTTGGCAAAGACCGGTGGGGACGTACGGGTGCGCTTCAGCTCGAAGAAGTCGCGGCAACCGGCCATGAGCGCACACGCATCAAACAGGTCGAGCGCCTCCTCGGTGGTCGGCACGGCGTTCAGCACCGGCCCGAAGTAGGCGACACCGGCGATGTGGATGACCGGCGTCCCGCCGTCGAGGCCGACCGGGACGGTGCCCTCCAGGTGGCTGCGCCGCAGCGGCTCGTCGTACTCCTCGCTGTCAGCGGCATTGCACCAGCCGCGCCGGCAACCCGTTGGCGCTCAGCGCCCGCGCTGCCGCTGTGCGGTACTCCTCAGGAGTCGGATAGCGCCAGTCGTCGAAGATGAGCGAGCCGAACAGGTGTGCCAGCCTCGGAGGACGTCTGCGCCGTGGTGCAGCCAGACCGCCGTGGCGACCCGCGAGGGTCCGTTCGAGCGAGCCAGCGATGCCCGGTACGCCTGGTCCAGAACCCGGTTCTCGTTGAGCATCAGCAAGCTCATCGGGTGGTATTCGAGCGTGATGTCGCGGTGCTGGTCGACCTCGCGCAGCCAACACGCCGCGAGCCAGGTGTAGGGACAGACGGGATCCAGGTAGAGGTCGACCGGATGGCCGAGCGCTGCGTCGACCGGCCCCGCGCCTCGATGTGGTGGCGAGCCGCGTCGGTCCGTGCGTCCGATCCTGGAGCCGGCCGGTCGAGAACGCCGGCTTCGATCCGGTACGCGGTCGTCAGCGTCTCCCAGAGGGCCTGACGATCGTGGGTGCGTCTGGGTGGTTCCGGCTTAGTTGGCACTGGGGCCTCCTCTCGGTCGTACTGGAGACCGATTCACTCAGACCACAGTGCCGAGGCGCCGGATGGACCGCATCGTGCGAAGTACTCATTTCGCTACTCATGGCGACTGTCGGCTGGCCCATGCCGCGATCTGCGCCCGGTTGGCGAAATCGAGCTTGCCCAGGATGTGCTGGACGTGATTCTGCGCGGTGCGCTCGGAGATCACCAGCCGATCGGCAATCGCCCGGTTGCTGAGTCCGGCTGCCACCAGCGACGCAATCTGCCGCTCGCGCGCAGTCAGCGGGCTGATCTTCGCGTCTGCTCCGGCGAGCGAGGCGAGCCGCTCGGCCCACGGCGTCATGCCGAGGGTGCGTGCCATCGGGAGCGCGCGGCGGGCGACGAGCGCCGCGGCTGCGTTGTCGCCCGTGCGCGCATGGAATGCCGCGAGCTCGGCGTCCGCCTCGACCTCGAACCCCGGAGCGCCGACCGTGCGGCACATGCGCCCGGCCGCCTCGAATTCGTCGCGGGCAGCATGGGCGTCGCCGAGCGACGCGGAGCACCGGCCGAGTGCGAGGTCGACAGGTCCGAGGAAGTTGCTGCCGCCGCCCCCCGCTGCCACGAACCGCCCGCGGTATGGCGCGAGCCGTTCGCGCAGTGTCGCGACGTCGTCGAGGGCGCCGATACCCGTGGCGACTCGCGCAGCGACGGCAAGACCGACAAGGCCCGCTCGGGTCAAGCTCCACTCGTCCGGGTCGCCGCATCTTTGTAGAGCGCGGCCGCCTCGTCCAGCTGACCGTTGTCGACAAGGACGAAAGCCCTGGCCAGCCGAGAGAACATGTCCCACCGCACGTCGGTGCTGAAGTCCCATGCCGAGGCGTCCAACAGCTCGCTGGTGTATCCGCGGTGATGACCGAGCAGGAGACCGAAGGAGACGGAGGCTCCGTGGACCGCCGGGTGGTCGATCCGAGCCATCAGCTCGACGGCCTCGCCGTGAAGGCGCTGGGCCTGCTCGAACTCCGCCCGCGCCAGGGCGAGCAGGCCGCGGGTGCTCAGGAGGTGCCACCGGGCGTACGGGCCGCCGGTGCGCTCGGCGCAGCCCTGCAACCCGGCGGTCTCGCCCGCGATCGCCGCCAACCGACCCGCGTACCAGTGGGTGTCGATGCGCCACAGCCGTCCCCACATCTCCAGATCGGCGCGTTCCGTCGTTGCGCCGACGGCGAGCATCTGATCAGCCAGCTCGCCCAACTCCTCGACGTCGTCCGGACCGCTACGGACCAGCTGGCGAGCGATCAGCGCGTCGACCTTCGCCTCCACGTCGCTGAGGTGGGCTGCTCGCTGAAGCGCGTCTGCGCTCGCCCGGTCGGCCTCCTCCGCCAACCGGAGATACGAGGCAGCCTGGCTCAGCCGGGCCAGCAACCGGACCCGGGTGGTCGGGTCGTACCTGTCGTCGGCAAGCGCGGCGGTGCACCAGCGGTGGATGTCGCCGTCCCAGGCCGGGTCTCCCATCGGCTCCAGGGTGAGGGCGGCGCGGGCCAGGAGCTCGTGGGACAGGAGTCGCCGTGCCGAGACGACGGCGCTGGCGCAGGCAGCGTGGGCCGCGACGAGATGCCCGCTGCGCATCGCTGCGGCACCGCCGGCCAGGAGGAGCCAGGCACGGTCGAGCTCGGGCAGGCCGGTGGCGTGATCCAGGGCGACCAGGTAAAGACGTTCCGCTTCCTCGTACGCGCGCGTGCGCATGGCCTCGTCCGCCGCCCGTCGTGCCCACGAGGTCGCCTCGGCCGACGCACCGCCGGCCGCGGCGACCGCCCAGTGGTGGGCGAGGACCCCGAGATCGTCTCCCGACGGGTGTCCGGCGGCCACCTCCAGCGCCTGGGCGACACGCCGGTGCAGATCGGTGCGCTCGGACGCACGCAGTCCCGACTCGACGAACTCCCGGAAAACGGTGTGCCGGAACTCCGACTCCGCGGCCGACAGTGCAACGAGGATGCCGGCCCTGGCCGCCGCGTCCACGGCGTCGAGGCAGGTCGCCGGATCGAGGGCGAGAGCGCGGGCCACATCGCCGACGCGGAAACGTTCGCCGATGATCGAGGCAGCGTCCAGCACGCTCCGTACGGACGGTGGCAGCGCGTCCAGGCGGTGATCGACAAGGGCGCGCAGCGTCGTCGGAAGCGGGGCTCAGACCGATCCGACCGGCCACGGGTGAGTTGCCACGCCAGTTCGACGACGAACAGCGGGTTGCCGCCTGTCACCGCCAGCACCTGAGCGAGCAGATCGTGACCCGGAGCGCGCAGGCCGCTCGCGACCAGCAGCCGCCGTACGTCCTCGGCCGCCAGCCCGGAGAGCGGCAGTTGGGTGGCGGCTGCCGCCTCCAGGGTGTCGCGGGTGGCGATCCACTCCCTGGAGTGCCGGCCGTCTGACTGGTAGGCGCAACATACGAGCACCGGACTGCGACCGAGCGCGCGAATTACTCGCGGCAGCGTGGCCAGCGAGGAGCCGTCCGCACGATCCAGGTCGTCCAATACGAGCACGGCGGGACCGTCGCTGCTGATCGAGCGCAGCCGCTCCGCGAGCCGCTCGGCGATGGCGGCACGATCGGCCGGCATGGACGGTGAGTCGATGAAGAGGTGCGGCGCGACGACCTGTTGCCACATCCAGAACGGCGGCGCGCCCGGGCGGCCGAATCCCGGGGGGAACCAGACGGTTGAGCCGGCGTCCGCGGCACGATCAGCGAACAGACGCAGCAGGGCGGTCTTTCCGGCACCCGCCTCGCCAGAGCAGAGGACGACCTGCGGGCCCGTGGCCACCGCCTGGTCCAGCGCCGCATCGAGCAGCTGGAGCTCGGCCACCCGGCCGAGCAGCGAAGGGGCGACGGCCCGCACGGTCATGACTCATTCCTAGAGCACTCCGCGAGCACTTTCCTAGCCATCTGCACCGGCCAGGCATCACCAGCCCCCCGGCGCCTTCGCCTGCTCAGCTGACGGCAGCTCCGAACCAGATGGGCAGCCGGGCGAGCAGGTCCTGCTGATCGTCGCCGACCCACGCCACGTGGCCGTCGGGCCGCAGCAGGACGGCGGGCGCGTCCAACTCCTCGCTGACGTCGACCACGTGGTCGACCCGGTCTGCCCAGCCCGCTACCGAAAGCCGGCCGGTCTGGTCCAGCAGGAGCCCGCGGCCGCCGTGCATCAGCGGGTAGAGACGCCCGTGCCCGTTCAGCCTCACGTCACGCAGCCGGCGCCCGAGCAGGTCGTGCCCCTCGCCGAAGTCGTAGCGGATCCCGATCGCGGTGACCTTCTCGATCAGGTACCGGTTGACGTTCTCGAAGTCCATCAGGTCCGACACCAGCCGGCGTACGGCCTGAGGACCGGGCTCGACCAGCATCAGCTGCATCATCGCCCGGGTGGTGTCCAGCACGTCAGCGGCGACCGGGTGCCGCTCGGTGTGGTAGCTGTCGAGCAGCCCCACCGGCGCCCAGCCGTTGAGGTCGGCGGCCAGTTTCCAGCCCAGGTTGAACGCGTCCTGAAGGCCGAGGTTGAGCCCCTGCCCACCGGCCGGTGGGTGGATGTGCGCAGCGTCGCCGGCCAGCAGCACCCGGCCGGTGCGGTAGCGCTCGGCCAGCCGGGTGGCGTCGCCGAAACGGGAGAGCCAGCGCGGAGAGTGCACCCCGAAGTCGGTGCCGGCGAACTCGCGTAGCTGGTGCTTGAACTCCTCGAGGGTGGGCGCGACCGTGCGGTCCTCGGCCACCCCGTCGGCGGGCACGACGACGCGGTAGACCCCGTCTCCGAGGGGCATGGCGCCGAACCGGAGCTGGGTCTTGCGGACCTCGGCCATCACGGCGTTCAGCGTCTCTGTCGGTGCGGTCAACGCCATCTCGCCCAGCAGCGTGTCCACCCGGCTGGGTTCGCCGGGGAAGGCAACGCCGAGCAGCTTGCGCACCGTGCTGCGGCCACCGTCACAGCCGAGGAGGTAGCGCGAGCGCAGCTGCGTGCCGTCGGCCCATTCGGTGGTCACCCCGTGGTCGTCCTGGCTCAGCCCGATCAGCTCGCAGCCGCGCCGGATCTCCACGCCGAGTTCTGCGGCGTGCTCGCTCAGCAGCCGGTCCGTGGTGGTCTGCGGGATGCCGAGGACGTACGGATGGGCGGTGTCCAGTCCGTCCGGCGCGGGTTTGGCGATGCCGGCGAAGAATCCACCGACCGGATACTGCTGGCCGAGCGGCAGGAACCGATCGAGCAGGCCGCGCTGGTCCATCACCTCGATGCTGCGGGCGTGCAGGCCGAGTGCGCGGACCACCCTGGTCGGCTCCGTCTCCTTCTCCAGCACCAGCGCCTGCACGCCCTGCAGCCGCAACTCGCTGGCCAGCATCAATCCGGTCGGTCCACCACCGACCACGATCACGTCGATCATCACCATCCCCCATCACGCGGTTCTTGCCTCGGCCCCGTGATTGTGCGCCACCAACCGGGTCTTGCCGCAAGCCCCCCTCGGCGCGATACGTTGAGAGTGGCAAGCCGAACGCGGGAGGCGAGCCCGACCCCGTCGACAGGGTCCGGCGGCTGGGTCAGGCCGGCTGGGTGAGTCCAGCGCGACGTCGGCGGAGGGATTCACCTCGGTGACGCGGTCGCCTCGTGGTCTGCGGCGACCGCCTGGTAGCGGTCGATGGCGTTCAGGTCCAGGTACGGGCGCGCCTGCGGGTCCGGAGGGGTCTGGGCGAGCAGCCGTGCCGCCTCGGTTGGTGTCTTGCCGTCCTTGAACTGCCAACCGCCCGATGTCCATTCCACGGTGGTCGGCGGCTGCTGCGTGACGCCGGGGCGAGACCACAGGACACGGTCGACCATGAGGGTGAACACGCGGCGGAACAGTCCTTCGCCGCGTCCAGTTCCACTTGCGTCGGGGTCGAGCGTGGTTTCGCTGACTGCGGTGAGCTCGATCAGGTAATCGCCGTAGGTCACCCAGTCCTGGGCCGTGCCGGCCGGGTACCCCCCGACCCACCGGCCGGTGCTGTCGGCGTTTCGCACGCGCACACCAGCAGGGCGACACCAGCGCGTAGACCGGACGCGTCATCACTCGAGGCCCTGTCATCCAGATCCCACCTCGTGAGGCAGGTGCCTGGCTGTGGGTGGGCATGGCCGCAGCTTCCCCCCACCGGACGGCCACGACCTCGGAGTGAAAGGTTTCTGTCATGAGCTCCACGGTCAGCCGACTCGGCTTCACCACGCTCGGTATCCCCGGTGCACCGCTGGCCGAGGTCGCCGATCTTGCTGGGCGTACGGGTTGGCGGGGCGTCGAGCTCCGGTCGGCCGACGACGAGCCGGTGCACATCGGATTGAGCGCCGACGAGGTCGATGCGGCCCGCCGGGACCTCGCCGGGGTCACGCTCATCGCCACCAACTCCTACGTCCGGTTCGCTTCCGTCGAACGCAGCGACGACGAGGTCGTCGAGGCGGCGCTGGCCGAGGCGCGGCTGGCGTTGTCTCTCGGTGCGGCGGCGGTGCGGGTCTTCCCGGGGGCCGGCGTCGAACCCGGCTCCCCTGGGTACGCCGAGCGGGAGCGGCTGATGATCCGCCGGCTGGCGACGGCGACCGGACGGCTTCCCGACGGTGTCGAGCTGTGGCTGGAGACCCACGACTCGCACCGCACCGGGGAGGCCGTCGCGCGGGTGCTGGATGCGGTCGACGACCCGAGGGCGCGGGCGATCTGGGACATCGCGCACCCCCCGAAGGCCGGCGAACCGTGGCCGACCACCCTCGAATTGCTCCGTCCCCGTCTCGCGCACGTCCAGATCAAGGACGAGCGGCCGGGTCAGGTCCCGATGTTCCTCGGCGACGGCGACGTGCCGATCGTCGACATCGTGCGCGCCCTGGAGAGCACGGGCTACACCGGCTGGTACAGCCTGGAGTACGAGCTGAAGTGGCACCCGCAGGCGCCTCCGCTCGAGGACGCCCTGACCCGGGGGACCGCGTGGTGGCGAGAGCAGGGCCTGTGATCCGAAGCCGCCGCCACCGGTCCAGCCACCAGCCGGCCACCACCGACTCAGTCGGATCCGTTCCGACCGCGATCTCGGTCTGGCCGTCGTTCGGTCGGCACTCCTGGTCGTCCGCGGAGCCAGTCCGCTGGGCTGCCAGGGGTGTCCGCGGAGCACGTCGACGCGGCGCCGCAGGAGCGGGAGGTAGGCCAGCGTGTCCCTGATCTGGTCCTCCTCGGCGGCGCAGAGGGGTCGAGCAAGCGCCGCTGAGAGGACGGCCTCGGCGGCGCCAGGGTCCAAGGGGCCGACCTCGATCAGGGGATCGAGCATGCCCACGGTCGCGACCCGCTTCCGGATGACGTCGGGTTCGTCGGTGACCCAACAGTCCTTGATCCCACCGCCCAGGCTGTGGTCGATCAGCACCGAGATCGCGTGCTCACGCTTGCCGTAGCGAAATCCGAGGATCAACGACTCCTGGCTGCCGTCCACGTGCCCGTAGCGCAGGCAGGTACTGGCCTGGAGTTGCGTCATGGTCGTGACCCACGCCCGGTCGGCCAGACCGGAGGCTGCGAGCTCGGCGGCGGCGCCGTCCGCCGCGGCGGCGACGGGTGTCCCGGGCAGAGCACTCAGCGCCCGGAGCAACGCCAGGGCCTGCGTCGTGCGCGCCGAGCGAGCGTGGTCGACAGCGCGCCGAGGAACGCTGCGAGCGCCTCGCTGCCTCCGGCGCCTCATCGTCGTCCGGCGCGTCATCGTCGTCGGGCGCCTCACCGTTGTCGGGACGCCTCACCGTGGTCAGGCGCCTCACCGTGGTCAGGCCCCTCACCGTGGTCAAGCGCAGAGGCGCCGAACATGGCCGTGGCTACGGCCAACCACTCCGCCACCCCGAGCTCTGCGTCCAACGGGTTGCGGACCCGGCCGACATCGCCGGCCAGGTCCGCGTAGATGCTGGCGATCAGGGCTTGCGGGTCGACATCCCCATCGGGCTCAACGTCGACGTCGGGCTGCGAGCTGCCGTCGGGCACCACCTGCAGGTGCCTGCGCTGCGCCGACCCGTCCCCCCTGCTCGCTTTCACGCCACTATCGTGCCTGTTCTTTGCCACGCCCTATCGTGCCGGGCCTGTTCGAACAACCCAAAACGGCACCTCACCCAGCACGTCCGCCGGTAGCTCCGATCAGGTCCGCGCGGTGCTCAGCACGGTGAAACCGCCCGGTGCCACCCATACGGTGCCGGTACCGGACACGCCGGCGGTCCGCACCGCCCGCCCGGTCCGGTCGTAGCTGCGGGCCACCGCGGATCCGTCGACGGTGACCGCGTGTCGGGTCGGCCGGCGGAGCGATCGAGACGAACAGGCTGGTCCGGTTGGCCCCGGTGCCGAAATCGGCCTCGGAGATCAGCGGCCGGACGATCAGCCCGTCCAGGTCGACCGAGCCACGCCGCGCCACCACGCCCACCGACACCTCGCCGGCCGGCAAGGTGTGCTGGAGCCGCTGCGGCAGCAGTGCACCGGGCACCGCGGAGAGGCCCTGCGCGCCCACCCGGTGCCGCAGCCGGTCACGGTGGTCGCCGACCGACCACCGGGTGACGGTGCGCCCGGCCTCGGGCAGCCAGGAGACCGGTTCGAGCACCCGACCCTGGACCGACGGCCCCAGGTCAAAGGTGGCCCGTTCGCCGCGGTCGAGGCGGAGGAAGGCTCCGCCGCCGTACTGCGACTCACCGGTCCACGGCGGAGTCGGGCGTGACCACGGTGCCTGAGGTCGGGTCGGCGGTCTCGGCCTCGACCACGCTCAGTCCGGCCCGCTCGGGAGTGTCGGTCCACGCGGTGGCCTGGGCCGCCACGGCCGGGTGGGCGTCCAGGGCGAGCATGGTCAGCAGTCCGTGGATGGTGCTCTCGGCGCCGCTGTTGCGGTTGATGGCGCCGTCGGTGGCCAGCCCGTCGAAGGTGACGCCGGTGGCCGGGTCGTACATGGCCTCGCCGGCCCGGTTGGCACCGAAGAACCAGCTCGCGTGCATCGCGGCCAGGGAACGCAGCCCCGGTCGCCGTGCCGCGTCGGCGGTCGCCAGCAGATTCTGCACCCGGGAGTCGACGCCGTACGCGATCTGGGTCCGGTCGATCGGGGTCGGGAACCAGGCGTTGTCGGGTCCGCCGGCGGTGAGCAGGGTGGGGTCGAAGCCGACCGACTCGGCGAGCGCCGGCTTCAGCAGGCCTGGTCGGTCGAGGACGACCGAACCCCGGGCCAGCGCCGCCGCCATCTGGGAGGACCAGGCGTGCCACATCGACCGCGACTCCGCCCACGGCAGGATCGCCCCGTACGGCCAGCGTCGACCGGTCGGTGCCCATGGCGGCGACGCCTTCGAGCAGCTGCGAGAGCACCCGGCGTACGTCGGTGTCCCCCGGCGCCGCTTCGAGGTAGGCCGACAGTCCGAGCGTGGCCTCGGCGGTGGCGTCGGCGCCGTTGATGATCAGCCAGGAGGGCACCCGCCGGCCGTCGCTGACGGTGTAGTCGCCGTAGGAGTCCAGCACCTGTCGCCGGACGGCGCCGACGGACAGCCGCAGCCGGTCGCGCAGGAAGCCGGCGAATTCCGGGTCGTCGTCGGCGAACGCGGCGTACCCCTCGCCGAGCGCCCACAGCGTGCGGGCGGTCCAGTAGCTCGGTCCCGAGTCCGACGGATCCGGCAGCTCCACCGGATCCGCACTGGGGTTCAGCGTCCCGTCACTCTGCATCCAGAGCACGACGTTGCCGCGGTTCGGTCCGGTGGCGGTCTGCAGGTAGGTCAGTCCGCGCAGCAGCTCGTAGGCCTTGGCCCGGCTGGCCGCGTCGTGGAACTGCCGCCAGTGCCGCAGGTAGACCACCGCGGCCCGGCTGACGTCGTCGGCGTTGAACGCCCCCTGGCCGTAGTAGCCCGTCGCCGGGTCCGAGCCCGCCGCCGCCGATGCGTTCGAAGGTGCCGCCCGGGCGGGCGTCGGCGTAGGTCCAGGGCATGGTCACGTCCGGCTCGGTGTCCAGCCGGTAGGTGTCATGTCTGGCCACGGGCCGCAGCGCGACCTCGTCGAGCAGGAAGTCCAGGTGGGCGGTGTTGGTCAGCGTCGTCGTTCTGGCCTGGGCCGGCGCGCCGGCGAGCAGGCCGCCCAGCAGCAGCGCGACCGCGGTCGAGCGCGATGGTGAGGCGGCGGAGCAGGGTGGAATTCGTCATCGAACGTCCTTCGGTTTGCGGTGGGGCAGTGCGCAGGTGGTTCAGAACGGGCCGTCGATCCGGGCGACCCCGATCTTGGAATCGGCCATGCCGTAGAAGACGTAGTGCACCCCGTCGATGTGCTCGATCGCGGTGGGGAAGACGACGTTCGGCACGATGCCGGACCGTTCGTCGTCGGTCGCGGGCTCCAGCAGGGGAACCGCGGTCCGGCTGAGCACCTGCCACGGTCGGTCGCCGTCGAGGATCATCGCGCCGGCGGCATAGTTCACCTTCTGCTGCTGCGCCAGGCCGAGCGACAGTACTCCCCGGAGGCGCCGTGGTGGATCAGCAGCCAGCCGTCGGGGACCCGGACCGGAGCAGGGCCACCCCCGATCTTCAACGCCTCCCAGTCGTAGACCGGTCCGGCGAGGAAGCGGTGCTGGCTCCACCGGGTGAGCGCAGTGAGATCGGACTGCGCGTCGGTCAGCGCGACGAAGGAGATCCACATGCTGTCCCGCGGGTCGGGAACCCCGGCCGGTGGCCGGCGTCCCTGGCCGAGCCGGACCTCGTCCAGGTCCCACATCGGTCGGTGCAGCACCGCGAGGCTGGGGGTGCCGTCGGGGGCTTGGACCGGTGCGGGGAAGAACACGGTGTCCTTGTTGCGGAACAGGTTCAGGTCGCAGTCCAGCGCATCGTCGTAGTCGAACAGCACCGGGCCGTGTCTGGTCCAGGTGCGCAGGTCGGATCGAGGTGGCGACCGCCGACCGCGGGCCGAGCGGGCCGTACGCGACGTAGGTCATCACGTGCAGCCCGAGCGCCTCGATCCAGGTCACCCGCGGGTCCTCCACCCCGGCGTGGTCGGCCCCCTGCTCCCAGCTGCGCTCGGGTTCCAGCACCACACCCTCGCGGATCGACCGAGGTGGGGACACCGTCGGTGGTCACGATCCTGGCCAGCCCGACGCGGGAGACGTTGCCGGCTGCGACCAGTCGAGGCAGCAGGTAGAACTCCCCGTCCGGACCGCGGCCCGAGGCAGGGTTCAGCACCCCCTCGGCCTCCAGCGGGTTTCCTGGCTCGGGGCTCATCAGCACTCCGAGCCGGGTCAGTCGGTAGGGGAAGTCGGCGGTCGGGGAAGGGTGGGCCGAATGCATGCAGTGTGCTCCGATGCTGGTCTGGCTCGGCGAGCGGCTTCTGGGGGGCTGACGATCGGCGCGAGGGTCAGCCCTTGACCCCGGACCCGAGATCGCTGGAGACGAAGTAGCGCTGGAACACGATGAACAGGGTGACCGCCGGAGCGGCGAGGACGACCGCGCCGGCGAGGATGGCGCCGAACGGGTTGGCAGCGGTGGCCGCGACGTTGCTGATGTAGTTGGCCAGCGACACCGCCAGCGGCTGCATGTCGGCCCGCTTGGTGATCAGGAACGGCCACAGGAACTCGTTCCACGGACCGATGAAGGTGAGCAGCACGACGGTGACCAGCGCGGGGCGGACCAGCGGCAGCGCCACGCGGGTGAGCAGTCCGATCTCGCCGGCCCCGTCGATCCGGGCGGCCTCGAACAGCTCCTTGGGCAGTTGGAGGAAGTACTGCCGGAAGATGATCACCGCGGTCGAGTTGATGGCGAACGGCAGGATCATGCCCAGGTAGTTGTCGGCCAGGCCGTAGTTGCGCGCGATCAGCACGTAGAGCGGCACGGTCAGCAACTGGAACGGGACCACCTGGACCAGCAGGGCCAAGGCGAAGGTGGCCGTACGGCCGCGCCACTGGAGCACCGAGAGGGCGTAGCCGACCAGGACACCGAAGAAGACCGTGCAGACCAGCACGCCGCCGGTGAAGATGCCCGAGTTGGCCAGGCCACGGAACAGATCGATCCGGGCGTTGATGTCGCTGTAGTTGGCGCCCGTGAGGTTGCCGGGCAGCGGGAAGGCGCCGGCAATGGACGGATCCAGCGTGCGCTGCAGCGACCCGATGATCATGTAGTAGAAGGGGAAGAGGAACGCCACGGCACCCAGGCCGAGTACCAGTCCTCGCAGCAGGCCCTGACCCCGCGACATCAGTCCCTGCCTCCGGCCAGACGATTCTGCAGGAAGGCGATGATCAGCGTGCCGATCACCAGAACGATCCCGATCGCCGAGGCGTAGCCGGGCTTGCCCTGTTCGATGCCCTGCTGGTACATGATCAACACCGGCGAACTGGACGCCCCGTTCGGGCCGCCGCCGCCGGTCAGCAGGTACGGCTCGGTGAACAGGTTCGCCCCCGTCACCGTGGACAGCAGCAGCACCAGCACGGTGGCAGGGCGCACGCCCGGGACGGTCACGTTCCAGAAGCTCTGCAGCCGCCCCGCACCGTCGGTGGCCGCGGACTCGTAGAGCTCCTGGCCCACGTTCTGCAGCGCGGCCAGGTACAACAGGATGTACACCCCCATCTGCTTCCAGGTCACGAAGAACGCGATCGACGGCATGGCCCAGGTCGGGTTGATCAGCCAGGTGGGCTCCGGGGCCAGAGAGCCGAGCAGCCGGTTCACCAGTCCGCTGCCGCTGAACAGGAACAGCCAGACCGCGACCACGGCCACGCTGGCGGAGACGTAGGGAACGTAGAAGGCCACCCGCAGGAACGTCTTCAGCCGGGTGACCCGGTTCAGCAACGTGGCCAGGACCAGCGAGATCACCACGGTCAACGGCACGTTGATGACGAGGAAGATGCCGACGTTGAGGAACGACCGGCGCACCGCGGGGTCGGCGAACAAGGCGGTGTAGTTCGCCAGGCCGACGAAGGGACGCTCGACGGTCGCCCCGGGCGCGGTGAAGAAGTAGTCGCGGAACGACATGTAGCCGGCGAAGATCAGCGGGTACGCGAAGATCACCAGCACGAAGAGCAGGTAGGGGGCACTGAACAGCCACCCGAGCGGGTGCTTGCCGAGGACGCGCAGACCCAGCCCCTTCTTGCGGGCCCCCCGGCCGGGGGGCGGCTGCGCGCCGCCCCTCGGTGGGCCTAGCTGTCAGCGCGGTCACGGGCTACTTCTGCCCGGCCAGCTCGGTCACCTTGGCGGCCGCGGCCTCGAACTCGGCGGTGAGGTCGCCCTGACCGCTGATCACGGCCTTGGTGTAGGCGTCCCGCAGCGTCTGCAGCATCTCGACCGTACGCGGTCCGGCGGGTACCTCGACGGTGCGTCCGGCCTGGCTGCCGAACGTCTCGTAGGCCGGGTTCTTCGTGAAGTAGTCCGGGTAGGCCGACTGCAGGTCCTTGCGCAGCGGCATCTGGCCGGTCTTGTCCAGCAGCGCGCCGTCCTGCTCGGTGCTGGTGGCGAACTTCAGCACCTCCCACGCCGTGCCCCGGTTCTTGCAGGCGCTGTACAGCCCGACGTTCTTGGCGTCGCTGAAGGTGTAGGTCTCTTCCGCCGGGAGGCCGTCCTTGGTCGGCACCGGCACCGAACCCCACTTGACCTTGCCGTCGTAGACCGAGATGGCCCACGGGCCGACGATGGCCATCGCGGCCTTCTTGTCGGCGAACGAGTCGCCCTGGTAGGTCTCCTTGCCGGCCAGGCCCTCGTCGTACAGGGTCTTCCAGAAGGTGGCGACGTCGATCCCGGCCGGGTCGGCGAAGGTGGCCTTGCCGTCGGTGACGATCGACTGGCCCTTGGTGGCGGCGGCGTAGAGCGGCATGAAGTCGAACTGGGACTGGAAGAACTGACTGGTCGGCGCCGGGTAGATCGCGTACGGCGCTGCCTTGGAGGACTTGATGGCGCGTGCCGCGTCGAGGAACTCCGCGTACGTGGACAGCTTCGGGTTCTCCGGGTCCAGGCCGGCCTTGGTGAACAGATCCTTGTTGTAGAAGATCATCACCGGATTGGACTTCCACGGCATCTGGTAGAAGCCGCCGTCCGGGGACTTGTACTGGTCGGCCACCGGTCCGGAGCGGTCGGCGATGTAGCTGGCGCCGTCGGGGAAGGAGGCCAGGTCGACCAGGCCGCCTTGGCGCTGGAACTGGCCGACCGCCGCGGGGGCGGTGTTGAAGATCAGGCAGGGTGCGGTGCCCGCGGTGATGGCCGCGCCGATCACTTCCTCACTGCTCTTGCCGGCCGGGATCTCCTGAGCCTCGATCGGCCTGGTCGGCGTGCTCGGCGTTCCACTTGGCGACCATGGCCTTGCCCCAGGCCACCTCCTGCTCGTTGTTGGAGTACCAGATCGTGATCGGTCCCCGGGCGGCCTCGGCTTCGGAGGCGGGCGCGGAGCCTCCGCCGCCACAGGCGGCGAGGCTCAGGGCCACGGTCAGGCCGGCACTGAGCGCCAGGACGTGAAGAGTGCGACGTTGCACGATGGGATCTCCTCGGTCAGCCGGAGCTGGTGGGTGTGGACGGGTGCTGCGGCGGGGCGGAAGTCGCCTCACCGGACTCAGCGGCGGGTGGTGCGGTGGATCGGGCGACCTGCAGCCGGGCGGCTGGCAGCTCGACGTCGTCGGCGGCGCCGTCGCTGATCAGCCTCAGCAGGGTGCGGGCGGCCTCGCGGCCCCAGGCGACGGGGTCGGAGACGACGGTGGTGAGGGCGGGGTGGACGTAACGGGCGAGGTCGGTGCCGTCGAAGCCGGCCACCGACACATCCTCGGGTGCGCGCAGCCCCTGGGCCTGCAGCACGCCGAGTCCGGCCAGCGCCATCGGGTCGCTCGCGTAGGCGATCGCGGTCGGGCGCGGCGTCCGTTCCAGCAGGCGCTGGGTCGCCCGTACGGCGGCCGCGGCGGAGAAGTCGGTGTCCTCGACCAGATCGTCGGTGAGTCCAGCCTCGCGCATCGCGGCGACGAAGGAGTCGCGGCGGCGTAGGCCGTGCAGCATCGTGACGTCACCGGCGACGTAGCCGATCCGCCGATGGCCCATCGCCAGGAGGTGGCGCACGGTCTGCTGCACGCCCGGCTGGTCGGCCAGGCTGACGGCCGGGAACGGCGACGGGCCGATCGGGTGACCCAGAGTGACGGCCGGTAGCCCGAGCTCGGTGAGCAGGGCCAGTCGGGAGTCCTCGACCCGCAGGTCGGTGAGGAAGGCGCCGTCGATGCGGTGGTCCTCGCTCAGGGTCCGGTAGGCCCGGGACTCCGCCTCGGCGTCGGCCACCATGCTCAGCACCAGGACCTGGCCCTCATCGGCCAGCACCGACTCGACCCCGGCGATGAAGGCCGGGAAGAAGGAGTCCCCGGCGATCACCGTCGGGTCGCGGCGGACCACCAGGCCCAGCGCGAAGCTGCGCCGGATGGACAGGGCGCGGGCGGCGGGCCGCGGCCGCCAGCCCAGCTCGCGGGCGGTGGCCAGGATGAGCTCCCGGGTCTGCGGTGCGACCCCCGGACGGTCGTTGAACACGAACGAGACCAGGCTCTTGCTGACCCCGACCCGGCTGGCGACATCGGCGATGGTCGGACGTCGTGCTGTCACCATCCCGACCCCCTAGGTCTTCTCACCTGGTCTTTAAACCGGTTTAGTCGCACCGTAGACCCCATCCGCACCAAGCGCAACCGTCAGGTCGGCATCGAGGGTTGGGGCTGACCGCTGCCACGGCGGCGAGGCGACGATGTCCGCCAGGGGGTGCGGGGCGCCTGTGGACGACCTCCGCGTGAGTCAGCGGCCTCGGGTGAGGCCGGCGCCTTCGGTCATGTCGGTGCCGCGACCGACGGCGGTCATCGAGCGGACCTCCGCGCGCCAGCGCAGCAGGTCCTCGCGCAGCTCGGCGATCTTGCGGTGATCCTGGTGCGCGAGCAGGTTCTTCTTCTCCCCGGGATCGGTGGCCAGGTCGAAATACTCATCGGGGCGCTGGCCGAAGTGGAAGATGTACTTCTCGGTACCGCGGATCGAGGCCAGGCACCGGTCGTCCCCGTAGCAGGCGATGCGCACGGGCTCCGCGGAGGGCGCCAGCATCGACGAGGCGGCGTAGCGTCCCCCTTCGATCCGGTAGCCGAGCAGGTCGGCCACCGTGGCGAGGACAGCCGTCGGTTGCACCGGAGCCTCGAGCCGGCGAGGCCGCGGATCCAGGGGGTCGTGGATGAGCAACGGGATCTTCACCCCCTCGTCGTACACGGTGTTGTCGTGCTGTCGTCGGTCGTGCTCGCCGAACCCCTCTCCGTGGTCGGCCATGATCACGAAGACGGTGTTGTCGTAGAGCCCGAGGCGCTTGTACTGCTGGATCAGGCGCTTCACGAAGCGGTCCTGGTAGCGGATCGTGTTCAGGTAGCTGTTCAGTTCGGGGTCGTCGGACAGGGTCCGGGTGGCGAAACCGGCCGGGACGTTGTAGTCGTGGTGGCTGGTGACGGTCAGGTAGCTGGCCAGGAAGGGCTGTCCGGTTCTTTGCTGGAGCCAGTCGCGGCTGGGATCGAGCATGATGTCGTCCTCCCAGCCGAAGTAGTTGGCCCGGGCGAAGCCCTCCTTCGGAAGGTCGTCGACGGGAAAGAAGTCGTCGTACCCGAGGTGGGCGACCAGGTCGGGGCGGTCGTCGTAGTCCTCGACCGCGGACTGGAAGAAGGCGCTGCGGTACCCCTGTCGTCCGAGGAGCTCGGGCAGGCACCGGGCGTAGATGCCCCGCGGGGTCGACTCGGTCACCCGCATATCGAGGGGCGGGGCCACGCCGCAATGCGCCGCGGCCAGCGCCTTGGAGGTGTGGGGCACGACCGTGTACGCGTTCTCGGCCACCAGGCTGGTCCGGGCCAGTTGGGCCAGGTACGGCGTCGTCGGGAGCTCGTCGTTGTCGAGCGACGTCGACTGGGCGCGCACCGACTCCAGGAAGATCATCACGACGTTGCGCCGGTTGGTCTGGGCGGTCGCCCCCAGCGACGTTCTGGTCGGCAACTGCTCCGCGGTGGGCACCACCACATTGGCGGGGTGGGCGAACTTCCGGGTCTCCAGCGGTCCCATCACCAGGTTCAGCATCGAATCGGCGGAGAAGCCGGCGGCCGCGCGGCTCGGAGCCGCGGCCAGCAGTACCAGACTGGTCGAGAGCGCGGCAGCCACCAGGAGCAGCCAGCGGGGGCGCTCGGGAGATCGGCCTGGGTCCGGCTGGGCCCGGGCCCGGATCAGGCGGTTGACCAGCCATCGGCTACCGGCGGCGTGCCCGACCAGAAACGCCAGCCAGACGGCGTACCAGGGGGAGAGCTCGGCGGCGACCAGACCGTTGATGTCGTCCTTCGTCCTCCACGCGAAGCTCATCATGGCCAGGTCGAGCGGGGAGCCCGTCTTGACGTAGAACAGGTGGGCCAGTGTCGCCCAGACGACGACCGCCAGCGCCGTCACGTGCATGACGAATACGGTGATCCAGCGCGTCCACCGGCGCCGGACCACAGCGGTCACGCCGAGCCAGAACACCGCGAACCCGACGTTGGCCAGCACATCGGAGCGAACCTGGTCGAGGAAACCTGCGGGGCCAGGCACGTTGACCTGGCTCATGATCCGCACGACCTTCAGGGCCACGACGTACGCCACGACAGGCACCAGGAGTCCGAGGACCCGAAGCCACTCGTCCCCGCTGAAGGCCTTGAGGAGTCCGGCGTGGAAGGCCGAGGCCTTCAGCGCGCCCGCTGGTCTCCGGGGGCGCGGCATCACCGGAATGTAGCAAACATTTCACCCAGAGCTCACTTGTCGCACCAGGAGCCTCACTTGTCACACCCAGGCCTCACTATGTCACACCCAGGGTCCGATGCGCTCTGCGGCCGGATGCTGACAAGGTGAGGGTCGGGGGCTGATGCTGTACCGACGGTGAGGAGGAGGTCACGATGGCGTCGTGGGTGGACCACGTGGTCTGGTGGCAGGTCTATCCGTTGGGCTTTCTCGGGGCGGAGAAGGAGGTCGGCTCAGTCCGGGGGCAGGTGAGCCGCCTGCCGCGGTTGCACGGATGGCTCGACCACCTCATCTCCTGGGGCGGGAACGGGCTGCTCCTCGGACCGATCTTCACCTCCAGCAGCCACGGCTACGACACGGTCGACTACCTCCAGATCGACCCGCGGCTGGGTGACGACGCCGACTTCGACGGCCTCGTTGCGGCATGCCGGGCGAGGGGGGTGCGGCTGTTGCTCGACGGCGTCTTCAACCACGCGGGCCGCGACTTCCCGCCGGTCGCCCGCGCTTTGGCCGAAGGACCCGGCACGGAGGCCGAGGAGTGGGTGTCGAAGCTCTACGACACCGACGGGGTGGTCACCGCGGACTACTTCGAGGGTCACGACACCCTCATCACCCTCAATCATGACTCCCCCCGGGTGCAGGAGTTCGTACGCGAGGTGATGCTGCACTGGTTGCGCCGCGGCATCGACGGCTGGCGGTTGGACGCCGCGTACGCCGTACCGGCGAGTTTCTGGGCCGCGGTCCTGCCCGAGGTGCGCAAGGAGTTCCCCGACGCGTGGTTCGTCGGGGAGATGATCCACGGTGACTACATCGACTATGTGCAGACCTCAGGTCTGGACTCGATCACCGAGTACGAGCTGTGGTGGGCCATCTGGTCCTCCATCGACAGCATCAACTTCCACGAGTTGGAGTGGACGTTGCGCCGGCACGCACGGTTCGTCGAGCACTTCCTGCCGCTGACCTTCCTGGGCAACCACGACGTCACCCGGGTCGCCAGTCAGATCCGCGACCCGCGGCACTGGTCGCACGCAGTGGCTCTGCTCGGCTTCCTGCCGGGCGTGCCGAGCGTCTACTACGGCGACGAGTTCGGCCTGGAGGCCATCAAGGAGGACCGCCCCAGCGGGGACGATGCCGTCCGGCCGGAGATGCCGTACGAGCGGGGGCTGTTCGATCACTCGCACCCGGAAGTGGAGCAGGCCTACCGCCGGATGATCGGCCTCCGCCGCCGCCACCCCTGGCTGGTCGACGGGGTGATCGAGATCGATCAGGTCGACAACGCCCGACTCGTCGTACGGTCCCGGGCCGCGCACGGCGAGCAATCCCTGGCCCTGGCCCTGAACCTGGCTGACGAACCTTTGGCCTTGTCCGAGGGCGTCGAGGTGCTGGAGGCTCAGCCGGCGGTCGCCGAGGGAGCCGTCGCTCCCCACGGCTGGGCGGTGTTTGCGGGTTGAACACAGCCGTGCCTGCACATTTTGGACTAACCGGGCATCTCCCCAATCTCCCCACCAACGTGTCGTCGACGTCATTGCTTTCAGTACGTCATCCCAGGACGCCGATCACGTCGAAACCGACACCTCGGCCGCGCGGCAGGGGTCGATGGCAAGTCGAAGGCGCGAACCTGGTCGGTGATCAATCTGCCTTGGGAGAAGGCAACCACAGGCGCTCGGGCTGAGATGAGTCTGCGTCACAGACGCTCTCTATATACCACTTCCTATGCCGCAGATTCTTGTCGTCACGGTCAACCGAGCTCGAAGGGTTGAGAGTGTGTTTGGTTTCCGAATTGACCCTCAGGTGCGGGCGCGGTGCGCCATTGGACGGTGAGACGGTACGTGCCCGGAGTCAGCGCACCGTCGAGGCTTTCCGCGGTGATCTTGATCGTTCGCCTGCGGTCGGGTCCGATCGCCAGCACGCTGGCGGTCCTTTCGGCGCCGCAGTCAGGCAGCGGAGTCCACTGCTTCTGGTCCTGTCGCTCGAGGACGGCGATCGTGCATGACGTGCGCAAGTCTTCTGTGTAGACGGTGTCGTCTCGTCCGTTGGTGATGCTCGCTTCGATGTCCTGCTCCACTGTGTAGGTCGTGGACGAGGCGACGATGGTGACTTGCCCCGGTGTACCTTCTGCCGGCTCGCCCTGCGATGGGGGGAAGTCATCCGGGCCGGCGGAGCGGTCGTCTGAGGTGTCGCTGTCCCGGTTGACGTGGCCGCGGGCGGAATCCCAGAGCTGCAGGCGCTGGTCCAGCTCAGCGCCAGCACGAGCAACGTCACGGCTAGACCCGGGGCCGGGCGGGTTCGTTGCGGTGTCCTGGCGCAGGATTTCCGATTCCCGATCTGCATCAGCGCCGTCCCTCCATATGCTCGGCCACCTTAGTTCAGTGTCCTGCTACTCGGTTCCTGTGCCAGGGCATGGGGACCATGCCCTGGGGGCATGGTCCCGATGCCGCTCCCACTCCGTCAGCAGGGCGGGTCGAGCGTGCTTTGCATCTCGACGTAGCGGGCGTTGACGTGTGCCGAGGTGGTGTTGCCGTTGAGCAGGGCGTAGTTGGTCGCGACCCACGCACTGGTGCATCTGGCATTGGTGCGGACTGTGAAGTAGTCACCGAACCGGCCGTCGGTCCGGTTGTGGGTGCCGGTGGCGGTAACGGTGAAGGTGGGGAAGAAGATGCCGGCGCTTTCCCCATCGTCGACCAGAACGACGCCGCTGGCCGCGGTGCCGCCGCCGCCGTTTCGACCCCCGGCCGCCATCGACATCCCGTACTCACCGTGGATGTTGGAGGCGACAGCGGGGTAGCCGAAGCACTGGGTGGTGCTCCACACGGGCGGTTGCGCCGTCAGGGCGAAATCGCTGGTTCGTAGGGTTGCTCCGTGGAGGTGGGCATGGGGATGGTTGGCGTCAGGTGCGACCGGCCACCAGAACGTGACTTGGCCACCTCCGGTTGCACCTCGGAGCCGGAACCCGCCGATGCTCCAGGCCGTGGATCGTTCGATGAAGTCGAAGTTCCCAGTGCCTCCGCGGCAGTCGGGGTTGGTGAAGCTCGACGAGCCGACCGTGCGCAACACGTTGGTGACGATCGTGGAGCTTTCGGGCCAGGAGAAGGCGCGGAATGAGGTTGCCGACTCGTTGGATCCGAAGTACATGACCGTCGTCGCCCCTTCGACAGGTGTCAGGATCCGCTGTCCCACAGCGCCGGTCCAGGTGAAGGTGTTGAAGGTCGTGGATTGGCAGGCCGACATCTGGGTCAGGTTGTACCGCCGGACTTGGGCGCCGGTCCAGGTAGACCCGTTGGTCAGGTTGTTGAGACTCAGATAGAGGAAGCCGTTGCTGAGCGCGAGGTGCGGGTAGTCGGGCAGCACGTTGTTCGCGGTGCCACCGGGATCGATGTCGTAGAAACAGGTGGCTGCTGCGGCGGGGTCGGACCGTACGAAGATCCGCACAATGCCGTTGGTCTGTCCCGCGTTGGTATACAGCAGAGAGGTGAAGATCCGGTCCCGGCTGTGGGCACGCACGACGTCGAGATCGCAGCAGGCGGTCGGCGCGTCAGCCGGGCCAGCCGGCAGCCCCACAGCTGCCCAGGTGACCCCGTTGTCCACCGAGGAGGAAGCAAAGGTGTTGCCGGTGTAGAAGACGCGCGAACCCTCGTTCGCTGCTGCCGGCTCGACAATCGTGTTGGCGACGGCCGTGGCGCGGGTGTTGCGTGTGTTCCGCCCGACCCGGAGGACGTCAGATTCTCCGGCTTCGACTGTGGCCTTTCCGCGAGGGCCTTGGCGGGTTCCGGCTCCGGCCTCAGATTCGCCGAGCTGCTCAGCGGCCCCTTCTCGCTTGTCCAGGTGGCGGAGCACGAGCTTGTCCCGCTCGATCTTGCTCAAAGAAGGGCCTGGAGCGGCTCGGCGCGCATCCACGGCCCTCACCTGGCCGGTCGATGTCTTGACCTGGTCGCCGCCTGCTGGGTCGGCTGTGGAGGAAGTTGCCGGTAGCGCGAACCCGACCAGCGCAAGGGCAACGATGGGAATGAGTCGCTTCAGTGGGCGCCTCATGAGGGAATCCTGAAACTGGACATGATGGTGGGCCTTATGTTTGACGGGATTTGCTCGAAGTGCTGACGCCGGCGCGTCACGAGATCGACGGATGAAATTCCGCACGAACCCTTTTTAGGCCGCCCGGGCGCCAACGGGCAGCATTAATCCAAGCCGAAATCTATTCCGGTCCGGCATGCTCTGTCAATGAAATTTCTTACATTGACCGCGCCGTGGTGCCACCGAGAGACCGATACAGATCGGCTCTCGTTCTGTCTTCCGCGAGGTGCAAGAGTGGCCATGCAGCGCGCGCACCAAGCGGATCGGCCCCAGATCTCCCTCTGCCGCGGTCGTACCCGGATCGGTAGATCCAGGCTCAGCTCAGTCGAGCGCACTGCGTTCGTCAAGCGAGATTCGGCCGTGCGGTCCGTCGGCCATCGCTTCGGTCGATGGCGCGAGCAGTAGCAGGGTCAATGCGTTGTGCAGCCAGGATTCGTAGTGGTCGGGGCTCCAGCGTTGCCGGTCGACCAGGAAGTCGTAGGTTTCCGGGTTGGCCAGTGCGCCATAGGTGGCCGCGGCGTCGGCGGCGTTCATGCCGTCTCGGAGGGGCCCGTTGGTGATCAGCATGGCGATATAGGCGGTTTGGACACGGTGCCGGCGTTGCTGGTCCACGTGAACGAATTCGGCAAGCGCTGAGTCGGCTGCTGCGGACTTGCGCAGAATGCGATGTCCGAGGGCGGACCGTTCCAGAATGCTTCGGGACAGGTGCGTGAGGTGGGCCAGTTGGGTGCGTTGGTCGGTCATGGCCCGGATCGTGGAGATGTCGGGAAGTTCGAGGATGTCGACACCCTGGGTGTTGCCGACGATGGCGACCTCCAGTATCTCTCGGAGCAGCGTGACCTTGTTCCCGAATCGTGAGTAGACGGTTTCGCTCGCCACGTCGGCCTTGGCAGCGATGGCGTCGATGGTGGTTGTGGCGAACCCATCGGTGGCGAAGAGTTCCAGCGCCGCTTGAAGGATGTGTTGTCTAGTCCGTTCGGCCTTCTCGGCACGAAGGGTACGGGCGGGGCTCTTGACGGGGTCCACGAAGATACAGTATCACTGTATAGATACAGTTTCGCTGCACGTTTGATTAGGAAGCGTCAATCGCCAGCCATCGACCCCGCGACCGTTGGGAAGCCTTATGAGTGATCAGCAGCTCTACAAGTCGTTGTGGGTTGGCGGGGCCTGGGTCAGGCCGTCGTCGCCAGACACGATCACCGTGGTGTCCCCCTCGACCGAAGAGACCATCGGTCAAGTGCCGCTCGGAAGCGAAGCCGATGTCGACGCCGCGGTTGCGGCTGCCCGATCGGCGCTGGCTGATCCGGCGGGGTGGTCGCGCTGGTCGCCCGAGCGACGGGCGGACGTCCTGGAGCGGCTCGCCGACCGAGTGGCGAGCCAGGGTGGCCGGTTCGCCGAGCTGGTCAGCGCGCAGAACGGAATACCGATCGGGATGACCCGACGAGCCGAAGCGGTCAACCTCGCCATCCTGCTCAAGTATTACGCCGCAATGATCCGCGAGCAGCCAGTTGAGGACAGCCGGCACGGAATGTACGGCGGGACCACGATCGTGCGTAAGGATCCGGTGGGGGTGGTCGCGGCCATCGTGCCGTGGAACATGCCCCAGACCTTGCTGTCGTTCAAGCTCGCGCCGGCGCTCGCGGCCGGATGTTCAGTTGTAGTAAAACCGTCCCCGGAGACCGTCCTCGACGCGTTCCTGTTGGCGGAAATCCTGGCCGAATCCGGCTTGCCGCCCGGGGTGGTCAGCATTGTGCCCGGCGGACGTCAGCTGGGGGCTTATCTGGTCGGCCATCCCGGAGTCGACAAAGTGGCGTTCACCGGTTCGACGGCAGCCGGACGCAGCATCGCTGAGACCTGCGGCCGGCTGCTTCGGCCGGTGACCTTGGAGCTGGGTGGGAAGTCGGCCGCTATCGTGCTGGACGACGTCGACCTCACCGGCCACCTGGAATCCATCTTCGGGGCCACGATGGTCGGCAACGGTCAGATCTGCTTTCTGAGCACCAGGGTGCTGGCCCCGCGCAGCCGGTACAACGAGGTGGTGGACATGCTGACTGACATGGCCCGCTCAGCGGTCGTCGGCGACGCGTCTGATGAAGACACCATCATCGGACCTCTGGTGAGCGCCGGCCACCGAAAGCGAGTCGAAAGCTACATCGAACACGGGAAGCGCAGTAGCGCCCGGCTCACCACGGGCGGCGGCCGCCCGGCGAACCAACCCTGCGGCTGGTTCGTCGAACCGACCGTTTTCGCTGATGTCGACAACCGCGACCTGCTGGGCCGAGAGGAAATCTTCGGTCCGGTGATCACCATCACTCCGTACGCCGACGAAGACCACGCGGTGGAGCTGGCCAACGACTCCGACTTCGGGCTGAGCGGCATCGTCTTTAGCCAGGACCGCGAGCACGGTCTCGAGATCGCCCGCCGAATCGAGACGGGCACCGTAGGCGTCAACGGCTACCTGCCCGACCTGACGGCCCCATTCGGCGGCATCAAGAACAGCGGCCTCGGCCGCGAGCTTGGCCCCCATGGCCTGGCCAACTACCAACAGCTGAAGACGATCTACCTCTTCTGATCAAGCCACCGACCAATTCGCTGCAGCCGAACGAGAGCAGTAGCCAAGACGGCCGGAGCATCCGGTCGTCGACGCCGGCATCCAAGACTCACCAACGGAGACCCCAATGGGCACCACAGCGAACAAGGTCATCTCGACCCGACTCATCGATGAAACCGTTCAACAACGGCGCGTACGGGCGGGCGACGACCTCCTAGCCGAAAGCTTCGTCGCGCATGCCTCAGCTCAGCTGTAGACACAGCGGAGCTGTCGGGCCACTATGAAGGGTGGACGGACAACGGGGCCCGCCACCTGGCTGTTGGAGAACCCATGCTCAGAATTATTCGCCGGTGCGCGGTCGCGCGTTGATCGCCAGCGCATTGATGGCGCCTCCAACTCCCGCTAGCGCGGCGACCCATCAAGTTTCGGGATCAGCGTTCTACCCCGATGGTGCTGCATGCGGGGACGAAGCCTACCCCCTTCCGGCTGAATGGTTACCTCTACTTCCGGTTTCGTAGTCCCCCTCGTCGCCTTCGACGAACGAAAGAAGGGAATCCCAACTAATGTTTCGACCCCGCGTCCAGCTCCTATCGGCGGCAATTGCCCTCGCTGCGGTCGCCCTGCTCGCCGTGCCCCTACTGGCCGTCGCCGCCCCCCAGCGCCAGCATTTCCGCGACGACATCGCCGACATTGAGTTCCCACGCGACGACTTGACGGCCATCTGCGGCTTCCCGATCGTCCAGACCGACATCGGCACCGTCCACGGGTGGTTCATCGAGACGGCGGACGGCACCTTCGTCGCCGACAACGTCCACGTCGCCTTCGACGGCCAGTTCATCAACCCGAACAACGGCCGTGTGGTGTCGTTCGTCGTCCGCCAGAACCCTCGGAGCGCGGCAGGGGCGGACGGGTCGTTCGAGGTCGTGATCACCGGCGTCATCGGGAAGGTGCGCATCCCCGGCCAGGGCGTCATCGCCGCCACGCTCGGGCGGCTGACGCTGAGCTTCCCGCCCGACGCCGGCGAGCCGACCGTAACCTTCACGGGGACGGAGAACGAGGCCGAGTTTTTCGGCAGCCCTGGCGACCCTGGCATTCTCTGCGACATGCTGGCGTAGCATCAGCGCGAACGTCGTCGTCGAAGCGGAGCCTGGTCGTCCGTGACCCGCAGAATATCGCGCCGCTCGTCAGTCCATATGATCACGACTGCGCCCGGATCGGTTGATAAGGCAGAGGGCAGCCCAGTCTGTTCGCGGGTCGCCGTGCCGCTGAAAGCATCGACACTGAGCTGAGCGCTCATGGTGGAGGCATCCTTCGGCCCTCCTCTCTGTCAAGCTTGAGTGACCAACTGCGTGACCACGGTGTTGTAGACGGTAGGACGTGAGCGGACGCACTGCCACGTCGGGAGGTGTCTTACTTCGCGTTCGAAGGTGACAAGTTCGTTTGCAGGGGGATTAGTTAGGGGTTTGAGTCCCCGTGGCTCCACCGCGTCGTTGCCTGTGTTGGCATGCCCTCCCGGCTGTATTGGCGCCGTCCTCGCCGCGTCGGCGGTGGCTCCAGGCTGCGGGGACTGCGAGGCCACGCCGCGGTGTGGCCGCCCACGGTCGCGTCGAGTGGTCCCGGTCAAGGCCTCGCGTGAGCAGGCAGTCTCGAGCCGCGGCGCCGCATGCTGGTCTACGTTCAACCCGTCGCACGCCGGGCAGGGAGGCACAGTCGCCCTGACTGGCGTGACGTCTGGTCTGGCGTTGAGTCGTCTACGCGAGGTACGGGTCGACCCACGCGCTGATGATTCGCGCGGCCCGCTTGGCTTGCGCTGGTCGGGTGAGGAGGTGGTCGGCTCCCTCGCGCGAGACGAAGCTGTGCGGGTGCCGGGCCGTGCGGAAGATTGGCTCGTGACCACGCTCATCGAACTTCCCCGGTTGCGCTCGTCGAAATTCCCCATCCGGAGGCGGTGTTTAGTGTAGTGGTTGGCGGGTGCCGGTGGTGGTTCGGCGGAGCTGGTCGTTGCGGGCGTGGTGGTCGCGGAGTCGGTAGGAGTCGCCGTCGAGGTTGATCACGACGCTTCGGTGGAGGAGCCGGTCGAGCATGGCGGCGGCGACGGTGGTGTCGCCGAGGATGTCACCCCAGGATCCCACGCCACGGTTGGTGGTGATCACGATCGAGGTCTTCAGGTAGCGCTGGGAGACGACCTGGAACAGGGCGGAGGCGGCCTCGGCGGGCAGCGGTAGGTAGCCAAGCTCGTCGATGGCCAACAGGGTGGGTCCGGCGTAGAAGCGCATGGTGGTGGCCCAGCGGCCTTCGATCGCGGCGCGGTGGCAGCGGGCGGCGAGGTCGGCGGCGGTGGTGAAGTAGGTGCGGTAGCCGGCGTGCGCGGAGGCCCGGGCCAGGCCGACGGCGAGGTGGGTTTTGCCGACCCCGGGTGGTCCGATCATGATCACGTTGGTGGCCGATTCGAGGTAGCGGCAGGTGGCGAGCTCGTTGATCAGCTGCCGGTCCAGGCCGGCGGCGGCGTCGTAGTCGAAGTCGTCCAGGCTGGCGGGGGTGGGCAGGCACGCGAACCGGAGCCGGCCGGCGAGCCGGCGGGCCTCGGTGGCATCGACCTCGAGCGCGAGCAGCCGTTCCAGCGCGGCGGTCACGGTGAGCCCCTCGGCGCTGGCTTGGTTCAGCACGGTGGGCAGGTGTTCGGCGGCGGCGTCGAGCCGCAGCGCGGCGAGGTGTCCGCGGAGCTGTTGGTAGCGGGCCGCCGCGGCCGCGGTGAGAGGCGGGGTGTCGTTGCCGGTGACGGTGTCCGGGTTGTTGATCATGAGAGGGTGTTCCTTCCGTGGGCGGCGCGTTCGTAGGCGGCCAGGTCGATCGCGGGGAGTGGGGGTTGGTCGGGGCCGCGGAGGATCTCGGCGGCGGCCCGGGCCGGAGGGTCCGGGTGGGATGCGTTCCTTGCGGCGGTGCGGCCCACGTGCCGCCGCAGCGGCCTTCATCGCGGCGGCGTCGAGGGCGGCGACATGTCCATGATCACGAACGACCACCCCGGCGCCGTCCGGGGCGAGCCGGTGCCGGGCGACCACGATCCCCGCCCGGGTTGAGATGTCGAGGATCGGGCCGCCGACCGGGCGGGACACGGTCACCGTCGCCGAGGCCAGCTCGGGCGGCACCGAGTAGAAGTTGCCGCGGTAGCCGACCAGCGCTTGGCGTGACACCACCCGGGGCTCGGTGAGCAGCAGCGGATACGGGCCCGGCGGCGGCGGCCGCAAAGGTTCCCGCGCGGCGACGGTCGCGACGGTGGCCTTGCCCTCACCCGCCCGGCGGAGCCGGGTGTCGCCGCGCACGGTGGCGAACCGGTCACAGTCGGCTTGGGCCTGCTCAACGCTCAGCTCGTCGGGCAGGGTGCGCCACCAGCGTTGCGCGGCGGTGTGGTTGATCTTCTCGACCACACCTTTACGGTTCCCGGCCCGCGGCGGGCAGATCTTGATCATGACACCGTAGTGCTTCGCGACCCCGGCGAACGTGGCGGTGACCCGGCCCGAGGCCGGTTGGCAGACCGTCGCCATCCGGTCGAACCGCCACTGCCGGGTGACCCCACCCAGACCACGGCAGACCCGGTCCAGACCCTCGACCAAATGCGGCTGGTCCATCGAGGCCGACAGGTAACCGCGCCAACGTCCGGAGTGGGCCAGCGACCCGACCAGCAGGTGCGCCATCGACCCCCACCCCCAGCTGGCCGGCGGGTCCGGCAAGTCGACCCAGTCCCACTGGGTCTCCTCCCCGACCGGATGCGCGATGACCGCGTTCACCCGGCCGGCGGCGCCGGTGCAGTCAGTGCAAACCGGACGCAACTTCCGGGCCCGGACCTCCCGGGTCAGCGTCTGATACGACGCCTCGAACCCCAACGCCTGGAACTCGTCGAACAACGTGATCCCCCACAGATGCGGATCCTCGACCAGCCTCGCCGTCACGTAGTCCAGGAACGGGGCGAACGGATCCTCAGTGCGTCTGCGCACCCCCGGTTCCCGCTTGCCGCTCAGATAGTCCCGGACCGTCTTGCGGTCCCTGCCGACATGGTTGGCGATCGCGGTAATCGTCCAGCCCTGCCGGTGAAGCGCGTGGATGTCCACGTCGTCCTCCCGTGTGATCATGAAAACGGGTCTCCTTCGCCTGGTGCGTGGTCAGAGACCACCAGCGTCGAAGGACACCCGCCATCGGTGGCGGAGCCACACGGGTGGGGAATTTCGGTGAGCGTCAGTGGGGAACTTCAGTGAGCGCCATCACTCGCGTTGGTGATGTCGACGGTGCTGTCGGTGGGGGAGTGCATCACCAGGTTAGGCCGCTGCAGCGTGCGGATCCGCTCGCGGAGATCCGCCGTGCGGACGTCCTCGATGAAGTGGCGACGCGGCGTGAGGGCCTTGCCACCGATCAAGATCGGGGCTTCGCCGTCGCTGAGGATCCGCTTGACCAGGGCGTCATAGTTGTGTGCGACATGGCCGGGTTCGTAGGGCGCGCCGATGCTGACCGAAGCAGTCGACTGACCCCGGCGTTGCCCCTCTGCCGTGGGCAGGCGAAACGCGTCGTCGACGAGGTTTTCGATGCCGCAGCCCTGAACTGAACCGCGCTGGAGGTGGGGTGCCTCCTATGACCGGCCCGCTTACGCAGCCCCGACGAGGTCGCTCGCCGCTGCGCTACCGGTCCCGGCCTCGTCTGCGACACACTCCGTCCCGCCCAGCACGATGCGGGTATCGCAGGCGTTCTGGACCCAGTCGTCGTGGGTGGCGATGAGCACGCACGCCCCGGCGCTGGCCAGGCCGCGTAGCAACGCAATCACCGCTTCAGTGTTCGCCCGGTCCAAAGCCCCGGTCGGCTCGTCAGCCAAGACGAGTCGTGGCTTCTTGACCAGCAGCCTGGCCAGCGCGACCCGCTGCTGCTCGCCACCGGAGAGCCTGGCGACCTTCTCGTCGAGGCGGTCGGCGACACCCACCCAGTTCAGCGCCTCGTCGGTCAGCGCGCGGGCGGCAGCCCCGCGCCGGCGGCGGGCGCGGTGGGCCACGGCCATGTTCTCCCGCACGGTCGCATCCTCGACGAGCGCGTAGTTCTGGAAAAGGTAGCCAAGCTCGTCGCGCCGGAATCGGCGCGCAGCGCCCGAACGGAGGGTGGTGAGGTCGCGGCCGTCGAAGGCGATCCGGCCCCACGTGGGCTCGGCCAGCAGACCGATGCAATTGAGCAGCGTCGACTTTCCGGATCCACTCGGTCCCACCAGCGCGGCCATCGTGCCGCTCGGCACCGTCAGGTCGAGGTCTCGCCACAACGTGCGAGTGCCGTACGTCATGGTCAAAGAAGAGGTAGACAGCATCGGAGTTCCTGTCGGTCGGTGGCTGGAGTCGGATTGTAAGAAGGGTGGGTGAGCGGCGGCGTCCGCCAGGGCCGCATTGCTACGCCTCACTGGCCCCACCTCGAATCACCCGGCGGTGTGCGGAGCGGAGCGAGAGCAAGAAGCTCCCCGTGGTCAAGAGCGCGAGCAACGCGATGGCGCTCACCTGGCCGGCATCGATCGATGGCGCGTCGACCGGCAGCGGCGCGCCCGCCGTCTGCCACAGCTCCAGCGCCCGGCGCTGGGCGCCCAGTCGCCACGGGATCCACCCGAGAAGCGCGGCGAGCACGATGCCCTCGACCACGGAGGTGAACCGGTAGATCGTGAGGAAGCGCCAACCGAAAAGGTGCCGGACGAACGCGCGTTGAGCCATCCGGCGAGCGTGGATCATCGCCGCGGCAATGCCGCTGGTGGCGACGACGATGCACGCGATCAGCGCGGTGAACAGGGCCATCCGCAGCTGGGCGGACTGGTCGTTCAAGGCCGCGGCCGCCTTGTCGGCCACCGGAGTCACGCCGCGGACGAACCGTTCGAGCTCGGCATTCTGGCTGACCGCCTCGTTCAGGAGGCCGGGATCGGTGAGCAGCGCCCCGCCTTGGGAGGCGAAAGCCACGTAGCTGGCGTTGCTGAGCCAACCTCGATCGGAGGGTAAGACCACGAGCACCGGTTGCACGACGTAGGTCGCGGTCGTGTCCCAGCTCTGGACCGACTCGTTCGGGCCACTCGCCGGCGCATAGGTGAAGAACGGGTGATCGGGTCGATAGGCCAGCACGCGGTCTGGCACGCCGCTTCCCGGCCGCAACTGCACGTCCAGATCGAGTTGAGAGCGCACCTGTGCACGCGCGTCCCAGCGGGACTCGGGGAGCAGAATAGTGATGCCGTCAGGTGCGGGCGTGGCGAGAGTATGGCCATCCGTGAGCGTCACGGGCTGATCGCGCAGAAAGTTGTCGTTGACCATCAGCACCGGAGCACCACGCAGGCCGAGATCATCGCTGGCGATGGTCTGCTGGGCAGAGATGATCAACTGGCGCTGTCGATCGGCATCGCGCAGCCAAGGCCCGACAACCTCGTCGAGCCGACCCTGGTCCTCGGTGGAGTAGGCGTTGCCCAAGGTGATGGCCGAGGTGGAGCCGAGGCGCTCGAAGGCGTCGCGCGAGCGATCTCGGATGGACACGTCGCCAGCCAGGGTGACGGTCGTAGCGATCGTGCCCACCGCGACCACCAGCCCCAACATGCGGAGTCCGTACGCGGTGAACGTGAGAGCACCCGACGGAATGTCTCCCTTCATTGCCGCCGGTATCTCCACCGACATCACCATCGCGAGGAACAGGGCCTGGGCGAGCGTGGCGGCGACGACCAGGCCGAGTTGAATCACGACCGCGGTGGCGACGAAGAGCCCTACTCCGGCGGGGCCGAACAGGAGCAGCAGAATCGAGCTCGCGGCGCCCAGGGAGAGGACGCCGCAGAGGGCCCAACGGGCAACGTAGCGGCGAACGCTGGCCGCCAGAAGCTGGCCGTACGAGAGCCCGTGCAGCCGGGCGACCGCGTAGCGGCGGGTCGAAGCGACCGCGACCGCTCCGAGCACCGACACGGTGAGCAGCGCGAGCGCGGCGAGGGTCAGCAGGACAGAACGAGGGCGCCGAGCCCACGCGACCAATCGGGGCGGTGTCGAAGGTCATGCCGCGGGAGGCGAAGAAGGGCGGCAACGCCGCTGCCGCGCGGGCATCGCCGAACACGTCGTAGGCTCCGAGCGGCGACCGGTCTCCGGCGTCCGCCAGCGGGTGAACCACGGTGGTCATCGTGTCGCCGAAGTCGCCCATGCCACGGCGCAACCACTCTTCCCCCGGGACCCCGGGATCGCCGTCCACCAGGTAGAGGTGCCGGATCGCGCCGCGATTGTCGAAGTCCGCGACCTCCTGGGCGAGGGTGATCTGCTTTTCCCGGGCGTAGGTCTCCAGTTCCGAGCGCAGATTCGCCGCGGTACCCGTTCCGTTCCAACTCGTCACGGTGAGGGTCGATGTGGCCGGTATCGGCGCGGCGCTGTCCCGGGTCGACACCACGATGAACGCGAGGACGATCGCGACGATCCAGGTGACCACATGCAAGAGATTGAGTGCTTTCGATATCACGGTGACCTCGTCGCTGCTCGAAGGGAAATCTCAGACCTTGGGGGGCGGCCCGAAAGATCGGTCCCGCCCCCCGGCTCCGCCGTCAGGCTGCTCCTAGCAGGAGTTGCTCCAGTAGGCATGGTCGACCCGGTTCGGGTCGGCCCGCAGCGACGCGTACGACCACACACCGCGGCTCTTGCATCCCGAGCTCTTGTACTCCCCGTAGCCGTTGATGACGCTCGACCGGTGGTTGGCGCTCGGGTGGTGGTAGTTCGACCAGACCTCGGTCTGGTTGGTGCCGTAGTTCCAGGTGCCGCCTCCTGGATACGCGACCGTGGCCAGAGCCGGAACCGCGGTGCCGATGAGGATGGCAGCGGCACTGAGGACAGTGCCAACACCTCTCTTGATTCGCATCGTTCTCCCTTCAACAGCGAATTTCAGCCCAATTGATTGGGGCCGGTCCACTCGGTGTGGACACTGAAGACATTAGGTGAATGGCCGAATTAGGGTCAACGAAATCGCGAAACAATGGCGCACAAATGGCCGTTGGTTAGGTGGAGACCCAAATTGCAGATTGGCTATTCGATAGGGGAAAACTAACCGTAAGTTAGTGGCCTGCTATGGCCGTTTCACGCAATCGCACGAGAGCGCGGGCGGCCAGGGCCAGCGCCAAGCACCCCGCACCGGCATAGACGCTCCACTCCAGCCATGGCCGGGCACTGTCCGGTCCGGTGGGCGCCCAGAGCGTGTCGACCACCATCAGCCCTGGCGCGGCCATTCCGGCGACCAGGCTCCAGACGTTGGGGCGGCGCGCTGACCAGCCCACCGCTCCCATCGCGGGGCCTGCGACAGCCGCGATCGCGCCCCAGAGGACGATCTCGCCGACGCTGATGACGTCGTTCACCGCCAGAAGCGCGTCACTGAGGTAGTAGGCCAGAACGGCCGCCCACAGGCCGACCGCGGCACGGAGCATGGCCGACCGCAGCCGCCTGCTGGACCAGCCGACGGCGAAGGCGAAGAGCGCCCACGCCCAGCCGGCACCCAACCAGGCGGCCAGGTACTGCAGCGCCGGCACGCCTTCCTGAGGAGCGAGGGACAGCGGGTGGTACGGGGAGCCGAGGGCGCTGCTGAGCGAGTTGGCACTCCGAGCGCGAGGCCGGCCAGGATGGCTGCGAACCATCCCGTCCTCGAGCCTGCTGACCCGCGGATTGCCGTACGCCAGGATCCGAGCCAGCCCGGGCGAGGCTGCTTTCCTCCACCATCCTCAGACGGCCGCGGCCGCGACCGCGGCTGCGGGCAGGCTCGGCACGGTCAGATCGGGCAACGTCACCGCGACGACCCAACGGCCGCGGTCCGGTCCCGCTGCGAACGTGCCGTGGCTGAGGTCGACCCGCTCGCGGATGCCGCGCAGGCCCCAGCCGAGGGAGAGCTCGCTGGCGGCGACGCGCGTGGCCAACGGACTGGAGATGCTCAGCGTCGTCTCGGCACGGCGCACCTTCAGGGACAGCTCTGCGGTCGACCCGGGCGGCGCGTACCGGGCGATGTTGGTGGTCGCCTCCTGCATGATGCGGCTGATCGTCCGCTGGGTCGCGGCATCGAGCTGATCGGCGGCCCGATCGATGTCCAGGACCGGGTGGAATCCGTCCTCGGCCAGTTGCCGTTCGAGCGCTCGCGCGCACACTATCGGGGTGATCAGTGGCGTCGGCTCCGGCAGTTCCGCATCGGCTCCGCGCATGGCCGCGAGCAGCACGTCGAGTTCGCGCCGGGCCGCCTGGGTGCAGCGGTCGATGCGCGCCAGGGAATGCCAGCAACGCCTGCCGATCGTCGACGGCGGACATGGACATCACCACCATCGACGTCACCGACAGCTGGTGGGCCACGACGTCGTGCAGTTCCCGCGCTACCTCGGAGCGCTCCATGGAGCCCAGCTGGTGGCGCTCGGTCATCAGCCGCGCCAGCTGCCGCCGCGACTCGGTCCTCGCGTCGACCAGATAGCGCGCGAACGTGCCCGCCAGGATGGCCACCAGCCCCGCGACCAGGATCAGCACCACGCGCCGAATCGGCTCGGAGGAGACCGTCGCCGTCAGCAGCCCGCCGTAGGCGAGCAGCGAGCCGACGACCAGCCAGAATCCGCGCCGAGCGCACCGGAGGGCTCCGACCACGCCGAGCAGCGCGACCGGCAACGCATCCCACACCCCGGAAACGGGCAGTGCGACGGCGACCGTCAGAGCAGCCGCGGCCAGAACGACGGCCGACCCGAGGCCGCCACACCGAGACGCCGCACGCCAAGAGTCCGAGGGCCTGGACCCACAGATCGGGGTCCGTCCACGCGGGGCCGTAGGCCACCGCCGCCCGCACGACGAGTAGCGCGGCAACCGCGGACACGGCGATCCGTACGTCGGTGGAGGTCAGCCGGTCGAGCCAGCGCTGGCGGCCCAAGTCGGCGACCTGACGTGGTGCCGACTGGCCGGGAGACGGGTCGCGGCGGAGGACCTGGAGGAGCACACGCAGCTCGCCCAGCAGCGTTGTGCTCAGCCGTTCGAACCTCCGCGAGGCCGCGGTGGAGGTCGCCCGAGGTGGCCGTTGCGGGGTCCAGGCCGGCGATCTCGGACTCGATCTGCGTGAGGTCCCGGATCACCAGGTGCTGTAACTCGTCGGCGAGCCGGCTTCGCTCGGCGGCGCGGGCCGAAGCGTTCTGCTGCGCGACCTGCCGCACCTGCAGCCGGCGTCGGTCGCGGGCCCGGATCAACCGGCGAGCCACCAGACCGACGCCGTCGCTGACCGCGGCAACCGCGAGCACGGTCAACGTCGGCACCCACTCGCCTCCGGGACCGTCGATGAAGTGATATCCCGCGGCGTACGCGAGCTGGGCAGCCACGACGAGGACCACGTGGTGGGGCGCAGCGACAGCACAGACGATCATCGCGGTGACCACCAGCAGGTAGAACTCCGAACCCGTCGGGCCCACCGCGAAGACCAAGCCGACGATCGCGGCGGTGAGTGCGATGGTGATCCGCGCTCGTCGCCACATGGCCGCGCCGACCGCCGCCAGGACGAGCAGAGACTGCGCGATCGCCACCAGATTGGTCGACCCGACCTGGGTCACCCCGTAGGCGTGGGCGATCACGCTGGTGATTAGGTCGAGAAGGATGAAGGCCAGAACGGTCAGCCGAAGAGCCCGCATTCCCTCGTCCAACGGGTGACCGATCGGCTCGTCCGAAGAGTTCGCGTACGCGAGACCCGGGCCTTCGACAGCCGCCGAGTCCGCATTGGTCAACGCGCGCAATCCTCTCGCTCCGGCGTCAAAGGTTAGCGTGGCAGCACTCATCGACCTAAAGTCCCCGAAGGGCTGGACTCCGGAGGAGAATGACCGGGGCTGGCGCCATTCCGGGGCAGGTGCGCCAAAACGACCCACTCGTGGTGAAGACCTGAGGATTGCGGACCCGCGGCGAACGTCCCCCCGGTCAGATCAATCCGTTCCCCGAGACCGAGCAGCCCCCGACCGAATGAGAAGGCGAAATGGTCCGACACCGTCGGGCTGGCCGTCCGTACGACGATGTGGGTCGGATGCACGGCCACCGTCACCGAGCACCTCGACCTCGGCGTCGCATGGCGGAGCATATTGTCCCCGCTCACGTCGAGGATGCGGCAGATCGTTCGCTGAAGGGTCGGGTCGAGTTGATCTGCTTCTGCGGCAACGTCGATCGCCGGCTCATGGCCGGCCAGGCTCAACCGGTGGATCCACTCTGCTCCGGACGCTGTCGGCGTCATTGCCGATAGAAGCCCGGGAAGTTCGGCAGAGGGCGCGCTCTCCGGCTCGGCGTACACCATTCTTGACAGCACGCGGAGCTCGGCGAGCGCAGAGTCTGCCATGCGTCCGACCTCTTCCAGGGCCTCGGCCAGGTCAGTGGGATCGGTGCTGTCGAGGTGGCTCATGACCTGCAGCGACACCCTGGCGAGCTGACGGGTCACCGCGTCGGCCACGTCGCGGATGAGCGTGCGCTGCTCCTCAGCCCGCACGTGTGCGAAATCCGGCCCGGACATTCAGCACTTGATGCGCAGGATCGTGCAGAGCCAACCGCTCTGTGCTGAGGGGGCCGCGGTCGCGGCCGCGGCCGATGCTGGACCGGCCGTCACGGCGAGGAGGCAGGCGGCGGCGGCGACGGTTGCGGCGAACTTGGACATCGGGTTGTTCCTCTCGGCGGCAGCACAGATCAGGTTCGAGTTGATCCTGCCCGCCCCAGCGGTTGCCCAGCTATTGACGGACGGCCAGTCTCTGCTGACCTTCGGCCAGATCCCTTGCGCCGGTTAGGCTGGCCGCCATGAGTGAGGCTCGCCGGATCCTGGTGACCGACGACGACCCATTCGTTCGCGATTCCTACCGCACCTTCTTCGCTCACCAGAGCGAGTTCACTGTCTGCGGTGAGGCCCGCACCGGGGCTGAGGCGGTCGAGGCGTTCGGGCGGCTGAACCCCGACGTCGTCCTGATGGATCTGCAGATGCCCGTCATGTCCGGAGTGGCGGCCACTCAGCAGATCTGCAACCGCTGGCCCTCGGCGTGCGTGGTCGCCATGACCACCTTCGGGACCAGCGAGTACGTGGTGGCCGCCCTGCGCGCCGGCGCATCCGGCTATCTGCTGAAGGACGTCGGCGGCCCTGGCCTGCTGGCCGGCCTGCGGCAGGCGCTCGCCGGCGAAATGCCGTTGTCCAGTTCCGTCCGTCACGAGTTGGTCTCCTCAGTCATCGCGAGCGATCGCGCCGGGAGCGCCGTGACCGACGACGCCGGCCTCACGCCGCGCGAGCGGGAGTTGCTCCGGCACCTGGCGACGGGGCTGACCAACGCTCAGATCGGCGCGCAGATGTACCTGTCCGAGGGGTCGGTGAAGCAGTATCTGCTCAACATCGGCCGCAAGGTAGGGGTGAAGTCCCGGACGGGCATCCTCGTCCGGGCGATCCAGTTGAACGTCGTGGACCCGCACCAGCTGTTGCTCGAATCGGACTGAGGCGCTCGCGCGACGCGACGCGGGTGGCGATTGTGCTGGCCGCCGCCCCGCAGTCGCCGCGCAGCGACGTGGCCTGTCGGTGGGGGAGGCGCTCTCCGAGCTCGCGATGATCGGCTATGAGGCGGAGTTGTCGGAGGTGTCGGGGTCAGCTGGGTTCCCGATCCTGCCCCGTGTCGCCGGTCATGTGATCACCGTCGAGAAGGTCGACGACGCACTCGATGAGCAATGAGACGAGGCTTGCGGTTCCCGACGTGAACGTCTGGGTCGCGCTCACCAACCCGTCGCACGTGCTCCACCGTGAGTCCCACCAGTGGTTGGCCGACGTACGGCGCTACGCGACGACTCCCGTGACCGAGAGTGGGCTGGTGCGCATGCTGCTGAATCCAGGGGCTACGGGGCAGGAGGTGACACCGACCACGCATTGGCCGTCCTGGCGGGTATTCGAGCCGACTCGCGAGCAGAGTCCCTGGTCGACGACTCGCGTCTGGCCGACGCGTACGTGGACACGACCGGTCTCGTCGGGCACAGGCAGGTCACCGACTGGCACCTTCTCAATCTTGCCGCCCGCCACGACGGCATGCTCGTCACCTTCGACCACAGGATTGCACGGGCGGTTCTGCCCGGTGACGCCGATCGCGTGGTGACGTTGGGATAGGCGCGAGCTAGCCCGCTAGTCCAGCCCCGGGCGGACGGCGGACGGAATGCGGCCCTGATGTTGCCGTCGAACCGTACGTCGGAGTGCTCAGCCCGCTATGACAGGATCGGCCACGATGCAGCACGTCGCCGTTCGCGATCCTGCGGTGCAGGCTGATCTCCTCGAGGTCCGCCGCAGTCCGCACCTGTCGGTCTGCCTCGACTACGCCGGGCCCGAACCGCAACTGCTCGCTCCGAAGGCGAAGTGCTCGCGCTTTCCGACCTCGGCGCCGGCTGCCGGCGTACGCCTCACCGCACGTCTGGATCGCGCCTCCTGACCTGCGAGGGCACGATCCTCGACGTCCTCACCAGCGCCGCAGAGGCTGCCCCCGACCAGGTGATCGTGCAGGTCGCCGCCGACGGCAGCGAACAGGTGCTGACCTATCAGCACCTGCTGATCGAAAGCCTTCGCGTGGCGGGGGGACTGCGCGCCGCCGGACTTGTTCCGGGGACCCCGGTTCTTCTGCTGGCGGGCAGCAGCGGCGACTTCCTTCCCGGCTTCTGGGGCGCGCTGGCGGCCGGGCTGCTCCCCGTTCCGCTCGCTCCCGTGCCGGACAAGGTCGCCGCGGTCTGGGCGCACCTGGACCGACCGCCGCTGCTGGTTGCCGCCGAGGTGGGCCGGCTGGCGGGGCAGTTCGCCGTCACCACGGGCTCGCCCGGCCCGCGGCTGCTGCCGCTGGACGAACTGCGCGCGGCCGAACCCCTGCCGGACCTGCACCGCCCCGTTCCGGACGATGTGGCCTTCCTGCAATTCTCCTCCGGCAGCACCGGCGCCCCGAAAGGCGTCGCCCTCAGCCACGCCAACCTCGTCGCCAACCTGCGCCAAGCGCGAATGGCCGGCGCCGCGACCGAGTCCGACGTCGTGGTCAGCTGGCTCCCCTACTTCCACGACATGGGACTGATCGGGGCGCACCTCGCCCCGCTGTCGGTCCGGATGAAGCAGGTCAAGCTCGACCCGGCGGACTTCGGCAAGCGGCCGGCCCTGTGGTACGAAACCGCCGCCCGGCACGCCGCGACACTGCTGCCGATGGCCAGCTTCGCGCTGGCCCTGACGCTCAAGCGCGTGTCCGCCGCGGAGGTTGCCGCGCTGAACCTCAGCTCCGTGCGCCTGGTGAGCGTCGGCGCCGAGCCGATCCCGGTGCCGACCTGGCGCCGGTTCCTGACCCACCTGGCACCGGCGCGGCTCGCACCGAGCGCGCTGGTGCCGGTGTACGGATTGGCCGAGGCGACGCTCGCGGTGGCGTTCCCGCCACTCGGCGAAGTCGCCCGGCCGCTCACCCTGGACCGGCAGGCGCTCGCCAAGGGGCGCGCCGTCGAGGTCGGGCCCCGGCACAGGCCCCAGCCCCGCCTCAGGCCCGCCGCGCGCCGATCCGGCCGAGTTCTTCGACGTCGGCTTCGCCGTGCAGGACGGTGAGCTCCGGGTCGTCGACGACCATGGCGCAGTGCTGGCCGACTCGCTCGTCGGCCAGATCGAGTTCCGCGGGCCGAATGTCGCGGCGGGCTATCACCGCCAACCCGAGGAGACGGCGATCGCGTTCGTCGACGGCTGGCTGCGGACCGGCGACCTCGGGTTCCTCCGCAACGGCAGGCTCTGCGTCACCGGGCGCGCCAAGGACGTGATCTTCGTCCACGGCCAGAAGTTCTCCGCCCACGACCTCGAGCAGCTCGTCGCCACCACCCCCGGCGTACCGCCCGGGCGGGTCGCGGTCGTCGGTGCCGCCGACCCGGTCAGCGGGGCCGAGCGGGTCGCGGTGTTCGTGACCTCGCGCGAGCCGCCGACCGTCGCGCTGGCGCCGGCGCTGGCAGCCGTACGAGCGCGCGTACGGGAGGCCTTGGGCTATGACCGGGTCTGCGTCCTGGCCATCGCACCACAGGACTTCCCGCGCACGACCAGCGGCAAGGTCCAGCGCTCGGTCCTGCGGGACAGGTGGGTGGCCGGGGCCTACGTGACCCTCGAAGAGGCGGTGGCGGCGTGGGTGGCGGAGCCGGCGACGGCTGGCTCGATCCCACCGCCGAGCCGGTCAGATCTCGAGGCGCGGATCACCGAGATCTGGGCCAAGGTGCTGGAGGTGCCGCCGACGACGATCTCCCGGGACGACCGGTTCCTGGCGATCGGCGGGACCTCGCTGGCCGCCCTGCACGTACTCGCCCAGCTGGAGGTGGCGTTCGCGCGTCCACTGCCACCGTCCCTGCTCCGGGACTGCGCCACCGTAGCTGCGCTGGCCGAGCAACTGGCGGGATGGCCGGCCGAACAGCCGGCCGAGCAGCCGGCCGAGCAGCCGGCCGGGCGGGGCGCTGCACCGGCGGCGCAGCAGCCGCTGCCGGCGGACCCGGCGGTCATCGTGGGCATGGCGTGCCGCTTCCCGGACGCCGACTCTCCGGAGGCGTTCTGGCGAAACCTCGTCGAGGGACGCGACAGCGTGACCGAGGTGCCGCCGTCTCGATGGCGGCCGGCTGCGGGCGCGCGGGCCCGCTGGGGTGGGTTCCTGGCTGACGTGGCCGGCTTCGATGCGGGGTTCTTCGGCGTAGACGCCGCCGAGGCTGCAGCGATGGACCCGCACGCCCGGATCTTCCTGGAAGTCGCCCACGAGGCCCTCGAGCGGGCCGGCTATGCGGGAGAGCGTCGACAGGGGAGACGCATCGGCGTCTTCGTCGCGGTCGGTGAGAGCGGGTACGCCTCACTGCTCCACGAGGTGCTGGAGAGCGGTGCCGCGGTTCCGTCGCACGCCCTGATCGGCAACCTGCGCAACCTGATCGCCGCCCGCGTCGCGCACTGCCTGGACCTGTCCGGTCCGGCAATGGCGGTGGACACCGCCTGTTCCTCGTCGTTGGTCGCCCTGCACCTGGCCCGCCGAAGCCTGGAGGCGGGCGAATGCGACGCCGCCGTCGTGGGCGGGGTGAGCCTCAACCTCACCGCCACCGGCCATCGGCTGCTCGAGGCGGCGCAGGCGCTGTCTCCCACCGGTCACTGCCGGGCCTTCAGTGCCGATGCCGACGGTTTCGTCCCCGGGGAAGGGGCAGCGGCCCTGGTACTCGAGCAGCTGTCGGTGGCCGCGGCCTGCGGGGATCGGGTGCTCGCCGTGGTCCGCGGCACCACCGTCAACAACGACGGGAAATCGCTCAGCCTGATGGCGCCCAACCCCGTGCTCCAGGAGGCGGTGATCGCCGACGCCTACCGCGATGCCGGCATCGACCCGGCGACGGTCAGCTACGTCGAGGCCCACGGCACCGGGACCCCGATCGGCGACCCCATCGAGGCGCGGTCGCTGGCGCGCACCTTCGGCGCCGCCCCGGGAAGCGGGCCGCGCTGGCTGGGCTCGGTGAAAACCAATGTGGGGCACCTGCTGAACGCCGCCGGAATGCCCAGCCTGGTCAAGGTGGTCCTCAGCCTCGTCCACCGCGAGCTCCCGCCGACCTTGCACTACGCCGAGCCGTCCAGCCGGTTCGACCTGGCCGCGGCCGGATTCACGATGGTCACCACACGTCAGGCCTGGACGTCGGAGGGGCCGTTGCGCGCCGGCGTCAACAGCTTCGGCTTCGGCGGCACCAACGCCCACGCCATCGTGGAGGAGGCCCCCCGGTCGCCGTCGGCGCCACCTGCGCAGGCACCGACCGGACCAGCGCTGCTGACCATCTCGGCGGCGACGGAACCGGCGCTGCGCGTCGCTGCCCGCGACCTCGCCGCCCACTGCCGCGCGCATCCGCACATCGATGAGGCCGACCTCTGTGCCAGCGCGAGCACGGCCCGCGACCATGGCCGACACCGCCTCGCCCTGATCGCCTCCGGAGATCTCGCCGACCGGCTGGAGCGGGCGGTCGACGGCCCAGCGCCGATCGGTGCCGTCGCACGGCGGCGCCCCCGGGTCGCGATGCTGTTCTCGGGCCAGGGCACCCAGGTCCCCGGACTCGGCCGGTCCCTGGCGTCGGCGCCGGCCTATCGGCAGGTGATCGAGGAGCTGTCTGCGGCCATCGGTGACGTGGCCGGCAGAAGCCTGCTCTCCTGGTCCCTGGATGACGTGGCGGCCGCGGACCTGGCGCAGACCGCCGTCGCCCAGCCGTTGCTGGTGGCCTACGGGATCGCTCTGGCGACCCAGCTCCAGTCGTGGGGGGTCCGTGCCGACGCGGTCGTCGGGCACAGCGTCGGGGAGCTGGCCGCCATGGCCGTCGCCGGGGCGTTGAGCCCGGTGGACGCGGTGCTGTTCGCCGCCGAACGCGGTCGACTGATGCAGGAGCGCTGCGCGCCCGGTGCGATGGCCGAGGTCGTGGGGTCCGCTGAGGACGTCCAGGCGACACTCGACGCGGGCGACCATCAGGTCGCGGTGGCCGCCGTGAACGCTCCGGCGACGGGTCGTCATCGCCGGTCCGGACCAGGCCGTCGACGCGGCTTTGGCCGCGCTCGCCGAGCGAGGGTGCCGGGGGCGCCGGCTGGTCGTTTCCCGGCCCTTCCACTCCGCGGGCATGGACCCGGCGCTGGACGAGCTGCGGCGCTCGGCCGGGCGGCTATCGCCCCAGCCGTGGCGGACGCCCATGCTCAGCACCGTCAGCCTCCAGTGGAACCCGGCGCTGGATCCCGCGTACTTCGCCAGCCAGGTCCGCGACCCGGTGCAGTTCGCCCCGGCGGTGCAGCGGCTGGTCGCCGAGGGCTATGACACCCTCCTCACGGTCGGGCCGCGGACCGCCCTGCGCAGCCTCGTCGCCGCCACCGTCACCGCCGCCACCACCGCGATGCCACCGACCGGGCCCAGCCCGGCACCTGCGACGTCGCGGTCCTGTCCACTCTGGACGCCGGCCACGACGACGCGGCGGCGCTGCTGGGGACCGTCGGTCGGCTGTGGGCGCGGGGCGTCACGATCCGCCGACCGGTCGAGTGCCCGCCCCGACCCCGTACCGCGGTGCCGACCTACCCCTTCCAGCGGACGCGCTACTGGCTTCCCGTTCCCGACCGGGACCGCTCGGCGGGACGGGCGGTCTCGGAGCTGTTGCACCGGTTCGCCTGGCCGGAGACCCCGCTCCCGGCCGGTGTGATCATGACCTCGGTCGGTCTGATCGGCGCGCCTTCGGGGCTGGTGGAGGCACTGACCCAGCGGCTCGCCCGGCGGGGCGTCGCGGTCCACCCGCGTCCGGCCACGGCGCTGGACGAGCTTCCCCCGACCTCGGTCGTGGTGCTGTTCGCCGGCACCAGCGTCGACCTGGACGACGTGGACACCCTCGACAAGCTGACCCGAAGTGCCTCCGAGACCGTCTTGCCGCTCGCCAGGTTCCTGGCGCAGCGTCCCACCCCGTTGGTGGTGATCACCGAGGATCTCGCGTTGACCGGCGCGGCCACGGAACGCGGTCGTCCCGGTCAGGCGGTCCTCGCCGGTCTCGCACGGTCGCTGCCCGAGGAGAACCCGGACCAGCCCGTACGCCTCGTCGACCTGTCGACCCTGGACGACGAGGCTGCGCGTCTCGACGCGGTCATTCGCGAGCTGGACGCCCCGCCGGTCCCGGGCCCGGCCGAGTCGGTGGCCTGGCGTAGCGGGCGGCGACTCTCGAGGACGCCGCAGCTGCAGCCGGTGGGTGCCCCCGATCGCCCGACGCTGCCGCTGTCCGGGTGCTACCTGATCACCGGCGGCGCCGGAGGGATCGGCGCGGCGCTGGCCCGCGCGCTCGCGAATCGGGGCGCAGCCCGGCTCTACCTGGTGGGGCGAGCCGCCGACTGTGCGGAGGGGCTGCTGGAGCGGCTCAGCTCGCTGGGCGCCGCCTCGGCCCGCTACCTCTGCGCCGACGTGTCGGTTCAGGGCGACGTGCAGCAGGCTCGTGGCGGAGCTGCCCCGGCTGGACGGCGTGTTTCACGCGGCCGGGCTGCTCGCGCCCACGCCTCTCACCACGGCCACGGTCCGCGACGTCGAGGCCGTCTGCGCCGCGAAGGTGCGGGGTACCTACCTGCTGGCCCGCGCGCTGGACCGCGCCGGCAACCGTCCCGGAACCTTCGTCACCTTGTCCTCCATCGCTTCAGCCCTGCCGGGTTACGCCGGAGGGCTGGGCTGCGTACGCCGCCGCCAGCGCCTTCCTCGACGCCTTCGCCGCAGCGGAGCGGCATGCCGGCCGGCCGATGCAGGTGCTGAACTGCGCCGCATGGACCGAGACCGGCATGGCCGCCTCCGCGGCGTTCCGGGCACATGCCGCCGCCCACCCCGTGCCCCGGATCGACCCGGAGCGGGCAGTGCAGGCGGTGATCGACGCGGCATCGGTCGACGCGGCCGATCTGCTGGTGCTGGACGCTGCCGCGCAGCACCCTGCCGACTCAGCGGCCGGGCCGGATCGGGCCGCGCCGGCGACGCAGGCACCTGCGCCGGTTCCCGCCACGCCCGGACCGATTCGCGACGTCGTCGCCGCTCTGATCGCCGGCGAGCTCGGTCAGCAGCCGGAGGATCTCGACGACGAGGTGTCGCTGCTCACCCTGGGCCTGGACTCGCTCGCCGCCGTCGATCTGGTCCGCAAGCTCGAGCGGCAACTGGGCCGGGAGCTGCCGGCAACCTTGCTGTTCGAGCACCCGTCGATCGCCCAGCTGTCGGCTCATCTGGCGAGCAGCCCGGCGGCCCCGGCCCCGGCCCACGGCGCCGACCCCGGCCCCGACCCGCACGCAGCCACGACCCCGACCCCGACCACGGGGACGCGGCCACCGCGGCAGCTGTCGGAGCCCTTTGCGCTGACCCCGGTCCAGCTGGCCTTCCACACCAACGGCCGACTCCATCCCGACGTCGCCGCGTACGCCTATCTCCGGCAGACCGTTTCCGGCGCTCTCGACCAGCGGGTGCTCGCCCGGTCGCTGGCCGTGCTCGAGCGGCGCCACCCGATGTTGCGGCTGCGGATCACCGCAGGCGGCGCTGGACCGAGGCAGTGGATCCAGCCGGTCACCGATCACGACTGGCCGGAGTGGTTCACCACGCGGGAGCTGACCGGTCGCCTGGAGCCCGTCGAGGACGAGCTGTGCAACCGCGTGGTCGACCTGGCCGAGGAGGGGCCGGTACGCGCGGTGCTCGTGGAGGAGAGTCCGCAGCGCAGTTCGCTGCTGATCGTCCTGCACCACGCTGCTGCCGACGGGGCGAGCCTCCATCTGCTCTGCGCGGAGCTGTGGCAGGTGTACAGCGCGCTGGCGCGGCAGCAGCCTCCCGAGTTGGCGCCGCTGACCTCCACCTTCCGCGACTACACCGAGCTGCTCGAGGAGCAGCGGTCGTCGCAGGACTTCGCCGGCGACCTCGGCTACTGGACCGAGTGGCTGGGCTCGCTTCCCCCGGCCGGGGTGCTGCCGTACGACGCCGACCCGCACCGTGCCCCGGCCCCACCGCTGATCGCCCACCAGTTCGACATCGACGCCGGCCTCACCCGTGCACTTCGGGAGCGGGCGGTGAGCCTCGACGTCTCGCTGTTCCACCTGGTCCTGAGCGGGTTCCTGCGCGCCCTGGCTGGCTGGACCGACGACCCGCAGGTCACCGTGAACGTCGCGCGGGCCGGCCGCGAGGCGCGACTGGCCGACCTGACGCGGATGGTGGGCTGCTTCGCCGACACCCTGCCGATCTCGCTCCGAGTCGACCTGCCCGTTCCCCCTGACCCGACGGACCAGTTCGACTCCCCGGGCCCGCTCGACCCCGCCGACCCGTTCGACCCGGCCAACCTGGCCGGGGCCGTCCGCGCAGCCTGGCTCGCCAGTGAGCGGCACGGACGCGTGACCACCCTGGACCTGGCCCGCCTGCTGCCGACGGTCGACGCCGCGCCGCGGACGACCGGCGCCGCCAGCTTCAGCTTCGCCCGCTTTCCGCTGGAGCCTGTACTCGACTGCCCGGTGCGGGTCGTCGAGACCGCCGCCCGGACCGCATCGGCCGCGACCAGGCTCGGCCTGGTGTGCTGGGAGTTCGAGGAAGCGCTGCGCTTCTCCTGGAACTACCCGGCGCGCCTGTTCCGGCCCCCGACGATCGAGCGATTCACCCGCGACCTGCGGGCGCAGCTGGCGTCGCTGGCTGGGCCGGGTCGGGGACACGGGCCGCGGCCGGGGCCGGCGCTCTCGGTCGCCGAGCGCATCAGGGCGCAGTGCCGACGCGCCCCCACTGCGGTCGCGGTCGACGACGGTGGGCGGCCCCTCAGCTACCGCGAGCTCGACCGGTCGGCCTCGCACCTGGCAGCACGCCTGCGCGCCGACGGCAGCCGCGCCAATGACCGGGTCGCGCTGCTGACCCAGCCCGGCGCGGCCACCGTCATCGGCCTTCTCGGCATCCTCTATGCGGGTGCCACCTGGGTGCCCCTGGACGTCACCCATCCGCCGGCGCGGCTGCGTGACCAGGTGGACCGAGCCCGCGTCACGGCGGTGGTGTGTCACGGGCCGACCCGCGACGCCGCCGTAGCGCTAGGCCGGTCTCGGCTCGCCCTGGTGGAGGCCGGCCCGGACGGGCCAGTGGGCGGGCCGGCGGCGTGCCCGGCGCCCGATGACCTCGCGTACGTCATCTTCACCTCGGGGACGACCGGGCGACCGAAGGGCGTGCCGATCACGCACCGCGCGATGGGCACCTACCTGGACTGGGCGATCGACACGTTCGGCTACCGCGCGTAGCGACCGGATGCTCGCCACCGCTCCGATCTGCTTCGACGCGTCGGTCCGGCAGCTGCTGGCACCGCTGCTGGTCGGCGCGACGGTGGTCACTGCGTCGCGGGACTCGGTGCGCGATCCGGCGCGCCTGCTCGCGCTGATCGAGCGCCGCGGGATCACCGTGTGGAGCTCGGTGCCCACCCTGTGGGAGCACCTCCTGCGCGCCGCCGAGCGGAGAGTCGCGTCCGGCGGCCCAACCCCGGACCTGGCGAGCCTGCGCTGGGTCCACGTCGGCGGCGAGGCGTTGTCGGCGGGGTCCGTGCGCCGCTGGTTCGACCTCTTCGGGCCGGGCCAGCGCCTGGTCAACCTGTACGGGCCGACCGAGGCGACCATCAACGCGACCTACCACGTCGTCGATTCGCGACCTGACGAGGCGCTGACCCGCATCCCCATCGGTCGACCGGTGGCGCAGACGGTGGTCGACGTCGTCGATCCGGGCGGGACGAGCTGCCCGGACGGGGAGCCCGGGGAACTGCTGGTCGCCGGGCCGGGCCTTTCTCCCGGCTATCTCGATGAGCCGGACCTGACCGCGCGGGCCTTCGTCGTGCGGGGCGGACTGCGCTATTACCGGACCGGCGACCGCGTGGTCCGCCGGCCCGACGGCGCATTGGACTTTGTCGGCCGGACCGATGAACAGGTGAAGATCCGCGGGCATCGCGTCGAACCCGGGGAGGTCGAGGCCACCCTGCGCGACCATCCGGCGGTGGCCCAGGCGGCCGTGGTTGCTCGGCCGACGCCCGGTTCCGAGGGGATGCGGCTCGTCGCCTACGTCCAGGTCTGGCCGGACGAGCCAGAGACGACCGCCGAACAGCTGCGCGCCCACCTCGTCGTTCGGCTGCCCGACTACCTCGTACCCGCCCGGTTCGTCGTGCTCGACCAGCTGCCCCGGACTGCGGCTGGCAAGCTCGACCTCGCGCGACTCCCCGACCCTGCGCGCGAGCCGCCCGCTCCGGAGGCCGCCGGACACCGGCGCCCACGCCGACCGAGCAGCTCGTGGCGTCGGTGTGGCGGGAGGTGCTGGGCGTCGACCAGCTCTCGGGGCAGGACGACTTCTTCGCTCTCGGCGGCGACTCGATCGCGGTCCTCGAAGTCTTCGCCCGGCTGGAGGCTCACTTCCCCTACCTGCCCGCCCCGACCGCGCTCTATCGACATCGCACGCTGGCCGGTCTCGCCGAAGCGGTCAGCGCCGCCGGGGCCGAGGTGGAGGGGGCGGCTCCCCGTCGCCGGCGCCGCGCCGACGGGGAGTTCCCGCTCAGCCCGGCCCAGCGGGGATTCCTGCTGGCCGAGGCCTTGTCGCCGCAGGCGCGGACCAGTTGGCTGGCCTGCTTCCGGTTGACCGGGCCGCTGGATCCGGCCGCCTTCCAGCGTGCGGTCGACCGGCTCGTCGAGCGCCACCCGATGCTCCGGACCGTGATCCGGGCCGGCCAGCGCCCTGTGGTGCAGGAGGTCCAGACGGCGGCTGAGCTGCCCGTGCAGTTCGACGTGATCGAGGCGGGCGAGCTGCCGCAGCGCCTGGCCGAGGAACGTCGGCATCGCTTCGACCCTGCGGCCTGGCCGCTGATCCGCCTGCAGGTCCTGCGCGTCGGCCCGCTGGAGCAGGCCTTCGTGGTGCACGCCCATCACCTGGTCGGTGACGGCTACAGCGTCGTCGTCCTGGCCCAGGACCTGCTGGTTCTCTACGACGAGGTGGTGGCAGGGGCGGCGGGCACCCTGTCGCCGCTGCGCAGCACGTTCCGGGACTACGTCGAGCTGATCCTGGCCGAACCCGGCCGAGCGGGGTCCGCGGCACCTCCACCCGAACCGGATCCCGCGTACGCGCCGCCGGTCCTCCGCCGTCCCGGCCATGCCGGCCCCGCCCCCGGTAGCGCCAGCTTCACCCTGGACCAACCGACAACCGCGGCGCTCCGGGAGCGCACACGTGCCGCCGGAACCACCCCGTACGCGGTGGTGCTGACCGCCTACTACCGATCGCTGGCGCGGCTGACCGGCCAGTCGGACCTGCTGCTCGGGGTCGCGGTCACCGGGCGGGATCATGCCTTGGCAGATCTGCATCGAATGGTCGGGCCACTGGCGACGGTGGTCCCGGTGCGGGTCCGCGCTCCGGGATCGACGCTGGCCGCGCAGCTCTCCTTCGTGGCAGCGGCCGTCCACCGGGCCCGGTCGAGTGATTCGACCATCCAGCAGCGCCTCCACGATGCCGCCGGCTCGGCGCAGGTGTCCTCGCTCGGCGCCCAGTTCTTGTTCAGCTACCTCGACTTCGACGCGCTCGGTCCGATCGCCGGCGAGCGGCTCCGGCTGAGCTGGGACGACGGCGCCACCGAGATCGAGCCGCCGCAGATCGGCACCGACCTGCTGCTGACCGCTCGGCCGATCGACGGCAGCCTGCGGGTGACGGTACGGGCCTCCGCCGGGGTGCTGCCGACCGCCGACCTCGAAGCCTTCGCGGCCGGGCTGCGGCGCGAGCTGACCGACGCCGCGCAGCCGTCGAGCACGTCTCACGCCGCCGCGCCCCGCTCTGGCGCGTCGGGGACGCGCAGCACCCCGACCCGGCGCCTGGCCGCGGCCCTGATCGGCTACCTCCCGGCGCCGCACCACCTGGCCGCGCAGGTCGGGATCCCCGCCTCGGACGGGCTCCGCGAGTCGGTCCGATCCGCCCTGTTCCCCGACGGTCAGCCTCGGCTCCTGGAGGAGCTGACCACGCCACTCGGGCGCTCGGGGTTCATCTGCCTGCCCACCTTCGCCGACGAGCTGGCGCCGACAGCCGGCGGCTCGCTGGGCCGCGACGTCGCGCGTGCAGTACGCGTGGCGTCGGACTTGGGAGCTCGCGCGGTGTCCCTGGCCGGGATGATCCCGGCCCACACCGCTTACGGCTTCGGCATCGTGGCGGACCTGGACCCGGCGGCCCCGCGCGTCACCACCGGCCACGCCGTGACCGCCGCGTCGGTGGTCAAGACAACGCTGCGCGCCCTCGTCGAGGCGGGGTCGGACCTGTCCGAGCGCACCATGACCGTGGTCGGGCTGGGGTCGATCGGCTCGTCGTCGCTGGACCTGCTGCTGGCCCTCGAGCTGGGCGTCCCGCAGCGGGTGCTGCTGTGTGATGTGGCCGGGCGCGCCCAGCACCTGAGCGAACTCGCCGCGGCGCTGCGCAACCGCGGCTGCTCGGCAGAGTTCGAGGTGTGCGGACCGGACCTCCGCCTCCCGGTCGGCGCCTACCAGGCAGACCTGATCATCGCGGCGATCAGCGCCGATCGGACCGCGCTGGACATCGACCTGCTGCGCCCGGGGACGATCGTGGTCGACGACTCCTTCCCGCACTGCTTCGACACCGCGTCAGCGATCCGCCGGATGGCCGACCAGGGCGACGTGGTGGTGGTGGGCGGCGGTCTGCTGACCGCGGGGCCGTCGCGGCGGACCACCTCCGACGATCCGGTGCTCCGCCCGTACGCGACGCACCTGACCGGCCTGCGCATCCCCGACACGATTCCGTCCTGTCAGCTGGAATCGCTGATGCTCGCCGCCCGACCCGACCTGCCACCGGTGCGCGGACTCGCCGACGTGGCCCTCGCCCTGACCTACTGGAAGGCGTCGGCCGAGCTGAAGGTCGACGCGGCTCCCCTTCACCTCGGGCAGCAGCTGGTGACCGTCGATTCCGTACGCGGTGTCACCGCGGTCGTGAACGCTGTCCGGACCGGCTCGCGGCTCGGCGTCCGCTGACCCCCGTCGCGCGGATCAGCGCCCGCCCCTGGCCGCCCAGGCGGCAGCCTGACCACCCGTACCGGTGTCGACGTCGGACGGGCGCTTCGACCCTTTGCTGTCGGAGAGAGCGATCACGTGGCGGACGACAGCGAGGTCCTTGCCCGGCGTGCCGATCGCGAACAACCAGGTCAACATGGCCGGCTCCACCATGACGTCCACCGGGCCGAGCAGGGGGTCGGACTTACCGGTCGGAACGAAGTCGACGCGGTACGTCATCGCGGGGACCACCTTGTAGAGGTACTCCCCGACCGCGACGTTGGCGAAGATGACCTTCTTGTCCACCCTGATGTCGATCGGACCGGCGGCAGCGACGTGCGCCACGGCATGCGCGGCCTTGCCCCCCTGCACCGACTGCAGGTGGTTGTCAAAACGGGTCACGACCGGGTCGCCGGTGGGTGAGGCGGGCAGGTGGACCACGACGTCGGAGTTGGAGCCCTCCGGCAGCTTGACCTTGCTGCTCACCAGAGTCTGGCTGCCCTCGTTGACCGTCACCGTCCGCGTACCACTCTTGACCCGGAACGGTCCACCCACCTTGCCCCCGGCCAGCCCGGCGACCACGGCAGTGCCGTCGACGGCCACCGAGACGGTTCGACCCGGCAGGCCCTGAACGATGTAGATGTCGGTCTGTGCGGCTGCGGCGCTGGGCGTGAGCCCCGCCGACATGAGCGCGAGCAGAAGACCACCGACCGCGGCGATCCACGTCCTGCGCAACCCACGATGACTCATACGGTCAACCCCCGAGGTTGAGACTGCGAGTGGCCCCACCGGATGCGGCCTGATCGGCGCAAGCTCGGCAGGGTGGTCAGCAGCAGCGTAGTCGTGCACACTGAGGTTCCACCGTCGGTTCTGGGAATCGACGCACATCTCGGACCAGCCCGCAAAATCCTCGGGGGAGGTAGACGTGACCGGGTCTCGCGCGGGCGGAATCGTGCGACGTTCGCTCGGCGCGGTGACCGTCAGCGCGCTGCTCGGCGCCGCTGTCGCCGTCGGTTTCGGGCTCCCCTGGTCAGGCTCCGCCGCCCCGGTACCCACCTCGGTGAGCACTCCCTCGGTGAGCACTCCCTCGGTGAGCACTCCGTCGGTGAGCACTCCGTCGGTGGGCAGTCCGTCGGTGGGCAGTCCGTCGGTGAGTCCGGGGTCGTCTCGGGCCTCGAGCCATTCCACCGCCGCCGCCGGCCGGCCCGGCATCACCCTCACGGTCCGTCCCGACGCCGACGGGGCCTTCCTGGTCAGCGAGGTGATCACGTTCCCGGAGGCCGTGACCGAGGCTGTGCTGCGACCCCCGTCCGTCGCCGACGCCGGCACCGCCTTCGAGCGGTTGCGCCCGACGGCGATCGCTGTGCAGGTCAGTGCGGACGGGCAGGTGCCGGCCGTTCCGGACGGTCCCCTGAGCAGCGAGGTGACGATTCGCTGGGCGTCGCCTGCCCGTCACGTGGAACTTCGCTACCGGCTCACGCAGGCAAGCGTCGTCAGCGCACCCGCGACGGCCGGTCGCATGCTGGCCGCGGTCGGCCCGCTCATCGGCCGGCTGCCGGGCGACTTGCCGGTCACCGTGGTGGTGGCGGGCAAGACCGTGCTGTCGATCAGCTGCCCGCAGCTTCCGCTGGCGCAGACGGCGTGCGCCGCCGGTGCTGCCCCGAGATTCCAGACGGAGCGCCCGATCCCGTACGACCGGTCGAGAGTGTTGGTGCAGTACGACCGGCCGGCGCGGCGCTGAGGCACTGAACTTCTTCATGGACAGTGACCGACTCGTGATGCTGGCGGACTCGTGGGGCGCCGTCTACCTCGGCTACGTCCTCCTGGCCGGGATCGGCGTCTTCTGGTCGCTGGTCTGGCCTGCAGGCCACGCCGTACGCCGGTTACGCGCAGTCGCGGTGGCGGGTGCCGTGCTGATCGGCCTGGGGACGCTCGCCGAGGCTCTCATCACCCTGCGCATCGGCGATTCGCCGCTGGGCGAGACGGTCGTGGCCGGACGCGGCACCTGGTTGCTCGTACGTCTCGCCGTCCTCGCCATGGCCGCCTTCTTCGGAGCCGAGCTCCTCCGCGGGCCGGTACGTGGTGCGCGACGGGTCGTCGTCCTCGTCCTGATCGGCGTCACGACTATCACGTTGAGCGTCGAGTCGGCCGGATTGGCTTCTCCCCCGGTCAGCGCGATGGCCGCCGCGATGGCCGCTACGACGGGCACTCACCTGCTGTCGCTGGCCGCCTGGGTGGGCAGCACGGTGGCCCTCGCCGCGCTGATCCTCCCGAACAACCGCCCGGCCGGGCTCGATCCCGTTTGGACGCGGTTCTCCCGGTTCTCCGGGCTCACCGTGGCCGTACTGGCGGTCAGCGCCATCGGCCAGCACCTGGTCACCCGTGGGACGGCGGCATCCCGCTCCGGGCGTGCTCCTGCTCGTCGAGCTGCTGGTGCTGGTGGGGACGCTGGCGGCGAGCCGGCATGTCGTCGCCTACGGGCGGAGGTTGGCCTTCCGTGAGCGGTTCCTGCCGGGCCTGGCGGGCGGGTGGAGCGGCCGGCAACCGAAGCCGCGGGCCGCGATCGGCGTCCAACTGATCACCTCCGTCGTCCTGCTGGGAGTGGTGGCGGCGCAGATCGCCGTCCTGCCGGTGCCGGGCATGCCTGGTGCACCGCGGGTCGGGAATGCGGAGCCGACCACGCCGGTCGCCCCGACCCCGGCGCCCGCGACGGCGACCGCCGGCGAGGCGCGACTCGCGGCCAGCGATACGCCGCGGTTCGTTCCGGAGCGGATCGATCTGCCCGGTGGCACATCGGCGGCCGTGGTGCCGGTGGCCACCGTCGGCAACGAGCTCGTCGTCCCGGAGGACGGCGCGAAGGTCGGCTGGTGGGACGGGAGCTCCTACGTCGGCGATCCCTTCGGGTCGACGGTGATCGCCGGCCACGTCGACACCCTGGACGGCGGCCTCGGATTCTTCTTCCGCCTCTGGAACATCAAGGCGGGGGAGCGGGTGATCCTCACCGCGGGCCGCCTGCGCCAGGCCTACGCGATCACCGCCGTCCGCGAACTGCCGCGCAGCGATCTCGTCGAGGACGACGAGGTCTTCGACATCGGCGGGCCGCCGCGGCTGGTGCTGATCACCTGCGCGGGCGAGTTCCGACCCGATCGTGGCGGCTACAGCCGCAACCTGATCGTGGTGGCACGCCCGATCCGGTGAGGACCCGGAACCGCCCGCCCGCCTCGACCAGCGGTCAGCTGCTCGACCAGCGGTCAGCCGCTCGACCAGCGGTCAGCCGCTCGACCAGCGGTGAGCCGGCCTGGCGTCCGTCGACCGTTGTGGTCGACCCGTCCGGCCAGACGACCAGCCCCGTACGACCGGGTCGGCCGCGCAGCCAATCGGCCGCCTGCGCCCCTTGCGCGTAGGCGGCGGTGGCGTCGATGTCGGCCCAGGTCAGCGACGGCCCGATGACGGTGACCGAGGCCACGCCGCGGGGCGGACATCCGGTTCGGGCATCGACCAGGTGCTGTCCGCGATGAACGGTCCCCGAGGTGGCCACCGCCCCGTTCCGCACCGGGACCACGGCGACCAGCCGGCGGTCGGCGGTGGGATGCTCGATGCCGATCCGCCAGGACGGGCTCTCCGGGCCGCTCGTCCGACAGACCATGTCACCCCCGGCGGACAGGCAGAAGTCGGTGTCAGCGAGGTCTCGGAGCAGGGCGGACGCCCGCTCGATAGCCCAGCCCTTGACGACTCCGCTCGGATCCAGCCGCGGGATCAGATCCTCGCCGGGGAGGTGGATCGAGAAGGCTCCGCCGGATTGGCGTTCGGCCTCCGCGCCGAGTTCAAGCACCTCGGTCACCTCGCTCGGGCAGCCGGCCAGGGTGAGCTCGCCGCGGGCGAGGCGATTGATCACGGAGTCGTCGCGGTAGGTGCTGAAGACCCGGTCGACCTCGCGGAGCTGGTCGAGCACGGCCGCCCACGCGCTCCTTCCCGCCTCGGTGTCAGCCTGTACCCCGCGTAACGCCAGACTGATCGGCATCCCCATGAGATGTTCCACCCTGCGGTGGATCCGGCGGTCGCCGGCGACCCCGCTGGTCACCCCCGGGCTCACATCCCCGCCTGGTCGAGGGCCGACTGCAGACTCTGCAGGTAGCCCTCGCTGGTGATCGTGGCACCGCTGACCATGTCGATCTGCGCGCTCTGGGCGCTGAGGGTGCTGTCCACCAGGATCGGCAGGGCGCGCGCGTTGATCTCGGCATCCTTGGGGTTTCCCTGGGGGTACTCGACCACGTCCACCGCGGTGATCTTCCCGTTGGACGCGGTGATCTCCACCTGGACCGGCCCCCAGCGGGTCTGCGCGACCGATCCGGTGTAGGTCTTCGTGCCCGTCGACGGGGTGCTGGGCCCGCTCGTGCTGGGACTCGTCGTGCTGGGCGCGCTCGTGCCGGGGCCGGTGCTCGCACTCGGGGTCGCCGCACTGGGGACGGCTGAGCCGGACACCGAGGTCGTCGAGGTGTGGTAACCGAACATCAGGACCACGACCGTGATCGTCGAGGCCAGCCAGAGGACGATTCTTCTCATCGGGTCACCATCCAAAGCTCTCGGTGTGGATACGTTCGCGGGGGACTCCTGCGGCCAGCGCGAGCTCGGTGAAGCCGTCGGTCCAGGCGGTGGGGCCGCACAGGAAGACGTCGCGGTCGGCCAGGCCGGGAATCCACCGCTGCAGCGCGGCGAGCTCGTCTCCGCCGCCGACCGGGCCCAGGACCGAGGTTGCCGTGCGGCGCGGCCCGGGCAGCGGGATCACGCGTAGTCCCTTCTCCGCGGCGAGGACGCTGAGCTCGTGGCTGAACAGGGGCTCGTCGGTGTAGCGCTGCAGGAAGACCGCCTCGCCGGGGGTGTAGTCGAGGCCTTCGGCCAGGGCTCGCAGGGGGGTGATGCCGACGCCGGCCCCGGCGAACACCACGCCGCGCCGGGTGCGCGCCCGGCTGCTGAGCCGCCCGTACGGCCCCTCGATCAGCGCCGGGCTGCCGGGTCGCAGGTGCGCCAGCCGCGCACTTCCCTCACCGAGCGCCTTGGCGGTGATGCGCAGGCTGAGGCCGTCCGGGGCCGCCGAGAGGGAGTACGGATTGGATCGGGTCCAGCCGGGTCCGCCGAGGAACCGCACGTTGACGAACTGCCCGGCGCGTACGGGCAGACGGTCCAGCCGCCGACCGGCCAGGTACACCGACACGACGTCGGAGGACTCCCTGACCACCGCGGTGACCCGAAGGCGGTGGCGCAGGTTGCGCCACAACGGCAGGCCGAGCCGCCAGGCGACGACGGCGAGGGCCGCGGCGATCCACAGGCTCCACCAGTAGAGGGTGGCTCCGGTCGACCGCAGGAACTCCTGGCCGGTCCAGAGCTGGTGCGGTAGCGCGAGCCCGACGCCGAGGTAGCCGTAGAGGTGCAGCAGGTGCCACGACTCGTAGCGGAGCCGGCGCCGGGAGGCCTCGATGCTGGTCGCGACGACCATGATCAGGCAGGCGGTGCCGCCGACGGCGAGCAGGATGCCGCTGTAGCTGGTGAGAAGTTCCCAGGTGGTCGAAGGCACCGCGGACCAGCGGGCGGAGGCGTAGCCCGCAATGATCGTCCCGATGTGGGAGAGCATCAGGGCGAAGGACAAGAAGCCGACGATCCGATGGATGCGGGCGAGCCGGTCGCGCCCGAAGGCGTGCTCGAGCGGTGGCAGCCGCGCCATCAGCAGCACCTGGATGAGCAACAGGTCGGCTGACCAGAGGCCGGTGATCCGGCCCACCGAGGTGAGTCCCGAGGCCCAGGTCGCCAGGTCGATCACGCCGCCGTCGGCTACCCACCAGTAGGTGACCAGGAGCAGGCCGAACCACGCGAACACGCTCGTCGCCAGGCGGACCCCGGCGTCGAGGCGCGCGGCACCGTCGATCCGGCGCTCAGGAGGTGACGCAAGTGCGCCGGTCGGCGGAGCGGTAAGGGTGCTCATGCTCCCTCCGCCGGGCCGATGGAGCCGGACGCCGGAACGCCCTGCGCGTGCTGCACATCGGTCATCGCGATCTGATCCCCTCTCGATCTGCCACCGATCCTGACGCCCCAGCCTTGACGGAGACCCACAGCAGGCTGTGCAGGGGCTGTGAACATCGGCCATGACAGGCTGAGCACGTGTCGGATGACGTGGTGTTGGACCCGGTCGAGCAAGGGGTGTTGGGAGCCCTGTTGGAGAAGCAGCGAACGGTGCCCGACACCTATCCGCTCTCCCTCAACGGGCTCCGCACGGCCTGCAACCAGTCCACGGGCCGCGACCCGGTGGTCACCTACGACGAGGTGACCATCCTCGACGGGTTGGGGCGCCTCCGCGATCGCGGGCTGGTCCGCTTCGTCAAGCCCACCGGCCTCCGCGTGGTGAAGTACCACCAACGACTGGAGGAGCACCTGGCGCTCGATCCAGCCCAGGTGGCACTGCTGACCGCGCTGCTCCTTCGGGGCGCCCAAACCGCCGGCGAGTTGCGCCCGCGGACCGATCGGCTGCATCCCTTCGCCGATCGCGAGGCCGTCGAGGGCGTCCTGCGCGCGATGGCCACCACCGACCCGCCGCTGGTCCGCGAACTGGAACGGCGACCGGGCCAGCACGACCGGCGCTGGACCCACCTGCTCGGCGCAGCGGAGCTGGACGCGCCCGCACCGATCCCGCCCGTCGACCGCGAGTGCGTGCTGGCTGACGGGGCGGCGGCCCGGGACCGCCACGTCGCGGGTGAGTACGACCGGCTGGCCGAACGCTACGCCGCGGAACTGGCCGAGGAGCTGGACGGTCAGCCGTTCGACCGGTGGCTACTCGCCCGGCTCGCGGCGGAGGCTGCAGGCGGGCAGGGTCTGGACGTCGGGTGCGGACCTGGCCAGGTGGCCCGATACCTGGCCGGACACGGCACGGCGATGACCGGACTCGACTTGTCGCCGACGATGATCGCGGAGGCGCGCGCGGCTGAGCCGGGCCTCCAGTGGGTGCAGGGAAACTTCGCGGTGCCGCCGATGCCGCGCGGGGGTGACCCGCGCGACCCGGGCTGGGCCGTGCTGACCGCGTGGTACGCCTTCGCCCACCTGGCGCAGTCCGAGCTTGCGGCAACCGTGGCCGGATTGGCCCGCGTCCTGCGCCGCGGCGGCGTCCTGGCGGTCGCCCTTCACATCGGCAACCAGGTGCACCATCCCGAGGAGCTGTGGGGTGTCGCCACCGACCTGGACTTCGTGCTGCACGACGTGGACGCCGTCATCGCCGCGGTGCAGGCGGCCGGACTGGCCGACATCGAGTGGTACCGGCGGAGCCCGCTGCCGACCGACTTGGTGACCGAGCTCGCGACCGAGCGCCTCTACGTGGTGGGGCGCCGTGCGGGCTGAGCCGGGGATCGTGGGGCAGGCGCGGTTCAGCCGAAGCCGTCGACGGCGTGCTTGCGCAGTCCAGGAGTGGGAGCGCGGCGCCGCCACGGGTGAGACCGAGAGCTTGCTGCGGTCTCAGAGCTCCCGGCGCATGACCACCCGGCGCGGGGTGGGCTCGCTGACCTGAGCGAAGCCAGCGTCGGTGAACATGCCGACCGTGCCGACGTGCAGTTCTTCGTCGATCACCGCGGTCGTGGTGATCGGATAGCCCTCGACGGCCCGGGCGCCTTCCGCCCGAGCGTGCGCAACGGTCGCGCGAACCAGCGCCGACCCGATGCCGTGTCGGCGGTGGCCCACTCGGACGAAGACGCAGGTCACCGCCCAGACCGTGGAGTCTGCGCGATCCTCCTGCCGGTCCTTCCACGGCACGGTGAAGACACGGACGAGCCCGCACAGATCGGACCGCGGACCCACGGCGCACCACCCCACCGGGACATCATCGAGCCAGGCGACCAGGCCGCTCGTGGGTGCGTCGGCATACCCGCAACCTGTCTGCTGCTCCAACCGGTGCCTTCGTTCCTCGACTGGCTGCTTCGCGAAGGACTCCCCGTATTCGAGTCGATAGCGCTGACACTGGCAGCGCGCGGCGGCACCCCGAGGCCCGAACAGCCCCCGCAGGTCCTCGGTCGACGCGCGATTCGCGGGAACGACATGCAGACCCGGAGGTCCGCTGGAGTCAGCGCGGTCGTCGGGCCTCATGCCACGCAGAACTCGCTGCCCTCGAGATCGTGCACGACGACAGGGGCCAGGACGTCGCCGGCTCTCCCCTCGCGCGCCACTGATGCTTCAGAAGCCACGGATTTACTCTCGCACGGCACGCAACTCGGGCCGTTCCGCCCCCGACCTCCATGGCTTGCCGACACAGCGGGCATTCCATCCGGCAGTCCTCTTCACTCTGAAGATCAGACCAGCCAGTATCGCTCTGCCCAGGTCCAGTCCTGACCACCACATCGCGGATGAGGCTGTCCATCCCCGGCAGTGCCGGGTGACGGTCGGCTCCTGCGTGCGTCCCGCATGACGGACGGCTACCACTCCATGAGTGCGCGGAGGGATGCTTTTGCCTACGATCAGCCGGGAAGCGCTATCAGCATGAAGGTGCACCGTAGTCCGGAGGCGCGAGCTAGACGTCGGTCGGCGGTGCAAAGCGGCCAGTCGAGCGCCTCGGCGAGGGCGACGTAGCACGCGTCGTACGCCGTGACGTTCGCACGCAACTCGAAGGCTCGTCGCATCAGGCCACGCGTGGGGAATCTGGCCAGCGGGATGTCAGTGAGGTCCTCGATCGCTTGCTCGAATCGCTCGTCGCTGATGGTGCGAGCGAGCCACCGCCGCCGAAGGACTGCCGCTGTCTCGACGTCAACGAGATCAGGTGCGGCGAGTTCTCGATGCTTGCGGAGGAGCTCACGGGCCCGCCGACCAGACTCCTCGTCGTCTCCGATGGCGTTGGCCAACACGGAGGCGTCGACGACGATCACCGGATGGAACGCTCATCTGCCAGATCTGCTGCCGCCTGGTCCAGGCCGACCTGGCCGCCGTGACGAGTGTCGATCCGCTGGAGAACGTCCTGCAACGTGGGCGAGACCGCCAGCCGGGTCAGTTCGGCGGCCAGGTACTGCTGTAGCGACTGTCCGCGCTGTTCAGCACGACGGAGGAGCTTGCGGTGAGTCTCGTCGGGGAGGTCCCGGATCAACACATTGGTCATGCTTGCATTATGCTATCGTTTGGGTCCGTCTGCAACGACCACGAGCATGCGCCGCTCACAGGCGGATCGCGTTGACGGGCGGCGGGGTCAACTCAGCTGCAGTCGACGGCGATCGCCAGGGCGGCGCAGATCTCGCGCATCGGTGCCTCGGCCAGGCGACCTAGTCGTTCCACCGGGTCATGCCACGATCATGCCGTCGAGCTTCAGCATCAGCCGGCCCCGATGACCGCGAATCCGCCGGGAGCGAGCCAGACGTCGGCAGAGCCGGCGACCCGGCTCTGCCGGACGAGCCGACCCTGGGCGTCGTAGCTGCGGGCGAGCTTCGGTGCACCCACCGCCACCCGGTACGTGGTCGCCTTTGCGGCGATCGAGGCCAGCATCCAGGTGCGATCCGAGCCCGTGCCGTAGCTGCTCGCCGAGACGATGGGTCGGCTGATCACCGCGTCGAGATCGACGGTGCCTCGGACGGCGCGGACGGTCACCGCAGTCTCGGTCGCCGGTAGCCGGGGTCGCAGTCGCTGCGGCAGCAGGGCGCCCGAAACGACGGTGATGCCTTGGGCCCCCACGCGGTGCCTCAGCTGGTCGCTGCGCGATCCGACCGTCCAACGGCTGGTCGCTTTCCCGCCTTCGGCCTGCCACGCCACCGGTTCGAGCACCCTCGCCTGGGTGGCGGGTCCGAGGTCGATCCGTGCGCGCTCGCCGGGCTGCAGCCGCAGGAAGGCTCCCCCGCCGTACAGCGACTCTCCGGTCCACGCCGATTCCGGGGTGATGACCGTGCCGCTGGTCGGACTGGCGCTCTCGGCTTCGGTGGAGACCAATCCGGAGTGCTCGGGGGTGTCGCGCCAGGCAGTGGCCTGGGCGGCGACCTGGGGATGGGCGTCGAGGGCAAGCATGGTCAGCAGGCCGTGGATGGTGCTCTCCGCCCCGCTGTTGTGGTTCACCGAGCCGTCGGGCTGGAGCCCGTCGAAGGTGACCCCGGTGGCCGGGTCGTACATCGGCACGCCGGACCGGTTGGCCCCGAAGAACCAGCTGGCGTGCATCGCGGCCAGCGAGCGCAGACCAGGCAGGTGCGCCGCGTCGGCGGTGGTCAGCAGGTTCTGCACGCGGGAGTCGATCCCGTACGCGATCTGGACGCGGTCCGCCGGAGTCGGGAACCAGCCGTTGTCCGGGCCGCCCGCGGCGATCAGTGTGGTGTCGAAGCTGACCGCCTCGCGCACGGCCGGCCGGAGGAGCGCAGGTCGGTCGAGCACGACCGAGCCGCGGGCCAGCGCGCCGGCCATCTGTGAGGACCAGGCGTGCCACATCGACCGCGACTCCGCCCAGGGCAGGATCGCCCCGTACGGCCATTGGTCGCGCCCGGTGCCCAACTCGGCCACGCCCTCGAGCAGCTGACGCAAGACTCGCCGGGCGTCGCGGATCGTCCGGGACGGCCTCGACATAGGCCGACAGCCCCAGGGTGGCTTCGGCGGTGGCGTCGGCTCCGTTGACGATCAGCCACGCCGGCACGCGGCGGCCGTCGGCGATCCGGTACTCGCCGTAGCGGTTGAGTACCTGCCGTTGGACCGCCCCGACGGACAGCTGCAGCCGGTCGCGCAGGAAGGCGGCAAAGTACGGGTCGGTGTCGGCGAAGGCGGCGTAGCCCTCGCCGAGCGCCCAGATGGTGCGGGCCGTCCAGTAGCTCGGTCCGGAATCCGACGGGTCAGGCAGTTCCTCGGGCTCCGGGCTCGGGTTGAGCGTGCCGTCCTGCTGAATCCACAGCACCACGTTGCCTCGGTTGGCGCCCGTCGTGGTCTGCAGGTAGGTCAACCCGCGGAGGAGTTCTCTCGCCTTGTCGCGGCTGGCAGCGTCACCGAACTGGCGCCAGTGCCGCAGGTAGACCACCGCGGCCCGGCTGATGTCGTCGGCATTGAACGCACCCTGCCCCCACCAGCCCGTCGCGGGGTCCGGAGGGCCGCCGCCGACCCGCTCGAACGTGCCGCCGTCGCGGGCGTCGGCGTAGGTCCAGGGCATCGTGACCTCGGGCTCGGACCCGAGCCGATAGGTGGTGTGCCCGGCGATCTCCGGCACTCGGACCCGATCCAGCAGAAAGTCCAGGTGGGCCGTATTGGTCAACCGTGGCGCATGGGCCTGAGCCGGTCCAACGGTGACCACCCCCAGGCCCATGACCACCGACAGCGTGGCGAGGGCGGCCAGCAAGCGGCGGAGGAACGAGAGCTTGATCATGAGGCGTCCTTCGAACGGCCGGCCATCGAGACCGGGGGAGATGAGCTGTCGAGCCGGGCCACGCCGATCTGGGAATCGGCCATTCCGTAGAACACGTACGAGACGCCGTCGATCTGTTCGATCGCGGTCGGGAAGACGACGTTCGGCACGATGCCGGAGCGCTCGTGGTCGGTCTCGGCCTCGAGCAGGGGCGTGGAGGTGCGGCAGACGACCTTCCAGGGATGATCGGCGTCGAGGATCATCGCGCCGGCACAGTAGTTCACCCGGGGTTGGTGGGCGACCCCGCGGAGGAGCTCGCCGGTCACCCCGTGATGGATCAGCAACCATCCCTCCGGGACGCGGATCGGCGGAGGTCCGCCGCCGATCTTGAGTTCCTCGAAGCCGAACTCCGGGCCGGCCAGATAGCGGTGCTGCTGCCAGCGGGTGAGAGCCCCCAGATCATCCCGCACCGCGTCCAGCCCGACGAAGGAGATCCAGATCGCGTCCCGACCGTCGGGCAGGCCCGCCGGCGCCTGCCGGCCCTCCCCGAGCTTGGTCTCGTCCAGATCCCACATCGGCCGGTGCAGCACGGCCAGTCCCCGCGTGCCGTCGGGGGTCTGGACCGGCTCCGGGAAGAACAGCGTGTCCTTGTTGTGGAACAGGTTGAGGTCACAGTCGAGCGCGTCGTCGTAGGCGAAGTGCACCGGCCCGTGGCGGTCCCAGTTCCTCAGGTCGGTCGACGTGGCCACGGCGGTGCGCGGACCCAGCGGTCCGTACGCCACGTAGGTCATCACGTGCAGCCCGAGGGCTTCGATCCAGGTGACCCGGGGGTCCTCCACCCCGGCGTGCACGGCGCCCCGCTCCCAGCTGCGGTCCGGGGCCAGCACGACGCCGTCCCGGCTGACCGAGGTCGGCACTCCATCGACGACGTCGACCCGCGCCAGACCGACCCGGGAGACGTTGCCGGCGGCCACCAGGCGCGGCAGCAGGTACAGCTCGCCGTCCGGCCCGCGACCTGAAGCCGGGTTGAGGACCCCGTCGGCCTCCAGGGGATTGCCCGGCTCGGGACTCATGATCACCCCGAGCCGCACCAGTCGGTAGCCGAACTCTCCGGCCGGCACCGCCGGCGCCTGACTGGTCAACCCTTGACTCCTGACCCCAGGTCACTGGAGACGAAGTAGCGCTGGAACACGATGAACAGGGTGACCGCCGGGGCGGCGAGGACGACCGCCCCGGCCAGGATCGCCCCGAACGGATTGGCAGCGGTTGCGGCGACGTTGCTGATGTAGTTGGCCAGGGACACCGCCAGCGGCTGCATGTCGGCGCGTTTGGTGATCAGGAACGGCCACAGGAACTCGTTCCACGGCCCGATGAAGGTGAGCAGGACGACGGTGACCAGTGCGGGGCGAACCAGAGGCAGCGCCACCCGGGTGAGCAGTCCGATCTCGCCGGCCCCGTCGATCCGGGCGGCCTCGAACAGCTCCTTGGGCAGTTGGAGGAAGTACTGCCGGAAGATGATCACCGCGGTCGAGTTGATCGCGAACGGCAGGATCATGCCCAGGTAGTTGTCGGCCAGACCGTAGTTGCGCGCGATCAGCACGTACAGGGGCACGGTCAGCAGCTGGAACGGGACGACCTGGACCAGCAGCGCGAGCGCGAAGGTGGCCGTACGACCCCGCCACTGGAGCACCGAGAGCGCGTAACCGACCAGGACACCGAAGAACACCGTGCCGATCAGCACGCCGCCGGTGAAGATGCCCGAGTTGGCCAGTCCGCGAAACAGGTCGATCCGGGCGTCGATGGCCGCGTAGTTGGCGCCGGTGAGGTTGCCGGGCCGCGGGAAGGCACCGGCGATGGAGGGGTCCAGCGTGCGTTGCAGGGACCCGATGATCATGTAGTAGAAGGGGAACAGGAACGCCACGGCACCCAGGCCGAGCACCAACCCTCGGAGCAGACCCTGACCTCGCGACATCAGTCCTTCCCTCCGGCCAGACGGTTCTGCAGGAGAGCGATGATCAGGGTGCCGATCACCAGGACGACGCCGATCGCCGAGGCGTAGCCGGGCTTGCCCTGTTCGATGCCCTGCTGGTACATGATCAACACCGGCGAGCTGGACGCCCCGTTCGGACCGCCGCCGCCGGTCAGCAGGTAGGGCTCGGTGAACAGGTTGGCCCCGGTCACCGTGGACAGCAGCAGCACCAGCACGGTGGCCGGCCGCACCCCGGGCACGGTCACGTTCCAGAAGCTCTGCAGTCGCCCCGCCCCATCGGTCGCCGCGGATTCGTAGAGCTCCTGGCCGACGTTCTGCAGCGCGGCCAGATACAACAGGATGTAGACGCCCATCTGCTTCCAGGTCACGAAGAAGGCGATCGACGGCATGGCCCAGTTGGGGTTGATCAACCAGGTCGGCTCCGGGGCCAGGGAGCCGAGCAGCCGGTTCACCAGTCCGCTGCCGCTGAACAGGAACAGCCAGACCGCGACCACGGCCACGCTGGCGGAGACGTAGGGGACGTAGAAGGCCACCCGGAGGAACGTCTTCAGCCGGGTGACCCGGTTCAGCAAGGTCGCCAGGACCAGTGAGATCACTACGGTCAACGGCACGTTGATGATGAGGAAGATGCCGACGTTGAGGAACGACCGGCGCACCGCGGGGTCGGCCAACAACGCGGTGTAGTTGGCCAGGCCGATGAAGGGGCGCTCGACCGTCGCTCCGGGCGCGGTGAAGAAGTAGTCGCGGAACGACATGTAGCCGGCGAACAGCAGCGGGTAGGCGAAGATCACCAGCACGAACAGCAAGTAGGGGGCGCTGAACAGCCAGCCGAGGGGGTGCTTGCCGAGGACGCGCAGACCCAGCCCCTTCTTCGGACCCCCCGGCCGGGGGGCGGCTGCGCGCCGCCCCCCGGTGGGTCGAGCTGTCACCGTGGTCACGGGCTACTTCTGCCCGGCCAGTTCGGTCACCTTCGCGGCGGCGGCCTCGAACTCAGCGGTGAGGTCGCCCTGCCCGCTGATCACGGCCTTGGTGTAGGCGTCCCGCAGGGTCTGCAGCATCTCGACCGTACGCGGTCCGCCGGGTACCTCGACGGTGCGTCCGGCCTGGCTGCCGAACGTCTCGTACGCCGGGTTCTCGCTGAAGTAGTCCGGGTACGCCGACTGCAGGTCCTGGCGCAGCGGCATCTGGCCGGTCTTGTCCAGCAAGGCGCCGTCCTGCTCGGTGCTGGTGGCGAACTTCAGGACCTCCCACGCGGTGCCCCGGTTCTTGCAGGCGCTGTACAGCCCGACGTTCTTGGCGTCGCTGAAGGTGTAGGTCTCTTCCGCCGGGAGGCCGTCCTTGGTCGGCACGGGCACCGAACCCCACTTGACCTTGCCGTCGTAGACCGAGATGGCCCACGGGCCGACGATGGCCATCGCGGCCTTCTTGTCCGCGAACGAGTCGCCCTGGTAGGTCTCCTTGCCGGCCAGGCCCTCGTCGTACAGCGTCTTCCAGAAGGTGGCGACCTCGATCCCGGCCGGGTCGGCGAAGGTGGCCTTGCCGTCGGTCACGATCGAGCGGCCCTTGGTGGCGGCGGCGTAGAGCGGCATGAAGTCGAACTGGGACTGGAAGAACTGACTGGTCGGCGCCGGATAGATCGCGTACGGCGCTGCCTTTGAGGACTTGATGGCGCGTGCCGCGTCCAGGAACTCCGCGTACGTGGAAAGCTTCGGATTCTCCGGATCCAGCCCGGCCTTGCGGAACAGGTCCTTGTTGTAGAAGATCATTACCGGATTGGACTTCCACGGCATCTGGTAGAAGCCGCCGTCCGGGGACTTGTACTGATCGGCCACCGGTCCGGAGCGGTCGGCGATGTAGCTCGCGCCGTCAGGGAACGAGGCCAGGTCGACCAGGCCGCCTTGGCGCTGGAACTGGCCTACCGCCGCAGGGGCGGTGTTGAAGATCAGGCAGGGTGCCGTGCCGGCGGTGATGGCGGCGCCGATGACTTCCTCGCTGCTCTTGCCGGCCGGGATCTCCTGCGCTTCGATCATCTGATCGGCGTGCGCGGCGTTCCACTCCGCGACCATGGCCTTGCCCCAGGCCACTTCCTGCTCGTTGTTGGAGTACCAGATGGTGATCGGGCCCGTGGCCGTATCGGCCTCGGACGCAGGTCCGGAGCCACCACCGCCACAAGCGGTGAGGGCGAGCGCAGCGGTGGCGGCGAGCGCCAGGGTTTTCAGGGTGCGTCGTTGCACGGTGGTCTCCTCGTTCAGGTCGGGCGGATGGGTGGGTGGTTCGGCCGGGCTGCGGCGGTAGGGGGAGGGGGAGCGGTGGATTGGCCCACCCGAAGCACGGCCGCGGGCAACTGCACGCCGGGGGCCCGTCCGTCGGCGATGGACGACAGCAAGGTGGCGGCTGCCGCGCGGCCCCAGGCCACCGGATCCGAAACGACGGTGGTCAGGGTGGGGAAGACGAAATTGGTGAGTTCGGTGCCGTCGAATCCCGCCACCGACACGTCGTCGGGAACTCTCATGCCGCTGGCGTGGATCACGCCGAGACCGGCCAGAGCCATCGAGTCGCTGGCGTACATGATCGCGGTCGGCCGCGGCAGCCGTTCGAGCAACCGCCGGGTGGCGCGCGCGGCCGCGTCGGGTGAGAAATCGGTGTCCTCGATCAGCTCGGCGGCGACCTCGGGGTTGTCCATCGCGGCCACGAAACAGTCCCGGCGCCGTCGTCCGTGGAGCATGGTGGTGTCGCCGGCCACGTAGGCGATGTCTCGATGACCGAGGCCGCGCAGGTGCGCCACGGTGTCGCGGACGCCCGGCTGGTCGTCCAGGTCGACGGAGGGGAACGGCGACGCCTCGTCGGGCCGGCCGAGGGTCACGGCCGGCAGGCCGAGCTCGACGAGCAGCGTCAGCCGGGAGTCGTGCTGTCGAAGGTCGGTCACGAAGACCCCGTCGACGCGGCGGTCGTCGGCCAGGGACCGGTAGGAGCGCTCCTCGGACTGTTCGTCGGCGACCATGCTGAGCACGAGCACCTGCCCCGCATCGGCCAGCACCGCCTCGATCCCGGCGATGAAACCCGGGAAGAATGCGTCGGCCAGGATCACCCGGGGATCGCGGCGCAGCACCAGCCCGAGGGCGAGGCTGCGACGGGTGGAGAGGGAGCGTGCGCTCGGTCGGGGTCGCCAGCCCAACTCCTGCGCAGCGGCGAGGATTCTGGCCTGGGTGTCGGGCGCGACTCCGGGACGGTCGTTGAACACGAAGGAGACCAGGCTCTTGCTGACCCCGGCATGCCGGGCCACGTCGGCGATGGTCGGTCTTCGATCGCCCGTCGTCATCGCCCCCTTGCGTACGCCCGGCCCTTCTTAAACCGGTTTAGTCCGGCAGTGCCGACGGTATGCCCCCGGCCGCGTTCGCGCAAGTCGGTGGCGTCGAGCGCTCCGCGCGGGCGCTTCCGCTCCTACGATGTCTTGATGGCCACAGGTGAGGACCGCAAGACCACACCGAGCGACGCCGACGTCGAGGCCTTCCTCGACAGCGTCGCCGACCCCGTACGCCGCGACGACGCCCGTACGGTCGTCGCGCTCTTCCGGGAGGTCACCGGGGCCGAACCCACGATGTGGGGTGACTCGATCATCGGATTCGGCACCATGGGCTACCGCACCGCGGACGGCCGGGAAAGGGAGTGGCTCTCACTCGGCCTGTCGCCGCGGAAGGCCGCGCTGACCCTCTACGGGTTGACCTACTACGGCAGCAACGAGGAAGTGCTGGAGCGGCTGGGCCCACACACCACCGGCAAGGGCTGTCTCTACGTCAAGCGGCTTGATCGGCTGAACCACGAGGTGCTCCGCGAACTGGCTGAGCGTTGCTGGGCGACGAACCGAGCCGCCGGTTGAGCCTGGAGCGCTCGACGAACTGCGCTGTTCCCTGCCACTCGCGGCTTCGAAAGTGGGAGACGGCTGCGCAGTGGCCAGTTCAGGGTGCCCGGTGCTGCCCCCCGACGTCGATGAGGATCTTCATCGCCCCGCCGGACTCCAGCGCCAGGAATGCGGCTTGGACATTCGCGATCGGCTCGATGGCGGTGATCATGCGGTCGGCCGGCAGGCGGCCGCCGTCCAGGAGTTCGACCGCCGTCTCGAAGTCGGCGCGCTGGTGGACGCGCGCTCCGATGATCCGGAGCTCACGCAGGAAGACCCGGTGCAGGTCGAGCGGCCGCGCCTGCGGGTGAATGGCCACGATCACCAGCGTGCCTCGCACCTTCACCAACCCGGTCGCGCCGAGCACGGCAGCGGCGGAGCCGGAGACCTCGAAGACGACGTCCGCGCCGGCACCGCCCGTCCAGGTCTCCACCACGGCGCTCTGGTCCTCGGCGGCCGGGTCGATGACGCCGAATCCGAGTTCGGCTGCGGTCGAGCGGCGCTCGGCGTCGATCTCGACGACCATGCACTCGGCGCCGAACTCGCGCGCGACCGCGGCGATCAGCAGGCCGATCGGGCCCCCTCCGACCACCACGACCTTGTCTTCGGCGCTGAGCTCGGACCGGCGTACGTCGTGGACGGCGATCGCGGCCGGCTCGACCAGCGCGGCATGGTCCAAGCGGAGCGAATCAGGCAGGGCGACGAGCCTGGCGGCCTTCACATTCCATCGACCCTGCAGCGCGCCGGGCAGGTCCACACCCAGGATCCTCAGGTGCTGGCAGACGTGCTGGTGGCCGGCCCGGCAGGCGGGGCAGGTGCCGTCCCAGTCGAGCGGCATCACCGTCACCCGGTCACCGACCGACCAGTCCCACACCCCCTCACCGAGCGCCACGACGGTCCCGCTCATCTCGTGCCCGATGATCGTGGGGATCCGTACGCGCTCGTCCATCTCACCGTGCAGGATGTGCAGGTCGGTGCCGCACAGACCGACGTAGGCGACCGCGATCTGAACCTCGTCCGGCCGCGGTGGCTGGGGGACGGCGTCGGCGACGGTCATCGTGCGCCGGCCTGAGTACGCTGCGGTCCGCATGCGTTGCTCCAGGATGGTCACCGGCTCACGGGCTCGGTCGCGGTGAGCGCGTCCAGTTCGTGTCGCCGGGGAAGGCCTTCCCAGTCTCCGTCAGCCATGCAGGTGTAGGCCGCGACCTTCACGGCCGTTGCGAGGCAGGTCTCCACAGATCTGCCGGCGAGATGCTCGGAGAGGTAGCCCGCGACGAACGCGTCTCCCGCGCCGACGGTGTCGCGGACCACCACGGGAACAGCCTCCTGGGTGAAGGATTGACCGTTCGCGACGGCTGCTGCCCCGCGGGCGCCGAGTTTGATGATCGCCTGGCCGGCCCCGAGCGCCACCAGACGGTGGGCGAGGTCGTCCGCGGTGCCGGATGCGCCGACGGCAATGGCCGCCTCGTCATCGCCGGCGAAGACGAGGTCAACGAACGGGATGATCTGTCGGTAGAGCTCGGCCGCCTTGGCCGGCGGCCAGAGGCTGCGGCGGTAGTTGAGGTCGAAGGAGACCGGGACCCGCGCGGCGCCGGCCATGCGGACGGCCTCCACGGTGAGCTCACGTGCCGAGGGGGACAGGGCCGGTGTGATCCCGGTGAGATGCAGCAGCGACGCGCCCTGCACGAGGCTGGGGTCGAGGTCCTCGACGCATAGGCGCGAGCCGGCGTTGTGCGCGCGGTAGTACCAGACGCGCGTCTCCATCGAGGAGCGGCGTTCCTTGATCATGAGCGAGGTGGCCGTGCCGGGATCGCGGATGCACAGCGCACGCACTCCTTCGGCTCTGAGCTCCCGCTCGATCCGATCCCCGGCGGAGTCGTCTCCGATGCGTCCGACCCAGGTGGCGTCGGTGCCGAGGCGCTGGAGCCCGATGGCCACGTTGCTCTCGGCGCCCCCGATGCCGAGCGACATGGACGTGCTGTGCTGGAGTGGCTCCTGCCGTGTGCTGGACACCAGCAGCATCGATTCGCCGATGGTGACGACCCGCGGTCCCGTCATCGGCTCTGCACCGCCTCGACGGCCGCGCGAGCCCGCCCGGCGAGCGCCTCGAGCGATCCTCCCCGTAGTGCGTCCCCGATGAGCGGACCCCCGAGGCTGACCGCCAGTGCGCCGTTGGACAGCCAGGGGGCGATGTCCTCGAGCCGAACGCCCCCGGACGGCAGGAACTGGAGGTCCGGGAAGGGTCCTCGTAGATGGCTCCCGTAGGCCGGCCCGACGGTCTGGGCGGGGAAGATCTTCACCGCTGACGCGCCAGCGGCCCAGGCGGCATGCACCTCGGTCGGGGTGAGTGCTCCGGGGAATATGGGGCACCCCGCGGCAGTAGCGGCGGCGATGATGGCGGGGTCGGTGAGGGGAGTGACCAGGTAGTGCGCGCCCGCCTCGATCGCGCGTTCGGCTTGGGCGACGTCGGTCACCGTGCCGATGCCGAATTCCGCGTCCTTGCCGAGTTCACGCAGGAGGTGGGGGAGGTGGTCCAGCGTGCCCGGGGTGGTGAGGGTCAGCTCGATCGAGCGGATGCCGTTGGCGACCAGGCACTCGGCGACGGCGTCGTACGAACCGGGGTGGTCCGCTCGCAGCACGGCGACGATGCGCCCCTCGGACACCAGAGTTGAAGGCGGAGTGCGTGGCGGGCGGGTCGGGCTGTCCATGAAGGTTCCTGTCCGTGTCGAGGGAGGGCGGTGTCGAAGGGAGGGCGGTGTCGAAGGGAGGGCGGTGTCGAAGGGAGGGCGGTGTCGAAGGGAGGGGTGGTGGATGGGGAGGCAGAGCCCGCCGGTCGCGGCCGTGGCTCGCCGGGGGTCGGGGCGGGTCGAGACGGGTCATGGGGCGGTCGCGGGGCGGGTCATGGGGCGGCACGCACCGACGTGGCGTCGATCCACGCCGCTAGGGACGGTGGTGGCGCGGTGGAGGCACGGACGATCAGCTCGGGTCGAAAAAGCACGGAGCGTCCGTTTTCGTCGACGATGCCGCCTGCTCGCGACGCGGCCGCCGCCACGGACAGCTTGGCCATCTGGGCGATGGGTTGGCGGATGGTGGTGAGCGGGGGGTCGTACAGGTCGGCGAGGACGATGTCGTCGAAGCCGACGACCGATACCTGGCCGCCGACCGTGAGCCCGAGGTCGCGCAGCCCACGGCACACGCCCAGCGCGGTCATGTCGTTCAGGGCCACGATCCCGGTGGGACGCTCCTGCGCGGCGGAGAACAAGTCGTGCACGGCGCGGCGGCCCAGATCGGCCGGCTCCACATCACCGTAGGGGACCGTCCCCAGGCTCGGCCAGTTCGGCATGGTCGCCACGTCGAGGCCGGCCGACTCCAAAGCGGTGCAAAATCCGAGATAGCGACCGGTGCGGTTCACCGAGCGGCGTGAGCCGGACACGTAGCTGAGCCGGCGATGGCCGAGGTCGATCAAATGGGAGGCGGCGGCGAAACCTCCGGCGACGTTGTCGATGCCGATGCTCACCACGGAGGCCGGATCATCGGGCTGGGCCAGCCGGTCGAAGGTCACCAGTTGGAGGCCTCGGGCGATGAGGTCGCCGAGATGGTCCAGCGAGGGCAGGGAGGAGCACAGCACGATTCCGCGCACCCCGTTCTGCCAGAGCTCCTCGACGTAGCGCCGCTCGCGGTCCGCGTCCCGTTCGCTGTTGCAGAGCAGCACGCTGCGACCGACCGCGAGGGCGGCGATCTCCAGCTGGTGGGCGAAGGCACCCCAGAACGGGTTCGCGACGGACGGGACGATCAGACCGATCGTCTCGGTGCGCCCCGTGCGGAGCTGGCGGGCGGCGGCGTTGGGACGGTAGCCGAGCTGATCGATTGCTGTCTCGATGCGCTCGCGAGTGGCGGGAACCATGCGGTTCAGGCGCCCATTGAGGAAGTTGGAAACGGTGCTCGGCGACACGCTGGCTGCCGCCGCCACATCTTGGATCGTCACCCGTGCCATCGCGCCATCACTCCTCGGTTGTCGCCCGACAGGCCGTGACGCCTAGTGTAAGGATTTACAAGCGATCTGTCACCTATCGAGCAGAACTCCAGCGCCTCGGGGGGCTCAGCTTCGAGTTGAGGCGCAGTTGGGGGGTTGACAGCGGTGCGATCCGCGGCCTACCGTGGTGCATCGATACACCAATACTACTCATGCAGCAGATGACCGCGACATCAGATTGTGGTGTCGCACGGTTCAGCGAACGGCGGCCGAGTGAGTCGGAAGGGTCGCACCCATCCAGTTCGAGACGTGAAGGGGAACAAAGATGAACAAGCACTCCCGATGGTTGAGGGGAGCAGTCGCTGCGGTGGCGCTCGCGCTGGCGGCGTCGGCCTGCTCCACCAACAGCGGTGTTGGCGCGAGTGACCAGGAGGTAAGCGGCGAGGTGAGCCTGCTGACGCCGATCTTCGAGGGGACGGCGGGACAGAAGCTGCTGGAAGATGAGCTGCTTCCCAAGTTCTACGAGAAGTATCCCGACGTCAAGGTCAACGTCGACTACACGACCTACGGCAAGCTCAACGAGAAGCTCACCACGTCCATCGCCTCGGGTCGCACCCCGGACGTCATGTTGATGGGCGTGGGCTGGGTGGAGACGTTCGCCGCCAAGGGGATCCTGGCCGATCTGAGTGCGACCGGCCTCACCCAGGCCAAGCTGAGCGAGTCGTACAACGCGGAGATCGTCAAGGCGGGCATGTGGCAGGACAAGGTGTACGCCACGCCGATCATGCTGGATGCCCGGTTCGGTGTCGCTCGCAAGGACCTGCTGAAGAAGGCCGGCTTCGACCACCCGCCGACCAGCTGGGACGAGCTGATCTCGATGTCGCAGGCCCTGACGGTGCGCGACAGCAGCGGCAAGCTCGAGCGCGCCGGGTTCGACATGATGTCGCTCGACCCCCGCCAGGCCTTCGACACCATGCTGTTCTCCGCCGGCGGCACCTTGTTCAGCGAGGACGGGACGAAGCCGGAGTTCAACTCACCCGCCGGGGTCGAGGCTCTGCAGTTGATGACGGATCTGGTCAACAAGTACAAGGTCGAAGACATCGGCTTCTCCTCGCCGACCGCCACCATCAACCCGCTCCTCAACGGTCGAGCCGCCATGGGCATCGCGCACAACAACGTGTGGACCCAGGCCGAAGACGCGGCACCGGAGGTTCTTGATCAACTCGAGCCGTTCCTGATCACCGGCGCGGCGCCGGGCATGTACTTCGGTGGCACCCTCGCCACGATGTCGGCGAAGTCGAGGAACCCGAAGGCCGCGCAGGCCCTGTTGGAGTTCTTGACCAGTCCGGACTCGGCTCTGGCTGCGAACAAGCAGCGCGGGAATGTGCCCGCCCAGACGTCCCTGCTCGACAGCGAGTACGTGAAATCCAACACCCTGGTCCAGTTCGCCATGGAGAACCTCGAGGTGGCCAAGCGCGAGGGCGGCCCGCCTCAGTGGATCGAGTTCCGCGGTGACTTCACCCCCGCCATCCAGTCCGCCCTGCTGAAGCAGAAGACACCGCAGCAAGCGCTCGACGACCTCGCGGCGCTGGCCCAGAACGCGATGAGCCGCTAGTCGCCATGCACGCGTCCGAGGGGGCTCACTCCCCTTTCACGCCACCCGCTGGCCGGGCCGTACCGCGGCCCGGCTCCAGCACCCCAACCAGACCGGTCGAGCACACAGAAGTGAGGTCATGATGACAACGACCGATGCACGCGTGACCCTGGAGGCGTCCGGGGTCACCCCGGGGCCGCCCCATTCGGGTCGATCTCCCTCCCGTCGCGGACGCTCCAAGTCGGAGCGGCGGGTACGACGCATGGGCTGGCTGATGGTGATGCCGTCGCTCCTGCACGTCGCCCTGTGGGCCGCGGTCCCGGTGGTCGCGACCTTCGCCCTGAGTCTGACCAACTACGACATCCTCTCGCCACCGAAGTGGATCGGTCTCGACAACTACGTCGAGATCGCGCAGGATCCCGTGTTCCGCAAGGCCACGCTGAACACCATCGTCTACACGTTCTGGACGGTGCCGGTGGCGATGGCGATCGCCTTGGTGGTGGCCGTGGCTCTCAACCAGGGGCTCCGACTGCAGAAGTGGTACCGCACGGCGTTCTTCATCCCCCACGTGACCGCCACGGTGGCCATCGCCATGGTGTGGTTGTTGATCTTCAATCCGCAGCAGGGCATGCTCAACGGCTTCTTGTCGATCTTCGGCATACCCGGGCAGGCCTGGCTCGCCGACCCGGACTGGGCGCTGCCGTCGGTGATCTTGGTAGGAGCGTGGCACGGAATCGGGATCAAGATGCTGATCTACCTTGCGGCGCTGCAGAACATCGACCCCACGCTCTATGAGGCGGCCTCGGTGGACGGGGCGTCGACCGTGCGGAAGTTCTTCGCGATCACGCTGCCGACGCTGAAGCCGGCCACGTTCTTCGTGCTCGTCATCTCCATCATCGGTGCATTCCAGGTCTTCGACCAGATCTACGTGCTGACCGACGGCGGGCCGGCGAACGCGACCACGATGATGACCTACGAAATTTACCGCTCGGCCTTCCAGAAGTTCCGCATGGGAGCAGCGTCAGCCCAATCGGTGGTCTTGTTCGCGTTCCTTCTGGTCATGACCTTGGTGAGCCGGCGCGTCACGAGACAGGACGACTGAGATGACCACCACACAGATTCAGACCGCGCGCCTACCACAGGGGAAGAAGCGGGCCACCGGTTCGGGCATGTCCGCAGTGAAACTGCGCAACAGGATCATCCTCAACGCGGTGATGGTGATCGCATCGGTGATCATGCTCGTGCCGTTCGCCTGGATGCTCTTCACGTCGGTGAAGTCGCCCGCCGAGTTCGCCCAGTTCCCGCCCACGTTCTTCCCCCAGGAATGGCACTGGGAGAACTACCTGGCCGCCCTCGACGCGGCTCCGTTCGGGGTCTATTTCCGCAACAGTGTGCTCATCTCCGTCGGCCACACGGCGATCACCCTCCTGTTCGGGTCAATGGCCGGATACGCCCTCGCCCGGCTCCGCTTCCGGGGCCGAGAAATCATCTTCCTGGGCTTTGTCGCCATGCTGATGATCCCGACCTACACCAAGATCGTTCCCCAGTTCCTGATCGTGAAGTTCATGCCGCTGTTCGGCGGCAACGACATTCTCGGGCAGGGGGGGTCCGGCTGGCTCGACACGTGGTGGGCGCTCATCATTCCCGGCGGCCTGAGCATCACCGCCATCTTCTTGTTCCGCCAGTTCTACCTGTCACTTCCCAAGGAGTTCGAAGAGGCAGCCCGACTGGATGGACTCGGGGAGTTCCGCATCTACGCGCAGATCTACACCCCCCTCATCAAGCCGGCGATTGCCACGGTCGGTCTCCTCACCTTCCAGGACAGCTGGAACAACTTCCTGTGGCCACTCCTGGTGACCACCAGACAGGACCTTCGGGTGATCCAGCTGGGGCTGGCCGTCTTCCAGCAACTGGACAACACCTCCTGGAACTACCTGATGGCGGCCACGACCATGGCGACCGTCCCGATGGTGCTGCTGTTCGTCTTCGCGCAGAAGTACTTCATCCAAGGCTTCACCAACGCCGGGATCAAGTAGCCCCGGAACGCCTGTCCCGGCCACGCCGGGGTCACACCTTCACCCGACCAGAAAGAGGAATCATGCAGATCGATCTCACCGGACGCACCGCACTCGTCACCGGGGCAGGACAAGGAATCGGCGCCGCGATCGCGCTCGGACTGGCCCGGGCCGGGGCCGCCGTCGCCGTCCACTACGCCAATAGCAAGGACGGCGCCCAATCGGTGGTCGAGCAGATCAAGGGGCTCGGCCGTGAGGCCGTCGCCGTCGGGGGTGACCTGACCGATTCGGCGACCGCCCGCGACGTGGTGGAAACCGCGGCCACCCGGCTCGGGGGCCTGGACATCGTGGTGAACAACGCCGGCCACCTGGTCGGGCGGGTGACGGTCGCGGAGATGAGCGATGAGCACTGGGACAAGGTCCAGGCCGTCAACGTGTCGACCGCGTTCTTCGTCACCCGGGCCGCCATTCCCTACCTGACGCAGTCCGGCTCGGGCCGGGTCGTGATGATGGCGTCGCTGGCCGCCGAGAACGGCGGCGGTCAGGGCTCGGTCGCCTACACCGCGGCCAAGGCGGGCGTGGTCGGACTCACCCGCGGGCTCGCCAAGGAACTGGCGTCAGCTCAGGTGACCGTCAACGCGCTCGCGCCCGGGTTCATCGGTGACACCCCGTTCCACGACGCGTTCACCCCCAGCGACACCCAGCGCGCGATCGCGGCCGGTGTGCCGCTGGGCCGAGCCGGCACCGTCGAGGATGTGGCGGGGGTGACCGTCTTCCTCGCCTCCGACCTCTCCAGCTACGTCACCGGGCAGGTCATCGACATCAACGGGGGATTGAACTTCCGATGAGTGTGGTCCCACTGCGCCGCGGCGGCTGGTGGCACGACTACGTCTGCCCGACGCACGGAGTCGAGCTCGATCCGGCGACGGCACAGGTCTACCCGTGCCGGTACGGCTGCGAGCTGACCGGAGAGCCGTACGCGGCCGCGTGGCTCGTCTTCCAGCATCAGGGCGCCGCGCGTGAGGCACGGCGTCGGGCGCACCACTTCCGGCACACCGGATCGCCGGAGGACCGCCACGCCGCGACACAGATCCTGCAGGCCTACGCCTCGCTCTACCGCGACGTGTCCCAGGCCGGCTGGAACGCCAGCAGCGAGGGCTGGATGCTGCGGGGGAAACTGTTCGCGCAGGCCCTGACCGAGGCGCAGTGGGCTGTACAGATCGCCGATGCGGTGCTCGCAATGCACCTCGGCGATGTCGCTGGCGATCCACTGGATCGTCCGGTGGTCGAGATGCTGCTCGGACTGCTCGAGACGATCACCGACGCCCGCGCCGTCCTCGTCGAGCAACGCCACGACGAGCGCAACAACTACACCGCCTGGCTGAACGCCGCCGGCCGACTCCTCAGCCTTGCCCTCCAGGCGTGCGGCGAACCGGCGGACCGAGCAGCCCTGGACGGAGCGGACCTACACCCACGTCCGGATCGCCGTCGGCGAGGACGGATGGGAGTGGGAAGGATCCACCTACTACCACCTGTTCGTCCTGCGTGCCTACCTGCTGGGGCTGCGCGGCGTCGATCCTGCCGAGGTGCCCGACGACGTCGCCGAACGGATCGCGGCGATGGTGCGGGTGCTGGCCGAGCTGGCGGCACCCGACGGGCGACTCCCGGCGCTGCATGACGGACCGTACGACCGCGCGGGCATGCACCGGGAGGTCCTCGAGATCGCTGCGCTCGCCGGCCAACTGTTCCAGCCCACCGGCCTCGCCACCGTCGGCGGCTGGGCGCGGCACCGCCTCGGAGCTTCCCACGATCAGCTGGAGGACCTGCTGACCGGATGGTTCTCCGGCGAGCCGGTGGCCGTGCGTCGCGGCATCTCGCGGCATCGGTGCTGTTCCCCGACGATGGGCTTCGCGGTGCTGCGCGATCCCGAGGACCGATTTCAGGTCGTGCTCGACGCCGGGACCGCACGGCGGCTCCCACGGCCACTTCGACAAGCTCGCCGTCTACCTCTACGGCGGGTCGCCGTGGCAGCCGGCCCCGGGCGTACCGCCCTATGCGAGCCCGTTGCGGCGCGGCTACTACGCCCGTACGTTGGCCCACCCGACGGTGCGGATCGACGGCCGTGACCAGTGCGAGGCGACCGGGATCATTGACCTCTGGGATCCCGCCGGTCGCCGGGTGGTTGCGCGAGCCGAGCAGGCCGTCCCGGGCGTCTCGCTGCGCCGCGAACTGGTGCTCCTCGACGCCCATCTCATCGACATCGTGAGCGTCACGGCGAGCGATGGCGGCGACCACGACATCGCCCTCGCGTTGCGACCGGCCGCCGGGCTGTCGCTTCGCACCACCGCACACGGCACCCGCTCCCTGTGGCCAGGCGACTCCGGGGACGACCTGGTCGGCTTCCACCAGGCGTCCGCGACGTCGGCCCTGACCCTCACCGCGGGCCGTGGACCATCCGACGACCCCTCCGTGGTGCTACCGGTCGCGGACTGGCAGGCCCGAGGTCGCCAGGTGTGTTTCGTCTCCGTCTTCTCCTACGACCAGGCCAGCCGTCCGGAGCGGGTCGAGGTGCTGTTCGACGACCTCGGTTCGCCCACCGTCCACATCCAGACCGAGCACCACGACACCATCACGATCGAGGCGACACGATGACATCCGAAACCCTGACATCCCAAACGGCGACCTCCAACCTGGTTCAGACCGCCGGCCCGCTCCTTCTCGCCGGCCGGGAGGAGCAACTCCGCACCGAGGTGAACACCGTACGCAGCGCTCAGTTCCGCCGGCTGCTCGACGAGTGCGAACGCTACCGAGACGTCGTGTTGCCCGACCGAGCACCCGCTCGCGTCCATCACCTACTTCGGGCCTGCAGCCGCCAACCTTGCCCTCGCCTGGCGCATCACCGGTCAACCGCACTACCTCGCCGAACTGAGAAGGTGGCTCGCCGCGCCGCTGTCGTTCCCGCACTGGGGCAAGGCCAACCTGCCCGATCACGACCTCGACGCCGGCTGGCTGCTGCACGGCCTCTCGCTGGCGTACTCCTGGGCCGGCGACGCGCTGCCCGACCAGGAGCGGACCGCTCTGCGGGACAAGCTGATCCTTCACGGCGAGCGGCTCTACGCGTACGCGGTCGAAACCGAAGGCGGCTGGTGGTCCTCCTCCTATTGGCAGAACCACAACTGGATCTGCTACGCAGGTCTCGCGACGGCCGGATACGTGTTGCGCGCCGAGCATCCTGACGCGAACGCCTGGACCGAGCGGGCCAAGGACAACTTCGCCACCGTGCTGGCGATGCTGCCCGAGGACGGCTCGAACAACGAAGGCGTCGTCTACTGGCGCTACGGCGTGCCGTGGCTGGTCAGCTACCTGGACGTGCTCAAGGAAGCCGAAGGGGTGGACTGGTTCGCGACCAGCGACTACCTCCGGGAGACGTTCTGGTACCGCCTGTACCAGGCCGCGCCCGATCTGGAACGGATCGTCGACCACGGGGACTGTCACGACCGGCGCAGCGGACACCCGGTCGCGATGTACTACAAGCTGGCCGCCGAGTACCGCATCCCGCAGGCGCAGTGGCTCGCCGACCTGGTGAGCGAGAAGTTCTACTGGCGGGAAGCCTACGAGAGCGGGGTCAAGCCCGGCGTCCGGCCCGAGGCGTACCAGGAACTGCTCTGGTTCGACCCCACCGCACCGGTCGAGGGTCCGGAGCAGCTGCCGACCAGTCGGTACTTTTCCGACCTCGGTCTGGTCGTCGGGCGAACGTCGTGGGACGCGGATGCGACGCTGGTCTCGTTCAAGGCCTCGCCCGGCGGCGGCCACAAGGCGTGGGAGACGTCCCACCGGATCAAGGCGGAGAAGGGGTGGACCACGCTCAACGCCGGGCACCACCATCCCGACGCGGGCAGTTTCGTGCTGATCGGCCACGGATCGTATCTGGCCCTCGACGAGGGCTACTCCTCGCGCAAGCTCACCCAGCACCACAACGCGGTGCTGGTGGACGGTCACGGGTTCGTCAACGAGAACCGCTACCACGTGTTCGAGAATCTTGACCACGAGTACAGCGCCCACATCGTGAAGACCACGCTCGGCCGGGGTTGGACCCATGCGGTGAGCGAGACCGCCGCCATGTACGACCGGGCGCTCGGCGTGCAGAAGGTGCGACGCCACCTGGTCATGTGTCCGAACGGCACGGTCGTGGTCGTCGACGATCTCGAAGCAGACCAGGCCCACGCGTGGACCTTCCTGCTGCAGACCCAGAACCCGGCCCGTCAACTCGACGACGTCACCTGGCTGGCGGAGGCAGGAAAGGGGAGCCTGCGTGTCACCACCCTCAACGACGCGACCCGCTGGGAGGTGGTCCCCACCGCTGTTCACGCGAATCCGACCTCGTCGACTCCGAGCCTGGCGATCGAGAAGGTCCAGCACACCCTGACGGGCACCACGCCCAGCCGAAGGACCGCACGGTTCGTCACGGTGCTCGAACCTCGCGCGTGGGACGACGACGAAGCAGCCCACATCTCCACCACCATCGACGACTCGGCCGACAACCCGGTGGTCACCGTTCGGATCGCCCTCCGCGGCGTGCTCGATGAGATCGCGATCGGTCTGGGTGACGGGATTCCGACCCTCGACGGTGCCGACTCTTCAGGTGCCGACTTCTCAGGTGCCGACGTCTCAGGTGACGGCTTCGCCGGGCGGTCCCGTTGACCGCCATGACGAAACCGCGCGGCTCTACGCCTCACCGATCACCACGCTGGGAGCACAAGGTGCTCAGGCTGCTCGCCTATCCGGCCAACATCGGCCTCGGCGGCGCCGCGGCGTTCCTCCTCGCCCTCCCCCTCATCACCGTCCTGCCCGCGGCCGTCGCCCTATCCCGAGCCCTCGCGCGATGGCGCACTGACGGAGACGACGCCGTCTTCACCAACACCTTCCGCGAGTTCGCCCACACCTGGCGGAGGACCATCGGCCTCGGGGCCGCTGCGCTCGTGATCGTGTCCGTCCTGGCGTTCGACGCGCTTTCCTCGTGGCCAACTGAGTGCAGACCCGAACGGGCTCGCCTTGCTGCTCGCCGCTGCGACCCTTCCCGTCGCCGTCGTCGCCGGTCTGTTCCTGCTGGCCGTCCCGACCGCTGCCACCCTGACCCCGGACGGGGACGCGCGCGTGTGGCTCCGCGCCGCGGCACGACTCATCTTCGCCGCGCCCGTCCGGTCGATCCTCTGCCTGGCCATCTCGGTGGCGTTCCTGCTGACCTGCCTCCTCCTCCCCACGATCCTGCCCTTCGTCGGGCTGTCGGTGCCCTGCTATCTGGCGCTCATCACCTGGAGCCCGGAACGCGGACGCCGGCGCCCGGGTGCCCACCGGCCCGACGTCGATCCCCGCCCGAAGGGAGCGGTCGTGACCCTTCCCGACGTCGGGTGCGACATCGTGCTGGACCTTCGACGACCGCATCTGGTGGACGAGCTGTTCGACGCGGTGATGCTGTCACGTCTCGAGCGCCTCGGCCGGGTCCATCGCCACCACGAGCCGGGGAACCGGCACGAGGGCGCCGACATTCTCGTCACGGGATGGGACAGTCCACCGCTGACCGACCAGGTCCGGGGCCGGACCCGGTTGGTCGTGCACAGCGCGGGCTCGATCCGCGGTCTGGTCCCGAAGTCAATGATCACCGGCGGGCTCCGGGTCAGCCACGCCCCCACGGGCATGGCGCGGTCCGTGGCCGAGCTGTGTCTGTACTACACGCTCGCGCTGCTGCGCGACCTGCACCTGGTCGACCGGGCGATGAGCTCGGACCACGACTGGGCGGCCGCGTTCGAGCAGCCGCTTGGGACGGACCGTGCACGGCAGCCGGGTCGGCGTCGTAGGCGCGGGCCGAGTCGGACGCTCCTACATCGAACTGGTCCGTGCTCTCGGTGCCGACGTCGTGGTCCATGACCCCTATCTGACGGCCGGCGACGCGGCGCGGCTGCAGGTCCGACGGTACGAACTGGACGACCTGCTGGCCTGGTCCGACGTGGTGGCCCTTCATGCACCGGTCACCGACGAGACCCGCGGTCTGATCGACGCCCGCCGGCTGAGCCTGATCCGCGACGGACGCGCCGTGCTCAACACTGCGCGGGACGCCGTGGTGGACCACACCGCGTTGGAGCGGGAACTGGTCACGGGCAGAATCCGGGCTGCGCTGGACGTCTTTCACCACGAGCCGCTGCCGCCCGACAGCCCGCTGTGGTCGCTGCCGAACGTCATCATCACGCCGCACATCGGCGCCCGCACGCTGGACTCCAGGCGAGACCAGGGACGTATCGTGGTCGAGGAGATCGAGCGTTACATCAAGGGTGAGGCGCTGCTGCACGAGGTACGCGGGGAAGACTATGACACGCTCGCCTGACCGTCGCTTGAGCGGAGCCGCTCGTCGCGCCACGGCCGACCGACTGGCCTTCACCACGCTCGGCATCCCTGGGGCCCCCCTCGGCGACGTGGCCGATCTGGCCCGGCGTACGGGGTGGCTCGGGGTCGAGCTTCGGTCGGCCGACGACGAGCCCGTCCATGTCGGAATGAGCCTCGGCGAGGTCGCAACGGCTCGGCGCGACCTCGCCGGGCTGACGGTCATCGCCACCGACTCCTACGTCCGGTTCGCCTCCACCGAGCGAAGCGACGACGAGGTCGTCGAAGCGGCGCTGGCGGAGGCCGAGGCTGGCGCGCTCGCTCGGAGCACCCGCGGTGCGGGTCTTCGCGGGTGCCGATGCCGAACCCGGGAGCGCGGCGTACGCCGAGCGGGAGCGAGCGATGATCCGTCGGCTGGCGACGGCGACCCGACGACTGCCCGACGGCGTCGAGCTGTGGTTGGAGACCCACGACTCGCACCGCACCGGGGAGGCGGTCGCGCGGGTGCTGGCGGCGGTCGACGACCCGAGGGTGCGGGCGATCTGGGACATCGCGCACCCGCCGAAGGCCGGCGAACGGTGGCAGGCGACCCTCGAGCGGCTAGCGCCCCCACCTCGCCCATGTCCAGATCAAGGACGAGCGGCCGGGCCAGGTTCCGATGTTTCTCGGCGACGGCGACGTCGCGATCGCCGACGATGGTTCCGCGCGCTGGAAAGCTCGGGCTACGCGGGCTGGTACAGCCTGGAGTACGAGCTCAAGTGGCATCCGGACGCGCCGCCGCTGGAGGAAGCGCTCACCCGCGGCACAGCCTGGTGGCGCGGGCAGGGCCTGTGAACGGCGCCTGCGGAGCTCGCGAACGCCGGCAGTCAGCACCTGCGGCTGAGCGCGGAGGCAGCCAAGTCTGAGCCGCGGCTGACTCGGTCACCTGCCGGCCGCCCGTCTCATCCTGTCGGCGCCCTACCGCGCGGAACCGCGATCCCCTCAGCATGGAGTCATGGCTGTTTCCCTGACGGAGTTCGCGATCACGCTGCTGACTGCTCTTGCCGCGGTCCTCGCCGTGATCGTCGTGGTGCATCTGGTCGTCCGACTCTCGGCCCGCCGCTGGGTCCCGGTGGCGGCGCTGCACCGGCAGGCTGGTGTTCCGTTCCGCCTCCTGCTCCTGATGCTGGTGGTCGGCGGAGTCGTGGGTGCGCTGCGTCCGGAACAGGTGTCGGCCCCGGTGTGGGGCGGGATCCACCTCGTCCTCCGGCTGGCGGCGATCGGCAGCGGGGCCTGGCTGATCGCGGCGATCCTGCTCTTCTTGGAGGACCTGGGTCTGAGGCGCTATCAGACCGACGCGACCGACGACCTCAACGCCCGCCGGCTGCGGACCCAGATCCTGGTGATCCGCCGGCTCACCATCGCCCTGGTCGTCCTGATCGCCTTCGGCGCGGGTCTGCTCAGCTTTCCCGGCGTCCGCACCGTCGGCGCGAGCCTGCTCGCCTCAGCCGGTCTGATCAGCGTGGTCGCCGCCGTGGCTGCCCAGTCCGCCCTGTCGAACCTGTTCGCCGGCATCCAGCTGGCGTTCAGCGACGCCATCCGGCTCGGCGACGTCGTGGTGGTGGACGGCCATTGGGGACGGATCGAGGAACTGACGTTGAGCTACGTCGTCGTCCACGTGTGGGACGACCGCCGGCTCGTGCTGCCGTCGACGTACTTCACCACGCAACCGTTCGAGAACTGGACGCGTCGCAACTCCGAGCTGCTGGGTGCGGTCGAGATCGACCTGGACTGGCGGGTCGACGTGGGGGCGCTGCGTGTCCGGCTGGACGAGGTGCTGGCGGACACCGACCTGTGGGACCGCCGTACGAGCGTGGTGCAGGTCACCGATGCCGTCGGGGGCCTGGTCCGGGTCCGGGTCCTGGTCACCGCCGTCGACGCGCCCACCCTGTTCGACCTGCGCTGCCACGTACGGGAGCAGATCGTGGAGTGGGCTCGGGCCCACGCCGGCGCGGAGGCGCTGCCCCGGCGTCGGGTCGAGCTCGTCGGCAACGCTCCGTCGGACCCGGGCACGCACCAGTCAGACCCCTTCCAGCCGGGGGCGCACCAGCCGCTGAGCGACCCGCCCACCGACGTTCGGTCCTGATCGCCGCCGGTGAAGGCGTTGCGTCAGGCGTTCCGGCGGGTTGCGCCCTTGACGAGGAGCCAGACCGTCAGACCCAGTTCGCCGAGCACGGCCGGGACCATCAGGATCATCGAGATCGCTCCGCCGTACCCGAGCAGCAGGCTCGCCAGGCTGTTGACCGCGTAGCCGAATCCGGCCGCGACAAGGACCATGCTCAGCACCCGGGGCGCCCACCGGGACCGATGCAGGACGACGCCGAGCAGCGCCAGGTGGATGCCGAACAGCACGAGTGCGAGCTGGAAGCCGGTGCTGAACTCCTCCAGCGCCGCGAGAGCGGGAGCGTGCTGCCCGTCGCCCGCCTGGCTGGAACCTCCGGGGAGGCCGAGCAACGTCCACGCGTGGAACAGCAGGACCAACAGGCTCGCGAGCACGGCGGAGTAGACCAGCCGGAAGCCGGCGGCGACCAGCGCGCCCGCTCGACCGGCGGGGGCCAGCAGCAGGTAGAGGATGACCGAAAGGGCGACGTCGACGGCCACGATGATCACCCAGGCCAGCAGGCTCGCTCCGAAGACCACGGGTGCGCCGGTGAGCGCGGCGGCGGTGGCGGCGGCGTCGCCGGGCACCAGTAGTTGCTCCAGCACGATGGGCGCGAACATGCCGAGCCCGAAGAGCGCGACGTACATGATCCCGGCGGCGCGGGCCAATACGGGCAGCGGCGCGGCGAGGTCCTGCGGTCGGTTCGGTCGCGCCGTGGAGGGGGTGATCGTCTCTGCGGTCATCGGACTCCTCCGATCTGCGCGTGGGCCAGTGCGGACTCGGTCTGACGCCCGACGATGGCCGGGGCCTCGCGGACCAGCGACTCGTCGTCGATCGCCTCGATCATGAAGAGAGCGAAGTCGACCCGCCGGGTCAGGTTGCTGGCCAGTACGGGGTCGCCGACGTGGCGGGCCCAGACGGGAAGTCCCTGGCTCTCGCCCTCCTCGAGGTCGCTGCCGCGTACCACGGTCCAACGGGTACCGCTGGCGAAAACCCGCCGGCAAGCCTCGACCTGGTCGTCGAGGTCGGCGATGCGGGCGAGTCGGGCGAACCAGCCGAAGAGGGTGACGAAGGCGGTCAGCCGGCGGGAGTAGACGTCACGCCCGTCCGGGCTGATGTGCCAGCCGCAGGAGAACACCAGTCGGGCGTCCGGGGCGGCGTGGTCGAGCACGGCCTGGGCCGTGCCCGTCGCGTACTGCTGCACCCCCCACGGGACCAATACGGTCAGGACGGCCTCGCACCCCTCAACCGCGCGGGCGATCACCTCGGGGTCGTTCGTCGCTCCCGCCACGATGGTGATCTGCCCGGCGAACTCGTCGAGCTTGGCGAGGCTGCGCTCCCGGCAGACGCCCGTCACCGCGTACCCCCGGTCCAGGGCGTGTCGTACGAGGTAGCGGCCGAGCTTGCCCGAGGCCCCGACGATGCAGACCCTACGGCCGGTCGGCCCCTGCTCGTCACTACGTGCGCTCTGGTCGCTACGTGCGTTCATGTCGATTCTCCTTGCCGGTTGGGAAGCGTGATGTGCAACCTTACGGGTGTAAGGCTAGCTTACGACTGTAAGGTTGACAAGACCTGGCCCACCGAGATCCGCCGAAGGGAACGATGACGACGCAGCGCACGCCGGACGGACCAACGCCGCGCCCCCGGCTCAGCCGAGACGCGGTGATGCGTGCGGCGGTCGCCGTGGCCGACCGCGGGGGTGTGGTGTCGGTGACCATGCGCAAGGTCGCCGAGGAACTCGGCATCGAGGCCATGTCGCTCTATCACCACGTCGCCAACAAGGACGCCATCCTCGACGGGTTGGTCGACGTCGTGTTCTCCGAAATCGAGCTCCCGGCGGCTGGACAGGCGTGGCGGACGGGCATGCGCAACCGTGCCGGCTCGGCCCGGCGATGCCTCCGCCGGCACGGCTGGGCCCTGGGGCTGATGGACTCCCGCAGCACTCCGGGCCCGGCCACGCTGCGCCATCACGACGCGGTGCTGGGCTGCCTGCGCCGCGGCGGCTTCTCCGTTGCCGGCGCCGCCCACGCGTTCTCGGTGGTCGACAGCTACGTGTACGGATTCGTCACCCAGGAGCTGAGCCTGCCCTTCGACGTCGACACCTCGGCCGACCTGGACCAGGTCGCCGCGGGGATCCTCGACTCATTGCCGGTCGAGACGTACCCGCACCTCACCGAGATGATCCTGCAGCACGCTCTGCAGCCGGGCTACGCCTACGCCGACGAGTTCGAACTGGGACTCGACCTGCTGCTGGACGGACTGGAGCGCTTTCGCGATCCGGACTGACCCGGTGCGATCAGCGGAAGCGAAGCGGCCCGGCGAGACGACCGGCGGTGGGGGGTGATGCCCTGGGCTGGGCGCTCGGCCTGTCGGCGGTGGTCCTGCTCTACCTGCCGCTCTACCCGTCGATGAACACCCCGCAGATGAGCGAGGTCCTCGACAGCCTGCCGCCGGAGCTGATCCGGACCCTTGGCTACGACCAGATCACGTCTGGACCCGGATACACGCAGGCGACCTTCTTCGGGCTCGTGGGATTTCGTCCTGCTGGCGATCGCCGGAGTGTCGTGGGGCTCGGCGGCGATCGCCGGTGCGGAGGAGTCGGGCAGCCTCGAACTGACCCTGGCGCACGGCGTCTCGCGAATCCAGTACGCACTCGAGGCCGCCCTGTCGATCGTGGTCCGGCTGATCGCCCTCGGCGCGTACACGGGAATGCTGGTCGCGCTGCTGAACGAGCCGTCCGAGCTGGGTCTCGACCCCGCGCATGTGGTGGCTGCGGAGGCGGCACTGATCGGGCTCACCCTGCTCACGGCCAGCGCCGCGCTGGCCGCCGGAGCGATCGCCGGGCGCCGGGTCGTCGGCACCGGCGCAGGGGCCGCCGTCGCCGCGGTCGGCTATGTCTTCAATGCGATCGGCAACCAGAACCGCGACCTCGAGTGGCTGCACCGGTTCTCCCCCTACGACTGGGCTTTCGGTGGGTCCCCTCTTCGCGAGGGGGTCGACGGCAGTGGACTCGCGCTGCTCTACGGCTGCTCGGTGCTGGCCGTCCTGGTCGCAGTCGTCGCCCTGCAGCGGCGCGACGTGATCGGCTGAGGACCCCGGCCTACGCCGGTCCGGCGGGAGGGAGCACGACGAAGCGGGCGCCGCGCGCGTGGTCGTCGTAGGCCACCGCGCCGCCGTGCTGTTCGACGATGTCGCGGACGATCGCCAGCCCGAGGCCGGACCCGGCGGCCCCCCGGGTACGCGCGGTCTCGGCCCGGCCGAAGCGCTCGAAGATGCGCGCCCGGGCCTCGAAGGGGACTCCCGGCCCGTCGTCGGCCACCGAGAACTCGATCCGTCCCGAACTCTCCTCCAGACGGGCCGTGCTCCTCCAGAGTGGCCTGCTCTTCCAGGCGGACCGTGACGGTCGAGGCTGCGTGCCGTACGGCGTTGCCGAGCAGGTTGCGGACCATCCGGGTCAGCTGGTCGGCGTCACCGAGTACGTGTGCGGCCGACACGTGCGAACTGTCGATGCCGACCGCGCCACCCGCCACGACTCCCAGCTCCAGGTCGGCGCGTTGCCGGCGGATCTCGCGCAGCGCGATGTCGTCGAGGTCGAGCCGCTGCCGCCGGAGCGATTCCGCGCGGGCGTCGCTGCGGGCGAGGAAGAGCAGGTCCTCGATCAGGTGCTCGAGCGCCACCGCAGCTGGATCAGCAGCAGGCCCCCGATCGCTGCCGGCGGTCATTCTCGGCACCGGCGCCGCCCTGGCGACGCGCGCCTTCGACGGTGCCCCGGGATCGGTGTACTTCGGCCGATCGGTCAGCCTGAACCTCGCCCTACTGGCACTTCCCCTCGCCGTCTGGTTTGCCGGCAGCCTGCTGGCCGCCCGCTTCTTCGTCAACGCGCTGGCCCGCAGCCGGCCACGCTCGTCCGGCACGATTGGCGGGCCCCTGGTCAGTCTGTACCGCTTCAGCGTCGGCCGTCGGCCCTGGCCGATCGCCAACGGGGCCGTGGTGGTGGCGCTGATCGTCGCGCTGGCGGTCAGTCTGGGCGCTTTCACCGCCTCGTACGACGCCGCCAAGCGCGCCGACGCCCGCTACGCGACCGGCTCCGACCTTCGGATCACGCCCAGCCCTACCGCGGAGCACAGGTACGGGGTCGCAGACTCGAGCCAGTTCGCCGCCGACGGGATCGCCGAGGTGACCCCGGTCATCTACGCCGTCAGCAACGTGATCCTGCGCAGCGCGCGGACCTCCGATCCGGCCAACCTCGCCGCCGTCGACCCGACCGGCATCCTGCTCAGCGAGGAGATGGCCGCCTTCTTGAAGGCGCAGGTCGGTGACCGGCTGCACGTGCTGCTCGCCCGGGCGACTCCCGAGCAGGTCGAGGTGGAACTGCACGTGATCGGCCTCTACCAGCGGCTGCCCGGCTTCCCCGAAGGCGCCGACGCGGTGATGTCGATCGACACGCACGCGAAGGCCGCCCCGACCAAGGCTCCCGACTTCTTCCTGACGAGCACCCGCGACCCCGGCGACGCGACCCTGGCGCGCGCGTACGCGGCCCTTTCCGCGGGTCCGGGCGCCTTCGGCAAGGTCCACCTCGACACCCGGCTGACCACGCTGGCGCGGGACCAGTCCAGCCTGGCCGCTCTGAACATCGCCGGACTTCTCCAGATCGACCGCGGCTTCGCCCTGGCCATGGCGGCGATCGCGCTGGCGATCTTCGCCTTCGGCCTGTTGCTCCAGCGACGCCGCGAGTACGTCACCCTGCGCGCCCAGGGCCTGCCCACCGGGCCGATCCGGGCGCTGTTCGTGCTGCCTCCGCGATACACGCTGCCGTGGCACGCGGTCGCCGCGCCGCTGGGTCTGGTGCTGGCCGCGACCGCCGTCGCGTCGCTGGTCGCTGCCCGGCTCGTCAGCCGGCTCGACCCGACCGAGCTGCTGCGGGACGACTGCACATAGCCGACGTCTCGATTCGACTCGCCCCTTACGTGAGGGTAGGTTTCGGACTGCGACGGGTGGTCCGCCGCCTTCCCCTGGAGGTCTGACGTCGTCGTCGGCCTCTCCCGTCGTACCGACCCAGCGCGGCTGTCTCGGTACGTTCAGACCCCTTCAAGATCGGAACCACTGCCATGACGGACCTGGCGCCGGACCACTCCAACGTCGAGGTCGACGACAACCAGGCCTGGTCGGTACGCAGCGCGTTGCGATCGCCCCGCCGCCTCCGGATCGAGATCCTGGCCGGACTGGTGGTAGCCCTGGCGCTGATCCCCGAGGCGATCTCGTTCTCCATCATCGCCGGGGTCGATCCGCGCCTCGGCCTGTTCGCGTCGTTCACCATGGCCGTCACCATCGCCATCGTCGGCGGCCGTCCGGCGATGATCTCGGCCGCCACCGGTGCTGTCGCGCTGGTCATCGCACCGGTGGTCCGGCTGTACGGGATGGACTACTTCATCGCCACGGTGATCCTGGCCGGCGTGCTGCAGGTGGCGTTGAGCCTGCTCGGGGTGGCCAAGCTGATGCGGTTCGTGCCCCGCAGTGTGATGGTCGGCTTCGTCAACGCGCTGGCCATCTTGATCTTCGTCTCGCAGCTGCCGCATCTGATCGGGGTGCCCTGGGCGGTCTACCCGATGGTGGCCGTGGGCATCGCCATCATGGTGTTCCTGCCCCGGCTCACCACCGTGATCCCGGCGCCGCTGGTCGCGATCGCCCTGATCACCGGTGCGACAGTGCTGTTCGGGGTCGGGGTCCCCAACGTGGGCGACCAAGGTGCGTTGCCCGACACCCTTCCGTCGCTGTTCGTGCCGCAGGTCCCGCTCACCGTGGAGACGCTGCGGATCATCGCGCCGTACGCGTTCGCCATGGCCTTGGTGGGGATCCTGGAGTCCCTGCTCACGGCCAAACTGGTCGACGACATCACCGACACCCACAGCTCGAAGAGCCGCGAAGCCTGGGGCCAAGGGGTCGCCAACGTCGTCACGGGCTTCTTCGGCGGCATGGGCGGCTGCGCCATGATCGGTCAGACGATGATCAACGTGAAGGTGTCCGGGGCCCGGACCCGGATCTCGACCTTCCTGGCCGGGATCTTCGTGCTGGTGCTGGTCGTCGGGCTCGGCGATCTGGTCGCCATCATTCCGATGGCGGTGCTGGTGGCGGTGATGATCATGGTGTCGGTGGGCACCTTCGACTGGCACAGCATCCATCCGAACACGCTGCGGACGATGCCGCTGAGCGCCACGGTGATCATGGTGGTCACCGTGGCCGTGACGGTCGCCACTCACAACCTGGCCATGGGGGTGGTGGTCGGGGTCGTGGTCGCGATCGTGCTCTTCGCCCGGCGGATCGCCCACTTCACCCAGGTGGTCGGCGTGGACTCCCCCGACGAGAACACCCGTGTGTACGCGGTCAAGGGCGCGTTGTTCTTCGCCTCGAGCAACGACCTCGTGTACCAGTTCGACTACGCCGGGGACCCGGAGAACGTGGTGATCGACCTGACCGAGTCGCAGATCTTCGACTCCTCCACGGTGGCGGCCCTCGACGCCATCGTCTTGAAGTACGCCCGGCGGGGCAAGACCGTCCGCGTGATCGGGTTGAACGAGCCGAGTCAGGCCTGGCACGGCAAGCTGACCGGTCGGCTCAACGCCGGCGAGCACTGACCCGTGCGAACGGCTGACGGCAACCGGGCCATGGACGCCGGCGGCAGCGCCTCCGGAGGCCTGAAGCCCATGCAGATCGGCGTGGTCGCGGAGCGCCTCGGACTGTCCGTGCGCACCCTGCACCACTGGGACGAGGTCGGTCTGGTTCGCCCGTCGGAGCGCAGCAGCGGTGGCTTCCGCCTCTATACCGAGCGCGACGTCGACCGACTCCTCACGGTCCGACGGATGAAGCCGCTCGGCTTCAGTCTCGACGAGATGACCGAGCTCTTGGCCAGTATCGACGTGCTCGGCACTCCCGGGCGCCGGCCCGGCCGAGCTGGCATCGGCGCGGGAGGTCGTGCTGCAGTGCCGCCACCGGGCCGAACAGAGTTGTGCCGCGCTTCGGCAGCGTCTGGGCTGGGCCGAGGAGTTCCGGGACCTGCTGGCTGCCCTGTCGAGCGCTACGGCCTCTCCGCGGTCTTCGGACGTCGCGAAGACCACTGACTGACGTCGGCGACGGCAGCCGCGGTCGATGGCGAGCAGCGCCGGACCGTCCCGGGCGGGCTGGGTCGCGCTCAGCTCAGCGGAGCCGTACTGGCCCGGATGACCAGTTCCGGGGCGATCAGCTGCGGGCGCTCAGGGGTTGAGTCCTTCACGGCCGCCAGCATCAACGAGATCGCCTGTCGGCCGACCTCGGTGAAGTCCTGTCGGATGGTGGTCAGAGGCGGAATCAGGAACGGCGTCTCGGGGCAGTCGTCGAACCCGACCACGCTGACGTCCTCCGGTACCCGCAGCCCGGATTCGTGGAGGGCCCGCAGCAGGCCGAGAGCCATCTGGTCATTGGCGGCAAAAACGGCGGTGATGTCCCGGTTCTCCGCAACGAGGCGACCCGCAGCGAAGCCGCTCTGCGCGCTCCAGTCCCCGATGATCGGCTCGAGCGGGCGCAAGCCCGCGCCGACCATCTCGGCCCGCCACCCGTCCTGGCGTGCGCGGGCCTCGCTCCAGTCGGTGGGACCGGCCAGGTGGACGATCTCGCGATGCCCGAGATCGAGCAGGTGTCGGGTGGCCAGGTGGGCGCCGAGGACCTGGTCGACGCCGACGGTCCAGGAGGCCTGGGTCAGGTCTCCCTCGACGACCACGACCGGCACGCCGATCGCCCGGCTCCGGGCCAGTTCGACCGCCTCGTCCTGGCCGGCGATGATGATGATGCCTTCGACCAACTGGTGCTGCAGATGCTCGACCGCGGAGTCCAGCGACTCGCGGGTGATCACACTGAGGCTGATCGAACTGGCGAACAGGTCAGACCGGCGTGCGGCTTCCTCGATCGTGCGCTGGATGCTGGTCGGGCCGAACTGCTCCGTGGCGGTGTTGATGATGCCGATCATGCCGCTTCGTCCGCGGACCAGGGCGCGAGCAGTGGGGTTCGGCCGGTAGCCGAGCCGGTCGATCGCCTGCTGGACGCGCTCGCGCGTCTCAGCCTTGATGCTGTCGGAGCCGTTCACGACGCGCGAGACGGTCTGGTGCGAGACGCCGGCCAGACGAGCGACATCGGCCATAACGGGGGTCCGACCCGCCGCTGACGGCCTGCTCACGAGCGGACGCACCCAGATCGGAGCTGGACCGCGGCGACTTTCCAGGCGCTGTGCGCGACGGCCGATGGACCCACTTCGGCATGCCCCTCTGTTAGCGCGAACATGACTTTCGCTGCAGCCTAGCGCAGAGCTTGACAAAGGACTGGAGCGTGAGGCAGCATCACAAACTGTTAACGCAAACATCGCTGCTCTCGCGGAGTCGAGATCGACGCCTCGGCGTGTCGCGTGGCTCAAGAGGCCCGCTGGAAGCAGTGTGGTGACCGGCATGTCACCGGCAGCTGAGCCGCATAATTCCGCCCTCTCTCGCCACGTATTCCCCCCACCCGGAAGACCCGGCGTGGAGGACAATCAAGGAGGATTTCGTCCATGAACAGAAGGAAGCTGCTGGCGTCGCTGGCCCTCACGGCGGCCGTCGCCCTCACCGCATCAGCCTGTGGCGGCACGCGTGCCGGCACGGGTGGCACCGAGGCACCGGCCGAAGGGAGCAACAAGGGTGCTCTCATCGGTGTCGCGATGCCGACCAAGACCTCCGAGCGCTGGATCGACGACGGGGACAACGTCAAGGCCAAGCTCGAGGCGCTCGGGTACAAGGTCGATGTGCAGTATGCCAACGACAAGGTGCCGGATCAGCAGCAACAGCTGGAGTCCATGCTCAACAACGGCGCCAAAGCGCTCATCATCGCCTCGATCGACGGCACCGCCCTCACCCAGCAGCTTGCCGACGCCGGCAAGGACGGCGTGAAGGTGATCGCCTACGACCGGCTGATCAACGGATCACCGAACGTGGACTACTACGTCACCTTCGACAACCAGAAGGTGGGTGAGCAGCAGGGGACCTCGCTGCTGACCGGCCTCGGCATCCTCGACGAGGCCGGCAAGGACACGGGCAAGAAGGGCCCCTTCAACGTGGAGCTGTTCGCCGGCAGCCCGGACGACAACAACGCGAAGTTCTTCTTCGACGGCGCCATGAGCGTCCTGCAGCCCTACATCGACAAGGGCACCCTGAAGGTGCGTTCCGGGCAGACCGAGTTCAGCCAGGTTGCCATCCAGCAGTGGAAGCAGGACACCGCCCAAGCCCGGATGGAGACGATCCTGAACGGCTTCTACGCCAAGGGCAACACGAAGCTGGACGGGGTTCTCTCCCCGTACGACGGCCTGTCCCGAGGAATCCTGAACGCCACCAAGTCGGCCGCCATCCCGAACCCGATCGTCACCGGCCAGGACGCAGAGAAGCCGTCCGACAAGCTGATCCTGGACGGCGTGCAGTACTCCACGATCTTCAAGGACACCCGAAAGCTCGGCAACACCGCCGCTGACATGGTGGACGCCGTGTTGAACGGCCGCACGCCGGAGACCAACGACACCACCACGTACGACAACAAGGTCAAGGTCGTCCCGGCGTACCTGCACGAGTCGGTGATCATCACCAAGGACAACCTCGTCAAGGAGGTCGTCGACAGCGGGTACTACACCCTCGAGGAAGTCCAGAAGGGCGAGTAGGCCCTTCAGGCCCGGGTGGGGTCGCCGTCGGGACACGGCGACCCCACCCGGCTCACCCAGCTCAACGAGAGAGAAGAGATCATGGCCGATCACATCCTCGAGATGAAGGGGATCACCAAGACCTTCCCCGGGGTCAAGGCGCTGCAAGACGTGAACCTCACCGTCGACCGTGGCGAGGTGCATGCGATCTGCGGAGAGAACGGTGCCGGCAAGTCGACCTTGATGAAGGTGCTGTCGGCGGTCTACCCGCACGGCACGTACGAGGGCGAGATCGTCTACGAGGGGCAGCCGATCTCCTTCTCCGGGATCCGCGACTCGGAGAAGGCCGGCATCGTCATCATCCACCAGGAGCTGGCCCTCAGCCCGTTCCTGTCCATCGCCGAGAACATCTTCCTCGGCAACGAACTGCAGCGCGCCGGCATGATCGACTGGAACCGGACCAACCTGAAGGCCGCCGAGTTGCTGCAGCGGGTCGGCCTCCGGGAGAACCCGGTCACCAGGATCACCGACATCGGGGTGGGCAAGCAGCAACTGGTGGAGATCGCCAAGGCGCTGTCGAAGGACGTCAAACTGTTGATCCTGGACGAGCCGACCGCGGCGCTGAACGATGAGGACTCCGCCCATCTCCTCGGCCTGCTGAACGGGCTGCGCGACGAGGGCATCACTTCGATCATCATCAGCCACAAGCTGAACGAGATCAAGGCGATCGCCGACCGCGTCACGGTGATCCGCGACGGGCGCACCATCGAGACCCTCGACCTCGATCGTGACGACATTTCCGAGGAGCGGATCATCCGTGGCATGGTCGGCCGCGACCTCGAAAGCCGCTACCCCGAGCGCACGCCCGACATCGGTGACGAGGTGCTCCGGATCGAGGACTGGACGGTCCACCACCCGCTCGAACACAGCCGCCTCGTCGTCGACCGCGCCAACCTCTACGTACGCGCCGGGGAAGTGGTCGGGATCGCGGGGCTGATGGGCGCTGGACGCACCGAACTCGCCATGAGCGTCTTCGGCCGGTCGTACGGGCACAACATCAGCGGCAACCTCTACAAGAACGGCGAGCCCATCCAGGCACGCACGGTCAAGCAGGCGATCGCCCACGGCATCGCGTACGCCACCGAGGACCGCAAGCGCTACGGCCTGAACCTCATCGACGACATCAAGCGCAACATCTCCGGCTCGGCTCTCGGCAAGCTCGCCACCTGGGGACACGTGGACGCCAACCGCGAGCAGATGGTGGCCAACGACTACCGCAAGAGCATGCGGATCAAGGCGCCGAACGTCGCGGCCATCACGGGCAAGCTGTCCGGCGGGAACCAGCAGAAGGTCGTCTTGTCCAAGTGGCTGTTCGCCGATCCTGACGTGCTGATCCTCGACGAGCCCACACGGGGCATCGACGTCGGCGCGAAGTACGAGATCTACACGATCATCAATGAGATGGCCGCGCAGGGGAAGGCCATCATCGTCATCTCCTCCGAGCTGCCCGAACTGCTCGGGATCTGCGACCGCATCTACGCGCTGTCGGAGGGCCGGATCACCGGCGAGGTCGACACCCACGAGGCACACCCCGAGAAGCTCATGCAGTACATGACGATGGAAAAGGAGTAACGCGATGACTTCGACGACCGAGTCGACGACGACCGAGCCAGAGCCGGTCATCCCGCCGCCTCACCGCGAGACCGGCGGCGTGCTGCACTTCTTGAGCGGACGGCTGCGCCAGATCGGGATCTTCCTCGCGCTGATCGCCATCGTGATCTTGTTCCAGGCCCTGACCGGCGGCACCTTGCTCACCCCGCGCAACGTGACGTCGATCATCAACCAGAACGCGTACGTGCTGATTCTGGCCATCGGCATGGTGATGATCATCATCGCGGGCCACATCGACCTGTCGGTCGGCTCGGTGGTCGCCTTCGTCGGCGCCATGAGCGGCATCATGATCGTCCAATGGGGTTGGCCATGGTGGCTGGGAGTCATCGCGGCCGTGCTCGTCGGCGGCCTGATCGGCGCGTGGCAGGGGTTCTGGGTCGCCTACGTCGGCATACCGGCCTTCATCGTCACCCTGGCCGGCATGCTGACGTTCCGCGGGCTCACGCAGATGATCCTCAACAACGTGCCCATCACGCCCTTCCCGCCGCAGTACGTCGCGATCGGTTCCGGCTTCCTGCCTGACCTGACCGGAGGCAACTCCACCTTCGACGTGCTCACGTTGATCCTGGGATTCGCTGCGACGGTCGGCTTGATCGCCCAGCAGGTGCGTGAGCGGCGCAAACGTGTCGGTCTGGGGCTGGAGGACGAGCCGTTCAGCTGGTTCGTCGCAAAGGCGGCGTTCACGGCCGTGTTCATCCTGGCCATCACGTTCGTGCTGGGCAGCTACCGCGGCACGCCGCTCGTGCTGGTGATCCTCGCCGTGCTCGTTCTGGTCTACACGGCGGTGATGAACCAGTTCGTGTTCGGTCGTCACGTCTACGCGCGCGGTGGCAACCTGCACGCCGCGCAGCTCTCGGGGGTGGACACCAAGCGGGTCGACTTCGGCCTGTTCGTCAACATGGGGGTGCTGGCCGGAATCGCGGGCATCGCCTTCACCGCGCGCAGCAACTCCGCGCTGCCCGGTGCCGGCACCGGCTTCGAACTCGACGCCATCGCCGCGGTCTTCATCGGCGGGGCTGCCGTGACCGGCGGAATCGGCACGGTGACCGGGGCCATCATCGGTGGCCTGATCATGGGCGTGCTGAACAACGGCATGTCCCTGCTCGGCCTTGGCAGCGAGGTGCAGTCCTTCATCAAGGGCTTCGTGCTGCTGCTCGCGGTGGCCTTCGACATCTTCAACAAGCGGCGCGCGGCGAACGCCAGCAAGTAGGCGGTCGATCACGGGCAGGACATCTGCTGCACGACACCTGCTGACTCACGTGTCCGGCACCAGGGCCTCACGGGGCCTGGTGCCGGACGCGCGAGCGAGCCGTCGGCCGGCCTGGCCGTCATCGATGCGGGTGCGCAGCGGCACCCCGAGGTTTCGTTGCGTCCGTGACATCTTTCAGGCCGGGGATTGAGTGGCGGGGACACCGACCGCATCACGCAAACAACGGCCTACAACCCTGGAGTCACCTCGTCAAGATTCGATATTAGGTATATCTACAGCCCTCGGGAAGGTTCACCAACTGGACCTACCGAGTCTTCGCCGTGTGCTCTGGCTCCATCTGCGATACCGACCGGATCTCGAAGCCGCCGACGTCAAAGAGCTATGTGCGGGAGGAGTACCGGAGCCGAAAGGGGAAGGTGCTCACCCTCGCTGTTGGGCTGGAGGTCTACTCTGGAACGTGGACTACGACGGGTCCAAGACCAAGGACTGCAAGGGTTCGACCAAGTCCGGTGACAACCGCTGCTGGTAGGAATGGGATAAGGCCTGACGTCGGATGTGGTTCCCGAGCCATCCCGTAACCATCGCCAATTGCGACGGCGTGATCGCTTCTGGCGACCGCGGCGAGGTATTCCTCAACGGAGTACTCGCCTCCCCAAAGCGGTGTTGGGTCCATCTTCACATCGCCGCTGAGCTGAGCAAACCGCGACGCACGACGCTTCCACGATCTGCAGACTTGGAACGAGGATTCACTTGCTGAGTTCCGGTCTGCTTCTCCTGGCCTTTTACGACCTGCGGCTGGCGATAGACGAGGAGTGGACCGACCTGGAGTTCGGACGGGGCAATGGCGGTGGCGTCGACGAGGACACGCAAACTCTGCAGTGGGCGGGTGACGCGCGGGCGGGGGAGTAGCAGCTGGCCGGACACTGCGCCACTGGTGATCATGAGGGTGCTGAAGCCACTTTGATCGCCCATTTCGCCTGCCATGAGTATGGAACCGGTCTGACCGGGGTTTCTGCCAACCTCATGGGACCACCTGCATTGCCAGTCATCGGACCGCTCGGCGCGCCTTGCCGGTGGCCTCCTCGATGGCCCGTTGGGTCGGCTGCGGGACCGCCGCCGAGCGGGCGGGTGTCAGTCGCAAGACGGCCCGGCCGCTACGTCGTGCCGCTCAGGCCGCCGGGCTGGACCGTGCGGCGGCGTTCGAGGCGGTGGTGTCCGCGGTGCGGCCGGCCCGGCCGAATGGCCGGGCGGCGCCTGGGCGTCTCGGCTGGCCCGGGAGGAACAAGATCACCGCTGGGTGAGGGGTGACGCCCAGGAGACGCGGGCCCTGTCGATCGGGAAGATCCACGAGTTGGTGGCCAGGTCGGGGGTGTGTCCTTCCGCGCCGGACGCTGCACCGTTTCGCGACGGCGCGGTGCGGGCTGAGCGGTGATCGCTGGTTTCCTGGCTGTGGACGGGTCCGGCGCGGCTGGTGTTGTGACGGATGTGATGGTCGGCCGCTCGAAGCAGTGGCGCTCGTGGTCTCCTTCTCGCTGCGGTTCGGTCTGGTCTTCGACGAGGGTGGTGACTGATCGGACGGTTTCCGCGGCTCAGCTCCTCTCACCGGATCAAGGGAGAATGCGCCTTCCGTTCTGCTTGATTTCGAACATCTGTTCTAATATGATGGGTGGATGGAGCGGTTCGGGGGTGAGGAGTCGACTCCGCTGGATCATGCCCTGGACCAGTGTGTGGTGGCGTTGGATCATCTGGTGAAGCTGGTCGAGGACGGCGCCTTGGGCGGGGTGGAGGATCCCGGCTGGTCGAGGTGATGCAGCGGTTCGAGGGGTGGCGGAACCGGTTGCCGTTGGTCGATCACCGGATGCTGGCGGCGGCGCAGGAGCGGGGGTTGGCGGAGTCGTTGTGTCAGGGCAGTCTGACCCGGATGTTGGTGGCGACGTTGCGGTTGTCGCCGGGGGAGGCGGTGCGGCGGGTGCGGGCGGCGGAGGCGTGCGGTGAGCGGGCTCGGTCACCGGGGAGGTGTTGGCGCCGGCGCGGCCGGTGCTGGCGGGGGCGCAGCGGGTGGGGCGGGTCAGCCCGGAGCAGGTGGCGATCATCGAGCGGGCGTTGGCGGGGGTGGATCATCGCGGGTTCGACCCGGCCGATCTGGCGCGGGGTGAACAGATTCTGGTCGACCATGCCGCGGTGTTCGGGCCGAAGGACCTGCGGGTGTTGGCCGGGCGGGTGGTGGACCACATCGACCCCGACGGCACGGTGCCGGATGAGCAGGTCAACGCCGACCGGCGCCATTTCCATCTGCGGCAGACCCGGGACGGGGCGTGGTGTGGGGAGTTCCGGTTGACCGGTGCGGCGGGGGCGAAACTGTCGGCGTTGTTGGAACCGTTGGCCCGCCCGCGTGTCGATACCGGCGGCCCCACCGACCGTGCCACCGCCGACCGTGCCACCGCCGACCGTGCCACCGCCGACCCGGGTGTGGGCGGGCCGGGTGGGCCTGGGCTGGGTGGGCTGGGTGGTGGGCGGCGGCCGGGGTGGGCGGTTGATCCGCGCAGCCGGGGTCAACGCCTGCACGACGCGGTGGAGGAAGTGTGCGACCGGCTCCTGGCCGCAGGGCAGGTGCTGGGCACGGGTGGGGTGCCGGCCACGGTGATCATCCGGGTCGACGCCGACGACCTGGCCGACCCGGCCGGCCGCGGCCACGGGGTCACCTCCGACGGCACCCCGCTCAGCACGGCCACGATCCGCTGGCTCGCCGACCAGGCCGAGGTGTACCAGGCCCGCCAGAACGGCCACGGGGTGGTGTTGGATCTGCACCGGACTCGCCGGCTGGCCAGCCGCGGTCAGACCCTGGCCCTGTACGCCCGGGACGGCGGCTGCAGCTTCCCCGGGTGTGATCGGGCCCCTGAACACTGTCAACGCCACCACATCATCGACTGGGCCGACGGCGGACCCACCGACCTGGACAACCTCACCCTGCTCTGCCCCTACCACCATCACCATTTCGCCGCCCGGGGCTGGACCTGCACCCTGAACCCCGACCGGCTACCCGAATGGAAACCGCCCCGCTGGATCGACCCGCACCAGAAGCCCCTGATCAACACCCGGATCACCGCCTGGACCGCTGGCCGGCTCCGCCGCTGAGTGAGGACTGAAGTGCTATTTGGGACTTGTTGGGCACTTCTTGTGCGGGGCGCGGGGGCGCCGGGTGCGGCGCGGAGGTGCGGGTCGCGTGGTTGGGGTCGCTGGGGTCGCTGCCCGGTCGCCCCACGGCCGGCCGCCCCACCGCCCGGCCTCCGCCTGCCCGGCCTCCGCCTGCGCGGCCTCTGCCTGCCCGCCGCCGGCCGCCCCACCGCCCGGCCGCCCACCGCCCGGCACGCCCGCAGCCCCACCGCCCGGCAGACCGCGCGCTCAGATGCGGTCGCGCCCGGGTGGCCCATCGACTGGGTCGTTTTCGGCCGGTCGTTCGGAGCGAGCGCCCATCAGCGGTCGTATCGCCGCGAGGGCCGCTTCGGGGTCCTCCTTCCACGACCATTCCAGCGCGATGCGCAGGTTCGCTTCGTGCTCTCGAATGAACCCGTCGTCGGCGCGTTGAGGGCCGGTCAACTCGGCTTCGCCGGCTGTCTCGCCCAGTCCCAGTCAGCCACGGCAGGTAGTGAGCCGCGTGGGCCTGGTGGGCCGCGTACGATGGCTCGGGCACGAGGTCGGAGGCGAGAGCGCACAGCCGGATCGGCTCGAGGACGTGGAACCGGATGGCACCGCCCGCCGGGCTGCGTTGGAGCAGGGAGAGATCCACCAGCTCCTTGAGCGCGGCCCGGACCGTGTGGGCGGGAAGCACCGCCTCGAGGACGGCGGTGGCCGCGGGCAGCTCGAACGACGCCCGGAACGTGGTGAGCGCACCGAGTGCGGCGCGAGCATCCGCGCCGGCCTGTCCGAGGTTCCAGCTGATGGCCGACCGCACACTGACATGGCGCGCCGGACGGTCGCGGGCGTCGTCCTCCAGGTCGGGCAGCTCAGCATCCAGCCGGCTGCGCAGGTCGGCGGCAGACTCCCACCGCAGATTCGCCGCCAGCAGTTCGAGCGCGAGCGGCACGCCGTCGGCGCGACGGGCCAACGTCACCAGATCCGGCAGCTGCGCCTTGCGCTCCTCCGTGCTCAGTCCAGCCCGATCGGCGAGCAGCCGGACGGCGGGTTGGTCCGGCGGGTCGGCGCTGAGCGCATCGAGCCACAGAGCGTGCTCGTCCCGAAGGCCCAGCGGCATACGCGAGGTGACCAGGAGCCACACACCACCCTCACCGGCGAGCAGCGTGGGAATCGTGTCGATGAGCGCGTCCCGCACGTGTTCGGCGTTGTCGAGGATGAGCAGGACCTGGGCCTCGCGGAGGGCCTCGGTGAGATCTTGACCGCCGACCCCGAAGCAGTCCGCGACCGCCTGACGGACGTCGCCGGCGCCACGTGCCCGAGTCAGGTCGACGAAGCAGGTCGACAGCGAATCAGCGGCAGCGGCCATGTCCCGGGCGACGGACACACGCCAGTCGCGTCTTGCCGATGCCGCCGGGCCCGAGCAGGCTGACCAGGTGATGCCCAGCGGCGAAGCCGGACACCACGCGATCCAGGTCGGCGGCGCGACCGAGGAGGGGGCTGATCTCGGCGGGGAGCTGGAGTCGCGGCCCTCATCGGCCTCGACCGGACGTGGGGTACGGTCCCGGGTTCAGCAGGTCGGCGAACACCGCGGCCACGTCGTGGAGCCGGATCGACGCCCAACTCCTCGGCCAACCGGGTGCGGAGTCCTTCGTACACGGTCAGCGCATCACCCGGCCGGCCGGCCTGGCGCAGTGCTTCCATCAACAGGGCATGCGCCGGTTCGGCGAAGCCGTCTCGGCCCACCTCCTCCCGGAGGAGTCCGACGGCGTCATCTGGTCTCCCCAGCTCCAGCAGTGCCCGGCCCTGCAGGAGGCGACCCGCGGCCCGTCGCTCCGCGATCTGCTGGCGCGCGCTCACCGAGGCCGCCGAATCCAAGGTGGCCAGCGGATCGCCGAGGACCAGCTCATCAGCGTGGCCGGCCGCCGTGAGGGCCTCGGCCGGTCGACCCGCGCCGAGGTGGTCCTGGGCGCTGTCGAGCAGGCGCTCGAATTCGAAAAGGTCAACCCGCACGGCTGACGTGTCGATGCGATACCCCGCTTGATCACTGATCACCAGGCCGGCGCCGTAGGTCTTGCGCAACTTTGACACCGCGACCTGTACCGCGTTGCGCGCAGCCTCCGGAGGAACGTCCCACACCGCTGTGCACAAACCGTGCACGCTCACCGTCCGCCCGCGCGCCAACACCAGATGTGCGAGGACGGAGCCAGGCGACCCGACCCGGCGCCGAAATCAACAGCTCCTCGGCGGGGCCGGCTTCGATGGCGCCCAGCAGTCTGACCAACAGCAAGGCGATTCCTCCCCTCTCGGCGTCCGGTCGGTCGAGATCAGTGTCCACCGCTACGCCCGTCGCACCCTGGTCGGTGCCTCGGCCCGTCGCGACGGCTGAAATCACACGATCGCGATAAGCGGCTGCGATAAGCCCGATAAGCGCGCAGTAAGGCGGCGATCAGCCGGCTCGGAAAGGGTGGGAATCACCAACCACTACTCCACGGAAAGGATCGTCATGATCTTTGATCACGATCGATCAGTAGGCCGGTCACGCTGCGGATCGTGCATCCGCCGCGATGGCTGTGCAGAGAGCAGGAATTTCGTGTGCAGGGCGCGCCCGGGCGTTGCAGTTGACAGTTTCACGAATTCACCGCGATTCTGTCGGACACGGACTCAGAGCACTCGTTCTGGTGATGCGGGAATCATGCACGACAGTCTCGTCAGGGTTTCGGGAGGCGCGAGATGACTCAGCAGCCGACCAGTCTGCGGGTTCGGGTCGAGGCGCCGCCCTTCCTGCCGCAGCAGCCTCAGCACGGAGGTTTTCTCACCGAGCAGCTGGACGCGACCGAGGTGTGGAGCGACCGAGATGCTGGCCGCTGCCGGCATCCCGGTCATCGAGACTCCGCTGGTCAGCGTCGGCGGCGGGATCGGTTCGTTCGTGCTGATGGACTATCTCCGGATCGCCGGGGTTCCGACCGCGTCGATGCGGGTCCTGTCGGATCTCGATCGGCCGTGGCAGACGTATGAGTATCTGACCCGGGTGTCACAGATTCCGCGCGGAGAGAGACTTCGCTCCGACTCCTCCTCCACGCCGGACAACATCTGGGGATTTCCCTCCTACGCCGTGCGCGAGGCTTTCGCTGCGCGCACCCCGCGGGGCTTCTTCGGTCCGCTTCTGCACGTGCTGACCGAACCGATCCTGGCCGACTACTACACCCCACGCGCCGGACAGGTATTCGAAGCGTTGGAGCGCGAGTCGGCCCGCATCGGCTTTTCGGAGATGCAGGTCAAGGGGATGGTGCGGATGGTCCGCCGCCGGCGGGAGGGCGGCTACTTCTCACTGCTCCGCCCGCCGGAAGGAAGCTCGGCCACCACTCACGTGGCCTACCGCAGCCAGTACCTGCACCTGGCAGTCGGCTACCCGGGCCTGCAGTACCTGCCCGACCTGCAGCGATACCGGCAGGAGCACCAGGACTTCCACCGCGTCGTCAACGCCTACGAGCCGCACGAGCAGGTGTACGAGTCCCTGAAGCGCAAGCCCGGAACCGTGCTCGTCCGCGGCGGTGGCATCGTGGCCTCTCGCGTCCTCCAACGCCTGATCGACGACCGCGACCGCTGCGGCACCCAGGTCAACATCGTCCACCTCTTCCGCACCTACGTCAGCAAATCCCACGGCCCGAATGCGTTCCTGCGGCGACGGGGCGGCAACGGATGGGCCTACCAGGGGTTCAACTACCCGAAGTCCGCCTGGGGCGGGCAACTCAAGGCGAAGATGCGGCGGCTCGAGGGCGATGACCGGGCGGCGCTCTACAAGATCATCGGCGGCACCAACACGCCGTACCGGCGTCGGTGGCAGGAGCAACTCGACCGTGGACGGCGCGAGCACTTCTACTCCACCCTCGCCGGCGAAGTCAACCAACTCCACCCCGGCGCCGGCGGCGGACCGGTAGCCGTCATCTCGACCGCGCAAGGTCCGGTCGAGGTCCGAGCCGACTTCATGATCGACTGCACGGGGCTCGAACCCGACATCGCCGAGCACCGCGTCCTCGATGACCTCCTGCGGCATTCCGGCGCAGGGCGCAACCCGCTCAACCGACTGGACGTGGAACGCAGCTTCGAGGTGCGTGGTACGCGCAGTGGCGCCGGTCGGATGTACGCATCCGGCGCGGCCACCCTGGGCGGCTACTTCCCAGGCGTCGACACCTTCCTCGGCCTCCAGATCGCCGCCCAGGAGATCTGCGACGACCTGACCCGCCTCGGCTTCTGCCGCCGACTGTCCCCCCTTCGGTCCACCGCCCAATGGGTGCGCTGGGCCACCAACTCGAGGATGTGATTCAGATGGTGCCTACCCTCGCCGGGCGCATCCAGACCCGGCTCTTCACTCTGGCGGTCATCGGTTCGCTGCTCACCGCCCTCATCACCCCCTGGCTGCCCCGGACCGGCTCGCTCACCGGTGCCTACCGGATGACCGGGCACCGTGCTGATCGCCGTCGCGATCCTCGGCATCGGCTGGGAGGTGCTCTACCACGGCCTGCAGCAGTTCCGCTGGGAGAAGGACTGGCCCACCGGCTTCGGTCTGGTCACTGCGGTCAACGAAGGGGCCCTGTTGTACGTCCTGATCCACGGCGACGTCGTACCGGTCCTGCCTGTGGTCCCGCTGGTGCCCTTCGTGGTGCACTTCCTCGTCGTGTGGATCGGCGTCTGGGTGTTCGTCAACGGCCCGATGCGCGTTCCGTTGCTGCACTGGCGGTTCGTGGGGGGGCGGGTCCTGTGAACACTTCCTCGTACGCGCCGGTCGCTGCGCGGCTCGTCGTGACCGGAAGCGGTGGCCTGGTGGCTCGGCACGGCGATCGCCTGCTCGTGATCCCCGACCTCGACGGCGCATGCCGGCGCGACGCCGAATCCTTGGTGCGGCTGTGCTTCGACAACGACGTGGCCGACGGCAGCCTGCTGCTCCGGCGCGCCGCGTACCTGCTCACCGATCCCGGCGCGGTCGACCTGCCCGGCTTCTGCCTGCTGGTGTCCACGCCCGCCGGCCAGGCTCGACTCCTGGTGTACGGCTCGGTCCAGGTGAGCGTGCCGTCGGAGTTGACGACCATCTCCGCCTCCGACCGGGTCACCTGGATCGAGCATCACGTCGGCGACCTTCGCGGTCTGCACATCGCCGCCTCGGGAAGCGGGGAGGGTTCCCCGGCTGCGACCTCACCGTGGCTCGATCTGCGAGCCGGCGTGGTTGCGGGCAACGCCGCAACGCTGGTCGCCACCGTTGCGGGCAACGCCGCAACGCTGGTCGCCACGGAGATGGCCCACCACGAGGATCTCCAGGAGCGCCGGACGACGTCGGCTCAGATTCAGCCCCCAGCACCGGCCTCGCCGGCCCGGCTCGGCCGGCCCGGCAACCGGGGCACCCACTGAATCGGCTTCACCGCCTGTCGAGGCGGACCCCCTCCCCGCAGCGGTCGAGGAGACCGTGCGCCGGGCGTCGGTTACCGAACCGCCGCCATTTGAGGCGGTTCTGTTGACCAATCCGGAGAGCGAGCGTCCCCAGGTCCCGCTGCCCATGGGCGACGAGCCGGATGAGGATCCGCATCACGTGGTGGTCGCGGGCATCGTGTGCTCGCGCGGTCACTTCAACGACCCCGCTGCGGTCTACTGCACCGGCTGCGGCATCTCCATGGTGCAGCGCACCCACGAGTACGTCGCCGGACCCCGGCCCCCGCTCGGAGTGCTGGTCTTCGACGACGGTTCGGCGTTCGCTATCGACGGAGACTACGTCCTCGGGCGCGAGCCCGAGTTCGATCCGGCGGTGGCGAGTGGCCGGGCGCGCCCGCTGACCCTGCTCGATCCCGGAAACGGGGTCTCCCGCGTGCACGCCGAACTGCGACTGGAGGGCTGGCGCGTCGCTGCTCGAGGACCGGAAGTCCTCCAACGGCACCCTGATCGCCGCCGCGGGCTCCGATGACTGGCAGCAGCTGCTGCCCGGACAGCCGGTGGAAGTCGGCGCGGGTCAGCGTCTCCGGTTCGGCGACCGCACGGCCGTCTACCAGCCGCCGGTCCGGGGGAGGTGAGCCCGGATGCACACCATGGGTTTGACCGTGGTCGCCACGCTGCTCCTCGACCTCGCGCTCATCGTCATCGCGACCCGCACCGTCGGCGCGCTCTTTCGACGGCTCGGGCAGCCGGTCGTCGTCGGGGAGATCCTCGCGGGCATCGCCCTCGGCCCGAGCCTGCTGGGCGGGATCGTCGTCGCCGGGGCACCGCTGTCGCACTGGCTCTTCCCGCCGGCGGCGGTGGACCAGCTGACGGGAATCGCCAACCTCGGACTGGTCCTGTTCATGATGATCGTCGGACTCGAGCTCTCTCTGGGGCCGGTGCGCACGCTCGGGCGCCAGGCGGCGACGATCTCGCTGTCGTCGGTGGTGCTGCCGATGGTGCTGGGCGGACTCCTCGGACTCTGGCTCTACGAGAGTGCGGGAGTCACCGGATCACGCATCGCCTTCGTGCTCTTCATCGGGGTGGCCATGTCGGTGACTGCTTTCCCGGTGCTGGCCCGCATCCTGGTCGAGCGTCAACTGCATCGAACGCGACTGGGGGTGCTCGTGCTGGCCTGCGCGGGCGTCGACGACGTGCTCGCGTGGTCACTGCTGGCTCTGGCGACAGCTCTCGCGCAGGGTGAGAACGCCGCGGGGGCGGCCCGTGTGATCGGGTTGCTGGCGTTGTTCTGTGTGGTGCTCCACGTCCTCGTCCGGCCCTGCCTGCGTCGGCTCACCGCCTGGTACCGCCGCGTCGGTCGGCTCACCCCGGTGATGTTGGCCGTCGTCGTGACCGGACTCTGCCTGTCGGCAGCGACCACGGAGCTGATTGGCGTGCACTTCGTCTTCGGCGCGTTCCTGTTCGGCGCGGCCGTGCCGCGCGAGGACAGCGCGGAGCTGGTCCGCGAGCTGCTCGCGCGTCTGGAGCAGGTAGCGGTACTGGTGCTGCTTCCGGTCTTCTTCGTCGTCACGGGCATGACCGTCGACCTGCGATTCCACGATTCTCGCCAAGTTGCCGTCCTCGGTGTGGTCCTCGTGGTGGCCTGCGTCGGAAAGTTCGTCGGAGCAGCATCCGCCGCCCGTCTGACGGGGGTGAACCGGCGGCAGTCACTGGCCGTCGGCGTGTTGCTCAACACCCGTGGTTTGACCGAGCTCGTGGTCGTCAGCGTCGGCTATCAGGTGGGACTGCTCAGCCGGGAACTGGTCACCGTCCTCGTCGTGATGGCCGTGGTGACCACCGTCCTCACCCGTCCTCTGCTGCAGCTGGTCTACCCTGATCGGCTCATCGCCCAGGACGTGGCCGACGCCGGACGCACCTCCGATCGAGCGGGTGAGGTCTTTCGCTGTCTGGTGCTGGTGGACGATCCCGCGACCGCCCGTGACCGCATCCAGCTGGCTCGAGATCTTCTCCCCGAGCACGGTCAGACCGACCTGCTGCTCCTCTGGCGCACACCTCTCGACGTCGCAGGAGGGGGCTGTCCGGTGGCATCGCGCCGCAACTCCACCGGGTCAGCGGCGACCTCGAGCAGGCGAATGCCCTCGCCGCGGAGTTCGACGACGGCCGGACGCGCTGTTCGGTGCTGTACGACGTCGGCCACGGGAGCAGGGAGCTGCTGCTTCGTCGGGTTGACACCCTCCAACCCGATTGCGTGATCAGCGGTCCGATCACGCTACGCCGACGAGGTCGTCGCGCGGCTCTGCGGACACGGCGACCTCTTGGTCGTCCGCGGCCCGCTCGCCGGCCACGCCCACCCGACCGGCGCCGACCTCGGCGTAGCGGCCGTGGCGGTCGCCGGTGGGCCGGCCATGGTGCCGGCGTTGATCGCCGGCGCTCGGCTCGCCCGGGCACGCGGGGTCACCGTGGGCCTTGTCCACGGTCCCGACCGAGCGGGATGGTCCAAGCCGGCCAAGCTCGTCGCATGCTTGTCTCGCGCCGGCGTCGCGGCGGCGTTGTTGCCGCGCGAGGGCATCCGAGCCGGCTTGGTGATCACCGATCGTGACCGCAGGGTCGAGGACGGCCAGACCCAGATCCGAATCCAGGCCGGGCGCAACCGCACTGCCGACGACCTCAGGAGCTTCCTGACGGACCGACCCGCCCGCTGCCACCTCCATTCCCCCGAGGAGCTAAGCATGATGACGACCATCGCCGACTACGAGCTGATCGAAACGATCGGGCAGGGCAACTTCGGGGTCTATCACCTCGCTCGACCGCCGGCCAGGCTGGGCATTCCTGACGAGTACGTCGCGGTCAAGGTCTTCGGTAGCGGCACCAGGGTGAATCCGACCACCTTCCGCCGGGTGGTCGGTGAGCTGAAGGCCTTCGGGGCCGTCCGCTCGCCCCACCTCGTACGGCTCTATGACGCCGGCCAGGAGCGCGGCACGTTCTACTACGCGATGGAGTACTTCCCGGGCGGGTCGCTGGCCGCAAGCGAGCGCGTCCTCACCCGAGCAGAGTCGCTGCGCGCGGTGGAGCAGGCGGCCCGGGCCGCTCACGACCTGCACGAGGCCGGGTTGGTCCATCGCGACATCAAGCCAGGCAACGTCATGCTCTTGCCGGGCGGGGCTCGACTGTCCGATCTCGGGCTGGCACAGGTGCTGGCCCCGGGATTGACGGTCACCAGCTTCGGTGGCGCGGAGTCGCTGGCCTTCCTCGACCCTGCGGTGCTCTGTGGCGCGCGGCCGTCCCGGGCCAGCGACATCTGGGCGCTCGGTGTGACGCTGCACATCGCGCTGACCGGAACGGGTGTGTACCCGAGCTTCCCCCAGCACGACGTCGCGCTCGCCATGCGCGCCCTGGCAGCGCGTACTCCGGAGCTTGATCAGCAGCTCTCGCCCGCAGAGCGGGCCCTGATCGCCTCCTGCCTGGCCGCCGAGTCCGCTGACCGTCCGCGTACGGCCCTGCGCGTCGCCGACGCCCTGGCCGTGCTCAGGCAGCCGGCGCCCTCCGCTGATCGCGAACGGCTCCCCCGATGAGCTCGACGAGCCCACCGGTGATCCGACCCCCCGAGCGGCTGGCTCGGCCAGTCGCGTCAGTGGGCCGGCGCTGTGCATCGTGGGCCGCGTCGTCACTCGTGGCGCTCGCCTTGATCGGCATCTGGCCGGCTCATGCCGAAGACATCCCACCCGGGGGTGAGGAGGTGGCCAAGCCGGCCGTCGTCTCGGTCGAGACGGCCTTCGCGTTCGACGTGGTGGTGACCGGTCGCAACGGCAAGGCGCGGATCTACAACGCCCGGGTGGCGGGGCCACGGGGGACGGGGGTGGTCATCAATTCCAGCGGAGCGGTCCTGACCGGACAGGACACGGCATTTCCGCAGCCGGGCCGGCAGCAGGAGATCACCGCGATCAACCGGGCCTTCCGCTCGGCCTTCACCCTCCCGTGGACCGAGGGTCAACTCGGGCGGGAGCTGTCGTTCGGCGACCCGGCGCTGAACGGGGAACTCCAGCGGTGCTACCGGCAGCCAGATCTGTGCCTGCAGTTCGCAGGCCCCGTACGAAGCGTGGTCTACAACACCGAGCCTGTCCGCCGACTGGACGGACCGGGTATCAAGATCGGGGACGATCTGGCGCTGGTCAGCACACCAGTCAACCTCGCCCCCACGCCGACTGCTGCAGTAGCGGCGGGCCCGCCGCACGATGACGGCTCCTACATGGCCCTGGGCTGGACGGATCAGGACGGGCAGGTTGCGATTCCCGTCACGCTGGAGAAGGCCCAACCCATCCCGGCCGACCTGAGGAAGATCGAGGCGACGTTCGCCAACCAGGGCGACGGGGCAGTGATCGTTGATCGCCAGGACGACGGAACGGTGGTGACGGTGGTGCGCCGCAACCGTGACGGAATCCTCACCGGGGTTGCGCCGGATCGGCCGCTGGTGAGCAGCAACACCAATCGTGATCTGGGGCCGCTCCATCAGCGCATCCGTGACGCCGTCCGCGAATTCCAGGCCCATCGCTTCGCCAACGCCGTCCCGCTGCTCGAGGAGGTGACCCGAGTGCTGCCCGACCGTGGACTGCGCCGCATGCTCGAGACGGCGCGGCTTGGTCAGAACAAGCCAGGGGACACGAGCACCGCCGCCGCAGAGCCCGCCGCATCACCGCCGCGACCGTCTCGGCGTTGGTTGATCCTGGCTGCGGGGATCGCGATATCCGCAGCGATCGTCGCCGGCACCATCGTGGGTCTACGAAAGCGCACGACGGCAACATTCCTTGCCTTCCGCCGCAGATGAGGACGAGGATGGAGCGCAATTCGGCGAACTGTTCGACGATGAGTTGTTGGTCGGTGAGTCCGGGCCACGGGATGTTCACGGTGTCGACAGAGAAGGTGTCGACGGAGAAGGTGTCGACGGAGAAGGTGTTGACAGGAGGATAGGGTGTTGACGGAAAAGGTGTCGACAGGGCAGCGGTGGTGCCCGTACTGCACGACGCAGACCGGCCGGGGGCGCCGACGACGGTCAAATCCGCCAGCGCCGCTCAGCCACCAGGGAGCTATTGTGCCCAATGCGGGGTGAGGTTGCTCGCCGGGGATCGTTTCTGCTATCACTGCGGAACCCCGGCTCGTTAGGAGGACCGTGGCGGCGGAGGACTGGTCCAGGCGATTGCTCAGTGTGGGGGATCGGCTGGCCGGATATCAGGTGGAGTCCCTTGTCGCGCGGGGCGGAATGGCCGTCGTCTACCGAGCCCGTGATCTCCGCCTCGATCGAACCGTCGCGTTGAAGGTCATCGCCCCCGAACTGGCCTCGCACGACAAGTTCCGCCAACGGTTCATGCGGGAATCCGAATTGGCCGCCTCCATGGACCACCCGAACATCATCCCGATCTACGCGGCCGGTGAAGCGGACCAACTCCTCTACCTCGTCATGCGTTTCGTCGCGGGTCAAGACCTCGGCAGCGTGCTCGGAGAACGTGGGGCCTTGCCGCCCCGGGAGGCTCTGGCCGTGTTCACCCAGGTGGCCGGCGCCCTCGACGCGGCCCACGCCCGCCAACTGGTGCACCGCGACGTGAAGCCGGGAAACATCCTGCTTTCCGGCGATGAGGACATTGCCCAGCGGCACATCTATCTCAGTGATTTCGGACTGACGAAGCGGCTGTCCAGCCTGACGGGCATCACCACGACCGGACACTTTCTCGGCACGATCCAGTACGTCGCCCCCGAACAGGTCGCCAACCGGCCCGGTCGACAGCCGAACCGACATCTACTCCTTCGGCTGTGTCATCTACGAAGCCCTCGCCGGAGAACCTCCGTTCGTGCGCGACGACGACGCCGCGCTCCTGTGGGCACACATCAGCCAGTCGCCACCGCCCATCTCCGGCCGCCACGATGGCCTACCCCAGACGCTGGACCCCATCATGGCGAGGGTTCTCTCCAAACGTCCCGAGGAGCGGCCCCAGAACTGCCGGGCGCTGGTGGCCGAACTGCGCGAGGCGTTCCGGCCGTCGTCCGGCGGGCCTACGCCGATCGATCGGCCCGCGCCTGCTGGCTCAGTTCCCAGGACCCGGTCACCACGCCCGACCGGCGCAGTAGCGAGCGAGCCACCGACCGAGCGAGCGGTCAAGGCACCGGTCAAGGTCACCGGTCAAGTCACCGGTCAGGTCCCCGAGCAAGCCGGGGACCGGCCGGTCGAGCCAGCCACCGACCGAGCGACCGAGCAAGCCGCGGGTCCGCCTGATCGCCGTCGTGCTGGCCCTGCTTCTCGTGGCAGCCGTTGCCGCATGGCTGGTGATCGAGCGGGGCTGGGGCTGGGAGGTGTACCACGGGACCTCTCCGGAGGCTTCCGCACTATTCGAGCACCCTGTGGTGATGTGCCGTGCCGGTAGCGAGAGCAGCGCAGACCGCAGGCTCCGGTGTGGGATCGGTCGGGGCGGGTAGGTTGCCAAGCGGAGCCGGGTTCGGCGTCCGGTTCGGGAGGAGACGGCAGTGGCACGGGTGGTGGTGACCGGCGGCGCCGGCAAGCTCGGACGTGCCTGCGTCGAGGAATTGGTCGGCGCGGGCTGGGACGTGGTCGTGTTCGACCGGGCGCGGCCCCCGGCGGGGTCGTCGGGTGAGGGGGTCGTGTTCGTCCCGGTCGACCTCACCGACTACGGCCGGGTGCTCGACGCCATGCTGGGGGTGGAGGAGCGCTACCGCAGCGTGGACGCGGTGGTGCACCTGGCCGCCGTCCCGGCGCCGGGCCTCGTACCCGATCACCAGACCTTCCTGGACAACCTGAGCTGCACCTGGAACGTGGTCAGCGCGGCCCGCCGGGCCGGAGTGACCAACATCGTGTGGGCGTCCAGCGAGACCGTGCTCGGGCTTCCGTTCGACACGCCTCCGCCCTACATCCCGGTGGACGAGGAGTACGCGCCGCGACCCGAGTCGACGTACTCACTCGTCAAGACCCTCGAAGAGGCGATGGCCGTCCAGCTCTGCCGCTGGAACCCGGAGTTGAAGATGATCGGACTGCGGTTCTCCAACGTCATGGAGCCCGCCGACTACGCCCGGTTCCCTTCCTTCGAGGAGGATCCGGCGTCGCGGAAATGGAATCTGTGGGCCTACATCGATGCCCGCGACGGCGCGCAGGCGGTGCGCCTGGCCCTGGAATCGGACCTGACCGGGACCGAGGTGTTCGTCATCGCCAACGCGGACACGGTGATGTCGCGGCCCAACGCCGACCTCATCGCCGAGTTCTATCCCGGCGTCGAGGTGCGCGCCGGCCTCGGCGAGCACGACACCATGCTCTCCATCGACAAGGCCCAGCGACTGCTCGGCTACCGGCCCGCCCACAGCTGGCGCGACACCACCACCCCCTGAACGGTCGGCCCGGCACGCCCGGACCAGCCGCAGATCCTCCATCGACAAGGAAGGTTCGCCATGAGCTACGCGATCAGCACCACCGTCGACCAGCCGTACGAGGCGGTGGTCACCCGAGTCCGTGCTGCCCTCGACGAGCAGGGTTTCGGCATCCTCACCGAGGTCGACATCCAGGCGGCGATGAAGGAGAAGCTGGACGCTGACGTGTTGCCGCAGGTCATTCTCGGGGCCTGCCGGCCCCCGCTGGCCCTGGCCGCGCTCCAGGCCGAGCCGTCGATCGGGCTCCTGCTGCCCTGCAACGTCGTGGTGCGCGCCACCGCCGACGGCCCCACCGTGGTCGAGGCGGTCGATCCGCAGACCATGGTGTCGATGACGGACAACCCCGACCTGCAAACGGTGGCCGACGACGCCACGCAACGCCTCACCGCCGCTCTGGACAGCCTCACGGACGGATCCGCCGCCCCGAGCTGAGGCGACGCGCTAGGACCCGGCGGCAACCCCCGGCCGGACCGCACGGTGGTAGTCGGCAGAGCGGTAGTCACGGCTGATCTCGGCAGCGACCGCCTGCAGTTGCGGGGCGATCCGGGGGACCTCGTCCATGGTGACCCGGCTGCTCGGCCCCGATACCGACACCGCGGCCAGGAACGGGAGGCCGGTCAGCGGGACGGCGACGCAGCGTACGCCGAGTTCCTGCTCGCCGTCGTCGAGGGCGTAGCCGGTGTCCCGGGCCTCGGCGAGCGCGTCCAGCATGGCTGCCGGGGTGATCAGGGTGTGCGGGCGTACGGGCCGGCATGCCCGTGCGCTTCAGCAGATTGGTCACCTGCGGATCGGTGAGCATCGACAGGATCGCCTTGCCGACCCCGGTGCAGTGCGGCATGACCACCCGTCCCACCTCGGTGAACATGCGCATCGACTGTGGCGAGGGAACCTGGGCGACGTAGACGCAGGAGTCGCCTTCGAGGATGGCCATGTTGGAGGTCTCGCCGAACTCCTCGACCAGGCGGGTCAGGTACGGAGTCGCCCAGGAGTTGAGCCCCTGGCTGGCGGCCTGGCCGAAGCGGATCATCCGGAGTCCGAGGGTGTAGCGCTTGGAGGGCTCCTGCCGCGCGTACCCCTCGCTGGTGAGGAATCGGAGCAGGCGGTGGATCGTCGGCATCGGCAGATCGGTGAGCTGGGCGAGCTCGGACAACGTCACGGGTGCCTCGGCGTCCGCGAGGTGTTCGAGCAGGGTGAAAGCCCGGTCGACCGACTGCACACGCTCTGCGCTGCGCGGGGGACTGGCGACAACTTCCGTCATGCGGAAAAGCATAACCTCTCAGAGGGTTTGACGGTGGACCGACTTGGCTGGTAACTTTCATCTAGCAGAAACGAGATTCCACAGAACGGAAGATCATGAACCACAGTCTGAGGTACGCCGCGAACTGCTCGCTGCTGTTCTCCGAGGTGCCGCTGCTGCAGCGCCCGGCGGCCGCCGCCGCCGCCGGATTCGGCGCGGTGGAGTTCTGGTGGCCGTGGCCGGACCAGCCCACGCCGGGCGACCACGAGGTCGACGCCTTCGTCAACGCCGTACGCGACGCCGGAGTGAGCCTGATCGGACTCAACTTCTTCGCCGGTGACCTGGCGGGTCCCGACTGCGGCATGGTCTCCATCCCCGATCGCGCGGTCGACTTCCGCGACAACCTGGACCTGGTTCTCGGGATCGGGGAGGCCCTCGGCGTACGCGCGTTCAACGCCCTGTACGGAAACCGGGTCGACAGCCTTCTCGCCGCAGGAGCAGGACGAGGTCGCCGTGGAGAACCTGAGACTGGCCGCCACGGGGGCTGCCGGGATCGGCGCGACCGTCCTGGTCGAACCGGTCAGCGGCCCGAAGCCCTACCCGCTGCGCACCGCGGCCGACGTGGTGGCGGTGCTGGACCGGGTCGGCGCGGACAACGTCGGCTTCCTCTGCGACCTGTTCCATCTGGCCAACAACGGCGACGATCTCGACGACGCCGTGGCGACCTACGGCAAGCGGATCGCCCACGTGCAGATCGCCGACCATCCCGGACGCCACGAGCCCGGCAGCGGCACCCTCGACCTCGACCGGCACCTCACCCGGATCGAGGAAGGAGGCTACAGCGGCTACGTCGCGCTGGAGTACCTCCCCACCACCAGCACCCTCGACAGCCTCGCCTGGCTCCCGGCCGATCGCCGCGCCTGAGGCGCGCTCTCGGCCACCCGACCGCCTGACCGCACGCAGCCGGCTCCGCACCCGCGGCACGACCACCGCGGCTGCCGGGCCCCGCAGAGAAAGTGAACCCATCATGAGCACCATCGCCTTCATCGGGCTCGGCATCATGGGCGGCCCGATGGCCGCCCACCTGGTCCGCGCCGGCCACACCGTGATCGGCGTCAACCGGAGTCCGCAGGCAGTCCAGACCCTCGTCGCCGCGGGCGGCCAGGGCGCCGGCAGCGTGGCCGAGGCCGTCGCCGACGCCGACGTCGTGATCACCATGGTCCCGGACTCTCCCGACGTGGAGGGGGTAGCGCTCGGCGAGGACGGCATCTATGCCCACGCCCGCAAGGGCGCGATCCACATCGACATGTCCTCCATCCGCCCGGACGTGGCCGTCGCCCTGGCCGCAGCGGGCGCCGAGGCCGGGATCAGGGTGATGGACGCACCGGTGAGCGGCGGCGAGGCGGGCGCGCGGGAGGCCAAGCTCTCGATCATGGTCGGAGCCGCGCCGGCCGACTTCGCCGAGGTCGAGCCGATCCTGAAGGCCGTCGGCGCGACGATCGTGCTGGTCGGGCCGCCCGGCTCCGGGCAGACGGTCAAGGCCGCGAACCAGCTGATCGTGGCGGGCAACTTCGAGCTCGTGGCCGAGGCGATCGTGTTCCTCCGCGCGTACGGGGTCGACACCGAGGCCGCCCTCGAGGTGCTCGCCGGAGGGCTGGCGGGCAGCACCGTGCTCGACCGCAAGGGCGCCAGCATGCTGGCCGGGGACTTCAAGCCGGGGTTCCGGATCGACCTGCACCACAAGGACATGGGCATCGTCACCGCGGCGGCCCGGGAGAAGGGCGTGGCGCTGCCGCTCGGCGCGCTCACGGCACAGTTGATCGGCGCACTGCGCGCCCAAGGCGACGGCGGTCTGGACCATTCGGCCCTGCTGCGTGGCGTGGAGAGGCTCTCGGGCCAGGAAGTGAGTGGACAGTGACCAAGATGCGTGCGGTCGACGCGGCCGTGAAGATCCTCGAACTGGAGGGCGCCACCCAGACCTTCGGGCTGCCGGGTGCGGCGATCAACCCGTTCTACGACGCCATGCGCCGGCACAATCTCGACGAGTCCAGCACCCCGCTGAGGCACGTGCTGGCCCGTCACGTCGAGGGCGCCTCGCACATGGCCGAGGGCTACACCCGCGCCAAGGCCGGCAACATCGGGGTCTGCATCGGCACGTCGGGTCCGGCGGGCACCGACATGATCACCGGCCTGTACTCGGCTTCGGCCGACTCCGTCCCCATCTTGTGCATCACCGGCCAGGCCCCCGTGGCCCGGCTGCACAAGGAGGACTTCCAAGCCGTCGACATCGCCTCCATCGCGGCTCCGGTCACCAAGTGGGCTGCGACCATCATGGAGCCGGGCCAGGTTCCCGGTGCCTTCCAGCAGGCCTTCCATCTGATGCGGTCCGGCCGCCCGGGTCCGGTGCTGATCGACCTGCCCTTCGACGTGCAGATGGCCGAGATCGACTTCGACCCCGAGACCTACACCCCGCTGCCGGTCTACAAGCCGGCCGCCACCCGCGCCCAGATCGACAAGGCCCTGGACCTGCTCTGCGCCGCGGAACGGCCGATCATCACCGCCGGCGGCGGCATCATCAACGCCGACGCCGCCGACCTGCTGGTGGAACTGGCCGAGATCCTCAACGTGCCGGTCGTGCCGACCCTGATGGGCTGGGGTGCGATCCCCGACGACCACCCACTGATGGCCGGGCATGGCCGGGCTGCAGACCTCGCAGCGGTACGGCAACGCGACCATGCTCGCTTCGGACTTCGTGCTCGGCATCGGCAACCGGTGGGCCAACCGCCACACCGGCGGGCTGGACGTCTTCCGCAAGGGCCGGACCTTCGTCCACGTCGACATCGAGCCCACCCAGATCGGCCGGGTGTTCGCGCCCGACTACGGCATCGTGTCCGACGCGCGCGCCGCGTTGGAGCTGTTCGTCGAGGCGGCCCGGGACCGCAAGAAGTCCCTCGAGCTGCCCGACTACGGCGTGTGGGTCAAGGACTGCCAGCAGCGCAAGCAGACCATGCATCGGCGGACCAACTTCGACAACGTGCCGATCAAGCCGCAGCGGGTCTACCAGGAGATGAACAAGGCCTTCGGCCGCGACACCTGCTACGTGTCCACGATCGGCCTGAGCCAGATCGCCGGCGGACAGTTCCTGCACGTGTACGGCCCGCGCCGCTGGATCAACGCCGGCCAGGCCGGCCCGCTGGGTTGGACCCTGCCCGCCGCCCTCGGCGTCCGGGCCGCACTGCCGGACGCGGAGGTGGTCGCGCTGTCAGGTGACTACGACTTCCAGTTCATGATCGAGGAACTGGCCGTCGGTGCCCAGTTCAACCTGCCCTACATCCACGTCCTGGTGAACAACGCCTATCTCGGCCTGATCCGGCAGTCCCAGCGGGGCTTCCAGATGGACTTCGAGGTGTCGCTGGCCTTCGACAACGTCAACTCACCCGAGGTCAACGGGTACGGGGTGGATCACGTCCAGGTCGTCGAAGGCCTGGGCTGCAAGGCGATCCGGGTGTTCGAGCCCGACGACCTGGGCGAGGCGTTCGAGCAGGCGCGCAAGTTGATGGCGGAGTTCAGGGTGCCGGTGGTGGTGGAGGTCATCCTGGAGCGGGTCACCAACATCTCGATGGGCACCGAGTTGGACAACGTCACCGAGTTCGAGGAGCTGGCGCTACGGGGCGTCGACGCGCCGACGGCCATCTCCCTGCTTGACTGAGCCGATGCGAGTCCTCATCGCCCCGGACAAGTTCAAGGGCTGTCTGACCGCGGCGCAGGTCGCCGACGCCGTCGCCGCGGGGATCGCCGATGTCCGCCCTGACGCGGAACTGGTCCGGCTCCCGTGGCGGACGGGGGCGACGGCACCGTCGCCGCCGCCCTCTCCGCCGGGTACAGCCGCCGCGAGGTGAGCACCGTCGGTCCGACCGGCCTGCCGGTGCGCACCGCGTACGCGGTGGACGGGACCCGGGCGGTGATCGAGCTGGCCGACGTCGTCGGCCTGGCACGGCTGCCGCGAGGAGCGGCTGGAGCCGCTGGCCGCGTCGACGTACGGGCTGGGAGTCGTGGTGGCGGAGGCCATCGAGGCCGGGGCCACCGAGATCGTGCTCGGGCTCGGCGGCAGCGCGTCGACCGACGGGGGGGCGGGCCTGGTCCAGGCGCTCGGGGCAAGCTGACCGGCGCCGACGGGGTCGAGCTCGGCTCCGGTGGCAGGCCGCGCTGGCGGGACGTCGCGGCGCTCGATCTGAGCGCACTGCGCGAGCGGATCGCCGGAGGTGCGCTTCATCGTGGCCTGCGACGTCGACAACCCGCTGCTCGGGACCTGCCGGCGCCGCGGCCGTCTTCGGGCCGCAGAAGGGTGCCGACCCGGTGCAGGTGGAGCAGTTGGAGGCCGCGCTGGTGCGGTGGGCGCAGGCAGTCGCCGACGCGACCGGTGCCGATCTCGGCGACCGCCCCGGCGCCGGCGCCGCCGGTGGCACCGGTTTCGCCGCCCTGGCCCTGCTCGACGCCGAGCTGCGTCCCGGCATCGAGCTGGTGCTGGAACTGGTGGGCTTCGAGCGCGCCGTGCGAGGCGCCGACCTGGTCGTCACCGGCGAAGGCTCGCTGGACGAGCAGTCGCTGTCGGGCAAGGCGCCGATCGGGGTGTCCCAGGCCAGCGCGGCCGTCGATCCTGCGGTCACGGTCGTCGCCGTCGCGGGGCGGAACCTGCTGGGCGCGGACCGACTGGCGGAGGCCGGTATCGCCCGCGCCTACCCGCTGTCGTCGCTCGAACCCGATCTCGCGGCCAGCATCGCGAACGCCGCCGCACTGCTGCGTACCGTCGGTCGCACCATCGCCGAGGACTGGTTGCCGGCTTCCGCGGGTCGGTGACGCGCTGCGCCCGATCGGACGTCCCGCTGTCTTCGTGGGCAACGCGGCTCCCGCGTGCCACTCCCGCCGTTCGTCGCGGATCTGCACGATGCGCTCACGCAGGTCACCCGCGTGCTGAAACCGGTACTGCGGTCGAAAGACCAGGGACGTGTGGACTGTAGAAACCGAAAGGGAGGAGGCAGAGAGGAGAGGAGACCAACATCAGCGGAAACACGTCGGCGCCTCGCCACTGACCTCTAGTAGTACCTAGCGGACAAAAAGACGGACCGACGGCGATCGCCAGCGCGGAACCCAGGTGTCGCGGCAACGCGTCGGGGCGCCTGTGGACGCTGGAGTCAAGTGTTGGGGTTGGAGGCATCAAACGACCTGCAAGAAACCTGCACCAACCGCCACAGCTGTGCGCAGGCGACAACGTGGGCGGCGCTCGGCGCCGTGAGAGCGGAATTCGAGACGAGGCACCTGGCCCCGGCTGAGCTGGGGTCACCGCGCAGCCGCTTCAAGGTGGCGACCCGAGCGGGGTGGATTGCCGTGATGCCTCCTCCGCCGACCACGCGGGTGGGAAGGCGCGGCTGCCGATGACTGCCACGGTTGAGACGCGTGTCCTCGACGCCGAAGCGATCGGGCGGGACCTCGGCGGGCCTCTGCTGGCCTTCATCACGCGCCGGGAACAACCTGCAGGGACCTACCTCGATCTCCACCCGGCGGAGTCGCCGCCAGATGAGGTCCCGGAGCAGGTGCGACGCGAGCTGGCCGGGTGCCTGGCTCCCCTGGTCGCGCGGCTGCCGTCGAACCACCGCGACGTCGTACAACTCACCGACCTTGACGGCCTTACCCAGGGAATCCGCGGACGAGGGCCAACGCCGGTGAGCAAGGCGGTCACCCAGTGGATCCGGGTTGGATCACTCGGCCGATCCGGGCTGAGCGCTCGGTCCCGTGCTGAGGGCCGCCGGCGACGGACTTCCCACTCCTCGCGTGGCGACCAGAGCGGAGATGACGGTGCTGGAACGCCGATCAGGGAGTCCGCGTGGTGTGCGGACTCCCTGATGGTCACTCTGTTGGCGGGGTGGGTGTGGCTCAGGTGTTCTGGGCTTCCCAGGTGAGGCCGAGGCTGGCGGTGCCGCCTTGGGTGGTGTCGGGTGCGCTGGCGGAGACGGTGTAGGCGACCTGGTAGGTGCGGGTTTCGGTGGCGGTGCCGGTGGGGGTCCAGGTGCCGACGCCGGTGGCGTAGTTGGTGGCGGTGGTGCCGAGGTTGTCGAGGGTGCCGGTGTAGACCGAGGAGCCGGTGCCGAGGGGGGTGAAGCCGGTGCAGGAGCCGAAGCTGCCGCCGTTGCCCTGGGTGACGGTCAGGTTGATGTGGTGGCCAGGCTCTTGGTGGTGGCGGGGCTGGTGCCGTAGAGCTTGACCGAGGAGGCGAGGCTTCCGGTGGAGCTGACGACGACGCATTTGGTGCCGGTGGAGCCGGGCTTGAGGTTGGTGGCGCTGAACAGGGCGGTGTTGGTGTCGTCGTCGGAGAGGGCGACGGTGCCGGTGGCCCAGTTGGAGGTGGGGTTGCTGGTGGAGGCGGTGTAGGCGGAGTAGGAGGCGGTGGACACGACGGCGGCGGAGGCCAGGAGGGCGGCGGGGATGGCGGCGTAGCGGGCGATCGTGAGGGTGCGGGTGGTGGGAGCAGACATGGCGGGGGGTCCTGTTCGGATGGTGTGGTGTGAGCTAGCCCCCGCTTGCTCCCGGCCCCGTGTTGGGCTGGTGAGGACAACTTTGGCGGGGTCACCTCCAGCCGGCCGCGCGATCTGACCGGCTTTTCCTCAAGATCGGCTCAGTCCTTCCCGGTCTGGCCCACCGGCCCACAGCAGCCGCGTACGGTGCCCCCGCGCCAGGCTCGCGGCGCCATAGTATGAGACGGGCACCATGGAGGCATGACGGAATTCAGCGGCTATCTGAGCGAGGAAGTCGTCGAGGACTACGCCGACGGCATGATCAACCGCCGCGAGGCGCTGCGCCGACTGGGATTGCTCGGCGTTGGGGCCGCGGTCGCCCTGCCGCTGCTGGCGGCCTGCGACGCTGCCGGACCGGGCCCGGCCGGCGCCGACGTCGGCAGGGCCGGCCACAGGCCCGGCGACAGCTGCCACGGCAGCCTCCCCGCCTGCCCTCCCGCAGCGCTGCCGACCGAGGCCATCACCTTCCCAGGACCCGACGGCCGGACCCTGCAGGCTGCCTGGGCGGCCGCCGCCGAGGCGAACGGGGCGGTGCTCGTCGTACACGAGAACAAGGGACTCACCGACCACATCCGCTCCGTGGCTGGTCGGCTCGCGGCGAGCGGCTACTCCGCCCTCGCGATCGACCTGCTCTCCGAGGAAGGCGGCACCGCGGCCTTCCCCGGTCCCGCGGAGGTGACTGCCGCGCTCAACGCCGTGCCGGACACGCGCTTCGTGGCCGACATGAAGGCGGCCGTCGACGAACTCGGCCGCCGCGCATCCGGCGCCAAGGTCGGCGCGATCGGATTCTGCTTCGGTGGCGGGATGGTGTGGACACTGCTCGCCTCAGGCGAGCCGCGGCTCGCCGCCGCGGCCCCGTTCTACGGACCACTGCCGAGTGGAGCCGATTTCACCGGATCACCCAACGCGGCCGTTCTGGGTGTGTACGCCGCGCTGGACAGCCGCGTCAACGCGACCCGGGATGGTGCGACCCAGGCCCTGGAGGCGGCAGGCCTGACTCACGAGATCGTGACGTTCCCCGACGCCGACCACGCCTTCTTCAACGACACCGGCCCGCGCTACAACGCGACTGCGGCGGCGGCAGCGTACGAGAAGGTCCTGGGTTGGTTCGCCACCCACCTTGGCTGACCCGTCCGCGGTCTACTCGGGTGGGTGAGCCGAATTTGGCATGGATGCGGCCACCGCGCGAGCATCCACCGCCGCGCGGATTGCAGTCCATGGGGAGCCATGACGCGGCTGCCGCGAGGCGCAAGACGATCGGCGGCAGGAGATCAGTGTCTGGCCGGACTCGGTCAAGGTGTCCAGTGGAGGGCTCTCACAGACGTCTTGGCCGTCTAGGACCATCCGCCCGATTCAGTACTGCCGATTGACGATACTATCGCACACCGGTAGTATCGGTGATGTGATCGAGTCGTTCGCGGACGAGCAGACCAGGAAGGTTTGGGATCGCGAGCACGTCCGACAGTTCGGAACCGACCTCCAGCGCGCAGCCCAGCGCAAACTACGTATCCTCAACGCAGCCGACACCATCAACGACCTACGCATGCCACCCGGAAACCGGCTCGAGAAGCTGAGCGGTGACCGGAGCAGTCAGCACTTCATCCGCATCAACGATCAATACCGCATCTGCTTCGTCTGGACTCCCAGCGGACCAGGTGAGGTGGAGATCACCGACTACCACTGAGTGGAGAAGATGATGACGACGAAGGCGCACGATCCGATCACTCCCGGCGAGATCCTCCTGACCGAGTTCCTGGAGCCGCTCGGCATTACCCCGTACCGCCTAGCCCAGGCAACCGGCCTCACCCAGACTCGCGTGAGCGAGGTCATCCACGGTAAGCGCAGGATTACCCCCGAGACCGCTCTGCGCCTGTCGAAGGCACTCGGGCTATCCGAGCGGTTCTGGCTGAACGTCCAAAACGACTACGACATCGAGACTGAACACGACCGACACCAAGCCGACCTCGACAACGTCGAGCTCCTCGTGACCATCTGAGCCAACGTCCCCGCGTGAGGCACGCAGTGGCCGTCGATCGTGCGGGACACAAGCAGTGGCCGTCCGCTGACCGACCCCAGGTCTTAAGCCGTCCGGGCAAAGGTGACGCCTCAGCTCACCTTGCTCGGCCTCCAACGCTGTGCTCAGGCACAGGCTGTGCTCAGGCACAGGCTGTGCTGACCCGTTGACGCTGAATTGGGCGATGAGGAGGCCGCCGGACCGGGCGCGGTTCAGGCGGGATCTCAGGCCGGCCAACCGAGCAGCCGCGCACCGAGCACGGCGGCCTGCAGGGTGAAGCGGTGCGCCGGGTCGGCCGGGTCATAGCCGGTCAGTCGCTCGATCTTGTCGAGCCGGTAGCCGACGGTGCGGACGGCGAGTTGCAACTGCCGTGCGGCCTCGGCGGAGACCCCGCCCGCCGCGAAGTAGGCGGCCATCGTGTCCAGCAGCGGCTGCGCTCCTCCCCGGGCCCCGAGCAGGGGCGCCAGGACGGTGTTGACCAGATCGGTGAGGGCGACGCGGTCGCGGCCGAGAACTCGGTAGATGAGCACGTCGCGGAACCGGATGACCGAGAGCTCGGGTTGCAGCCGCTCGCCCAGCACGAGTGCCTCGCGAGCCTCCTCGTAGGAACGGGCGACCCCGTACGCGCCGGGGTACGGCCGGCCGGCCGCAATCCGCCAGCGGCGCGTCCGGCCCGTCCGCAGCAGGTCCTGGTGCAACTGGAGCGCGGCCCCGTCCGGCTCCACGCCGGGCTTGGGGGGTGGCACCAGCGCGACCAGGTTGAGGTTCTTGGTCGTCACCAGCACGTCCCGATCACCGAACCGCTCGACCACGGCCCGCTCGAGGTGGCTCTCGTCCCAGCGGTGGAGGGTCCCCTCGCCCCGTGGCTGGGCCATCACGACCTGGTGCCCGCGACTCAGATCCAGGCCGAACGGCTCAGCGCGCTGGACCAGGCCCGCCACGTCGGCGTCGCCGCGCAGCAGATCGTCGATGAACTCCTGCCGGACGATCTCTTCCTGACGGATCAGTTGCCGACGCGCGACCTGAGAGCTGTCGACGAGGACGGGCAGGGTGTCGCGCAGGCGTTCGAGGAGGCGCCGGCCAGCCGCTTCCCGGTCACGACCGGCCGTGGCGCCGTCCTGCCAGGCCTCGATCGCGGCGTACAGCGACTGCTCGACGAGCTCCCCGGCGCTTGCTCCCCTCTCGACCGCCGCGATCCCTGCTTCGCGCAGCGCAGCCGCCGTACCGGTGTCCACCGGCTGCCCGGCGACGGCCTGTCCGAGCACCTGGCGCAGAAGCTCCGCCACGTGGGCGCCCGCCGACTGCCCGTCGCGGGTCACCGCCGCAGCGCCGGGAGGGTTCACTGCCGCCGATCCGGGGCTGGGGTCACGGGTCCATCAGTGCCTTGTCCCGCCAGACGACCCGCCGAGCGCTTATTGCCTGAACACGGCAAGATGAGGCGGCCAAGTTCGCCGGGAAGCGGCCTCGTTTGCCGGTCCCGGCGATCGCAGACTAGAGGCCATCCAACCAGGGCCACGAGCGGTGAAGGAGTTCAACGATGTCACCTCAGTCAGCCATTACGTCTGTTCGCCCCAGCACGTCCCGCCGGCACACTTCTCGCCTCCTGAGCCAGGACCTGTACCGCAACGTCGGCGTGCGGCTCTTCGAGGAGCGCGGCTTCCGCATCGAGCAGCTCGCCGGGCTGGACGCCGAGCTTGCTGCCGATGCGGGGCTGGGCACCGACCCGATCTGGGCCACCCTGCACAACGCGGCTCGAACTCGCGCTGGCCGACATCGAGCAGGCGCTCGACCGGTTGGCGGCCGGCGAGTTCGGATCCTGTCTGTCCTGCGCTGAGCCCATACCGGCGGAGCGGCTCGAGATCCTGCCGATGGCGGCGCTCTGCATGGCGTGCCAGTACGAGCGCGAGTCGGTCGGCCACGGCTCCGCCAGCCTTCTCACCCGGGAAACGCCGAGAGACGACAGCGAAAAGACTCCCGTAGGCGTCGTTTCTCGGCGTTTCCTGACAGGTTCAGGGGAGGCGGGAGGGAAACTGAGGGAGCAGGGAACAGGACCGGGGGCAGGGGCCCGGGGGCGGCTGCGGTTAGGAGTCGCCCCCGGCGTTCCCGGTGGTCCCGGCGTTGACGTCCAGCAGTCGGTAGCGCTCGGCGGCGTCGCGGGCGGCCTGGGGGTCGACCTCGCCGGCGTCGGCGAGCAGTTGCAGGGCGCGGACGACGACCGAGTGCACGTCGATGTGGAAGAACCGCCGGGCCGCTGCCCGCGTGTCGGAGAAGCCGTGGCCGTCAGCACCCAGGGTCGCGAACGGCCTCGGTACGAACTGGCGGATCTGGTCGGGGACCTCGGAGGCGAAGTCGGTCGTGGCGACCACCGGACCTGCTCGCTCGGACAGGCGACGGGTCACGTACGGCACCCGCCGCTCCTCGTCCGGCCGGAGGAAGCTGTGTTCCTCCGCCGCCAGGCCGTCACGGCGCAGCTCGGCCCAGGACGTCACCGACCACACGTCGGCCGAGACCCCCCATTCCTCCCGGAGCAACCGGGCCGCCTCGAGCACCCAGGGCACGGAGACGCCCGACCCGAGCAGCTGGCAGCGCGGGCCGTCGCCGGAGCCGTCGGCGATCCGGTACAGGCCGCGGATGATGCCGTCCACGTCCACCTCGTCGGGCTCGGCGGGCTGCAGCATCGGCTCGTTGTAGACGGTCAGGTAGTACATGACGTTCGGGTCGGCCGAGTCCGGCCCGTACATCTGCTCCAGGCCCGCCCGCACGATGTGGGCGATCTCGTAGCCGTAGGCCGGGTCGTAGATCTTGACCGCCGGGTTGGTGGCTGCGAGCACCGGGGAGTGGCCGTCGGCGTGCTGGAGACCCTCGCCGGTCAGTGTGGTGCGGCCGGCGGTGGCGCCGATGATGAAGCCGCGGGTCATCTGGTCCATCGCGGCCCAGATGGCGTCGCCGGTCCGCTGGAAGCCGAACATCGAGTAGAAGACGTAGACCGGGATCATCGGCTCGCCGTGGGTGGCGTAGGAGGTGCCGGCTGCGGTGAAGGCCGCGAACGACCCGGCCTCGTTGATGCCGGTGTGCAGGATCTGGCCCTGGACGGACTCCTTGTAGGCCAGGAACAGCTCGCGGTCGACCGCGGTGTAGTTCTGACCCTTGGGGTTGTAGATCTTGGCGGTCGGGAAGAACGAGTCCATGCCGAAGGTGCGCGCCTCGTCGGGGATGATCGGCACGATCCGCTTGCCGATGCCCTGGTCGCGGATGAGGTCCCGCAGCAGCCGGACGAAGGCCATGGTGGTGGCGGCCATCTGCTTGCCGGATCCCTTGCGCGCGGTGGCGTAGGTCTTCTCCCCAGGCAGGGTCAGCGTCACCGGCTGGTTCCGCCGCTCGGGCACGAAGCCGCCCAGGGCGCGCCGGCGTTCCAGCAGGTAGCTGATCTCCGGGGAGTCCTCGGCCGGCTTGTAGTAGGGAACCTCGTACGGGTTGGTGTCGATCTGCTCGTCGGTCACCGGGATCTGCATCACGTCGCGGAAGGTCTTCAGGTCCGCGGCCGTCAGCTTCTTCATCTGGTGGGTGGCGTTGCGGGCCTCGAAGTTGGTGCCCAACCCGTACCCCTTGACCGTCTTGGCCAAGATCACGGTCGGCTTCCCGCTGTTGTTGCCCGTGGTGGCGGCGTGGTAGGCCGCGTACACCTTGCGGTAGTCATGACCGCCGCGCTTGAGCTGCCACACCTGGTCGTCGCTCAGGTCGGCGACCAACTCCTTGGTCGCGGCGGACTTGCCGAAGAAGTGCTCCCGCACGAACGCGCCGGATTCGCCCTTGTAGGTCTGGAAATCCCCGTCCGGGGTCTCGTTCATGATGCGCACCAGTTCGCCGTCGGTGTCGGCGGCCAGCAGTGCGTCCCACTCCCGGCCCCAGAGCACCTTGATGACATTCCAGCCCGCGCCGCGGAAGAAGCCCTCCAGCTCCTGCACGATCTTGCCGTTGCCGCGGACCGGTCCGTCGAGTCGCTGCAGGTTGCAGTTGACCACGAAGGTGAGGTTGTCCAGGCCGTCGTTGGCGGCGAGCTGCAACAGGCCGCGGGACTCGGGCTCGTCCATCTCGCCGTCGCCGAGGAAGGCCCAGACGTGCTGGTCGGAGGTGTCGGTGATCCCGCGACCCTGCAGGTAGCGGTTGAACTGGGCCTGATAGATCGCGTTCATCGGGCCGATGCCCATCGAGACGGTGGGGAACTGCCAGAATTTCGGCATCAGCCGCGGGTGCGGGTAGGAGGAGAGGGCGTGCGGCGCCTTGGACTTCTCCTGCCGGAAGCCGTCCAGGTCGGCCTCGGTGAGCCGGCCCTCCAGGTAGCCGCGGGCGTACATCCCGGGCGAAGCGTGGCCCTGGAAGAAGACCTGGTCGCCGCCGCCCGCATGGTCGGGTCCGCGGAAGAAGTGGTTCAGTCCCACCTCGTACAGGGTCGCGGCTCCGGCGTAGGTGGAGATGTGGCCGCCGACGCCGACGTCGGGCCGCTGGGCGCGGTGCACCATCACCGCCGCGTTCCAGCGCAGCAGCCGCCGGTACGACCGCTCCACGTTCTCATCGCCGGGGAAGTCCGGCTCGGCCGAGACCGGAATGGTGTTGACGTAGTCCGTGGTCACGGTCTCCGCACCGTCCAGGCCCGCCTTGGCCGCTCGTTCGCCCAGCATCCGCAGCACGGCCGAGGCGTTGCGCTTGCCCGTGGCGGCGAGCAGCTGGTCGAAGGACTCCGCCCACTCCGCGAGCTCCTCGGAGTCGAGGCTGTCGTCGATCCGGCCGGTTACGGTCTCACTGGTCATCGTGGTGTCAGTCGCTTTCCTGCGTCGGGATGTCACGGGTCGGGCGGGCGACCCGAGCTGATCAGCAGAAGCCGGCAATGCCGACCCAGGCGGCGTCCTCGCTCGGGCTGCCCTGACGGGCGATGGTGGCCTCGATGAGGCCGTAGGGCCGGTCGGCGGCGTAGAACACGACACCGGGGTTGTCCAACCCACAGAATGCCAGGTCGGACAGGAAGTGGTGCTTGTTGGGGCAGGAGAACTTGATCTCGTCGATCTGCGGGTGGGCGGCGAGGACGGCTTCGGCCATCTGGTAGAGCGTGTGCTGGAGCGCCTTGGAGTAGCCCTGGGTGAAGGTGGACATCATCGTGGCCTTGACGCTGTCGTAGGTCGCGTTGAAGTCGACGTCGGCTGGTGTTGTAGCGCCAGCGGGTCGCGATGTCGGTGGCCAGGATCCGGTCCTCGGTCTCGGCGAGGGTGGTGTAGCGGTCCCTGGGGTAGCCGACGAAGCCGGATTGGGTGGTCTTCATCACCGTCAGCCCGTAGAACCCGCTGATCACCGTGTCGCGGTCGCCGTCGCGGACGACCACGGCCGTGCGGGTCTCAGGGGTGTTGCGGTAGAAGGAATGGTCGTGATCGTCGATCCGCGACCAGCCGTACTGCTCGGCGGCCCACCGGCCACCGGTGACCCAGTCGAACTCACCGGTGAAGTGGTGCGCCAGCCGGAGCAGGAACGCCTCCGGGGAGCTGACGCCGTCGCGGGCGAAGGCGAAGACGGTGTTCTTCTGCGTGTCGGTGGCCACGACATGGGCGTTGTCGCCCTCGGTGTGGGCTGCGGCGAAGTCGCCACGCAGCTGCGAGGTGACATTGAGGTCGACCACCTCGTGGCGGTCGGTGTCGCGGACGACGCGGACGACGCGGTTCTCGGCCTTGCCGTACTGGTTGGTGGTCAGGATGACGTCGGTCATGACCTGGGCTCCTCTCGGGGTGCGAATGCTGCTTGCGGTTGGTCAGGGTGCGGTTGTGCGTACACGGTTCGGTTGTACGGGGTCGCGCGGCTGGTCAGCTGCCGCGGTAGGTGGTGTAGGAGTACGGGCTGAGCAGCAGCGGGATGTGGTAGTGCGCCTGCCCGGCGACCACGGTGAACTCCACGGTGACCCGGGGGTAGAAGCAGTCGATGCCGCGACCGGCGTAGTAGGCCCCGGAAGCGAAGCTCACCCGGTAGTCCCCCGGTGCGAGGTGGTCCGGTCCGAGCTGGTGAGCGCGCCCGTCGGCATCGGTCTCGGCGGAGGCGAGGGAATCGCCGGCGGCAGTCGCGAGGAGCACCTCGACCCCGGCGGCGGGCCGCCCGGCTCCGGCGTCCAGGACATGCGCGGACAGGTAGCTCATGGCCGCACCACCCGAGCCAGCCGCAGCGCGGCGATCTGCAGGAGTTGGTCGGCCACCACCTGGGCCTCGGTATCGGGGTCGTGGCCGAGCCGGGTCCGGAGCTTGGCCAAGATCTCGGTGCTGGAGCGCCCGGCCGCCCGGATCAGGAAGACCCGGCCGAACCGGCGCTCGTACGCCTGGTTGCCCGCCGCGAGTTGGCGTTGGAGGTCCTCATCGAGGGTCAGGTCGGCCTGCTCGGAGCGGGAGAGGCCGGCCTCGGCGGAGGATCCCGGCGCGCGCTCTCCGATCCGCGGGTGGTGGGCCAGGGCCGCCTCGACCTCCTCGGCGGTCAGCGGGTCGGCCACCGTGCGCGCGGCGGCGAACAGGTCCTCGACGCTGCCGTACGGGCGGTGATCCACCAGGCCCTCCACCCAGCGGTCGACGTCGAGGCACGGTCGCAGCAGCGCCGCAGCGGCGGCAGGATCGAGCTGGTTGAACGCGTACAGCCGGGTCACTGCTCCCCCTGCTGTCGCCGGTCCCGGGCGAGTCGGCCGGTCGGGTCGAGCCGCGCCTCGTCGGCGTCGGAGATGGCGGCGGGGGCCGGAGCCTCGGCGAAGATCGGGCCCTCGTCGTCGCCGCTGCGGCCCACGATGTTGAACACGATGTTCAGCAGCACGGCGGTGATGGCGGCGGCGGTGATGCCGGAGTCGAAGATCACCTGGAACCACTCGGGGAACTTGTCGTAGAAGGTGGGCACCGCGATCGGGATGATGCCCATGCCGATGGCGAAGGCGACGATGACGATGTTGGCGTTGCCCGAGAAGTCGACCCGGCTGAGGGTACGGATCCCGCTGGCCGCGACGGTCCCGAACAGGGCCAGTCCGGCACCGCCGAGCACGGGCAGCGGCACCAGGGCCACCAGGGCTCCGAGGATGGGGAACAGGCCGAGGAAGACCAGGATGCCGCCGCCGACCGCCACCACGAAGCGGCTCTTGATCCCGGTGATGGCGACCAGGCCGACGTTCTGGGCGAAGGCGCTGACCGAGAAGCCGTTGAAGACCCCGGCCACCGAGGTGGAGAGCATGTCGGCGCGCAGACCGTTGGTCACCTGCTGCCGGTCGGCCGGCTTGTCGATGACCTGCCCGATGGCGAGGATGTCCGCCGTGGTCTCGGTCATGATCACCAGCATCACGATGAACATGGAGATGATGGCGCCGATCGCGAAGGTCGGCAGGCCGAAGTGGAACGGGGTGGTCAGCTGGAACACCGAGGCGTCGGCGATCCGGCTGAAGTTGGTGACGCCGAACGGGATCGCCACCAGGGTGCCCAGCACCAGACCCAGCAGGATCGCGACCCGGCTGAGGAACGCGGGCAGGAACCGGTAGATCACCACGATGATGGCCATGGTGATGGCGGCCAGGGCGATGTTCTTCGGGGCGCCGAAGGTCGGGGTGACCCCGGGTGTGCCGCCGCCGGCCCAGCGGATCGCGACCGGCAGCAGCGAGACGCCGATGACGGTGATCACGGTGCCGGTGACCACTTCGGGGAAGAAGCGCAGCAGCCGGGTGAACACCGGGGCGATGACGAACCCGAGCAGGCCGGACACGATGAGCGCGCCGAAGATGGCGCGCAGCCCGACGGTGCCACCACCCTCGGAGGCGCCTACGGCCAGCATCGTGGAGACCGCGGCGAACGAGGTGCCCTGGACGATCGGCTGCCGGGCGCCGATCTTCCAGATCCCGAGGGTCTGCAGCAGGGTGGCGACCCCGGACATGAACAGTCCGGCCGACACCAGGTAGGTGATGTCGGTGGGGCTGAGCTTGAGCGCGGTGCCGATGATCAGCGGCACCGCAACCACACCTGCGTACATGCTCAGCACGTGCTGCAGGCCGTACAAGAACATCTGCGGTGCTGGCAGCACCTGGTCGACCGGGTGCTTGTCGGCCACCGCCGACGAGGATTTCGCTGCCATCCCTGAACCTCCAATATTCCGTTGAGTGGAATCGATTTACCGTTGAGTGGAAATGTACGCGTTGTGCGTCAGATGTCAACCCGGCTGGGTGCGGTTGACGCCGTGCTGCGAGGCCGTACGCGAGGACGACGTGATGCGCTGGGCGAGGGCGCCGACGTGCGTCGCGGCGTCGAGGTGGTATTCCGCCGACTGGATGCGGCCGTCGGCGTCGATGACGAAGGTGGAGCGGAGCGGTCCGACCGTCGGCGCTCCGTCGACCTTCTTGGGACCCCAGGCGCCCCAGCGGCGGGTTGCCTCGTGGCCGGGGTCGCACAGCAGGTCGTGGTTCAGCCGGTGCGTGTCCGCGAACTCGCGGAGAACCGGGATCGGGTCGCCCGACACCCCCCACACCAGGTATCCGGCGCGGGCGAGGGGCTCGCGGTGGTCGCGGAACTCGCACACCTCGGTCGTGCAGCCCGGGCTGAACGCCTTGGGGAAGAAGTAGACGATCACGCTGCGGCCGCGCATCGCCGCCAGCGAGCGCGGCTCGCCGTCGGCGTTGAACAGGTCGAGCGGGGGTGCGGAATCGCCGGGGTGCAGCGCTGCGTACTCCATCGGGGACCCGTCGGGCATCAGAGGAACTGGCGGCTGAGCCGCGCGTGCCGGTTCACGTCCTTGTACAGCAGATAGCGGAACGGTCCTGGACCTCCCGCGTAGCAGGCCTGTGGGCAGAAGGCGCGCAGCCACATGAAGTCGCCCTCCTGGACCTCCACCCAGTCCTCGTTGAGCCGGTAGACGGCCTTGCCCTCGAGCACGTACAGCCCGTGCTCCATCACGTGCGTCTCGGCGAACGGAATCACCGCCCCGGGCTGGAAGGTCACGATGTTGACGTGCATGTCGTGCCGCAGGTCGTCGGGATCGGCGAACCGGGAGGTGACCCAGGCCCCGTCGGTGCCGGGCATCGGATTCGGCTCGACCTCGGCGTCGGAGGTGACGAACGCCTCCGGAGCGTCCAGGCCCTCGACGGCCTCGTACGCCTTGCGGATCCAGTGGAACCGGGCCGGTTCGGCTCCGGTGTTGTGCAGGGCCCAGCTAGCCCCGGCCGGCACGTACGCGTACCCGCCGGCTTCCAGCTTGTGCTCGTCGTCGCCGAGGGTGAGCAGCAGCTGGCCCTCGACCACGAACAGCACGCCCTCGGCCCGCGGGTCCAGTTCCGGCCGGTCGCTGCCGCCGCCGGGGCTGACCTCGACGATGTACTGGGAGAAGGTCTCGGCGAATCCCGACAGCGGCCGGGCGAGCACCCACAGGCGGGTCTCCTGCCAGAACGGGAGCCGGCTGGTCACGATGTCGCGCATGGTGCCGCGCGGGAGGACGGCGTAGGCCTGGGTGAACATGGCCCGGTCGCTGATCAGGGTCGACTGGTCGGGATGGCCGCCATGCGGGGCGTAGTACGTACTCGTCATCGTGCACTCCTGGGTGGGTGGGCGGGTGGATGGGCGGTCCGGGTGCTGGGGTGTCCGGGCCTGGGTTCGGTGAGGCTGACACGGTCGTCAGCCGCTGCTGCGGAGCGTTTCGGTATCGGAGTGGGGCCGGGCGAGTGACTCCAGCTGTGGAGGATCGAGGTGGGTGGCCGCGATCAGCTCGCTCTCCTCGACCGCACCGCAGGCGTAGCCGCGGTACAGGTAGCGGGCCAGGGCCCGCGCGGTGGCCGGCTCGTCGAGGACGGCCGAGTCGGTGTGGGAGACGTAGTCGGCGAGCCGGCGTGCGGCCCGCGGAAACCCTTCGCGGTAGAACGCGAAGTTGGCGATGAAGCGGGTCGGGAGCTGACCGGGGTGCAGGTCCCAGCCCTGGTAGAAACCACGCTGCAGGGCGCGGCGGACCAGGTCGGCGTGCAACCGCCAGGCGGCCCGTACCTGATCGGCGTCGCCGACCGGCAGGATGTTGGTCGAGCCGTCGGACAGATGCACGCCCGTGCCGGCCGCCGCGAGCTGCATCAGCTGCTTGGCCTGGTCGGCCGCGGGGTGGTCGGCCGACTGGTACTCCGCGGAGATCTGCAGCGACGCGCTGTAGTCGTAGGTGCCGTAGTGCAGCGAGGTCACCCTGCCCTCACCGGCGTGCAGCGCGGCCGCCAGAGGAATTCGGCCGTCCGGGCCGAGGATGAGCTGCGGGGTCTCCACCTGGATCTCGAAGCCCAGGCGGCCGGCCGGCAGGCGATGGGCGGCCTCCAGGGCTCGACACACCGCGACCATCGCCTCGACCTGGCTCACCGTGCTCACCTTCGGGAAGGTGAGCACCAGCCCGGCGGGCAGCTCGCCGAGTCGCTCCAGCAGGCCGGCCAGGAACAGGTCGAGGGTGCGGATGCCTCGCCTGCGGGTGGCTGGCTCGAAGCACTTGAAGCGGATCCCGACGAAGGCGGGAGCGAGCCCGGCGGTCACCGCGTCGGCGACCGCTGCCGAGGCGCGATCCGCCTCGGCGTCCTCGGCCGCGTCACCGCGGTCGCCGTACCCGTCCTCGAAGTCGATCCGGAGGTCCTCGATGGGCTCGGTCGCCAGCTTGGCTGCGACCCGCGCCGCCACCTGGACCGACAGCTCGCGGTCCAGTCCCAGGTCGACGCACAGGCCTTCCAGACCGCCGTGCTCCTCGACCAGGGCCAGCGCCGTGTCGCCCCACTCCCGCGGCAGGCCGGGGGAGTAGCGGTCGGCCGGGACGTAGACGGTGTGCACCGGCTGGCGCCGCCCGTCCTCGCCCGGATAGGCCCGCGCCAGCAGGGCGTCGGTGTCGCCCAACTGGGCGTCGACGTGCGCCAGGAGGTCCTCCGACAGCGCCGCGCGCGGCATCAGACCACCTGCTCGTACGCGGGCAGGGTGAGGAAGTCGACGAAGTCCGCACTGGTGCACAACTCGCCGACCAGCGAGCGGGCCGGCACGTAGTAGCGCTCGAAGGTCGCCGGGTCGACCTCGCCCCGCAGCCGTTCGGTCTCCTCGTCCAGCAGCCGGTGCACCAGGTCGGCGGTCACCGTCTCGCCGCTGTCGGCGAGCTGCACCTGGTTGGCGATGAGCTGCCATACCTGGGAGCGGGAGATCTCCGCGGTCGCGGCATCCTCCATCAGGTTGTGGATGGCGACCGCGCCGTTGCCGGACAGCCACACCGCGGTGTACGCCACGGCCACGTACAGGTTGTTGCGCAGTCCCAGCTCGGTGTTGCTGCCCGCGGCGGAGCCCACGTCCAGCAGCTGAGCCGCGGACACCGAGACGTCGTCGCGCCTTCGGTCGAGCTGGTTGGGCCGGTCGCCGAGCACCCCGTCGAACACGTCGCGGCAGACCGGCACCAGGTCGGGGTGGGCGACCCAGGAGCCGTCGAAGCCGTCACCGGCCTCGCGGGTCTTGTCCGCGATGACCTTGGCGAAGGCAGCGGCGTTGACCTCGGCGTCCTTGCGGCTGGGGATGAACGCGGCCATCCCGCCCATCGCGAACGCCCCGCGCCGATGGCAGGTGCTGACCAGCAGCTCGGTGTAGGCGCGCATGAAGGGCGCGGTCATGGTGATGTCGGAGCGATCGACCAGCACGAAGTCCGGACCCGCGTCGCGGAAGTACTTGATGATGCTGAACAGGTAGTCCCAGCGACCGGCGTTCAGCCCGGACGCGTGGTCCCGGAGCTCGTAGAGGATCTCCTCCATCTCGAAGGCGGCGGGGATGGTCTCGATCAGCACCGTGGCCCGGATGGTGCCGGGATCGATCCCCAACTCGGCCTCGGCGAAGGTGAAGACGTCGTTCCAGAGCCGGGCTTCGCGATGACTCTCCAGCTTGGGGAGGTAGTAGTACGGGCCGTGGCCGTTGGCCAGGAGCCGGCGGGCCAGGTGGAAGACGTGCAGCCCGAAGTCGACCAGGGCGCCCACCGCGCGCCGGCCGTCGATGAGCACGTGGGCCTCGTCCAGATGCCACCCGCGGGGCCGGGTGACGACCACGGCGAGCGGCGCGTCGGTGCGGAGCGCGTACGTCCGCCCGTCGGGGCTGGTGAAGGCCAGGGTGCCGTGGGCCGCGTCGCGAAGGTTGAGCAGCGCGGAGACCACATTCGGCCAGGTGGGACAGCTGGCATCCTCCAGATCGGCCAGCCACACCTTCGCTCCCGAATTGAGGGCGTTGATCGCCATCTTGGCCGGGGTCGCCGGTCCGGTCATCTCCACCCGGCGGTCGCGCAGCGCGGGTGGCGCCTCCGCGACCCGCCAGTCGGCCTCGCGGATGTCGCGGGTGTCGGCGCGGAAGTCCAGCCGGCCCGACCGCGCCGCCTGCTCGCGCTGCTGGCCGCGTGCGGTGAGGAGTTCGTCGCGGCGGCCGGCGAAGCGGACGTGCAGCGCTTCGAGGAACGCCAGCGCCTCCGGGGTCAGGATCTCCTCGGCCCGCTCCACTGGTCGGGGATCGGTGAGGTCGATGGTCATGGTGGCCTTTCTCAGATCAGGCGGTGACGGGAGCGGAGGCGGAGGCGGACGGGGCGGGGCAGCGCTGCGGCGACGGTGGCGGTGACGGCTTCGGCGACCGCCGGGGCGACCCGCGGGTCGAAGACGCTGGGCACGATGTAGCTGGCGTTGAGTTCGTCCGCGCTGACGCAGTCGGCGATCGCCTCTGCGGCGGCAACCAGCATCGGGGTGGTGATGTCACTGGCCGCGGCGTCGAGCAGCCCACGGAACAGGCCGGGGAAGGCGAGCACGTTGTTGATCTGGTTGGGGAAGTCGCTGCGCCCGGTGGCCACGACGGTGGCGTGCTTGGCCGCCTCCATCGGATGGATCTCTGGATCGGGGTTGGCGAGGGCGAGTACGACGGCTCGGTCAGCCATGGTGGCCACGTGCTCAGCTTGCAACAGATTCGGTGCAGACACACCGATGAAGACGTCGGCGTCCACGAGAGCCTCATGCAGGGTCCCGGCCAGCCCGGCGGGATTGGTGTGGTCGGCGATCCACTGGCGGTGCGCGTCGTTGTAGCGGGCGCCGCGGTGCAGGGCGCCCGATCGGTCGCAGGCCACGATGGTGGTCGCACCCTGCGCGTGCAGGAGTTGGATGATGGCGTGTCCGGCGGCGCCCGCTCCGCTGACCACGATCTTCACCGAGGCGATGTCCTTCTCGACCACCCGGAGCGCGTTGATCAGCGCTGCGAGGACCACGATCGCCGTACCGTGCTGGTCGTCGTGGAAGACGGGAATGTCGAGCTCGGCCCGCAACCGGCGTTCGATCTCGAAGCAGCGGGGCGCGGCGATGTCCTCCAGGTTCACCCCGCCGTACACCGGAGCCAGGGCCTTCACGATCATGATGATCTCTTCGGTGTCGGTGGTGTCCAGGCACACCGGCCAGGCGTCGACCCCGGCGAAGCGCTTGAACAGCGCCGCCTTGCCCTCCATCACCGGCAGGGCCGCGGCCGGGCCGATGTTGCCGAGGCCGAGCACTGCGGTCCCGTCGGTGACCACGGCCACGGTGTTGCGCTTGATGGTCAGCCGCCGGGCGTCCGCGGGGTTCGCCGCGATGGCCAGGCAGACCCGGGCGACGCCGGGGGTGTACGCGCGGGACAGGTCGTCGCGGTTGCGCAGTTCGACCTTCGACTCCACCGACAGCTTCCCGCCCAGGTGCATCAGGAACGTCCGGTCGCTGACCTTGCGCACCTGCACGCCGGTGAGCGCGTTCACCGCGTCCGAGACGCGCCGGGCGTGCTCCTCGTCGGAGGTGTTGCAGGTGATGTCGACCACCACACTGCCGTGGGTCGACTCGATCACGTCCAGGGCGGTGATCTCCGCACCCGCGCCGGCGGCGGCGGCGGTCAGTTCCGATGTGGCGCTGAAGCCGGCCGGAGCCGCGACGCGCATAGTGATGGCGTGGCCGGGGGTGGGACGGGGCACTGGCGATCCTTCGCTCTCGAATGTTTCCGTATGGTGGACTCTAGATTCTGCTCTACGGAATTGCAAGTCGATCAAGCGTGCGCGGCGTCGGATATCGTCAGGGGGATTCAGGAGGAGGCACGGGTGAAGGTCGGGATACAGCGTGGTGGCGACGGTGTGCTCTGTTGGAACGGTGAGGCCATCCGCGCCTACGCCGCCGGCGTCGATCAGCGCGAGCAGGCGGTCTCGGCGGCCAACCCGGACGTCGAGGTGCTGCCGGGAACCGTGACCTGTCACGGTTGCGTGGCCCTGGAGTACGACAACGGCGCGCAGTGCACGGCGGAGTTGCACCGCACGCTCTACCGCGTCCGCGGCGAGGTCGGCCCCCGGCCGGCCGATGCCGCGGCGCCCCTGCGTGAAGTCCCGGGGCTCCGGAGCCGGATCGACCTCGATGTGGTGTGATGTGTCGCACTTTGACGAGCAGGCCTCGAGCGAACGGAGTGTCGAGTGGTGAAGCGTGTGCTGGCAATCTTCAGTGCGTTGGTGGTCGGAATCGGGCTGGCCGTCGTGCCCGCCACGACGGCGCAGGCGGCGGACATCCAGGTGCTCGGGTGGTACTACATCAGCGGTGGACGGGCCACCGGCAGGATCACCCACTACAACGACCACACGACCTACGTCAGCATCTCGGCGTACGACGACTGCCCCGGTGACGGGCATTGGATCGGCGCGACCGTCCAGATCGACGTCGCCGGTCCGAACCTGGAACGGGGATTTGCCAACACCCGGGGGCGCGCCTGCGGCGCCGCCGACAGCGACACCGGGTACGAGGATTCCTCCGTCTGGCTCAACCACCGCGCCGCCCGGCTGAAGCTGTGCCGCTACCCGACCGGGTCCTGGGAGCCGACCTCCTGCGTCTACAGCCGCTGGTTCGACAACTTCTACGCCAACTGACCAAGCGCCACCCCCGGTGGGGAGGAAACGCCGAGAGCCGACAGGATCGGGCGCCCGATCCGGGTCGCCTCCCGGCGTTTCCTGCTGGATGGGCTGGGGTAGGAATAGGTCATGGACTACCGCTACCTCGGCCACTCCGGCTTCAAGATCTCCGAAATCACCTACGGCAACTGGCTGACCCACGGCTCCCAGGTCGAGAACGACCAGGCCAGGAGCTGCGTACGTGCCGCGCTCGACGCCGGGATCAGCAGCTTCGACACCGCTGACGTCTACGCCAACACCCGAGCCGAGACCGTGCTGGGCGAGGCGCTCAAGGGCGAACGGCGCGAGTCGCTGGAGATCATGACCAAGGTGTTCGGGCCGATCGGGCCGAAGGGTCCCAACGACCTGGGGTTGTCGCGCAAGCACATCATGGAGGCCGCGCACGGCTCCCTGGAGCGTCTGCAGACCGATCACATCGACCTCTACCAGGCTCACCGCTACGACTACGAGACGCCGCTCGAAGAGACCATGCAGGCTTTCGCGGACCTGGTCCGGGCGGGCAAGGTGCTCTACGTCGGGGTGAGCGAGTGGACGGCCGAGCAGTTGCGCGACGGGCACGCGCTGGCGGCGGAGCTCGGCTTTCAGCTGATCTCCAACCAGCCCCAGTACTCGATGCTGTGGCGGGTGATCGAGGACGAGGTGGTGCCGGCGTCGAAGGAGCTGGGCATCTCCCAGGTCGTCTGGTCGCCGATCGCCCAGGGGGTGTTGACCGGCAAGTACCGGCCGGGCGAGCAGCCGCCCGAAGGCTCGCGGGCCACCGACGACAAGGGCGGCGCGGACATGATCAAGCGCTGGATGCGCGACGACGTGCTGGACCGGGTGCAGCAGCTCAAGCCGATCAGCGAAGAAGCCGGATTGTCGATGGCCGCGCTGGCCGTCGCCTGGGTGTTGCAGAACGACAACGTCTCCACCGCCATCATCGGCGCCTCCCGTCCCGAACAGGTGCACGACAACGCCAAGGCCGCCGGCGTTCGGCTGCCCGCCGAGGTGCTCGCCAAGATCGACGAGATCCTCGACCCGGTGATCGAGCGTGACCCGGCCAAGACGTCGGAGAGCTCGCCGAAGACCCGGGAGGCCTGAGCGGGCGGCGGGGTCGGGGAGGCGCGTGCTCCCGGTCACCACGACCCTGCTGCCGGGTTTCGCGGGGACCACGCTGCCGGGTTGGCTGTCCGCCCGGCTGCGGGCCGGCCTCGCGGGTGTGTGCCTGTTCGGGCCCAACATCGCCTCGCCGTCCCAGCTGCGCGATCTGACCAGGGCGATCCGCGCCGCCAACCCGCGGGCGATCGTGGCCGTCGACGAGGAGGGCGGCGACGTGACCCGGTTGTTCGCGCGCTCCGGCTCGCCCTACCCGGGCAATGCGGTGCTGGGCCGGCTGGACGACCTGGCCGCCACCCGTGCGGTGGCCGTCCAGGTCGGCCGGGAGCTGCGGCGGGCGGGCTGCACCGTCGACCTCGCGCCCAGCGTGGACATCAACACCCGCGCCGACAACCCCGTCATCGGCGTCCGGAGCTTCGGCGCGACGCCGGCGCTGGTCGGATCCCACGGTGCCGCCTGGATCGAGGGCCTGCAGTCGAGCGGAGTCGCCGCCACCGCCAAGCACTTCCCGGGCCACGGTGACACCGCGCAGGACTCCCACGTCGCGCTGCCCGCGGTCGACCGCTCGCCGGACGAACTGCGGCAGCGCGAACTCGTGCCCTTCGTCGCGGCGGTGGCGGCGGGGGTGAGCCTGGTGATGACGTCCCACGTGATGCTGCCTCAGGTCGATCCCGCGAATCCGGCGACCATGAGTCCCGCCATCGTCACCGGGCTGCTGCGCGAGGAGTTGGGCTTCACGGGCGTCGTGGTCAGCGATGCACTGGACATGGCCGGCGCCTGGAGTGCCGGCGGCATGCCGGCAGCAGCGGTCCGGGCCCTGAACGCCGGATGCGACCTGCTGTGTCTGGGCACCGAGTCGAGCGACCGCGGTCTGACCGAGATCGAGGACGCCGTACGGGCGGCCGTCACCGCCGGTCGCCTGGGCGCCGGCCGGGTCGAGGACGCGGCAGGCCGGGTGCTCGGCCTCGGCGGCGAGTGGGTGGCTTCGGCCGCCGAGCTTGCCGCTCCGAGCGCGCCTCCGACTGCGACTCCGACTGAGACTCCGAGCGCCCGAGCCGAGCGGCGCGGCGGTGGACGCGGCGCCGATCACCGTTCGCGACCTGATCGCGACGTTCGACCTCCAGCCGCCGGCACGGGCCTGGCGGTGGCGGCTGACCGACCCGTACGCGGTCGTCCGGCTGGAGTCGGCAGCCAACCCGGCCGTCGGCAGCACGCCGTGGGGCCCGTTCGCCGAGGTGGCGGCCGACCCGGACGCGCCACTCAGTGCCCTGTTCGCCGCCCACGCACAGGTCGCCGTGACGCCGGGCGGCTCGCTCTGTGCTCCCGCACCGGGCCGGATCCGGTCCTGGTCCTGGGGCGGGACATCCATCGCCACCCGTTCGCCCGGGCCGTGGTCGACCGACTGCGGGCCGAGCGGGCGCAGGTCCTGGTGGTCGACATGGGCTGGCCGTCGGGAGACCGCGGCTACGCCGACGTGGCGACCTTCGGGGCGTCCCGGCTGATGGGGCGGGCGCTGCTGGCCTACCTCGCCGGCCCTGGTCACTGAGGAAGCCGGTCCATGTCTGCGCTCAGTCGCGCCGCCGCAGGGTGGCGACGAGGAGTCCGAGCGCGAGCAGTTGGGTGGCGCCGACGGCGATCACCAGAGTGGGCACCGATCTGGTGTAGAGGGCGCCGGCCATGGCGCCGCCGCCTACCGCGGCAACGCCTTGGACCGCGGCGAAGATCCCGTACGCGGTCGCCCGTCGGGGCGCGGGGACCAGCGAGGCGACGAGCGCCTTGACGGTGGAGTCCTGGACCCCCACCGCGGCGCCCCACAGCAGGACACCTGCCACCGCGACGGACGCGGATGTGGAAAACGCCAGCGCCGGAACCGCGGCCACCAGGAATGGCAGGGCGAGAAGCACCCGGCCCTGCCAGCGGTCGTAGGCCCATCCGGTGGCCAGGGCCGCCAGGGCAGCGGCGCCCATGCCGGCGGCGTAGACGACCGGCACGGCAGGGAGAGGAACGACCTGTTCGCGGGTCAGGTGGTAGGAGATCACTCCGAAGGTGACCAGACCTGCGGTGGCAGCGCCGGCGGAGGCCGCGAACAGCCAGAACCTCACGGCCAGACCCGCACTGGCCACGGCAACCGTCGGAACGGGTCGCGGATTCGACGCGGGCGGTCGGACGGTCGGATCGCGGGGCTCTTCCAGCCGGCCGCGGATCCAGACGAGCACGAGGACCGCCAGCGCCCCGGGAATGACCAGCGCCGCCAGGGCCGGCCACACCCGACCGGACAGGGCGACAATGCCGGCGACCAGCAGCGGTCCGGCGACGGCGCCGATCTGATCCAGGGCCTTGTGCACCGCGAACCCGCGGCCGAGGCCCACAGCGCCGGCGGCACGGGCCAGCAGGGCCGTCTTGGATGGGCTGCGTACCGCCTTCCCGGTCCGTTCGGCCAGGATGAGCACGCACGCGAGGCTCAGGCCGGCGCCACCGACGAACGGGGTGACGGCCAGCGCCGGCACGCAGACCGCGGTCAACAGGTATCCAGCCATGGTGAGGGTCCAATAGCGACCGGTCCGGTCAGCCAACGATCCGGACGCCAGCCGCAGCACCAGGGCCATCGCCTCACCTGCCCCGGTGACCACGCCGACCAGGAGGGCGCTGGCGCCCAGCGAGGCCAGCAGCGGTCCCGTTACCGACCTGGCCCCCTCGTACACCATGTCGGCCGCCAGGCTCACCACCCCGAATCCGACCACTGCCCGCCACGGCGACCAGCGCACCCCGCCCGGCGAGATGTCGGCGGTGCTGCCGGGCGCGGCAGGATCGGCCGGCGGCGGGGAGATCCCGTCGGGGGGTTCGGACATGGGCCAGAATTCCTCGGTACGTGGCTCGCGGGCTGCGGCAGCTAGCTTCCCAGGAGCGGACCGAGAAGCAGGTGGTGACGTGAAGTCAGCACGATCGAATGCCGGTCCTGGCCGGTCTGGTCGCCGTCTCGTTCAGTGCATGCAAGACCACCGATCGCATCGTCGACTGCGCGCCCGGCTATACAACTCCGCCGGCCCGGACGGTGATTGCGTGCCGGACCGCCCCTCACCCGCAGGCACGTCGAGCGCACGCCGTTAGGCGCGGCGGCTGCCGGCGAGGACGACTCACGGCGTCCGATGGATTCCCCGCCCCGCGGCTCCTCCACCGGAGCGGTTGCCGCGGTGAATCACCTCGCACGGGTGACCTCAGCTCGAACCGTGCGGAACAGGCTCTCCTCGACCTCCACCCCGATGCTCTGCAGCGCCAGCACGGCGGCCCCGACGACCCCATCGGGCACCGGGATGGCGTCTTCGGCGAGCGGCACCAGTGCCGCCCGCACGGGTGAGGGCGCGCCCAGCATGCCGCGTACGACCACGCTGCCGCCGACGACCAGGGGACCGGCGAGGTCGGGCACCCGCACCGCGTCCACCAGATCCGCCAGTGCCGACGAGGCGTCGAGCAGGATCGCGCGCGCCGTCGGGTCGTCGGGGACGGCGAAGGCCAGCGGCGCCAGGGAGGCGAGGTCGACGGGCGGCCGGGCGTAGACGGCCGAGACGACCCGACGTACGGTCGCCGTGCGGTCCTCGCGGGAGTCCAGGTCGCCGGCGACGCCGAGGGCGTCGAGCACCAGGCCCGTCAGGGCGGTCGGCGGCTGCTGCCCGTCGAGGGCGGAGACGACCGCCCGGGCCACCCGCTGCCCGATCCAGAAACCGCCGCCGGCGTCGCCGAGGAGCCAGCCGCGCCCGCCGACCACCCGAGCGAGCCGGCCGTCGGCGACGTGCGCCGCGACGGTGCCGGTGCCGGCGATGAGTGCGTATCCGTCCCGGGCCCAGGTGCCTGAGTGGAAGATGGCCAGCAGGTCGTGCTCCAGGATCACCCGGGTCCACCCCAGAGCGCCCAGCCCGGCGCTCACCTGCTCCCGGAAGCGGTCGCTCTGCTCTCCGGCCATCGCGATCAGCGCCGTCGCCGGACTCGATCCAGGACCGGGGGCGCCCGGCGCTGACCCGGGACGCGTCGCAGCCTGCGCGGACGCGGCTGCCACCTCGCCGGCCACCTGCAGGATCGCCGCGACCGCCCGGTCGACACCGACCGCGGTCGGGTTGCCGCCGCCTGCCCGCCGGAAGGCGTGCACCCGGCCCGCGTCGTCGAGAGCGGCTGCGCGCGTGCTGGAGCCTCCGGCGTCGACGGCCAGCAGCATCGGCCTCGCGAGCGCGGAGCGCGGGTTGGTCACGGCGAATCCCCAGGCGGTGAGAGAAGACCTTCGGCTTGTTGACAGGGTCTTGCTGGTACGGGCGGCCATAGAGTACCGTGAGAGAAATTTTCAGCAACGGTGCTTGGGGGAAAGACTTATTCTCACGTCGGAGCGGGCCGCAGTGACGCGGGAGCACGCGCCCGCCGTCAGCGACCGCATCCGGGCGTTGCTGCCGGAGATGCCGTCAGCGGTGGCGCGCGTGGCCGACTACCTGCTCCGGCAGCCGGAGGCACCACTGACCCTGGCGATCGGTGACCTGGCCCAACGGGCGGACACCTCCCCGGCGACGGTCACCCGGTTCTGCCGGATGATCGGGTACGCCGGGTACGTCGAACTGCGCGTCGGCATCGCCACCGACGTGGGGCGCAGCGCGTCGCTCGATCCGTGGACCACCGAGATCGGCCGCGCCTTCGGTCCGGACGACTCCCCCGAGGAACTGCTCCGGATGCTGATGAGCAGTCACGTCCGGGTGCTGCGCCAGGCCACCTCCGCCATCGATCTGTCGGTGATCAGCACGGTGGCCCGGCGGGTCGCCGGGAGTGTGCACGTCGACGTCTACGGTGTGGGTGGCAGCGCGATGCTGGGCGAGGAACTGCAGAGCCGGCTCTACCGCATCGGCATCTCGGCCTACGCCTGGTCGGAGGTGCACCTCGGCCTCACCAGCGCGGCGATCCAGGACGCCGGCACGGTCGCGATCGGCATCTCCACCTCCGGTCGAACCGAGGAGACCATCCAGATGCTCACCGAGGCGGGCCGCTCCGGTGCGCTGACGGTGTCGATCACCAACAACCCCGGGTCGCCGCTCGCCGAGCTCGCCGACCTCAGCGTGGTGACGTCGGTGCACGAGCAGTTCCTGCAGCCCGACGACCTGTCCGCCAAGCACGGCCAGTTGCTGGTGCTCGACCTGCTCTACCTGCTCGTCGCCCAGCAGAGCTTCGACCGCTCGAGCGCCAAGCTGGCCGCCTCCGCGCTGGCCGTGTCCACCCACCGCCGCCCCCGCCGAACCGCCGGCCCCGCGGCCGCCGTAGCCGATCCGCCCAGGAGGTTGTCGTGACCGATTCCGTGGATGTCTCCTCCTCCGGTTCAGGATTCATCGGTTCAGGATTCATCGGCTGGCAGGTGCATCGGTTCGGGCTGCATCGCCGGTGCAGGATTTCGCCGAGCAGGTGCGGTCCCGGCTGGATGCGCTGGCCGCGATGGCCGCCGATGGCGGCCTGGACGTGGCGATCGACCTGCTGACCCGCGCGATCCAGGCCGGCGCGGTGATCCAGGCCTTCGGCACCGGCCACTCGGAGGCGTTCGCGATGGAGATCGCCGGCCGGGCCGGCGGCCTGATCCCGACCAACAAGATCGCGCTCCGCGACCTGGTGCTGCAGGGCGGCCGGTCGGCGGACGTGCTCGGAGCCACTCTGGAACGTGACCCGTCGGTCGCCGCCGACCTGTGGGCGGTGTCGACCATCGGGCCGGGCGACGTCTTCGTCATCGCCTCCAACTCCGGAGTCAACGGCTCGATCGTCGGATTCGCGCTGCAGGCCAAGGAGCACGGGCACGACGTCATCGCGGTGACCTCCCTGGCGCACACCATGCAGGTGCAGCCCAAGCATCCGAGTGGCCGGCGGCTGTGCGAGGTCGCCGACGTCGTGCTGGACAACCTGGCGCCGTACGGGGACGCGACCGTTGCGCTGCAAGGCGGCGTACCGGGTGGCTCGGTCTCCTCGATCACCAGCGCGTTCATCGCCCAGTTGCTGACCATGGGGGTGGCCGAGCGGATCGCCGCGACCGGCCAGGTCCCCCCGCTCTACCTGTCGGCCAACATCCCGGGGGGCGACGAGCACAATCACACCCTCGAGAGCGCGTACGCAGGCAGGATCCGGCGCGGCACCTAGCCGCTCCGGACCGCACCAGCTTCACCACCCAACCCACCCCCGTATCGGTGACGCCGAACGTCACCTCGGCACCTTGGAGGACAGATGAGCATGATCGAGACATCACTGCGGCGGCGCGACTTCCTGCGCGGCTCTCTGGCGGTGGCCGCGCTGGCCGCGACCGGCTCGCTGGCCTCCTGCGCCACGTCCGGCACCGGCACCGGGTCCTCGGGACAGAGCTCGGCGGGCGGCCCGGTCAGCGACACGAACCCCTTCGGCATGCCGGCCAGCTCCACCGTCGAGGCCGTCATCTTCAAGGGTGGGTACGGCATCGCGTACGCCGAGTTCGCGGCCAAGCAGGTGGAGGCGCTGCAGGCCGGCTCGACCGTCAAGGTCGACCCGGCGACCAACATCGCGCAGACCTTGCAGCCGCGCTTCGTCGCCGGCAACCCGCCCGACGTGATCGACAACAGCGGCGCGGGTCTGATCGGCATCAACACCATCCGCGAGCAACTGGCCGACCTCACCGACGTGGTCGAGGCCAAGAACTACGAGGGCGTGGTGATCAAGGACACCCTCTATCCCGGCGTGACCGACTCCGGCACGTTCGACGGCAAGTTCGTCCAGCTGAACTACGTGCTGACCGTGTACGCCCTGTGGTACTCCGCCGCGCTGTTCGAGAAGCAGGGCTGGGCCGTACCCAAGACCTACGCGGACATGCTCTCGCTCGGCGCGGAGGCCAAGGGCAAGGGCAAGTACCTGCTGGGCTGGGGCAAGGAAGCCGCCACCTACTACCAGACGATGGCCATCTGCTCGGCGATCAAGGAAGGCGGAGACGAGGTCCGGCTGGCCCTGGAGAACCTCAAGCCGGACTGCTGGTCGCTCGCCCCCGTACAGGACGTCTTCACCGGACTGAAGAAGATCATCGACGCCGGCTACGTCAAGCCGGGAGGCGCCGGTACGCAGTTCACCGCCGCCCAGGCGCAGTGGAGCAACGCCGAGGACTTCATCCTCTACCCCTCCGGCGGCTGGATCGAGAACGAGATGAAGACCCAGACCAAGGACGGCTTCAAGCTGACCGGCGCGCCCGAGCCCGTGGTGTCGGCCAGCTCGGCGCTGCCGTGGGAGGCGCTGCACTCCACCGCCGGCGAGGGGTACATCGTCCCGTCGCAGGGCAAGAACGTGGCCGGCGGCAAGGAGTTCCTCCGCGCCATGCTGTCCAAGGAGGCGGCCGTCAACTTCGCGAAGACGACCTTCTCCTCCACCATCGTCAAGGGCACCATTCCCGCGGACGGGTTCGGGTCGACGGCCCTGGTCTCCCAGGTCACGATGCTGGAGGCGGCCGGGGCGAACGTCTTCTCCTGGAACTTCGTGGACCTCTACGGCACCAACACCGACCAGTTGGTGGTCTGGAACACCTTCCTCCAGGGCGGTTCGGACGTGGCCACCTTGACCAAGAACCTGCAGTCCATCACCGACAAGATCGCCAACGACGACTCGATCAAGAAGGTCCAGGTGCAGTGACCGCGGTCAACGCGCCGGTCGGGGCTCCGAGCCCTGTCCGACCGCCGAGCAGCACGCGATCGATCGCCTCGGCGCGCTGGCGTCGCCGCAACCTCACCCTCGATCGGATCAGCTTCTTCGTGGTGTTCCTGATCGTTCCGGTGGCCGGCTACGTCACGTTCGTCGTCTCGCCGTTCGCGCAGGCCGCGTACTTCTCCCTGACCAACTGGTCCGGCTTCTCCCCCGACATGGCCTTCGTCGGTCTGGACAACTACGCCAAGTTGCTGCAGGACGGCATCTTCCTCAAGGCGGTCAGGAACAGCGTCCTGCTGGCGATCTTCCTGCCCGTCATCACCCTCAGCATCGCGTTGTTCTTCGCGTCCTTGGTGACGGTCGGGGGACCGAGCCACGGCAACGTGCGCGGCCTGCGCCACTCCAGCGTGTACCGGGTGGTGTCGTTCTTCCCGTACGTGATCCCGGCGATCGTCATCGGCCTGATCTGGTCGCAGATCTACGACCCGAACACCGGCATCCTCAACGGGGTGTTGACCGGGCTCGGGCTGGACCGTTTCGAATCCTTCGCCTGGCTCGGTGACGTCGACACCGCCCGGATCGCGGTGATGTTCGTGATCGTGTGGGGTCTGGTCGGCTTCTACATGGTGCTGTTCGTGGCCGCGATCAAGGGGGTCCCGTCGGAGGTGTTCGAGGCGGCCCGGATCGACGGTGCGGGACGGTTCCGGACGGCGATCTCGATCACCGTCCCGCTGATCCGCGACAACGTGTCGACCGCCTTCATCTACATGGGGATCCTGGCCCTGGACGCGTTCGTGTACATGGCGGCCCTGGAGCCGGGCGGAGGTCCGGACAACAGCACGTTGGTCATGTCGCAGCAGTTGTTCACCACGGCGTTCACCCGAGGGCAGTTCGGCTACGCCTGCGCGATGGGCGTCGTGCTGGCGGTGATCACCTTGTGCTACGCCGGGTTGGTCTTCGGCGTCAACCGGCTCACCGGTGGGATCAGCGAGGTCGGGGAATGACCGACACGTACGCCGATCCGTCGGTGGCGGCGGCGTCGGAGGGCGAGACGAGCGCGGGGCCGGGCCGGATGCCGGAGCCGAGGAAGGTGCGGACCACCACCGCGGACAAGATCGTCGGCGGCTTCTCCCACACCGTTCTGGTCACCTGGTCGCTGCTGGTCGTGGTGCCCCTGATCTGGGTCATCATCTCCTCGTTCAAGACCAGTTCGGAGATCTTCGCCTCGCCGTTCGCCCTGCCGCAGCGCTGGAACTTCGAGAACTACGCCAACGCCTGGACCACGGCCGGCATCGGCAGCTTCTTCTTCAACTCCGTGATCGTGGTGTGCGGCGCCCTGGCCGTGACCATGCTGTTCGGATCCATGTGCGCGTACGTGCTGGCCCGGTTCCGCTTTCCCGGCAGTCGCGCGCTGTACTACCTGATGCTCGCCGGACTCACCTTCCCGGTCTTCCTGGCGATCGTCCCGCTGTTCTTCGTGCTGCGCGGGATCGGGCTGCTGAACACCCTCCCCGGCCTGATCCTGACCTACGCCGCGTTCGCCTTCCCCTTCACGGTGTTCTTCCTGTTCGCCTTCTTCCGGTCCCTGTCGGCCTCGATCGCGGAGGCGGCCGCGCTGGACGGAGCGGGGGAGTGGCGCACGTTCTTCCAGATCATGCTGCCGATGGCCCGGCCCGGCCTGGCCACCGTGGCGATCTTGAACTTCGTCGGGCTGTGGAACCAGTTCCTGCTGCCGGTGGCCCTGAACACCAACCGCGAGAACTACGTGCTGACCCAGGGGATGGCCTCCTTCGCCTCCCAGGCCGGCTACTCCGTCGACTTCGGCGCCCTCTTCGCCGCTGTGGTGATCACCGTGATCCCGGTGCTGATCGTCTACCTGATCTTCCAGCGCCAGCTGCAGGGCTCGGTCTCCCAGGGCACCAGCAAGTAGCCCCTACCTCCCCCTCGCCCCTGCCTCCACCACCCACCCCCGGCGTCCACCTCCCGCGTCCCTCCGCCTCCACCTAACCCCCACCCAACCTCCACTCCTCCGCCTCCACCCATCCCTCCGCCCCACCTCCACCTTCTGCGAGGAAACGCCGAGAAACGACCCGGATTCGCACCAGATTCGGGTCGTTTCTCGGCGTTTCCTCGCGAAGGGTGGGGGAGGTCGGACCGAGCTCGGTCGGGAGGATGACGGCAGCCGGGGTGTCGCCGCCGATCCCGGCCAGCAGCAGTCGGACCAGCTCGGCGCTGACCCGCTGGAAACGGCTGGCGCATGGGGATGAGCGGCGGGGTGTGGTGCTCGGCGACCCGTCAGTCGTCGAAGTCCACCACGGCGACGTCCTCCGGCCCCCGACGGCCGTGCCGCTCCAACTTCCCTCCTCTGCATCCACCCCTCCTGCATCCACCCCTCCTGCATCCACCCCCTGCGAGTTGACTGGCCGGGTTGTCCAGGACGAACGGCGCCCCACCTTCCCTCAAGCTCCACCTCCCCTCCCACTCCACCTCCACCTCCTTGCGAGAAACGCCGGGAAACGACCCGGATTCGTCGCCGATCGAGTCGTCTCTCGGCGTTTCTCGGAAGGAGTGGGTGCAAGCGACCTGAGCCCCCAGCCCCCACATCCCCGCCCCCCACATCCCCATCCCCGCCCCCGACTTCGCCCAGGAAACGCTGGGAGACGACCCGGATCCGTCGCCGATCCGGGTCGTTTCTCGGCGTTTCTCGGAAGGAGTTGGGTACGAGGTTGGTACGAGCTGGAGGGGAGGAGGCCAACGAGGGGGAGGTGGAGGTAGTCAGGCCTGGAGGAGGTTCAGTACGGCCTTCTCGATCTTGCCGTGGGTGGTCCCATCGGACAGGTCGGTGTCGGTGCTGGCCAGGCCGGGGGAGATGGTCACGCCGTCGTTGAACAGGTCGATCAGGCGGGGGTCGACGTAGGACTTGCGGGCGACCGCGGGGGTGTTGCCCAGATAGCCCGCCACCTCCTTCATCGCGGCCGAGACCGCACGCTTGCGGGCGGCGGCGGTACGCGCCGCGGCGTTGGCCTGGGCGAGGGTGACGGCGGCGATCACGGTGCCGTGCCAGGTGCGGAAGTCCTTCGCCGAGACCTCGCCGCGCACCTTGTCCTTCACGTAGGCGTTGATCTCAGCCGAGCTGATGTCGTGCCAGCGGGTGCCGTCGCGGTACGCCAGGAGTTCAGGGCCGCCGCGCCGTCGCCGCAGCAGGGTGAGCACCGCGTCCCGGACCAGATCGTCGGCCAGCGCGACGTAGCGCTCCTGCCCGGACTTGGCCACGTAGTCGAAGATGACCTGATTCCCGTCGACGGTGACGTGTTCCTTCAGGATGGTCGCGAGTCCGTAGCTCTCGTTGGTCTCCGCGTACGCCTCCCCGCCGATCCGGAAGAAGCCGAGATCCAGCAGCCGGAACGCCGTGCCCAACGCCCGCTCGTACGGCATCCCCTCCAACCCGAGGTCGCGTGCGACCCGCCGCCGGGCCGCGGGGAGCCGCCCGGCGACGGTGAGGACCCGGTCGTGCTTGAGTTCGTCCCGCTTGCGCCGCCAGGCCTGGTGATACAGGTACTGTCGCCGGCCGGCGTCGTCGGTGCCCACGGCCTGCAGGTGCCCGTTCGGCGCAGGGCAGATCCAGACCTGCTCCCAGGCGGGCGGGATCATCAGCAGCCGGCAGCGCTCGACGTGCTCGGCGGCGAGTCGCTCGCCGAGTTCGTCGAGGTAGACGAAACCCTTGCCGGCCCGCCGTCGGGTCCAGCCGGGGTCCTGGGCGGAGACGGTCCTCAATCGCGGCACACGCCTACTTCTACCCGGATCGAGCCGCTCTGATGCGCGCGTTGCGGGTCGGCGCGGCCCTCCGGTCGGCCGCACTGTCAGCGCAGCCACTTACGCTGTAAACATGAGTGAATTCGCATCTGAGACCAGCCAGGCCGCCGAGGAGGAAGTCCAGACGATCGGCGCGACCCCGGGAGCTCCGGACCCCCTCGACAAGGATCCGTCGACGTGGGTCAGCGGCGGCGACCCGATGACCCCGGCGCAGAAGAGCTACCTGGACACCCTCGCGCGCCAGGCCGGCGAGGAGCTGCCGGGCGACCTGACCAAGGCCGAGGCGTCCCAGCACATCGACCGTCTGCAGCCGGGAGGCGACGAGGGAGCGAGCTGAGCGATGACCCGTTTCGGCTTGCCGTGATGACAGTGCGGAGCGGCGCCGGCGTTCGCCGACGAGGTGTCGTGGTGGCCACGTTCGGCCACTGAGGTACCTCAGCCGGCGGAGGCCGCTCAAAGATCGGCCATCTGCTCCATGTGGGGGACACGGGCTTAGCAGCACTGTGGGGTCATCGCACCATTCCCACGGAGGCTGACATGAGCATCATCCACGACTACACCGTCACGATCCTGGCGGCGCAGCGGCAACGCGAGTTCGCGGCGGAGGCGGCCAACGACCGGCTGGTCCGGCTGGCGCTCGGCGACCGGCCGGTCTGGTGGCGCCGCCTGCTCCGGCTCGGTGCGCGGCCTGAATCCCTGGCGCCGGAGGCGCCGCAGCGTGCTTCAGCGCCGGAGGCGCCGCAGCGTGCTTCAGCGCCGGAGGCGCCGCAGCGTGCTTCAGCGCCGGAGGCGCCGCAGCGTGCTTCAGCGCCGGAGGCGCCGCAGCGTGCTTCAGCGCCGGAGGCGCCGCAGCGTGCTCCACTCGCGGGGGCTCGGCATCGCGTCGCCCACTGACGCACGTGAGCACCCGTCGGCCGGGGCTGGAGTCGCGGCCCGCACGTGCCGCGACATTCAGGACCTGACGCGAGGACAGGAGTCGAGGCCGGATCACGACTGGACGCGATGTCAGGACTCGATGGCACGATGGTCGACATGGTGCGCATGCTCCGGTCGCCCGGCGGTGATCGGGCGGAGCAGATGATCGGCCGCGCGGGCGAGCGCGCTCAGCTCGGCAGCGTGCTCGACGACGTGATCGACACCGGCAGCCGCTTCGTCATCGTCGGCGGCGACGCCGGCGCAGGCAAGACCACCGTGGTCGAGGCCTTCGCCGCCGACCTGTTCGGGCCGCTCAGCGACCGTGGGGCCCAGCTCATCCGCGGCCAGTGCGTACCGCTCGGCGGCGACGGGTTGCCGTACGCGCCGGTGGCCGGCGCCCTGCGTGAGCTGATCAGCCAGCACGGTCCCGACCAGGTGCTGGAGTGGGCGGGAGCGGGCGCCGCGGCGCTCGGTGCGCTCGTGGCGGACCTCGGCGTGTCTGCCTCGCCCGCCGAGGCCGTACGGCTCCAACTGTTCGAAGCCGTCACTCGGCTGTGGGAAAAGGCCAGCGAGCGCGGCCCGCTGGTGGTGGTGCTGGAGGACATCCACTGGGCCGACGAGTCCACCCGCGACCTGCTCCGCTTCCTCGCCCGCGCGCTCACCGACGCGCCGGTGATGATCATCACGACCTACCGGACCGACGAGCTCACCCGCCGCCACCCGCTGCAGACGTTCCTGGCCGAGGTGGGTCGCTTCCCCGGCACCGTACGGGTCGACCTGCCCAGCCTGAGCCGCGCCGAGGTCGCCCAGTTGCTGGCCCAGCTGATGGAGCCGCGAGCCGACCGCCGTGGTGGTCGACCGCGTCTATCAGCGCAGCGAGGGCATCCCGTACTTCGTCGAGGAGCTGACCCGCTCGGCCGCGCGCGGCTGCATCGACATGCCGGACACGCTGCGCGACGCGCTCAACGTGCGGGTGCTGGCGCTGTCCGACCTGGCTCAGCAGACCTTGCAGCTGGCCGCCGTGGCCGGCAACCGGGTGGACCACGACCTGCTGGAGGCGGTGGCCGACCAGGCCGACCTCGACCTGGAGACCGGCCTCCGCGAGGCCATCGACGCGGCGGTGCTGACCGCGGACAGCACCGGCTACAGCTTCCGGCACGCCCTGCTGCGCGAGGTGGTGCACGACGACCTGCTGCCGGGTCGGCACGCCCGGCTGCACGCCCAGTTCGCCCAGATGTTGGAGGAGCGTCCCGAACTGGTGAGCGCGGACGCGGCGGCTCCGGAGATCGCGCACCACTGGTCGGCCGCCCACCGCACCGACAAGGCGTTCCGCTGGTCGGTGACCGCGGCGGAGAGCGGGTCGGTGGCCTACCCGGAAACGCTGAAGATGTACGAGCGGGCCCTGGAGCTCTGGGATCAGGTGAGCGAGCCCGAGGCGTCGGTCGGCCCACGGGCCGGCCTGCTGGCCCGCGCGGCGCGGGCGGCGGAGAATGCGGGCGAGGACGAGCGTGGATTGGCGCTGGCCGTGGCTGCGCTGGCGGAGACTCCCGCGGAGACGGAGCCGCTGGCTCGGATCGAGCTGCTGATCCTCCAGGCCCGGCTGGTCGCTGGTCTGCTCCGCCCGCGTTCGGTCGAACCGCTGGAGGAGGCGCTGCGGCTGCTGCCGGCCGACGCCCCGGCGAAGGTGCGGGCCCGGGTGCTGGACGAACTGGCCAAGCGTCTGATGCTGAGCGGGCGGATCGCGGCGGGTGTCGAGGTCAGCCGCCAGGCGATCGCCTCGGCCGTCGAGGCCGGGTCGGCGGCGGTGGAGTCCAACGCGCGTACGACGCTGGGCACCGGCCTGGCTGCGATCGGACTCGAGCGCGACGGGCTGGAGGAGTTCGAGAAGGCGGGGCGGCTCACCCCGGTCGACAGCCGCAGCAGCATCCGCTACTTCGTCAACCACTCCGACGGGCTGCACCTGGCCGGTGAGTTCCAGCGAGCGGTCGACCAGGCGCTGGCCGGGGTGGAGGTGGCGCGCAGGCTGGGCCTGGAGCGGTCGAGCGGTGCCATGCTGGCGGGCAACGCGGCCGAGCCGCTGATGGCGCTGGGGGAGTGGACCCGCGCCGCCGCGATCATCGAGCGGGCGCTGGAGTTGGACCCGCCGGCCCACCACCGGACCCACCTGCGGCTGCTCCAGGCCTGGCTGAACGTGTGGCGCGGCCGGCTGGAGGAGGCCGAGGCCGTCCTCGCCGGCTTCGGGGCGGTCATCCACGGCGAGCAACCGTCACCGCAGTACGCGAGCTACGCGATCCGCACCGACATGGACTACGCCCTGGCGATCGGTGACGCCGACCGCGCCTGGTCCGATGCCACCGTGTACCTGGATCGCTGGGACACCTATCACGCCGCACAGGCCTACCCGGTGCTCGCGCCGGGGGCTGCCGCCGCGCGGATCCTGGATCAGCGGGACGGGTCGCGTGGGCGAGTCGCCTTGGTACGCGAGGCCTACGAACGGCGTGCCGCGGCGATCGCGATCCGGTCGGCGTGGGCGCCCCTCATCGAGGCGGAACTGACCGACGACCTGTCCGGCTGGCGGACCGCGGTGCAGCGGCTCGGCTCGCCGTCTGCGCCCGCCCACCTGCTGCCGTACGCCGGGCTCCAGCTGGGCCGGCACCTGGTCGCGGCCCGTGAGCGGGCCGAGGCGCGTTCGGTGCTGACCAGCGCCGCCGAGCGCGCGCTGGCGCTGGGCGCGACCCTGCTCACCGACCGGATCGCCGGCCTCAGCCAGAAGGCCGGCCTGGGCGGCGGGCCGGCCTTCGGTGCCTCGTACGCCGAGCCCAGCCCGGTCGCCGCGCTGACCGCGCGTGAACTCGAGGTGCTGGAACTGGTCGCCGCCGGGCGGTCGAACGGCGAGATCGGGGCCGCGCTGTTCATCTCCACCAAGACCGCCAGCGTGCACGTGTCCAACATCTTGGCCAAGCTCGGTGTCGGCGGGCGCGGCGAGGCCGCGGCGATCGCTCACCGCAGCGGCATCGGCGGCTGAGTGCGTCGCGAGCCGTTCCCGGAGATCGACTATCGCCTGTTATCTGTCAGCCCGCCCCCAGGCAGGCGTAGACGGGTAGCGTGGAGCCTTGGGGGGACACTGGCGCCCGGGATAGGCCAAACGCATCCGGCCTGAGCCGCGTTCCCCGCGCGGCCAGGTCCATCCCCTGTGCGGATGCCTATTCCGGGTCCCCGACCCGCAGCGGTCGGCGCCCTCCTCGCGAGGGCTACGGCGCATAGCTCAGGTGGATCAACTGGTTGTTCGTTCCCCGGGCGACCACGTCGATCCGCCCCTTCGCCCACGACACCGCGGCTGGGGTGTCGTCGATGCCGGAGGCGATGGTCTTCCATTCGGTCCACGTGGCGCCGTTCCACGACTTGTGCTGGAGGGTGTTGTCGTCCCCCTCGCGGAACAGGTCGAGCCGGTCCGGGCCCCAGGAGGACACCGCGACGTCGGAGGTCAGGCCGCCGCCCAAGTCCTTGAAGCCGAGCCACCGGGTCCCGTCGTAGCTCTTCTGGTAGAGGTGGTTGTCCCGACCGCGGAAGAAGACGTCGATCAGATTCGGGCCTCGGGACACGGCGGCCGGCGCGCCTTCCATGTTCCCGCCGAGCCGCTCGTAGTCCTGCCAGACCGCACCGTCCCACCACTTGTGGTAGAGCGCGTTGTCCCCGCCCTTGACGAAGATGTCGAGGCGGTTCGCGGCCCACGAGGACGCCGCAGGGCTGGAGGTGAGGAAGCCGCCGAGCGGGAAATACCCCACCCAGGATCCGACCCAGGCCTTGTGCCACAGCTGCCCGTCGGTGCCGCGTACGAACGAGTCGATCCGGTTCGGTCCCCACGAGACCGCCCCCGGGGCGCCGACGATGCTGGGGCCGAGGTCGTCGACCGGATACCACGTGGCCCCGTCGTACGCCTGGTGCACCAAGGTGTTTCCACCTCCCTTGGATGAACACGTCGAGCCGGTTCTCCCCCCACGACGTCACGGTGGGCGCGGACGCGTAGGTGCCGCCGAGGTCCTCCCAGTCACTCCAGCCGGCGGGCCCGACGGGCCCCGGCGTTCCGGTGGTCGGATCGGGCGGCGCGTCGGCGTCACGGTTGTTCTTGACGCAGGATCAGGTAGGTCGCCACGCCGCCGACCAGAACGAGCACGACCAGCCCGATCAACAGCGGAAGGAGCCAGCGGTTCGACTTCGGGGCGACCGGCGGCGGCACGACGAAAGCGACCGAGGGACCGGCGACCTCGGCCTCGGTGTCGTCCTCCGGCACCACGTCGAGTCGGGCCAGATGGTTGCCCGCGGGCGCGCCGGGCGGCACGGCGACGTTGACCGTGACCGTGACCGTGGCCCCGACTCCCATCGGGATCTCGGCTGGGCCGGCCACCGAGATCCAACTGGCATCGGCACCCTGCAGCGCCCGGGGGAGCAGCCGGGCCTTCAGCGGCCGGCCGGTCAGGTTGGTCACGGTGTACGTCGTCGCGCCGGCCCGCGCCGGCCCGAGCTCCAGCTGCGGCGGCGCGCTGATCGCGAACGCGGCTGGTCCGGACGAAGCTCCTGGGCCCCATCCAGTCGGGCCACTCATCGACACGGCATCACGATACGGCAGCCACGAGCGGTGATTCAGGACGCCGGTCAGCCTGGGAGCGTCGCCAATCGGGTGGCTATCGGCGGGGACTGGCTGAATAATGCGAGAGCGAGACCGCCCAGCCGCCCGGCGGGGCCGCGGGTCTCCCCGTCGACCGGCGGGGAAGGCTCTGTCGTGAGGGTGCTGCATGAGACGGGACGTGACGCGATGAGCATTCCCGGGCCGCCGATCGAGCCGCCGGACCCCGTGCCCAACTACCCGCGCCCAACCACCCTGCGCCCAACCACCCTGCGCCGAATCCGCCCGCGCAGGTCGAGATCGTCTGGCGTCAGGAACCGACCGCGACCCGTACGGCATCGCCGTCCCGGAACCCGCGGGCGATCCTGCTCGTGGCGGCCGTGCTGGCCGTCGCGATCGTCGGCGGCGTGGTGGTCGCGCTGGTGTGGCCCGACCGTCGCGACGGCACGGCGGCCACGTCGTCGCCCCTGGGCGCGACCGCATGGACCCTGGGTCCGCCGACGTCCGCTGCCGACCGCCGACGGCCAGTCCGGCGGTCCTGGCCCGACCTTCTCCATCCCTCCGCTCACCTCGACCGCGTCCGTCCCGCCGGATTTCGCCGGCAGCCGTGGAGCGGGTCCGGCCCTCGGTGGTCCGGGTCGTGGCCTCGACCTGCCAGGGCACCGGCGTCGGCACCGGCTTCTGGGTGGACCCCCGAACCGTGGCCACCTCCTACCAGTCCGTCGCCCGTGCCGTCTCGGTAGCCGTCGTCGACCAAAGCGGAGCGCCGGTGCCGGCCAGGGTCGTGGGCGCCGATCCGGCCACCGCCGTCGCCCTGCTTCGGGTGGCGGGCGCCGACGCGGGAGCGCCGGTGCAGTTCGGCGCTGCTGACCCGGGCCTGGGCGACTGGATCGCCTCGGTGGGGATCGGCAGCCGCCGAGCTTCGGTCTCCTCCTCGGTCGCCCAGGTGAGCAGCACCGGGATCGGGCTCACCCATCGCAAGGTCCGCATCGACGGATTGGCCCGGGTCCCTGGCCGGGTCGACATCGGCCTCGGTGGGGCGCCGGTCGTCGCGGCCGACGGCGCGGTGGTCGGGGCCGTCTTCGCCCTGCCCAGCCGGGACCAGCGCCTGATCGTGCCGGCGACGCCACTCGCGCAGGGGATCCAGCGGGCCCGAGGCTCTGGTGCGCCCAGCCGCCGGAGACTGCGCCCTGCCGACCGGCCCGCACTCGCAGACCACGATCAGCGGTGCGGCACCGACAGCGATGCGGAAGGGTCTGGACGCCTACTTCGGCGGCATCAACCGGGCCGACTACGCGAAAGCCTTCAACGCCCTCGGGCCGGCCTACCACGGACCGGGGAGCTCACTGGGCAAGATCGCGCCCGGCTGGGTGTCGACGTACGACTTCAACATCTCGATCCGCTCCACCGGTGGCAGCGGCTCGAGCCCCCGCGCCTGGGTCACCTTCGACTCGATCTTCGCCCGAGGTCGGGGTCCGGTGACCCGCTACACCTGCGCTCGCTGGTCGCTCGACTACACCTTCGTCCAGGACGGCAGCCGGTTGGAGATCAACGGCAACAGGCCGCACGGTGGCGCCAAGGTGTCCCACCGACCGTGTTGAGACCGCTCCCCGCCGTCGGGGGACCGACCGCTCCCGGTGGCTGCGTCGCGATGACCCCCGACCTCGTGGTCGCCGTGTCACTCGCGGGCCTCGGTGTCACCGCGGTCGTGCTTGCGCTCGCAGCCGTGCGGGTGCGGGCGCGGCGTTCGGCCCGCGGAATGCTGATCAAGGTGGTCGGGGACCAGCCGGAGCTGATGGACTGGCTGACGCCGATCCTCGACGATGTCGCCGGTCACGACCCGCCGGTATGGGAATGGACGAGCTATCCCGCCAGCCTGGGCGCACGCTCCCATGAAATCCCCGTCGACGATCGCCTGGCCACTCGGGTCGAGCTCCGCAATCCCACGCGGGACACCCAGATCGACCTCGTCGTCACCAGCTCCAAGCCCAGCGGCCTGTTCGACCTGGCCGACCCGCTGCTGGCGCAGATCCGGCTGGCGACCGCCCCGCCGCCCCGGTCCTGGCTCGGCCGCGTGACCAGCGTCGGCGTTCGGCGAGGGGCAGCGCACACACCGAAAGCTGGTACGACGGATTCGGCGGCAGCGCGGTCCGGTGCCGCTGACGCCCGGGCAGCAGGCGCGACGGGCGTGGTTCGCCGGCCTCGGCCTGCGGCTGGCCAGGGGAATCGGCCGGTTGCTGTGGCGCTTGAAGCGGCTGATCGCCGTCTCGACGGTGATCGCTCTGGTCGTGCTCGGATTCAACGACCGGCTGCCCTGGCAGGACGGCGGAGCCGTCACCGCCACACCATCGCCGTCCGCGTCGCCGACCGCCGGACGCGTCGTGGTCAAGGGGACCAAGCCGAAGGGCGCCAAAGCCTGCCCGCGCGTCTACAGGCCTCCGCAACGCCGTCGCGATCGGCGGTGAAGGCCGGTACGGCGACGTGTGCTTTCGCCGAGGAGGTGCGCCGGGTCTACGTCGCCAAGAACGGAGCCGGCCGGAAGATCACCCTCAAGAACGTCAAGTATCCGAAGAAGAGCTCGCGCGTCACCATGACCTGCCAGGGGGCCCACACCGTCACCTGCAAGGACGGCAAAAAGGCCCGGGTCTACCTCTACTGACCGAGGAACCAGTCCAGCAGCAGCCGCAGGGCGCCGAGCAGGTCGCCCTTCGCGATCGCGTCCACCAGGCGCTGCAGCAGGGCGTCACTCAGCTCAGCGGCGGCCGTCTGGGCGTGGGCGAGCAGCGCGTCCAGGCCGAACTTCACTCCGATCAGCGCGGCGATCACCGGCAGCAATAGGGTGCCGACCAGCGCCAGCGCCGCCACGGCCTTGGGTCTGGCCCGGATCAGGGCGACCACGCTCGACGCCGAAGGCGATCACCAGGACGCACAGTCCGGCCAGCGCCAGATTCAGCCAGTGGGAGGCGTCGTCGAAGAACGGCCGCCGGAACTGCAGGTGGCCGAGGGCGTGGTAGATCCCGAGCCCCACGGCCACGGCGCCGATCACAGCCAGCGTCAGCGCGGCCCACGACAGCGCTTGCCCGCGGTTCGGCGGGCGTCCCGGCGATCCCGGCAGAGGACGCGGGTACACGGCCCGGTAGTCCTGGACGGGTGGCGGAGCCAGCCGGCCCGCGGGGAACTGTTCCTCGAAGCCGTACGGGCGGTCGAAGCTGCTGCTCATCGGCACTCCTCCGGGCCCGCGACACCAAGCGCCGCGGCTGGCGTCAATGTAGGGCCGGGCAAAGGTCCGGCAGCCACACTTTTGTGCACGACCTTGCCATGCGCCCTCCCCAGGTGACCTCTCGGCTGGAAGGATGTCACCTGGACGGGGGTCAGCCCGAACCGAGCGGGTGAGCTGAAATGGGGAGTCAGCCTCGGGGCCGGGCAGGACACGAGCAGGCAGGACGGGGACGGACGTGACGGGGTCGGGCTTCAACTTCGGCGAGTACGAGAATCCTGCGCCGGGGCAGCCGTACGGCTCAGGTCCGTCCCCGGAGAGCCGACGATCCGGCAGGGTACGGAGGTTTCGGCACTGGCCCCGGATCGTTCTCGCTCTTCGCGCTCCGATCCGCGGCCGTCCGGGCTGGGCACCGTCGACTACGCCTTCGGTCCACCGGCCGTCGACCTGAGCACGTCGCTGCAACTCGGCAAGCCACCGGTGCTCTGGCTGGTGGCGTGTGCCGTCGTGGCCCTCGGCGCCGGTGTCGTGGCCTGGCTGCTCGGCGAGAGTCTGCGTTGGGCGATCGTCGCCTGGGTGGCCAGCGGCCCGGTGGCGATCGGGCTCCTCGCCGCGTTCAACGTCTTCGACACCCGGGCCCGGGCCCGCACCTACGCCCAGTCGAGCGTGGTCGGCGCGGCGTACGTCACCTGTCTGGTGCTGGCCGGCCTGGCCGTGCTCGGCAGCGCGCTCCGGATCGCCTTGTGGGTGGGGCGGCTCTGATGCGGTCGTTCACCGCGCGCTGTTGCGGCGCGCTCCTGGCTGCTCGCCCTGCTCATCGCCGCTGGCGGGGGCGGTGGCCGCGCCGATCGCGTCGGCCGACACCCGCAACCCGGCGGTGGAGAGCTACGGCGGCTGCCTGGTGGCCAAGAAGCAGAGCGACCTGCTGCTGCTCATCGACGAGTCGGGCAGCCTCGGCACCACCGATCCCGAAGCTGCGCGGGTCGAAGCGGCGAGGTATTTCGTCACCCAGCTGGCCGAACTGGCCGGCCGGCTCTCGATCGACATCTCCGTCAGCGTCGCCGGCTTCTCCGACGAGTACCACCCGGCGCTCGGCTGGACCACCCTCGAAGGCCGCCGGCACGGCCAAGGTCACCACGGCCGTCGAGGGCTTCCGCGAGAAGACCAAGGGCGTGCAGACCGACTACTGGAACGGTCTGAACGGTGCCCGCAGCGAGCTCAGCCGGCGCGCCAAGGCCGACCCGCAGCGCTGCCAGGCCCTGGTCTGGTTCTCCGACGGACAGTTCGACGTCGGCCTGACCGCGCCGCAGTGGCAGGCCAACCCCGCGGCGCGCAAGAAGAGCTACGCGCCGGGGGTGGACCTCCGCAAGCCGGCGGACGCGCGCAAGGCCAGGGATGCGGCGCAGAAGGATCTGTGCCGCTCCGGCGGGCTGGCCGACCAGTTGCGGATCGCCAAGATCACCCTGTTCGCCATCGGACTCACCTCGGCCCAGGGCGCCTCCAAGAGCGACTTCGACACCATGCAGAAGATCGCCTTCGGCTCCGGCTGCGGCAAGCGGACCAAGCCGCCCGGGAGTTTCACCGCCGCCAGCAACATCGACGACCTGCTCTTCGCCTTCAACAACATCCGGGAGCAGAAGCCGAACGAGGACTCCAAGCCGATCTGCACCAAGCCCGAGGCCGCCGACTGCCGCGACCAGGGCTTCAGCTTCGTGCTGGACAGCTCGATCACCAGCGTGCACATCCTGGCCTCCTCCGACGTGCCCGAGGCGGAGGTGTGGATGCTCTATCCGGAGGGCTCCGGACGACGCCCGGTGCAGCTGACCGGAGACAACGGGAAGCTGCAGCCGAAGGGGAGCAGCTACCGGCAACTGACCGAGAGGACGCGGACCATCGACCTGGTCAACCGCACCCGCAAGGCGGTGCCGTGGACCGGGCAGTGGACGCTGGTCTTCCTGGTCAAGCCGGGGACCACGGGTACGTCGCGGGTGGCCATCAGCATCGCCGGCAACCTGTTCCCGGCCTGGCCCGGGCTGGCCACGACCCCCTTCCGGACCGGTGAGTCGGTGGACCTCACCTTCGGCCTGGTCGACGACCAGGGCCACAAAGTCAACTCGGCGACACTCAAGGGCACCGGCACCTTCAGCGCCGAACTGATCAGACCCGACGGTTCGACCCAACCCATCACCGCAGGGCTGAAGGTCCAGGACGTTTCCAGCAAGAGCCACCCGCTGAACCTCGCCGGAGCCCCGGTCGGCCGCGGAGAGCTGAAGCTCGACCTGGAGCTGACCACCGCGGCCTTCGGCACGATCAAGGGGACCCAGCTCGCTCCGCAGACCGCCAGCATCCCGGTGGACATCCTGCCGGCGCTGGGCACGCCCGGTGCTGGACCCGTTGGTGGACTTCGGCCGGGTCGAGGGCTCCTCCGACCTGGTCGGTACGGCGACGCTCGGGATCACCGGCCCGGGGTGCGTCTGGCTGCCCGACGGCACCGCAGCCGACATCCAGACCGGCCCCGAGGGCCTGGGGCAGGTGGGGATCACGTCCGAGGCGAGCGCGGACGGCAACTGCGTCACGGTCGCCGACGGGCAGCGCGGCGAGATCGCATTCCGGCTGACCGCCGAGCAGGGTGGCAACGGCACGCTGGCCGGCAACCTGCCGGTGACCGTGTCGCCGCTGGACAAGCCCGACCGCGCGGCGGTGGTGCAGGTCCCGTTCACCGCCGACCTGCAGAAGCCGCTGCAGACCCGCAACTTCGTGCTGACCCTGATCGCGGCGCTGCTGCTCGGTCCCGGCATCCCGCTGCTGCTGCTGTGGTTGTTCAAGCTGGCGACCGCGCGGATCCCCGGCGAGCCGCTGTCGGCGTTGGAGATCCCGGTGGTGGTCCGCGACGGCGAGGTCTACCGCGACGGGCTGCCGCTGGCTCTGCGGGACACCGACTTCCGCGATCTGGTGACGCTGAAGACGGGAGGCTCGCGGACGGCGCGTCGTTCCCGGCGGCACCCTCAAGGCCAAGACGGGTTGGTCCCCGTTCGGCGCCGGTCACGTCGAGGCGGAGATGCCGGGGCGGGTGGCGCTGTCCTCGGCGTACCCGCAACCGCAGGGACGCGCCGGGGTCGCGCGGCTGCCGCTGGCGGTCCACAACACCTGGATCGCCACCCGGGGCGTGGCCGACCCGCCCGACACCGCCACCGTGGTCCTGCTGGCCGGCGGCGACCGCTCGCGCCGACCGGGTCTGGTCGAGGACGTGAAGGCGCGGCTGCCGCAGTTGATGGGTGCCCTCGGCGTGGCCGGTCCGGCCGCGCCGGCGGGGAGCGCACCGTTCGCGGGGCCGGCCGGGCCCGCCTCGCCGGGCGGTGGCCAGGCTGATCCGTTCGGCTTCTCGTTCGGGTCGACCCCACCCCTCCCCGACCCCACCCCCGCCCTGGACCAGCACGCCGTCGACCGGTCCGACCGGCCCCGCTGGTCCGCCGGGTTGGGGTGCACCCCCTCCTGCGGCCCCCTCGGGCGGCGGTTCGGCGGGCGGTGCTCCGGCGGGTGGTGCTCCGGCGGGTTTGGGCGACACGGGCGAGGACTGGTCGTTCGACACCGGCTTCGACGACAAGCCCGGCCCGGGCCGGCATTGAGTTCGCTACATTCTCCAGGCACCCACTTCGCGGTCCTGGCGTGATCATCGAGGAGAGAGAGCCATGAGACGGTTCCTGGTCGTCGGCTGCGGCGGGTCGGGCGGCAAGGTGCTGGCCTATCTGATGGACCAGCTCAAATCCGACCTCGGCAAGGACGGCGTCCACGAGTTGCCGTCCGGCTGGCAGTTCGTCTTCGTCGACGTGCCCTCGGGCGTCGACGACGGGCCGGAGGGACTCGGCAGCGTGGTGGCCCAGGGCGGGCGCTACGTCGGGATGGGCCCGAAGAGCGGCTCGTACCGGGACCTGGACCAGACCGTGGGGGAGAAGCTCGGCGAGAAGAAGGCCTTCGACACCATCGCCACCTGGGCGCCGCGGCGACCGGAGACGGTGAAGCGGCCGATCAACGTCGGGGCCGGCCAGTACCGGGCGGTCGGCCGGATGATCCTGCTGGCCAAGGCCGGGGAGGTGCGCACCCAGCTCAGCGCGGCGATGGAGCGGATCAACTCCAGCGAGACGACGACCTCGATGAAGAACGCCGCGTACGCGCTGGGCAGCGAGTACGACGAGCAGAAGCCCACCATCGTGCTCGTCATCGGCTCCATGGCCGGGGGGTCGGGCGCGTCGATGGCCCTCGACGTCTGCCGGTTGCTGACCCAGATCAAGGGGGTCACCGCCTCGCTGATCTCCCTGTTCATGGTCAGCGCCGACATCTTCGACACCCTGCCGGCGGCCGACCGGGCAGGAGTCCGGGCCAACGCGCTCGCCATGCTCGGCGAGATCGTCGCCAGCCAGGCCGGCGCCGCCAGCCGACACGACACCGCGCTGTTCCGCGCGCTCGGCTTCGGTGACGGGGTCGGGGTCAGTATCCCGTTCGCGCGGGTGTTCCCGGTCAGCCGGCTGATGGGCACCCAACGGGCCACGTTCGGCGACGGCACGATGACCCCGGTCTACCGCGGGCCTGGCGCGCGGCATGGCCGGGCTGATGGAGAGCTCGGTGGCCAGTCAGCAGTTCGTCGACTTCGACCTGGGCAACTCGGGTTCGGTCCTGCCCAATCCCCGCTACCTCGGCTGGGGCGCGGAGCCGTTGGAGTCGATCCCCTGGGGGTCGTACGGATTCGCGAGCCTGAGCATGGGTCGGGACCGTTACGCCGAATACTCCGCCCAGCGCATTGCCAGGTCCTGCGTGGACCGTTTGCTCGACGGCCACCTGCAGCAGGGCAGCCTGGCGTCGGGGACCGAGCAGGTGGACGCGCTGCTGGACAGCCAGTGGGTCACCATCTGCGACCGGTTGAGGCTGCCCACCGGTCGCTCGACCGGCCAGCAGTCCAGCGCCGAGCTCGGCGCGTGGATGACCGGCACGGCACTGCCGCGGGCGATGGGCGAGGGTCAGGCCCGCGTGATCGTCGACCGCGACTACATGCCGCACGTGCCCTCGCCGCACGGGCAGAACGCCGCCCAGTGGCGTGACTACGTGCGGTCCCAGAGCGCGGCCCGGCGCCAGGTGGTCACCGAGTCGGTCAGCCGCGCCGCCTACGAGTGGGCCTACGACTGGCACCAGGGACTGCTGCAGCGGATCCAGGAGCTGGTCGCTGACGCGATCAGCAAACTCGGGCTTCCGTACGCGCGGGCCCTGGTCGAGCGGCTGGGCGCGCACCTCGCGGACTTCATCGCCCCGAACGCCCAGCTGATCAGCCGGCCGTCCGGCTCGACCGATATCGCCGAGCTCCCCGACGAGGTCAACCGCACGCTGAGCGGCATGCGCGGCACCATCGCCAACGGCGACGCCCTGGTGGCCGCGATCGTGGAGAGCGTGCGTTCCAAGGTGCGCTCGATGCTCTACATGCGCAGCTCGTCCCTGGTCAGCACCGGGCTGATCACCCTGGTCACCGACGTGCTCAAGCCCCTCGGCCAGGCGATGAGCGAGGCCCAGACCATCCTGGAACAGGGCCGCAGCAGCAAGCTCCGGCACGACGGCCTGGCCCGGCTCGAGACCGACCAGTACGCCGCCTGGCCCTCCGATCACGACCGGCGGGTGCCCGACCGGTTCGACGAGGCCAACAACGAGATCCTGCTGACCAGCTCGAAGCAGTTCGACAGCCAGTACCGGGCCGACATCTCCCAGGCGCTGCGGGCCGACCAGGCAGGCGGAAACCCCGCCCAGGCGGTGGCCGCGCAGGTGATCTCCGGGGTGTGGACCACGACCGGAGGCGATCAGCCGCCCCGTGGCCTGGTGGTGCAGACCATCGGCTGGCGGTCGAAGGCCTTCCCCACCGACCCGGCGACCGGGGAGGCGCAGGTGCCGAGCGAGGCGCGCTTCGACATCCACGTCCGCCCCCGGGAGATCCTCGAGCGGGCGCGGAAGTTCGTGGCGCGGCCGGAGCAGTCCTTCGACTTCTTCTGCTCGGTGAGCCTGCGCGCCTACCTGGACAGCCCGCGGGAGTCCGAGCAGCAGGCGCGGCACCGCGACGTGGTGAACAAGTTCCGCGAGACGCTGGATCTGGCCATGCCGCTGATCAGCGTGGACGAGCAGACCGTGCAACTGCTGCACGGAGGCAACGCGGTGGAGTACCGCTACAAGTTCTCCGCCGTGCCGTTCAGCAACCTGACCATCGCGTCGGACCTGGAATCGATCCTGGTCAACAACCCCAGCATCGACGCCTCCAGCCGGCAGAACTTCGAGGCGGCACTGACCGATCAGGGCAACCCGCGGCGCATCGACGTGTTCGGGTCCTACCCGCTCTACTCCCCGCTGGCCTTCGACTCGGTGCTGCAGCCGGTGGCCCAGGAATGGGAGGCGACCGCGCCGCAGGGTCGCGAGGCGTACTGGACCTATCGGCGGGCGCGCCCGTTGACCGCGTCGCTGGCGATGTCCGACGCCGAGCGGCAGGCCATGGTGGCCGGCTGGTACGTCGGCCAGATCGTCGGCGAGATCCGGATCCCGGAACCGCCGTACGCGGCGCCGGTGCAGATCTTCGATCCTGAGCAGCAGCGCTGGATCGACTTCCCGCACCCGCTGCTCACCCCACCCGACCGCTTCGAGGCGCTCTTCGACTGGCTGCCCGCGGTGCTCGAGTCGCACCTGCTGGCCATCGCCCGGGTGCAGCAGGCGCCGATCATGAGTTCGCTGCGGCCCTACCTGGCGCTGCGGGAGCTCTACGATCGCGGCGAGCTCGGACCGGCCAGCGGGATCCGGACCAAGTCCGCGATCGCCAAGCTCGCCGCCTGGCTGGGCCAGGGATCGGTCAGCGGCTCGCCGTCGCGGATACCGTCGCTGGCCGCGGCCTCCACCCCGGAGGAACGCCGTGACGCGGCCAAGGACTGGCTGACCGGGCCGGACGGGCCCGGCTGGCTGGCCGCCTGGGACTACCAGCCGCCCCACCAGGCGGGTGGTCAGACGGGGGAGTTCGGGATCATCGCCACCCGGGCCGTGGCGTCGCGGACCCCGTACTTCCGCGACCTCGCGGCCGACATCGTGGAGAAGACCACCGAGTTGGCCGCCCTGGTGGACGAGGCGTACGCCGAGGCGAGCCGGGAGCGACGGGACGTCCCGCCCACCCGGCCGCGCGGAGGGGTGTTCTAGCCGTGCCCGACCCATCCGACGCCGTGCCGAGTCTGGTCATCCTGGTCGCGCCCTCGGGTCTGCTCGGCGGGGTCCGCGAGGTGCTGCAGGACTGGTCGGCGGTGGGCATGGTGCAGCGGTTCTGCTGGGTCGAGGACCCTCCGGCGGGCGGTCCCGGGCAGGCGACGGCGCTGGAGGTGGAGGGTGGCCGGGCCACGCCGATCCGGCTCGCCGACCTGCTGCCGCAGCGCAACAGCCCGCGGATCCGCGTCTGCGTCCTGGTCCCCGCCTTCTCCGGGGCCTCGGCCCTGGACCAGCAGGTCGAGTACGACCTGGCCCAGCTGATCCACCTGAACACCGGGGACTCCGCGACCAAGGAATACCTGCGGATCCTCATCACGCGTCCGGGCTGCGGTCCGGGCCCGAGCCCGGCCGCCCAGGAGGGCTGGCACAACGTGGTGGTGAGTCCGGAGGACGCGTACGGGCCGAGCATGTCCCACAAGCAACTGCAGTCGACCGACGACCCGTTCGAGATCGGTCCGCACGCAGCGGCGGCGGTCTGCGGGCTGACCGGGTTGTGGGCGGGGATCGATTCCGCCCCGCTCGACGGGGTCGGCCAGTTGCCCGCGGAGCAGGTGCGGGTGGCCCGCAGCTTCTTCCGCTACCTCGACGCCGACGCCGTCGAGGTGCAACTGCGCCAGGGCGTGCTCACCATGAGCGCCGGGCTGCCGATGCCCATGGTGGGTTCGGAGCGTGCGGTCGCCGTCGAGGACGTGCCGCGCGCCACCACCAAGATGGCCACGGCCTTCTGGGACAAGCACGGGCCGGTGCTCCGGGGCCCGCGGGCCACGCTCACCCAGGTGCCGGTGAAAGAGATCGGCGGCTGGCAACTGGTGAAGGAGTTCTTCGCCTTCCTCGGCGCCTCGTTGCGAGGGCTTCCCCTGGCCTGGTCGGCCGCTCTGGTCAACCGGATCGCCTCGGGGGTGGCCGGCACCCTGCAGCGTCGCATCCTGGGCGGGGACCAGTCGGCCTATCGCGTGGTGGTGCTCGGCATCGATGCCGACAAGCGGCCTGCCGGCTGGCGGGAGCTGGGCGCGGCCGCGACCGAGCTCGGCGAGCTGGTCCGGGAGCCGGGGGAGGAACTGGCGCAGCTGGCCGACAGCGACCTGCGGGCGCTGTGGGTGGACTACGTCGGCGCGACCCTCACCCTGGCCGATGCGGGTTCGCGCTCGCCCCAGTTGCCGCCGATCCAGGCGGGAGTGCACACGGGGGTGCTGCCGGACGCCGGCGACTGCGCCCCCGGTCCCGACTCCGACTTCACCGACCTCCCGGACAGCCTGCAGGCCACGCTCGGCGTGGACCGGCTCCACGCCGCCGACGTGCTCACCGTCGAGGCCGTCCGGCAGCATCTCGTGCAGGCCCGATCGGACGCGTCCAGCGGGCCGGAGGCCGAGCAGACGCTGGGCGCGCTCGGCCGGTGGGCCGCCGGCCACCAGCACAGCTTCGCCGTCCGCTCGGCCTCCCGACTCGCAGGCGCCATCGACCAACTCCGGCAGGAGGCGCGCGCACTGCTGGACGCGCTGGCCCAGGCCGGCGGTGAACTCGAGGAGGACGAGGAGTTCCGCCGCAAGCAGCGCCGGCTGGCCCGGTGGATGACCGGTCTGCTGATCGGTCTGGTCGTGGTCCTGATCGGCCTCGGCGTCGCCGGTGGCGCGGAGTGGCTCACCTGGAAGCAGGCCGGCATCTCCGCCGGCGGCGCGGTGGTGCTGTGGTTCGTGGCCAGCTTCCTCACCTTCGCCCAGTCCCAGGCGAACTTCTTCGCCGAGCTGCGCCGGCGCCAGATCGCCGAGGCGCAGGCGGAGGTCAACGCCAAGAATCTGGGCCACGTCGCGCTGGACCTGCGCCGCACGACCGCCGCGTACGGGCAACATCTGGCGTGGTCCAGGGCCCTCGGAGCCGTGCTCGCGCGACCGTTCGGTGGTCTCGCCCAGAAGACGTCGCGGATGACGCTGGCCGAGGACGGGCTGCCGCTCAGCGTGCGGCTGGGGGTGGCCCAACCCGAGCCTGCCGTGGTGGCGAACGCCATCGCCGTCGAACGGCGGAACCGCTTCCGCGCCGGGTGGCTGAGCCGGCCGTGGGAGCAGTACGTCGCGGACGCGCCGGACCGGCTCGGCTCCGACGGGCTGGACCTGCAGGACGACCCCCAGCGCCTGTACTCCGCGCGCGCCGGGGACGGCGGACCGCTCGCCACCTGGGTCGACCTGATCTGCCGCGAAGGGCCGACCGTGGCCAGCGCGGACCACGTGTGGCGCCAGATGAACATCGCCGCCAGCCCACAGGCGGACCGGCTGATCGAACGGGTGAAGGTGCCGGGGTCGGCGAGCACCGTGTCGCTCCAGGCCTTCATGAGCGGCATCGACGATCCGCAGCCGGTCGAAGGGCGCGGTTTCGACGGTGCCTTGTTCACCCCGGCCGCCCGGACCGAGGAGAAGAACCAGGTACGCGGCCCGCGCTGGCAGCGCGACGCCCGGACCGGGCTCAGCAAGGCGGCGGTCCTGGTCGAGTTCACCGGCGGGCTGCTGGCCTGGGAGCTGGTCGGCCTGAGCGCCGACGAAGCTCGCGAGCACAAGTTCGCCAACCAGAAGAGCTTCTGAGGTGCGGGACACGAGGGGGGAGCATGGCTGAGCCTGTCGGCGAACTGGGACCGGAGTCCGGTTCCGGGCCCCGTTTCGAGGCGTGCATGGCCGCGCTCAAACAGTGGCGGGACAACCTGGTCAGCAAGGGCGAGCTGCCGTTCGGCGGGCTGAAGGACGCCTACCTGCGCACCGCGGTGACCCGCGGGCGCCGGGACCAGAAGACCGTCGCCGGACTGCTGCCCGCCGCGTACGCCCACCTCGCCCCGGTCATCGTCGCTGCCATCGGGAACGCCGATCCGCTGCAGGGGCCGTCCGGGTCCGGCCCAGTCCGGTCCCCCGCCGTCGGGTCCGGCCCAGTCCGGTCCCCCGCCGTCGGGTCCGGCCCAGTCCGGTCCCCCGCCGTCGGGTCCGGCCCAGTCCGGTCCCTCGCCGTCGAGCGCGCCGCCGTCCGGCCCGCTGCCCCGGCGAATCCTGCCCCGCGCGAATCCTGCGCCGGCAACGACCCCGGGCGAGCCGGCGTCGCGACCGGCGCCCGATCCGGCCGCCCTGGAACAGTTGGCGGCCCGATTCGCCCCGCTGGACTGGAGCGAGGAACTCGGGGAGCCGGGCCGGCTGAGGATCGCGGTCGCGGCAGGGGGCCGTCGAGCTGAGCTGGGCCGCCGACACCGAGGCCGGATCGACCTCGCTCTACCGGCTGGTGGCCAAGGACGACGAGCCGCCATGGGACCCCGCGTCGGCCGACCTGCTGGACATCACCGGGGAGCTGACGAGCGTGGACACCCGGGAGTTCGTCTCGGGCCTGCGCTACTACCAGGTCTGGCGCAACAGCGGATCGAGTGTCGACCAGGCGGTGGCCCGCCAGCCCCGGCTGCACGCCGAGGGGGCGGTGGTCGCTCCCATCCAGCAGCTCAGCCTGCGCGAGGACGGCGGCCGGGTGATCGGCCAGTGGTACGTGCTCAGCGGCATCGGCAAGGTGCACGTCTACCGCATCCCGATCGAGCGCGCCGGGCGGTCGGGTCTGGATTCGGCGTACGAGCTGGACACCGGCGATGCCAACCTGTCCGGCTTCATCGACCGGGATCCGGGCCGGGGTAAGCGCTACCTGTACCGCTTCTACACCCAGGTCGAGATCAACGGCGTGGACACGCTGTCGCAGCCGGTGAGCCAGCAGATCTCGGTCTCGTCGTTGCTCAGCCCGGTCGACGACCTGCGAAGGCGTGGACACGCTGTCGCAGCCGGTCAGCCAGCCGATCTCGGTCTCGTCGCTGCTCAGCCCGGTCGACGACCTGCGGCATCGGGGCACGGCAGCCGGGACGAGTGGCTGTTCGACCTGTCCTGGACACCACCCCCGTCGGGCCGGGTGGTCGTCTACCGCACGATGGCCCCGCCGACCGCGGGACTGGAGGCGGAGACCCGGGACGAATCGGCGCTGCCTGGCGCCGGCTCTGCCCGTCGGACCTGCGGGTCGGCTACCCGGTGCAGGCCTTCCCGGAGGGGCGGACCGGGATGCGCGAGGTGCCCTGCCCGCCCGGGTGGGACCGCGTCTACTTCACTCCGGTCACGCTGCTGAGGCAAGGCGCGGGTAGGTCGTACCGTCTCCCAGGCCGTGATACGACCGCCGGACTGGAGGCCGAGACCCGGGACGAATCCGCCCTGCCTGGCGCCGGTCTACCCATCGACCTGCGGGTCGGCTACCCGGTCCAGGCTTTTCCGGAGGGTCGGACCGGGATGCGCGAGGTGACCTGCCCACACGCCTGGGACCGTGTCTACTTCACCCCGGTCACCCTGCTCGAGGGCAAGGCGCGGGTGGGTCGTACCGTCTCCCAGGCCGTCATCCCGCTACCCGACGATCCCGTGGTCGTCGAGCGCACCCAGCACCAGGTGCTCAAGTTCGGCTGGCCCGGCAACGCGGCCAGCGTGGGGGTGAGCCTGGGTCAGCCGGGAGCACCCGCGACCCTCCCGGTGGAAGGGCGGAGCTATCACGAGATCACGCGGGAGGCCTACCAGCGACTGGGCGGCCTGCAGTTCCCGACCCGGCTGCCGGCGCACGGCTGCTCGGTGCACCTGGCGGGCATCGCCTTCGTGAACCGCCAGCGCGTGTACGGCGACCCCGTGGTGGCGGAGTACCAGGGGCTGCTGAAGCTGGGCTACTCGATCGAGGTCAAGCGCGCCTTCGGGCGCGGTGCCGATCGCGTGCTGATCCGGCTGACGGCGGAGGAGGAGCGCTCGGATTGCCCGCTCTTCGTCTTGGTGCACCATCCGGAGCGGTTGCCGTTGCACGCGCGGGACGGGGAACTGCTGCCGGTCGTTCCGGATCTGGAGACCGTGAGCCAACCGACGCTGCAGTTCCGTCCGGCTCGGCTCGGCCCGCAGCCGTCGGAGGTGCCCTACCGGTCGATCGTGCGTGGCCGTCGCGGCTTCGTCCGGCTGTTCGCCGATCTGCGGCCCGAGCTGTTGCGTCGGATCGCGCTGATGGATCCTCCCGTCCAGACCCTCACGCTGCCCGGCTGATCGATGGGGCTGATCGAGGCGCCGCGCGCCGCTGCGTCGCCGACGACGCGGTACGGGGCGCTGACCTACACCTCCTACGACGCGGGCGGTGCCGGCGGCTGGCAGATCAAGCAGCAGAACGGCCTGACCGAGACGGAGGCGGCACAGTTGCGGGCACGGGTGTCGACCCTGTTCGACCCGGGTTTCGGCCTGCCCCGCTTCCCCTCCCCGGCCGAGGTGGCCGCGCTGCCGCGGCGGTTGGTCTACGCGCCGGTGGACGGCGGCGCCGCCTGGTGGCACACCGCGGCTGCCGGGACCGATGCCTCGGGGCGTCCCGGCAACGTGTTCGCCCACGTCGTGCTGGACCGCACCCCGGCGAAGGGAGACGCCGACCGACCGATCGAGCAGTGGCGAGCGCCCGGCTGGCTCGCCCCGTTCGGTGCCGACGCGGTGATGCGGGCGGAATTCGAGGTGGCCGATCCGACGCCCGGCACCGCGGTCGGGCGTACGGAGGTGATCGACTTCCTCTTCGATCCCGACCACGTCTTCAGGCTGGCCACGCTCGGCGCCCTGCTCGATGCCTGCGCCTCGGCGATGACCGGCGGCGCACGGGTGGTCCTGGGCACGGAGACCACCGACACCGCGGCGCTCTGGATCGGAGCGGTGTCACGGCTGATGGCGCCGCAGCTCGCCCGGAGCGGGTTCTTCTTCTCCACCTTGGAGCGGCAGGCCGGCCTCGCGCCCGCGTTCCAGCACGGCGTGCAACTCGCCTGCGTGCCCCTCGACGACGCCGATCAGATCGACCCGGGAGCCGGCCTGGTGGTCATCGACGAGCGGGAGCGGATCGAGATCGGCGACCTGAGCGGTCGGCCCCACCGGACGAGTCGTGGTCACGAGATCACCGCCACCGAGTGGTCGGTGATGGCGCAGGTGATGCTGCTCGATCCCGGGATGGCCGAGGCAGCCTTCGACCAGGTCGATGCGCTCACCGCAGGTCTGCCGACCGGAGGCAGTGAGCCGGGTTGGGCGTTGGCTCTGGCGGTCAGCCACGACAGCGAGACCTTTGCCGACGCAGCCGGCGAGGCGGCACGGGTGCTGGCCCGGTCGAGTCCGCCGGACCTCCCGGAGCCGCGCTCGGCCGAGATCGCGGCCCTCCTCAGCGAGCAACTGGCCGCATCACCGGAGGCGGCCTGGGGTGCGCTGCGGCAGCACGCGAGCGCGGAGCGGCCCAACCCGCTGATGACTGAACTCCTCCTCGGCCTGTACGCCCGCCAGGCGCTGACCAACCTGGACTGGCTGGTCCACACAACTGCCCGGGGACCAGCAGCAGCTTCCGGCGGCTGAGCTGAGCGAGACGGTGGCGGGCGAGCTTGCGCAGCACGCCCGGGAGGCGTCGGCGCGGGTCCGCAGCGACGCCGCGCTGACCGACACCGAGCGAAGCATCGCCAGCGGCCGGCTGACGAATCTGGTGACCCAGCTGCGCCTGAGGGATCCGGGTCTGGACGAGGAGCTGAGGGACACCCTCGACTGGCTCCTCTACCGGTTGTTCGAGGACGACCCCGTGGATCTGATCGGGCAGCTGGGGCGGTTCGAGGAGGTGACTCAGGCCAGGTTCCTGCGCCCGAAGGTGGAGAAGGAACTGGAGTCGAATGCAGCCCGCCGGGCGGAGCGGGTCGGCCGTCGGCTCAGCCACGATGTTCTCGTCTGGCTCTACCCCCAGCCGTTGGTGGCGCCGGTGGTGACCGATGTGGCCGAACTCGCCGGGCGGCGACTGGACGCGGAGTTCGCGGCCCAGTTGGCCGCATCGGACCCGGAGTCGGGCCGGTATGCGGCGTACCGGCCGCTCGCGGTCTGGGCTAGCCTGGCCGAGCAGCCGCCCGCCTTCGGCTCCGTGCCTGACCTCGACGTCTACTTCGCCGGGCCGCCGTGGTCGCCGCAGGATCTGTGCACCCTCGACCGCTGGTTCCCCGGTTCGATCCCGGTCGCGCTGATGGCGGTCTCGCTCAAGGCCGCGCCCTCGGATCCCTCGTACGAGACTCCGCTGGTGGACCTGTGCGACGGGCTCCTCCAGCGCTCCAGTTGGCAGTCCGGGCCGGCGGACGCGCCGGCCGTGGACCTCGTACGGCTCCGTCGGCGCATCGAGACCTGCCGGCGCCCGCTGCAGCTCCGGCGGCGCGAAGCCTGGTTCCAGGCCGGCACGGCAGAGCTCTCCACGCAGCTGGGGGAGATGCTGCGCGGCGCCGCGTACGCCACCTCGGTCGTTCTCGGTGTCGTTTCCGCCGGAGGTCGTGCTGGCGATCCGCGAGCCGGCGGTGGTCGCCGCCGATCCTGGGCTGGCACTACGAGGAGCTCAGCCGGGCCAGGTCACTGTTCCCCGGGACGCTTCCGCCTCTCACCTCCACCGAGGTGAGCCAGATCAGTGAGGCGCTGACCGGGAACGTCCAGCCCGCGCAGCTGGCCCTGATCGCGGCCGCCGGAGATCCGCGATTCCCCGAGCCCGCCCTGCAGGACTGGCGTTTCGGGTGGCTCCATCAGACCGTGGTCGACGACGCCGCAAGCGCCACGCCCTTTCTCGTCGCCTATCTGCAGCGCGGGTACGCATCGGCGCTCGCGGCGGACGGGTTCGCCGACGACGTGCTCGAGCTGGCGTGGAAGCTGGTTGCTTGAGCCCTTGCCGACCGACAAGGCGTATCGGGCGGTGGAGCGGTTCGTCCGTTCCTGGGTCAAGGGTGTGCAGGAGAGCGAGTCGCGGCCGAGCCGCTGGAAGGCACGATCGACATGACGATGTATCTGCTCAAGGGCGGGGAGCAGGTCTCCCTGCAGACCCGGCCACTGATCGTGCGGTACGAGCCGCCCAGTGCCACGCCGTTCCGGCTGGTGGCCAGCGTGCCGGAGGGCAAGCCGGTCGTCGTCGAGCGGCACCAGATGCTGGTGCTGCCGCGCCTCGCCCAGCCGACGACCGTGCGCATGCTGCCCGCCGGCGGCGATGACCTGTTCCCCCCGCACAGCGTGCTGAACGTGCTGATCGGACCGGACGGGGCCAACCCCGATGCAGGACTACGTCAAGATCGCCCTCGACGTCTCCGGACTGCCGTCGGAGGACCTGGTGCTGCTCGAGCCGCAGGGGCCCACGATCCGGGTGACCTCGTTGAGCATGCCGAACGCCCCGAAGCTGCCACCCCAGGCCGAGTTGGCACGCGACGTCGCGCGCGAGTTGCTGGGCGTCGCGTTCGTCGCCCAACGCGCCGTCGACATCGTGGTCGGGGTGGACTGCTCCCCGTCGATGCGCTCCTTCGCCGAGGACGGCACCCTGGAGGCCGCACTGAACACCTTCGCCGGGATGGCCAGCGTCGATCGACCCCAACCACGAGGTCGAGCCGGTACTGTGCGGCCGGGTCGCCACCCGGCTCGCACCGCAGAGGATCGACGCGTTCGCCGCCACGACGGCCGCGGAGGTTCGGGCGCAGCCGCTCGCGACCGGATGCCGGTCCGCCGCGCTGGCCACGGACGGGAACAAGACACTGACGTACCTGATCACCGACGGGATCCCGGCCGACCTCCGACATCGCCGGGACGCGCCGCCGCACCTGGCCGCTGCTCAGCGTGGGCGGCGCGGCCGACCCCCTCCCGCCGCCGCCCGGCATGGCTGCCACCGTGATGCCGGTCGACTCCGGCCGCCGTCGGCGCGGGGTGCAGTGGGACCGGTGGGCGGCCCTGACCATCGTCGGCTCCCTCCTGGAGAGCTACGGACAGCCTCAGCGGGAGCGCAGATGACGACGAAGTGTCCGCGGTGCTTCCGGGGCCTGTCTCCGGACTTCTTCGCCTGGGAGTGTGTCGGCACCTGTCAGCCGATGCCCGATCCGGACGCCTCGGCGCACGCCGGCAGCCCCGTGCTCAGCCGTCCGCTGGTCAAGGCTCAGCGACCCCCGGACGCGCGTCGCTGGGTGCCGCCGAGCAACCAGGCCTGTGCCAAGTGCGGCCGGTCGACCCGCGAGGTGTGTCCGTACTGCCACTACGCGCTGCTGCCGCAGTGGCGTGAGTCCCAGACCGTGTGCCTGGCCCTCGCCGGTGCTCGTGCGACCGGCAAGAGCATCTACCTGGCGGTGCTGATCAAGGAGCTGGAGGAGCTCTTCACCCACAACCAGCTGTCCCTGCGCTTCGCCGACCCGCGGTCGCGGAAACTCTACGAGGACCACTACGAGAAGCCGCTGTACGACGCGCGCGGGATCATGACCGCCACGGTGCCGGCTGCGGTCGACGCCGCCTACCAGCGGGATCCCATCATCTTGAACCTGGGGGTGCTGCGGAGCGGGCCGGCGATGCTGGTGATCCGGGACGTGGCCGGGGAGGATCTGGAGAATCCGGCGGCCGATCTGCGCTACCTCTCCTACTTCGAGCGGGCTGACGCGGTGCTGTTCATGTTCGACCCCTCGGCCGTGGGCGATGTCCGCGAACTGCTGAAGGACTACCTGCCGCAGGAGGTCTACCAGTCCGGTGACCCCGAGGTGGTCTTCGAGAACCTGCTCCGGGTGATGGGCGCCGCGCCCGTGCCGGTCGGCATGATCTTGTCCAAGTTCGACACGATGCAGGCTCTCTCGCTGGTGCAGGACCAGCAGTGGAGCCGCGTCATGTCCAACGCCGGTGCCGCCTTCGCCCGTGACCCGGGCATCAACGCGTGGGCCTACGACCGGGTCGACGGGGACCTGCTGCACGAGGAGGTGCGCAGCCTGTTGAACCTGCTGCACGCCCAACGCTTCGTGAACCTGCTCAGTTCGGCCAACCAGCGGGCCGCGCGGGAGTACCGCTTCTTCACCGTCTCCGCGCTCGGCGACGCCGTGATCGGTGACAAACTGCACCCGCGCGGCATCGCCCCGTTCCGCTGCCTCGACCCGCTGCGCTGGGCCTTCGCCCGGCGGGCGATCGCGTAGACCGCGGTGCCGAGAGTGCGCGATCGTAGTGCGAGCCAGCCACCGCGCTCACAAATTCCCGCGAACGCCCGGGCTTCCTCGCTTGAAGCCTTCGCTGGTTGGGCAAGAACTTTTGTCTGGCGCCTTCCAGAAACCTGGCTTCCGGAACCGCGCCTCATGCAGCTGCCCGTCCTGCTGACGTTACTTTTTCGTGGCACACGTCATGGGCGGCCACGGTGCCGCAAGCTATCGGATGCTGCCTGGATGGCGCTCGTCTTCGATCTCAACCTGGGTCGACTTCGCATTCTCCGGTGGCTGCTCGTCACGGGGGTCCGACGGGTGCGTCAATTGCCAGATCGTCGCCCTTTCGCCGTTGTTGCGATCGCACTGGGGGCAGCTTCCATGCCGGTCGAACACCCTGCGCTAATGTGGCCAACTAGCGCGATACTAGGTGCAAGCAGCTTTATGGCCACGCTGTGGCAGGTAATGGCGGGAACCCTCGGGGTGGCCGTGGCAGCAATACTATTTCTGTTCGACGCATACAACTCAAGCTCCAATGCTCGATCAGGACTTAGCGTCAAGGACTACTCCTCCGCGTCTGGAACTCTTAAGATCGTGGTGTGGATTGCCGCTAGCCTCGCAGTAATTGGCGTCGTACTGTTGCGTCCCAGCGGCGAGAGATTCGGATGGGGCCTTCTTGCAGCCATTCTAATTTCGAGCTATGCCCTATATTCTGTTCTCAAAAGTTTCAGGAGGCTCGCGGCACTTTCGCACAACGAGTTGGAGTTCCAGCAGCTTCGTCTTTCAGTCATGCGTGAGCGCCTCGCTGAAGCGTTGCGGGATCAACGACTTGCGACGCAGATGAAGACGTCGTTCCAGCAGATTCTGCGCGACACCAGCCTGAAAGCTGTAGCGAGTTTTGGGGGAACGACCGGACGACCCTTCGTCATTGGACGCGGGGGAGTGGTAACTGATATTGACGTAAGGGCCCTTCGTTGCTTCTCCCGGTTTGTAGCCGGCGGTAATATTCAGCTTCGCCTGTTTGAGTCCGCCATCTCCGGGTCGCCAATCGCGTATACTGAGCATCACGGGAAAGTCGATAGGATCGGAATAGTCGTGACGTCCGCCACCAGGGAAACGGGTATGAAGTTCCGGAGATACCTCCAAGATCTGCACGAAAATACGCTCGCTGTCATTGAGCAGCCTGACTTGAATAGGCTCGACTGGAACTTGGAAATCTACTCGAGGCTCGTCGAATGCGCCCTTGTGGCCGATGCGACATTGAGCGCACGCGGAGTCGACGCAATCCTGCGAGACGCAAGGACTTTGCGCAGAGTGCTCGACCATCTCTGCCAGCAGTTCGAGTCGGCGATTGCTCGCCGAGTTGATGAGGCCGCAGACACGCTATTGTCTTCAACATTGCAAATCTCTCAGCAGCTCGCGTCCGCGGCGCGAATGGACCCAGCGGCAGAATTCCTGGAGGCAGCGGGACGGATGGTCATCGTAGCGCATTCCGATGCCGATTCGGCCAGGGCCGGACGGGACCGTGCCGAAGTGAAGGATCACGCAATGGATCAATACCTGCACACAAGCAGCCGGTGCGAACCCTTCAAGTGGCGATTGCTCGTCCAAGGCATCAAAGCGCTCGCGATGAGCTCATCCGCGAGTAACGCGGCGCGCGTCGATGAAAACCAAGAATTTGCCTGGGCGCTGCTTGGCGAGACGGTCAAGGTCACCTTGGCAGCAGAGGTGAGTCTGCACGCTGACGTGGAGGAGGTGTGGGCGAGTTGGGATGACGTTCGACAACGACTGTCCTGGGCCTACACGCGGCCCGATGAACACGGCGCCGCGAGCGGGCTCAGCTCGCGTGAGCAGCCGACCCTTCACTCCGCCGCGACGGCCATCTTACTTGCCGCCGCGTTGCGCCATTTGTCGCATCATTCTGTGCACGACCCGCACGTCCGACATGAGCAGCGCAAGGACAAGCTGTTTACCAGAGTCGCTGAATTCTTCGACAGCAATGAGTTCGCGCCCACGATAAGATGCCTGCTGGAAAGCGAGGTCAATCGCGAACGCTTCGATACAGTTTGGCGCGACCTCAGAGAGTTGAGGCAAGCTTCTGAGTCCGACCGAGAGCACCTTGATGTCGCCATCACACGCTTGATTGTATGTGCGGTGCTCTTGGGGCGCGGGCTCGACACCGAGTCGGAAATCCTCGGGATGTGGAGTCGTCGAGTAGAGGATGGCCAAATACGTCGACTCGCAAAGGATATGGCATATTGCCTTGATCCCAACATTGGCAGTCCAGCCGTTAGAACTGAGGCATTGATGGCGATGGTGCGCTCGGCCCGGAAACGGGCCAACCGTCGCAGCGCGGCTGTCGTGGCCAATACTCCAATTCCCGCCCGCGTGGCCGCCTCACTCAATCTGCTGTTCGCGGATTGCCTCAAAGCGGAAGCGAGAGCGTCGGGTATGGTGGAAGCGGCGGGTGCGAGCATTCGACGCGATATCGAATACGGTTCCAAGCCGCTAACCGTCCTTCGAGATGTCTTGGTCAGTGGCGACATAGCCCAGCTTGAATTGGTCACCCAGCGCTTGGCCACGCGTGTTGCAGACGCGGAAGAGAGCGCTGTGGTTGAGAATTGGCGTCGTAGCGCCAGAACCTTCGATGGTACTCTTGCGGAGGGTATTGCGTCCATGGTGGGCAGCCCATATGTCGCGGTTGTGTATTGCACTGGCTATCTGGAAGCCGTCGCCGAAATTCCTGCATTTGATGGGCGAGAGGTGCGTACCGTGGCTACTGACCAGGTCTTCCATCGGGAGGTCCTGATTGTCGACGCGCAGAAGCAGAGCTGGAGGTTTGGCAGAGAGCTTTACCCTCCACTGGTCATCAGAAATCTAGCTCACGATGACGCTGCGCACGAGGCCGATGCCGAGATCATATCTAGTGAAGCCGCCCCGCAATCTGACGGCGAAGCCATCGTGCTGAGAATTACCGTAGAGCCGAAGATGCAGAGCGTTCGGTCTATCCAATAGGATGTAGGGCGTTTGCATCCGCCCGATGGTGAGTCCTTCCAATCCTCCCCGCCGATGTTCCAGACTACCTACTACCGATTGCCCCAAGTGGGGGCCAATACGATCGGCGCAGAGCTGCCGAGATACCGAAGATTGCGGCCCGTTCGATCGATCGAGAAGAGCCCGATTTCATTTCCAGCTTTTCCTGGCCAGTGACGGTCAGACAGAAAGACGAGAGCTTTTCCATCCGGGGACCAGGAGGGTCGATCGTCGTCTGAGCTGCCTCCCACGAGGAGTGCTTCATTACCGTCGAGCGGCTTGATCAGGATGTTGTAGTCGCCATCGACGGCGCGGCGCCTGAATGCGATCGCCGTGTTGTCGGCCGACCACGCCGGATCGGCATCGGTGCCTTGGTCTTGAAAGGTGAATGGACGCGGAGGGGATGTGCCAGCCATGTCTGCTATATAGAGGGAACCCCCGTCGGGGGACCGACTCGCGCCGGCCCAATACACCACGGCCGAACCGTCTGGCGAGATGCTCGGGTCGTCGATGAACGGTTTCGCGCTTGGAAGTTGCCGGATGATTCGGCCTCGCGTTGTCATTACAAATAGTTTTGTGGTGCTGGCTGAGGGAGCGCAGACGGCTATCAGTCGACTTTCGTTCTCTGGATTACGCGATAATCGGAGAACACTGCCGCAGGACGGTGGATTTCTGAAGAGAAGTCTATCACCTGTGCCGTCTGTCAGGACGGTCCTGACGGTGTGATTTCCCTCGTCCAAATAGATGATTGAAGTTCGAGATTCATCCAGTGTGGGATTTGACACATTGCCTACTGCATTCGACGCAATACGTGTTGTGAGATTGCAGCCCAAGCGGGCGCTGACCCGGTAGAGCTCAGCGTTCGGGCGACCGATCTTCTGCATTGGCACGATGATTTCATCGAGGTGCAACGCCAAATCGCGCGGCAACCGGGGAGATGCTTCTGCGCAATCAGTCGGGGGATCGACCGGTGGTTCTCCCCTTCTGAACGACGGTTTCGGCGGCCCATCCAGCAATAGCGAGAATGAGGACGATGCCTGCCGCGATCAATACCGCTGGAAGCCGTCGCCTACGGTTGGCAATCAGCGCTGGTGCCACTTCGGCCGCTGGCTCTGGGTCCGGCTCGGAAGCGACGGTGCTGTCCCGAAACCGGAGAGCTCCGAGGGCCACGTAGCCCGGATCGCCAGGACTCTCAATTTCAACTAGCGGGGCTTTCGCGGCCAACGTCTCCTTCACGACGGCGAAGTTCGCCGTGCCACCTAAAAGAATGAATTGCCTGGGAGGCGGATAATCCTTGAGCTCCGCCTCGAGTGCCTTCTCTGCGGTGACGAACGCGGTTCTGACGCCTTCTCTGATGAATTGGATTACCGGGGTTAGCTGGAGTGGCACCTGGTAGTCTGGAAGGCCGGGAAATCCAACGACGGGCATCTGCCGACGAGCGAGCAGCAGTTTGGCTGCGTTGAGGTTGTCATTTAGGCGTAGTTCCAATTCGGGAGTCAATGGTATCGGAAGCTTGTCCTTAAAGAGGCGGTGGAATCCCTCCATTGCCGCATCGGTGAGGTACTCGTCTAGCCTGAGTCCGCAGAATCCTTGCTGAGGGTGAGGGCCGGAGCCCGTCGCAGATCCGCGCAGTGCAAAAGTTCTGCCATGCTGCTCTACGAGTGAGACATCAACGCAACTTGCACCAACGTCGTATACAGCAATATAGCCATCTCTACCGATTCTGCTGCTGGCGGAATACTGCAAGCAGGCCGCCTCGGCGGCAGAGCAGGTTGTGACATTGGTCTCGAGGTCGGTTAGGGCTCGGCGTAGCGAACCGACTGGGCGCTCTCCCCAGTGCGAGGGATGTGCGATGACCACCACGCTGGGATAGGCACGAAATCGATGGAAGGTGCTGCGCACAATCCTCCGGAAGAACGTTAACGTGAGTTGGGCCGCGTCGAATACGCTCCCGTCGATCTGCAATGTCTCGCCGGTTTCGTGCAGTTGCTTCCAACGGGTGACCAAGCGGTGTGGATCGCGGCGGCCCTTCTCTAACGCATCGACGCCAAATTCAAAACCACCACCTGGATTGAAAAAGAGCGCCGTGGGAATGGTGGGTCTCCCGTCGAACTCCAGTATGGTCGGATCTTCGCCTTCTTTGGCGATCGCGACTGAAGTCGTGACGGTGCCGAAGTCCACTCCAAGCCGGTAGGGCGCCATGCCTCCGAATCGTACTGCACCATTTTGGATACATCATCTGCGCTCACTTCGGAACGACTGCGGCGGCTACGCCGTACCGACGGTTGGGCACACTGCGCTGGGCAGCCTGAGTCGACAAGGAGTATCGCCGCTTCTGCCCACCCACCCGCCAACGTGGGAGGGGTCAACAACCCCCTGATGAGCTCCTACCATTATCGGCAAACTGGAGGCGTGGTCACAGGCACTGACTGACCACTGACTAACCGCATGTGCAGGTCCCACGGAGTGGAGTTTCTGTCGGTCCCCGAGTCGACAATGGAGCATGGGGTCCCGCCCTCTTACTTGACGATGATCTTGCCCGGGTTGAAGTTGCGGCCGGGGTCGATCGCGGAGAAGAGCCCGTCGATCATGTGCACGCCGGGGGCGGAGATGTCCTGCTCCAGCCACGGTGCATGTTCGGTGCCGACGGCGTGGTGGTGGGAGAGGGTGCCGCCGGAGTCCACAAAGGCCTGCTGGATCGCCGACTTGAGCTGGTCGTACTGGGCCAGCGGGTCGACCCCGTCGTGCCGGAAGGCGAAGGTGAAGTACAGGCATGCGCCGGAGTGGTAGGAGTGCGACAGGTGGGACATGATCCAACCGACCACGCCGAGTTGGTCGTAGACCTTGTTGGCCGCCGCCATCACATTGGTGTAGAGGCCGGGCAACTTGGACCAGGGCGCCGCGGTCTCGGACACGTCGCCGATCGCGCCGCGGTCGAGCAGGAAGTCGCGGATGTAGGGGGTATCGAACTTCTTCTGGTCGTACAGCACGCCGGGCCCCTTGCCCAGCACGATGCCGCCGTGCTTGGAGACGATGCCCTTGACGATGGACTGCTGACGGGCGACGTGGGGTTTCCCGCCCTCGTACCCGATGAAGGACAGGCAGGACTCGTCGAGCTTCCAGCCGCGCCGCTCCAGCACCTTCATGAAACCCTTGCTGATCAGCGAGCTGACCGAGAGCTTGCTGCTCTTCTTCCGGGTCGCGAAGGAGAACTTCGTCTCCCGCGCGTCCGACACGCGGGTGACTGACGGGTGCGCGTCGCTGTTCGAGATCGCTTGCATGGCCGCGAGTCCGGCCTCCCAGGACGGGAAGAGGTAACCCAGGATCACCCGCTCCTCGGGGATCCGGTGGACCTGCACCGTCACCTCGGTGATGACCCCGAGCCGGCCTTCGGAGCCGAGGATCATCTCGCGCACGCTCGGCCCCGTGGAGGTGCTCGGCAGCGCCCGGACGACCAGCACCTTGCCAGGCATGACCACGCGTACGCCGCGGGTGATGTCGGCGATGTCGCCGTACTTGTCCGACTGCATCCCGGACGAGCGGGTGGCGACCCAGCCGCCGAGGGTGCTGTGGGTGAAGCTGTCCGGGAAGTGGCCCATGGTCCATCCGCGGTCCTTCAGCTGCTGTTCCAGGTCCGGGCCGAGCGCGCCGGCCTGGATCCGGGCCAGCCCTGACTCCTCGTCGACGTCGATGACGTCGCGGAGCCGACCCAGGTCGAGCGAGATCACCGCCCGCGTCTCGTCCTCAGGTGCCTGCAGGCTGCCGGAGATGTTGCTGCCGCCGCCGAAGGGGATCAGCACCGCGTCGGCCGCGACCGCGCGATCGACGACCAGCTGCACCTCGTCCTCGTTGCCGGGGTACACCACGACGTCAGGCACCCGCGGGATGTCGCCGGCGCGCAGCCGGAGCAGGTCCCGCACGCTCTTGCCGTACGTGTGCACGACCCGGTCGAGATCGTCGCCGACCACGTTGTCCGCGCCCACGGCGTCGGTCAGCTCCGCCAGCAGGTCCTCGCCGATCATGGGTGCCGGGAGTGGCAGGTCTGCGAGGTCCATGGGCTTGGTCGGTGCCGTGCTCACGTCCAGGTCCACCGCCTCGATCACGAAGGGTCGGAAGCCCGGCTTGTCCTCGTGGTGGAACGCCACACCGTCGACACCCCAGCCCCACCACTTCATGTGCTGCACTGAAGGCATATTCGTCGTCTCCTCCGCTGTCCCTTGCCGGCTCGTACGCCTACGCGTGGCCGTCGCCGTCGTCGGTTGCGCGTAACTCGCGCGGGCCCTGCCCCGGGGCCGACCCTCGCGCCATCACGTCGTGGGTCAAGTCCACCAGACCGCGAACCTCTTTGGCGATCCGAGCGGAGAACTGGGACACGGTCTCGCCGTCCTCGGCCTGCATCGGCTCACCGAACGTGACGTAGATGGGCGGCCGGCCCCGCTCCGGCCAGTTCTTCCCGTACGGCATGGCCTCGCTCGCGCCGACGATCGCGATGGGCAGGCACGGCACGTCCCGACTGATGCACAGCGCCGCCGCGCCCGGTTTGAACGTGCCCATCTCACCGGTGCGGGAGCGCGTGCCCTCGGGAAACAGCAGCAGCGGTACGCCGTCGTCCAGCAGGCTGGTCGCCAGCCCGCGACGCCCACGCAGACCGTTGCGGTCGACGGGGAACGCGTTGAAGAACAATGCCGTCAGCCCCTTGCGCCACCAGACGTCGAAGAAGTAGTCGGCGGCGGCACCGGCGGCGACGTAGCGGGACAGCTTGCGTGGCATCGCGCCGAAGATGAGGGGAGCGTCGAGGTGGCTGGAGTGGTTGGACACCACGACGAAGGGTCGGGACAGTCCGGCGAGATTTTCCCGGCCGAGCACGGTCACCGTGGCCAGTCGCCAGATCAGCGGTTTGAGCAGGCCGCGCTGCGCGACGAATCGCGCTCCCGCGTGCAACGGCGAGGTGTAGCGGCTCCGGCTCGACACGGCCTCAGCCTATCCCGACCGGACTCCCAGACTCGATCGCGCACGGCGAGTCACGGATCGGATGGTGGCGGCAACGCGTCGGTGGCACATCAGGGGTTCGTGGGCCGGGCCGGATCGGCTTGGTCTCCACGCTGACGTGTGGGGCTCAGGCCGGCGTCGCAGACCGCGAACGCTGTAACACAAATGTTCGCGCTATCGCTCGTTGGAGCCGCTAGCGTCGGCCGTGAGTCATCCGGCCAACCATCCGGCCAGCAACCATCCGGTCCATGATCATTTTCCCAAGACGACGGAGAGACCATGAGCGAGCCCTACGGCGCCGGCCCCCAGTGCCAGGCGTGCCGCGCGTCCCTGCCGGCCCCGTACACCCGCTGCATGACGTGTGGTGTCGTGCAGGACCGGTCCGTACGTGTCGGCTACGCATCGGCCCCCGTCTATCCACCGCCGACACCCTCAGCGGGCACGGTGATCTCCTCGTCGAGTCCGTACTTCCCGATGTCCCAGTCGTCCGCCCCCTTGCCGGTGCCCTACGGATCGCCGGCTTCGGTGCCCATGGCGTACTCGGGCCAGCCTCAGATCGTGCGGGTAGTGGCGCCGAAGAGCCCGGGAATCGCGGTTTTGCTCACGCTGCTGTGGCTCGGCGCCGGGCACCTGTACGCGAACCGGGTCGCGACCGGCCTGGTCCTGATGGCGCTGGATCTCGTCCTGGTGCTGATGTCGTTCTCGGTCTTCATGCTGGTGTTCACGATCCCGGTCTGGGTGATCGCGGTGCCCGTGACGATGATCTTCGCCTCACGTGCCGTGCACGACTTCAACCATCGCAACGGAGTCGTGCTGCGCTGACCGGCTCAGCCGGCTCGGATCAGTGGCGGCTGGACGACATCTTGCGCGAGACGGCGCGGACCGCGGCCCGGGGCGCGTGCTGGATCATGAACATGAGCGTCTGGTAGCGGCGGGACGGGATGGAGATGATCTTGCCGTTCGCGGCGTCCGCCAGCGCCTGCTCGACGACGGTGTCCGCGTTCAACCACAGCAGTTCCGGGATGGAACTCGAGTTGATGTCGGCGCGCTGGTGGAACTCGGTCCGTACCCAACCCGGGCAGAGCGCCGTCACGGCGACGCCCGAACCGTGCAACTCGTTCGCCAGGCCCTCGGTGTAGGCCGCCACCCAGGCCTTGATGGCGGAGTAGCTGCCCATCCTGACGTAGCCCGCGGTCGAGGAGACGTTGATGATCGTGCCGTGGCCACGCTCGCGCATCACCCGGCCGGCGGTGCCGCCGAGGATCAGGACCGCACGGATCATCACGTCGATGGCGTTCTCGTGCACGTGGAAGTCCTCGACAGCCAGTCGGGCGCGGACGCCGAAGCCGGCATTGCTGATCAGGGTGTCGATGGGCTGGTCTGCGCTGGCCAACCGCTGGGCGACGCGTTCCACGTCGTCGCGTACCCCGAGGTCGGCGCTGAGGGTCTCCACCGACACCCCGTACTGCTGCTTGAGCGCAATGGCCGTCTCCGACAGCCGCTCCGCGTCCCGGGCGACCAGGACCAGGTCGTCGCCACGCTTGGCCAGCGCTCGTGCGAACTCCGCCCCGATACCCGAGGTGCCGCCGGTGATCAGCGCAGTCGCCATGCGACCCACCCTAATGCGGAACCGGCTCTCTCTCCGCCCTCCGCCGACCGCGCCTCCGGGTCGTGTGGCCGAGCCCCCTCGCCCCGCTGAGGAAACCTACGTATACGTGACTTCCTGATGGATTGCACGGTTTGCAACCCGTGCAATGCGACAGGAAACCACGTATACGTAGGTTTCCTGAGTCGCGTCGGGGGTTGGGTCAGCGTCGGGGGTGGGTCGGTCGGGGGGGTGGGGTCAGTCGGTGGAGGTGGTGAGAAGAGCGGCGGTTTCCCTCGCGATGGCGAGCTCCTCGTTGGTGGGGACCACGGCGACGGTGACGGGGGAGCCTTCGGGGGAGATCACCCGGGCGACCCGTGAGGGAGTGGTGTTGAGGTCCGGGTCGACGGACAGGCCGAGTCCGCCGAGACCGTCGGCCACGGCCGCGCGCAGGGCCGGGTTGTTCTCCCCGACGCCGGCGGTGAAGGTGAGCAGGTCGAGCCGGCCGAGGATCGCGAGGTAGGCGCCGACGTAGTGCTTGAGGCGATGCACGTAGACCTCGAAGGCGAGCTGGGCCGACGCGTCGCCGGCCCCGCGCCGCTCCTCGAGCTCGCGGAAGTCGTTGACTCCGGCCAGCCCCTTGAGGCCTGACTGCTTGTTCAGCAGGGTGTCGATGTCACCGACCGACAGGCCGAGCTCGTTGTGCAGGAAGGTGTGCAGGCCCGGGTCGACGTCACCGGAACGGGTGCCCATCACCAGGCCCTGCAGTGGGGTCAGCCCCATCGACGCCTCCACAGCGAGACCGCCCCGTACGGCCGACGCCGAGCAGCCGTTGCCCAGGTGCAACACGATCTGGTTCAGCTCGCCGAGGTCGCGGCCGACCAGCTCCGCGGCAGCGCGCGAGACGAAGCGGTGCGAGGTGCCGTGGAATCCGTAGCGCCTGATCCGGTAGCGCTCGGCCAACTCGCGGGGGATGGCGTACGTCGCCGCCGCCGGAGGCAGGGTGGCGAAGAAGGCCGTGTCGAAGACCGCCACGTGCGGCACGTCGAACTCGGCCCGTGCCGCCTCGATCCCGGCCACGGCACCCGGGTTGTGCAGCGGGGCCAGGGGGATGAGGTCGCGGATCTCGGCGACCACGGCATCGGAGACGATGGTCGGGTCGGAGAAGTCGGGTCCGCCGTGCACGACCCGGTGCCCCACGGCCCGCAGCGTGACCGCATCCAGGTCCACCCCGTCCGCCGCCAGCTGCTCGGCCATCACCTGCATGGCGGCGCCATGGTCGCCGACGCCGCTGCCCGACTCGCCGATCCGCTCGATCGTGCCCTTGGCCTGCACCCGCGCGGTCTCGGGCACCACCAGCTGGTACTTCAGCGAGGAGGACCCGGCGTTGAGCACCAGCACCGGCGCTTCGTTGTGGGGAAGGTAATGCGGCGTAGTCGCCGCATTAGCTTCCCCATTGTGAGCAGGCGCGTCGTCCGGATGCGCGCTGGTCATGCCTGCAGCCCCTGGGCCTGGACAGCGGTGATCGCCACGGTGTTCACGATGTCCTCCACCAAGGCTCCCCGGGACAGGTCGTTGACCGGCCTGCGCAGGCCTTGCAGCACCGGGCCGATCGCCACCGCGTGCGCTGAGCGCTGCACGGCCTTGTAGGTGTTGTTGCCCGTGTTGAGGTCCGGAAAGATGAATACCGTCGCGTGGCCGGCCACGGCAGAGTTCGGGAGCTTGGTCCGGGCTACGTCGGGGTCGACGGCGGCGTCGTACTGGATCGGCCCCTCCAGCGCGAGATCCGGCGCCCGCTCGGCGACCAGGGCGGTCGCCGCCCGCACCTTCTCCACGTCCGCGCCCGAGCCCGAGGTGCCGGTGGAGTAGGACAGCATCGCCACCCGAGGGTCGATGCCGAACTGTCGTGCGGTGTCGGCCGAGGAGAGCGCGATGTCGGCCAGCTGCTCGGTGGTCGGCTCGGGGATCACGGCGCAGTCGCCGTAGACGAGCACCCGATCGGCCAGGCACATCAGGAAGACACTGGACACCGTGCTCACGCCCGGCTTGGTCTTCACGAACTCCAACGCCGGACGGATGGTGTGCGCCGTGGTGTTCACCGCCCCGGAGACCATGCCGTCGGCCAGCCCGAGGTGCACCATCATGGTGCCGAAGTAGGAGATGTCGGTGACGATCTCCCGCGCCCGCTCCACCGTCATCCCCTTGTGGGACCGGGCGTCGGCGTACGCGGCCGCGAACCGCTCCACCAGCTCCGGGTCGTGCGGCGACACGATCCTCGCCAGGTCCAGGTCCAGCCCCAGAGCCGAGGCCCGCGCGCGCACCTTGGTCTCCTCGCCCAACAGGGTCAGGTCGGCAACCCCGCGGCGAAGCAGGATCGCGGCCGCTTCCAGGATCCGGTCGTCCTGACTCTCCGGCAGCACGATGTGCTTCCGGTCGGCGCGGGCCCGCTCCATCAGCTGGTACTCGAACATCAGCGGGGTGCGCACCTCTGAGGCGGACACGTCGATCGCCTTGAGCAGCGCGGCCTGGTCGACCTGCTCGGCGAACAGCCGTCGCGCCGTCTCGATCTTGAGGCTCGACTCCTTGGTGAGCGGTCCACGCACTCGCATCAGGCGTTCCGCGGTGGTGAAGGTGCCGTTGTCGGTGAGGGCGATGGGGAGGTCCTGTTGTACGCCTTCGGACAGCTGTCGAATGGTGTCCGGGATCTCGTAGCCGCCGGTCAGCAGGATCCCCGCGAGGCTCGGAAAGGTACCCGACTGGTGGGCCAGCATCAGACCGGGAAGCAGGTCCGTGCGGTCGCTGGCCGCGATCACGGCCACATCCGGTCGGAGCCGCGCCAGCACGTTGGGCAGGCTCATGGCGGCGACGATGATGCCGAGCGCCTCGCGGTCCATCCACGACTCGGTGCCGAGGACGAGGCGCCCGTCACCTGCCTCGACCAGCGCCCGGAAGGTCGGGGCGCTCAGGATCGCACTCTCCGGGATGGCCGCGGTCACCGTCTCGGGAAGGTCGGCGAGCGCGGCTCGGACGGAGTCGACCGACCCCTCCTCCACCCGGTTGGCGATCACGGCCACGGTCTGCACGTGCTGGGCCCGCAGCTCGGCGATCGCACTGTCGGCGGCGGCCCGGATCTGCTCCGGCGCGCGCTCCCGGCCGTGCACGACCAACACCACCGGCGATCCGAGGTTGGCCGCGATCCGGGCGTTGAAGGAGAGCTCGGTTCCGGTCGACACGTCGGTGTAGTCCGAGCCGAGGACGACGATCAGATCGAACCGGTCGGTCAGTTGCCCGAACCGCTCCACGATCACGTGCATCGCCTCGTCGGCGTTCTCCCGGGCCTCCTCGTAGGTGACGCCGAGTGCCTCTTCGTAGGTCTGCTTGATGCCCGGCTGGCCGACCAGCAGGTCCACGATCAGGTCGAGGTCGCCGGCACCCCGGGACGCGGTGAGTGGTCGGAACACCCCCACCGATCCCACCTCGCGGGTCATCGCGTCCAGCAGGCCCAGCGCGACCGCTGACTTGCCGGTCAGGCCTTCCGGGGATGCGACGTAGACGCTTCGGCTCACCCTGGTGACCTTAGCGGCCGGCGAGGCCGGCACCATGGCTGATCCTGGGTCCGGGCACAGGTCATCCACAGCCCGCGCTGCAAGCGTGAGGCCATGACCTCCCAGCGTCGTGCGGACGAGCCGGGCCGGCCGGTGGTGGCTGACCAGAGGACGGGCGAGCGGGTCGACGGCCGGAGCCGCGGCGTTCGGGCGGTCCGCAAGACGGCGATCGCTGCTGCACTCTCGGCCGCGGCGGCGGTGACCGGACTCACCGGGGTGGCCGCCTGGACCGACGCCAGCACGGCCCCGTCAACCGCTGGCTCGATGAGCCGCTCGTCGTCGGCGTCGCTCGACGACTGGGGTTCGACGATCACGCCCGCTGCAGCGTCCGGGCGTGCGGCGCATACTTCTTCGGGCGGCTCGTGATGAGCCCCACGCCGGGCACCCTGGCCGCACCCACAGTGCGCAGTTTCGCCGCGATCGGGACGATCTGTCACGTGCTGAGCACCGATCCGGCGTCCATCCTCGCGGCGACCGAGATCACGAAGGCGCAGCTGAGCGAACTCGACGACGCCTGCTCGCGCTTCCGGGCCGACTCCGAACTGAGCTCGCTGCCGCGTGGCCGTGAGGTCGCCATCACGCCCCTGCTCACTGAGCTGCTCGCGGTGGCGCTGGACACGGCCCGGCGAACGGGCGGCCTGGTCGACCCCACCGTCTCGCTGCGTCGCCTGGGCTACGACGCCGACCTCGACGTGGTCCGCGCCCGCCGACCGCACGCGGCGAGGAAGGACTCCGAGCACAGCGCCGCGCCGGGCTACTGGCGGATCCTCCTCGACCAGCCGCGGCGTCGGGTGCTCATCCCGGAGGGGCTCGAGGTCGACCTCGGGGCCAGTGCGAAGGCGTGGGCGGCCGATCGTGCGGCGCGGATCTGCGGCGCCACCCTGCCCGGCGGTTTCCTGGTGAACCTCGGCGGTGACCTCGCGCTCGCCGGAGATCCGCCCGCACCCGGGTGGCAGGTCGCGCTCGATGACGCGACCGGCTGCGACCCCGAGGACTGGCCCGTGGTCACGCTGAGCCGGGGTGGCGCAGCCACTTCCTCGACCGTCGTCCGTACGTGGAAGGTCGCCGGTTCGCCGTTCCACCACATCGTGGATCCGCGGACCGGTCGGTCCGCTGAGCCGGTCTGGCGGACGGTCACCGTGACGGCTGAGAGTGCCGCGCTCGCCAACGCCGCGGCCACGGCCGCCGTTGTCCTCGGCCGGCGAGCAGCATTCTGGCTGGCCGCCCGGGCGCTACCGGCGCGCCTGGTCAGTGTGGGCGGCCTGCCTGTGTACGTCGGGGACTGGCCGATTGAGCGCCCCCGCGACCGGGTGCTCCCGAACCCGATGCCGGGTTCCGGCCCGACGCGGTGAGCTGCTGCTCCGGGTGCTCGGGTCGGCCGGAATTGATCCGGCGCCAGGACACGATCTGGTTACGGCGGCCGGGGGTTCCGGCAAACCGCCCCCGGGGCCGATAGCGGAACTATCGTTGAGCATGTGGCCCTCGCTCCGCCCCAGATCCCGGGCTTCGAATGGCGTGGTGGGGGGCTCCGCCCCAGATCCCCGGGCTCTCCGAATGGCGTGCGCTGGCCCGGGGCGGCTTTGCCATTGTCTGGGAGGCCCGGCAGGAGTCGCTGAACCGGCTGGTGGCGGTCAAGGTCGACGAGCGGACCCTGGACGAGGAGAACGAGCAGCGGCGCTTCCTGCGCGAGGCCGGCGCAGCCGGGCGGATGTCGGGACATCCGGGGATCGTCACGGTCCACGATGCCGGCATCCTCGGCGACGATCGTCCCTTCCTGGTCATGGAACTCTGCCCGGGCGGTTCTCTCACCAAGTGGCTGACGGCCGACCCGCCGCCGAGCCAGCGTCAGGTTCGCGACGTCGGTGTCCGCATCGCCGACGCGCTGGCGGCGACCCACGCCCGGGGCGTCCTGCACCGCGACGTCAAGCCGGCCAACATCTTGATCGACGCGTACGGCAATCCCGGCCTGGCCGACTTCGGCCTGGCCAGCATGCCTGAGCCGGGCACCGATCTCACCGAGACGATCGAGGCGATCACCCCCGCGTACGCCCCGCCGGAGGTGTTCAGGCAGGAGGCCCCGAACGAGTACGGGGACGTCTACGCCCTCGCGGCCACCTTGTACGCGCTGCTGAGCGGCCGCGCTCCGCGCTGGTCGGAGATCACGGGTACGCCGAGCGTCCCGGAGATCCTGGAGCGGCAGAGGATGCCGATCCGGCGGATCCCTGGTGTGGACCGGGCGTTCATGGACCTGTTGCTTGCAGGCGATGGCCGACACACCGGCGGATCGCCCCACGGCGGCCCGCTTCCGCGACCGGCTCGCGGTGTTGAACCTGTCCAGCCGGCCGGTGCCCCGGGCGGGCGATGAGGGTGAGCCGTCCCTGGTGCCGGCCCCGGCCATGGTGCCGATCCTCGCGCAGACCGCGCAGCCGTGGGACCAGCCGAAGCGCCGGGGTTGGCGGGTGCTGGTCGCCGTCGCCGTGGCGTTGGTCGTCCTGGTCGTCGGACTGGCCATCGCGCTGGCCACCTTGACCAACCTGGACGGCGCGACCGGCCGGCCGGCCACCGGGACGAGCACCGTGGACACCACCGGCGAGACCCCATCGGGACGGCCGCCGACCCCGGTGCCCTCGGTTCCGGGCGGCTTCGTCGACTGCTCGAAGCGTCTGAGCAAGGGCGCGTACTGCGCGACGAAGAACGAATGCTGGGGCGGCTTGTTCAGCTATGAGGACCAGCCCTGGCTCGCGACGCCCGCGACCTGCGCCAGCAACCACGTCTACCAGACCTTCGCCGCCGGGCCGCTGACCTACGAGGTGCGCGCGCAGTCGAGGCTGAACGCCGACCCCTTGGTGAAGAAGGTGTGCACCGCCGACGTCGCCAACGCGATGCTGCCGGAGCGGAACCGCCGCGCCAACTGGGAGGTCTTCGCGATCGGCCCCCAGAAGGACGACGCGAGCGACTACTTCCGCTGCGTCTTCGGCCGGGGTGAGCGGTCCACGCCGCTGCCGCTGGATCTGCCGGGCTGAGGTCGCCCGAGCACGCCGGTCACGGCACTTCGGCGCGAGCCGCTCGATCCCGTCGAGGAGCCGGGCGAGCATGGGGTCGAAGGCCGTCACGGCCGGATCGTCGAACCCGCCGGCCTGCCACACCGCGGCCATGGTCGGGTAGCGACCCCAGTCGAAGTAGGTGCTCCAGAAGCTGGCCCGGGACTCCCAGTAGGCCTCGGCCGACAGTCCCGTGTGCCGCTCCTCGTCGGCGTCGGTGATGCTGAACCGCGCCGCACCGATCAGTTGCCAGCGCACCAGATTGGCGATGGCGACATTCTGCGCGCCGGTGAAGCCGGCCGCGTCCAGAGCGGCGTAGAGCGCCTCCTCGACGTCGAGGACGTGCGGACCGAGAGGCAGCCGGTTCATGTTGTAGTCCAGCAACCAGGGGTGGGCGCTGTAGAGCCGCCACGTCTCGTGGGCCCAGTGGTCGAGCCGATCCCGCCAGTGCCCACCCTCAGCCAGGCGTACGTCGGCGTAGGTGCGGTCGATCATCAACTCGATCAGCGCCGAGCGTGCGGGCACGTAGGTGTAGAGCGACATGGCTCCGACCTGCAGCCGGGTGGCGACCTTGCGCATGGACAGCGCCGCCAGGCCCTCGGCGTCAGCCAGAGCGATCCCGGCCTCGACGACTGCGGCCAGGCTGGTCCGCGGGCGCGGCCCCCGGCCGGGGGGCTCCGAGGCCGGTTCCCAGAGGAGTCCGAGGATGCGCCGAGCCTCCACCGAATCGCCCGCCGGCGGCTCGGGGAGGTGCGGCGGAACCGCTACGGCGTCCTCGCTGGCGGTCACGGCTCGATCCTCTCGCGGCAGCGACGTGTCAGTCCCGGGTGATTGACTGAATTCTCGGTACAGCGTATGCTGGCCTTCATTCAGTACGGCGTACGGAGTGGGTCGGCGGACTGCTGCACAAGCAGAGGGGCTGAAGAACAAAGCAGAGAGATTGAGCATGGAGGGGGGAGCGGGGATGATCCACACGGAGCAGTTGACGCGGCATTTCGTCAGCAAGAAGGAGACGGTCGAAGCGGTCAGGGGGGTCGACATCGACGTCGCTCCGGGAGAGCTGGTGGCGTTCCTCGGCCCGAACGGGGCGGGCAAGTCGACCACGCTGCGGATGCTGACCACGCTGCTGCCGCCGACCGCCGGATCGGCCTGGGTCGCAGGGGCGAGCATCGTCGACGATCCTGCGCTGGTGCGTTCCCGGATCGGCTACATCGGGCAGGGGAACGGGGCCGGACACAGCTTCCGGGTCGGTGACGAACTGGTGATGCACGGTCGCTTCTGCGGCATGAACTCCTCCGATGCGGCCAGCCCGGGCGAGGGAGCTGATGGAGATGCTCGACCTGACCACGCTGGGCAAGCGCCGCGTCAGCACGCTCTCCGGCGGCCAGCGGCGACGGCTCGACGTGGCTCTGGGGCTGATGAACTCCCCGTCCCTGCTCTTCCTGGACGAGCCGTCCACCGGGATGGACCCGCAGAATCGCGCCAACTTGTGGGAGCACATCGGCCGGCTGCGTGAGCGGCAGCAGACCACGATCGTGCTGACCACCCACTACCTGGAGGAAGCCGACTCCCAGGCTGAGCGGGTGCTGGTCATCGATCACGGCGTGATCATCGCCGACGACACCGCAGCCAACCTCAAGGCGCGGACTGGCCGGTGACCGGGTCAGCGTGACCGTCGACGAACCGTCCACCGACGCGGCGGCGGCGGTCCTCGCGCAGGGGGGTGCCAACGTCGAGCGGTCGCGGTCACCGCTCGGTGCCGTGCTCAGCGGGCGCTATCAGCAGGGCGCCCAGGCGCTGCCCCGACTGCTCCGCGAACTGGACCGGCTCGGCGTCCAGGTACTCGCCGCCGACGTGGCGGTGCCGACTCTGGACGATGTGTTCCTCGGGTTGACCGGGCGGAGTCTGCGCGAAGAGGCGGAGGTGGCGGCCTGATGAGCGGCACGTCGACGAGCCAGCACACCGGCGCGACGGATCTGCGGTCCCTGGCCCCGTCCCGCCGCAACGGAGTGTTCGGCGACACCTGGTCGGTCTTCCAGCGCGAGATGTACCTGGTCCTGCGGGACCCCTTCTCGGTGATCTTCTCCCTGGTCCAGCCGCTGGTGTTCCTCGGCCTGTTCGGCACGCTGCTCGCCGGTTCGATCGATCCGGCAGCTCTGGGCGGAGCGTCGCCGCTGCAGTGGTTCCTGCCCGGGGTGATCGTCATGATCTGCCTGTTCGGCACCGGCGTCGCCGGCTCGAATCTGCTCTTCGAGATCACCCTGGGCTCCTACGAGCGGGTGCTGGCCAGCCCGCTGCACCGGTCGTCGATCCTGGTCGGCAAATCCTTGAAGGAGCTTGCGCCGCTGGTGGTGCAGGCGGCCCTGGTCACGGCGGTCGCCATCCCGTTCGGCTTCGTGCTCTACCCGCTGCACGTGCTGGCCGGGTTGCTGCTGCTCGGGGTTTTCGGGATCGGCATGGGAGCTTTCTCCAACGCGCTGGCGGTGGCTGTCCGGAAGCGGGAGTGGATGTTCTGGGCGGTCCAGCAGTCGCTGCTGTTCCCCCTGCTGATCCTGTCCGGGATGCTGCTGCCGCTGGAGACCGGGCCGCGCTGGATCCAGGTGCTCGCAAAATTCAACCCGCTGACCTACATCGTCGACGCAGAACGGGCACTGTTCGGCGGCTCGTTCGGTGACGACTCCATCCCGATCGCCGTGGTGGCCGCGGTCCTCACCTGTGTCGTGGGCCTGTGGGTCGGCATCCGCCAGATCGCGCGCAGCACCAGCTGAGGGAGGACCAGTTCTCCCGGAGACGGCTGGGCCGGGAGCGGCTTGGCCGAGAACGGAGCCCAGACCAGTGTGAGAAAGGTGCGCCGCTGGGTATGGATCTTCGCCACAGGTCGGGCCGCGCGGCGAAGCACGTAAATCCTGAGGTCTGCCACGGCTGCGGCGCAGTCCGTCGGGTCGGGCTACCCGTCCGCGCGGCCCGTCCGCTGCGACTCGACCTGCCGTCGATCCGGCTGCGTGCGACACCCAGCCTTGGCTTCGGAGCAGGTCAGTCGAGCCGGGGAGGGCCGCAGAAGATAGGTGTCCATCACCCAGCCGCGGGCGGCGCGGATCTGCGAGCGGCGGCTGCGGATCTGGTCCAACACCGCGCTCAACCGCCCGGCGACCAGCGCCTCGTCCGGCAGGCCCAGCTGAGCGCCCCAGTAGATCGCCAGGTCAGGGTGCCGCTCGATCAGGCCCGCGCAGGCCAGATCGCCGTCCAGCAGGACCACCACGTCCCCCATCTCGGGAGTGGAGTCGTACTCGGCGACCAGTCGGCGTCCCGTGGTGAGGTGCACCGCGCCGCCCACCCGGTTGAGCACGAGCCGATGCCGGGCGGCCAGCAGTTGGACGCTGCTGATGCCGGGATGAACGCTGACGTCGAGGGCCACCCCCACGGCCTGCACGGCCTCCAGGATGCGCAGGGTCGAGTCGTACAGCGACGGATCGCCCCAGACCAGGAACCCGACGGTCCCGGTCTCGGGCACCTCCGTCGCGATCACCTCGGCGTAGCGCGTGGCGCGGGCCTCGTGCCAGGTCGCCACGCCCTCGGCGTACTCGGCGGCCGTCCGTTCCCGGTCCGGGCCCCGCGCAGGGTCGGGCACCTCGACGAACCGGTAGCGGTCGTGGGCGATCACCGCGCGGCACAAGTCGGTCCGCAGCGCCACCAGATCGCGCTTGGCCGCCCCCTTGTCGGCCACCACGAAGACGTCCACGCGGTTCAGCGCGGCCACCGCCTCCCCCGTCAGGTGGCCGGGTACGCCGCTGCCGATGCCGACCACCAGGGCCTGCCGCGTCATCGCCCGACCCGCGTCCGGGCCAGCAGCAGGTCCACGTCGACGTGCGCGGTGATGGCGTCGGCCACGGAGTCGATCATGGTTTCCCGGCGCGCCGCGTAGGCCGGAGCATCCGCGGCGGGCTCGCCACGACGACCCGGCGGCCGCGGCCACGTCAGCGAGCCAAGCCCGGCGGAACCCGTCGTTCTCGAAGGTGCCGTGCCACATCGTGCCCCAGACCGAACCCGCCCGCACCCCGTCGAGGAACGCCTCGCCCTGCTCGACCTCGGCTACCCCATGGTGGATCTCGTACGCCTCGACCGGGTGCCCGCGCCAGGTCCCGGACGGCCGCCCGAGCACCTTCGCCTCGGCGAAGCGGGTCCGCGTCGGCAGCAGGGCCAGTCCCTCCACCACGCCGCCCGGTCCACCCGTCTCCACTCGACGTGGCCCGATCGGCGCCCGACTCGATCCCGTCGCTGATCGTCCCGCCCAGCATCTGGTAGCCGCCGCAGATGCCCAGCACCGGTCGGCCCCGCGCGGCGCGCTCGACCAGAGCCTGCGCCAGCCCGGTACGCCGCAGCCAGTCCAGGTCGTCCACGGTCGCCCTCGTGCCCGGCAGTACGGCGAGGTCGGCCGCGGCGATGACCCGCGGCTGCTCGGTGACCACGAGATCCACGCCGGGTTCGCCCGCCAGTGCGTCCAGGTCGGTCGCGTTGGAGATCCGGGGGAGCCGCACCGCGGCCACGGTCAGCGTGCCCGGACCCGGCGTCGGCTGCCGCCCGCCCAGGGCGAGGGTGTCCTCGGCGTCGATGTCCAGCCCCGACAGCCAGGGCAGCACGCCCGCGAACGGCACGCCCGTGCGGGCGGTCAACTCGACCAGCCCGGGCTCGAGCACCGACCGGTCGCCGCGGAACTTGTTGACCACGAAGGCCGCGATCAGGGCCCGGTCAGCGGCATCCAGCAGTGCGACCGTGCCGTACAGCGCGGCGAAGACCCCGCCGCGGTCGATGTCGCCGACGACGACCGTCGGCAGGCCCTTGGCTCGCGCCAGGCCGAGATTGACGTAGTCGCCGGCCCTCAGATTGATCTCCGCGGGCGAGCCCGCACCTTCACACACCACCAGGTCGAAGCGAGCCGCCAACTCCTCGTACGCCGCGAACGCCGCCGCCGCCAGGGCTCCCCGCCCGGTCGCGTACTCGCCGGCCTCCAGGGTCCCGTGTGGGCGACCGCGCAGCACGATGTGGGAGCGACGGTCCGAGCCGGGTTTCAGCAGCACCGGGTTCATCGCCGACTCCGGCTGCACCCCGGCCGCCTGAGCCTGCAGGTACTGCGCGCGGCCGATCTCGGCGCCGTCGGCGCACACGCCGGAGTTGTTGGACATGTTCTGCGCCTTGTACGGCGCCACCTTGATGCCCCGGCGGGCCAGGACCCGGCAGAGGCCGGTCACCACCAGCGACTTGCCCGCGTCGGAGGACGTGCCCGCGATGAGCAGACCGGAGGCTGCGGCTCCGGCCGTCGACGTCATCGGCGAATTCTACGAGGCGCCTGGACGGCGACGATGCCGGCGAGGACCAGCAGTCCGCCGATCACCTGCATCGGCCCCGGTTGCTGGCCCAGCAACAACAGCGCGAAGACGACGGCGAACAGGACCTCGGTGAGCGCCACGAAGGAGGCGGTCGAACTGCCCAGTCGCCGTACGGCGACGATTCCGGTCAGGTAGGCGAACAGGGCGCTGACCAGGATCAACGCGAGCATCGGCGCCCACCACGGCAGCGAGCGGTCCGCCAGCATGGTGCTACCGGTCTGAGCGGCGAACGGCAGCACCCCGAGGGCTCCGGCGAGCAGCAGCACCGCTGACCCGATGCCGGTGCCGGCGGTGGCCAGCACCAGCGGATGCACCGACGTGCCCGGTGCACCGTCCTCGCTCAGCAGGAAATAGCCGCAGAGGCACAGCGCCGCTCCCAGGCCCCAGGCCACCCCGATCGGGTTGACGGTGAGGCCGGCGCGCAGGTCGAGGACGAAGGCCAGGCCGAGCAGCGACACGGCCGCGCCGACCAACACGACAGCGCGCGGCCGGCGGCGGTCCCGGGCCCAGTGCCAGCCGATCAGCAGCACGGGCGCCAGGTATTCCAGCAGCAGGGCGACGCCCACCGAGAGGTACTGCACCGCGCTGAAGAAGCAGAGCTGCGCCAGGGCCACCGCCACGACCCCGTAGGCCACCAGCCGACCCGCCTGGCGCCCGCTGGGCAGCCCGATCCGGCGCAGCAGCAGCACGCACGGGACGAGCATGAGCACGAAGGCGCCGCCGACCCGGGCCGACACCACCGCGGCGGGCGTCCACCCCAGGTCCAGCAAGGAGCGGGCCATCGACCCCGACAGTCCGAAGGCGGCGGCCGAGGCCACCGCGAGAGCCAGGCCGCTGCCGTACCCGGTCCGGACCGGCACCGGTCGTACGATCGGGCCGGACCGGGCTGCGGTGCTGGTCATGCTCGCCTCCTGATGGCGCTCTGCGGGACGGCTCTCGGGGTCGGGGAAGGCTCCGGGGTGGCCACTGGCCCACGCGCTCGCCGACCTGACGACGAGACCTGCGAAGGCCTGGAAGCTTGGGGAACGTAAGCACTGCTGTAAGGACTGAAAGTCGATTACACTAGTGACGCTATCCGAGCCCGCGGTCAGGAGTCAAATGCTTTTCAGTGATGACACCGACATGGCCCTGGTCGAGGCGGCCGCCTTGGTCAACACCGACGCGCCCGACGGCGACACCCTGGTCAGCGAGGCGGACTTCGCCGCGTTCCTGGCCGACCACCCGTTCTCGGGCACCATCCGCGGGACCGCGCAGGAGCGGGAGTCGGTACGGGCGCTGCGCCCGCGGCTGCGTGCGTTCTGGACCGCCGCGAACCCGGACGAGAGCGCGGCCTTGGTCAACGAGATCCTGGCGGAGTCCGACGCCCGCCCCTACCTCACCCGGCACGACGCGTGGGACTGGCACCTGCACGTCACCCAGCCCGATGCGCCGCTGGCCCAGCGGATCGCCGCCGAGGCGGCCATGGCCATGCTCGACCTGATCCGCGCGGACGCGCTGTCCCGGCTGAAGATCTGCGGCGCTCCCGACTGCGAGGACGTGCTGGTGGACCTGTCCAAGAATTCCTCGAAGCGCTACTGCGACACGGGCAACTGCGGCAACCGGACCAACGTCGCCGCCTACCGCGCCCGCAAGCGCTCGGGAGCCCACGGGTGAGGCCGTCGGCGCGATCGGCCGTGCCGCCGTTCGCGGTGATGAGCATCCTCAACCGGGTCGCCGAACTCCGGCAGGGCGGACGTGCGGTGATCTCGCTGTGCGCCGGCGAGCCGTCGCAGGGAGCGCCGTCCGACGTGCGGAGCCGAGCGGCCACGGTGCTCACCGACGGCACCCCGCTGGGCTACAGCGAGACCTTCGGCATCCGGGCGCTGCGCGCCGAACTCGCTCAGCACTACCGGCGCTGGTACGGCCTCGACGTGCCGGTCGAGTCGATCGCCCTCACCACCGGCTCGTCCGGCGGCTTCCTGCTCGCCTTCCTGGCCGCCTTCGACACCGGCGACCGGGTGGCCCTGACCCGGCCCGGCTACCCGGCGTACCGCAACATCCTCGGCGCGCTGGGCTGCGAGGTGGTCGAGTTGGCCTGCGGGCCGGCCGAGCGCTTCCAGCCGACCCTCCCCATGCTCGAACGCGCCCACGCCGAGCGACCGCTGGCCGGTCTGGTGGTGGCCTCGCCGGCGAACCCGACCGGCACCATGATCGCGCCACCGCGGTTGGCCGAGCTGGCGCGCTGGTGCACCGACCACGGGGTGCGGCTGATCAGCGACGAGATCTACCACGGCATCAGCCTGGCCGGGGTGGAGATGAGTTGCGCGTGGCAGCACAGCCGCGACGCGGTGGTGGTGTCGTCGTTCTCCAAGTTCTGGGGGATGACCGGCTGGCGGCTCGGCTGGACCCTGCTCCCCGCGGACCTGGTGGACGCCGTCGACGCCCTGGCCGGGAACTTCGCTCTCTGCCCGCCGGTGCCCGCCCAGTACGCGGCGGTCGCGGCGTTCACCGACGCGGCCTACGCCGAGTCGCGGTCCGCGGTGCACCGCTTCGCCGAGGCTCGCCGGGTGCTGCTCGCCGCCGTACCGGCGCTGGGGTGGACCGGGGTCGCGCCCGCGGACGGCGCCTTCTACGTCTACGCCGACCTCGGCCGGGCGCTCGGCGGATACCCCGACTCCAACGCCTGGTGTGCCGCCCTGCTGGAGGCCGAGGCTGTCGCCCTCACCCCCGGCACCGACTTCGACGGGATCGACGGCGCGACGACGGTGCGGGTGTCGCTCGCCGCCGGCCCGGAGGCGGTGGCCGCGGCGATCCCGCGCATCCTGGCCTTCCAGGATCGCGCGCAGGCCACCCCGCCGGGGACCGAACCCCGCCGGGCGCCGGGTCGGGGCGCGCTACCAGGCGTAGGCCGCCACGTCGGCCAGCAGTTCGCCGGCGTCGACCTCCAGCCCTCGGGCGCGGAACCAGGTCGCGACGTTGCGGCAGTCCCGCTCCAGGAAGGCCATGCCCTGGGGGTTGGCGACCAGGTCGACGACCTGCGGTACGTCGATGAGCACGATCCGTTCCTCGGTGGCCAAGATGTTGAACGCCGAAAGGTCGCCGTGAGCCAACTGGAGCCCGGCGAGCGTCCGCATCGCCCCGGTCAGCTGGGCCCAGTACCGCTCCAGCAGGTCCGGATCCGGTCGGGTCTGCGCCAGCCGCGGCGCGCTCCCGCCGTCGGCGAGCGTGATCAACTCCATCAAGATCTCGACCCCGTCCAGCTGCACCGGATAGGGCACCGGGACCCCGGCGCTCCACAGGTCGCACAGGTAGCCGAACTCGGCCTGAGCCCACTCGCCGGCCTGCACCGTACGGCCGTAGCGGGTGCCCTTGGCCGACGCGCGGGCGTCCCGGCTCCGCCGCGTACGACGGCCCTCGGTGTAGCCCTCGTCGCGGCGGAAGAGGCGGTGCTCCAGGCTCCGGTAGCGCTTGGCGGCCAGTACCACCGACCGCTCCTCGGTGGCGCGCTCGACCAGGGCGACGTCGGCTTCCTTGCCGGTCTTCAGGATGCCGAGCTCGGTATCGATCGCCGCGCTCTCGGTGAGGACCCAGTCGGGCCAGGGCTGCGGGCCGGCGGTGATGCCGATGTCGTCCCAGGTGGACCAGCGCTGGCCCGGGGCGAGGTCGTCGAGCGGGGTGAAGGCGAAGGTGAACGGGTCGGGCGAGGGTGCGCGGCGGCGCGGCTCAGTGGGCGCGACCGCCGGACGGGGGGTGAACAGCACAGGTTCGGACATGAGTGGGATCTGCTCCAAGGACGAAGGACGGAGAGGTCGGTGACGACGCGGCGACGACGAACCGCGAGACGGTGGTGATCACGACGTACCTCCTTCGGCGTGGGGCGATCCCGGCGGGACCTGCTGGTCGCTCCAGGGTGCGCGAAAAGATCTAGGACATGCAAGTGGTTTTCTCAACGCCTCAGGCCTGGCGGTACGTTGGGTCCACCGCGGCGGGTACGCGCCTCCCACAAGGACTTCGTGCAGGTACCCGCCCCGGATTTCCCGCTTTCGAGGCCCTTGCCGGTCCGTTTGGGGGGAGCTCCATCTTCAGGTGCGGCGATCCCGCACCGGGACCGGCAACGATGCGGGACCGCCGCATCCGTGAGCGAGAGGATGCGCCCGTGAGCGACGCCAGCGGTGCCAGTGCCGATGTCGAGCTCGTCCAGCTGCTGACGCCCGAGGGCGAGCGGCTGCACCACCCTGAGTACGCCTTCAGCGGGGACGACGAGCAGATCAGAAGCTTCTACCGGGACATGGTGCTGACCCGCAGGGTCGACGCCGAGGCCATCGCGCTGCAGCGTCAGGGCGAGCTGGGCATCTGGCCGTCGAGTCTGGGCCAGGAGGCGGCGCAGGTGGGCTCCGGCCGGGCCAAGCTGGCCCAGGACTACGCCTTCCCGACCTACCGCGAGCACGGGGTGGCGTGGTGCAGCGGCGTCGACCCGCTGCGCCTGCTGGCCCTGTTCCGCGGGGTCGATCTGGGCTCGTGGGACGCCAACGGGCACGGTTTCGGCCTCTACACGATCGTCATCGGGGCGCAGGCCCTGCACGCCACCGGCTACGCCATGGCGGTCGAACGGGACGGCATGGTCGGCACCGGCGACCGGGACCGCGACGTGGCCGTGATCGGCTACTTCGGCGACGGGGCCACCAGCCAGGGCGACGTGAACGAGGCGTTCATCTTCGCCAGCTCGTACAACGCCCCGATCGTGTTCTTCTGCCAGAACAACCAGTGGGCCATCTCCGAGCCGATCGAGCGGCAGTCCCGGATCCCTCTCTACCGGCGGGCGTCGGGCTTCGGCTTCCCCGGCCTGCGGGTCGACGGCAACGACGTACTCGCGGTGCACGCCGTCACCGAGGCGGCGCTGGACCGCGCGCGTACGGGGAACGGACCGACCTTCATCGAGGCCTACACCTACCGGATGGGCGCCCACACCACCTCCGACGACCCCACCAAGTACCGGCTGGCCGACGAGCTGGAGCACTGGCGTCTGAAGGATCCGATCGAACGGGTGCGCGCCTACCTGACCCGGACCGGTGCGGCGGACGCGGACTTCTTCGCCGGCGTCGAGGCCGAGGCGGCCGAGACCGCCACCCGTCTCCGCGCCGCCTGCCTGGCGCTGCCCGAGCCCCACATGGTGGAGATGTTCGACGGGGTCTACGCCGAGCAGAGTCCGACGCTGGTCGAGCAACAGGCCCGCTACGCCGAGTACGTGGCCACGTTCGAGGAGGTGGACGCGTGACCAGGTTGACGATGGCCAAGGCACTGAACGGCGGCCTGCGGCGCGCGCTCGAGGCCGACCCCAAGGTCGTGCTGGCCGGGGAGGACATCGGCAAGCTCGGCGGCGTCTTCCGGGTGACCGAGGGCTTGCAGAAGGACTTCGGCGAGCACCGCGTGATCGACTCACCGCTGGCCGAGTCCGGCATCATCGGCACCGCGGTCGGCATGGCCATGCGGGGCTACCGGCCGGTCTGCGAGATCCAGTTCGACGGCTTCGTCTACCCCGCCTTCGACCAGATCGTCAGCCAGGTGGCCAAGATGCACTTCCGGTCCCTCGGCAAGCTGAAGATGCCGCTGGTGATCCGGATCCCGTTCGGCGGCGGCATCGGCGCGGTGGAGCACCACAGCGAGTCGCCGGAGACCTACTTCGTGCACACCGCCGGGCTGAAGGTGGTGGCGTGCTCCAACCCGGTCGACGCGTACTGGATGATCCAGCAGGCCATCGCCTCCGACGACCCGGTCATCTTCTTCGAGCCCAAGCGGCGCTACCACGAGAAGGCCGAGGTCGACGAGACGGCGACCCCGCCGCCGCTGCACGCCGCTCAGGTCGTCCGCGCGGGCCGGGAGCTGACCCTGCTGGCGTACGGGCCGATGGTGAAGACCTGCCTGGACGCCGCCGCCGCGGCCGCCGAGGAGGGCCGCGACGTGGAGGTCGTCGACCTGCGCTCGCTGTCCCCGCTGGACATGGTGACCGTGGCCAACTCGGTGACCAAGACCGGCCACGCGATCGTGGTGCACGAGGCTCCGCAGACCCTCGGACTCGGGGCCGAGCTCGCGGCGCGGATCAGCGAGCAGTGCTTCTACTCCCTGGAGGCGCCGGTGCTCCGGGTGACCGGCTTCGACATCCCCTACCCGCCGAGCCGGATCGAGGACGAGTACCTCCCCGATCTCGACCGGGTCCTCGATGCGGTAGACCGGTCCCTGGCGTACTGAGGAGGCAATTGCATGGCCGTACGGGAGTTCCGCCTGCCCGATCCCGGTGAGGGGCTGGTCGAGGCCGACATCGTGACCTGGCGGGTCGCGGTCGGTGACCAGGTCCAGGTCAACGACATCGTGGTCGAGGTGGAGACGTCGAAGTCGCTGGTGGAGCTGCCGACCCCGTACGCGGGCACGGTCGTCTCGCTGCTGGTGAAGGAGGGCGACACCGTCGACGTCGGCGTGCCGATCATCCAGGTGGACGACGGGACGCCCGCCGCTGCACCCCCGGCGCCGGCTGCGGTGCCTCCGGCTGCGGTGGCTCCGGCGGTGCCGGGTGCGGCGGTGCCGGGACGAGACGACGCGGTGCCGGGTCTGCCGCCGCCCGCCGACGACGAAGCGGCGCCGGGAGGCCGGGTGCCGGTGCTGGTCGGCTACGGGCCGCGTACGGGGGAGGCGAAGCGGCGCCCGCGTAAGACCGGAGGCGCCGACCGGCCCGACGAGGTGCACGCGGAACTGGCCGACACCTTCGCCACCAGTGCGCCGGTGTCGCGACGCGCCGACGGGAGGAGCCCGCTGGAGCCGCAGGCCGGCGAACCGGTGGGTGCGCCCCTTCCCGGTCCGGGCGCGGCGGCGGTCGAGCCGGTGACCCGCGGGGCGGTCCTGGCCAAGCCGCCGGTACGCAAACTCGCCAAGGATCTCGGGGTCGACCTCGACACCCTCCACGGCAGCGGACCGGGTGGCGTGATCAGCAGAGCCGACGTGGAGGCAGCTGGTGCGGCGGAGCCGGCGGGTGCGGGGGCGCCGGTTGGTGGTGCGAAAGAGCCGGCGATCGAGGTCGGCCGCCGGTCGGCCGGGTCGGCCGGGTCGGTGGTTCGGCGGCGCCGGTTTCGACCGGCGTGGACACCCGAATCCCGATCAAGGGGGTGCGCAAGGCGACGGCGGCCGCGATGGTCCAGTCGGCCTTCACCGCCCCGCACGTGTCGGAGTGGTTGACCTGCGACGTGACCGCGACGATGGAGTTGGTCGAGCGGCTCAAGGCCCGGCGCGAGTTCGCCCAGGTGCGGGTGTCGCCGCTGCTGATCGTGGCCAAGGCGGTCTGCCTGGCGTTGGCGCGTACGCCGGAACTCAATTCCTTCTGGGACCAGGCCGCGGGCGAGATCGTGCTCAAGAGCTCGATCAACCTCGGCATCGCGGCGGCCACGCCACGCGGACTGGTGGTGCCCAACGTCAAGAACGCCCAGGCCCTCGGGCTGATCGAGCTGGCGAACGCGATCAACGCCATGGTGGCGACCGCGCGCGAGGGCAGGACCCAACCGGCCGACATGTCCCAGGGCACCTTCACCATCACCAACATCGGCGTCTTCGGGATCGACGCCGGCACGCCGATCCTCAACCCCGGCGAGTCCGGCATCGTCTGCTTCGGCCAGATCGCCCGCCGGCCGTGGGTGGTCGGCTCCGGTGCGGACGAGCGCATCGAGCCACGCTGGGTGACCACCCTGGCCGTGTCGTTCGACCACCGCCTGGCCGACGGCGCCCAAGGCTCGACCTTCCTGGCCAACGTGGCCGCCATCCTGGCCGACCCCGCCCTGGCCCTCCTGTACTGACCCCAGACCCCAGCCTCCCCAATCTCACGAGGAAACGCCGAGAAACGACTCTGATTCGGCCCGAATCAGAGTCGTTTCTCGGCGTTTCCTGGGGGTGGAGGCTGGAGGTGGAGGTGGATCTGGAGCTGGGGGTGGAGGTGAGCTGGGGGTGGATTGAGCTGGATCTGGTGCAGCTGAACCGGGGGAGGCCGCGGGGGCTGGCAGCTCAGAGGTGACGAAGCTCGTCGTCGGTCACCTGGCGGCCGGAGTCGACCAGGTCGGAGAGGGCGTCTGCGTCGTCCCACTGGTTCACGTTCATCGCAGCGGCCACGACGTGGTTCCGCACCCAGAACGCGGTGAACTCCCGGCTCCGCGGGTCGCCGCGCAGCACCAGCCGGTCGTGGCCGGGGTCGGCCAGCCCGCGGTACTCACAGCCCAGGTCGTACTGGTCGGAGAAGAAGAACGGCCGCTTCTCGTACGCGGCGTCGCCGCCGAGCAGGTTTCCGGCGACGTGCGCGCCCTGGTCCTTGGCGTTGGCCCAGTGCTCCACCCGGACCCGGTGCGGGTACGCCGGGTGGGCCTGCGCCGCGACGTCCCCGGCCGCGTAGATGTCCGGATCGGAGGTGCGCAGCGGCGGCGTCGACCGCTATCCCGCCGCCGGCGAGTTCCAGTCCGGCCGCATCGGCCAGCGCGATGTTCGGGATGGCGCCGATCCCGACCAGCACCGTGTCGGCAGGCGACGCTGGCGCCGCCCTTGAGGCGTACCGCGGACACCACGCCGTCCCCGGAGAATCCGTGCACAGCGGTGCCCAGGCGGAGATCGACGCCGTGGTCGCGGTGCAGATCCGCGAAGACGCCGCCCACCAGTTCGCCCACCACGCGGACCAGCGGCTCGGACAGCGGATCGACCATCGTCACCTCCGCGCCGTGCTTGCGTGCGGCGGCGGCCGCCTCGCAACCGATCCAGCCGGCGCCGACGATCACGATCCGAGCACCTTCGGTGAACCGGGCTCGCAGCGCCAGCGCGTCGCCCGAGGGTGCGCAACTGAGCAGGCCGTCGAGTTCGGCGCCGTGCAGGTCGAGCTGCCGGGGCGACGACCCGGTGGCGATCAGCAACTTGTCGTAGCCGAACTCCTCCCCGCCGGCGACCACGACTTTGCGCCCGGCGGTCGATCCGGGTCGCGGTCGTGCCGAGCCGCAGGGTGATGTGGTGGTCGGCGTAGAACGCCTCGTCCTTGACCCAGTCGGGCTCGTCCGCGTCGCCGAGCAGCATCGCCTTGGACAGCGGCGGCCGCTCGTAGGGGAGGTCGTCCTCCTCCCCGATCAGGGTGAGTTCGCCCTGGAAACCCTGTTCGCGGAGCGCGACAGCGGCTGACGCGCCCGCCAGGGACGCGCCGATGACGACGATGCGGGAGGGAGTCGATGCCATGGCCCCATCCTGCACCCCACCGGCCGGCAGCCTCACGCCCGCAGGAGTCAGCCGGCGGTCGCGAGCGCGGGCGGAGATGTCTAGAAGGAGGCCTCGTCGAGGTCCATCACGCCCAGGTCCGTGGCTTCGGCGATGGCCCGCTCGGCACTGAGCTTGGGCAGCACCGTACGCGCGAACCAGCGGGCCGAGGCGACCTTGCCCTCGTAGAACGCCTTCTCCTTCGGCGCCTGCTGCTCGTTGAGCCGGGCCAGCGCGACCTCAGCGCCGCGCAGCAACAGCCAGGCGCACACCACATCGCCCACCGCCATCAGCAGCCGGGTCGTGTTCAGGCCCACCTTGTAGATGTTGCGGGCTGCGCCCTCGGCCGGGCGGGCGTTGCGCGGGTCGCCGGAGGACGCCCCCAGCCTGGCGCTCATCAGGTCGCCGATCATGGTCTCCACGATGGCGGCGAGGTCCTCCAGCCCCTGCTGCAGGAGTTCGCGCTCCTCCTTGAGCTGCCCGTTCCCGGCCTGGGTGCCGAGCCAGGTGCCGATCTGGGTGGACAGGTCGCCGAGCGCTTGGCCCTGGTCCTTCACGATCTTGCGGAAGAACAGGTCCTGGCCCTGGATCGCGGTGGTGCCCTCGTACAGGGTGTCGATCTTGGCGTCGCGGACGTACTGCTCGATCGGGTAGTCGGTGAGGAAGCCGGACCCGCCGAAGGTCTGCAGCGACTCGGTGCCCAGCAGCACCCAGGACCGCTCGGACCCGTAGCCCTTGACGATGGGCAGCAGCAGGTCGTTCAGTCGCTCAGCGGCTTCGTCGGACTCCCCGAGTTCGCGGGCGACCGCCACCCGGTCCTGGATGCTCGCGGTGAACAGCACCAGCGCCCGCAGCCCCTCGGCGAAGGACTTCTGGGTCAGCAGCGAGCGGCGTACGTCCGGGTGGTGGGTGATGGTCACCCGCGGCGCGGTCCGGTCGCCCGCCTGGGTCAGGTCGGCGCCCTGGACGCGGGTCTTGGCGAACTCCAGCGCGTTGAGGTAGCCGGTGGAGAGGGTGGCGATCGCCTTGGTGCCCACCATCATCCTGGCGTGTTCGATCACCTGGAACATCTGCGCGATCCCGTCGTGCACCTCACCCAGCAGCCAGCCCTTGGCCGGCACGTCGCCGTCGCCGAAGGTGAGCTCGCAGGTGGTGGAGGCCTTGATGCCCATCTTCTTCTCGAGGTTGGTCACGTAGACGCCGTTGCGTTCGCCCAGCTCGCCGGACTCGAGGTCGAAGTGCCACTTGGGCACGATGAACAGCGACAGGCCCTTGGTGCCCAGCCCGCCCGCTCCTTCGACGCCGCTCGGCCGCGCCAGCACCAGGTGGACGATGTTCTCGGTCAGGTCGTGCTCGGCGGAGCTGATGAAGCGCTTGACCCCCTCGATGTGCCAGCTGCCGTCGGGTTGGGGAACGGCCCGGGTACGCCCCGCGCCGACGTCGGAGCCGGCGTCGGGCTCGGTGAGCACCATGGTGGCGCCCCACTGCCGGTCGACCATCCGCTGCGCGATCTTACGGTCGCGCTCGATGCCGTTGGCCCACAGCACGTAGGCGAACTTCGGCCCGGCGGCGTAGATGTAGGCCGCCGGGTTGGCGCCCACGTTCAGTTCGTTGACCGCCCACTGCACCGACGGCGGGGTGACCTGTCCGCCCAGCTCGGCCGGGAGCTCGAGCTGCCAGGCGCCGGACTCCATCAGCGCGTGATAGCTCTTCTTGAAGCCCTCCGGCAAGGTGACGCTGTGCGTCTTCGGATCGAACACCGGCGGCACCTGGTCGCCCTCGACGAACGACGCAGCCAGCTTGGTCGTCGCCAGGCGCTCGGCCTCGGCGAGCATCGCCGACACCGTCTCCCGGTCGAGGTCGGCGTACGGGCCGGAGCCGAGGATCTCCTCGCGGCCCAGGACCTCGAAGAGGTTGAACTCGATGTCGCGGACGTTGGACTTGTAGTGGCTCATGGTGGACACCTCGGTGGTCGCTCGCAGAAGTTACTCGTGAGTAACATCCATTATGCTACTCACCAGTAACCTGGACAAGCGACGCCACCGAACCGTAATGCGGCCAACGGTCGGCCACCCTCTCGCGCGCCGCTGCCGGCGGTCGTAGCCTGACCTCATGGCGGTCGAACTCAACCGGATCCAGGCGCAGGTGGAGGATCTCGCTCTCGGCTGGATCGCCGGCGAGACCGCCAATTCCCACCTCAGCCCACTGCGTGCGCGGAGCCGTACCGGTGCGGTGCCGCCGCCTGGCCACCGCACTCTCGCCGAGCGCGAGATCGCCGCCGCCAGCGCGCTGCGGACCCTCGATGCCGACCCCGGCGTACGCGACCGTGCCGCGGCGGCGCTGCCCGCCAAGGCTCGACTGGCGCAACAACGGCGGCAACTTCGTCACCCCGATCAGGGACCAGCAGTTCTGTGGCTCGTGCGTCGCTTTCGGCACCGTCGCCGCGCTGGAGTCGATGGTCAGGATCGCCGGGAAGGCGCCCACCCTCACCATCGACCTGTCCGAGGCGCACCTGTACTTCTGCTACGGACCCGGCCACGGTGCGCTCCCGTGTCCCGGCGGCGGCTGGTGGCCGGACGACTCCTTCGCCTGCCTGAAGACCGGCATCGTCGACGAGGCGTGCTTCCGCTACACCGACGCCGACCAGCCGTGCAGGCTCGGCGCCGACTACAAGAGCAGGCTGACCACGGCGAGCACCACCGTACGGCTCGAATCGCCTGCGGCCATGAAGAAGCACCTGGCCACCGTCGGCCCGCTGGTCGCCTGCTTCACCATCTACGAGGACTTCCAGTACTTCTATACCGGTGGCGTCTACCGCTACCACGAAAAGACCTCGGGTGAGTACGTCGGCGGGCACTGCGTCGCCATCATCGGCTACGACGACAGCCAGCGCTGCTGGATCGGCAAGAACTCCTGGGGTACGGGCTGGGGCGACAAGGGCTACTTCCGGATCGGCTACGGCGAATGTGGCATCGACGCCGGCATGTGGGGGCTGGCGCTGGCCGGGATCAGGTCTCCGGCACTGAGCAGCCTGCAGATCGTCGGCGTACGCGGCGGAGTCGGTCCGGCGCATCGCCCGCACACCCCGACCGAGCTGGGAGCCCGGGTACGAGTCGGTCGCCACGCCCGCAGCGGCCGGCACCTTCTTCGAGGTCGGCTCCGCGGGCATCGGCTCGAGCCTGCACGTGGTCGCGGCCGCCACCGGTGGCACGGCCAGCAACCTGTGGCACTCCGTACGCAGCGCCAACGGGACCTGGCAGGCCGCGTTCGGCAACGTGAAGGATCCGGGACGGACGCGCGACTTCAGCCATGTCGCCTGCGCTGCGGTCGGGTCCAGCCTGCACGTCGTGGCCGTCGACGCGGGGGTACTGCTGCACACGATCCGGTCGGGCACGAAGTGGCAACCGAACTTCGGGCGGCTGGCGATGCCCGCCGGCGCCGGGTCGGTGACGGGGGTGGACTGCGCGGGCATCGGCTCGAGCCTGCACGTGGTGGCGGTGATCGACGGCGAGCTCTGGCACACCGTGCGGGAGCCGACGCGGTGGACGCCGTTCGCCAAGCTGACCAGGCCCGCGGCGGCCGGCAGCTTCAGCTCGGTGAGCTGTGCTGCTGCCCTCGGCGCGCTGCACGTGGTCGCGGTCGGCAGCGGCGGGGCGAAGAGCAACCTGTGGCACACCATCCGCAAGCCGGACGGCAGCTGGCAGGCCAAGCCGGGCAACGTCGCCGACCCCGGCGGGGCGCGGGAGTTCGGGCTGGCGCGCTGTGCCGGTCTGGCCGGGGACGTGCACCTGCTTGCCGAGGTCAACGGGGAGCTGTGGCACACGATCCGCTACGCCAGCGGTACGTGGCAGGCATCGTTCGGGCGGCTCAAGGCTCCTGCGGGCGAGCCGGCCGCGCCGTTCACCGCGATCAGCTGTACCGGCCTGCGGTGAGCCGGTAACGATGGCGGACGAGCCTGAGCAGCGGGTCGTGACCCTCATGCCGGGCGAGACCTACGAACTCAGCCTGCCCAGCCTGGGCACCGCCGGGTACGTCTGGGCTCACGCCGTGGACGACGACGCCGGCGCGGTCGAGGTGTCCCGCCGCCGGGGCGCGCCAGAACGGGAACCGCGGATCGCCGGGCGCAGCACCAGCGAACAGGTACTGGTCGCCGCCCGAGCGCCCGGACGGGCCGTCGTACGGCTGACCCAGGCGCGGCCGTGGGAGCAGGGCGCTCCCCGCGCCACCATCGTGCTGACCGTCGAGGTCCGGCTCCCCGAATCCCACCCACCCAAGGAAACGCCGAGAAACGACTCGGATTTCGGCGAAATCTGAGTCGTCTTCCGGCGTTTCTTCCGATTGCGCGCTGGAGCCCGGAGCCGGAGCCGGAGCCGGAGCCGGAGCCATGCGGAGCCGGAGCCGGAGCCGGAGCCGGAGCGAGCCGAGCTCGGCTCCCGAAGTCGGCGGAGCTGGAGCCTGGACCCGGAGCCCTGCGCCGGAGCCCGGAGCCCTGCAGCCGGAGCCCGGAGCCGGAGCCCGGAGCCGGAGCCTGGAGCCGGAGCGGCGCCGAGCGCGGAGCCGGAGCCGGGAGCCCGGATCCCCGCCTCCCCACCACAGTCGGCCAGGAAACGCTGAGAAACGACTCGGATTCCGCCGAAATCCGAGTCGTTTCTCGGCGTTTCCTCCTGGAAGTAGAGGTGGGGGAGGTGGGGGAGGTGGAGGTGTAGGAGGTGAGAGGGGGTGGAGGTGTAGGAGGGAGAGGGAGGTGGAGGTGCAGGAGGTAGAGGGAGGTGGAGGTGGAGGAGAAGTGGAAGGGGATGGAGGTGGAGCTGGGGAGGTGGAGGAGGTCAGGTGCGGGTGGTGGGAGCGTGACGCACAGGTGCCCGGGCGGTTGTGGACGCCGGTCTACAGTGGCCCGGAGTCCAGCGACGAGGGAGCCGCGATGAGCAGGCAGTCCGACGACGGCGAGCGCCGCCTCAAGATCACCGAGCCGGAGGACTGGGCGGCGGGGGTGCCGGGCATCGCGGTCGCGCTCAAACGGTCGGTGGAGCGGATGGGGCCGGGCCGCAGCGCCCGTACGCTGCTCAAGCTCAACCAGGCCGACGGCTTCGACTGCATGAGCTGCGCCTGGCCGGACCCTGATCCCGGGCAGCGGCACACCGCCGAGTTCTGCGAGAACGGCGCCAAGGCCGTGGCCGAGGAGGCCACCAAAGCCCGGGCGACCCCGGAGTTCTTCGCCGCCCACAGCATCGCCGACCTCGACGCCCACGACGAGCTCTGGCTCGGCCAGCAGGGCCGGATCACCCACCCGATGGTCAAGCGACCGGGCGCCGGCCACTACGAGCCGATCAGCTGGGAGCAGGCCTTCGCGCTGATCGCCGACGAGCTCAACGGTCTCGCCAGCCCGGACGAGGCGATCTTCTACACCTCGGGGCGGACCTCGAACGAGGCGGCGTTCGCCTACCAGCTCTTCGTCCGCGCGTACGGGACCAACAACCTGCCCGACTGCTCCAACATGTGCCACGAGTCGACCAGCATCGCCCTCGCCGAGACCATCGGCATCGGCAAGGCCAGCGTCACCCTGGACGACGTGTACGCCGCGGAGGTGCTGGTGCTCGCCGGGCAGAACCCGGGCACCAACCACCCGCGGATGCTGTCCGCGCTGGAGATCGCCAAGCGCCGCGGGGCGAAGATCATCGCGATCAACCCGCTGCGCGAAGCCGGTCTGATCAACTTCCGCAACCCGCAGAAGCCGCGCGGGCTGGTCGGTCGGGGGACCGATCTGGCCGACCTGCACCTGCCCGTCGCGATCAACGGCGACCTGGCCCTGTTCCAGGCGATCGGGGCGCTGCTGGTCGAGTGGGACGCCCTCGATCACGCCTTCGTCGAGCAGTACACCGCCGGGTTCGCGGCGTGGCGCGCACACGTCGCGGCAGTCGATTGGGAGGTGGTCGAGCGGGTCACCGGGCTCTCCCGGGCGCAGATCACCGAGGCCGCCGAGCTGCTCCGCGACTCCCGTCGGACGGTCTTCTGCTGGGCGATGGGTCTGACCCAGCACCACAACGCGGTGGCCACCATCTCCGAGGTCGTCAACCTGGCGCTCGCCCAGGGCAACATCGGCCGGCCCGGGGCAGGCCTGCTCCCGGTCCGCGGCCACTCCAACGTCCAGGGCGACCGGACCATGGGCATCTGGGAGCGCGTGCCGGACCACTTCCTGGACGCGCTGCAGGCCGAGTTCGGCTTCGACCCGCCGCGGGAGCACGGCTACGACACCGTGGACTCGATCCGCGCCCTGCGCGACGGCAGGGCGCGGGTCTTCTTCGGCCTCGGCGGCAACTTCGTCCAGGCCGCACCCGACACCGACGTCACCAGCGCCGCCCTGCGCCGCGCCCGACTGACCGTGCACGTCTCGACCAAGATCAACCGGTCCCACCTGGTGTGTGGTGAGACCGCGCTGATCCTGCCCACGCTGGGCCGGACCGAGATCGACGCGCAGGCCGGCGGGCCGCAGTTCGTCTCGGTGGAGGACTCCACCTGCTCGGTGCACGCCTCGCAGGGACCGCTCAAACCCGCCAGCCCGCACCTGCGCTCGGAGGTGGCCATCGTGACCGGGCTCGCGGAGGCGACACTCGGCGACCGCTACGGCATCGACTGGCGCGGGATGCGTGAGGACTACCGCCTGATCCGCACCCACATCGCCCGCGTCGTGCCCGGCTGCGAGTCCTACGAGGTCAACGTCTCCCGGCCCGGCGGTTTCGTGCTCCCGCACCCGCCGCGGGACTCCCGCACCTTCCCGACGGACTCGGGGAAGGCTCACTTCACGGTGTCGGCCATCGAGGCCCTGCAGGTGCCGCCCAGGCACCTGATCCTGCAGACGCTGCGCAGCCACGACCAGTTCAACACCACGATCTACGGCCTGAGCGACCGGTACCGGGGGATCAGCGGCGGGCGGCGGGTGGTGTTCGTCAATCCGGACGACCTCGCTGCCCTCGGCCTGGCCGACGGCGCGAACGTCGATCTGGTGACCCACTGGCCGGGCGACGATCACGAGCGACGCGCCGGAAACTTCCGGGTGGTCGCCTATGACACCCCGCGCGGCTCGGCCGCCGCCTACTACCCGGAGACCAACGCGCTGGTGCCGCTCGACTCGACCGCCACCGGCAGCAACACCCCCGCCTCGAAGTCGGTGATCATCCGGCTGGAGGTGCCGGCCCCGGATGGCGCGCCGGTGATCGGCGGCCAGGCCTCCGTCGGCGCCGATGACGACCACAAGCGGCACCCCCAACCGCACCACCTGTCCTGACTCGCACAGGCCCGCCCTAGCGTTAGGGGATGAGGACCAGCACCGCCCGCGACGCCGCCGCCGACTGGGTCCGCGCGTACGCCGGTGTCCACACCGATGTGGTCGGCGCGTTCTACACCGGTTCGACGCTGGGGGCCGCGGGCGGCGACGAGCTCTCGCCGTACGCCGACCTCGACGTGGTCCTCGTCGTCGACGGCCCGGCGACCGCCAAACTCGGCAAGGTCGAGCACGCCGGTGCCCGCCTCGACGTCGACGTCATCGCCGCCTCGTCGCTGGCCGACCCGGAGGCGGTCGCGCACACCCACTACCTCGCGCCGAGCTTTCGCGGCGGGGGCATCATCGTCGACCCGCGCGGCACCCTGGCCGCTCTGGAGCAGCACGTCGCCGCGGGCTTCAGCCGGCCCGAGCTGGTGTGGAACCGCTGCGAGAGCGTGCAGGAGCGGATGGTCGCCGGCATCGCCCGGATCGGCCCGACCGGTTCGTGGCCGGAGGAGGTGCTCGCGGCGGTGTTCCCGATCAGCCTGACCACCCACGTCCTGCTGGTGGCGGGCCAGCGCAATCCCACCGTGAGGTTGCGCTACCTGCGCGCCCGCGAGGTGCTGGCCGCGCACGGGCTCCAGGACGCGTACCCGGCCCTGCTCGACCACCTCGGCGCCCGCTCGGTCAGTGCGCAACAGGTCCGCGACCACCTGGGGCCCGATGGCCGCCGCCTTCGACGCGGCGAGTGCGGGGCCGGTCAGCCCGCTGCCCTTCGGCGCCGACATCACCGCGGCCAACCGGCCGGTCGCGGTCGACGGCAGCGCTGCGCTGATCGAGCAGGGCGACCACCGAGAGGCCGTGTTCTGGCTGATGGTCACCTTCGCCCGCAGCCAGCAGATCCTGGACAGCCAGGGCGATCCGGACACGGCGTCCAGGCACCGGCCGGAGTTCGCGCGTGCCACCCGCGAACTGCTCGGCGTACGCGACGTGGCTGGTCTGGAGCGGCGGGCCGACGAGGTGCGCCGGTTCCTGCCGCGACTGCACACGCTCGCCCGACAGATCATCGGCGGCCCAGTGGCCGTCGTCTCGATGAGTGAGTCGACGGCGGCGCGCAGCCTGCTGCTCGACGCCTTCAGCCGGGTCCGTGACCTGGTCCGCGACCTGACCGACGGGCTGAGCGACGACGTCGGCTGCTACCGGCCCGATCGTGCGGCCAACTCGATCTCCTGGCTGATCTGGCACCTCACCCGGGTCATCGACCACCATGTCGCCGACCTGGCCGAGGTCGAGCAGTGCTGGCCGGAATGGCGGGAGCGATTCGGCCTGCCGTTCGAGCAGAACGCGACCGGGTACGGGCACGGCCCGACGGAGGCGGCCGCCGTGCGAGCACCTGGTGAGCAGCTGGGGGGCTACTTCGCCGCCGTGGACCGGCTGGCCACCCGCTACCTGGCCGGTGTGTCCGACCAGGAGCTGGCGCGGGTCGTCGATCGGGATGGGGATCAGTCCGTGACGGTGTCCGTGCGCCTGGTCAGCGTGCTCTCCGACGCGCTGCAGCACCTGGGTCAGGCCGCCTACCTGCGCGGGATGGCCGAGCGACGCAACGGCGCGTGGCACGTACCCGGTGTGGCCGAGCGATAGGAGAGTTGTCCGATGACCAGCAACCCCACCCAGGCTGCTCCTGCCCAGGCGCACCGCTTCTACGGCGATCTCGCGCCGTGGTGGCCGTTGATCTCCCATCCGGAGGAGTACCTCGAAGAGGCCGCCTTCACCGCCTCACTGCTGGCCACGGCAGACCCGCCGACCCACACGGTGCTCGAGTTGGGCAGCGGCGGCGGGAACAACGCCTTCCACCTCAAGACGTCGTTCCAGCTGACCCTGGTCGACCTGTCGGCGGACATGTTGGCGGTGTCCCGCGACCTCAATCCCGAGTGCGAGCACATCCAGGGGGACATGCGGACGCTCCGGCTGGACCGCACCTTCGACGCCGTCTTCGTGCACGACGCGATCGGGTACATGACCACCGAAGCGGACCTGCGCCAGGCGATCCGCACCGCCTACGCCCACTGCCGACCGGGCGGGTTGGCGGTGCTGGTGCCCGACGACATCGCCGAGACCTTCGAGGAGAGCGTCGAGCACGGCGGGCGGGACGCACCGGACGGGCGCGGAGCCCGCTACCTGGAATGGTCGTGGGATCCCGGGCCGGGCGACACCACGACCCGCACGGAGTACGCCTTCTTGCTGCGCGCCGCGGACGGGTCGATGCAGGTGGCCCACGACACCCACGAACTGGGCCTGTTCCCGCGGGCCACCTGGCTGCGGGTGCTGGGGGAGGAGGGGTTCGCCGCCCGGTCGGTCGCCGAGGTGACCGTCGAGGACCGCTTGCCGCGCGAGTTCTTCGTCGGCAGCCGGCCGGCCGACTGAGCGCCGCCGGGAGCCGTACGTCACCGCGGACGGCTAGTGTCACAGTCGTCCACGCGCATGGACGCCGCCTGTCGCTGGAAGAGGAACGATGGCCACCCGCAGCACCCTGCACACCGCGTACGTCTTCAACGGACCCAACCTCAATCTGCTGGGTCAGCGCGAGCCCGCGGTGTACGGCACCGAGACGCTCGGCCACGTCGAACAGCAGTGTGCTGCGCTGGCCGCCGAGTTCGGCTGGCACCTGGACTTCCGGCAGACCAACCACGAGGGCGAGTTGGTCGACTGGCTGCAGGAGGCGGGCCGGGCGCAGGCCGCGGGCCGATCGGTCGGTGCGGTGCTGAACGCCGGGGCGCTGACCCACACCAGCATCGGGATCGCCGACGCCGTCGCCGGATCGGACCTGCGGGTGATCGAGGTGCACATCTCCAACGTGCACGCCCGCGAGTCGTTCAGGCACCACTCCTACGTCTCGGCCGTGGCCGCCGGGATCATCGTCGGGATCGGTGTCGCCGGCTACCCCCTGGCGTTGCGCGCCCTGCGCGTGCTCGGAGGAGCAGGAGCCGCCGGCGAGCCGCCTGAGCTGTCCGGAATCCCGCGCGTCCGACCGTGCGCCGAAATCACGTGCTGTCGGTTGCGCGGGCCGTCGCGACCGGTCCACCTCCGGCGCCCCCGGCCTGGTCGGGCGCCTATTTTGTCGGCTCGGAGCACATCTGTGGTGTGGCAGAGTTGGGCATCCACCGCCTGTCCTGGAGTCCGCCCATGCTCGCACCGCTGCTTGCGACCGCGGATCCGTACGCCGCCGCGTCGCTGTTCAGCCAGGCGGGCTGGAAGGTCGAGTACGACACGCCGCGCGGCGGGGGGCAGCCGCGAGCCAGCGTCTGTCTGGCTCAGGCCCGCGTGCTGCTGATCGCGTCCCCAGGCGGCGCTGGTCCAGCCCGGGGTCCGCGGGCGTGGAGTTCCAGTTGCACGTGCCGCCTCACGAGCTGGCCGGTCTGTTCCTGCTGCACCGGGCCGCCGGGCTGGCCACCAGCGAGCCGCGGCGGCACCCCACGGGCGAGCGGGGATTCCAGGCCGAGATCGTCGGATACCGCTTCCTCATCCTGGCCGGCGACCCCGATCCGGACCTGGCGCTGACCGCGACGGATCCGCGGATCGCCGCCTTGGCCGACGGATTGCGCCAGCGCGACGGCATCGACAGCCTGACCGACACCGCGCTCCAACTGGCGCAGAGCGCGGGGGAGAGCGTGAAGAGTCTTCGTGCCGCGATGAGCCAGGGGACTACCTCCCCGGGGACAGGCATGAGGTCGGCCTCGACCTCGCCGATGTGGTGATCGCCGCGGCGATTCTCGCCCGGCAGCTGGGCGTGGACCTGCGCGGACTGGTCGACGACGCGCTCGGCAGCGCGATCCGGCGGTAGTCGGCCGTGCTCGCGCTGGCCGTCGACGGCCCCGGCCTGCTCTACGCCGGCCTCGGACTGGCCGCCTTCGCCGCGGCCCTGCTGCCGCGCCTGCTCGGCCGGGTGGCGATCTCGATGCCGATGATCTTCCTGGCGGTGGGAGTGGCGCTGTTCGCGCTGGTCCCCGCCCTGCCGGATCCGCGTCCCGTGGAGGCCGGCCCGGTCGCGGTCCACCTCACCGAGCTCTGTGTCGTCATCTCCTTGATGGGCGCCGGTCTGGCGCTGAACCGGCCGCTGGGCTGGCGGCGTTGGATGACCACCTGGCGCCTGTTGGCGATCACCATGCCGATCTCCATCGTGGTCGTCGCGGTGACGGCCCACTGGTGGCTCGGGTTCGGTCTGGCGTCAGCGGTGCTCCTCGGTTCGGTGCTGGCCCCGACCGATCCGGTGCTCGCGGGCGAGGTGCAGGTCGCCGAGCCGGTGGAGGACCCCGACCAGCCGGTCGAGGACGAGGCCCGCTTCGCGTTGACGTCCGAGGCGGGGCTGAACGACGGCCTCGCCTTCCCGTTCACCTACCTCGCGATGGCGATCAGCACGGCCGGGGCCCTCACCTGGTCCGTGGTCGGGCGCTGGGCGGCCGTCGACGTGGGATGGCGGCTCGCTCTCGGTGTGCTCACCGGGCTCGTCGTCGGCTGGCTGCTGCGCCGGCTGTTCTTCCATGCCGCTGTCCGGCCGTTGCGGCTGGCCGACCACGCCGAGGGTTTCGTGGCGCTGGCGGCGACCTTCGTCGCGTACGGCCTGGCCGAGGTGGTGGAGGGCTACGGCTTCGTGGCCGTCTTCGTCTGCGCCTGCACCATCCGCGCCGGAGAGCGGGCGCATGGCTACCACACGGTGCTGCACCAGTTCGTGGAGCAGATCGAGCGGCTGCTCACCACGCTCATCCTGGTCCTGCTCGGCGGCGCGATCGCTCGCGGTCTGCTCGAGCCCCTGCAATGGACCGACGTCGTCGCCGTACTCGCGGTGCTCCTGCTGGTCCGACCTGCGGCGGGTCTGCTGGGCCTGGCCCGGGGTCGGAACGGGGCGGCGTGAGCGCGCGGTGATCGCCTTCTTCGGCGTACGCGGTATCGGGTCCCTGTTCTACGTGGCCTATGCGCTGGAGAAGGCCGATTTCCCGGAGCCGGACCGGCTGTGGGCCATCGTGGCGTTCACGGTGGCCGCCTCGGTGCTGCTGCACGGTGTGACGGCCACGCCGGCGATGGCGTTCCTGGACCGCAGCCGGCGACGCGCCGCCCGCGAGCAACACGGCGACGAGGAGCGGGCCGCCGAAACGCCGGTCTGAGCAGCCGCCGACCGGACCACAGGCCGTGCACTAACGTGAGGACGGCCGCGACGACCAGCCCGGCCACCACCCGGACGAACCACGGCCCACGATCAACCCCAGAAGCAGCCGAAAAGGAGTCAGATGGCCGAGCCCGAGACTGCTCACGATCAGCCGACGCACGAGGCGTCGGAGATCTCCTACGACGAGCAGTTCTACCCGGCGCGACCGCAGAAGCTCCGCCCGAAGGTCCGGTTCCGCGACCGGTTCGCCCGCCGCCCGAAGACGGAGAAGATCGGCAAGCCGAGCGGCGACAACCCCGACTACGTCGCGTGGCTGACCGACCAGTCCATGCTGGTCGACGCGTACGAGTTCGCCAAGCAGTTCTCCGGCCAGGGCAGCATGTGGCAGAACCCGTTCGCCAACCCGGATCCGCGGGCAGCGATCGAGAAGGCCTCGGTCTGGTTCACCGCGTACCCGATCTCCATGATCACCAAGCCCGGCCGTTCCTTCCTCGGCACCCTGGGTGATGAGGAACTGTGGGCGGCGTTCGAGGAGATCGGCATCGACGGGCTGCACACCGGCCCGGTGAAGCGAGCAGGCGGCCTGCTCGGTTGGGACCCCACACCGAGCGTCGACGGTCACTTCGACCGGATCAGCACCCAGATCGACGACGCGTTCGGGACCGAGGAGGAGTTCCGCACCATGTGCGAGGTCGCTGCGGGCCACCTCGGCATGGTCATCGACGACATCGTGCCCGGCCACACCGGCAAGGGGGCCGACTTCCGGCTGGCCGAGATGAAGGTGGGGGACTTCCCCGGCATCTACCACATGGTGGAGATCGACGCGAAGGACTGGCACCTGCTTCCCGCCGTGCCCAGAGGTCGCGACGCGGTGAACCTGGACGTGGAGGCGGAGGAGCAACTGGCCAAGCACGGCTACATCATCGGCCGGCTGCAGCGGGTGATCTTCTTCGAGCCGGGCGTCAAGGACACCAACTGGAGTGTCACCGCCCCGGTGCTCGGCCCCGACGGGGAGGAGCACCGCTGGGTCTACCTGCACTACTTCAAGGAGGGCCAGCCCTCGATCAACTGGCTCGACCCGAGCTTCGCCGGGATGCGGTTGGTGATCGGTGACGCCCTGCACTCGCTCGGGGATCTGGGCAGCGGGGCGCTGCGGCTCGACGCGAACGGGTTCCTCGGCGTGGAGAAGAGTGCGGAGGACTCCCCGGCCTGGTCGGAGGGACATCCGCTGTCCGAGGCCGCCAACCAGCTGATCGCCAGCATGGTGCGCAAGGTGGGCGGGTTCACCTTCCAGGAACTGAACCTCACCATCGACGACATCCAGAGCTCCGCCGCCCGCGGGGCCGACCTGTCCTACGACTTCGTCAACCGGCCCGCCTACCACCACGCGATGGCCACCGGTGACACCGAATTCGTCCGGCTCACGCTCAACCTCTCGGTGAAGCACAAGATCGAGCCGGCGTCGCTGGTGCATGCGCTGCAGAACCACGACGAGATGACCTACGAGCTGGTGCACTTCGAGACGCTGCACAAGGACGACGTGTTCACCTTCCGTAGCAAGCAGGTGAGCGGGCACGAGTTGGCGGTGGCGGTGCGTCAGGACCTGCTCGACCGGCTGACCGGCGAGGCCGCCCCGTACAACGCGACCTTCACCCAGAACGGCATCGCCTCGACCACGGCGACGATCATCGCGGCGTCGCTCGGCTTCACCAGCATCGCCAAGCTGTCGGCCGAACAGGCGGAGGAGATCAAGCGGGCGCACCTGCTGCTCGCCATGTTCAACGCGCTGCAGCCGGGGGTGTTCGCGTTGTCGGGCTGGGACCTGGTGGGGGCGCTGACCCTGGACCGCAAACAGATCGGCTGGTTGCTGGGCGACGGTGACACCCGATGGATCCATCGCTCGGCCTACGATCTGCTGGACTACCGGCCCGAGGCGACCGAGTCACTGTCGAAGATGCCGCGCGGGGTCAGCCTGTACGGCTCCCTCCCCGAACAGCTGGACAACCCGGACTCCTTCGCGCGCCGACTGGCCCGGATCCTGGCCGTACGCAAGCAGTACGGCATCGCCTCAGCGATCCAGCTCGACGTCCCCCAGGTGTCCAACAAGGCGATGCTGGTGATGGTGCACCAGTTGAGCGACGCGGAGCAGGTCACGGTGCTGAACTTCTCCAACGCCCCGATCTCGGGCAGCGTGATCTCCGAGCACCTGATTCCCGGCAGCGTGCTGGTGGACATGTTCACCGACGAGGAACTGGGCGAGGTGGACGACCTGCACACCTTCCCGATCGCCCTCGGACCGCACGAGGGGCGTTCACTGCTGGTGCTGTGTCCCGGCGACCACCCGGTCGAAGGGCACCCCCAGCGGAAGGACCGGCCGAGCGTACGCGGCTGATTCCGCTTCCGCACGGGATGTTTGTGCGGGGGGTCGGTATCGGGGCGGCCGTGGGTGACACAACCGGCGGTCGGCGGGACACTTCAGCTATGAGTCCTGACGCAGCCGTTCCGCCGGCCACCGTCGTCAACGTCTACGGCGACCTCTCTGGCCCCGCCTACCTCGCGCTGAAGGGTCCTCCGCCCACCCGCGGCTGGCCCGGGCCACTCTGGTCCACCCGCGGCTCGCCGTGGTCCTGCCTCGCTACGTCGAGGGCGTGTCCGAAGGTCCGGTCCGGGCCAGGATCACCGGCCCCGCGGGGTACCCAGCAGGTGCGCGGGCGGCTGGGCTTCAGCGATCCGGCCATCACACCGAGGCAGGCGGGGGTCGAACTGAGCCGTCCGTACGCCGGTCCGGCCGGCGGCCCCGGGTGGCTGCACCTCGACGACGTCGCCCTGCGCGCCGACGCGCCGGGCGACTGCGACCTCGACGTCATCGGCGCCTTCCTCGCCGGGGTCGCGGTCTGGGAGGGCCTGGTGCCGGACGAGGACGAGGTGCCCGACGAGGAGGACCTGCTGCCCGACAGCCCGGCTGTACTCGGTGGGCATCGACCGCGCAGTGTCGCCCTGGTGCCGGCTGTTTCCGTGGTTGTCGTTCTGCCATTGACGGTGACCGGCTGGCGAGAGCGTCTGGTCAACCTGGCCGTCGTCGGGGCCGCCGTCGGGGTGGATCTGCTCGCCTGGTTCGGGCGGAGCCGGCTCCGCGACGGAACCGAGCTCCCGGGCTTCGTCATCCCGGCCGTGGCCGTGGCGGTGGGGGCGCTGCTGCTGGCGCGGCGGCGCCACCCTGTGGCCGTCCTCGGCGCGGTGGCCGCGTACACCTTGCTGGCCGTGGTCGTCGCTCCGCGCTACCAGCCGTTCGCGGTGCTCCTGGTGGCGGTGCACGCGGTGGCGCGCCGCTGTCCGCGGACGGTGGCCGTCGCCGGACTGGTGGTGGCCTGGCTGCTGTTCGCAGGCTTGTCGGTCAACGCGGCCGACTATGCCGAGGGCCCGCTGCGGATCGGCGCGGTGGTCGTGGCGCAGGCGCTGTGGACGCTGGCGGTGGTCGCGGTATGGAGCTTCGGCCGGGTCGGTCACGCCGGGGAGCAGCGGGCTCTGCGCCAGGAGCGTCGGCACGCGGAGCAGGAGGTCGCCGCCCTGCGGGCCGAGCGGTTGCGACTGGCCCGCGAACTGCACGACATCGTGGCCCACTCGGTCAGCGCCATGGTCCTCCAGGCGGCCGGGGCCAAGGCGGTCGCGGGAGGGTCGCAGGCTGACGGGCAGGTGCGGGAGGCGCTGCAGGCCATCGAGTCGACCGGTGTCGAGGCCATGCGCGAGCTGCATCGGCTGCTCGGACTGCTGCGGTCGGTTGAAGGGGCAGCGGGCGCCGAGGCTGACGCGCCGACGGCCACCCTCCGCGAGGTCGACGCTCTGGTGGCGGCGACCCGAGGGGCGGGGGTCGACGTCGAGCGTGCGCATCGACGGCGAGCCCACACTCGATCGACGGGAGCATCGAGCACGCCGCGTACCGGGTGGTGCAGGAGAGCCTGGCCAACGTGATCAAGCACGGCGGCCTCGGGGCCACCGCGCACGTCGATCTGACCTGGCGGCCGGATCAGCTCACCGTGATGATCCGCAGTGTCGGTGGAGCCCCGACCGCGCACCGTGATGCGCTGTCCTCCGGCTTGGGGCTGCGCGGGCTCTCCGAACGGATCGCCCTGGTCGGTGGCCGCTTCCACGCCGGGACCGGTGACCACGGGGAGTTCCTGGTCCGCGCCGAGCTGCCCTTGCACAACGCCACCGCGGACAGCGGTCCGGGGCTGATCGAGGCGCCCCGGTGAGCGTGCGGTGAGCCTGCGGTGAGCGCGCCAGGAGTGGGCGGTGAGCGTGCGGTGACGATCACGGTGCTGGTGGTCGACGACCAGCCTCTCGTCCGGGCAGGGCTCGCGATGCTGCTCTCCGCCGAACCCGACATCGACGTGGTCGGTGAGGCCGGCGATGGCGCACAAGCGGTGGAGCAGGCACGGCTGCTCGGCCCCGACGTCGTGTTGATGGACCTCCGGATGCCCGGCGTCGACGGCATCGAGGCGACGCGCCTGCTGGCGGGCGACCCGGTGCACGACGCCGACCCCGATCGGCTGACCAAGGTCTTGGTGCTGACCACCTTCAACGACGACGACGCCGTCTACGGCGCGCTGCGCGCGGGCGCCAGCGGCTTCCTGCTCAAGCACGCCGCCCCGGCTGATCTGACGGCCGCCGTACGCAGCGTGGCGGCCGGTGGTTCGTGGCTCGACCCGGCCGTCGCCGGCACGGTGATCCGGGCACTGGCGACCGTGCCGCGAGCCGGCGAGGGGCTGGGTGGCCTGGTCGGACGGCTGACGCCACGGGAGCGGGAGGTGCTGGTGCTCGTCGCGACGGGCCTGTCGAACACCGAGATCAGCCAGCGGCTGGTGCTCAGCGAGGCCACCGTGAAGACCCACGTGGCGCGGATCGTGATGAAGACCGGCTCCCGGGACCGCGCCCAGGCGGTGGCGCTGGCGTACCAGAGCGGTCTGGTCGTCCCGCCGAGGTCGAGATGACCGCGTCCCGGGGCCGATCGCCGCCATCCAGGCTTACAGTTTCGCTATGAAACGTCGAGTGGCGCTGCACGCGGGCATGCTGTCCCTCCTGCTGGTTCTCCTGAGCACCCAGGGCTCGGCCGCGCCGGCGCCCGGGCAGGTCCACTTCACCGCCGCCGGCGATTTCGCCGAGACCGCCAACACCGGCCCGGTGCTCGACGCGATCAAGGCCACCGGCAGCGACTTCACCCTGGCGGTGGGGGATCTGTCCTACGGGACCGCCGGTGGGGAGCAGGCCTGGTGCGACTTCGTCACCTCCCACGTCGGCGCCGGGTACCCGTTCGAGGTGGTGTCCGGCAACCACGAGAGCAACGGGCTGAACGGCAACATCAACGACTTCGCCTCCTGCCTGCCGAATCAGCTGCCCGGGGCGATCGGCACCTACGGCCGCCAGTACTACGTGGACGTACCGGCGCAGGATCCGATCGTGCGCTTCATCATGATCTCGCCGAGCCTGACGTTCCCGGACGGGAACTACTCCTACGCCGCTGGTTCGGCCCGGTACCTGTGGACGTCCCAGACGATCGACAGCGCGCGGGCCGCCGCGATCCCGTGGGTGGTCGTCGGCATGCACAAGCCGTGCCTCACCGTCGGTCGCTACGGCTGCGACGCCGGCTCCGATCTGTTCAACCTGCTGCTGACCAAGCGGGTGGACCTGGTCCTCAGCGGCCACGAGCACAGCTACCAGCGCAGCCACCAGATCGCTGTCGGGGCAGGCTGCCCGGCGGTGATCCCCGGGACCTATGACGCGGGCTGCGTCGCCGATTCCGACGGGAGCTTCGTCCAGGGTGCGGGCAGCGTGGCGATGGTCGTCGGCACCGGCGGCCGGAGCCTGTACGAGGTGAACACGGCCGACGCCGAGGCGGGCTACTTCGCCGCGTCGGCCGGCGCCAACCAGACCCCGACGTACGGGGTGCTGGACGTGACCGCCACCGAACGACCTCCTGCGGGCGTCCTTCGTTCGCGGCGCCGGCTCCGAGTTCAGCGACACGTTCACCATCAGCCGGGCCGCGACCACCAACACCCCGCCGACGTCGTCGTTCACCTCCTCCTGCACCGGCATGAGCTGCACGTTCGACGGTTCGGCCTCGACCGATCCCGACGGCGCGGTCACCGGCTACGGGTGGGATTTCGGTGACGGCACCAGCGGCACGGGTTCCGGGTCGAGCCACACCTACGCCGCGCCGGGCAGCTACACGGTGGGCCTGACCGTCACCGACAACAGCGGCGGCACCGCGTCCAGTTCCCGCAACGTGACCGCGACCGCGCCGGCGGTGGCCGCCTACGCCTCGGACGACTTCGCGCGGACCGTCGCCTCCGGCTTCGGTGTCGCGCGCGGTGGGGGGTAGCTGGACCTGGACGGGGTCGGCCGCGAACCTGAGCGTGGACGGCGTCGGCAAGCTCCGACTCGGCGCCGCCGGCAAGCAGGCGGTGTATCTGGCCTCGGTGTCGGCGGCGCGTACCGACCTGATGCTGGGCCTCAGCCTGGACAAGCCGCCCACCGGTGGGGGCGTGCAGACCACGACCTTCGGCCGTCGGGTGAGCGGTCAGGGCGGGTACGGCGCCCGGGTCAAGCTCGACCGCACCGGTGCGGTGACCCTGGAGCTGATCCGCGAGTCCGCCACCGGTACCGACTCCTCACTCCAGCCGCCGGTGTCGACCGGTGTGAGCTACGCGGTGGGCGACACCGTGAACGTCCGCATCCAGGTCATCGGCGCCGCACCGACCACGATCCGGGCGCGGGTGTGGAAGGCCGGCACCGCCGAGCCGACGACCTGGCAGCGCAGCGTGGTCGACTCGACGGGTGGGCTCCAGGGCGCCGGCTCGGTCGGGTTCTCCTCCTACATCTCCAGTTCGGCCAGCAACGCGCCGATCACCGTCCGCATCGACGACCTGGTGGCTGCGCAGGTCCCGTGAGCGCGCCTACCCGGCGGGCTTGGCCACGAGGTCGAGAACCGACAAGACGACTGGCGCGTTGGTGGCCGAGCCAGAGAGGTACCCACTGACCGCCACCGCACCCGGCGCCTGGAGCGGCCCGTAGCTGTCGGTGGTGGAGACCGTCCATGCGCTCGGCTCGGCAGCCCCGTCCACCCAGATCTTGGCGCGCACGGTGGTCGGCCCACTCCCGGAGACCTCGAGCCGAAGGTGGACCACGGCCCCGGGTGGGATCGCTCCCGCCGACACCGCTGACACCAGGCTGGTTGCGGAGGTGGATCCCTTGAGGGCCTCGAGGGCGACCGACACCTTGCCACCGCTGAACCGCAACAGGCTCCGGTAGCTGGTGTTGTCACTGACCCGGCGGCCGTCCACGTAGACGAACATCGTGCCGCCGGCGGCGTTCTTGTCGGCCGACAGGTCGACCCTCAGGTCGGTGCTGTCCCGCTGTGTGGCGGCGAGCAGCGCAGTTCGGGTGGCTCCGCCCCGGTCCAGCGCGATCTTGCCCGCACCTCCGGAAACGGAGAAGTCCGTGGAAGGGGCGACGGTCCAGGCGCCGCCGCTGTCCGCGGTTCCCCACGCACCGGTCAACGTCCGGTCGAAGGTGTCCGAGACGAACGCCGAGCCCGCCGGCGGGGCTGCGGTGACGGTGACGTCGTGGCTGATGGTGCCGGTGGCGCCGTTGTTGTCGGTGACGGTGAGGCCGACGGTGTAGGTGCCGGGGTTGGTGTAGGTGTGGCTGGGGGTGGCGCCGGTGCCGGTGGTGGTGTCGCCGAAGGTCCAGGCGTAGCCGGCGATGGTGCCGTCGGGGTCGCTGGATCCGGTGCCGTTGAAGGCGGCGGTCAGGTTGGTGCTGGTGGAGGTGAACGCCGCCGTCGGTGACTGGTTGGTCGCGAGCGGTGACGGTGACGTCGTGGCTGATGGTGCCGGTGGCGCCGTTGTTGTCGGTGACGGTGAGGCCGACGGTGTAGGTGCCGGGGTTGGTGTAGGTGTGGCTGGGGGTGGCGCCGGTGCCGGTGGTGGTGTCGCCGAAGGTCCAGGCGTAGCCGGCGATGGTGCCGTCGGGGTCGCTGGAGCCGGTGCCGTTGAAGGTGGCGGTCAGGTTGGTGCTGGTGGAGGTGAACGCCGCCGTCGGCGACTGATTGGTCGCGGGAGCGGTGACGGTGACGTCGTGGGTGATGGTGCCGGTGGCGCCGTTGTTGTCGGTGACGGTGAGGCCGACGGTGTAGGTGCCGGGGTTGGTGTAGGTGTGGCTGGGGGTGGCGCCGGTGCCGGTGGTGGTGTCGCCGAAGGTCCAGGCGTAGCCGGCGATGGTGCCGTCGGGGTCGCTGGATCCGGTGCCGTTGAAGGTGGCGGTCAGGTTGGTGCTGGTGGAGGTGAACGCCGCCGTCGGCGGCGTGTTCGGCGGCGGGGCCCCGGTGCCCGCGGCGTAGTGGGCGGCCACCTGGGCGGCGGACAGAGCCACCGGGTAGACGGCCACGTTGTCCAGGTCACCGTTGAAGTAGGCGCTGCTGCCGGCGCCCGCCCAGGTGCCCATGTTGTCGCCGCCGATCCGCCAGAACCCGTCGGACACCTGCGCGCCGTAGTGGTTCACGGTCGTGTCCGAGGCCACGAGTGCGCCGTCGACGTAGAGGAACTGGCCGGCGGGGCTGACCATCGCGACCGCGTGATGCCACTGGCCGTCACGGTAGCTGCCGGGAGAGGTGATGACCTTCTGTGCGTTCGGGTAGATGCCCCAGGACAGGCGGCCCGAATTGCCCAGGTACAGGTGCCGGTCGAAGGTGCCCGAGCTGCCGCTGGCCAGGTTGCCCCAGCCGACCAGCTTGCCGCCGGAACTCGTCGTGGTCTTGAACCAGGTCTCGATGCTGAGGATCTGGGGTGCGCGGGTGGACGCGCCGGCACTCGCGACCAGGCCACTGGAGGTGCCCGAGAACCGGTACGCCGTGTTCGGGTGGCTGACCGCGCCCGGTACGCCCATGGTCGCGCCAGAGCTGCGGTTCGCGTTCCGGCCGTTGGCGATGTCCTCGGCCACCGTGCCGGAGGTCTCGTCGAAGGACCAGTACGAGGTGGGCCCGTCGTTCAGCGCGGCCCGGTCGTAGGCGCTGAGCGGCGGGCCCGGCGGATCGCCCGACCGAGACGGTGGCGCCGTCGACCACGTTGCCGTGCGGATCGGTGACCCGGATGCGGTAGGTGTAGCTCTGACCGTTGGTGACGCTCTCGTCCAGATAGGACAGGTAGGGCCGCTTCCAGAAGGTGGAGTCGGCGACCGTGGTGTAGACCGGGCTCGCCGTCGCGCCGTCCCTGATCAGGGCGTACGTCAGCCGCTCGTTGTCGCGGTCGTAGTTGGCCGGCCAGCTGACCCGGATGCCCTGCGCGAAGTTCTTCATGGCGGGGACGAAGTCGGTGCCGTTCACGACAGGTCCGTCGTTGTTCGGCGCGATGCTGCGGCGGGCGAAGCGCACCAGGCCCTGCTGGGGCTTGTTGTTCACCCGGGTGAACTCCCCGCCGTAGACGATGTAGTCGGCGTTGCCGGCGACGCTCCACGGCCCCTGGGACTGGCCGGTGTAGCTGCCGGTGTTGATGTCGGGGAACCAGCTGAGCAGCCCCGGACGCGGCTGCCCCTCGAAGTTGAAGTAGGTGTAGGGGTCCTTGGAGACGGTTCCGCGCACGCCCTTGGTGAAGGCGATGCCGCGGTTGAACGTCCAGTCGGGGTCGGTCTGCGGGAAGCCGCCCACGTTGCCGCAGTAGTGCGGGTGGCCTGCGACGTAGACGTCGTCGTCGGCCGCGTAGACCGAGTAGGTGTCCCCGTGGCAGTCCTCGACCCACATCAGGTCTCCGTTCCAGTCGGCGCGGAAGACCCCCTCGAGGTTGCCGTGGCTCTTGCTGTAGGCGTAGCCGCCGCCGTAGAAGCTGGACGAGTCACCGGACATGGTCAAGATGGCGGCCTTGGTGTTGGCGTCCCGGACCACGCCGTTGACCTGCATGGGCAGGTTCGCTCCCGTATCCGCGTTCAGCAGGGCCAGCCCGTAGCCGGGATTGCTCGACCCGTTCATCGTGGTGAAGTTGCCGCCGACCGCGACCCTGCTGCCGTCGGGGGAGATCACCAGTTGCCGGGTGTTGCCACCCGCCTGGACGGGGGCGAAGCCAGCCGATCAGCGGGTAGTTGGGCGCGACGGTGAAGCCCGCCACGCCGTTGCGGGTGGTGTTGTTGACGCTGGTGAAGTTGCCGCCGATGTAGATCCGGGTGTTGCTCGCGGCGATGCCGTACACGGTGCCGTTGATGATCGGGGCGAACGACTTGAGCACCGGCGAGGCGCCGGTCACGTCGAAGGTGGCCACCCGGTAGCGCGTGCTGCTGTCCACCTTGGTGAACTGACCGGCCGCGTACACGGTCGTGCCGTCGGGGGAGGCGGCCAGGCTCTTCACCTGGCCGTTGAGGACGGGGGCGAAGCTGGTCAGCGCACCCGTGGTCACGTTGTAGGACAGGAGATTGGTGCGAACGACCTCCTGGCTCCCGGCGGCGGCGTTGGCCGGGCGGGCCCGGGTGAACTCCCCGCCGACGTAGACGATGTTGCCGACCACCACCTGGGACCACACCACGCCGTTGAGCTGCGCGGTGGGCAACGGATCGGTGGAGACCGTAGCGGGCAGGCCGGCGTCGGTGGGCACGGTGTCGGCTGCAGCGGTCGTCGGCTGGACCCCGGGCAGACCGATCCCGGCCAGCAGCGTGGCGGTGACCGTCAGCGCCACCGACGGCCAGCCGCGACCTGGACTGCGGACTGCTCCCCACGGGTACGCCGTGTGGGCGGTCGGGTGCGCTGCGCGCGCCAGGGGCTGTCGGCATGGGAAGGGATCGGAGCATTGAGTGTCACCTGGCTGGTCGAGAGGTGAGGGCCGGGTGGGCAGGCGGGCCTGCCTTTAGCCCGCCGTGAAGAGTGTGTTGCCGATCCCGGTGATACCCGGCCTGCTGCGGACCGAGGTCGTCGTGCTAGCCGTGACGACGTCGCTGGTGAATGGTCATGCCGGCAAAGGCCTCTCCCCGATGAGCTTGCCGACCGCCCCCTGGCCGACATGATCAAGCTTAGGAAGAGGGGGCGGCGTCGGTGAGCACGTTACCTAAAGGTGACCGATACGTGACCCGAATGGAGGACTTTTATGGTCTCCACGGGACACGCACGGCGCGGTGCGCCGATTCAGATCGCCGGGCGTGCAACGAAGTCGAGCACGCTGACGTTCTGCGGAGCGTTCGTGGCCGAGCCGGACAGGTAGGCGGTCAGTCCGGTCGCGCCCGGGCTCTGCAGGGCGGCGTAGCTGCTGGTGTTGGACACCGTCCAGGTCGACGGCTCGCTCGCCGAATCCAGCCACACCTTGGCCCGCACCGTGGTGGGGCTGGTGCCGAAGACCTGGAGCCGGACGTGGATCTGCTCCCCGGCGGCGAGCGTGCCAGGCAGCGTCACCGTTGAGGACAGGCTCGTCTCGGTGGCCGAACCCTGGAGGGCTCCGATCGACACGGTCACCTTGCCTGCGCTGGTCACCCGGACGGTGGAGTGGTAGTCGGTGGTGGCGTTGATCCGACGACCCAGCACGGTCAGGTAGGTGCCGCCCCCGTCGGCGATCACGCTGGGACTCAGGTTGAGCGAGAGATCAGTGTTGTCGCTCAGCGTCGAGCCCAGGTAGGCCGTGCGCGAGTTGCCCTTCACCGGCAGCTTCCAGAGGCCGGCACCCGAACCCACGGAGAAGGCGCTGGAGCCGCCCGAGGTGACCGTCCAAGGGCCGCCGATGTCCGCGCTGCCCAACCCGCTGCTGACGCTGCGGTCGAAGGTGTCGGACACGAACGGGTAGTTCGCCGGAGCGGTCGCGGTGACCGGCTGGGAGACGGTGTGCGATCCGCCGCGGTCGTCGGTGACGGTCAGGGCGACGGTGTACGTGCCGGCCACCAGGAAGGTGTGGTCGACGGTCGCGCCGCTGCCGGAGGTCCCGTCGCCGAAGTTCCACGCGTACGACGCGATCGTGCCGTCCGGGTCTGCCGAGGCCGCTTCCGTCGAAGGACCAGGCCAACTCCGATCCGCCGGAGCTGAAGCTGGCGATCGGCGGGGTGTTCGGACTCAGCGTGTCGACCGTGCGGGTGGTGGTTGCGGTGCCGCCGTTCTCGTCGGTCACCGTGAGCGTCGCCGAGTAGCTTCCCGGAGTCGGCGTAGGTGTGCGACGCCGTGCGGCCGGACGCGGTGCCACCGTCGCCGAAGGTCCAGGCGTAGGAGGCCAGGTAGCCGTCGGCATCGCCGGACGCTGCCGCGTCGACGGCGACGGTCAGGTCGTTGGTCGCCGCGGTGAACGAGGCCGTCGGGGCGGCATTGGCCGGCACCGCCGCGTGGGCACTCACCTGCGACGCCGCGAGCGGGTAGTTGTAGACCGCGGCGTTGTCGATGTCGCCGGCGAAGTAGCTGGTCAGCGGCGGGTTGTCGGGCCAGTTCGACATGTAGTCCCCGCCGACCCGCCAGTAGCCACTGTTGACCTGGGCGGCGCGGGTGTTCGGGTCCGAACCGACCAGGGCGCCGTCCACGTACAACTGCATCCCGTCCGGTCCGAGGGTGGCGACCGCGTGGTGCCACGCGCCGTTGTTGTAGGCGGCGGTGGAGTTCACCGTCTTGTAGGCCAGCGGGTAGACGCCGAAGTAGACCTTTCCGGTACGGCCCATGTAGATCATGCGGTCGGAGTTGCCGGAGTTGCCGCTCGACTTGGTGCCCCAACCGATGATCTTGCCGCCGGTCGTGGTGGTGGTCTTGAACCAGGCCTCGAGGGAGAAGATCTTCATCCCGACGCGCTGGGTCTGGGTGGAGACGGTGCTCGCGCTGTCGAGCCCGTTGTAGCGGTAGGCAGTGCCGGGGTCACCGGTGATCGCCCCGGGCGCGCCGGGGGTCACGCTGGTGCCGACGGTGCCGTTCTCGGCGCCGGAGATGTCGGTGGCGGTGGAGCCGCCGGCGGCTTCGTTGAGCGGCCAGTAGTGGAGCGGGTTGTCCTTCAGAACCGCCTTCTCGTACGCGCTGAGCACGGCGCCGCCGTTCGGGGTGGCGGTGATCGCGTCGCCCTGGCGCAGGTTGGACTTGGTGTCGGTGACCTTCACGCGATAGGTGACAGGTGTGCCCTGGGTCACCTCCCGGTCCAGGTAGCTGATCACCGGCCGCTGCCAGAACGTGGAGTCGACCGTGGTGGTGTAGATCGGCGTCGCTGGCGTTGTTCTTGAACAGGGTGTAGGTGAGCCGGGTGTTGTCGCGGTCGTAGTTGGCCGGCCAGTTGACGCGCATGCCCTGGGCGAAGGAGGTCACTGTCGGCACGAAGTCGGCGCTCTGCAGCCGTGGCCCGTCGTTGTTGGGGGCGATGCCGGTCCGGGCGAAGCGGACCAGGCCCTGCTGGCCCTTGTAGTTCACCGACGGGAACTCACCACCCACCACGAGGTAGTCGGCGTTGCCGGCGACGTTCCAGGCGGCCTGCGACTGGCCCGTGTAGGTACCGACCTCCAGGTCGGGGAACCAGTTCAGCAGGGTCGGTCGCGGCTGACCCTCGTAGTTGAAGTAGCCGTACGGGTCCTTCTCGATGGTGACGCCGGGCGTGGTCGCCTCGGTGAAGGCCTGGACGCGCTGGAAGGTCCAGGTCGGACTGGTCTGCGGGTAGCCGCCGACGTTGCCGCAGTAGTGGGAGTGACCGGCGACGTAGAGCACGCCGTCTCATCGGGAAGATCGAGTAGCTGTCGCCGTGGCAGTCCTCGACCCAGATGAGGTTGCCGCTCCAGTCGGCCTTGAAAGCGCCCTCGAGGTTGCCGGTGGTCTTCTGGTAGGAGTAGCCGGTGCCGTACAAGGACTGACCGTCCGGGGCGACAGCGAGACTCATGATGGCGGCGTTGGCGCCGGCGTTGCGGATCAGGCTGTTGACCGGCATCGGCAGGCTGGCGCCGGTCGCGGTGTCCAGCAGGGCGAGGCCGTAGCCCGACGGCGTACCCGTGCCGTTGGTGGAGGTGAAGTTGCCGCCGAGCACGACCTTCGTGCCGTCGGGCGACACGATGACCTCGCGGACGCTGCCGCCCGCCATGGTCGGGGCGAACCCGGTGAGGGCGTTGGTGGTCGGATTGATCGCGGCGGCGCCGGCCCTCGCGGTGCCGTTCACGCTGCTGAACGGTCCACCGAAGTAGAGGGTGCTGGCGGTGGCGTAGATGCCGTAGACCGTGGCGTTGACGTTCGGCGCCCAGGGCTTGAGCGCGGGATCCAGCTTGAGGGCCGGTGTGCTGATGTCGAATGCGGCCAGGCGGTAGCGGGCCAGCCCGTTGATCGAGGTGAACTGGCCGGCGACGTAGAGGGTGTTGCCGTCGGGGGAGACAGCCAGCGAGCGGACCTGGCCGTTGAGGTTCGGTGCCCAGGAGGTCATCACGCCGTTGGTGAGGTCGTAGGACATCAGATTCGGCCGGGCGACCGTGTTCACTCCGGGCGCGGAGCCGGCCGGGCGTGCGTTGGCGAAGCTTCCCCCGACGAAGACCACGTTGCCGGAGACCTGCTGGGACCAGGCGACCCCGTCGATCTGGGCGGTGGGCAGGGAGTCGGAGGACACCGTCTGGGGCTCGCTGGGGTCGGTCGGCGCGGTGTCGGCCCACGCGAGCGGGCTGCCGGTCGGCGCGGCCAGCGCGGTGGCGGTGAGCAGGAGAAGCAACGCGAGCAGCCAGTGCGCGTGTCGAATGGTCCGCCGCGTGGCGGTGGTCGCTCGTATCATTCCTGCAGCCCCTGATCTACGTAAACCTGACGTGACAAACAGCGGTGGTGCACGTCACCGTCGACGTGCGCGGACAGTCCTTCCGCCGCGCCGCTCTTCCCCGGATAGGCGCAATGGTCGAACCATCCCACTGAGATGTCGCGCTCAGACTACGTGAGTTCAGCGACCAGTTGCAGACCAGTGAAGAGTCCGGTACGTTGCCCGGTTTCGTCGGGCACCGAACGAACGACCCTCGCCGGCATCGTCCCGGGCGCTGATGATCCGACGGCTGGGAACCCTCGCGGGCTGTGGAGGCACAGGGACTGCCGTCTCGGAGGTGACCGGAGGACCGGCCTGCTGGCCGGGTCACTAGCGTGGCCGCATGGAACCTCGGACGACCGGAATTCCCGAGCTGGTGCTGATCCAGGAGTGCGACCGGCTCCTCGAATTCGGCCGCCGCTTCCCGCACCCGCTCGGCGGTGCCGCCTGGCTGGACGACGCAGGCGCCCCGGACCCTGGACGGGCGGTCTTCACCTTCATCACGGCGCGGATGACCCACGTGTACGCGCTCGGTCACTTGCTGGGCCGCGACGGCGACAGGGACCTCGCCGTCGCCGGGCTCGCCGGCCTCACCGGCAGGCTGCGGGATTCCACGTACGGCGGGTGGCTCAGCGCGATCGAGCCCGACGGATCGATCCCGGACGAGAAGGCCTGTTACACCCATGCCTTCGTCGTGCTCGCCGCCTCCTCGGCGGCGGTCGCGGGGCTGCAGGGTGCGCGCGGACTTCTCGACGAGGCGCTCTCGGTCTGGCAGGAGCGCTTCTTCGATGCGGAGTCGGGCATGTTCGCCGACTCCTGGGACCGGGGCTTCACCCGGCTGGACCCGTACCGCGGGGTCAACGCCAACATGCACGCGGTCGAGGCGCTGCTGGCTGCCGCGGACGTGACGGGGGACTCCGAACTCCGCGGCCGGGCCCTCGGAATCACCCGCCGGGTGGCGATGGAATTCGCCGAGCCGCGGTCCTGGCGGATTCCCGAGCACTTCGACACCGATTGGCGGCCGCTGCCGGACCACAACCGCGACCGGCCCGACGACCCCTTCCAGCCGTACGGCGCCACCGTCGGGCACGGCCTGGAGTGGTCTCGGCTGCTGCTGCATCTGGAGGCGTCGCTGGAGGAGCCGCCCGAGTGGCTGTTCCCGGCGGCCGTCGGTCTCTTCGACCGAGCGGTCGCGGACGGCTGGGCGGCCGACGGTGCCGAAGGCTTCGTCTACACCACCGACTGGGACGGGACTCCCGTCGTACGGGACCGGATGCACTGGGTCCTGGCCGAGGCGGTGGCGGCGGCCGGGGCCTTCAGCCGGCGGACCGGCGACCCGAGGTTCGGCGAGCTCGCTGCAGCTCTGGTGGGCCTACGCCGAGCGATTCCTGATCGACCGTCAGCGCGGCTCCTGGCACCATCAGCTCGACGAGCAGAATCGTGTCATCGCCACGGTCTGGCCGGGCAAGTCCGACCTCTACCACGCCGTACAGGCCACCCTGATCCCCCGGCTCCCCCTCGCCCCCACCCTGGCCACCGCACTCGCCCGCCAGCGCGGATAGCTCCGTCCGGGTCTAACCCCACCCCAGGGACCCGACCTCCGACGCGGAAACCCCAACCCCGACCTCCGACGCGGGAACCCCCACCCCCGGATGCGGAACCTACGTATACGTGGGTTCCTTGCGCATTGCACAGGTTGCAACCTGTGCAATCCACCAGGAACCCACGTATACGTAGGTTCCTGCGGAGATGGAGCGGTTCGGGAGGTTCCTCCCGGCGGAGATGGAGCGGTGTCGGGCGGTTCCTGCGGAGACGGAGCGGTACGCGGAGCGGGCGGGTCCGGCGGAGGGCTTACCTCGGGATCAGTCGACGGCTTGGGCGTGGAGGAGTACGGCGTGCTCGGGGTGCAGATCGACCGACATCAGGCCGACGGTGGCGAGTGCGGCGCCCGACAGGACGACTCCCGCGCCGCCGTCGGCAGGTAGGCCCCAGTCGGCGTGGTCGTCCTCACCGAAGACGAACTCCTCATCTTCGGCTCGTCGAGAGCCCCACCAGGGCGGGGGGGTCAGCCCGCTCGGGGCCTGTCCGACCACGACCGGCCGTACGCGGTAGTGGCGCTTCGGATCGAGTCCTCGCAGCGGGAGCCGGCCGAGGATGACCACCTCGGAGCGACCGACGGCGGCGAGGGAGTAGATCGCTTCGGACTGGTCGGTGGCAACCACGCCATGCCCGGCGATCGCCTCGTCCGGGAAGTCCATCCTGACCATGTCGCCGCCCAGCAGCAGCGCGCGGTGGGCCTTGAAGTAGTCGATCCAGGCGCGCAGTTCGGCCAGGTCGGACTCGCTGGCGCGGTTCAGGTCCCACTCGATGCCCAGGTGGCCGAAGACGGCCGTCGCCGCGCGGAACGACAGGTCGTGCACCCGGCCGGTCGTGTGGGAGTGCCGGGAGGCGATGTGGGAACCCATGAGCTCGGGCGGCACCAACTGCATGGTCCAACGGTTCATCTGCTGGCGCTCCAGAGCGTCGATGCAGTCGCTGACCCAGATCCGTTCGGTGCGCTCCAGCACGCCGAGGTCGACCCGCGCGCCGCCGGAGGAGCACGACTCGATCTCCAGTCCCGGGTGAGCGGCCTTGATCTCGTCCAGCAGCCGGTAGAACGCCAGCGTCTGCTCGTGCACCCCCGCCCGGCCGTCGGGTGAGGTGCCCGCGTCGATCAGGTCCCGGTTGTGGTCCCACTTGATGTAGCCGATCCGGTACTCCGCCAACATCGCGAAGATGGCGTCCCGGATGAAGGCGTAACAGTCAGGAAGACCCAGGTTGATCACCTGTTGGTGGCGCGACTCCACGGGGAGCCGATCGCCGGTCGCCATCACCCACTCGGGATGCGCGCGGGCGGCGTCGGAGTCGAGGTTGATCATCTCGGGCTCGAACCAGAGGCCGAACTCCATCCCCAGTTCCCGTACCCGGTCGATCAGAGGATGCAGACCGTCGGGCCAGATGTCGGCCGAGACGGTCCAGTCGCCCAGCCCGGCGAGGTCGTTTCGGCGCGCAGCGAACCAGCCATCGTCCAGCACGTAGCGCTCGACGCCGAGCGCAGCGGCCTTCTCGGCCAGCGCGACCAGCCGATCGAGGTCGTGGTCGAAGTAGACCGCCTCCCAGACGTTCAATGTCACCGGCCGATCGGTCCCGGGGTGTTCGGGCCGCGCGCGCAGGTAGCGGTGGAAACGGTGGGCCACCGCGTCAAGGCCGATTCCGTACGCGCCGTAGAGCCAGGGGCTCTCGTACGACTCGTCCCGTCCCAGCCGCACCTCGCCCGGCAACAGGAGTTCGCCGCCGCCGATCACCTGCTCGCCGGTGGAGAGCCGCTCGGCGTAGTGCGTGTGATTGCCGCTCCAGGCGGTATGCACGGCCCAGATCTCGCCCGCGCCGAAAGTGAAGCCGGGCGTGCCCAGGTGGAGCAGCGTCGCGGCTTCCGGACCGGTACGTCCCTTGCGGCCCTCCCGGAGATGGACGCCGACGTGCAGCGGCTGGCGTTGCGGCACGCGCTCCTTGCTCCACCGCCCGGCCAGGTCCAGGATCTCGCGCGCCACGGGCGGCACCGGCAACGCCAGGACCAGGTCGTTCAGTGCGTACTCGACGTCGACCCGGTTGGTCAGGCGCGCGCGCAACCGGAGCACTCCGGCGGCGGTGAGCTCGAACGTCAGCGTCAGGCCCAGTCCCGCCACCTGGTCCTCGGCGTCGACGTCGACGCGGGCGGCCGTGAGCGAGAGCAGGACCGGCTGCTCGCCGTCCACCGTCGCCGGCTCGCCGTCGACACGAACACCGGTCGAGGTGAACTTCGGCGACCAGTCCCGACCGGCGCGGGACCCGCTCAGCCCTGGCCGGCCCACCCATCCCGTCCAGTGCTCGGGGAGCACCGACAGCCGCACGGGTTGGTCGATGATGTTGGCAGCGGAGTGGTGCACGCCGGCGAGCGCGAGCCGCGGGCATCGTCGAGGCCGACCGGTCCGATGTCGCCGCCCCAGTGGACGACGGCGGGCAACTGCCCGCCCGTCACGTCGAGGACGACCGCGACCCCTGCCGCTCTCAAGACGACATAGCAATTGGCGTGCGCGCCCATCTGGCCCCTCTCGCGTGGTCGACCTGGCCGGACTCCAACCGACTAACCGTATCCGGGTGCCGTTGCTGCGGCGCGGTCACCTCGTTCGCGGACGCAGCGTGAACCTGCCCGGAAGGGCTCGCAGGTCCCGTGATCGGATCGCCGTGCGCGGTGCCCTCAGCCGATGGCTAATGAGACGGTGGCGGGCTGGCTCAGGGCTTGAACGGAGTGGTGTCACGTCCGCCGTCGATGCGGTCACCACGTTCGACCCGCCCCACGGTGCCCAGCCGTGGCGATTTCCCGCCGATCGTGTCGTGCACCCTGGTCGCTGCTCGGGCGCGGGTTCCGGCGGCAGAAGACCCGCCGGCGGTACCTCGTAGGAGAAGCGTTCCCACTCTCCGGCTTCGGTTCGGTCGGCGATCATGGCCCCCCCGCCGCCGTTCTCGGCGCAGACGAACCTGCGCTGCCAGGTACGGAGGGAGAAGCGGTCACCCGGCCATTCGATCTCGTCGAAGGTCTCCCACACCTCGTACCCGTCGGGGTTGACTGCGAGCGTGTGGTCCGGGCGGGCCTGCAGGAAACCGCCGGAGAGCGGGTGGAGCACCACCCGGCCCGGTCCGACCTGGATCCGCTCGAAGATCGAGTCGTCGCCGAGTCCGGTGCCGTTGGCGTACACCCCCGGCAGCCCGTACGTGCCGTCGAGCCCGCAGCGCACGTAGTGCCCGCCGATCGTGAGTGCGATGTACTTCACGCCAGCAGAATGCTCCCGCTGAGCAGAGCCGGTCAAGGGCTGGCGGCGGTAGCAGGTCCCAAGCTGCCGGCAGCTTGCCCGGCCGATTCACACCGTGGTCGGACGCCGTACGGGAGCGCCGGCCGGAAGTGGCCTGTCAGTGGTCGAGGCTTAGGTTCGGAGAATGGATCGGACGGAGGTGATGGCCTACCGGATCCGCGCTCAGCAGTTGGACGCGGAGCGGGGGACCCGGGGCCTGGTCGACGCCGCGGTCCTCGACTTCGGTGTCCAGGACACCGGGCGCGACGGAGCCAGTTGGGCCTTGGCCAACCGGGGGGTGCGCATCGGGTCGCCGGGTGAGCTCGAGGCCGGCTCCGAGCTGGCACTCGCCTGGACCCTGCGCAGTGCCCCGCACTACTACCGGCGCTCGGAGTTGTACGACGTCATGGTCGCGACGTCGCCGCTGTCAGAGCGTGACGCGGCGAAGCGGGTCTTCGGGGCGGACAAGCCGCTGCGCGAGGCGGGCATCCGCACCCTCGACGGGCTTGCCGACGTCGCCCGGCAGCTGCGCGCGGTGGTGAGGGTGCCGACCGTCAAGGGCGAGGCGTCGACCGCGCTCGCCGCTCGTCTGGCGCCGCCGCACCTGCGCCGATGCGCATCCTGCCGTGCGACCCACGCCTGGGAGATCCCGTTTCGGATCAGCGCGCTCTACGGCGGTCTGGAGCTTCAACCCGGCACGTCCCCGCCCGTGCTGCGTCGGATCGAGGGCTGGCCGCGGCGTCCAGCCGGCCCCGCCAACGATCCCACCGCGGCACCAGCGCACCTGCATCCGATCCGGAACTACCTGCGCCTGCTCGGCCCGGCCACCCCTCGGCTGGTTGCCGCAGTTCCTCGATGCCCCGGTCGCCGAGGTCAAGGCGCACTGGCCCGAGGACGCGGTCGAGGTGTCCGTCGAAGGCGGCACCGCATGGCTGCTGGACGGGGTGGCCGGGGCCGGCGCCGTCACCGGGGTCACCCGGCTGCTCGGCCCGTATGACCTCTTGATGCAGGGCCGTGACCGCGATCTGTTGGTGCCCGACACGTCCCGCCACCACGGGCTGTGGCCCACGCTCGGCCGTCCGGGCGCGGTGCTCGACGGGGGAGAGATCGTGGGGACCTGGCGACCCCGGGCTGCGGGCCAGGCGCTCACCGTACGGCTGCAGCTGTGGCATCCGGTTCCGGCGGCGACCCGCACGCGGATAGATGCGGAGGCCGAACGGTTGGCGCTTCACCGAGGCGTCCAGCTCTCCGCGGTGATCGAGGAGTAGCCGTGGCCGGGGGTGAGCTGGCCCGGGTGGAGCGACTGGCTGGAGGTGAGCGGCTTGGGGTGCGGGGACCGGGAGCCGGCCGGGGATGGTCATGCGGTAAGCTCGGCGCGCTGGAGCTGTGAAACATCCGCGACGGACGCCAGCGGTCTCGAGCCGCCTGCCAGCGCGAGGCTGCGCGCGCCCCACGCCTGCGGGCAGGCGGCCAGACCTGACGGTGCGTCGATCAACGAGGTACGCCTCGGTCGACTGGCTGACCGAGGTGAGCGTGGACGACCGGTCCTAGAGTGCGGGCGTACTCAGCCGATCAGGCGGTAGAACCGGAAGAAGCTGAAGTCGCGGATCGGTAGGACCGACACCGAGGTGAAGCCGGCCCGCTCCGCGTACGACTGGAGGACCGACCGGCGGAACACGGTGCCGGTGCCCTCGGACGGCGTCGACGACAGCCCGTCCGGCAGGCACACGAACATGCTGAAGCCGTACATCAGCCGGTCCACCTCGTTCGCCGGCGCCTCGAACTCCTCGGCCACGGCTTCGTCCATGATGATCACCGGACCGCCGGGCCGGACACTGTGCCGGATGGCGGCGAGTACCTCGACCGGGCGCGGCATGTCGTGCAAGGCCTCGAAAGAGAAGGCTGCATCGAACTGCTCACCGTCTGCCAGCGTCTCCCCACCCGCCAGCCGGAAGCTGGTGCGGTCAGCGACGCCGGCCCGAGCCGCGTGGGCACGAGCCATGTCGAGGGATGGCTGGTCCACGTCCACCCCCACCAGGCGCGTACCCGGATACGCGCGGGCCAGCGCGATGGTGGACCAGCCGGCTCCGCAGCCGACGTCGGCGATCCGCGTGCCGGGCGCCACCAGCGCGTCGTGAACCTCAGGGCATCCCGCCAGGGCCGGTCCGAGCCGGGATTCGAACCACGGCCGGTTGAGGGCGGCCTGGGACTCGCGCGCGTCGTCGCCGAGTTCGGCCCAGCTCACCCCGCCGCCGCTTCGATAGGCGTCCAGGAGCTTCGGCAGCTGGGGCCCGATGGCACCGAACATCCGCGGCAGCGCTCCGAGGTACGCCAGGCTGTGTTCATCGGTCAGCACCTCGGCGTGCCCGGGCGGCAGCGTGAACCGTCGGTCGTAGGGGTCTCGGGCCGACGGTTCGGCGCTGAGCGTGCCGTATGCGGCCTGCATCTCCAGCCACTCCAGGCAGTAGCGCGGTTGGCTTGCGGTACGCGCCGCCAGCTCGCTCGCGCTCGCCGGGCCGTCGGTGGCGAGCGAGGAGTACCAGCCCATCCGGTCGCCGACGTACGCGGCGAGGGTTTCCACCGCGCCGAGCGTGGCGTGGAAGAGCTTGTCGGCGTACGCGTCGGCGCTCAGACCGGGGTTGGCGGCGAACGTGGGCGAGGTGGTCACGGGGTCCTCCTTGGGTGGGGTGGGATATGCCGACGCTAGAACGCCAGGCTCGGGCCCTTTCCCACCGCTGTCAATCCGCTGACCGCCTCAGCTCAGGGGCTGGCCCTCCCACTGCACCTGATCCGGGTCCTTGTCGGGGCGCAGCCCGCGCCAGACCGGATGGCGCAGCCGGCCGGGCTCGGTGAGCTCCCCGTAGCGCACCTCGCCGACCAGTCGAGGCTCCACCCAGCGCGCATCCCGGCCGTCCTCCCGCGGCACCTCGACCAACGGGCAGTCCCTACGGGCCAGGGGTTCCAGCAGGGTCTGCAGTTCATCCAGCATCTTGTCGTCGAAGCCGGACCCGACGCGGCCCACGTAGCGCAGCCCTTCCGGGGTCGGCACACCCACCAGCACCGATCCGATGCCGCCGTCGCGGCGCCCCTGCCCTGGTCGCCAGCCGCCGACGACCACCTCCTGCATCGTGGCCTCCTTCAGCTTGAGCCAGGTCTGGGCCCGGCGGCCGGGCTGGTAGACCGAGCTGCGGCGCTTGGCCACGACACCCTCCAGGCGCATCGCGCGAGCGATGCCGAGGGCGTCGGCGAGGTCGCCGTCGAAGATCGGGGGCACCTGCACCCGGGACGTGGGGGAGGGCTGGACGAGATCCTCCAGCAGGGCCCGCCGCTCCTCGTAGGGGCGGCGCACCAGGGACTGGCCGTTGAGTTCGAGCAGATCGAACAGCATCACCTGAGCCGGCCAGGTCCGGGTCGCCCGTTCCACATCGGCCGGTCGGCTGAGGTTCATCCGGTGCTGCAGGAGCCCGAAGCTCGGTCGGCGGTCCGCGTCGACCACCACGATCTCGCCGTCCAGGATCGCCGTCTCGCACCCGATCGCGGCCAGGTCGGGCAGCAGGTCGGGGTAGGTCCCGGTGTCGTCGCGGCCCTTGCGGCTGAGCAGTTTGACCCTGCCCCCGGCGAGGTAGGCCAGCGTGCGCACGCCGTCCCACTTCATCTCGAACGCCCACCCCTGCTCGTCGCCGAAACGGGCCGGGTCCTGCGGCGTGGCCAGCATCGGGGCCACGTCCTCGGGGAACGCCCGGGCGTCGCCGGCGGCCGGGGGATCGCCGCTCGCCCGATCGCCGCTCGCCCCGTCGTCACTCGCCCCGTCGCCGCTCGCCTGATCACCGTTCGCCCCGTCGCCGGCGGCCGGCCCCGCCTCGGCCATCAGATGCATCAGCCAGTTGCGCTCGGCCTTGCCGCCGCCACCGCCGGTATGGATCAGCGCGAACTTCCGTACGCCGCCGAGCCCGCCGCCGGGCCGGCCGTGCAAGGTCACCACCACCTCTTTTCCGTCGACCCACTTGTGCAGTTGGTAGGTCCCCGCGTCCCAGATCGTCACCTCGCCGCCGCCGTACTCACCGCGCGGGATGGCGCCCTCGAAGCTGCCGTACTCCAGCGGGTGGTCCTCGGTCTGGACCGCCAGGTGGTTCACCTTGGGGTCGGTGGGCGGGGCCTTGGGCACGGCCCAACTGACCAGCACCCCGTCGCGCTCCAGGCGGAAGTCCCAGTGCAGGGCCCGCGCATGATGCTCCTGGATGACGAAACTGAAGCCGTCGGGTCCGGCGGCCGCGGGTTCGGCGGGCACCGGTTCCGGCGTCTTGTCCGCGTCCCGCATGCCCCGGTAGGTCGCGAGCCGATCCGGACGAGGTGCGGCCCGATCGGCTCCGCGGGCCGCCCGCCTCGGGGTCGGCCATCACCGCTAGCGGATCGGGACCGGCCAGGACCCGCGCCATGACCTCCTCGTACTCCAGTTGGGCCAGGTCAGGCGAGGCGATCTCCTCCCAGCTGCGCGGTGCGGCCACCATCGGGCGGTCCCGGCCGCGCAGGGAGTAGGGCGAGACGGTGGTCTTGGCCCCGTTGTTCTGGCTCCAGTCGATGAACACCTTGCCGTCCCGTTCGGAGCGCTTCATGCTGGCGATCACCCGGTCGGGGTGGTCGGCCTCCAGCGCCCTGGCCAGCTCGCGGGCCACCGCGCTGGCCTGCTCGAAGGATTGCGCTCCGTCGAGCGGCGCGTACAGGTGGATGCCCTTGCTCCCGCTCGTCACCGGCACCGGGTCGTGTCCGATCCCGCGCAGGAGGTCGCGGACGAGCAGGGCGATCTGGGCGCAGTCGGCCAGGCTCACCCCCGGCCCCGGATCCAGGTCGAGGACCAGCCGGTCGGGGTGGCGGGGCTGCCCGTCGTGGCCGAAGCGCCACTGCGGGACGTGGATCTCCAATGCGGCGAGCTGGGCGAGCCAGGTGAGGGTGGCCAGGTCGTTGATCACCGGGTAGTCGTTGTCGTGGTCCCGGTGCGCGATCGTGTGCCGCGGCACCCATTCCGGGGTGCCGGCCGCCAGGTCCTTGTTGAAGAAGACCGTGGGCGGCTTGCCGTTCTTCGGCCCGACGCCGTCGGGCCAGCGCTTCCGGGTGGCCGGCCGCTCGTACAGGTGCGGCAGCATGGTCGGTCCCACCTGGGCGTAGTAGGACAGCACGTCGGCCTTGGTCGTGCCCGTCTCGGGGTAGAGCACCTTGTCCAGGTTGGTCAGCTTGAGGACGCGACCCTCGACGGTCACCACCTGGTCCAGCCCCGCCTTCGCCATGCCCCAGTGTCCAACCCGACCTCACTCCATCCTTCCGCCCGTCCCCTCCTCCTCGCTCCTCCTCCCCTCCCACCGGAAGCACCTTCGTGCAGGAAACGCCGAGAGACGACGCCAGATCGGCCACATTCCGGGTCGCTCTCGGCGTTTCCTCCGAGATGTGGGGGGATCCGCCTGAAACGTCGCGAGGAACGGTTTTCTCGGCCAGCGAGAAGGTTCGGGTGGTCGCGCGCCAGGCTTGCCGCAGCAGGGGTCGCGGTGCGGGTGCAGCAGGATAGGCCAACTGACCGCGCCCAGAGGGTCTCTCGCCCAAGTGTCCACGGACGGAGGCCGATGCGCTTACAGTGTAAGCATGGGAATTGGACTGGGCATCGTCCTGATCGTCATCGGGGCCATTCTGCTTTTTGCACTGAACGTCGACATGCCGTTCGTCTCCGACGACACGCTCGGCATCATCTTCATCGTGGCCGGGGTGGTGGCTCTGGTTGTCGCGCTGTTGATGCAGTACCAGCGCGGCCGGACCAAGCACGTCCAGGAGAACCGCTACGACGGGCCGCCCCCCGCAGTCTGATCCTCCCGCGCCGCGTCACGCGGCGGCGAAGATCGGGGGCAGCGCGAAGAGCATCAGCGACGACCAGGTGATGTGGGTCAGGATCGGGGCCAGGACGCCGCCGTTCGCCCGGCGCTCCAGACCGACCACTGCGCCGAGCACGGCGGCGGCGAAGACCAGCACCGGGTTTCCACCGGCAACGGTGGCCAGGGCGTAGATGACCGTCGAGATCAGCACGGGATGGCGTACGCCGATGGCGGCGAACAGCGCGCCGCGGAAGAACAACTCCTCGGCGATGCCGTTGACCAGGATGATCACGAAGACGATCGCCAGGTTGTTCTCGCGCGCGTAACCGAGGACGTCTTCGGTGAAGCGGGCGAGCGGCGGGATCTCGCGAATGATCAGTCCGCCAACGGCGAAGACGGCGGCCAGGACGAGACCGACGGCGATCGCGGTCAGCACGGGTCGCCGACGTACGCCGCGGATGTGGATGTGCCCCAGGTGCAGGGGTCCGGAGGCGAGGCTGCCCAGGATCCAGGTGGCGGCGAGGGCGAACGTCAGCGGGTAGAACATCGGGTCGCCCTGGTCCAGGGAGAACGACAGTCCGAGCAGGGTCGCGCCGACCACCAGGGTGATCGCGACCGCGATCCGCCGGCGCACGGAACATCGCGTCGGACTGCTGGTGGTCGCGCTCCACCTTGTCGATCAGCACCGGACGGACGACGCCGACCGCATGCCCGACCACGCGGGGCCGCCGCCGGGGCGGCTGCTCCCGGATCGCGTTGCGGCCGGTCCCGGTACGTCAGGCACAGGGCCCGTCAGGCAACGCGCCCGTCAGACGGACCGTGCTCCGTCAGGCACGTGCCCGTCAGGCGTGGCCGGTCAGGCACCGGGATGTCTCGCATCGAGGCGTCAGGCATCGGCGAGCGCCGCGGCGCGCTGCTCGAATGCCTCCCGTACGGCCTCGTCATAACCCATCGGCCGGTGCGTCACGACGTCGGTGATCGTCGTGTCCTGCACGATGACCTCGTTGCTCATCGAGTCGACCAGGTTGCGCGCGGTGGCGGCGTCGACGTCGGTGACCAGGGACAGCCAGCGCGAGGACAGTCTGGGCGTCAGCAGGGGTACGGCCACCATCGGCAGGGATCGGTCGTGCCGGATCCTCGCCACGCGCTGCATCATCTCGGCGTAGGTCAGCACTTCCGGTCCGCCGATCTCGTAGGTCTGGCCACGCGCCTCGACCGGCTCCAGCACGCCGACCAGATAGCGGATGACGTCCCGCAGCGAGATGGGCTGGGTCCGCGTGGTGGCCCAGTGCGGCACCACCATGGCGGGCAGGTGCGCGACGAGTTGCCGCGTGATCTCCCAGGAGATGCCGCCGTGGCCGACGATGATCGCCGCGCGCAGCACCGTCACGGGCACGCGGCCACCGGCCAGAAGCCGCTCCACCTCTCGCCGCGAGCGAAGATGGGCGGACAGGTCCTGTCCCTCGCGCCCCAGCCCGCCGAGGTAGATGATCCGGTCGATCCCCGCCTTCTCCGCCGCAGCGGCGAAGGCCTTGGCAGCTTCGGCATCCTTGCGCTCGAAATCGTCGTCGTCGAGGGAGTGGACCAGGTAGTAGGCCGCGTCGACTCCGGTGAGGGCCGAATCGAGGCTGGCCGGATCGCTGACGTCTCCCGCGACCGGTTCGCCGGCGCCCTCGTACGACTCGGGTCGCCGGGTCATGGCCCGGACGGTGTGGCCGGCTTCGGCCAGCGCCGCGGCGAGGTGGGATCCGACGAAACCGGATGCTCCGGTCACGAGCACGGTCAACGGCATGTGGGGACTCCTCGAGATCATCACGACTCTACCGAGATGGTTCGGCGGCAGGATCGCCGTTGGTTGCACCCCGCATTCCAGCAACCCGCAACTCGCGCGCCGGAGCCGGACCGGCCGCGACGCGGGGTCGGCTACTCAGCGACCGGCACGCAGACGACCAGTGCGCCCGGTCGGATCTCGGCGACGAGCTTGCGGCACTCGCCGACCACGTCGCCGTCGAGCTGGTAGCTGTCGCGGCCCCTCAGGCGGAGTTCCACGCGGGAGGCGCGCCACTGGTCGACCCGATCGTCGGAACGCCGACGCAGCGTGATCAAGCGCACCAGCACCCGGATCCAGTGGGTGAAGCGGTGCGGCGATGCCACGTAGACGTCCAGCTGGCCGTCGTCGGGGCGGGCGTCCGGTATGAGACTGATGTTGCCCGGCAGCTCGCCCACATTGCCCACCGCGCAGATCATGGCCCGGCGCCGGTACGTGCGGCGCTCGTCGAGGATGATCTCCAGGTCGACGGGCAGCCGTCCGAGCGCCTTGCCCGCGGCGATGAAGTACGCGACCGAGCCGACCTTCTTCTTGAGCTCCGGGTTCACCTCGTCCATGATCATGGCGTCCACCCCGACCCCGGCCAGCACCGCGAAGTGGGTGGGCTCGCCCTCGTCGGCGCTCACCTCGACCAGGTCCAGCGTGCGGGTGTGGCCGGCGAGCGCCACCTCTAGCGCTGCGGGCTGGTCCAACGGCAGACCCAGGTTGCGTGCCAGCAGGTTGCCGGTTCCGGCCGGCACCACGCCGAGGGGGATCCCCGAGTCGGCCAGCCCGCTCGCAACCATGCGCACCGTCCCGTCGCCACCGGCGGCCAGCACCAGGTCGACCGCCGCCTCGCGGGCCTGCGCGGTCATGGCGCTGCCGGGATCCTCGGCCGTCGTCTCCAGCCACAGCGTGTCGGTCCAGTCGTCCTCGGCGAGGCGCTCGTTGACCGTGTCGACGAAGGTGTCGCTCACCTTGGTCGGGTTGTAGACCACGGCGCACCGCCGGTGTTCGCTCACTGGTGAGTCCTCCTCTCCGCGCCGACTCGCCCGTACGCTCCGGCCTGCGCGGCCATGCTGTCAGAGAGAGTGGAGCGGTCTACGCCTGACCGGCGCCCGTGGGGTCCAGGAGGCGTCGTCAGGCGCGGCCGGCGGCCTCCACGGCGGACTTTTCGGCTTTGTCGGCCGCATGCCGCAGTTCGGCGTGGCGCTTGCGCGCCGCCCGGGCGGTTTCGCGGGCCGCCCGCTCGGCGGTCTCGGTCTCCCGCAGCCGGGCCCGCAGTGTCTCCACCTCATCGGCCAGCGTGTCGGAGCGTCGGGTGGCCTCGTCCGCGACGGCCTCGGCCTCCTCGGCTTCACTCCGTGCTCGGTCGGCCTGGGCGCGGGCAGCCTCAGCCAACTCGCGGGCCGCCGCAGCCGCTGCGCCGGCCGCCTCAGCTGCCTCGCGGATCGCGAGGTCCTCGTGCTCGGCCGCTTCCGCGCCGGGCGCGGCGTCGGTCGCCTCCCGGGACTCCGCGACCAGATCGGGCGACCGGTCCGGCCCGGGCCCGGGAGGGATGCCGCCAACGCCGCAGCCAGGTCACCCGGCCCGAAACCGCCGTAGGTGACGGCCTGCGTGAGCCGGCCCAGCCGCACCAGTTCGGCGACCTCGGGGTCGCCCAGCGCAGCCTGGAGGCTCTGACCGACCTGCTGGAGCGTCCCGTCGGCCGCGGCGTAGTCCTGCTCCTCGCCGAGGGTCACCGCGCGACGGGCGAGCGAATCGACCAGACTCCGTCGCTGCCGGGACAGGCGCCGCAGGTCCTCACCCGACATCCGCCGCTGTGCGTCCTGCAGGGCGGCGCCAAGGGTGAGCAGCTCGGTCAGCCGGTCCGGTTCGTGGCGAGCCAGCAGGTTCACCAACCACGCCGTACGGGTGGGGCGGCGAAGCTGGCCGATCTGGCGGGCCAGTTCGCGGTCCTTGGCGGCGCGAGCCTGAGCCACCAGCCGGATACGGCGTTCGACGAAGGCGTCCGGAGAGATGCCGTAGAGCTCGTCGGCTGCCGCCTCCAGATCCATCAGACTCCCGTGGTCCATCGCGCCTGCAGGCTCAGCTGTCACCGTTCGACGCCGGCTCGCACGACACGGCGTGTTGTCGATCAGGCGAGTGCCTCCGACGGTCGCGGCGATGACGAACTGCGCCGGTCCGACATGGTCCTGCGACAGTTCGGCGAACGTGCCCGGATTCACCAATGTGGCGTAGTCCAGGCGGAACGAGGTCTCCGCCGCGGCCCGGTTGAGGACTTCGTACGCGGCGCTGCGAGCGGACGGGACGGTGTGCTGGCCGGCCGCCCGCTCGAGGGCGGCGGGAATGCTGAGCGCCATCAGCCGCTCGGCTGCGGTCAGGTAGGCGTTGCGGCTGGACAGCGCCAGGCCGTCGGGGTCACGTACGGTCGGAGCACCGACGATCTCCACCGGCAGGTTCAGGTCGAGCGCCATGCGATCGATGCAGGCCAGTTGCTGGGCATCCTTGCGGCCGAAGACCGCGACGTCCGGCCGGATGATGTTGAACAGCTTGAGCAGCACGGTGAGCACGCCGTCGAAGTGTCCGGGGCGTGAACGCCCCTCCAGAACCGTTCCCATGGTGCCGGCGCTCACGCTGACCTGGCGACCCGCTGGGTACAGCTCGGCGACGCTCGGGCGCAGGACCACGTCCACCCCCGCCGCCTCGCAGGTGGCCAGGTCGGTCTCGATCGGGCGGGGATAGCGCGCGTAGTCCTCGTCGGGACCGAACTGGAGCGGGTTGACGAAGATGCTGACCACGACGCGGTCGGCGAGGCCGCGTGCGTGCCGGATGAGGGAGCGGTGACCGTCGTGCAGGGCGCCCATCGTCGGCACGTAGGCGGTGCGGGGGCGCGGGCTGGGCTGGGCGAGCGCGGCCTCGGTGTACTCGGTGAGGCTGGCGGCGACGATCACGGCCGGCTCGGTGTCGCCGCACCGGCGGCGAAGGTGTGCTGCTCGGTCGGGAAGGTCCCGCTGCGCACCTCTTCGACGTAGGCGGCGGTCGCGTCGCCGATCACCTGGGCCAGGTTGGCGTACTGCTTGACGAAGCGTTGCATCTTCCCGCGACGCAGGCCGAGCATGTCCTGCCACACCAGGACCTGGGCGTCGCAGCCGGGCCCGGCGCCGATGCCCACGGTCGGGATGTCCAGCTCCGCGGTCACCTGAGCCGCGAGGTCGCCCGGCACCATCTCCAGCACCACGCCGAACGCGCCGGCGTCGGCGACCGCGTGGGCGTCCTCCATCAGCCGCTTGGCGTCGTCCCCGCGGCCCTGGACGCGGTAGCCGCCGAGCTGATGCTCACTCTGAGGGGTGAATCCGATGTGGCCCATGACCGGGATGCCGGCCTCGGTGATCTTGTGGATCTGGTCGGCGACCCGCACCCCGCCCTCGAACTTCACCGCGTGGCAGCCGCCCTCCTTCATGAAGCGGATGGCGGTCTCGAGGGCCTGGGAGGGACCGTCCTCGTAAGAGCCGAAGGGCAGGTCACCGATCACGAAGGCCCGCTTGGTCGATCTGACCACCGCCCTGACCAGCGGAAGCAGTTCGTCGGCCGTCACCGAAAGGGTCGTCTCGTAGCCGTAGACGTTGTTGGCCGCCGAGTCGCCGACCAGGAGCGCCCAGACGCCGGCCTCGTCGAACAGCGCGGCGGTGTACTGGTCGTAGCTGGTGAGCATCGCCCACCGCTGCTGCTGCTTCTTGGCGACGGCGAAGTCGGTGATCCGGATCCGGCGCCCCGGAGCTGGCGTCTCAGTCACTGATCCCGCCTCATTCACAAGAACTTAACGCATCTGGGCGGGAGGTTTAGTCCGCATCCGCGCCCTCCGCCGACAGTGGGGAAGGGAACGCGGCGACTATGCCGAGCTAGTTTCCCCAATGTCAGCGTGACCACGTTATCCACAGGGTGCACCGCTGGGCGGACGATTCGGGTCCGTCATCCGCAGACTCCCCACGTGCACCGACGTCACGAGATCCCTGAGCCCCTGCTTCGCCTGGCCGAGCTGCAGGCTGGGGTGCTGACCACTGAGCAGGCCGTCGGCTTCGGCCTCACTCGGGACATCCTCGGGCGCCTGGTCGCCACCCGACACTGGGACCGACTCGTGCGCGGCGTCTACCTCACGGCGCCGGTTGCTCCGAGTTGGGATGCGCTGGCGTGGGCCGGCGTCCTGCTCGGCGGTCCGGGTGCTCGGCTCGGACCCGAGGCGTCAGCGCATCTGCACGGGCTGTCCACTCCCGCGCCGCAGCAGATCGACGTCCTTGTCGACTGGGAGCGTCGGATCGGGGTCAGTGGCCCCTGGCGATTCGTACGCGAACGCACAGGGGTGCGGGGAGCGCGGTCGGTCGGCGATCCGCCCAGACTGAGTGTGGAGGCGGCGGTGATCGACCTCGCCGCCAGCTTGGACGAGGACGCAGTGATCGGGCTGGTCACCACGGCGGTCCAGAAGCGACGCTCGACCATCGCCCGATTGCGGGCAGAGCTGGGTGGTCGCAGCCGACACCCCCACCGGCAGCTGCTTCAGGGGCTGTTCGCCGATGTCGGCGAGGGAGCTGAGTCCAGCCTGGAGGTGCGCTTCCTCCGTGACGTCGAACGGCCACACGAGCTGCCACGGGGGGACCGGCAGCAATCGCGTGCGGGCCTCGGTCATCGGACGGATGTCGATTACGCGCTGTTCGGCGTGCTGGTCGAGCTCGACGGACGGGTGGGGCATGAGGGTGCCGGCGCCTTCCGCGACATGAATCGCGACAACAAGCACGCGCTCGTCGGGCGGACCACGCTCCGCTACGGCTGGCGCGACGTGACGACCCGGCCGTGTGCGGTCGCCTTCGAGATCTACGCCGTCCTGTCCGACCGGGGCTGGATGGCGCCCTTCCAGCGGTGCCCGCTCTGCCGGTCGGTACCCGAGGCCGAGCTCGCGGTGAGCTGAGCGACGCACCCTGACTACAGCCGTGACAGCACCAGCGCCGAGCGCGTACGGCTCACACCGGGATGGTGCCGGATCACCCCCAGCACCCGCTCGAAGTGCGCAGTGTCCGAGGCGCGCACCCGCAGGATGCCGTCCGCCTCGCCGGTCACGGTGTAGGCCTCGACCACCTCCGGGATCGTGCTCACCAGCTGGCGCATGTGATCCGGCGGGACCCGTCCCTCGCAGTAGAGCTCCACGAACGCCTCGATGGTCCAGCCCAGCGCGGCCGGCTCCACGTCCGCGCTGAACCTGCGGATGACCCCTTCCCGCCGCAGCCGGTCCACTCGCCGTTTGGTGGCTGCTGTCGAGAGGCCGACCCGTTGGCCGAGAGTGACGAAGCTCTCCCGGCCGTTGTCGATCAGAAGCGCAAGGATCTTGTGATCGAGCTCGTCTATGCGCAACTTAACCCACCCAGATTCGTGCAGAGCGATGCTGGTTTGCACATCGCTCCACCATACCCTTGACCTATGACCATCTCCGTGCTGAGTGCGGCCGGCCGCTCGTCGCGGCAGGCGCGGATCCGGCACTACCTGATGTGCCCGCCGACCCACTTCGCCGTGTCGTACCGGATCAATCCCTGGATGGACCCGGGATCCGGGGTCGACCGCACGCTCGCCCTGAGCCAATGGTGGGGGCTGGTCACGGCCTACCGGGCAGCGGGGCACCGGGTGGACCTGCTCGAGCCGGTGGAGGGGTTGCCCGACATGGTGTACGCCGCCAACGGGGCGACCGTGGTGGACGGCCGGGTGCTCGGCGCTCGGTTCGCGCATCCGCAGCGGGCCGCGGAAGCCCGTGCCCACAGCGAGTGGCACGCCCGGCACGGGATCCTCTACGGCGGCGGGGAGGTGCAGCAGGCGACCGCGGTCAATGAGGCCGAAGGTGACTTCGCCGTCCTGTCGCGCCACATCCTCGCGGGATACGGCTTCCGCACCACCCGCGAAGCTCACGCAGAACTGGCGGCCCTCACCGGCCGCGAGGTGTTGAGCCTGGAGTTGATCGACCCACGCTTCTACCACCTCGACGTCGCCCTCGCGGTGCTCGACGACGAACGCGAACACCTTGCCTACTACCCCGGGGCGTTCAGCCAGGCCAGCCGGCAACTCCTGGCCGATCGCTTCCCCGACGCCGTGATCGCCGACGAGTACGACGCCTGCGCCTTCGGACTGAACGCGGTCAGCGACGGTTTGCAGGTCTTCCTGCCTGCTGGAGCCGGCGGGCTGCGGGAGGCGATCGCCGCGGCGGGTTACCGGCCCGTCCCGGTCGATCTGAGCGAACTGGCCAAGGGCGGCGGCAGCGTGAAGTGCTGCACCCAGGAGATCCGGGCTGCCCGCCCCGGGTCCGAGGATCCACGATCGCCCCGACGACTCACCGCAGGCCCGCCGACCGTAGAAGGAGGAGGATCATGAGCGTGATCACCGACGCCCGCCACGGCGCCGACGAGCTGCTGGCCCGAGAGGACGCGCACGTCGCGCACAACTACCACCCGCTCGAGGTGGTGGTCGCCTCCGGATCGGGGGCGGTGCTCACCGACACGGCTGGGCAGCCCTACCTGGACTTCCTCGCGGCCTACTCGGCGGCCAACTTCGGCCACGGGCATCCGGCGCTGTTGGCGGCGGCCCGCGAGCAGCTGGACCGGGTGACGCTCACGTCGCGAGCCTTCCACCACGACCAGCTCGCCCCGTTCGCCGACGGCCTGACTGCGCTGGTCGGCAAGGACATGATGCTGCCGATGAACACCGGCGCCGAGGCCGTCGAGTCAGGCATCAAGGTGGCTCGCAAGTGGGGCTATGAGGTCAAGGGGGTGCCGGACGGACGCGCCCAGATCATCGTCGCGGGCGGCAACTTCCACGGCCGGACGACCACGATCGTCAGCTTCTCCGACGATCCCGAGGCGCACGACCACTACGGGCCCTACACGCCCGGCTTCGTGACCGTGCCCTACGGCGACCTCGAGGCCTTGGACGCGGCCATCACCGAGAACACGGTGGCGGTCCTGCTCGAACCGATCCAGGGCGAGGCGGGTGTACGCATCCCGCCGGCCGACTATCTGCCCGGGGTTCGCGAGCTGACCCGCCGGCACCGGGTGCTGTTCATCGCCGACGAGATCCAGTCCGGTCTCGGGCGTACGGGCCGCACGCTCGCCTGCGAGCACGACGGCGTCGTGGCCGACGTCTACCTGCTCGGCAAGGCGCTGGGCGGCGGCGTCGTACCGGTCTCGGCTGTGGTGGCCGACCGCGACGTGCTCGGCGTGCTGCGCCCGGGCCAGCACGGCAGCACCTTCGGGGGTAACCCGCTCGGCTGCGCCGTGGGCCGCGCGGTGGTGGACCTGTTGGCCACCGGGGAGTACCAGGCGCGAGCCGCTCAGCTCGGCCAGCTGATGCGGCAGCGGCTCGACGCCATGATCGGGCGTGGCGTGGTCGGCGTCCGGTCGCGCGGCCTGTGGGCCGGTGTGGACATCGACCCCAGCCTGGCGAGTGGTCGGGAGGTGTGCGAGGCACTGGCCCGCCGGTACGTGCTGGCCAAGGACACCCACGGTTCCACGATCCGGTTGGCTCCGCCGATCGTGATCACGCACGCCCAGCTCGAGCACGGTCTCGACCAGCTCGAACTCGTGCTCGCTGACCTCGCTCGCTGACCTCGCGCTGGCTGCTCGCTGATCTCGGCGGTGGCCTCGCTGCCCTCGCTGGCCTCGTGCCCTCGCTCAGTGACCTGGCTCGCCGACGTCGAGCGGTGACCCCGCTGGCCGACCCCGCCCCCGACCCCACTGACCGACCCCGCAGCCCCGCATCCGGTTGACTCAGAAACGCCGAGAGACGACAGGCGACACGCCGCATCCTCCGGTCGTTCTTCGGCGTTTCCTCGGAACGGGCGGGGGGGGCTGGGTCTAGACGGGGTTCAGCGGAGGGGGCTGGAGGCCGGAGGGCGGGCGGGGTGGCGAGAGCCGGAGGGCCGGAGGGGGCGGAGGGGTCGGCGTACGTCGCCCCGCTGGCCTGGGACCGAGGGCAGCGCGGGAGGATGGACCCATGACCGACGAGCCGCCGACGGTCCCGCGGGACCGTCACGCCGATGCCGATCGACTGTCCCGCCAGTCGCTGCAGCAGGGCGATGCGACGGGCTGGTTCGAGCGCCTGTACGCCGAGGCGGCGAGCGGGGAAGCGGTGATCCCCTGGGATCGCGGGGCGCCGCACCCGCTGCTGGTGAACTGGGCCGAGCAACACCGCGCCCGTGGGGCAAGGACGGCTGACGCTGGTCGTGGGGTCGGGCATGGGTGAGGACGCGGTGTATCTGGCCGGACTCGGCTTCCACGTCGTGGCGTTCGACATCTCCGCCACCGCGATCGCCTCGGCCCGCAGACGCTTCCCGGCCGCGCCGGTGGACTTCCGGGTGGCGAACCTGCTCGAGCCTCCGCTCGAGTGGCGCCAGCACTTCTCCCTGGTCTTGGAGTGCTACACCGTGCAGGCGCTGCCGGTCCGGTTGCGGCCGACGGCGGTGAGCCGGGTCAGCACGTTCGTTGCTGCGGGAGGTCGGCTGCTCGTGTTGAGCGCCGCACGCGAGCACGGCGACGAGGTCGAGGGACCGCCCTGGCCCCTCACCCGTCAAGAGGTGGAGTCGTTCGTCGACCACGGACTCTCCCCGGTGCGGATCGAGGAGTTCCGCGAACCACCGGACCGGCATCACTGGCGCGCCGAGTTCAGCCGGGCTCCCGACCCCATAGGGTGATCGCAGATCAGATCGACGCCGACAGCGGTAGGGAGCAGGCCAGCGTGGCAGCCAAGACTGTGATCACCTTCGGCACCTTCGACGTACTGCACGTGGGTCACGTTCGGGTGCTCGGCCGCTCGGCCGCACTCGGCGACCGGCTCGTCGTCGGGGTCTCCTCCGACGCACTGAACTTCTCCAAGAAGGGCCGAAACCCGGTCTTCAGCCAGGACGAGCGGCTGGAAATCGTGTCGAGTCTGAAGGTGGTGGATGCGGTCTTCGTGGAGGAGAGCCTGGAGCAGAAGCGCGAGTACGTGCTCCAGCACGAGGCCGACATCCTGGTCATGGGCGACGACTGGGCCGGCAAGTTCGACCATCTGAGCGATGTGTGCGAGGTCGTCTACCTGCCGCGGACCCCGTCGGTGTCGACCACGGCGATCATCGAGCACATCTCCACCACCGGCATGTCCTGATCGACCCGCGGGTCCTGGTCGCCGCCTGATCGATCAGCATCTCCGGCTCGGCATGTTGGGATCGGAGACACGGTCGCCGGCGAGTGCGCGCCGAGCGCACCGGTCGCCGGGGTCGCGCCCGGGCGTACCGGCCACTTCACCGAACCCAGCGATGCCCCAACGAGGTGAACCTGAGGCCGGCGCGGCGGGGGGGTGCCGCGCCGACCACAGCGGTGGCCCGCGGGCCGCATCGGCCTGCCGACCTCATCACCGACCGTCATCGGTGAAGGTGGCGGCCCATCTGCCCGGCGAGGACAGATAGGCCACGTCTGGATGGGCGGCGCGATCGCGCCGCCCGCACTGCGGAGATCCGGTCCGGCCAGCAGATGGGCCTACCAGGCGGGGCGGTCCCGAGCCAGCGGGACCGCCCCGACCTGAGATTCAGCGGACGTCGGCCTCGTCGTCGCGCAGACCGCTCATGGCGTCCTTGGCTTCGCCGATCGCCTGCTTGGCCTCGCCCGAGGCCTGGTCGCGATGCCCTTCGGCCTCCATGCTGTGGTCGTCGGTGGCGTCGCCCACCTTCTCCTTGACTTCGCCCTTCAGCTCCTCGGCCTTGCCGCCGAGCTTGTCTCCTGCTCCTGCCATGCGACACCCTCCTCGTTGTGGGTCCGCCCTCCCGTTGTCGAGACGACCGGCGGGGCAATCCGCAGCCGAGACGGCGACGGTGCCGGGTGACGGTCCTCTATGATCAGAAAGGACAGGCGCCTGATTTACAGCGTAAGCTCAATGTAGAGCATGATGTTTACCTTGTAAACTGGTGCGAGTTCTGAACATCTGCTTGCGCCGGCTCCCGGGGACAGCCGGATCGAGTGGCGCTTCATAGGGGTGTATCCATGTCCGAGGACGGGTCGAAGGATCGCGCAGCCTCCCGTATCGCAGTGGCGGCGATTCCGGCCGGACGGCGTCCGCTAGGCCGCGACCAGATCCTGCGCGAGGCCGTTCGCTTCATCGACGCCAACGGCCGCGAGCGCTTGACCATGCGCCGACTGGGCGCCGAACTCGGTGTCGAGGCGATGGCGCTCTATCGCTACGTCCCGGGACGCGAGCAACTGCTCGACGGCGTGGTCGAGTACGTGATGAACGAGTTGTACGACCTCAGCATGACCGAGCAGATCAGCGGCAGCTGGCAGGAGTACCTGCAGCGCATGGCCCATGCCGTGCGGACCATCGCCATCACCCACCCGCGAATCTTCCCGCTCGTCGCCACCCGCCCGCCCGCCGCGCCGTGGTTGAGGCCGCCACTGCGCAGCCTGCGCTGGGTGGAGGGCTTTCTGGAGGGGCTGGCCATCCTGGGCTTCTCCGACCAGCAGAGCGTGCTCGTCTACCGCGCCTTCTCCACCTTCCTGCTCGGCCATCTGCTCCTCGAGGCGGCCACCGAGGCCGGAGAGCCGATCATGCCGGTGGAGGAGGACGTGGAGTTCATCGAGAGCAACGACCTCTCCGCCTACCCGCGGCTGCTCGAACTGTCGGCTCAGCTCTCCGCCGACGCGTACGACGACGAGTTCGAGGACGCGCTGGAGGACCTCATCAACCGCATCGCGGTCCTGCGCGGCTGACCCACCGCACCACCGGTGCGCCGGACGCACCCGCGCTGGGTTTACCCTGTAAACAGCGTGTGGTGGAGTGACGTCCACCGTGCGCTGACTCAGTCGTTGTCGGGGGATGAGGGAGACGGCCGTGGGTGAGCAGCGCCAGCGCGATACCGACCCGTCGGACGGGCGGGACGAATCGCGGGACGAGCGGATGGACCGGAACTGGAGCGAGATCCTCCAGGAGTTGCGGGTGACGCAGACCGGCACCCAGATCCTCACCGGATTCCTGCTCACGGTGGCCTTCCAACCGCGGTTCGGTGACCTGACGCCCTTCCAGCACACCGTGTACCTGGTGCTGGTGGTGACGGCGGTCGTGACGACCGCGCTCGGGCTGGCTCCGGTGACGCTGCACCGAGGCTTGTTCCGCCGGCACCGCAAGGCGCTGGTGGTCCGTCTGGGCAACCTGTTCCTCCGGCTGACGCTGACCGGGGTGGGCCTGGTGCTCGTCGGCACCGTCCTGCTGGTCGTCGACATCGCCGCAGGTCGCGGTTTCGCGTACGGGTTGGCCGGGATCGTGCTGAGCGTGGTGGTCGCCGTCGCCGTCCTGCCGCTCGTTCTGCGGCGGACGGCGCCCGAGGAGAACCACTCGGCTCGAGCGCGCTGACCTTGACGAAGGATTCTCACCATCGAGAAAGGGCAAGGGCCAGATGCCGGGAAAGAAGAAGCCGGGACCGAGCGTGAAGGACGACGAGGTGTACGAAGCGATCCGCGACGCAGGCGGGTCGAAAGAGAAGGCGGCCCGCATCGCCAACGCGAGCGCGGCGCGCGGGCGGTCGGCAGTAGGGCGGTCGGGCGGGCAGTCCGGCTCCTACGACGACTGGACCGTGGCCGACCTGCGCAAGCGGGCGAAAGAACTCGGTCTGTCCGGCTACTCCGGCAAGAAGAAGGACGTGCTGGTCTCGATGCTGCGCAACCACTGACCAGCCCTCGCCGGTAGGACCTGCGGCCGGTCCCGTACGCGTGCGTGGCGCGGGGTCGGTGGAACACCGATAGCGTGAATCCTTGTGTCACCGCCCATCCGCCGTGCGTCTCGACGCCGGGCTGATCCGTTCGAGCGGCTGACGCTGAGCGACCTGCGCCGGCGGCGAAGTGCCAAGTGGCAGGTCTTCCCACCCGACGTGCTGCCGCTCTGGGTGGCGGAGATGGACACCGTTCCTGCGCCGGTGGTGAGCCGGGCCATCCGGGACATGCTCGCCAGCGGGGACACCGGCTACCCGTACGGCCGCGACTATCCCGAGGCGCTGGCCGCGTTCGCGCTCGAGCGCTGGGGCTGGTCGGTGGATGTCGACCTGATCCGGCCGGTGACCGACGTGATGAACGGCATCGTGGAGGCGCTCGCGCTGGTCACCGGGCCCGGGGACGCGGTGGTGCTGACGCCGCCGGTCTACGCCCCGTTCTACGGCTTCGTGACGGCGATCGGCCGACGCCTGGTGATGGCGCCTCTCGGCGAGGACGGCCGGCTGGACCTGGGAAACCTGAAGCGGGCGATGGTCAGGGCACGCGAACTGTCCGACCGGGCGGCACTGGTCCTGGCCAACCCGCACAACCCGACCGGCACCGTGCACACGCGCCGGGAACTGACCGCCGTCGCCGCCCTGGCCACCCGGTTCCGGGTGCGCGTGGTGGTCGACGAGATCCACGCACCACTGACCTACGACGACGCCCGCTTCACGCCCTACCTCACGGTCCCGGGTGGTGACTCGGGCTTCTCGGTCATCTCGGCGTCGAAGGGCTGGAACCTGGCCGGCTTCAAGGCCGCCCTGCTGATCGGCGGCGCCGCCTCCGCGGTGGACCTGGCCAGGATGCCCGAGGTGCACACCCACGGCGCGAGCAGCGCGGGGGTCCTGGCCCACGCGACGGCTTTCCGTGCGGGCACGGGCTGGCTGGATGAGCACCGAGCCGCGCTGGACCTCCGTCGTACGGTGCTCCGCGACCTGCTCGCCGAACACCTGCCCGAGGTCGGGTTCCGCGTTCCCGACGCCACTTTCCTGGCCTGGCTGGACTGCCGGCCGCTCGGACTCGGCGCCGACCCGGCCGAGCACTTCCTGCACCGGGCGCGGGTCGCCCTCAACGGGGGACCGTGGTTCGGACCAGGCGGAGAGGGCCACGTCCGGCTGAACTTCGCCACCTCGATCGAGGTGCTGACCGAGGCCGTCACGGCGGATGGCTTCGTCGGTGTGAGCGGCGCGGGCGCCGGGGTCAGAGCGCGATCATCAGTCCGCCGACGACGAAGCCGACCACCAGGACGCCCATCACGACCATCGACGCCCAGTCGGGCAGGCCGAAGAACTTCGCTCCGATGGACGGTTTCGGCGGGAGGCTCCCGCGCGGCGAAGCGGTGGCCCCGATGACCAGGGCGAACACGGTGACGATCAGGAACGCGATCCCGATGACGATGAAACCGGGCTGTGGCTGAAGCACGCCCGCCACGATGCCCGCGACTCCCGCGGCGGCGGCGGCGATGCTTCCGGCGATGGTCTTGACGTCCATGCGAGATCCCCTCACTTCAGGACGGAGGCGCCCTGAACCCCGATCGGGCTTTTCCTGATCACTGGTGTAGAGGTCCGGGCGGCTCTCGCAAATACCCCGCCCCGGCGGATACCCTCGACCCAGGTCCGGGCGGCGAATGTGGAGATCAGCTCAGGCGGATCGGTTTCAGCGATCGGGTTCAGGCCGATCGGGTTTCAGGCCGGATCGGGTCCGCGACGATCACGAAGGCCACATCCACGGTGGGAGGCAGCGATGACCAGCCAGCCGGCGCCGCGGCGCGAGGCGATGCCCTTCGCCGTCACCGCGCCTCCGGACCTCACCTTGGGCGCTGACCGTGCGGGCAGCACGACGTTCATCGTCACCAACCTGACCGGTCGCCCGGTCCGGGCCCGGATGGTGCCGCGCGGTCGCGACGGCGCCGAGGACGGGTGGATGGCCGTGGTCGGGGACCGCGAGGTCCCGATGGGCATCGCCGCGACTGCGACGGTGAACGTGTCCGTCACCGTTCCCGCCGAGGCGCCCGGCGGGCGGCACCTGCTGGTCCTCGAAGTGGTTCCCGAGGACGACACCGAGTCGGTCACCGGGCAGGCCGTGACGTTCACCGCACCTCCCGGCAGTCCGGTCGAGGTGCAGCCGAAGCGACGCTGGCTCAAGGTCGTCCTGATCGTGGTGGGATCGCTGCTGGCCCTGATCGGGCTGCTGGTGGTGATCCTGATCGCGGCGCTGGTCATCGGCAACTGAGGCATCCGCCGCGGCTGCGCGGTCGGCTCGCGTGTATCAGGGGCGTCGAGGCGCCACTCCTGGGTGGTATGTCGATCTTCGTGGACGCCCTATGACCACGCCGACCCCTTCCTTCGGCGGCCTCGGACCGATCGCGGTCCCGCCCCCCGGTGCCACCCCGTTCGCCGTGACGGCCTCGCCCCACCTGACCCTGGCCGGTGATCGCACCGGCCGCACCAGCTTCACGATCACCAATCTGACCGGCCGGCCCGTACGCGCGCGGCTGACGCCTCGCGGTAGCGAGGGCGCCGACGACAGTTGGCTGGCCGTGGACGGGCCCACGGAGATTCCGATGGGGGTGGCGGCCACCGTGGTCGTCCCCCTCACGGTGACGGTGCCGGAGGAGGCGCCGGCGGGGCAGGGGACGGTGCAACTCGCCGTCGTACCAGAAGACGACACCGAGAAGCTGGTCCTGGGCCAGGCCGTGTCCTTCGTCGTGCCGCCACCGCGGGAGAAGCCGAAGGTGCCCTGGCTGATCATCGCCATCGTGGCCGCGCTCGTGCTGCTGGTGGGTGGGGGAGTGACCTACATCCTGCTGCGCTCCCCGGCCGGGGTTCGCAACACCGAGGTCCCGACGGTCGCGGGCACCGCGTCGCCGGCGAGACGCTGACCGCACGCGAGGGGGTGTGGGAGGGGGACGACCTGACGTTCGCGTTCCAGTGGCAACGCTGCACCGCTCCCGAGGAGCAGTGCGCCGACATTGCGGGAGCGGACGGGCCTGCGCTGGCGCTGGGCCGCGCCGACGTGGGCAAGGTGCTGCGCGTGGTGGTCACCGCCACCAACGCCGACGGCAGCGCAAGCGCGACGTCGGCGACGTCGGGGCCGGTGAAGGTGACGGTCCCGCAGCTGCGCGGCCAACCGGTCGCCAGAGCCGGCTCTGTGCTGAAAGGGCTCGGGCTGAAAATGATCTTGTCGACCGGAGCCCTGTCCAAATGCGCCACCGTGCTGAACCAGTCTCCCGAGGCCGGAGCCACGGTCGAGGCCGGCAGCACGGTACGGCTCACCGTGAGCAAGAGCCCGTTCCCCGGCTGCTGAGACTGCCCGAGCACTGAGGACTTCGACGATGAGGCTCATTCCACTCTTTCCCCTCGCGACGGCGACTACTACTGTGCCAAGGAGGGCGACCACCGTGCGATCCCGCACGCAGCTCCCGCACCCGAGACTTCGAGTCATCACTGCCGGTGGCGACGGGGTGTACGCGACCGAGCCCGGTGAGATGGGGACGGATGCCTGCAGAGCCTGCTGACTCAGGGGTCGGCGCGGCCGGCGCGGCCGGCGAGCCGCAATCAGGTCTCGCCGACGCGCTGCGGACACTGGGCGATCACCTTCAGGAGCTGACCGGCGTCGGGGTGCTCCAGGGCGCGGATGCCGTCGACGGTGGCCTGTCCGGCGCCGAGCGCGACGCAGATTCCGAAGGCCGGTCCGCCGCCCGCGCGGACTACGCCTTCGCCGTGGAACCGGTGCGGCTGCTGGTCCCGGCGTACCAGGCCCAGCACGACGTGAGCCGGGTCGACGCCCACGTGCTGGTCACCGCGTCCGGGCCGGATCCGCTGATCGCGGCCGATCACCTCGCCGACGCCATGTTGCGGTTGCTGGGGGGCGGCGACTGGACGCTGGTCCCCGGCGAGCCGAGCACCGACCTGTGGCGCGGCCTCGGGCGGCCGGTGCGGCCAGGCTTCATGGTCAGCGTCCCGCTGAGCCGCGAGGTCCCGCAGCTGCGGCCGCCGCTGGTCCGTGAGTCGCTCGACGTGCGCAGCGGGGGACTGCGCCAGGTGCGCGGCCGGGTACTCGCCGCCGACGGCACGCCGCTGTCCGGCGCCCGGGTCCGGCTCCGGCCGGACGGGCGGCCGACCCGCACGACCTACGACGGATCGTGGTCGCTCAGCCTGCCGACGCGCGAGGTGGTGCTCGAGGTCTTCGCGCGCGGCACCCTCAGCACCCACCCGCTGTCCCCCAGCACTCAACAGGATCCCGCCGGCAGCCCACCGGTTGACCTGGTGGTCACCGATCTCGGCCAACCCACAGCATCCACTCCATCCAGCTAGCAGTCGTCTCCGACGGAAAGGTCTGCCCATGCCGAACTACCTCACCCCCGGGGTGTACGTGGAAGAGGTCCTCGGTGGCGTGCGCCCGATCGAGGCGCAGTCCACCTCCACGCCGGCCTTCATCGGACACGGCGGCAAGTCCGACGCGCCCGTCGGCGTGCCGACTGCCATCACCAACTGGAGTCAGTTCGTCAACCAGTTCATGGGTGAGGGGCCGATGACCCCGCTCGCGCATGCGGTGAACGGCTTCTTCTCCAACACCCAGGGACGCTGCTACATCCTCGACGTCGGCCCGGGCGGGTCGCTGACCGGGACGCCGCAGAGACCCGGTCTGTCGGTGCTGGAGGGCATCCAGGAGATCGCGATCGTCTGCGCTCCGGCGTACATCACGCCGGCGGACTACGAAGTGGTGATCAGTCACTGCGAGAAGATGCGAGACCGGGTGGCCATCCTCGACTCGCCGCAGGACGTGCCCGACGTGATGGCGCTGACGCGCGTAGCGACCGTGGAGGGCCCGGCCACCGAGCCCGCCGCGGGCGGCGGAGGAGGTGGCGACGGCGGCGGAGGAGGTGACGCCGGCGGCGCGGCGCGGCCCCGCAGGCAGCCCCAAGCCGCTGTGCTCGCCCGCAAGTCCAACTACGCCGCCTACTACTACCCGTGGGTCTGGGTGAGCGACCTCAGCACCGGGGAGATCGTGCTCGCGCCGCCCTCGGGCCACATGGCGGGAGTCTGGGCGCGTACCGACTCCACCCGGGGGGTCCACAAGGCGCCCGCCAACGAGGTCATGCGCGGCGTGCTCGGCCTGCAGGCCAACGTGACCCCCTCCGAGCAGGGCGAACTCAACGCGGTCGGGGTGAACGTCATCCGCAAGTTCGACCGGCTCGGGATCCGCCCCTGGGGCGCGCGGATCAACTACGCGGACGCGGACTGGCGCTACATCAACGTACGACGGCTGTTCTGCATGGCCGAGGAGTCGATCGAACTGGGCACCAACTGGATCGTCTTCGAGCCGAACGACAGCAAGCTCAGACACATGGTCCGCCGCGACATCATCGCCTTCCTGACCGGGCTGTGGCGCGATGGAGCGCTGGTCGGCCGAACGCCGGAGGAAGCCTTCTACGTCAAGTGCGACGAGGAGGTGAACCCGCCGGATGTGGTGGACTCCGGTCGGCTGGTCTGTGAGATCGGGATGGCGCCGGTGAAGCCTGCGGAGTTCATCGTGTTCAAGGTCTCCCAGTTCTCGGGCGGCACCAGTGTGGAGGAGGCGAGGAGCCGTGGCTGAGGCAGCGACGACCGGGACCTGGGTGGATCCCTACCTGGCGTTCAACTTCCAGGTGATGATCGGCGGCGAGGCGGTGGCGCACTTCACCGAGTGCTCCAAGCTCGTGATCGACGTTGCTACCGCGGAGTACCGCGAGGCGGGGCAGTCGCAGGTGGTGCACCAGATCCCGACGATCACCAGCTACCGCGACATCACGCTCAGCTACGGACTGACCGCGTCGACCACCATGTGGGACTGGTTCCAGACCACGGTCCGCGGTGAGGTGCAGCGCAAGAACGTGACGATCTTCCTGCTGAACTCCGCCGGCTCGGCGCCGGTCATGCAGTGGGACCTGATCAACGCGTTCATCAAGCGCTGGTCCGGAGCGTTCCTGAATGCGTCGGCGCCGGAGGTGGCCATCGCAGAGGTCGTGCTGGGCTTCGAGTCGGTGGGCGTGGGAGCCTGACGCATGGTCGACCGGGACGCCGCTGAGCGAAGCGACGAGAGTACGCCGGATCGGGATCCGCGCCGCGCTGGCGCAGGTCGCCGAGGCGGTCGGCGTGCTCGTACGCGAGGTCGTCTCGGCGGGCCGCCCGGCCGCCTCGGGGCGCGGACCGGTGGACCGGCAGCCGGGTTCGCCACGAGGCGCCGGAGAGTCCATCGCCGGCGACGGCCCGCGGGCGGACCGCCCCAGGCCTGGCTCGACTACGTCGCCGCGCGCGACCCGGTGTGGTTCGGCGGCGAGGGGGGCGAGTCCGCTGCGGACGGGGTGATGTCCTCCCCGGCTGCGGCGCAGATCGACGCGGGCGAGCGAGCGCCGGAGTTTGACGGGGCTGACGTGCCGCGTGAACCGGCTGACGCACCGACGGCAGCCTCGCCAGGTCCGCGCCGGCTGAGCTTCTCCGGTGCTGAGCAGACCCGCGCTGAACAGACCCGTGCTGAACAGACCCGTGCTGAACAGGCCCGTGCTGAACAGGCCGGCCGTGGGCCGACCCGCCGCGGGCGCCCGAGGCCGGAGCGGACCGGTCCTGACCCGACGCGACCGGAGCGCTCGGACGCGAAGCGGACGGCTCGTCTGGTCGTCCAACCCGAGCGAGAGGCCGACCGCGCCGATGCTGCCGAGGGCTCAGGCGGCGGGGGAGCGCCGGATGCCGGCGAGCCTCGGCGAGGCGGCAGCGCCTCCGGAACCCGATCACCCGGCTGCAGACGGCGCGGAACCCCCGGTCGGCGAGCGCGCCGCACGGGGAAGCGCACGAGGAGCGCAGGGGGAGGCGGTGCACGGGGACGAAGTGCAGGGGGAGGAAGCGCAAGAGGAGGACCCGCCGACGACGGGGTCCGCCGCAACTCGCCCGCACCTCGCAGCGGACACGGCGGCCGGCCCACGCCGCAGTCGCGGGCGCCGCGAACCCGATGAGCGACCCGGGCCACTGAGCGCGTCCGCGCCTCGCCCGCCAGAAGGGCGCCTCGGACGTGACCGCGCGTCGTGGGTGACCGCCTCGGGGGTGACCGCCTCGGGCGTGAGGATTCGAGCCACTCAGCCACGCGGCCCGACGGTCGAGTCGAGCGGACCGACCCCGTGCCGACCGACCCCCGAACCACCGACCCGTGCCGACCGACCCCGTACCCACCGACCCCGTACCGACCAGACCCGTACCGACCGGACGACGTACCACCAGACCCGTCCCGGCTCACGACCTGACCACGAACGGCCTACCGGTTCACGGCGGGGCGACCGGCCGGACGGGCCGTGGCCAGGCCCGGTGCCGACCTGGGCGCCGACGGACGCTGGGCCGACGAGCCTGACGAGCGCTGGCCGGACCTGCCCGACGGCGACGGGTTCGCCGAGGCCACCCTGGACGGTGCCGCGAGCACGGTTCCGACGCTCTGGCGGCGGTTGGAGCACCGGGAGCCGGACGCCTTGATCGTGCAGCAGCGCCGGCGGTAGGGACCGATCGTGGAGCGGGTGACCTTCATCGTGTCCGACACGGGAGCGCGGATCAACTGCATGCTCAACCCCGAGCATCTGGTCCAGCGTCGTACGGCCGGGCTGCGCCGACCCTGGTCGGGCAGCGGCCCGGTGACCGGCGCAGCCCTGTCCGACGACGTCTTGCTGCACACCGGCGGCGGCACCATGGAGATCGACCTCAAGTTGCTGTTCGACACCAAGCTGGCCGGCGAACCCCAGACGCGGGAGGCGCCGGCGATCGCCGACGTACGCCAGCTCACCAAGCCACTGTGGGATCTGGCCGAGAACCGCAGCGACGGCTCGTCGGCCCAGCGGGTGCACTCCGCCCGCTTCTTCTGGGGCAAGGACACCACCATGCTCGTCGTCGTGGTCGCGGTGGCCGAACGGCTGGAGCGCTTCGATTCCGGTGGCACCCCGACGCGGTCGTGGCTGCGGATGCGTCTGCGCCGCATCCCCGACCCGAACCCGCCCGCGATCGAACCGGCTCCGGAGTCCCTGCCCACCAGCGGGCAGATCGCCGACCTGGCCGCGACCGCCCCGGCCCGCGACGTCCACGTCTCGCTCAGTGCCGGCACCGACGAGGCCGGCGGGCCGGCCGGCGGCGAGCGGCTGGACGAACTGGCTTCCCGCTACTACCAGGGTCGGCCGTGGCTGTGGCGGCTGATCGCGGAGGCCAACGGCCTGGACGACGCGCCCTTCGCACCTCCGGGCGCGTCCCTGGTCATTCCCGACGCCCCCGCGGTCACACCGTGACGACCTCGACCCCGGACCGGACGGCCGCCGAGGCGGCGCTGATCAGCCTGCCGCTGCCCTCGGTCTGGCTGGACGGCGTCGAGCTCCCGCGCGAGACCGCAGCGACCCTGGGACCGCTGCGCGTCCGGCTGGAGGCCTCGGCCCCCGCGGTCTGCGAGCTGGAGTTCGACCTGGACCAGCGAGGCCCGAGGCCGGGCCGCGGCGCGGCGCTGCGGCTGCGGATCGGCGCGGAGGCCGAGGACGTGTTCGACGGGGAGGTGGTCGCGCTCGCTCACCGCCTCGGGCCCGACGGCCTGCACCGGGTACGCCTGCGCGCGTTCGATCGCAGCCATCGGCTGCGGCAGACCTCGGCGGTGACGGCGCACATCGACGTCACGGTGAGTTCACTCGCCGACACCCTGGCCTCAGCGCACGGCCTGTCGGTCGATGCGGAGGAGGACGGCCCGCGGTGGCCGCGGGTGATCCAGCAGGGGGAGTCGGACCTGGAACTGCTCAGCCGCCTGGTCGCCGACGCCGGCCTGTGGTGGCAGCTGGAGGGCGAGGATCTGCGGTTGCGGCGGCGACGCAGCGAGCAGACGTACGACGTGACCTGGGGGGTGGACCTGCTGGAGGCCGAGGTGGCCGACGACGCGACCGGCACCGCCAGCTCGGTCCGCGCCTTCGGCTGGGACCCGGTCGAGCGGAAGGCCTGGGAGGCCGAGGCGGGCCGATCCGACGCCGGGAGCCCCGACGCCGGCTCGGGTGAGCAACTCGGCGGCACCGGGGCGAGGCTGCTGTCGGGCGCGGTCTTCCCCGGCGTCGACCACGCGGAGGCGTTGGCGCAGCGGGAGCTGGACCTGCGGATCGGCGGCGAGACGACGATCCGTGCGGTCGTCCGCGGTGAGGCCAAATGGCGGCCCGGCTGCGCACTTCGCCTGGCCGACCAGTCGGCGGACATCGCCGGCCCGTTCCTGGTGGCGGCGGTCGAGCACGTCCTCGACCCGTACAGCGGCTACGTCTGCATCGTGTCCTCGCACCCGGTCGACGGGCCGGCCACCCACGGCGCGGACGCCGGATTCACCGCGTCCCGGGCCGTGGCCTCGACCTCGCACACCTCCGGTACGGCCTTCGCCATGGCCGAGGTGATCGACGTCGACGATCCGGACCGGGCGGGCCGAGCCAAGGTGAGCTTCCCGGCGCTCGACGACGTCGAGTCGGAGTGGCTGCCGGTGCTCAGCCTGGGCGCGGGCCAGGACAAGGGACTGTTCTGCCAGCCCGACGTGGGCGACACCGTGCTCGCCCTGTACGCCGCCGACGATCCCGGCCGCGGGGTGATCCTGGGCGGCCTGTACGCCGACCACCTGCCGGGGGACGCCGCCGGGGTGGCCGACCGGGCCGTCCGCCGCTTCGGCTGGAACACCTCCGACGGACAGCGCCTGCTGCTCAATCGCGACGGCGACGCGATCGTGGTCGCCAACTCCGCGGGCAGCACCATCGAGATCACCGCCGACGCCGTACGGGTGCACGCCGAGGCCGACCTGACCATCGAAGCGCCCGGCAAGAAGATGGTGCTGCGCGCCGACACGATCGACTTCGAGCGGGGCTGACCATGGCGACCTCACTGTTCTGGCTCACCGAGAAGGCCGACGTCCGCTGCACCCACCGCTACGGCCAGGCGCCGCAGGACGCCTCCCAGAAATGGGTCCGGATCGAGGGCGTGCCCGTCCTGGTCGCGCCCGACCCGGTCGGTCGCCCGATCAAGGGATGCACCAACATCGGCCCGACCATCAAGCCGTGCACGACCACGCTGCCCATCAAGACCGGCGAGTCGACCTACATCGCCATCGACGGGCATGCGGTGATCCGCTCCGACCTGACCGGATTCACCGACGGCACCCCGCCCGGATTCGTCAAGTACGAGGTGCAGGCGCCCGCACAGGAACTGGTCGGGGAGACACCGTGACCGACGACAACCAGACCCGCGGGACGGCAGCCCGGACCGCGCGGCAGAAGGTCATCAGCGCCTCGAGCCCCCGTGGCCTGCGCTTCGTGCATCCCGACCTCGGCGGCGGCACCGGCGCGGGTCTGGTCTGTTCGGGCACCGGCCGGCTCGAGCAGGTGAGCGGCGCCGACCTGATCCGGCAGTCCCTGATGATCCTGCTCTCCACCTTCCCCGGTGAGCGGGTGATGCGCCCCGACTACGGCTGCGAACTGCTCACCCTGGCCTTCGCCACCAACGACGACACCACCGCCGGCCTGGCGATCCACTACGTCCGTACGGCGGTCGAGCGGTTCGAGCCGCGGGTGCGCATCCTCGCCATCGACGCCATCCGGTCGCCCGACACCCCGCACCGGCTGGACGTCCTGCTGGACTACCAACCCCGCCTCGGCGGGACACCCGACAGCCTGACCGTCGGACTCCCGCTGATGGGTGCCGACGAGCTCACCGACTCCGAGACCTGAACGGCAAGGAGACCCGACCATGCCACTGCCCGTACCCAACCTCGACGATCGTGACTATGCCCAACTCGTCGCGGAGGCCAAGGCGCTGATCCCCGCGCACAGCCCGGAGTGGACCGACCTGTCCCCCGGTGATCCGGGCGTCACCCTGCTCGAGCTGTTCGCCTACCTCACCGACTCCATGCTGTACCGGCTCAACCGGATCCCCGACAAGGCCTTCGTCCAGTTCCTCAACCTGGTCGGGGTGACGTTGACACCACCCGCCGCGGCGTCGGTCGAGCTCACGTTCTCCCTGCGCCAGGCCGCTCAGCGTCCGGTGCTCATCCCGCGCGGCACCCGCGTCACGACCAGCCGCCCCGGCCCGACGTTCACCACCATGACCGAGGCGGCAATCGCCCCGGGGGCGACATCGGCCACGGCGGTGGCTCTCAACTGCGAGCTGACGCCGGCCGAACTGCTCGGCACCGGCAACGGCCAGGGCGGCCAGCGGTTCAAGGTGGCCAAGCCGCCGATCGTGATGGATTCCGGCGACGGGGCGGATCTGCTCGTCGGGGTCGCCGTGCCGGCGGGAGGGCTCGACCAGCGCGTGTCGGTGATCCGGCACGAGGGAGTCACCTACCGGTTGTGGAAGCAGGTGGCCAACTTCGGTGCCGACTCCGGGGACGGGTACGTCTTCGTGGCGGACCGGGCCGAGGGCACCATCACGTTCGCCCCGTCGGTGCGCAACGTGGAGGGCCCGCATGCGGTGCTGCTGGCCCAGGTGCCGCCGCCGGGACAGCCGGTGCGCGCGTGGTACCGCAGCCGCGGCGACGGCGCCGGCGGCAACGTGAACGCGCGGACCCTGACCGTGTTGAAGGATCAGATCACCGGGGTCGAGGTCGTCAACCTGAAGGCCGCGAGCGGCGGCCGGGACCTGGAGACCCTGGACAACGCCATGCTGCGCGGGCCCCATCAGGTCAGCGCCCAGGAGCGCGTGGTCACCGCGCGCGACTACGAGCGGGTGGCCGTCGGGGCCAGCGGCGGCGTCAGCCGGGCCGTCGCCCTCACCCGGGCCTCGCTCTGGGCCGGTGCGCCGCCCGGGCAGGTCCAGGTGCTGCTGGTCCCCCGGCTCGACGACACCACCGCCCTCACCGCCGGGGTGGCGGAGCTCATCGAGCGGCAGTCGGAGCTGGTGCTGGAGCGGGTCCGCGACGCGCTGGCCGAGCAGCAGCCGCTCGGCATCTCCAGCGTCGTCGGCTGGGCCCGGCTGAAGGCGTTCCACGTCGAGGTCACCGTGGTCGTCTACCGGGCCGAGGACCGGCAGGCGGTGACCGGGCGGCTGAACGACCGGCTCCGCCGCGCCCTCACCCCGCTGCCGCTGGAGGGCGGGCAGGGATGGCCGTTCGGTCAGGCCCTGCGGGTGTCGACGGTCTACGACGTCCTGCTGGCCGAGCGCGGCGTGCGGTACGTCGAATCCGTACGGCTGGTCGTGGACGTGGTTCCCGGCGACGTGACCGCGCTGCTCGCCGACCCGCACCAGCCGAAGACCTGGTTCTGTGCCAGCGGCGCGCACATCTTCCGGTCCATGGACGACGCCGAGGGCTGGGAGCTGGTCGGCATCTTCGAGGGTGAGCGGGTAGAGGCGATCGCGGCCTGTCCGGGGATGCCCGGCATGCTGATCGCGTCCGCGCGGATCGGACGGACCGAGACCAGCCGGATCCACCTCACCCGCGACTACGGCGAGACCTGGTCCTCACCGGCCGAGTTCTCCTTCCACGTCGAGGACGTCGCGCTCGGCGCGGCGGGCGGCCGGGCTTCGGCCTGGTTCGCCACCGACAACGGGCTGTTCCGGCTCGAACTGAGCCGAGCGCGGTCCCGGCGCCGAGCCGCTGGTGCCCGAGTCGATCCTGGTCGAGGCCGCCAACCCGGCGAAACCGTTCTACGCGGTCGAGATCGTCTCCGATCCGGGCAACGACCTGCAGGTCGCCGTCGCGGCGCAGGAGCTCGGGGGAGTGTTCCTGTCGTTCCAGGGCGGCCGGGCCGGGACGTACCAGCCGCTGGGCCTCAAGGGCGTCGACGTGCGGCTGCTGCGGACCCAGCGGATGCCCGGCCGGCGATTCCTGCTGACCGGCGCGTACGCGACCGGCGACGAGCCCGGGGCCGGAGTGAGCCGGCTGGAGCTGCTCCCGTACCAGATCTCGCCGGACGGATGGAAGCCCGTCGGCACGAGCTGGGTGGGCGGCAGTTGCCGGGACCTGGTCACCGTCGGCGACCGGGTGGTGGCCGCCACCGCCAAGGCGGCGATCTCGCGTCGGCGACACCTCCCGTGAGGGTGTGGCGTGGCGGGCGTCGGCCGTGGATTGCGGACTGCCGCTCCGCGAGGTGGGCCGGTTCCAGCCCCTGTTCTCCGTCGCGTACGGGACCAGCACGGAGTCCGACGGGTCCAGCCGCAGCCTGCTGCTCGCCGGCTGCGTGGGCGGGGTCTATTCCTCCTCCGACGCGCGCCGCTGGGAGCACGCAAGCCAGCAGACGTTCACCGAGCGTGTCTCGCTGCCGCGGACCTGGTTGTTCGCGCCGGGGGAGCACAAGCTGACGGTGAGGTACGACGATGCGCGGGAGTGACATCGAGCGGCTGTTGCCCGACGTGATCCGCCGGGCGATCCTGGCGAACAGCCCGATGTCGGCGCTGCTGGCGGTGATGGAGGAACTGCACCGACCGTCGGAGGAGATCCTGGCCGACCTCCCGGCCGTGGTCGACCCGCTGCGTACGCCGGACCGGTTCGTCGAGATGCTCGCCCGGTGGGTGGACCTGCAGCGGCTGAACGAGGTGCGGGGTGGCGGTATCGAGGTCGCTCGGATGCGCCTGCTGGTGGCCATGTCGGCCCGTCTCGGGCGGCGGCGCGGCACCTTGCGCGGGCTGGTGGAGACGCTGAGCGTGGCGACCGGGTACGGCGGCTTCGAGGTGGACGATGCGGTGCCCTCCCAGCTCCCCGGCGGGCAGCCGGGGCCGCCCCGCCCGTTTCACATCAAGATCACCGTTCCCGCCGACGCCGGTGGCCTGCTCGGCCTGATCCGCGCGATCGTGGAGGAGGAGAAGCCTGCGCACCTGACGGCCGACGTGGTGTTGGCCGGCGCCACCGAAGCGCCCGACTCCGGGCCTGAGCCGCTGGACCAGACAGTGCTGATGGCTGCGGTGCCCAGAGCATGAGGGTGCGAGCATGAGGACCCGGAGCATGCGGGCCGGCGAGATGCGGGCGGGGGAGATGAGGGGGGGAGATGCGGGCGGGGACGTGAGGGCCGGGAACGTGCGGGCCGGGAATCGGGCCGGGGAGATGAGGGCGGGGGACATGAGGGCCGGGGACATGAGCGGGTGCATGAAGAAGGTCGTGATCGTCGTCCTCGTCGTCGTGGCCGTGCTGATGGTGGTGTTCCTGGTGCTGCGACCCGGCGGTTCTTCGACCAGCACCGAGCCGCCGGGCTGGGCGAAGCTGCTCGACGACCTCGCGCCGAAGACGACCGTCGAGCGCGGCGATGTGGCCGGCCGACCCTGCTGGGACGACCAGGGTGTGCTCATCCTCGCGCCCGGCAACAGCTGCGACACCCGGCTGCCCGAGAAGGCCAACCGGATCGCGCTGTGCATCGAGCAGCCCTTCGCCAAGGTGGCGATCCAGGGCAGCGAATACGGCCCGCAGGACGTCCAGAAGCAGACCGGTATCGGCTGTCCGACCGGACAGGAATTCACCCTCTACGACGACAGTTCGACCCTGTTCGCGAGCTGTGCGCCGCTCGGCAACCCGTGCGTGCTTCGCCTGACCTGACCCGCCCTGCTCCTGCCCCGCCCTAGTCCCGACCCGCCCTGTCCCGACCCGCCCTGTCCCGACCCGCCCTGACCGCCCTGTCCTGACCCGCCCTGACTTGACCGCCCTGACCGCCCTGTCCTGACCCTCTTTGCGCGATTCCGCGGCAGTTCGGTCACATCGCGGCAGATCTTGCTGCCGCGCTGAACGCCGTTGTACCGCGGAGTGGTGCGGGAAGGCCCTGACACTGACCCACCCTGACCGGAGCTGACCCGCCCTGACCTGACCCGCCCTGTCCCTGCCTGCCCTCGACCTGACCCTCGTTGCGCGACTTCGCGGCAGTTCGTGTCACATCGCGGCAGATCCTGCTACCGCGCTGAACGCCGTTGTACCGCGGAGTGGTGCGGGAAGGCCCTGACCTGACCCGCCCCTGTCCTGACCGCCCTGTCCCTGCCTGCCCTCACCTGACCCTCTTTACGCAACTTCGCGGCAGTTCGTGTCACATCGCGGCAGATCCTGCTACCGCGCTGAACGCCGTTGTACCGCGGAGTGGTGCGTGAAGGCCCTGACCTGACCCGCCCTGACCGGACCTGACCCGCCCTGTCCTGACCCGCCCTGACCTGACCCGCCCTGACCCGCCCTGTCCTGACCCGCCGATGTCCTGACCCGCCGTGTCCTGACCCTCGTTGCGCGACTTCGCGGCAGTTCGTGTCACGTCGCGGCAGATCCTGCTACCGCGCTGAACGCCGGTGTGACGCGGAGTGGTGCAAGGAAGGTCGGGGTCAGGCCGTCGGCGCGGAACGGCCGAGTGCGGAGCGGCCGCCCAGCTTGCCCAACTGCAGCAACCGGAGCGCACCGACGAGACCGCCGATCAGGATGCACCAGCGACCAGATGGCACCCACGATCGCGATGATCAGCGCGCCGAGTGCATCGGTGATGCTCACCAGGATTCCGGGCACGATGCTGTGCAGCAGCGAGAGCACGAAGGTCAGCAGGATCGCGGTACCGAACAGCAGCAGCAGACCCCTGCTTTTCAGGAACCGTTCCTGGGCGAAGATCAGCAGAATCAACCCGCCGATCAGCAGGATGATCACCATCGTGGTGATCGCCGCCGCCCCGCCGGTGTCGAACGAGCCGAAGATCGCCAGATAGGCGATGGTGCCGAAGGGGATGGCGAGGAACATCGACACCATCAACAGCAGGGCGGACAGCGCAGCGAAGGCCATGGTCACGCCGCCGATCAGCCCGAGCAGCCCGCCGACGATGCTGATGATGCCCTGCACCGTGCCGGTGATCCGGTCCCCGATCAGGATCGGCAATGCGGTGAGGATGAGGATCAGCAGCAACAACCCGGTGACCAACGCGAGATAGGGGATCCCCAGCCCGGGCGGAGCATCGGTCGTGGTGCCGCTCAGCTGGTCGCGCGCTTCGCCGACGCTGATGCCGCGCTCGCCGAGCTGGGCTTGGACGTCCGGGTTGTTGAACGTGCTGCTTACCCGGCTGATGAAGGAGGGAGGCTCGGTGAGCAGATTCGACCCGAGGCAGAGCAGCAGCGCGAGCCCGACCGCCACCAGGCTCAGGATGAGGAATGGTCGCCGCAGTTGGTCCATCCACCCCTCCCGTTCAACGAGATGAGCACGGGCTGCCCCGCCTGATACCGCACTCTACTGATGACCTTGTGGGGGCCTCGCCGCCCCGGGTGAGCGCAGCCGTTCATGGCTGGAGTGCCGTGGCCCATTCGCGCTCGACCTCATCTCCCTACCACGGCCGGAAGCAGCACTGCGCTGCACCAGGTGTCGCAGCAGCCGCGTTTTGCCAAGGGTGCGTTGCTCGGGCGTCAAGCGGCCCCGGCTGCCGCGAAGTCAGGTGACGCCCGTGCGAAGGCTCGCTGGAGCCGGTCTCGGATGACTCCAGGCTGATGGAGCTCTCTCCAGGTCCAGCGAACCACCCGAAGGTCCAGATCGCGGATCCGATCCTCGCGAAGCTTCTCCTCGACCAGGACCCGCTCCAGACTCTGCCCGGCCCGGAGGAGGGGCCCGTACTTGATTTTCCCGTCGAACTCACCGACGGTCCGTTGCTGCCTCCAGAAGAAGTCGACCCGTGCAACCCAGACGCCGTCGGCGTCGATCAGTTCATACTGCGGCTCCGGCGCGGGCAGTCCATCCTGATGGAACCGGACGCGGCTCAGCGACTCGCCGACACTCTCGCTGCGCACATCCAGGAAACCGACCACCTGGCGCGCCCGGCGGACACCCGGCCAGCGCTCCATCCTGGCCAGGGCGTGGTTGAGCTCGGCCCTGGACAGATGGTTGGCCAACGCGCGGTCGCCGGCCGCCACCGCCTGCTCCATCGACAACGTCCGGCCGAGGTCGAGAACGGTCCGAGCGAGCGAGGTCACGTGGATGCCGTCGATCACGGTGACGTCAGAGGAGTGCAGCGGTGCACCATGAACGTGCACCACGGTACGACGCTTCCCGTTCCCGGTGCGGCTCCTGGTGACGTGCACGCGGGCGATCGCCTCAGACCAGACGGGCAGTCGGTGCAGCACAGCCGCTGAGCCGTGGCTCACGATCGACCCGTCCACCAGTTGGTGCGCCGTCGCGTCGATGAGGCGGCGGTGCCTTGCCTCACGTACGAGGTCGTCGCCGCCATCGCGCGCGTACGCGCCCCTTCGCACCGGGATCAGCTCGCCACGTCGGCTCATCCGTGCGATGTCGCCGGCGTTGAATCCCTGGGTCTTGAGAGTCTGAGTCGAGACGATGCTGTTCATGTCGTCCACTCCAGCGCAGATCTGCGGCAAACGGAGCCTTGCGGTGTTGTCCATTGCCGGGCGGTGTTGTCCGTTCGCGGACGGTGTTGCTGCTCGGATCCAGTGCCGCCGGTCCAGAGGAATTTCCGACCAGGATCGGGAAGCCACCGCAAAGTCGAGCAGGGCGCGGCTGGATCACTCGTACGGGCCGCTGCGGCTCACTTCGCGGCACTTGACGCTACTCCGCGGCAGGTGGAGTCGCCGCGGAGAGGTACGGAGTGCCGCGGAGTGCGGTGATGAGGGGGTGGAGGCTGTTACGGCTCTTCTGTGCTACCCGACGTGCTCCGGCAACGGAAGCGTCAGCCGGAACAAGGCGCCGGGCCCGCGCGGGTCCTCACAGGTCAGATCGCCGCCGTGGGCGCGGGCGTAGCCGCGGGCGATGGCCAGCCCCAGCCCGGACCCGCCGGAGTCGGAGGCGCGGCTGGCGTCCAGGCGGACCAGGCGCTCGAAGATCCGCGCCCGCGCCTCCGCTCCCTCGAGCTCGTCCAGCATGGCGTCGAAAGCGGCTGCCGTCTATCCCAGTACGGCACCGCGGACCCGTCCCACGCCGGCCAGGGTGACCGTGCTGGTCCGCACCTGGGTGCCGCTCGGCAGGCCCGTGCCGAAGACGGTCCCGTTGCGCAGCACCAGCCTCGCCTGCACCCCGTCCACGCTGACCCGGTTCACGATCTGGGCTGGTCCGGCCCCCTGCGCGGCGAGTTGTTGGGCCAGAGTCGCGCGGCCCACCAACAGCCGGTCGGTGCTCCGGTTGGACTGCGCGGCGAAGGCCGCCAGCACGCTGACGCTCAGCAGCAGCAGCGTCGCCGCCATGACCACGACCACCGACGCCGTCACCCGCAGCCGGATCGAGACCGTGTCCAGCCGGTTGACGGTGCTCGGTGGCAGCCGCTCCCGAGCTGGTCATCCCCGCCCGCCCAGGACATACCCGCGCCCGCGTACGGTGTGGACGAGCCGGCTGCGGTCGCCTGCTTCCAGTTTGCGACGCAGCGCCGACACGTGGACCTCGACCACGTTCTCGTCGAAGCCCTCATACCCCCAGACGGCGGTCAGCAGCTGGGTCTTGCTCACCACCCGTTGCCGGTGCGCGGCGAGGTAGGCGAGCAGTCGCCGCTCGGTGTCGGTCAGTTCCAGCACCTCCCCGGCGCGCTCCACCCGGGCGGCGCCGTCGCTGACCACCAGATCTTCGACGGCGATCGAGCCACCGTCCGGCCGGGTACGCCGCAGCACGGCCTGGATCCGGGCCACCAGCTCGGCCATCGCGAACGGCTTGACCAGATAGTCGTCGGCCCCGCCGGACAGTCCGTGCAGCCGGTCGGCCAGGGTGTCGCGGGCGGTGAGCATCAGCACCGCTGCCAGGCTGGTGCGCCGGACTGCCGCGAGGAGCTCGAAACCGTCCCGTCCGGGCAGCATCACGTCCAACACCACCAGGTCCGGGACGAAACGGGCGAGCTGCGCCTCCAGCCCGGCTCCGTCGGGCCGCGCCTGCACGTCGAAGCCCTGAGCGGTCAACGCGGTCGCCACCGGAAGGCGGATGGCGTCGCTGTCCTCCACGACCAGGATCCGGGCGGCGACCACGTCGTCATTCTGCCTGCAGGCCGCCGCGCAGCCGCTGACGCCGTGTCAGGGCCGGGTCCTACAGTGACTTCCATGGCTTCAGCAGGCAGGCGCGTGGCGATTCTGGGTGCGGGGATGATCGGGGAGGTGCACCGCCGCGCGGCTCTGCTGGCCGGGGCCCAGGTGGTCGGTGTGATGGCGTCCAGCCCGGCCCGCTCGGCGGAGGTGGCCGCGGCCTGGGGCGTCGAGCATGCGTTCGCCGACATCGCCGAGGTGGCCGCCAGTGACGTCGACGTCGTGCACATCTGCACTCCGAACGCCTCGCACGTGCCGTACGCGGTGGAGCTGATGGAAGCAGGCAAGCACGTGCTCTGTGAGAAGCCGCTCGGGGTGAGCCTGGCCGATGCCGAAGACGCGGCGGCCGTGGCCGGCGCGGACCGGGGTGGTCAACACCATTCCCTTCGCCTACCGCTTCCACCCGATGGTCCGGGAGATGCGCGCCCGGGTGCAGAACGAGGACTTCGGCGCGGTCAACCTGCTGCACGGCAGCTACCTGCAGGACTGGCTGCTGGACCCGCGTTCGACCAGCTGGCGGGTCGACCCGCGCGCCGGCGGGCCGTCGCGGGCCTTCGGCGACATCGGCTCGCACTGGTGCGACCTGGCCGAATGGGTGACCGGCGACCGGATCGCCCAACTGGTGGCCACCACCTCGATCACCATCAAGCAGCGCCCGGCCGCCACCGCCGCCACCTTCTCGGCCGTGGCCAGCGACGCTCCGCTGGTCGAGGTGACCACCGAGGACTCGGCGCTGATCCTGTTCCGGACCGAGGCCGACGTCGCGGGGTCCGCGGTGATCAGCCAGCTCAGCGCCGGGCGGAAGAACCGGCTCTGGGTCGAGGTGGACGGCATGCGGCAGAGCGCCGCCTTCGACCAGGAGCTGCCCGAACAGCTGTGGCTCGGGTCCGACGAGGGCTCGCGCACCCTGGTCCGCGACCCGAACCACGGCTCGGCCGAGCAGCGGCGGCTGTCCTCCCTTCCTGCCGGTCATGCCCAGGGCTACGCGCAGTGCTTCGAGAACTACGTGGCCGACTCCTACGCCGCGGTGGACGCCTACGAGGGCTCCGGGGAGGTGCCGGAAGGACTGCCCACTTTCGCCGACGGCGCGCGGGCCGCGGCCATCTGTGACGCGATGCTGCGTTCGGCCGAGAGCAAGCAATGGGTCACCGTGGGGTAGTGACCGCCTCTGTGGTCCACGACCTGAGCCGATCCACGGAGGCGACCTCGGGGCGCTCGGCGGCAAGGGCCTGTCCCTGGTCCGGCTCACCGCCGCCGGGATGCCGGTGCCGGACGGCTTCGTGGTCACCACGGGTGCCTACCGCGACTACGTCAGCGCCTACGGGTACGGGTTCGAGCGCGATCTGCCGGAAGCGTCTGGCCACACCGATCCTGGCGGCCTACCGCGCGCTCGACGAGCCCCCGGTGGCGGTGCGCTCCTCCGCCACCGCCGAGGACCTGGCCGACGCGTCGTACGCGGGCCAGCAGGAGTCCTACCTCGACGTCCATGGCGGGAGTGACCTGCTCGCCGCCGTACGGGCCTGCTGGGCCTCGCTCTGGTCGGACCGCTCGGTGGCGTACCGGCGACGGCACGGGGTCGACGAGGTCGCCATGGCGGTGGTGGTTCAGCGGATGGTCGACGCCGACGCGGCCGGCGTGCTCTTCACCGCGGACCCGGTCACCGGCGACGACAGCACCATCGCGATCGAGGCCGTCGCCGGACTCGGCGAGGCACTGGTCGGCGGTGAGGCGACTCCGGACCGCTACCTCGTCGACCGGGCGACGCGCGCCGAACACGCCCCGGTGGGTCCCCGTGCCGCCCGTCGGCCGACCACGCTCTCCCGGACCCACGTACGTCGCCTGGTCGAGTTGGCCGAGCGGGTCGTCGCGCTGTACGGGGCTCCGATGGACCTCGAGTGGGCGCGGCGCGGCGACGACCTGGTGCTCCTGCAGGCGCGGCCGATCACGACCGAGGTCCGACCCGACCCGTGGAACGACTCGCGCAGCGGCGACTTCCTGTGGACCAACACCAACGTCGGCGAGGCGATCCCCGACGTGATGACTCCGGCCACCTGGTCGATGGTGCAGGTGTTCCTGACCGACGCGATGGCGACCGCCTCGATCCCTCCGTACGTCGGGTACGGCCGGATCGGAGGTCGGATCTACCTCAACGTCAGCGTGATGATGTCGCTGTCGGCGGCGGTCGGGGTGATGGAGAAGCATTTCCGCGGGCTCACCGAGGAGGTCTTCGGGCGGTTGCCCGAGGATCTGGAGATCCCTCCGGTGCGGGCGCACCGGGTGGCGATCCTGCGTTCGGTGGTGCCGATGGCCGTGCACATGTACGCCGAGGTGCGGCGCGACGCCAAGACGATGAGCGCCTACCTCGACGCGCACCCGCGGTTGTGCACGCGGAGACGGTCCGAGATCGCCGCGGTCGATTCTCCGCGGGACTTGGCGGATCTGTGGGCCGACGTGCTCAGCCCGGAGTTTCATCACGTCAGCCTCATGCTCTCCGCGGCCACCCGGTCCAGCGGCGCCTCGTTCGTCACCACCCGCAAGCGGCTGCAGCGGCTGGTGGGGGACGCCGCCGCGAATGCCCTCACCGCCGGGCTGGGCGGTGCGGCCGGGCAACTGGCCAGCATGGGACTGCTGGAGGGGCTGGACCTGCTGGCGCGGGGGGAGATCGACCGGTCGGAATTCGCGATCGGCTACGGGCACCGCGGCCCACACGAGTTCGAGATCTCCCGTCCGCGTCCGGGCGAGGACCCGGCCTGGATCGAGGAGCAACTGGCTGCGCGAGAGTGGCCCGGTGACGGCGACCACCGGGCACTGCTGGCGCGGCAGGAGCGGGAACGTGAACGCGCCTGGGCCGAGTTGGAGCGGCGGCATCCCCTGCAGGCGGTGCTGCTGCACCGGCAACTGGCGACCTGGGGGACGATCTCGCGCAACCGGGAACGGGCACGTTCGGAGGTGATCCGCTACTTCTGGGTGCTGCGGGCGTACGTGTTGCGCGCCGGCGAGCTGACCGGGCTGGGGGAGGACGCCTTCTTCCTGGACAAGGCCGAGATCGTCCGGGTGCTCGACGGCGAGACCGTCGGGCCGGGTCTGATCGCGGACCGGCGCGCGGCCTACGCGTCCTACAGCCGACTCCCGGCCTACCCCGCGCTGATCCGCGGTCGCTTCTCGCCCTTCGCCTGGGCGCGGGATGGCGACCGGCGTACCGATCTCTGGGTTGAGGGCGGGACCGGCGTGGCGGCCGACGGCGTACGCGGCTTCCCCGGCTCGGCGGGGGTGGTCGAGGGCGAGGTACGGGTGCTGCGCGACGTCGCGGACGGCTCGTCGCTCATGCCGGGGGAGGTCCTGGTCACCACGGTGACCAACGTGGGTTGGACCCCGCTGTTCCCGCGCGCGGCGGCGCTGGTCACCGACGTCGGCGCACCGCTCTCCCACGCGGCGATCGTGGCCCGCGAACTCGGCATCCCGGCGGTGGTCGGCTGCGGCAACGCGACCATGCGGCTGCGGACCGGCGACCGGGTCCGGGTGGACGGGACGGCGGGCACCGTCGAGGTGCTGGCTTGAACTTCGACCTCCTGCGATCGGTGGAGGTGGTGGCGCCCACCCTCCTGGGGGCGATCCTGCGGCACGGTCCGGTGGCGGTGCGGCTGACCGAGGTGGAGGCCTACGACGGGGCGGGTGATCCGGCGTCGCACGCCTACCGCGGGTCCGACGGCGCGGAACGCGGTGATGTTCGGGCCGCCGGGACAGCTTGTACGTCTACCTGTCCTACGGGATGCACTGGGCGGCGAACGTGGTCTGCCGGCCCGAGGGGGTGGCGTCCGGGGTGCTGCTGCGGGCCGGTGAGGTGGTGGACGGCGTGGACCTCGCGCGCACCCGACGCGGGCCGGTCCGTGACCGCGATCTGGCCCGCGGGCCCGGCCGGCTCACCCAGGCACTCGGGCTCAGCCGCGACCACCTCGGCTGCGACGTACTCGCGGACGGGCCCATCCGGTTGGAGGCGGCCGTTGACCGCCCCGCGCTCGTCCTCGCCGGCCCGCGCGTCGGGGTCTCCCGCGCCGCCGACCGGCCCTGGCGCTTCTGGGAGGCAGGCTCGCCGTTCGTGTCGGACTACCAGCGCAGTCCGCGCGCGCCCCGGCCCGGTTGAGGAGATCTTCACGTGCTGTGTGTCGCGTTGCCGGTGGGCCGGGCGGCGGCGCAGCCGGCCGGAGCGTGCGGCTGCTTCAGCCAGATCGCCGGAGCGTCTCTCTGAGGTTGTCACGCGAGGTGAACCTCGGGTGTTGCGGCTCCGCCATCGCCCGGTGACGGCTTTCACCCTATGGCGACACGTCGTTACGGACGGTCAGGTGCAGCGCCGTCCAATTGCCGCGCCGGTGTAGGGCGTCGGCCGGGCCGCCCACCTGCCCCTGCACCGGACCAGGGCACGTCGCGTGCACCTTCGGCGCTTCGACTGGCGACGTCGGCGACGGATCGGCGACCGCGTCAACCGACGAGCCGGGCTTGGAGGTCGTGCTGCTCGCGCAGGCGATCCGGATCACTGGTCCGGAGGAGGTAGGACCCGCCGCGCAGAACGTGCCGGTGTTGGGCCTCCAAGGCGGCGGTGATCGCGGCGACGAGGAGGAGGAAGAGGACGAAATCCAGTCATGGCAGTAAGTTTGCGCTCGTCGCTTCTCAGCCAATAGTGGCGAAAATGTCGCGCACCGAAAGGAAACTGCCAGGAGCGTGTGATGCACCACATGAGGGGGCAGGATGCCGCCTTCGGTTAGCCAGATGGCAACCGTTCTGTCTAAACTCCCCGGAAGGTAACGGTTTGGTCTCGACGGCGCCACGTCAGGGTAGACGGCGCACTGGAGGCTCGGGGAGCGGAGGTCTTGGTGGTTCAACCACGTCCACGAAGGGCATTGCGTGCGTCATGGGGCGCGCGTGCGGCTCGCATCGCGCTCCCTGCCGCGCTCGTCGCCTCACTGACCAGCGGGGTCGTCGCTGCTGTTCGCGATGGCGGTGACACCCAGATCGCGAATCCGGCGCCAGTCGCCAGCCTTGCCGCTGACGCGACGCCCAACCTGGAGTTGCGCCGGGAGCGCGACGTCACACGTGGCACCGACCGGCCCTCTCTCAGCGCGAGCCCGACCGCCAAGTCCAAGGCGGCGAAGCTCCAAGGTGACCGCGTCCAAGGCAGGCGCCCAGCCGTCGGCCGAGCCGTCGCCGGCTCTCCGCGTGACCGGGACCCGGTACGCGACCGCCGCCCTGAAGATCCGCGTCAAGCCTGCCCAGAGCTCCGCTTCGATCACCGTGGTGGCAGCCGGGGCGAAACTGTCGGTCACTGACTCGGTACGTGCAGGGTTCCGCTACATCTCCTACCAGGGCCGCGGCCGCTGGGTGAAGGACAGCTACCTGTCCAGCAAGAAGCCGAAGGTGGCGTCGAGCGCCACTTCCGGCAGCATCTCGGGCGCGGCGTGCTCGTCCGGATCGAAGGTCGAGTCCGGGCTGACACCCGACGCCGTCCGCGTACACCGGGCGCTGTGTTCGCGCTACCCCCAGATCTCCTCGTTCGGCGGTACGCGGGGCGGTGGCGGCTACCACGGCACCGGCCAGGCCGTCGACGCGATGATCGCCAATTCCGGCGTCGGCTGGCAGATCGCCAACTGGGTCCGCGCCAACGCCAAGCGACTCGGAGTCAGTGAAGTCATCTACGCCCAGAAGATCTGGACCGTGCAGCGCGGCTCCGAAGGCTGGCGTTCCATGTCCGACCGCGGCTCCGCTACGGCGAACCACTACGACCACGTCCACGTCAGCGTGTACGGCAGCCGGGGAACCGCCTAGCCAGCCCAGTCGCCCGCCTCCTCTGTCCGGCGACTCCTCCTGCTGGCACCTCCCTCCTGTTGGCGCCTCCTCCTGTTGGCACCTCCTCCTGTTGGCGCCTCCTCCTGTTGGCACCAGCCTGCTCATCGGGAAACGCCGAGAGACGACTCAGATTCGGCGCGAATCCGGGTCGTCTCTCAGCGTTTCTTGAGGGGTGGCGCCTGTGGGTGTCGGCTGCCGGGTGGGTCTGCGCGGACTGAGCCTCACCTGGCTGCACCTCGGCTGAGGGGTCGCGTCGCTACGTCTCCTGGCTGCCTCCGCAGCCAGCCGCTCCATCTCACACCAGGAAACGCCGAGAGACGACTCAGATTCGGCGCGAATCCGGGTCGTCTCTCAGCGTTTCTCGAGGGGGTGTCGGAGTGGGTCGCCGATCGGCGGCCGATCCGGGTCGTCTGTCGGCGTTTCTCGTTTCGGGCAGCGGGAATGGGGGCTCCGGGGCGGCTCGATGGGCCGGACCTGGGGTGCTGAGGGCGCGGAATGATAGCCGGATTCGCTTCCCGTTGCCTCACGGCTCGCCGCTGTGGGTTGTGATGCGCCATGGGTCGGCCTAGGGTTTGACAATGGACATGTACCAGGTGGTGCTCGGCGGGGTTGCCGTGGCCATCATGGTGTTCGTCCCCATCGGGTGCGTCATGGCCTATGACCTCCTCGCTGGTCGCTGGGATGACTCTCTGAGTCGCTGGCGGCTGCGGCGTGACGAGTCGGCCGCCCATCGGCGCGGAGTGCGTGCGCTCAAGCACCAGCAGGGCATTCCGATCGAGCAACTCGCGGCTGACCTGCGCCGGCTACGCAGTGCGCTCAACAACGACGCGCGCCGCTCCGCCGCCCATCAGATGGGCAATCGACTCGCCTATGACCGGCTGCTCATGCAGGCCTGCGAGATGCTCGAGCTCGAGCACGAACTCGCTACGGAAACTGTGGGCTTCGAGCGCGACATCGAGCGCATCCGGGTCGAGGCCGACCTCGAGCGCGCTGGCGTCATCTTGAGCGATCGGCGGTACGGCCAGGCGGCCTGATCCGCCTCCGTCCGCCTCCTCCTCCGCGAGGACGGTACGCGCCCGCGTCCCGTTCTGGCACTCTGCCGCCCCGTGCGGCACCGGCCATCGGCCCTTCTTTGCGAGTGATGGGCACCGGCCCGTGCGATCGGGCGCCCCACCACAGGTCGGACGTGACCTCTCCCACGTCCGGCCTCGCCGTCGGAATATTCGTCGGGAGTCGCCCGTTATTCCGATAGTCTTCGAAATCGAAGAGTTCAATATCGAACTACCAACCGAAGGGAACGTCATGTCACGCCTCGCGAAGGCCATCCGTAGCCGCCGTGAGCTCAGCCGTACGCGCCGTGAGCTCGACCGCGCGATCAGCAACGCCGCAACCCCCGCCATGCGGGACGAATTGATCCTTGCGGCCCAGCGGGCAGGTGGCATTCTCTGATCCGGGCCGATTCACCAGTCAGCTCGCCGGGGTCGACCGCCCGGCGAGCTCGACCCACTGAGCTCGACCCACAGAGCTCGACCCACAGAGCTCGACCCACAGGCTCGACCCAAGCTCGACCCAGCCTCGAGAGGACTCGCCGGCACCGGCCATCCGCGCACGGAAGATCGTCGGCGTACGGCACGGAAACTGTCGAATTCCTGTCGTCACTCGACAGTTTCCTGCCGGGACGAGCTCACCCCCCGACAGAGCGACCGAGGGCGACCAGGAGTTCGGCGACCGCGGGGATCAGCAGGGCCACCCCGACCACCAGTCCGGCGCAGTTGGCGAGCAGGAAGACGCCCGCCCACAGCGCCCCGGGCAGGCGGGTGAGCCGGCCCGAGCTGATCCGCGTCCGAGTGGGGCGCACGTCCGCGACGCCGCTGCCGGAGGAGCTCCAGGACCGGCCGCGGGGCGGAGACCAGGAGCACCCACGTCAGCACGTAGGCGATCCCCGACTGGAGGGTCGCCGGCGCGTACCAGCTGATCAGGACGAGCGCGACACCGCCGCCGACCACCACCGCGAAGCCGTAGAGGTTGCGGATCTGCACCAGCATCAGCGCCAGCGCGATGACCAGGATCCACAGCAGGCCCAAGGCGTACCCGGCCAGCAGCAAACCCGCCGCGGCGAGCCCGAGAAGCGCCGGTGCCAGGTAGCCGGCCAGCAGCATGGCCACCATGCCCGGGCCGTTCGGCCGGCCGCTGGACAAGGTCAGCCCCGACGTGTCGGAGTGCAGTCGGATGCCCCGCAAACGGCGGCCCGTCAGCACCGCGACCAGTGCGTGCCCGCCCTCGTGTACGACGGTGACCAGCTGCCGGGTACGCCGCCACAGCGGTCGTGGGAGGACCAGCGCCACTGCCACCAGCGCGGCCAGCATGACGAATCCGGCGTCGGGCGCCGGTTGGACCGAGGTCGCCCGACGCCAGATCTCGGCCAGCAGCTCCATCCGGTCAGTGTGCCTGGCGCCGCTGTGCGCAGGGCGAACAGCGTCCGGGGCGAACGGCGTCCGGCCCCGGCGAGTCGGCTCAGCCCAGCAGGATTCTCTGCTTCTCGGCGCTCCGCGCAGTCCGCAGGCACAGCACGGTGACCACCACGGCCAGCGCCACCAGCGCGGCGAAGCGGATCTCGGTCGCGTAGGTGCCGACGGCGATGCCCACCAGAGCCCAGCCGGCGGTGAACGCGAATCCGGCCAGCGCCACCAGCCGCGCCACGACGATCACCGATCCGACGGTCGCCACCAGCAGCAGCACGAGAGCGACCGCCGTCGCCGGGCTCTCCCGTTCCGGAAGCCCGAACGAGCGGAAGGTCAGCCCGAAGCCCGCCGTCGAGGCCAGGGTCGCCCAGCCCAGATAGACCGTGACCGGCAGCCGCAACAGGAAGCGCTCGGCCGTATCACGCGCCGGACCGGTCTGGCGGAACGCGTACGCCGCACCGACCAGGCAGGCCACCAGGACCAGGATCACCACCTGGGAGAGCCAGATGGTCTCGGTGCCGAAGATCGGCACCCAGAGCGCGCTCGCGGTGAAGGCGCCGACCAGCCACCAGCCGGTACGCCGGTGCACGCCGCGTTCGCGCTGGCTCGGAAGGGCCTGGTAGACGGCCAGGGCCAGGGAGAGCAGGTAGATCAGCCCCCAGATGGAGAAGGCGTATCCGGCCGGAGTGATGGGGCTGAGGTAGGCGTCGGAGATTGCGCCGGTGTTCGAGCTGGGGCCCAGCGCCAGCGTGGTGAGCGGTGAGGAGATCACCTGGGCGACGGCCGTGACGACGACCGCCACGGCCCGTACCTGGTCTGAGGTGGTCATACGCATCCATTCTGCCTCGCGCGCGCGGATCGGATGCCTGAGAGCGGGCCGTCGGTCAGAGAGCGCTGCTCCACAACAGCCCGCTCGCGCCGCCGAGGCGGGCGGCGAAGGCGACGGCCTGGGCGTCGGTCAGGCTGCTCACGAAGTCGACGATCCCGCGGCCGCGACCCATCCGGGCCAGCTCGGTGTCGGAGACCCGCCCGCCCAACCATTCGGGGTGTTCGGCTGCCACCCGCTCGTAGCCGTAGGTGGCCGCGTTGACCAGATCCAGCAGCCGCCGCGGCGCCCGGATGGCGTCACTGCGGTCCGACAACCACTCATCGAGCGCCACGACCAGCTGGGACACCGTCTGCTCCTGGCCGCGTTGGAACATCGCCAGGTCGGGTCGCTCCAGGATGAAATAGGAGTTGACGAACTTCAGCACCGAGACCTCGTGCCAGGCCGCACGCTCCATCCGGACGAAACCGGACCGTACGTGCGGGTCGGGGTCGAGAACCACCGCCGAGATGAGGTGGTCGATCCAGCGCGAGGTGAAGCCGGAGACGGCTCGATCAGCCCGCATCGAACCGTCGTACGGGCTGGCCAGGACGCCGTCCACGAACTCGTCGCCGACGGTGGCCACCGCCCGGGCCCACGTGTCCTCGTCGAAGATCCAGCCGTCGCGGTCGCGCAGCCGGCGTCGCAGCCGCTCCAGACCTGCGCCCGGTTGACGCCCCGCGCGGGCCAGTGCTGCGGAGTCGAGGGCGGCGAGGTCGGTGCGCCCGTTCTCCCAGGACCGGAACTCCCCCGAGACCGGGGAGAACTGCAGCACGCCCGAGCGGTGGAAGTCTTCGACATCGTGCAGGGAGTAGGCGATGTCGTCCGCGACGTCCATCGCCGAGCACTCCAGCGTCTGCCGGCCCGCCCGCAGGCCCGGGAAGGCCTCGAGCACGGCGAGCATCTCCGACAGGTCGATCGCGTAGGCGGAGAACTTGGCCGCACCGGTGCCTCCGTAGCCGTGACCGGCTCCACGCGGCGGCGTCGGCCAGCCGGTGGGATGTGGGTCAGGGTGGTGGAACCTCGCCCAGGGGTACTTCAGGACGGCGGCCCGTACGGCGGCGGTGAGGTTGAGGCCTTCGTCGCCGGGGCCGTGCACCTCCAACTCCGTCAGGATGCGAAAGGTCTGGGCGTTGCCCTCGAACCCGTCGTACAGTCCGAACCGGTCGCGGGCGAGCCGGTCCAGCACCCGCTCACCCAGGTGACCGAAAGGAGGGTGGCCGAGGTCGTGCGCGCAGGCCGCGGCCTGGACGACGACGTGGTCCAGGCCGCCGAGGTTGCGGAGCAGGTCGCGGTCCTCGGTGCGCAACAGTCGCACCGCGATGGCCCGCGCGACGGCGGTGACCTTGATGGTGTGGGTGAGCCGGTTGTGCACGACCCCGCCGGTCGCCCCCGCGGTGACCACCTGGGTGACCTCGGCCAGCCGCGAGAACGCCTGGGCGAACCGGATCCGCTCCAGGTCGGTACGGAATTCGGACTCGCCCGGCGCGTACGGCCGGTCCGTCTCCGGCCGCGCCCGACCCAGCCTGCGCTCCATGTCCCGACCGTAGCGCCCCCGACCCCCCTGCTCCCGGCGTGCGGGAACCCCTCCCCTCCGGCGTGCGGACCCCCTCACCCGGCGTGCGAACCCCTCACCCGGCGTGCGGACCACCCCTCACCTCGGCGTGCGGGAACCCACGTATACGTAGGTTCCGCACCGATTGCACAGTTTGCAACCCAAGCAATCCACCAGGAACCTGTGCAATCCGCCGCGCGTCCGGCGCCCCTGCGCAGGCTCGTCCCGACCTCGGCGGGACCGGGCCGCGACCGCCGATCACACCCGCGTACGAGCGGCGCCAGGCAGCCCGGACGAGGCTGGCGGCATGTCGCTAGGGTGAGCCCGTAGCCCGCTGCCGAGGACAAGGGATTCGCATGAGCCAGCCTGTTGACGCCACGACGACGCCGGCCTGGGCGGCGCTGACCGCCCTCAAGGACTCCCTCGAGCCAGACCTGCGCGGCTGGTTCGCGGCGGAACCTGATCGGGCCGACGCCTTCACCTTCACCGCCGGAGACCTGCACGTCGACCTCTCCAAGAACCTCATCGACGCCGAGGTTCTCAGCGCCCTGGTCGACCTCGCCGACCAGGTCGGGCTGGCCGAGCGCCGCGACGCGATGTACGCCGGCGAGCACATCAACGTCACCGAGGACCGCGCCGTGCTGCACACCGCGCTCCGGCTGCCGCGCGACGCGAGTCTCAGCGTGGACGGGGTCGACGTGGTGCCGCAGGTGCACGAGGTGCTCGACAAGGTCTACGCCTTCGCCGACCAGGTGCGCAGCGGTGCCTGGGTCGGCGTCACCGGTCAGCGCATCGAGACGGTGGTCAACATCGGCATCGGCGGCTCCGACCTCGGTCCGGTGATGGTGTACGAGGCGCTGCAGCCCTACGTCCAGCCGGGCCTCCAGGTCCGCTTCGTCTCCAACATCGATCCGACCGACGTGGCCGAGACGACCAAGGACCTCGACCCGGAGACCACCCTCTTCATCGTCGCCTCCAAGACCTTCACCACCTTGGAGACGCTGACCAACGCCCGCCTCGCCCGCGCCTGGCTGCTGGACGGGTTGCGAGGTTCCGGTGCGATCGACGGATCCGAGGCGGCCTCTCAGCAGGCGGTGGCCAAGCACTTCGTGGCCGTATCCACCGCTTTGGACAAGGTCGCCGCGTTCGGCATCGACCCCGAGAATGCCTTCGGCTTCTGGGACTGGGTCGGCGGTCGCTACTCGGTGGACTCCGCGATCGGCACCTCGGTGGCGGTGGCCATCGGCCCGGAGAACTTCGCCGCCTTCCTGGCCGGCTTCCACACCATCGACACCCACTTCAAGGACACACCCACCGCGCAGAACGTGCCGGCTCTGATGGGCCTGCTGAACGTCTGGTACGTGAACTTCTTCGGCGCGAGCAGCCATGCCGTGCTGCCGTACGCGCAGTTGCTGCACCGCTTCGCCGCCTACCTGCAGCAGTTGACCATGGAGTCCAACGGCAAGGGCGTCCGCTACGACGGGACCCCGGTCACCACGGCCACCGGTGAGGTGTTCTGGGGCGAACCGGGCACCAACGGCCAGCACGCCTTCTACCAGCTGATCCACCAGGGCACCCAGATGATCCCGGCCGACTTCATCGCCGTGGCCAACCCGGCGCACGCGCTGCGCGACGGCGACAACGACGTACACGAGCTGTTCCTGGCCAACTTCTTCGCCCAGACGGCCGCGCTGGCCTTCGGGAAGACCGCCGACGAGGTACGCGCTGACGGCACCGCCGAGGCGATCGTGCCCGCGCGCGTGTTCACGGGCAACCGGCCGACCACCTCGATCATGGCGCCCGCCCTGACCCCGTCGGTCGTCGGTCAGCTGATCGCCCTGTACGAGCACGTCACCTTCACCCAGGGCGTGGTCTGGGGCATCGACAGCTTCGACCAGTGGGGGGTCGAACTGGGCAAGCAACTCGCGCTTCAGGTGACGCCGGCCGTGAGGGGCGACGAATCAGCGCTCGAGCAACAGGACGGATCCACCCGGTCGTTGATCACCTACTACCGCTCCCACCGGGACAGCTAGAGCTTCGCCGCCCGGCCCCTTTCTCCAGATCCGGCTCCTCCAGTCCGGGTCCCGTCCAGATCCGGACCCCTCCGGATCCGGCTCCCCTCCAGATCTGCCTGCCAGATCTGGCGAGAAACGCCGAGAAACGCCCCGGATTTCGGCCCGATCAACGGCGTTTCTCGGCGTTTCCTGCCAGATGTGAGCTGGGGAGCTGGGGAGCTGGGGAGCTGGGGAGCTGGGGAGCTGGGGGCTGGGGAGCTGGGGAGCTGGGAGCTGGGGAGCTGGGCGCTGCCCGACGGAAGCTCAAAGCGGGAGCTCAGAGCTCGGGGCCCTGCGACCTCAGCTTGTCGACCTCTTCCATGGCCCCGCGCAGGTCGGCCAGCCAGGACTCGGCGTGCTCGCCGACCAGCTTGACCGCCCAGGAGAGGGCCTCCGAACGGGATCGGGCCACGCCCGCGTCGACCAGCGTGTCGAGCACCTGGCGCTCGGGCTGCCGGAGCCGGGTCATCACCGGCACCGAGATGTGGGTGAACAGGCCCTCGACCTCGCCCAGCCGCGCCCCCCAGGACACCTTGCGCCCGTAGCGCGCCTGCGCCTCCTCGGCGATCGCGATCCGTCGCTCGCGGGTGTCCGCGCGGAAGCGGCTGATCCGCCCCTCGGCCGTTGACGGATCGCTGCCCGCCTCGTCCGGCAGGGTCAGCAGCACCGTGATCTCCTCGCGGTCGACCCGTACGTCGATGGCGGTGAACCACTCGCTCGGCAGCCGCCCCTCGAACCACGCCTGCGCGTCATCCGCCGGCGGTACGTCGACGTTCTGCCAGCCACCCGGCCGACCGAAGCCGCGTCCTCCCCGTCCTCCTCGGGGACCGCGTCGACCGCGCCCCCGCTCCTCGTCGTCGCCTTCGGGGCGACCCGGTCCCGGTTCTTCACCGGGCTCCCAGTTGCGGCCTCGCGGTCCGCGGAATCCTGGTCCGTGTTCGTGCCAGTTCATGTGCTTCCTTCCTTACAAGAGAACATGATTACACAATTACAACCGTACGCCAGGTGTCAAGTATTCCCACGCCCGAGCCGTTGACCGTACGGGAGCGGGCAGCCCCACGACCTGGGGAGCGGCCCTCCGCCCCGATTGCCACGACCAGCACCTCGCTTGTGCCGGAAGGGCGTGCACCCGTCAGCGGGCCAGGGCCTCGTCGACACCGGTCTCGCGCTGCCCGAGTACCGGGTCACGCCGCGTGATCAGATCGATCACCGTCTTCACACAGGCCAGTTGGTCGCGGATCGCCCCGCGTCGCCAGGCCGGGCTGTGGACGGGGCCTCGGTCGTCGCCCACCCCGACGGCATCCAGGCCCAGCGCGCGGCAGGTCGCGACGGCGCGCGGCAGGTGGTAGCTCTGCGTGACGACCGTGAGCCGCGTGACGCCGAAGATGCGTCGTGCGCGGGCGGCCGAGTCGTAGGTGTCGAAGCCGGCGTAGTCGGCCACCAGCCGATCGGCCGGGACGCCTGCTCGGATCAGGTAGTCCCGCATGGCGTCGGGCTCGTTGTACTCCTCGGCCATGTTGTCCCCGGAGACCAGGATCACGCGCACCCTCCCGGCGTCGTACAGCCGCTTGGCCAGGTCCAGCCGACCGGCCAGGAAGGCCGACGGGGTGCCGTCGCGGTACACCTGGGCGCCCAGCACCAGCGCGACGGGGGATGCCGGAACGTCCGCCTCGCCGTACAGGTGCCCGGCGGCCTTCGCGCGGACGAAAGTGATCGAGCCGGCCAGTGCACCGCCGCCGGCGATGCCGAGTCCTGCCACGAGGGCGCAGGCGCGCACGAGCCACGGCCGCGTGGTCCGGAGCGTCGCTGGCACGCCGACCAGCGTAGAGGGCCAGGCCCTCCGGGCCGCTCGTTCCCCGCCCACCGCGGAGTGGCAGGAGGCCGCAGTGTCAGTGGCATCGAGCAGACTCCTCCTATGACGACGGACCCCGACCTCGTACCGGTCCCCGCCCGAGCGTCCGCGTCCGCGCGGGAGGTGAGCGGTGCCGGAGGGTGACACGGTCTGGCGCGCCTGCCGGCAACTGCATCGGGTGCTGGCGGGCCGGACGCTGACCCGGGCCGAGTTCCGGGTGCCGACACTGGCCACCACCGATCTGTCCGGGGTCGTCGTCCGCGAGGTGGTCTCCCGCGGAAAGCATCAGCTGTTCCGTTTCGACGAGGGACACACGTTGCACACCCACTTCCGGATGGACGGCGCGTGGCGGATCTACGCGCGCGGACGCCGGTGGAACGGCGGGCCTGCCCATCAGATCCGGGCCGTTCTGGCCACCGCCGAGCACGACGCCGTCGGCTTCCGTCTGCCGGTGGTGGAGATCGTGCCCACCACCGAGGAGCACACCGTCGTCGGCCATCTCGGGCCCGACCTGCTCGGTCCGGAGTGGGACCCGGCCAAGGCGGCCGAGGCGGTGGGTCGGATCGCGGCCCAGCCGGAGCGGACCATCGGAGAGGCCCTGCTGGACCAGCGCAACCTGGCCGGCATCGGCACCTTCTACCGCGCCGAGCTGCTGTTCCTGCAGGGGATCCACCCGCGTACGAGGGTGTGCGAGGTCGGGGACCTGCCACGGCTGGTGAACCGCAGCCACCAGCTGCTGTACGCCAACCGCTGGCGTCCCGAACAGTCGACCACCGGCGATCTGCGGCCCAGCGGGCGGGCCTACGTCTTCGAGCGGCCCGGTCAGCCCTGCCGCCGGTGCGGCACCCCGATCCGGAGCGAAGAGTTCGGCCCGGTCGGCCAGGAACGACGGAGCTACTGGTGCCCCCGCTGCCAACCGAGCCGCTGAATGGTGGGGACGCGGCCGAGACGTGCCGCTGCCGCGGTCAGCCGGTGAATAATGGGTCCTTGTGTCGTCACTGCCCACCCTGCTGAGCGCCCGGATCGAAGCCATCGTCGGCATCGACCCCGAGCTGCGCCCGGCGACCAAGCCCGAGTTCGGCCACTTCCAGTCCAACGTCGCGCTACGCCTGGCCAAGACCGAGAACAAGCCGCCTCGGCAACTGGCCACCGAGATCGTCGCGCGCCTGGAGCTGGCCGACCTGTGTGAGCCGCCCGAGATCGCCGGCCCGGGATTCATCAACTTCCGGCTGCTCACCCGGGTGCTGGCCGACACCGTCACCGAGCAGTTGGCCGACCCGTACGCGGGCGTCGAGCGGACCGCAGCAGCCCCAGACGGTGGTGATCGACTACTCGGCGCCGAACGTGGCCAAGCAGATGCACGTCGGCCACCTGCGCTCGACCGTCATCGGCGACTGCCTGCGGCGGGTGCTGTCCGGTCTGGGGCACCACGTCATCGGGCAGAACCACATCGGGGACTGGGGCACCCAGTTCGGCATGCTGGTCGAGCAGATCCTGCACGAAGACATCGACGCCGCCGAGCTGACGCTCTCCGACGCCGAGGCCCTCTACCTGCGCGCCAACGCGCACTTCAAAGCCGACCTGGAATTCGCCGACCGGGCCCGGCGCCGCGTGGTCGCCCTGCAGTCCGGGGACACCGAGACCCGGGCGATCTGGCAGGTGCTGATCGAGGTGTCGTTGGCCGGTTTCAACGCCGCGTACGCCCGGATCGGCGTGCTGCTGAGCGACGACGACCTGGCGGGGGAGTCCACCTACAACGACGACCTCCCCCAGGTGGTGGCCGAACTGGAGGCCAGCGGCGCGGCGGTGATCGACGACGGCGCCCTCTGCGTATTCGTCGAGCGGCTTCAACTCGCCCATGATCGTTCGCAAGCGGGACGGCGGCTTCGGCTACTCCGCCACCGACCTCGCCGCGATCAGGCACCGGGTGGACGACCTGCACGCGAACCGGCTGATCTACATCGTCGGCGCACCCCAGGCCTTCCACTTCGACCAGGTGTTCGCCGTCGCACGCAAGGCCGGCTTCCTGCCCGACGACGTCACCACCGAGCACGTCGCCTTCGGCCAGATCCTCGGCAAGGACGGCAAGAAGTTCTCCAGCCGGGAGGGCACGGGCGTCACCCTGACGACCCTGCTGGATGCGGCCGAGGAGCAGGCCGCGCGGCCGGTGGCGATGGCGGCGATCAAGTACGCCGACCTGTCCAACGGGTTGAACAAGGACTACGTCTTCGACGTCGAGCGGATGGTGCAGACCACCGGCAACACCGGGCCCTACCTGCAGTACGCGCACGCCCGGATGGCGCAGGTGCTGCGCAAGGCCGAGGCGGAGGAGCTGTCGGGTCGCACCCAGGTAAGCGTGCTGGACCAGCCGGAGGAGCAGGCGCTGGCGCTGCTGCTGACCCGGTTCGGGGAGGTCGTGGCCGAGGTCGGCCAGACCCTGCAGCCGCACAAGCTGTGCGGCTACCTCTACGACCTGTCCGGGGCCCTGGCCGTGTTCTACGAGCAGTGCCCGGTGCTCAAGTCCGAGGGCGCTGTCCGCGATTCCCGGCTGGCCCTGTGTCTGGCCACCAAGCGGGTCCTCGCCTCCGGGCTCGGCATGCTCGGCATCGACGCGCTGGAACGGATGTAGCGCCGAGCCTTGCCCCGTACGCGGCGCGTGCGGGGCGTACGGGGCGGCCTCAAGGGTCTACTTGTGGACGGCGATGCCGTGAGCTGATCAGTTTGTGTAGTGCACCGTGGTGGCGGCTTGGTTCGTCAGCGATGCCGTGGCGGCTTCGGCGATGGCTTGGGCCTTGAGCCCATCGTCGAGGGATGGCGCCATCTCGGTCCGGGTAGCGAGCGCGCTGACGAAGTGGTCGACGGCGGCGGCGTAGGTGGGTTGGACGCGTTCGAACCAGCCCGGGTGCAGCCCGTCGTCGACGATCCGGGTCCCGCCGTAGCGCGATACCGAGCCTGCGCGTTGGCGGCGGGCCTCGATCATCCCGGCCGAGCCGTGGACCTCGATCTTCTCGTCGTAGCCGTACGCCGTGCGGCGGGCGCAGTCGATCTGCACAAGGGCGCCGCTGGGCAGCTTCAGCGTGGACACGGAGGTGTCGACGTCTCCGTATTCGGTGATGCGGGGGTCGGCGAGTGCGGAGCCCATGGCGAACACCGATACCGGGTCCTGACCGGTGATCCAGCGGGCGAGGTCGAAGAAGTGCACGGCCTGGTCGCGCATCTGGCCGCCGGAGACGGCGATGTAGCCCAGCGGTGGCATGGTCGGGCCGCGGCTGGTGAGCTGGACGAGCTCGACGTCGCCGATCTCGCCGTCGGTGACGGCTCGGCGGAGCTCGGCGTAGGAGCGGTCGAACCGCCTGTTGAAGTCGACCATGACCGGCACGCCGCTTTGGCGGACGTGGCGGGCGACGTCGACGGCACGGTCCAAGTCGAGGTCGATGGGTTTTTCGCAGAAGGCGGCGAGGCCGGCGTCGGCGGCTGCGCGCAGGTGTCCGGCGTGGCTGTCGGTCGAGGACGCGACCACGACGGCGTCGACCCGGTCCGGGTCGAACACGACGGACTCTTCCGTCGTCGCTGCTGCTCCGAAGGTGCGGGCGAGGGTGTCGGCTCGGGCCTGGTCGACGTCCAGGACGACGGCGAGCTCGACGCCGGGGTGGGCGGCGAGGTTCTGGGCGTGGACGGCGCCGATGAACCCGGCTCCAAGCAAGGCGACGCGCAGCACGGTCAGGACTCCTGTCGGGGTGGGGCGACGACGTAGTAGTCGTTGCGGGGGGCGAGGGGAACGGTTGCGCCGCCGCGGTCGTGGCTGGCGACCGCGGCTTGGACGAGCTGGACACCGAGCAGCCCGTCCTCACCCGTCGGGTAGGACAGGTCACGCCGAGCCGGCTCGAGGCCCTCGCGGCGAGCCAGCAGGTCGTCGGCGAGGTCGCGGTAGAAGTTGCCGAACGCCTCGAGGAACCCTTCGGCGTGGCCGAGCCCGACCCGGGTCAGCCGGGCTGCGTCAGCGGACAGGCTGCCCATGCCCTCGGTGAGGATCCGGGCCTCGCCGTCGAGGCCGCGGACAGTGAGGCGGTGCGGGTCGTCGTGCTGCCACTCGAGGCTGGCCCGGTCGCCGTAGACGCGGATGCGGAGGCCGTGGGTGTTGCCCGTCGCAGTCATCGACGCCCAGACCGTGGCCGGGACATCCCCGGTGAGCCGGAGCCGCAGGAACGCGTTGTCGTAGACGCGCCGGCCGGGGACGACCGTGTCGAGCTGGGCTGACAGCGACTCCGCGTCGAGGCCGGTGATGTAGCGGGTCAGGTGGTAGGCGTGGGTGCCGAGGTCGCCCACGACGCTGGCCCGGCCGGCCTTGGCGGGATCGGTGCGCCACACGGCCTGCTTCAGTCCGGTCTGCTCCAGCGGGGTCGTGTTCCACCCGGAGGCGTGCTCGGCCACGACGAGCCGGATGGTGCCCAGGTCACCGTCGCGCACCATCCGGGCCGCCTGGCGGACCATCGCGTAGGCGGAGTAGCAGTGCGGCACCGCGAGCACTGCACCATTCTCGGCGGCGAGCCTCACCAGCTCCGCGGCGGTCTCAGTGTCGTTGGTGACGGGCTTCTCGCACACCACCGAGATGCCCGCCCGCAGGAAGGTGGTCGCGATCGCGAAGTGGCTGTCATTGGGAGTGGCGACGACGACCACGTCGACGCCGTCGTCGCGGCCGGCCTCGCCGGCTGCCATCGCCTTGAAGTCAGGGTAGATGCGCTCCGCGTCGACCCCGAGGGAAGCCCCGAGACCTTGGGAGGACGCCCGGTCCTGGCCGAACACACCGGCCGCGAGGAGGTACCGGTCGTCGAGCCGCATCGCGAAGCGGTGCGTCTTTCCGATGTCGGCGCCGACCCCGCCCCCCACCATGCCGGCTACCAGCTGCCGCGAACTCGGTCGACTCATCTGTGAACTCTCCTTGGAATATCGTGGACCGGTCCAAAGTAGGGCTAGACTGACCGGACGCGCAAATCGAGGCGGATGGAGGCGAAGAGTGCAGGCTGAGCGTCGAGACCCCACCATTCGCGACGTCGCCGAACGCGCTGGGGTGTCGAAGTCGCTCGTGTCGTTGGTCCTGCGGGACGCACCCCACGTCAGCGAGCGGCGTCGCCAACAGGTGCGCCAAGCGATCGCTGAGCTCGGGTACCGACCGAACCGGGTCGCCCGAAGCCTCAGCACCGCCCGTACCGACACCGTTGGGGTGCTGCTGAACGACCTGCGCAACCCGTGGTTCATCGACCTGCTCGCCGGGCTCACCGCGGCCCTGCACGTCGCCGGGCTGGGCACGGTCCTCGCCGACAGCCACACCGACCTCCGCATCGGACGCCGGTCGGTCCAGACCTTGGTCGCCTCAGGCGTCGATGGCCTGGTCGTCGTCGGCACGACCTCAGAAAGCGATGCGGTCCGCGCGGTCTCCGCCACGCTGCCGACCGTGGTGGCCGGGACCCGCGAACCCGTGCTCGAGCACGGCGACACCGTCGTCGATGACGACCACGCCGGCGCCGTGCTCGCGACCGAGCATCTCCTCGCCCTTGGGCACCGCCGGATCGCCCACCTGCACGGGCCCGGACTGATCGGCCAGCTGCGCCGGTCGGGCTACCACGACGCGCTCCGGGTAGCAGGGCTGAGCCCCGACGGGCTCGAGGCCTACGGCGGCATGAACGACGAGAGCGGCTACCCAGCGGCCCACCGGCTCCTGACACAAACCGAGCGGCCGACGGCGATCTTCGCCTTCAACGACGTCACCGCGGTCGCGACTCTCTCCGCGGCCCGCGAGCTCGGACGCCGGGTGCCCGAGGACCTGTCGGTGGTCGGCTACGACAACACCTACCTTGCCCGCATCCGGCACCTGTCTCTGACCTCGGTCGACAACGGCAGCTTCGCCGTCGGGACCCAGGCCGGCAAGTTCCTCCTCGAACGCCTCGCCCACCCCGACCGCCCGCTACCGGCTCGAACCCACCTAGTCGGCACCGAGCTCCGCGTCCGTACCTCTAGCGGCACCGCCCCAAGCCAGTAGACCCGAGCCAATAGACCCAAGCCAATAGACCCAAGCCAATAGACCCAAGCCAATAGACCCAAGCCAAATAGACAAGGAGCTGCGGCAACGACCTGCGGACGACGAGCTACGCAGGCCGGAGTTCCAAGCCGCCACGGGACCTAAAAGTCACTTGGGGCCCGCACCGAGCAGAACAGAAGAAGGAAGCAGCAGGCGAAGACGCATAGCAACTGCTGGGAGGCGGCGGCGCAAGAAGAGCAGCCAGTAGTAGACGACGCAGCAGCAGGGCGCAGAAAAGTGAGCATTGGGGCGCGCGAGAGCGCGAAGAGGAGGGCAAAGGACCCGCGTCCTGCGACCAGGCGTTCCCGTCAAGGTTGCCGGGGTGTGGCAAAACCGCAGGATCACCCTCGGGTGACGGGCCGGGTTCGCACCGCGTCAGGCGCCAACAGCGCCCTGGGAAGCCGGTGAAGCGACACGATGAGTGAGCGACACGTCGACGACAAGATCAATGAGAGACCGACAGGTTGGGCGAGAATCTACCCTCAGCTGGACTGTTGCTTCATCGGGTCGGGATGGGACTGGCGGTCGGCGGCGAGCCAGGCGGCGCCGACGATGCCGGCGCTGTTCAACAGCTTGGCCGGCACGAGCGGCGCCTTGAGCTTCAGCAGCGGCAGGAACTTCTCCGAGTCCTTGCTGACCCCGCCGCCGATCACGATCAGGTCCGGCCAGAGCACGGTTTCGAGTTGCTCGTAGTAGCGCTGCAGGCGTTTGGCCCACGCGGCGTACGACAGGCCCTCGCGGTCCTTGATGCTGGAGGCGGCACGCTTCTCGGCGTCATGCCCGTCCACCTCGAGGTGGCCGAGCTCGGAGTTGGGCACCAGGACGCCGCGGTAGACGATGGCCGTGCCGATGCCCGTGCCGAGGGTGGTGAGGATGACCAGGCCCGGGTGGCCCTTGGCTGCGCCGTACTGCACCTCGGCCACGCCGGCGGCGTCCGCGTCGTTGACCAGCAGGATGTCGCGGCCGAGGTGATCCTCGAAGATCTTCTCCGCGTCGGCGTCGATCCATGACTTGTCGATGTTGGCCGCCGACCGGGTCCGGCCGTGGGTGACCACTGCGGGAATGGTGACCCCGATGGGGCCGTCGCCGATGACGTCGGCGAACTTGGCCACGATCTCCCCGACCACCGCCGCGACATTCTTCGGCGTCGACTTCTCCGGCGTCGGGATGCGCATCCTCTTTGTGGTCAGCTCCCCGGTGAGCAGATCGACCGGTGCTCCTTTGATGCCGCTGCCGCCGATGTCGATGCCCAGAACGGGTGCCTGACCGGTTGTCGCATCGGTGCTCTCGCCTGCTGTCTCGACTGCTCCCTCGTCACTCATGGGCCGAGCCTAGCGAGGGACCTGCCGGTCCTGGCAGCGGGCGGCTTGCGGTGCGCGCGAGGCCGACGTTGGGTCGGGCCAGGCAGACTGAGGCGCATGGAATCCCAGTTCGCCACGGCCACGCGCATCGTCCCCGCCTCGGCCGAGGAGATCTTCGAGTTGCTGGCCCGGCCCGCGCAGCACGCGAGCATCGACGGGTCCGGGACGGTCAAGGGGGTTCAGCGCCGTACGCCCGAGCGGCTGTCAGCGGGGGCGAAGTTCGGCATGCAGATGCACTGGTGGGTCCCGTACCGGATCCTCAACTACGTGGTCGAGTTCGAGGAGGGCCGCCGTATCGCCTGGCGGCACTGGGCCGGACACGTCTGGCGCTACACCCTCGAACCGCTCGGCGCGAGCGACCACCCAGGTGACCGAGCAGTTCGACCCCTCCACCGCACGGTCGCCGCTGGCTCTGAAGCTGCTGGGCTCCGGCCGGCGGAACCAGCGCAACATCGAGCAGACCCTCAACCGCCTCGTCGAATGGGCGGCCAGTCCGGCCCTAGAAACTGCCTGACAAGCCAGAGGCCTGGCACAAGCCGACTGCCGTGAGGGACGCGCTCGGGACCGTCAGACCAGGGCCGGGCCGTTGAGCTCCAGTTCGGAGCTCTCCATCTCCAGCAGCTCGGCCATCAGCAGGAGCGTCTGCTCGTGCTCGGGCAGGATGGCCCGTCCGTACGGGCCGCGCCCGCGTGCGACCGCGCCGCCGATCCTGAGCAGGGCGAGCCGGTACGCGGCGGCCTGGTCGTCGTCCAGCCGCTCGAGCACCGCGACGACGTGACGCAGACCCGACACGACCGGCCGGTCGTCGCTGGCGAAAGCCGCCAGCAGCCCGCTCCGGTCGGCCGCCATCGAGGTGAGGAGGTCGCGCGTGGGCCGGGCCGCGCGCAGCGCGACCGCCACGATGGTGTCCCAGAAGGCCGCGAGTTCGTAGCCGTGGAAGCGGTTGGAGGTGCCGGCGAGGCCGCTGAGGATCCAGAGGGGGCCGAAGCGGAGCGTCTGCAGGTCCCGTTCGGCCAGGCGTGCGCTGTGACCGATGTCCGGCGGGAGGATCACCCGGCCCACCGCCTCTCCCAGGATCTCGCCGTCCGGGGCCCGGCCGCTGCGCACCCGAGCCTCCACCGGGTAGCACCTGAGCGGAGACGCGACCTCGCTGTTGCCAGCGGTAGCGCAGTTGCCGCAGGCACCAGGCGTACAGCGCAGGATCGAAGTCGTAGGCGTAGGAGAAGTAGAAGCCGTAGAAGCGGCGGTACACCTGGATCCAGTGGCTCGCCTCGGCAGCCGTGCCTGCTCACCACGACCGCCTCGAGCCACGCCGAATCCTCGGCCGCCTCGCCGTAGCGCTCGAGCTCGAGGAAGGCGACCGCCCCGGCCAGGTCCATCATCGGGTCGCCGTGCACGGTGTGCGGGCTGAAGTCGCCGATGCCGGTGACCGACCCGCCGTCGCTGCCCAGCGTGACGTAGGCGTTGGGCGGGCAGATGTCGCCGTGCACCAGCACCGGCTCCACCCGCCGCGCGCCCAGGTCGGACATCAGCCGCGACCACACCTCCGCCACGTCCGGGAGGTCCTCGCCGAGGCGGTCCCGGCTCATCCGGGTCGGCCCCTCCAGCATGTCGTAGGCCAACTCCGCCGCCGAGCCGAACTGGCGCGGCGCCTGCAGGCCGACCAGCCGGGCGAAGCCGCCCAGCGGACTGGGCAGCATCGCCAGCCGTTGCGTGGCGTCGAGGAAGGTCAGCAGGCTGCGCCGGCGCTCGTCCGTCCCGGCCGTGCGCAGCCAGGCGGAGTAGTTCTGGCCGTCGAAGCGCCGGTCCACGGTCCAGAAGCGGCCGCGGCGTTCGCCGACCTCGAGGATGACCGGCACCTGCAGGCCGATGTCGGCCCGCCGCCAGCCCGCGTACAGGGCCTGCAACTGTGGCACCGTGCGGTCCCCGTCGCCGTGCGCCTGCCGGTAGAGCCGCAGCACCCGCTGCTGATCGAGGGCGTACACCTCGGTCTCGCCGCCGCCGCCGATCAGTGATCCGCGGTCGATCCCGAAGGCGGCCAGCACCTCCGCGTCCGGCGTGCCCTCGCGCGGCTCGGCAGCGTCGTCCCGCACCGTCCGTCGCTGGGCATCGGCCGCCCGGGCCGCGCGTGCCCGGTCGAGCTGGCCCAGCGCCAGTTCCCGGGCCGTGGCGATGTCGAGCTCCTGGGCGACCGCGTTGACCGGTCCCTTCGGCGTGTCGATGTGGACGTCGGCGAGCCGGAGGCGGCGCTGCAGCGGGCCCTGCTCGATCCGTACCGACTGGGTCTTGGCGTGCGGCACCACGTCGCGCACGTGGTTGAGCCAGCCGTGCGCGGTGACCAGGGCCCGCTCGTCCCAGCCGTAGCGCAGAGTCCAGAAGTCGAACCAGCGCACCCAGCGAGCCCGGCGCGGCGAGGGGTGCAGCGCAATCGCTGCCACGTCCAGGCCCGGCAGTACCCGGTCCATAGCCAGGGCGACCTCCGCCGCGGTCGCGACCGGCAGCAGCACGCTGGTGGCGTTGGAGCTGTTGTTCTCGCTGTCGGAGCTGCCGTAGCCCAAGATGTCGACGTCCACCCTGTACCAGCCCAGCCGTTTCCACAGCAGCGGCTGGGTGGTCTTGACGCCCTGGATGCGGTCGATCGGCACCGACTGACTGGTCAGATTGGTGAGCCCGCGGGTCACCCGCAGACCGCGCGGGGATTCGGCGAGGGTGAAGTGGAACATGGCGATCACCCGGCGGCTGACCAGGGAGACGGCGCCGATCATGATCGGGATCAGGCCGCCGATCGCCGCCAGCGGAACGTCGAAGGCGAAGACCAGGACGAGGCCCACGACGGTGATCCCGGCCGAGATGAGCCATTCGCTGGAGAGCAGGAAGCTGCCGACCAGGCGCTGCGGCGTCACCGTGACCAGGGGACGGTCCTGTGCGCCGAGGTCGGTCAGGACGCTGGCTCCGGGGGTCGTCGGCGTGGTCCTGCAGCCGGGCCTTCTGGCCGTGGGCGCGGACGAGCAGGTAGTCCCGCAGCCGGGAGGCCTGGTTGCGGCCCAGATAGCGCAGCTTGGTGGTGCTGTCCCCGGCGCCCGCCTCCAGACGCAGTTCGGCCAGGCCGAAGATGCGGGCCGCAAGCGGCTGGATGATGTCGACCGACTGCAGCCGCTCGAACGGGATCTTCTTGGAGTTCTTGAAGACCGCACCGGTCTCGATCCGCAACTCGTCATCGTCGATCACGAAGCGGGTGAAGTACCAGCTCGAGAAGCTGGCCACCGCCGCCACCAGGACCAGGCCGGCGACGACGGGCAGGATCCAGCGCAGGTCGGAGACGGTGAATCCGTCCTCGCCGCTCCCGTCGGGGATCAGTTGCTGGGATCCGCCGATGACGATGGCCACCAGCAGCAGCCAGCTGCGGATCAGCGGGGTGAGCGGATGCGGACGTTCGGTCTTCTTGACGATGGGGGCGCCCGCCAGCGGCAGGGCCTCCACGGGCGCCGGCACGTGCGTCGGCTCGGCCGGGAGGGGCGTGTCGGTCATAGACCGGAGGCGTGCGCCTCGCCCAGTTCGGTCAGCCGGTCGCGCAGCCGCGCGGCTTCCTCAGGAACCAGGCCGGGGATGGTGGCGTTGGTCTCCGCGCTGGCGGTCTTCAGCGTGACGGTAGCCATGCCGAAGGCCCGCTCCAACGGTCCCGACTCGACCTCGACCAGCTGCATCCGCCCGTACGGCACGGCCACCAGGGTGCGGAACATGACGCCGTGGGTGATGTACAGGTCGTCCTCGCGCTCGACGTAGCCCCAGGAGCGCCAGGTGCGCTCGACCAGAACCAGCCGAATGATCACGATGGCGGCCGCAAAACCCCAGATGAGGGCGGAGATCCACCACATCCCGGAGGCGACCCCGACGATGACGGCCGGGATGGTGAACAGGATCGGCGCGACCAGCAGCGTGGTCAGCCGGCGCAGGGACCGGAAGCGCGGTGACAGCCGTTTCCACTCGTACGCGGGTGGTGCGAACAACTCGTCCATAACGGACTCAGGCTACGTGCCGTTTCCAGGGCAGCGGCTTCTTGGGCCCCCGTACGGAGATGTCGCCGAGCACGTTCGTGCCGCTGACGACCACGGTCGGGAGCGCCGGATCGGGATCGCCGATGCCCTTGACCGAGCTGTCGCCGAGGACGTTGGTGACCTCCAGCCGGACCTGGGTCCCGACCGGGACGCGGATGACGGTCTCGCCCATGAACTGGGTGCAGTTGATCCGCACCTCGCGGGTCGAGAACGCCGCCTGGGTGAGATCGATCTTCACCGAACCGAGAATCGAGTTCGCGTACGTGGTGCGTCGAACCTGCCACGGGCCGTCGCGCTTGCTGGTGGCAAGCATCGCGGTGAGCCGGTCGGGTTCGTCCACCGACGGCGCCACCGACAGGTGAGCCGGCACGGCGGGGACGAGGTCGGCGGTCAAGGCGCCCAACTGGTCGAACGTGCGAGCCTCCAACGCGGCCGTGAGGCGCTGCTCGTGCTCGTCGCGGGTGATCCGGCCCTCCGCGTACGCCGCGTGCAGCAACTCAGCGACCTGGTCGCGGTCCCCGTCGGAGGCGCGCAGACCCTCGCCGTTCATGAGCGGTCCCGGCCGCGGCGCCTGGCCGCGCCCTTGGCGGGCTTCGGCCCGCGGACCGACACCCCGCCGAACAGTGCCATGCCCTTGATGACCAGGGTGGGTGCGCCCGGGAGCGGGTCCCCGACATGGCTGACGTCGGTGCCGCCGAAGATGCCGATCGTCTGGTCACGCACCTCGATGCCGGCGGGAACCACGATGTCGAGGCCGCCGAAGCACCACAAACCCGCGATCTCGACCACCTGGCTCTCGAAGACCGCCTCGCGCAGGTCCAGGTCGATTCCCCCGAACAGGGCGAGCGCCTGGGTGTTCTTGCGGACCCGCCAGCGGCCCTTGCGGGTGACCCCGCTGAACACGGCGACCAGCTTCTCCGACGCCTCGCCGGGTGAGGTGGTGTCGATGGTGAAGGTGCTGGCTGCCGCCGGCGCAGGTGCGGTCGGGGCGGGGAGGACCAGATCCTGCGTGAGCGGGATGAGCTCGTCGAACGTCCTGGCCGCCAGCACCTGCCCGAGCCGCTCGTCGTGCTCGTCGCGGGTGATCCGGCCTTCGGCGTACGCGGTGCTCAGTACCGTGGCCACCTGCTCCCGGTCCGCGTCCGAGGCGCGGAGGCTGCCGCCGGCGATCGGCCCGACCCCGCTGGGTTCGAAGCCGCGTGTGGTTGGGTTCGAGGCTGCTGGGTTCGAGGCCGCTCGGTTCGAGGCCGGGTGGTTCGTAGGCGCGCTCGCTCATGCTCCGACCGTAGTCCGCCGTCCACCACAGGGGCGAGCGCGGAAGGCGGCTTTCAGGGGCCCGATCCGGTGGGTCCCAGGGGCTGACCCTGACCGGATGGTGACCTGGCGGATGCTATCCGGACGTGAGCGGACGGGTCCGGAGCGTGGGCCCCGGGCCTGTCGGTCGCCGGAAGCATTCGGCCGAAATGGTTCCGTCGCGAGGGCTCGGGGCTGCGGCGCCGATCCGCTAGACTTCACGGTCGCG
>CAVSDA010000004.1:0-84190 GCA_963726625.1 uncultured Actinomycetota bacterium
CACGAAGGCGATCGCCTGACTCCAGCCCGCGGATCGGAGACTCCGGCCCAGCCGGCCGGTCGCCAGTGACCGGTCAGCAGGCAGGCCAGGTGGCGTGGCTGCCGGCCCAGCGCCGCATCCATCGCCGCCAGTTCCTCGGTCGAGGGCGGGCCGGTGACCGGCGGTCGCGGAGCCGCGACGAGCTCAGCGTTGGCGATGAAGACCGGACCGGATTCGAACAGCGCCAGATCGCCCTGGCCCCGGCTCAGGTTGCGGGCAGCGGTGCCGATCAGGCCCGGCAGCAGCGTGCTGCGCAGGTAGGGGCTCGCGTCGGACAGCGGGTTCACGATCCGGTTCAGTCGCCGCCGCTCGTCGTCGCACGGGATGGTCAACCGGTCCAGGTCCTCCACGGTGGCGAAGGGGAAGGTGAGCACCTCGACGAAGCCGCTCGCGGCCAGCCGAGCGGTGACGGCGCGCCGCGCCCGCTGCGGCCTGGTCAGTCCCCGGCCCGCCGGCGCCTTGGGCAGCACGGGCTCGATCGTGTCGAAGCCGACCAGGCGGCCTACCTCTTCCACGTAGTCGTACGGATCGCTCAGATCGGGACGCCAGCTGGGCGGGGTGACCGCCAGCCGATCACCGTCTCGCGCCACCTCGGCGCCGATCTTCTCCAGCAGCTCGACGACCCGGTCCACGCCGAGGGGCGCGCCGAGGATCGCGCCCGGCAACTCGGGCGACAGCACGGTCACCGGTCGAGACGGCAGCCCGCCGCGTACGGTCTCCTCGGGCACGAGGGTGCCACCCGCCAGTTCGACCAGTAGTGCCGCGACCCGGTGCGCGGCGGCGTACGCGGCTCCGGGATCGACCCCGCGCTCGAACCGGCGGGAGGCCTCCGACGACAGCTTGTGGCGGCGCGACGTCCGGGCGATGGTCATGGCGTCGAAGTGCGCCGCCTCGATGACGACGGTGTTCGTGGCTGCGGACAGCTCAGTGCTCGCCCCGCCCATCACTCCGGCCAGGCCGATCGGGCCGGCGTCGTCGGTGATCAACAGGTCGTCGGCGTGCAGCGGCCGGTCCACGTCGTCCAGCGTGGTCAGCGTGTCGGTCTCGACCGCGGTGCGCACCACGATCGGCCCGCGCAACCGGTCCGCGTCGTAGGCGTGGATCGGCTGGCCGGTCTCGAGCATCACGTAGTTGGTGATGTCCACGGCCAGCGAGATGGACCGCATCCCCGCCAACTGCAGCCGCTGCGCGAGCCAGCGCGGGCTCGGCCGGGTCGCGTCCACCCCGGTCACGGTGACGGCCACGAACAGCGGGCACGCGGCGGATGCGAGCTCCACCGGGTAGCCGTGCGCGCTCTCCGGCGGCGTCGACCGGTCGACCGGATCGGTGAAGGCGACGTCGAGGGCCTGGGAGGCCTCCCGGGCCAGACCGCGGATCGAGAGGCAGTAGCCACGGTCAGGGGTGACGGCGATGTCCAGGACCTCGTCGCGCAGGTGGAGCGCCTGCGCGGCGTCGACCCCAGGATCCGGCGGATCGCCGGCCAGGACGAGGATCCCGGCGTGATCGTCGCCGACGCCCAGTTCCCGGGAGGAGCAGATCATGCCGTCGGAGACATGCCCGTAGGTCTTGCGTGCGCTGATCGGGAACGGGCCGGGCAGCACCGACCCCGGCAGGGCGACGACGACCCGGTCCCCCACCGCGAAGTTGCGCGCACCGCACACCACACTCCGGGAACCCTCCGGCCCGTTGTGCTCGGCTCCGACATCGACCTGGCACCAGCGGATGATCTTGCCGTTCTTCTGCGGCTCCTCGCCGAAGTCGAGGACACGGCCGACCACGATCGGCCCCGACAGGTCACCACCTGCCCGCTCGACGGTCTCCACCTCCAGGCCGGCCCGGATCAGCGACTCCGCAAGCGTGCGGCCGTCCACGTCGGAGGGGACGGCGGCGTGTTCGCGGAGCCAGCTCAGCGGTGCCCTCATCGGGCGAGCCCAACCAGCGCACGGCTGAACCGCAGGTCTCCCTCGATCATGTCCCGCATGTCCTCGACGTCGTTGCGGAACATCAGGGTGCGATCAACACCCATGCCGAAGGCGAAGCCGGAGTAGACCTCCGGATCCACGCCGCAAGCGGTGAGCACCCGAGGATTCACCACCCCGCAGCCACCCCATTCGATCCAGCCCTCGCTCTTGCAGGTGCGGCAGGGACGCTCCGGCCGGCCGACGGAGTCGCCGTGACACACGTAGCACTGCAGGTCGACCTCGGCGGACGGCTCGGTGAACGGGAAGTAGTTCGGTCGCATCCTGGTCTTGGTGTCGCCGAACATGGCCTGCGCGAAGTGGTCCAGCGTGCCGCGGAGGTGGCCCAGGGTGATCCCCTTGTCCACCACGAGACCCTCGATCTGGTGGAAGACCGGGAGGTGGGTGGCGTCGTACTCGTCCGCCCGGTAGACCCGCCCGGGGCAGACCACGTAGATCGGCAGGTCGCGGGTCAGCATGGCCCGGGCCTGGACGGGGGAGGTGTGGGTGCGCAGCACCACTCCGCCGTCCTCGGGCTCGACGAACAGCGTGTCCTGCATGGTGCGGGCGGGATGATCGGGGACGAAGTTCAGGGCGTCGAAGTTCAACCACTCGGCCTCGAGCTCCGGGCCCTCGGCCACCTCCCAGCCCATCGTCACGAAGACGTCCTCCATCAGCGTCATCAGGGCGGTGATCGGGTGGACGGCGCCGACCGGCTGGGTCTGCACCGGAAGCGTGACGTCGACCCGCTCCTCGACCAGGATGCGGGCCAGTTCCTCGGCCCGGAGCTGTTCCTCCCGGGCCGCCAGGGCGGAGCCGATCCGGCCCCGGGCCCGACCGACCCGTACGCCGGCCTGCTTGCGCGCCTGCGGCGGCAGCGCCCCGATCTCCCGGTTGGCCAGCGCGATCGGCGAGCGGTCGCCGGCATGCGCGAGCCGCGCCTGCTTCAGTTCGTCCAGGTTGCGGGCCGCGTCGAATGCCGCCAGGGCCTCCGTCACGGCCGCCTCGACGCTCTCCTCGGTGAGCGTCTCGACCTGGACGGGGTCATAGCTGGTGTTCGGCCCGGACAACGGAGTCCTTCCTGCTGACGTCGGAATGGACGCGGGGTGCGCCCCGCACAGTGTAGGAACTCGGGTCGCGACGGCGCGACGGAGTTTGCCCGCCGGACTTCTCGACCGGTGGCCGCTTCGCCGGCTACCGGGGTGGGGTCCGGGGCGCCGGCGGCCGGTCAGGCCCGCTGTGCGGTGGCCGAGGCGTAGAGGACGACGGCGGCCGCCGTGGAGAGGTTCAGGCTTTCGGCGTGCCCGTACATCGGCAGGGCCACGAGCCGGTCGAGCAGCGCCGCGTCGTCGGCCGGCAACCCCCAGGCCTCGTTGCCCAGAACCCACAGGGTGGGCTGTCGCAGCGCCCCGGCCGCAGCCAACTCGACCACGGTGGTCGGCGCCGAGCCGTCGGCGCCGAGGATCTGCAAACCCGCGCCGCGGGCCTTCGCGACGGCGTCGGCCAGCTCGACCTCGACCGCAACGGGAAGATGGAACACGCTGCCGGTGCTCGCCCGCACGGTCTTGGGGTTGTAGACGTCGACCGAGGCGGAACTGACCAGCACCGCGTCGGCACCGAACGCGTCGGCGCAGCGGATGACGGTGCCGAGATTGCCGGGATCGCGCACCCGGTGGCAGAGCACCACCAGCCGCGGCGTGCCCGCCAGCGCCTCGTCGATCGGTACGTGCACGCTGCGGCACACCGCCAACACCCCCTGTGGGGTCACGGTGTCAGCCAGTTCGGCGAGGATCGCATCGCCGGCGATCGCGACCGGAACGGCCGCCGCAGTGGCCGCGGCGACCAGGTCCGCGTGCCGCGCCAGGGCCTGGTCACCGATCAGCAACTGGAGGACCGTGTCGCGTCGCGCCAAGGCCTCGGTCACCGACTGCCGGCCCTCCACCAGGAATCGGCCGGCCGAGCCCCGGTCCTTGCGCCGGAGCAGCCGACGAGCCGACCGCAACTGTCCCTGACTGGCCGGGACAGCCGCGATCGGCTCGGAGGAGGGTGAGATCTCAGGCGGCACTGGGGTCGGCGGCGGGGGCGTGGGCCCGAGCCGTCTCGACCAACGCCGCGAAAGCCACCGTGTCGGTGACCGCGAGGTCGGCCAGGATCTTGCGGTCCACTTCCACCCCGGCCGACTTGAGGCCGGCGATGAAGCGGTTGTAGGTCATTCCCTCAGCGCGGGCGGCGGCGTTGATCCGCTGGATCCAGAGCTTGCGGAAGTCACCCTTGCGGGCGCGGCGGTCGCGGTAGGCGTAGACCAGCGAGTGCTGGACCTGCTCCTTGGCCTTGCGGTAGAGCCGCGAACGCTGCCCGCGGTAGCCGGACGCCTGCTCGAGGACCTCGCGCCGCTTCTTGTGGGCGTTGACCGAACGCTTGACGCGTGCCATGTCTGTTTACTCCTTGGTGTCAACCCGCGACCGTTGGGTGCGGGGGGTGGGGGTCGTCTCCCCTGTCACATCACATCCACGACCGGAGGGTCGCGGGGTTGGGGGTGGCCCCCAGGGCGATCAGGTCAGTGGTCAGCTGCGCTTTCCGAGCAGCTTCCTGGCCTTGGCTGCGTCGCCAGGCGACAGGACGGTGTCGCCGTCCAGCCGGCGGGTACGGCTGCTGGGCTTGTGCTCGTTCAGGTGCATCTTGCCGGCCTTGCGATGCATCAGCTTGCCCGTGCCGGTGAAGCGGAAGCGCTTCTTGGCACCGGAATGCGTCTTCATCTTGGGCATCGTGTGACTCCACTTCTCATCTGATTCGCACGTGCTGGTCTGACTCGTGCGTTCTGTTCCGTACGGGTGGTTCGGGTCCTGCTGTTTCGGTCCGGCGCCGCCCCAGGTTCTTCGGGACGGCAGCGGTCAGTTCAGATCGATGTCGGGGTCCAGGTTGTCCGCGGGACCACGTCGCCGCGGCGCGGTCGGCTCAGACGCGTGCTGCGCCCGAAGCTCGGCCTCCTGCTGACGCTCGGCTTCGGCTGAGGCCTGCCGCGCGGCCATTCGGCGGTCGCGCTCGGCGGCCGCATCCACGCGTGCTTCGGCCTTCTTCTTGTGCGGGCCCAGCACCATCAGCATGTTCCGCCCGTCCTGCTTCGGCGAGGACTCGACGAAGCCGAACTCGTCGACGTCCTCGGCCAGCTTCTTGAGCAGGTTGTAGCCCAGCTCGGGTCGGGACTGCTCACGACCGCGGAACATGATGGTGATCTTGACCTTGTCGCCGGCCTTGAGGAAGCGCACGACGTGACCCTTCTTGGTCTCGTAGTCGTGACTGTCGATCTTCGGTCGGAGCTTCATCTCCTTGATCACCGTGTTGGTCTGGTTCCGACGGCTCTCGCGGACCTTGAGGTCGTTCTCGTACTTGAACTTGCCGTAGTCCATGAGCTTGGCCACCGGCGGCCGGGCCATGGGAGCGACCTCGACCAGATCGAGTTCAGAGTCGCGTGCGAGCTGCAACGCGGTCTCGATCTTGACGATGCCGACCTGCTCTCCGGCGGGTCCGACGAGCCGGACCTCGGAGACGCGAATGCGATCGTTGATTCGCGGTTCGGTGCTGATATGTCCTCCAGTTGGTTGTGTTCGGTCGAACGACCCGTCGCCGGCGCCGGATCCCTCAGCGGCCCCGGACGTGCAAAAGGCCTTCGCCGACGGCGAAGGCCCGAAATCGCCGAGGCAGGCGCGCGCCAGCCTCGGGACCGACCCGTCCACGATCCACAGGGGACGCGGCACGGGTGGGAGATCGGGTCTCCGCTTGGGGATCCGGCAGCGTACGCCGAATCGGTCAACAGCCAAGATATCACTGTGCGCCTCGCCCGGCACCTCCGTCGACCGCGACGTCGGCCCTCGACGCCGGGCGCACGGCACCGTGGCCCGACCGCCACCGCAGGTCAGTCCGGCGGCGCGGGCACCACCCAGCCGAACTCGTCGGGTCCCAGACGCAGCAGCCGGTGCCCTGCGGCGAGTTGGTCGAGCACCTCGCCCTCGATCGCCAGCGAGTGAGGCCCGGCGACGTCGATGAGCACGGCCGCCGCACCCTCGCTCCGCGCGGTGGCGGCAGCGACGTCAAGCGTGACGGGAACCGGGCGGGCGTCGGCGCGCCAGCCGATGAGGGAGTCCGTTCCGGTGAAAGCCACCAACGCCGTACGTCCGTCACGAGCCTGCAACATGACCACCGACATCTCGGCCTCCTTGTCCGAGGCGAGTCCGCCGACCGTTTCGCCCAGCCGGGTCGCTGTGGCCACGACCGGCACCAGGAGGCGATCGGCACACAAGGCGGCGACGGCAGCCAGGTAGGCCGTCGGCGACGGGGGCGATCCCGATGCGCCCGGATCAGCCCTCACCTGTTCCGGCCCCGCCGCGGCGGCGGCCAGCGCCTGCCGGGTGTGCGACGACGCCTCGCCGCTGTCGCCGGGGAAGGGTGAGGGCGCGAGCCGACGGTCGAGGTCCACGTCGTCCACCGTAGAGGACGAATTGCTCGCTGACCCGGCTGAATCTGGGGGTCAGCCCGGTGGACTCCCCCATCGCCAGGTCAGGTCGGGCGTGGCAGCCTTGAAGGATGCCTGCTGTCGACACCGTCCTGTTGCCCCTCTGCGTGGGCCTGACCCTGCTCGGCGTGATCGCCACCGGAATCGCCTGGCGCCGCGGGAACAAGGGCCGGGTCGTGCAGGGTGTCGGTTTGGCGCTGGCGCCGCTCGCGCTCTACTTCAGCGGACTGCTGCGCCTGCTGTGGAACGCCGTCGTGGCCGTCGGCCGCTGGGCGGCCGAGATCGTCTTCTCACCGGCGGTGTGGTTGGGGCTGTCGCTGCTCGGGCTGTGCGTCGTGCTCTGGGTGGTGGGCGGATTCGTCGCCCGGCGGTTCCCCGCCAAGCGCAAGGCGGTCGGCGGCCAGGCCCCGAGCCCGACGGCCACGGGCCGGGCCCCTGCTGCCGTCGGCTCCACTCCCGAGACGACCCGGTCTCGCCCCACGCGTGCGCCGGCCAAGACGGCCGCCCCGATCGATGACGAGATGGCCGAGATCGAGGCGCTGCTCAAGTCCCGCGGGATCGAGTAGCTACCCCCGATCGTCCTCCGGCCCCGCCGGTGCGGGACCGGCGCGGTAGCGGTCCAGTCGGCGACGCAGGTCGAGGATCACCTCGTCCGCCCCCGGCCGGTCGACGGTCTGCACCCCCATCAGCTGGCGCTTCTCGGCGTCCAGGTCGACCTCGAAGGGCCGACCGTCCTCAGGGGTGAGCAGCAGCAGACCCCAGGGGTCGCCGCGGCGCAGCAGAATCTTGTGCACCCGACCCCAGGGCACGGTGTGAACGCGAAAGCCGTTGCGGATCCGCAGCCCCTTGGCGTCGGCCCGGACGTAGCTCGCGGCCGCGGCCACGATGACCAGGACCAGGGTGGCCAGCAGGCCGAGCAGGGTCAACCGCTGCGAGAGGGTGAACAGCACCTGGACCTCGGCGGGCAGCGCGATCCAGAACACCACGGTCAGCGCGCAGAGAGCCACGGTGAACAGCACCACGATGACCATGAGCCGGCGGGGCCGCACCATCAGGACCGGCGGCGACTGCTCCGCCATCAGATCCGGCAGGCGGCGATGTCGGTGACCAGGATGGCCCGCGCCCCGATCTCCCAGAGGTCGTCCATGATCTGCTGGGCCTGCGAGCGGGGAACCATGGCACGTACGGCGTGCCAGCCCTGTCTGGCCAGCGGGGAGACGGTAGGCGATTCGAGTCCGGGGGTGAGGGCGCAGGCCGCCTCGACCACGGTGTCGCTGACGTCGTAGTCCATCATCACGTAGTGCCGGGCGATCATCACCCCGTTGAGCCGCCGCTCCAACTGGTCCAGGCCTGCAGCCGGACCCGCGCCGCGCCGCCGGATCACGATGGCCTCCGACTCCAGGATCGGTTCCCCGAACAGCTCCAGGCCGGCCTGGCGCAAGGTGGTGCCGGTTTCCACCACATCGGCGATGACGTCGGCGACGCCGAGCCGGATGGCGGTCTCCACCGCACCGTCGAGCGGGATCAGGCGCGGGGTCACCCCGTGCGCAGCGAGATAGCCGCCGACCAGACCGGGATAGGACGTGGCCAGCCGGAGGTCGTGCAGTCCCTCGACCGTCATCGCGCTTCCCGCCGGAGCGGCGAACCGGAAGCGGCTGCGGCCGAAGCCCAGCGGCATCACCTCGCTCGCCGGAGCGCGCGAATCCAACAGCATGTCCCGCCCGGTGATCCCGATATCCAGCGTGCCCTCGCCGACGTACACGGCGATGTCGCGCGGTCGCAGGTAGAAGAACTCGACTCCGTTGGCCTCGTCGAGCAGCACCAGTTCCTTGGGATCGGAGCGCTGCAGGTAGCCGGCCTCCCGCAGCATCTCCGCCGCCGGGTCGGCCAGTGCGCCCTTGTTCGGCACGGCCACCTTGAGCAGCGCACGGGTCCCGTTCACGGCGCTCATCCTAGGTTGGCTGCTCACAGGTGGGCGTAGACGTCGTCGAGGCCGAGATCGAGCGCGAGCATGAGGGTCTGCAGGTGGTAGAGGAGCTGGCTGATCTCCTCAGCGGCCTGGTCCTTGGACTGGTACTCCGCGGCCATCCACACCTCGGCGGCTTCTTCGACGACCTTCTTGCCGATCTCGTGTACGCCGGCGTCGACCCGAGCGACGGTGCTCGAGCCTGGGTCGCGCTCGGCCAGCTTGGCGGTGAGTTCGGCGAACAGGCTGTCGAAGGTCTTCGCGGCATTCACGCGCGCCAGCCTAGTGACACCGCGGAGAGAACCTGGGCCTGTCGGATGGCGCCCGCCGACAGGCCCAGGCGACTGGGGGCCAGCCGCGGGCTAGCCGGGCCTGGCCGGGGGCCTAGCCGACGGTCTCCACGACCGGGTCGGCCAACTGGCCGGGCCGGGCGTCGCCGCGGTCGCGGCGCTCGATCTTCAGCCAGGAGAAGAAGCCGACGACGCAGAACCCGCCGTAGACCATGTACATGATCGCTGACGGGTAGTAGCCGGCATTCAGGAGCAGCGGTACGCCGACGATGTCCACCGCGATCCAGATCAGCCAGAACTCCACGTAGCCGCGTGCCATGGCGTATGTGGCCAGGATCGAACCGGTGAGGATCCAGGCGTCGGGCAGCGGACCCCAGGAGCCGAGGGCCCGCAGAACGAAATAGAAGATGGCGGTCAAGGCCACGGCCGCCATCAGCAACTGGATCCGGCCGGAGGCGCCCGCCCAGCGCGGCTTCACCCCGACGCCCTCTCCGGCGTGGTCGCGGCGGTACTGGGCCCAGCGGACCCACCCGTACACGCTCACGGCGAGGAAGAAGACCTGCCGGCCGGCCTGGCCGTACAGGTCGAGGTCCTGCGGGGTGTGGAACACCCCGCCGAGAAAGACCGTGAACAACAACACGTTGCCCACGATGCCGATCGGCCATGCGGTCACCTTGCGCCGCATGCCCAGGATTGCGCTCGCCAGGCCAAACCCGTTGCCGATGATCTCCCGCCACAGAATGCCGGTCGCACCAACGTCGAGCCTGGCATCCAGCAACCGCAACAGAAGTTCTTGGAGACCCATCAGGATGTCCTTCCACTCGTCCGGTCGCACGAATGCCGGGGTGGAAGAGACCGCATGACGCCTGGCCGCCCACCACAGGGCAACGACCGGCGACGTCAGTGCAGCACTCGCGTGAACCTCCCATCCGGACTTTCACCGTCGGTCCTGGAGTTTCACCAGGTCAACCGCTCGCTGGCTGCGAGCGGGTCGCGGACTGTCACCGCCGGTTCGGACTTGCACCGACCCCGGAACACGCGCGAGTTGTCAACTCGTCGCGGTCACTCTACTCCGCGCGAGCACGGTGTCCGCAACCTCAGAAACCGCCGAGATGCGACCGGCCCGGCTACTGGAGGCTGACCCCGAGCAGGGTGTCGCAGGCCCGCGCCACCAGAGACGGCGCGTCGGTGTCGTCGGCGTCGATCGAGAGCGACGCCCCTGCCCAGGCGTCGACAGCGGCGAGCGCGGTCGGCGCGTCGAGATCCAGGGCCAGGGCCGCACGCACTTGCGCCAGCACCTCGTCGGCGTTCAGCGCCGAGTCCAGCCGCACCGCCTCGCGCCAACGGTCGAGCCGGTCCTGCGCGGAAGCCAGCAGCGCGTCGGTCCATTCCCAGTCGTCGCGGTAGTGCTGGCGGAGCAGAGCCAGCCGGATCGCCATCGGCTCGACGCCGGCTGCGCGGAGCGAGGACACGAGGACGAGATTGCCTTTCGACTTCGACATCTTCTCCCCGCCGAGCCCGACCATGCCGGCGTGCAGGTAGGCCTCCGCGAACTCCTCCCCGGTCGCGACCCGAGCCTCGGCGGCGCACATCTCGTGGTGCGGGAAGACCAGATCGCTACCTCCGCCCTGGACGTGGAAACCGGAGCCGAGCAGATCCAGCGCGATCGCGGTGCACTCGACGTGCCAACCCGGGCGACCGGGCCCGAAGGGAGAATCCCAGCTGGGTTCGCCAGGGCGCTCCAGACGCCAGAGCAGGCAGTCCAGCGGCGCCTTCTTACCCGGGCGCTCGGGGTCGCCGCCGCGCTCGGCGAAGACCGCGACCGCCTGCGCCTCGGTGAGGCCGGAAAGCGAGCCGAAGCGGGAGTCGGCGGCCTGGGCGAAGTACAGGTCGGGGTGGTCCGGGTCGTCCACGGCGTACACGGCGTCGAGATCCTGGAGCCGCTCGATCAGCTCCACGACCAGGGGGATCGACTCCACGGCGCCGACGAAGTGCTCCGGCGGCAGCACGTTGAGCGCCGCCATGTCCTCGCGGAACAGCTGGGTCTGCTCCTGCGCCAACCGCTGCCAGTCCATGCCCGTGGCTGCGGCGCGTTCCAGCAACGGGTCGTCCACGTCGGTGACGTTCTGCACGTAGGTCACCCTCAGCCCGCGGTCGCGCCAGACCCGGTTCAGCAGGTCGAACGCCACGTAGGTGTTGGCGTGTCCGAGGTGGGTGGCGTCGTAGGGAGTGATGCCGCAGACGTACATCCGCGCCTCGCCGGAGGGCGGCCCGACGGGCACGAGCTGCTGCTGCGCCGTGTCGAAGGCCTGGATCCTGGGGACCGTGGTGGTCGAGCGGCTCGCGGTGGCGGGGAGTGGGAACAGCGCGCGCGAACTCCAGGCCTGCATGCCCGACACCTTACGTGGGCCGAGACTGTCGGGTGGCCGACCTCGTGCCACCGAGCTCAGGCCACCGAGCTCAGCACTGACCTCACGCCACCGACCTCAGAACGGCGGCCAGGGGATGGACGGCCACTCCCCCCGGGGCCGTGGCAGCCGACGCCGTTTCAGCAGCAGGTCGGCGCGCCGGACGAAGGCCCCGATCTCCCTCTCGCTCAACCAGCCGGCCAAGCGCCTCGGGCGCCTCGGCGCGCGCCTTGTCCACCGCGGTCAGCTCGCGGTCGTCCAGCTCGGCTCCGGCCCAGCCCCACAGCAGCGTGCGGAGCTTGTGGTCGGTGTGGAAGCTGACCCCGTGGTCCACGCCGAAGACCCGGCCTCCGCTGCCGATGATGTGGCCGCCCTTGCGATCGGCGTTGTTGATCAGTACGTCGAAGACCGCGAGCATCCGCAGGTCCGGCGCGTCGGCGTGGATCACCGAGACCGGACGGTCATCGCCGTCGAGCCCGTCGACACAGCGGAACCATCCCTGCTCGGGCACGGCCCCCGACGGGACCAGGTCCACCAGCGCGTCGGTCGCCACCCGGTCCGGCTCGACCCAGGCCTGCAGCGAGCCGGGGCCGAGCGGGCCGTCGGGGGCGAACACCGTCACCGGCACGCAGTCGAAGCCGCCGATCCTGGACACCTCGTACGCGGCGACCTCGCGCCGACCGAGGGTGCGGTGGGGGAAGTCCCAGAGCGGTCGCTCGCCTTCCACCGGCTTGTAGACACACTCCACGACACCCGTGCCCGCCTTGAGCGAGGCGAGGAAGGTCGCGTTCGACGCCTGGACCAGCCGCCCGGTGATCTCCAGTTCGCCCGCGGTCAACGCCGCAGTGAGGGCGGGATGGGCCGGTGCGAGCATCGCGTCGAGAGGTCGTCGGCGGTCAGTTGAACAGCGGGCGGCGGTAGCCGTTGGCCCGCGGGCAGATGTGACCGGCCGGGTCGATCGGCTGCAGGCAGAAGGGGCAGGGCGGGCGGCCGGCGGCAACCAGCGCCTGCGCCCGGGCGACGAAGTCCCGCGCGTACGACGCGGTGATCTTGACGACGAAGACCTCGTCGGCCTCCACCTCGTCCGCGTCGTCCGCGGCCTCGGTGGTGGCGGTCTCGGCCCCGCCCTGCTCCTCATCGTCGGAGTCCACGTTGGAGAACAGCTCGATCACGATCCGGTCGATGCTGGGATCCCAGGCGATCGTCATGGTGCCGACCCGGAACTCCTCGGTGATCGGCGCGTCCAGCGGGTCGATGTCTCGAGCTGCCGTCGCGGCGGGCGGCACCTCGACCTCGCCCGCGCTGCGCCGCAGCACCTCGTCCAGTACCCGATCCAGATGCTCGGCCAGGACCGACACCTGCTGCTTCTCGCAGGCCACGCTGGTGATCCGGTTGCCTTCGCGGGCCTGGAGGAAGAAGGCGCGCTCTCCGGGCTGGCCGACCGTACCGGCGACGAACCGATCCGGCGCGTCGTAGCGGTGCACGAGAATCGCCATGCGTAACAGGGTAAGTCAGCGGCTCAACGCGACCGCGACGGCCGCGCGGGCGGGCGACCGGCCGGTGGACAGACCTCGGCCGCGGTTACGGCGCGGACGCGGCTGCGCCGAGCCCGCCGCCCACCGCGGCGTCGTCAGACCCCGGAGCCGCGCGTCCGCGGCGCCGCTTGGGCGGCGGAGCGAGCAGTGCGGCCAGGTCCACGGAGGTGGAGTTGACGGTCAGGACGTAGGGGCGGCTGCCGGCGTAGCGGATCATCGACAGCGAGGCAGGGTCCACCACGATCCGCTGGAAGCCGTCGAGGTGCAGGCCGAGCGCGTCGGCGAGGATGGCCTTGATGGGATCGCCGTGGGAGACCGCCACCCACACGGCATCGGGGCCGTGCTCGGCGGCTATCCGGGCATCCCAGGCCCGTACGGCTCCGACGGTCCGGGCCGACATCTCCGCCATCGACTCGCCGCCCGGAAAGCGCACCGAGGAGGGCTGCTGCTGGACCGCACCCCACAACTTGTCCTTGCTGAGCTCGCTCAGCGACTTGCCGGTCCACTCGCCGTAGCCGCACTCGGTCAGGCCCTGCTCCACGATCAGCGGCACCGGCGCGCCGCGCGCCGCCAGCAGCGACTGAGCGGTCTGGCGACACCGGCGCAGCGGCGAGGTCACGATGGCGCGTACGGGGACGCCCCCGATGCGCTGGCCCACGTCCGCAGCCTGCTGCCGCCCGCGGTCGTCCAGCTCGACCCCGGGGGAGCGTCCGGCGAGGATCCCGGCGGTGTTGGCCGAGGTCCGCCCGTGGCGGATCAGCAAGACGGTGGTCACGTGCCGAGGTTAGCTGTCCTGGTTGCCCGCAGAGCCGGTCGCACCACCGCCCGCGATCCCGTGGTAGCGGCCACGCACGTGGGCGAGCACGCCGTCGACCGGCCACGCGGCAGGCTCGACGTGCTCCACCAGCCCCCGGACCAGCAAGGCCCAACCCGCCCGCTCGGTCGCGTTCAGGACCCGTACGCCGAGCCAGCCCGGCCCGCCGTCCAGCACCGGGCCCCACTCGCTGCTGCGCCAACGGCCCAGCGTGAACGGCCCCCCAGGGGCCGGTGCCAACCCGGCGAAGGCGTCCGCCAGCGCGCGCTCGCCCCACCCCAGCAGGTTCACCGTCAGCGCGGCACCCGGGCTCCAACAACCCGGCCAGGTCGGACTCCTCGTCGAGCAGGCCGAGGACTTCCGCCGGCGCACCGTCGGCGACCAGGAACGACGACACGGTCCAGCCCGCGCGGGTCCCGGCGCCGTCGGCGGCCCAGACACTGACCGGCGCGGCCATCCGGCCGCGGAAACGGCGCAGCGGCGAGCGCTCCGGCTCCGGGGTGGCGAACGGGTGGCTCGGGTGGATGGTCACGCGGCCAGTCTCCCCGCCACCGGCGTACCGCCCGAGCGGGCTCCCGATGTGTCGGGTATCACCCGACCGCTCCGCGGTGACCGTGTCTGGGCACCGTGCCGAAGCCCGTACGGTTATCCGCGGTGCCCGCCGAGCGGCCGGGCGGGTAGGAGCACGCAGATGGGGTGGCTCGAGGCACTGGTGCTGGGCATCGTGCAGGGACTGACGGAGTTCCTGCCCATCTCCTCCAGCGCTCACCAGTCGATCGTCGGCCAGTTCTTCGGCGGCAAGGATCCCGGCTCGGCTTTCACCGCGATCACCCAGCTCGGCACCGAGACCGCGGTCATCCTCTACTTCCGCTACGACATCTGGCACATCATCCGCAACTGGACCCTCTCACTGGTCGGCAAGGTGCCTCGGGACGATCCGCAGGCGCGCATGGGCTGGCTGGTGATCATCGGGTCGATGCCGATCATCGTGCTCGGGCTGATCTTCCAGGACGCGATCGACTCGACGCTGCGGAATCTGTGGATCACCGCGGCCATGCTGGGTGGTTTCGGCCTGGTCATCGGCGCTGGTGGACCGCTTCGCGGCGAACGCCCGTCCGCTGGAGTCACTGACCTGGCGTCACGGCGTGCTGTTCGGGCTCGCCCAGTCGCTGGCCCTGATCCCCGGCGTGTCCCGTTCCGGCGCGACGATCGCAGCCGGACTCGCCATGGGCTACCAGCGTGTGGCCGCGGCCAAGTACGCCTTTCTCCTGGCCATTCCCGCCGTCGTCGGGTCGGGCCTGTTCAAACTCAGCGACATCGCCAACGACCCCGTGGAGCCGGCCTGGGGGCCCATCGCCCTGGCCACCGTGGTGTCGTTCGTCATCGGCTACGCGGTCATCGCCTGGCTGCTGCGCTACATCAGCACCCACAACTTCCTGCCGTTCGTGATCTACCGGATCGGCCTGGCCGTCCTCGTGGTGGTCCTGCTGCTGACCGGCGTGCTGGAGCCGCTGCCGCCGCAGGGCTGATCCGGCCCAGGTCTCAGTCGCTCACACCCGCCGCGTCGAAGGCCTCGGCCGCCACGCGCAGGGCATGCAGCTTCTCCTCGATCGACTCGCCGTACGGCACCAGGGCGCAGGTGGTGACCCCGGCGGAGGCCAGCACCTGGAAGCGTTCGGCCAACCTCCCCCGGTCACCGAGCAGCGAGGTCTGGTCGATGAAGTCGAACGGGACGGCGGCCATCGCGTCGCGGTGTCGGCGGGCGAGATACAGGTCCTGGACGGCGGCGGCCTCGGCGGCGAAACCCATCCGTACGGCCAGCGCGTTGTAGAAGTTCTGCTCCCGGCTGCCCATGCCGCCCAGGTAGAGGGCGGCGTAAGCGCGCACCGGGTCGGCGCACGCGGCTGCGTCCGCGCCGACCACCAGCGGCACGGTCGGCACCACGTCGAAGCCGGCCATCGGCTGCTGCGCCACGGCCCGGCCGGCCGCGATCTGACCCAGCTGCTCCGGCGCGAAGTCCGGGGCGAAGAAGACCGCGAGCCAGCCGTCGGCGATCTCCCCGGCGAGGGCGAGGTTCTTCGGACCCACGGCGGCCAGGTAGATGCGGAGGTGCTCGCTGGCGGGCGCGATCGTCAGCTTCAGCGCCTTCCCGGGCCCGTCGGGCAGCGGCAGCGTGTAGTGCCGGCCGGGGTAGGCGAGGGTGCGACGGCTCAGCGCCAGCCGGACGACCTCGACGTACTCCCGGGTGCGTCCCAGCGGCGAGGCGAACCGGACCCCGTGCCAGCCCTCGGAGACCTGCGGGCCGGAGACACCCAGACCCAGCCGGAACCGGCCGCCGGTGAGCAGGTCCAGGCTGGCCGCGGTCATCGCGGTCATCGCCGGCGTGCGGGCCGGGATCTGCATCACGGCCGACCCGAGCTCGATCCGCGAGGTCTGCCCGGCCAGCCAGGCCAGGACCGTCGGACTGTCGGAGCCGTACGCCTCCGCGGCCCAGACCACGCCGAAGCCGAGGTCCTCCGCGTGCCGCGTCAACGCCAGCTGACCGCTCGGGTCGTCGGAGCCCACCATGTACCCGAGGTTCAGCCCAAGACGCATGCAGCCACCGTAGTGTGACGCGCCGCTCGCGCCGGCCCAGACGTTAGGGTCTCGTGCATGCAGCTACGGCCGGTCGGAGCCAGCGGACTCCGGGTTTCCCGCCTCGGGCTGGGCACCATGACCTGGGGCCGCGACACCACCGCCGAGAACGCCCGCGCGCTGCTGGAGATGTTCACCGAAGCCGGCGGCTCGCTGATCGACACCGCGGCCGCGTACGGCGCTGGTGACGCCGAGCGCCTGCTGGGCACCCTGCTCGCCGAGCGGGGCAACCGCGACGAGGTGGTGATCGCCACCAAGGCCGGGTTCGTGATCCGCCACGGACAGCGCATCGTCGACACGTCCCGGCGGGCCCTGCTGCGCGACCTCGACGGCTCGCTCGAACGGCTGCAGACCGACCACGTGGACCTGTGGCAGATCCACGCCTGGGGAGAGGCGCCGCTGGAGGAGACCCTGGACGCGGTCGACCGGGCGGTGTCCTCCGGCAAGGCGCGCTACGCCGGCGTGTCCAACTTCGTCGGCTGGCAGACGGCGCAGGCGGCGACGTGGCAGCGCGCCTTCCCGGGGCGGACGTCGCTGGCCAGCGTGCAGGTCGAGTACTCCCTGCTGGCCCGGCGTGCCGAGGTCGAGGTGCTTCCGGCCGCCCGCGCGCTGGGCCTGGGCGTGTTCCCCTGGTCGCCCCTGGGGCGCGGCGTGCTCACCGGGCAGTACCGCAACGGCACGCCGCGCGGATCCCGGGCCGCCACCGACCACTTCGCCTGGTTCGTCGAGCCCTACCTGGAGAACCGCAGCAAGGGCGTGGTCGAGGCGGTGGCCCGGGCGGCCGAGGGCCTGGACCTGACCCCGCTCCAGGTGGCGCTGCTGTGGGTGCGCGACGCACCCGGCGTCACCGCCCCGCTGCTCGGGGCGCGTACGGCCGGTCAGCTTGCACCGGCGCTGGCGGTGGAGAGCCAGGACCTGCCGGCCGAGATCGCCTCCGCCCTGGACGACGTGTCCGGCGGGCCCAACGCGGCCCGCTGAGCCCGCGTCCCGCGTACTCCGCGTCCCCCTTCCTTCTTTGCCGGGAAACTGTCGCGAGGCGGCAAGGCAACTGTCGAATCCTCGTCGTCTGTCGACAGTTTGGGTGGTCGGGTGGGTGGCGGGGGTGGCGGTGGGGTCGGGTGGGTGGCTACGCGCGGAGGGCCGGCATCCGGATGATCTTGCGGCGGATCCAGACGTCGCGGGTGCCGTCGCGGTAGCGGCGCAGCCGGGTCAGCTCCCAGCCGCCGTACTCGGCCTGCTCGGTGAGCAATTGGCGCACCGCGTGGCGAGACAGGTGCCGGCCCAGCCGCACCCGCTCGATCTGGTACTCCACCCCGCGGAGGCTCATCGCCGACAGGGTAGCCGTTCGGACGGGCCAGCGCGGCGTACGTCCGCAACGCGACCCCTGCTGACGCGGCCCCTGACGACGCGACCCGGGCGGCTGCGGCTCAGGCCTGGTCGAGGAAGCGGTCGAGAACGCGGGCGCCGAACTCGAGCGAGGCGGTCGGCACCCGCTCGTCCACGCCGTGGAACATGCCCACGAAGTCGAGCTCCGGGGGCAGCCGCAGCGGCGCGAAGCCGAAGCATCGGATGCCGGCGCTGCTCCAGGCCTTGCCGTCGGTGCCGCCGCTCATCAGGTACGGCACCGCCCGGGCCCCGGGATCCTCCGCCAGCAGGCACGCCTGCATCGCCTCGACCAGCGCGCCGGAGAACTCGGTCTCGACCGCGGCCTGGTGGGTCAGCACCTCGTAGCGAACCTTCTCCCCCACCAGGTCGGCGATGGTGGCGTAGAACTCGTCCTCCCCGCCGGGCACGAAGCGGCCGTCGATTCCGGCGGTGGCCCGGCCGGGGATCACGTTGTGCTTGTAGCCGGCGGAGAGCATGGTCGGATTCGCCGTGTTGGACATGGTCGCGCCCACCATCCGCGCGATGCTGCCCAGGCGCGCGAGCGTCTCCTCGGCGCGATCGGGGTCGAGGTCGATGCCGAACGCCTCGGATACCGCTTCGAGGAAGGCCCGCTGGGCGTCGGTGATCTTGTGCGGCCACTCGTACGCGCCGATCCGGGCCACCGCGGCGCTCAGGGCGGTGACCGCGTTGTCGTCGTTGCGGAACGAGCCGTGTCCGGCGCGACCGTCGGCGATCAGGTTGAGCCAGGCCATCCCCTTCTCGGCGGTCTGGATCAGGTAGAGCCGCAGGTCGTCGGCGACGGTGAGGGAGAAACCGCCCACCTCCCCGATCGCCTCCTGGCAGCCTTCGACGGACTCAGGATGGTTCTCCATCAGCCAGCGCGCTCCGAGCCCGCTGCCGGCCTCCTCGTCGGCGGTGAAGATCAGCCGGATCGGCCGCCGCGGCGCTGCACCGGCCCGTGCCCGCGCCCGTACGACGCTGAGCACCATCGCATCGAAGTCCTTCATGTCCACCGCACCGCGCCCCCAGACGCAGTCGTCGCGGACCTCTCCGGCGAACGGCGGCACCGACCAGTCGGCGGCCTGGGCGGGAACGACGTCGAGGTGACCGTGCACCAGGAGGGGGGACAACGAGCGGTCGGTGCCCTCGGGCTCCCAGTGGGCGACGACCGAGGTGCGCCGCGGCTCCGGCTCGTACAGCTCCGACGCGATGCCCACCTCGTCGAGCAGTTCGGCCACCCGTTCGGCAGCGTCCCGCTCGCCCGGACCCGGCTCGGGGCCGTAGTTCGAGGTGTCGATCCGGATCAGCTCCTGGCAGAGCTGGACCACCTCGGCGTCGGGCGCGTAGGTCATCGCCCCAGTGTGGCCCATGGGCGCGCCCACGCCACGGTCAGCACGCGGGCCTCGTCGCCCTGGACACCCGTGCCGGGCGGGGAGTGACCGAAGCGCGCGGGAGAGGATGAGCCCTGTGCCTGACCCCGCGACCCGTCGACCATGGATCGTCTGGGGCGTCGCCGTGCTCGCGTACGCGGTCGCGGTGTTCCACCGCACCTCGCTCAGCGTCGCCGCCGGTCCGGCCACCGAGCGGTTCGGCATCGGCGCGTCGGTGCTGTCCACGTTCGCGGTGGTCCAGCTGATCATGTACGCGGGTATGCAGATCCCGGTGGGCCTGCTGGTGGACCGCCTCGGCGCCCGGCTGGTGATCGCCACCGGGGCGGCGGTGATGACCGGCGGGCAGGCCCTGCTCGCCGTCGCGACCACCCCGGGTGCCGCGCTCACCGCCCGGATCCTGGTGGGCACCGGCGATGCGATGACCTTCATCTCGGTGCTGCGGCTGATCCCGGCGTGGTTCCCGGCGCGCCGGATACCGGTGGTCACCCAGCTGACCGGTCAACTGGGCCAGATCGGCCAGATCGCCAGCACGCTGCCGCTCGCGGCGGCCCTGGCCGGGCCCGGCTGGACGCCCAGCTACCTCGGCGCCGCGGCCGTGGGCGGACTGGCGACCATCCTGGTGCTGGTCGCGGTCCGCAACACTCCTCCCGGTGCGCCGCCGAGCGCCGGCGCGGCGAGTTGGCGACAGGCGATGGGCGATCTGCGGGACTCCTTCCTCAGCCCCGGCACCCGGCTGGGGCTCTGGTCGCACTTCAGCACCCAGTTCTCGGGCATGGTCTTCGCGCTGCTGTGGGGCTTCCCGTTTCTCACCGCCGGGTTGGGTTACTCCCCGACGGTGGCCGGTGGCCTGCTGACGCTGATGGTGCTGACCAGCGCGCTGATCGGACCCGTGCTCGGACAGCTCACCGCGCTCTACCCGATGCGGCGCTCCAACCTGATCTTCGGCGTGCTCGTCGCCACGGTGATGGTCTGGACGACGATCCTGCTCTGGCCGGGACGGGCGCCGCTGTCTCTGGTGGTGCTGCTGATCCTGACCCTGGCCGCGTACGGTCCCGCCTCGGCGGTCGGCTTCGACTTCGCGCGCTCCTTCAACCCGTCCACCCGGCTCGGCGCCGCGTCGGGCATCGTGAACATGGGCGGTTTCACCGCGTCGCTGATCACCATCTTCGCGATCGGGGTGATCCTGGACCTGCGCGAACCTTCGGGGCGGTTCGACGTGGACGACTTCAAGGTGGCGTTCTGCTTCCAGTACGTCTTGTGGGCGTTCGGCTTCGTCAGTCTGTGGCGCAGCCGACGGCTGGCCCGGGCGCAGCTGCAGGCCCAGGGCACCTTCATCGACCCGCTGCCGCACGCCATCGCCCGGCACCTGCGCCGCCGGCGGCGGTGATCCGCGCAGCGGGGCCTGGCCGGGTTCCGGCGACGTCGAGCTGGAGTCGCCGGAGATTCCTGGTTCGCGGGGCGGGTGCGAGTTGCTATAGTTCGTGGTCGCCTCGAAGCTCGAGGCAACCCGGTCCGGGTGGCGGAATAGGTAGACGCGCTAGCTTGAGGTGCTAGTGCCCCTTACAGGGCATGGGGGTTCAAGTCCCCCCTCGGACACCCGATGTATTGACCCCGGACCGGACCCGGACCCCGGACCCCGGACCCCGGACCCGGACCCGGACCCGGACCCCGGACCGCCGACCCGGACTCGGTGTCCTATTGCGAGCGGGTGGTCGTGGGTTGGCGACGCACACAACTCGTTCACGTCGCCGCTGCCGACGCGTGACCACGTGGTTCGGCCTCACGACTCCCGCGGGCTCCTCCGGGTCGACTCCCCGCGCTGAGCCTGGGCTGGAAACGCCGAGCGGCAGCAAGATGCGCACGCAGGCCGTGGCCTGGAAGGTGCTGCCTCATCTGGTCGCCCAGCCGGTCATCAATGCCCGTTATCTGGAGCAGCGCTTCGGCATGGCACCGCCGACAGCCCAGCGTGCCCTCTCCCAGCTGACCGAGGCAGAGGTGCTGGTCGAACGCACCGGCCTGAAACGCAACCGCGTCTGGGAGCACGCGGGCATCCTGGCCGTGCTCGACACGTACGCAACCGAGCTACGGCGTCGTTGACGCGGCTGGCCGTGCGGACGTCGACGCATCGCCCTGTCACGCTGCGCTGAGACCGGGCCAGGTGGGTGAGATGGGGATCGAGTCGGAGCTCGGACGACCACACCCGATCTCGATCGGACTTCTTGAGCCCTACGCCAACCCCGATTGAGGCTGCCCGCCCGTGCTCCGGCCAGCGCGGCCGCGCCCGTGGAAGCCGAGCCCTCCAGTCCCCTCAGGAAACGCCGAGAGACGACGCATATCGTCGCCGGAAACGAGTCGTTTCCCGGCGTTTCTTCCAGCTGGAATCTGCGCCCGTGCTGATCGCGCCGGCCGGCGTGCCTCGTGAGCTGCGGCGGCGTGCCTCGTGCGCTGCCGGCGCCGCCAGCCCCGTGACTCGTACGCCGGCGAGACGGACCTACTCGATGCTGATGACCGGACCAAGCAGAGCGCCGCCGTCGACCACCAACTCAGCACCCGTGGTGTAGGTAGCCTCCGCGGCCAGGTAGACGACGGCCTTGGCGACCTCATCGGGTTCGCCGATCCGCGGGATCGCCTGGGTGAGGAAGACCGAGTCCGGTACGCCGGACGTCATCGGCGTACGGATCGGCCCGGGATGGATCGAGTTGATCCGGATTCCCGTCCCCGCCAGATCGAGCGCAGCGGCTTTGGTGATGCCACGGACACCCCACTTCGACGCGACGTAGCCGGCCAGGTTGGCATACCCCATCATTCCGGCGGTGGAGGAGATGTTGATGACGGCGCCGCCCCGTCCGCGGGTCCGCATTCCTGGGATGACCAGGTGCATGCCCAGATACACGCCGGTCAGGTTGACGTCGATGATGTGGCGGAAGTCGGCCGGGGCGAGTTGCTCGATGCCACCCAAGGTCAGGATGCCCGCGTTGTTCACCACGATGTCGACGCCGCCCCATGGGTCGGCCGCGGAGATGGCGCGACGCCAGTCCTGCTCGCGGGTGACGTCCAGGTGAAGGTACTGCGCCCACTCACCGAGTTCCTGCGCCAGCGCCTCGCCCTCGTCGTCCAGCACGTCGCCGAAGACTACTGAGGCACCCTCGCCCGACAGGGCGCGTACCTGTGCCTCGCCGAGCCCGCGCGCACCACCGGTGACCAGCGCAACCTTGCCGCTCAATCGTGCCACGATCATTCCCTCCAGCCTGATGTCGGTTCACTACGACGCTAGGACGATGGGTCGCGGGCGCAGCAGGGACCAACGTCCTCGACTCCGCCGCGGTGGTCCTGCTGTTCCGGGAGAAACGCCGAGAGACGACCCGGATCGGGCCCGAATCTGAGTCGTTTCTCGGCGTTTCCTGAGCATGGGGCCGGCTGGGCGGGGGCCTGGGTGGAGGCGCGGGCCGGGACAGGCGCCGAGTCGGAGTGGGCGGGGTCGCGCAGGCGGGTCCGGGCCCCGAGTTCAGCGGAAGTCGCGGGAGCGGTGGCCGGACGGGAGGACACCGCGCGCTTGCGGGTAGACCGAGCTGAGGGGCTGGAGGCGCTCGGCGACCAGGTTGGTCACCCCGTCGGTGTACTCGATCCGGCCGCGGATCACCATGCCGGCGGCGTTGCGCCCGACCCGGCCGAACCGGCGCCACAGCTCCTGGGAGCAGACGACGTTGAGCATCCCGGTCTCGTCCTCGAGGTTGAGGAACGTCACTCCCCCCGCCGTCGACGGGCGTTGCCGGTGGGTGATCAGCCCGGCGACGCGCACCCGGCGGTCGGCGTACGCGGGGCCGAGTCGGGCGATCGGCACGATGTCGTGCTCGTCCAGTACGGGACGGAGGTGCTGGACCGGGTGGTCGTCCGGTGAGATCCGGGTCGCCCAGAGATCGGCCAGAGTGAGCTCGACCTCGCTCATCCCGGGCAGGGCCGGGGGCGCGGCGTCGATGGCCGAGCCGGGGAGGGTCGCGGCGTTGTCGGCGTAGCCGGCGTTCCACAGCGCCTGCCGCCGGGAGAGGCCGAAGCAGTCGAAGGCCCCGGCCGTGGCCAGCGCCTCGGTCTGCGGCACGGTCAGCCCGGTCCGGCGTACGACGTCGTTCATCGAGGTGTACGGCGCTCTGGCGCGTTCGGCCACGATCTGCTCGGCCACCTCCCGGCCCAGCCCCTGGACCTCGGTGAGCCCCAGCCGTACGGCGAAGTGCCCGTCCCGCCGGTGCTCCAGGGTGTGGTCGGGGCCGCCCCGGACGAAGGGGCCGACCTCGGGCTGTTCCGGGTCCAGGCAGGCGTCGAGCCCGGTCGGACCGATCGCCGGCGAACCGCCGGAAGTTCCCACCGGCTCAAGACCGGCGTCGACCCCCGAGGCCATGATGTCCGGCCGCCGGATCACCACTCCGTGCCGACGGGCGTCGGCGGTCAGGGACTGCGGGGAGTAGAAGCCCATCGGCTGGGCTCGCAGCAGACCGGCCAGGAAGGCGCCCGGATAGTGCAGTTTCAACCAGGACGAGGCGTAGACCAGCAGTCCGAAGCTGATCGCGTGGCTCTCGGCGAAGCCGAAGTTGGCGAAGGCGGTGATCCGGGCGTAGATGTCGTCAGCCAGCTCCCCGGTGATGCCGTGCTCAGCCATCCCCTCGAAGAGCTTCCGTTCCAGCTTCTCGATCTTCTCCACCCCACGCTTGGAGCCCATGGCCCGGCGCAACAGGTCGGCGTCCGCACCGGTGCAGCCGCCGACCGTCATGGCGATCTGCATCAGCTGCTCCTGGAACAGCGGCACCCCGAGCGTGCGCTGCAACACCGGTTCCAGGGCCGGGTGCAGGTAACTCACCTCCTCCCGGCCGGTGGCCCGGCGAATATAGGGGTGCACCGCGCCACCCTGGATCGGGACCCGGCCGGATCAGCGCGATCTCCACCACCAGGTCGTAGAAGCGGCGCGGCTGCAACCGGGGCAGGGTGCCGATCTGGGCCCGGCTCTCCACCTGGAAGACCCCGATCGAGTCAGCCCGGCAGAGCATGTCGTAGACGCCGGCCTCCTCCTTGGGGATGGTGTGCAGGGCCCAGCGCTCCCCCAGCTGGTCGGCGGCGAGATCAAGGGTGTACTGGATCGCCGCCAGGATGCCCAGCCCGAGGAAGTCGAACTTCACCAGGCCCATCCAGGCGCAGCTGTCCTTGTCCCACTGCAGCACGGTGCGCTGATCCATCCGGCCGCGCTCGATCGGGCACACCTCCCCTACCGGGCGCTCGGTCAGCACCATGCCGCCGGAGTGGATGCCGAGGTGCCGCGGAGCCTTGAGCAACTGCTCGGCCAGCGCCACCACCGGCGCCGGGATCTCGTGGTCACCGTCGACCGGGATGGCGCCCCACAGCTCGATCTGCTTCGACCACGCGTCCTGCTGTCCGGCTGAGTAGCCGAGCGCCTTGGCCATGTCCCGCACCGCGGACTTGGGCCGGTAGCTGATCACGTTCGCCACCTGGGCCGCATTGCGCCGCCCGTAACGACGGTAGACCTCCTGGATCACCTCCTCCCGCCGGTCGGAGTCGAAGTCCACGTCGATGTCGGGCTCCTCGTCACGGGTGCTGGACAGGAATCGTTCGAACGGCAGGTCGAACTTGATCGGGTCCACCGCGGTGATGCCCAGCACGTAGCAGACCGCCGAATTGGCCGCCGAGCCACGGCCCTGGCAGAGGATGCCCCGGCTGCGGGCGAAGGCGACCATGTCGTGCACGATCAGGAAGTAGCCGGGAAAGTCCTTGTCCTCGATCACCGCCAGCTCCCGCTCCAGCCGCTGTTCCGCGACCTCCGGATGTGCGGGTAGCGATCGTCGGCACCCTTGCGGCAGAGCTCGCGCAGCCAGCTGATCGGGGTGTGGCCGGGGGGTACGCGCTGCTTGGGCAGACGGGGCTTGGCCAGCCGGAGGTTGAAGGCGCACGCGTCGGCGATCTCGACCGTCCGGGCGACGACCCCGGGGTAGCGGGCGAAGACCTGGGCCATCTCCGCCCCCGAGCGCAGGTACGCCGAGCCCGCGCCGGGCAGCCAGCCGTCCATGTCGGCCAGGCTCCGGCGGGCACGAACCGCCGCCATCGCCGCGCCGAGCCGGGCTCGGTCGGGCGTGGCGACGTGCACGTTGTTGCTGGCGACCAGCGGAAGTCCGTGGTCGACGGCGAGGCCGGCCAGAGCGTCGTTGAGGGTGGAGTCGACGGGCAGTCCGTGGTCGATGAGCTCCACCACGACGTGGTCGAGGCCGAACAGGGCCGTGAGCTGGTCGAGCTCTCGGGCGGCGGCTTCGCGACCGGACGCCGTCGAGGGCCTGGCGCACCGCGCCCTTGCGGCAGCCGGTGAGGATGAGCCAGTGCCCGCCGGCGCGCTCGGCCAGTTCCTCCAGGTCGTAGAGCGGGCGGCCCTTCTCGTCCCCGCGCAGTTGGGCTTCGGTGATCGCTCCGGCGAGCCGGTGATAGCCCTCGACGCCACGGGCCAGTACCAGCAGGTGCTGACCTTCGGGATCGGCGACCCCGTTCTGCGGCACGGTGAGGCCGAGCGACAGTTCGGCACCGTAGATCGTGCGCAGGTCGTACGCGAGCGCCGCCTCGGCGAACCGCGACGCGGCGTAGAAACCGTCGTGATCAGTGATGGCCAGCGCGTCCAGACCGAGCCGGACGGCCTCCTCGATCAAGATCTCGGGTTCGCTGACCCCGTCCAGGAAGCTGAAATTGCTGTGGCAGTGCAGTTCGGCGTACGGGACGGTCGGGCCGACCGGGCGGCGCACCCGGTCGTCGTCGGCGGCGTACGCCGGACGCTTGCGGGAGTAGCCCGGAGCGCTGTCGCCGTGCGGGTTGTCGGGAGTGTTGTCCGGATGCGGACGGCCGGACATACGGCGCTCCAGCTCGCGCCACGGGATCGGTGGATTCTGCCAGCCCATGGGTGTCTAGCTCCTCACTGCTGCTCGCGCATCGCGCTCTGACCCGCCGCTCGCAGCATTGATTCCGCTGCTCGCGCATCGCGCTCTGACCCGGCGACTTCGTCGTCGCTCGCGGACAGAAAAGCGTCGTCCACTCCCTCCTCCTCAGCCCGCCGGCGCGCGATCACCGACGCTCGCAGCATGATTCCGCTGCTCGCGCATCGCGCTCTGACCCGGCGACTTCGTCGTCACTCGCGGACGGAAAAGCGTCGTCCACTCCCTCCTCCTCAGCCCGCCGGCGCGCGATCACCGACGCTCGCAGCATGATTCCTCTGCTCGCGCATCGCGCTCTGATCCGCCGACTTCGTCGTCGCTCGCAGGGACCTGCGCTAGTCATAGCTCGCCTCGGTCCACCAGCGGCCGTCCTCGACGATCATCAGCCAGGCCCGGCCGTCGATCCCGACCAGCTGGAACCGGGCGACCTTGCGCGCCCGCTCCTCGTCCCACCACAGCTCGTCGATCGGCCAGGGGCCGGCCCAGGCGGTCGACCGGCACCAGGTCGGTCTGTTCGCCGACGGCGGCCAGGGCCGGCGCACCGCTGAGCATTCCTCGATCGGAGACGGCGACAGGCTTGCGGTCGGCGTCCAGCACCACCGACGGCTGCGGCTCGACGAACACCCGCGCCGGAACCGGCGGGGGGATGCTGCCCGGCCACGGCAGGGTCGCTGGTCGGTGACCCGACCGGCGCTCCCCCCATGGCGTGAGCTGCTGCCGGTGAGCGGGACTGCGCCCGCCCTGGAGCGAGGGAGTGAGCACCTCGTCGGGTCCGAGCATGCCTTGCAACCGGGCGATGCCGCGCTCGACGTGCTCGTTCAGCGCGCTGCCCCACAGGCCCTCCCCGTGGTCGGCCAGCGATTCGACCGCCTCGGGCAGGAACCGCACCTCGGTCACCGGCTCCGGCGCCGGATCGCCCTGCAGTTGCCAGTACAGCCGGTCCACCAGATCGGCGGCCATGAACCAGCGCGAGTGCACCCATACCCGGGACCCGGTCCAGCCGCCGTCGGTCTCCACCTCGACGCGGACCTCGGTGCACACCAGACCGTGCCGGGCCAACTCGGCGACGCAGCGCTCGGCGGTCTGCCGACTGCTGAACACGATCGGCTCGATCGTGTCCACACCGGGGTCGAAGCTGACCCGCTGGCTGACGTCGAGCGGCGGCCGGCGAGCACCCGCCGGTCGGACGTCCAGTCCCCGCGCCTGCCGGTGCAGCCAGGCACCCTGGTTGCCGAACCTGGTCAACACGTCGCGGCCGGGAAGCTGGGCGAAGTCCTCCAGGGTGTGCAGGCCGAGCCTGCGCAGCAGGGTGACCAGCTCGGCGTCCTCCAGAACCCCGACCGGGAGCGGGCCGAGGAACGCGCCCGAACCGCCCGGTTCGACGATGAGGCAGTCCTGGGGGGTGGCTCGCCGTGCCGCCTGCTCCGCCGCGAACAGACCGTCGGCGATGCCGATCCGGCAGTCCCACACCCCGTTCGCCACCAGATGCTCGGCCACCACCGCCGCAGCCTGGGCCTCGCCCCCGTAGAAGCGGCTGGGAACCCCGAGCGCGCACAAACCGGGGCGGAGCGGGGAAACCCGGGCGAAGACCTCTTCCAGCGCCGACAAGACGATCTCGAATGCCCGGATCTCGCTCTCCACGTGCCGGTCCACGACCAGCAGCTCGGGGCATCGGGCGGAGGCGTCCCGACGGCGCAGGCCACGGCGCACGCCTTCGATCCGGGCAGCGGCCGAGCAGGCGTACACCTCCCCGTGCTCCACCACCGCGACCGGCTGGGCCGGATTGAGACCGTGCTGTGCCGCCACCGCCAGCACCGGCCAGTCCGGGCACCAGATGACCATCTGCCGCTGCCGGAGCTCAGCGCGCGCCGGGTCCACCCGGTCGCTGCGCTCCCCGATCAAGACTCCGGCCGACACGGTCAACTCGCCCGTACGGCGGTGAGAGACGTACCGGACCCCTCAACGGCCACGTCCTCGGCGATGACCTGGTCGGCATTCGGCAGCCACAGCGGCACCCGGCGTACCGGGCCTCCCTCACTGACGGTGACCACCACGCGGCGGGCCGTGAGGCGACCGTGGCCGCGACCGAGGCCGGTCCAGACCGAGTCGCTGACCGCGATCGTGGCATCCGCGCGCGGCCAGGGCCCCCAGCAGATCAGCGTGGCGTCGCGCTGCCGCATCCGGGACCTGAACCGCTCCGCCTGGTGGTCGCTGGGGGCGACCGGAGGTTTGACCACGACGACCGTGGCCACGTCGAGGAGCCCCGCAGCCACGCTCAACCAGTGCTCCCCCGGACGCGGAACCATCACGGTGCGGTCGAGGTCGAGACCGAAACCGGCCGCGGCCTCCAGCCCGAACTCGGGTGCGCCCACCACCGCGGTCCACTCCCCCGCCCGCGACGGTCCGGCGACCAGGGCCATCAACAGGCTGAGGCTGTCCACCGCGTACGTCCCGCCGGTACGCAGACCGATCACGCCGGACAGACCCGGGAGCATGTCCAGGGTCCGCGAAACCGCCGAGCCCTGCATGCGCTGGACGCGCTGCTGCAGCTCGGCGATCCTGCTCCGGTGGGTGGTCGTCGACACCCCTCTATAATCGAACGCATATTCGATCTACGTCAAGCCCGTGTCCGACTTCGTGCGGGAAATCCCGGCGGGATCAAGCGGCGGCCTTGACCGACCCCGCATAATCCGAATGACAGCGGTCCGCGCCTCCTGCACGCTGGTGCAGGCCGCGGAGCCGTTCAGAGCGAAGGGGGTGCGTCATGTCCGCCGTCATCGTGCTGAACACCGACAACACCGCCTTGCATACCGTCTCGGTGCAGCACGCCATCCGGATGCTGGTCCGCGAGGTCGCCATCGTCGAGGAGGCCCGGGACGGGCACACCATCGGGCCGTACCCGTGGCCGCTGGTGCTGCGGCTGATCCGCTACGTCAAGACGACCTTCCTGTACGGCCGTACCCCGGTCTGGTCCAAGCGCGGCGTGCTGCGCCGCGACCACCACTGCTGCGCGTACTGTGCGGGGACCGCCGACACGGTCGACCACCTGCTGCCGCAGTCTCGCGGTGGGGCGAACACCTGGCTGAACACCGTGGCGGCGTGCACCCGATGCAACAACCTCAAGGCCAACCGGACCCCGGCCGAGGCGGGCATGCCGATGGCCCGGAAGCCGGCGGTGCCGACCTGGCGTGAGGCCTACCACCGGCGCAACTGAGCCTGTCGCGCGCTCCGGGGACGCGGTTCAGACCCGGTTGCTGTGCCGGGTCTGGACCGCCGCGTCGGCATTGCGCAGGGCGCTGAGTGCACCCTCGTACGAGCGCTGGGCGACGGCTGCGAACAGGCAGTCGACGAGCGCGAACTGCGCGATCCTGCTCACCATCCCTCCCGAGCGGAACGTCGTCTCGCGGGCGGCCGTGGTCAGCACGACCGTGGCCGCGGCGACGATCGGCGACTTCTCGAAGTTGGTCACCGCGATCGTCACCGCCCCGCGACTGCGAGCCAGCCGGAGCGCGTCGACGGTGTCGATCGTGGTGCCGCTGTGCGAGATGCCGATCGCGACGTCGCCGGCGCCCAGCACGGCCGCCGACGCGACCGCCACGTGGCCGTCGGACCACATGAAGGACACCAGGCCGATCCGGTGCAGTTTGTGGTGCAGGTCCTGTCCGACGAGCGCACTGGCCCCGATGCCGTAGATGTCGATCCGCGACGCCTTCCACACCGCGTCGACGGCCGCTGGCCAAAGCCACCAGATCCAGGCTCGCCGCCGTGTCCTCCACCGCACGGGCGTCCGCGTAGGTGATCTTGGTGACGATGTCGGTCAACGTGTCGGTGGCGTTGATCTCCCCGGTCACCGGCGACCCGGTGCCGTGGTCGTTCTCCTCGAACTGGGCGGCTCGGGCGAGCGCGATGCGCAGTTCCGGGTAGCCGGTCAGTCCGATCGCCCGGCAGAAGCGGAGCACGGTGGTCTCCGACGTCTGACACAACCGGGCGACGGCAGTGATCGAACTCTCCGACACCCCGGCCGGATTGGCCAGCACCGCTGCCGCGACCCGCTGCTCGGCGGGACGCAGATTCGGCAGCACACTACGCACTCGAATCAGCACCGACAACGGCGGCTTGTGCACGCCCGATCCTGATTTCCCCCGAGTTGGACTCACGACGCGGTCGCCTTTCGTTCAGCTCACGCGGGGAGCCTATCGCCTACTCAGGAGGGAGATGCGCGGCAAGGAAGCGGGTGGTCCGCTGCCAGGCTTCGGCGGAGGCCTGCGGGTGGTAGAACGCGGGATCGGGGTTGTCGAAGGCGTGCCCGGCGCCGGGATAGGTGGCGAACTCCGCCCCGTACGCGGTCACCGCACGCTCGATCGTCCGTACGGCATCCAGCCGAATGTAGGAGTCGGCGAGTCCGAAGTGGTGCAGGCTCGGTGCGCTCACCTGGTCGGCCAACTCGAGCAGCCCGGGCAGCGCGGACCCGTAGTAGCTGATGAGGACGTCGGGCTCGTCGACCGCCGCCACGTTGAACGCCAGCCCCCCGCCGAAACAGAACCCGATCAACCCGCAACCTCCGACCACACCGTCGTCGGTCCGGAGCCAGCGCAGAGCCGCGCCGACGTCGGCCACCGCCAGCGGCCAGTCGATCCGCTGGGCCACCGACACCGCCCGGTCGAGGACCTGGGGCCCGTCTTCGTCGATCTCGTGGTCGTCGAGTCGCCAGAAGACCTCGGGGGCGCACACCACGTAGCCGAGGGCGGCCAGGTCTGCGGCGCGGTCGCGGACGTAGCGGCTGAGGCCGAAGATCTCCTGCACCAGGACCAGTCCCGGCCCGACGCCCCCGCCGGGACGCCACAGGAGCGCCGGCATCCCGCCGTCCGCGGTCGAGATCTCGATCGGGGTGGGGGTCGGGGCGCCGGTGCTCACAGCCGAGAACTTACGCGGGCCCCGGACCCACACGGCACCGATCACGTCGATCCGGTATATGTGTCATCACCTTCATGCCTGGCCTCACGACCCCTGTCCGACGCGCGGGAGGCGCACTGTGCCTGTCTGGGATCCGACGACCTATCTGCAGTTCGCCGACGAGCGGTCGCGGCCGTTCGCCGATCTGCTCAGCCAGGTCGACGCCGTGGCACCGGCGGAGGTGGTCGACCTCGGCTGCGGGCCGGGACAGCTCACCGCCCTGCTCGCGCGGCGCTGGCCGGGCGCCCACGTGTGCGGCCTGGACTCCTCGCCGGAGATGATCGAGCGGGCTCGCGCGCACGCCAGCGACTCGGTGGAGTTCGTGGTCGGGGACCTGCGCGAGTGGCGGGCCACGGCGGCGGTGGACGTGATCATCAGCAATGCCGCCCTGCAGTGGGTGCCTCAGCACCGTGCGCTGCTGCCGCGTCTGGTCGAGGCGCTGCGCCCGGACGGCTGGCTGGGGTTGCAGGTGCCGGGCAACTTCGCCGAGCCCAGCCACGCCCTGTTGCAGACCCTCGCCGCGGATCCGCGGTTCGCCGCGCACACCGCCCAGGTCGAACGACCCGTCCGCGTACGACGCCGCGACCTACGCCCGGGACCTGCTCGGACTCGGCTGCCGGGTGAACGCCTGGGAGACCACCTACCTGCACCTGTTGCCCGGACCTGACCCGGTGTTCGACTGGATCGCCGGGACCGGCGCCCGTCCGATCCTGCAAGCCCTGCCTGGCGAGGTGCGGGACACCTTCGTGGCCGAGTACCAGGCGCTGCTGCGCGAGGCCTACCCGGCCGGCCCGTACGGCACGGTGCTGCCTTTCCGACGCGTGTTCGTGGTCGCTCAGCGCATGGATCGGGAGTGAGCGCCGATCGACTGGCATGCGCCGCTCACCCTGACCGGACCGGTTCTCACGCTCGCGCCGCTGCGGCCGACTGACGCCGCCGAGTTCGTCGGAGCGCTCGGAGCACCGGTCGTGGCGGCTGAGGTACTGGAGCACCTGTCGTACGCGCCGCCTCCCGATGCCCGAGCGGCCGCGGTTCTGATCGCCGCGGCGCTCGCCGATCCGGACCGGCTCGCGTACGCCCAGCGGTTGACCGCGACCGGGGAGTTCGTCGGCACGACCTCCTTCTACGAGATCGACCCGGAGAATCGGTCCCTCGCGATCGGCCACACCTGGATCGGGCGCCCGTTCTGGCGTAGCGCGGTCAACTCGGCGTCCAAGCTGCTGATGCTGACCCGGGCCTTCGAGGGGCTCGGTGCGGAGCGGGTGGTCTGGCACACCGACCTCCGCAACGAGCGCTCGCAGCGGGCCATCGAGCGGCTCGGGGCCACCCGCGAGGGCGTGCTGCGGCACCACCGGATCCGCCGCGACGGCAGTTGGCGCGACACGGTGCAGTACTCGATGCTGAGTGCGGAGTGGCCGGACGGCGAAGCAAGCGCTGACCGCTGCCATACTGCGCGGATGATCGAGATGCGACGCGACGATCAGGCCTCCCGGTACGAGGGCTGGCAGGAGGACGTACGGGTCTGCGTGATCGACTTCTCCCGCCGCGGCGACGTGCTCGAGGTGACCCACACCGGCACCCCGCCGCAATGGCGCGGCCGTGGTTTCGCCGCCGAACTCACCCGGCAGGCCCTCGACGACGTACGCGTCCACGGCTTGGCGGTGCGCCCGTTGTGCTCCTTCACCCGCCGCTACGTCGAGGAGCATCCCGAGTACGCCGACCTGCTCGCCTGAACTCCGCTCCGCCCCTTTACCGCCTCCTCACCCCGCCTCCTCACCCCGCCCACCCCGCCTCGCCCACTCGCCTCCCACTCCCGAAACTGTCGGAGAATGCACGGCAACTGTCGGATCGGTGCCGTCTGTCGACAGTTTCGGTGAGGGGGCGGGGTGAGGAGCCCGGCCGGTCAGGAGCCGGCGATGAGACCTCGCTGATCGTTCACCCAGAGCCCGACGAGGCCGCGGAAGTGGCCCAGGAACTTCTCCCGCTCGGGCTCGGGATAGGTCACCTCGACGGTGTGGGTGAGCATCGTGTCGAAGTCGGGCGAGGCCACCCAGTCCAGGACCCGGGCGTCGAGGTCGGGCAGCGCCTCGGCGCAGAACTCCTCGTACCGCCGGGTCTCGAAGTGCTCGTCGGCCAGCTACTGGTAGCGGCCGAGCTTGGCGGCGTAGTCCAGAGCGGGGTCGTCCGCGACGGCGAACCAGGGTCCGGTGTCCACGTGCAGCCGGGCTCGGCGATCGGTCGCGGCGCAGAACGCGGCCCATCTGACCAGGGCGGTCATCGCCCACGGGAAGTAGTAGTGCAGCGAGGTGACGGCCACGTCGGGGCAGGCGTTGGCGTAGTCGATCGGCAACACCGTGTCGCCCTGCACGAGCATCTCGCAGGAGTTGAACTCCCACCGGAAGAACGCGTTGACGGTCTGGGCGATCGTCCTCGCCTCCTGGCCGACGGCCGGCGGAGAGGAAGTCGTGGTCCACCGCGTAGCGGTTGTGCATCGGCTCGTCGGGCCGGAAGTGCATCACCATCGTCTCCGGCCCGATGGTCAGCGCCCGCGCGAACACGTCGAACGGCTCGACCGACTTCTGCAGGTGCATCAACATCTCACCGGAGTCGTCGTACGCGGCGAGCAGGGCAGCCTCGTCCTTCACCCGCGACACGCCGCGCCAGCCGCCGCCGTCGAACGGCTTCATGAACAGCGGGTAGCCCATCTCCCCCGCGATCTCGGTGAGGTCGAAGCCGTCGTTGTAGTTGCGCGAGGTGTAGGCCCAGCGGACGTTGTCGACAGGATTCTTGTACGGCACCAGGACGGTGTCGGGCACGTGCATGCCCAACCGCATCAGCGCGCAATAGGCGGAGTGCTTCTCCATCGACTGGAAGGTGAACGGGGAGTTCATCAGGTAGAGGTCATTCATCAGCGCGGCCTTCTTCAGCCACTCGCGCGGGTGGTAGTACCAGTACGCGAGCCGGTCGATCACCACCTGATGGCGTACGGGGTCGCGCAGGTTGAACGGTGAGATGTGGACCCGCTCGGTGTCGAGCGCGTGCTGCTGCCCGGCGTAGCTGAAGGTGCCGAGCCGGCCCGCGATCGTCTCGAACGCGGTCGGCCAGTCCTCCTCCGCCCCGAGCAGCAAGCCCACGAGATGCCGGTTGACCACGGTGCCCCTTCCCTCTCGTACCAGACCGCTGCTAGCAGAAGCGAGCGAGGTGGTGGACGAGCTGACGCCGCCACCACTCCCAGTCGTGGCTGACGTCGTAACCCCACAGGTCCAGCTCGCAGCGGATGCCCTTTTCCTGCAGCATCCCGGCCATCCGGACGGTGGACGGCAGCGCCCCGGTCGGGTGGGTCTCCCAGGCGCCCTGGCCGACGACGAGCAGCACCGAGAGCCGGCCGCGGAGCCAGTCCAGGTGCTCGCCGTGCAGGTTGGGCACATAGTCGGTCGGATTCGCGAAGTACGTCGCGTCGCCGCGGGCGCCCCAGGAGCCCCACGTGCTCACGTCGTAGTTGCCGGAGAGGCCGACCGCGAGCGGCGCCAGGTCCGCGCGCTGCAGCGCGAAGTGGAGCGCGTGATAGGCCCCCAGGCTGCAGCCGGCGGTGATCAGCTCGGCCCCGGCCGCGGTGTCGTCGTGGATGTAGGGCACGACATGGTGGGTCAGCCAGCGGGTGTACACCTCGTGTCGCAACGCCCGCTCCTCGGTGGGCAACCCCTGGTCGGACCAGGTGTCGGCGTCGAGGGAGTCGACACAGTAGAGCTTGATCCGTCCCGCCGCGACGAGTTCACCGACGGCGTCGACCATGCCGTTGTTCTCGAAGTCCCAGGCCCGGCCTGCCTCGCTGGGGAACACCAGGACCGGCCGGCCGTAGTGGCCGTACCTGACCACGGTCATGCCGCGATCCATCCCGCTGCCCAGCGGAAGCTCGAACTGGTGCCGGTTCATCGTCCGGCCTTCCCGGCCGGTAGATGCGTGCCGACCGCACCAGGTCCGGTCTCACCGGGGCCCGACGCGCCAGGGTCCGGCGTCACCCGGTCCGGCGCCGTCGGCGTACCCGGTCCGGCGTGCCGGGCGGTGTGCCGGGCGGTGTGCTGGGCATCCGCAGCCCGGATCGGCGCAGTTCCAGTTCGGCGAGCCGCCCGATGACCGAGCGATCTCCCGCCCGCCAGTCCCGGATGGGATCGGAGCTGATCCCGGCAATGGCGTGCAACGGCTGGCTCGCGAGCGCTCGGAGGGCGAACAGGTCCAGGTCGGCCTGCCCGTCGAGGAAGACCTGGGACGCCCGCGCCTGGCGGTAGAAACGGATCCGGCGCGGCAGCCAGATGGCCACCACGACCGTGGCCGGCAGCAGGAAGACGAGCCAGCCCACGATCAGGGCCAGCCGCTCGATGCTGGCCACCTGATCGTTGGCCGAGGTGATCAGATCGCCGAGGGTCACCGCCGCCGCATCGAACGGCCGCCGGAACTGGTCGCCGACCCCAGGCAGCCGACCCGCCTCGAGCCCCGCGTCGCGGAAGTTGGCCGCCAGCCGCGCCGCGGTGCGGGCCGTCTCCCGAGCGGGCGTGGCGAGCACGGCCACCATGCGGTGCACGAAGATCCCGGCCCCGGCCCAGGCCAGGAGCCACCCGACCACGAACGCATCCCCGATCAGCTGGCCGACCAAGCGGGCCGGACGGGTTGCGTAGATGCCCATGGTGGTGACATTACCCACGCGCGAACGGCGGTGGCAGGATGGCTCGATGCGTCGCCGGCCTCACCTCTTTGCGCTCGCCGCCGCTGTGCTCCTCACCGGATGCACCGCCGCCGACCCGCTACCCGACCGCAGCGGCGACGCCGCCGAGCGCGCGGCGGCCGAGCTCGCCGCCGGCCTGGCCGCGCGGGACGTGTCCGGCGTGGAATTCGCGGACGCGACCGGCGCGGAGGTCAATGCCGCCTTCGCCGCCCTGGTCGCCGGGCTGGGACCGCAGCGCCCGGCCGTCACGGTCGCCTCGGTGAGCCGGGACGGGCGGTCGGCCACCGCCGCGCTGAGCTTCTCGTGGACCTTCCCGGGCGTGCCGCAGGCGTGGACGTACCAGACGCAGGCTTCCTTGACCGAGGTGGACCGACGGTGGCGGACCGACTGGGAGTCGGCCATCGTGCAGCCGGAACTCGACGGCACCAACCGGCTGACGGCACGCCGGCTCTACCCGGCACGCGGGGAACTGCTCGGCGAGGCCGGTGACCCGATCGTGGTGGAACGGCCTGTCTTCCGCATCGGCATCGACAAGGCGCAGCTCTCCGCCGAAGAGTCGGCCGCCTCCGCGCTCCGGCTGGCGCGACTGCTGGACATCGACGAGCGCGCGTACGCGCGCCAAGTGGCAGCGGCCGGCAGCCGAGCTTTCGTGGAGGCTCTGGTACTGCGGCGGACCGCCGACAATTTGCCGCGCGGCGCGCAGATCCGCGCGATCCCCGGCGCACTGTCCATCCAGGACGCACGGATGCTCGCTCCGACCCGGGACTTTGCCCGGCCCGTCATCGGCACGGTGGGCGAGGCGACCAAGGAGTCGGTGGACGCTTCGGGGGGCGCGGTGGTCGCCGGTGACCTGGTGGGGCTGACCGGACTGCAGGAACGCTACGACCAGCAACTGCGCGGCACGCCGGGCATCCGGGTGCAACTCGTCGCGGCCTCCCGTGCCGACCCCTCGGCGAGTCCGAGCCCGGCGAGCCCCGCTCCCGCCCCGACTCCCACCCCAAGCCCGAGCCAGTACGCCGGTGACCGTCTTCGAGGTGGCTGCGCTGGCCGGCCGGGCGCTGACGACCACCCTCAACGTGGGGCTGCAGACCCTGGCTGAACGCACCCTGGCCGGGACCGGCCCGCCCAGCGCACTGGTGGCGATCCGGCCGTCGACGGGCGCTGTGGTCGCGGTGGCCAACGGCGCGGGCACTCGCGGCCAGTCGATCGCCACCGCCGGCCGCCAAGCACCCGGCTCGACCTTCAAGGTGGTGTCGTCGCTGGCGCTGCTGCGCGCCGGGCTCCGCCCGACATCGACCGTGCGCTGCTCGCGCACCGTGTCCGTGGACGGGTACGCCTTCCGCAACTACAGCGACTTCCCGACCTCGAGCCTGGGCGAGATCAGCCTGCGATCGGCACTGGCCCAGTCCTGCAACACCGCCTTCATCGCCCAGCGGGACAAGGTCGACGGCGCGGCGCTGCGGGAGGCCGCAGGCTCGCTCGGCTTGGGAACCGACTACGACGTCGGCTTCAGCTCCTTCTTCGGCTCGGTGCCTGACGACCGGACCCGCACCGGGCAGGCAGCGGCGATGATCGGACAGGGCAAGGTCGAGGCCTCGCCGCTGGCGATGGCGGCCGTGGCGGCCTCGGTCGCGGCGGGGAAGACGGTGGTCCCGCAGCTGATCGAGGGGCAGCAGGCCGAGCCCACCGCGCCGGAGCTGACCGCGGCCGAGGCCCGGGACCTGCGCGGCATGATGCGCGCTGTGGTGACCGAGGGCAGCGGCCGCGCGTTGACCGGCCTCGGCGGCCCCGAGGTGATAGCCAAGACCGGAACCGCGGAGTACGGCCAGGCCACACCACGCAAGACCCACGCCTGGATGATCGCCGCGCAGGGGGACCTCGCGGTGGCGGTGTTCGTGGGCGAAGGCGCGTCGGGATCGCGGACGGCGGGTCCGCTGCTCAAACGCTTCCTCGAAGGCGCCCGGTGAGCGAGGACGCCTCATGGCCGGCGCAGCCCACCGACCAGGGCGAGCCAGCCGCGGTCGTCGCCCTCGACCAGTCCGGCCGACTCCAGCGCGGCGAGGGCGGCGAGGCAACTGGGGATGGCGACGCCGGCACTCAGGGCCAGCTCCCCCACCGACGTACGACGCCGTGGTGACGCAGCCTCGTACACGGCCAGCTGGGTCTCGGTCAGCGCATCGGTCGCACGGTCGGGCCCGTGGGCGATCGCCAGTGTGGCCTCCCCCATCCCCGAAATCAGTTCGAGCACGTCGGCGGAACCGGTGACCAGCACCGCCTGACCGTTGCGGATCATCAGGTGCGGCGCCGTCGACGCCCTCGAGTGCACCGGCCCGGGCACCGCCATCAAGGGCCGCCCGCAGGCCGAAGTCCAACCGGCGGTGTTGCGGGCACCGGATCGCAGCGCCGCCTCGACCACCACCGTGCCCTGCGCGAGGGCGGCGATCAGCCGGTTTCGCGCCAGGAACCGGACCCGGGTCGGATGGGCGCCCGGGGGGAGTTCGGAGACGAGCAGGTGGTCGCGAGCCAGGGCGTCGAACAGGGACTGGTGGGCCGGCGGGTAGGCCACGTCCACTCCGTTGGCCAGGACGGCGATGGTCGGCCCGCCCACGGCCAACGCGCCCCGATGAGCGGCCGCGTCGATACCGAAGGCACCACCGGAGACGACCGTCACACCGTGCTCGGCCAGCTCCGCCGCGAGGTCGGTGGCGATGCCGTTCCCGTAGGCGGTCGAGGCCCGTGACCCCACGATGGCCACGGAACGGCGACCCAGCTGGCCCAGGTGGCCGGGGCCGCGCAACCACAGACCGAACGGCTCACCGCCGCGCCGCTGGATCGCCTCGGCGTGCCGTAGGTCGGCCAGACCCCCGGGCCACTCCTCGTCGCCCGGAATCACGAACCGCGCCCCGCACCCGTCGGCGAGTCGTTCCGCCAGGCCGGGCTGCACTCGGGAGGCCCGTGCTGCCGCGGGCTCGCCCAGGAACCCGTCCACTACTGCCGCCCACGCGCCCGCCGCACCACGGACCTCCACCAGCTCCACCACGGCAGGGTCACCACCGTCCAGTGCGCACCCCAGCAGCATCCGAGCCGTGCGCTCCGACAGCGCGTCCTCCAGCGCCCGTCGCGGTCGAGCCGACGCCTCTACCTGGTCGCTCATGCTGACCCGCCCGCTCGCTCAACGGCGCCCGTCGGCTCGCCCTGACGCATGGCCAAGGCGACCGCGAGCTCGTCGCCGCCCGGCCGGTCCTTCCCCGCGAGGTCGGCGATGGTCCACGCCAGGCGGAGGATCTTGTCGGCCCCGCGCGCGCTGATCCGCCCGCGATCCATGGCTTCGTCGACCGTGCCGACTCCGTCGGGCAAGGGCAGATGCCGGCGCAGGTAGCTGCCAGCCACCTCGCTGTTGGTCCGCCAGCCCGTGCCCTGGAGCCGGCGGCGCTGCCGCTCGCGCGCCTCCCGTACCCGATCGGCGACCGTCGCGGACGGCTCACCGCGCTGGAGGGCGGTCTTGAGGTAGGCCTTGCGCATCGGCAGGAACGCCTGGGTCACGTCGATGCGGTCGCGGATGGGCCCGGAGATCTTCTCGGCGTAGCGACGCACCGCCCGAGGCGGGCACTGGCAGTTGCCGCCCGGGGTGCCGCCCTGACCGCAGGGGCAGGGATTGGCCGCCAGGACGAGCTGGAACCTCGCCGGGTAACGGATGTGTACCTCGCTGCGGCCGATGGTGATCGAGCCGGACTCCAGCGGGGTGCGCAGGGCCTCCAACACCGGCTGGGCGAACTCAGGGGCTTCGTCGAGGAACAGCACTCCACGGTGGGCGCAGGAGATCGCGCCCGGCTTGGCCAGCCGCTGACCGCCGCCGACCATGCTGGACACCGAGGCGGAGTGGTGCGGGTCGCTGTAGGGCGGTCTGATGATCAATTGATCCGCCAGGTCGAATCCGGCCAGGGAGTGCACCGCTGACACCTCGAGGGCGTCCGCCAGGTCCAGGTCCGGCAGCAGGGTCGGCAGCCGCTCCGCCAGCATGGTCTTGCCCACCCCCGGAGGTCCGTGGAAGAGCATGTGGTGGCGCCCGGCCGCGGCGACCTCGCACGCCCACTTGGCCTCCTCCTGCCCGACCACGTCGGCCAGGTCGAGCGGCCGCTCGGCGTGCCGGCCCGCGCGCTCGGAGGCGACTGCGACCGGCTCCACCACCGGCATCTGCGTCCCACGGAACAGCGCGAGGAGTTGGCCGACCGAACCCACGCCGAACACCTCGACGCCGCCGACCAGCTTGGCCTCGCCGGCCTGCCCGGTGGGCACGATGACGCGGCGGAAGCCGGCCTGCTCGGCCGCCAGCACGGCCGGCAGGATGCCGCGGACAGGCCTCACCCGGCCGTCCAGGCCGAGTTCGCCGAGCAGGGCCGTCCCGGCCAGTTCCTCGCGCCGGAACACGTCCTGCGCCGCCAGCACGGCGGCCACGATGGCCAGGTCGTAGTGGCTGCCGGCCTTCGGCAGCGTGGCCGGGCTCAGGTTGATCGTCAGCAACGAGATCGGCCATTCCAACCCCGCGTTGCTGATGGCCGCCTTGCACCGGTCGCGCGACTGGTACAGGGCGCTGTCCGGCAGCCCGACCAGCACCGTACGGGGCAACCCCGCGCCGATGTCGGCCTCCACCTCCACGATCCGGCCCTCCAGGCCCGCCAACGCCACCGAGAAGGAGCAGGCCGCACCCATCAGCCGACCGCCTTCACGTGAGTGATCGAAGGCTCCTGGCCAGGCAACAGCAGCACGCCGACGGCGTCCACCCGGATGCCCGTGGCGCCACCCGGTGCTCCCGCATCCAGATCGCCGCCAGCTGCCGCAACGTCCGCAGCTTGGCGTAGGTGATCGCCTCCAACGGATGCCCGAAGCCCAACCCGCGGCGGCACTTCACCTCGCAGAACACCAGCGTCAGACCGCCGGAGCCCCGTTCCGCCGCCACCACGTCGATCTCCCCCACCGAGCAGCGCCAATTGCGCTCCACGATCTCCAGACCTTGGCGCTCCAACTCCGCGCAGGCCAGATCCTCCCCACGCGCCCCCACCTGCTGCTTCGACTCCCTGCGCCCCACCGACCGCTCCTCCCACGAGATGGCATCGGGAGTATGCGTACGCGAAGGCCCGATCGTCCGGCCTCGCCGAAATCTGTGGACAACCGTTCAGCGGCCCCTGTGGACAACCCGCCCAGGCCCGCGCGCGAGCGTCGGAAATCGCGGCCTCCGGCGCCCTGAGGAGGAGCCCGGCCCCGCGCGCGAGCGTCGCCAATTGCGGCCTCCGGCGCAGTGAGGAGGAGCCCGGCGCAGGCCCCCGGCAGCCCGAGACGCACCTCCGCATCGCGATGCCTGGCCGGGCGACGACGAAGAAGCCGGAACCCAGGCCGCGATGCGCGAGCGCGCCACAAACACAGCCGGAACCCAGGCCGCGATGCGCGAGCGCGCCCAGAGAGATCAGACCGGCTTGGGGACCTGCAGGTCGCTGTGGGCGATCTCCTCGATGGAGACGTCACGGAAGGTCAGCACCTTGGCGCTCTTCACGAAGCGCGCGGGACGGTACATGTCCCAGACCCAGGCGTCACCCATCGATACCTCGTAGTAGACGTCACCGCCCTCGGTCCGCACCTTCAGGTCCACGGCGTTGCAGAGGTAGAACCTCCGCTCGGTCTCCACCGCGTAGGTGAAGATGCCGACGACATCTTTGTACTCCCGGTAGAGCTGGAGCTCCAGCTCGCTCTCGTACTGCTCAAGGTCTTCGGCGCTCATCAAGCATCGACTCTAGCCGTGCGGGACACGTTGACGAACCGCATCCGGTGCGTGGCCGACGGTCCGTACGCGTCGAGCCGTTCCTGGTGCAGCGGCGTGCAGTAGCCCTTGTGCACCGAGAAGGCGTATTCGGGGTAGACCCGGTCGAGCTCGCCCATGATCTTGTCCCGGGTCACCTTCGCGATGATCGAGGCGGCGGCGACACAGGCGGCGACGCGGTCGCCCTTCCACACGGCCAACCCGGGCACGCCCAGCCCGTCCACCGGGAACCCGTCGGTCAGCACGTACGTCGGCGCGACCTCGAGGCGGCACAAGGCCATCCGCAGCGCCATCACGTTGGCCACGTGCATGCCCAGCGCGTCGCACTCCCCCGGCTCCACCGACACCACCGACCAGGCCACCGCCTTGCGCGTGATCTCGGCGTACAGGCGCTCGCGCTGCAGGGCAGTCAGCAGCTTGGAATCCTTCAGACCCTCGATCTGGCGCCCCTTGGCGTCGCCCAGAATCGCCGCAGCAGCCACCAGCGGCCCCGCGCAGGCTCCGCGGCCCGCCTCGTCGGCGCCGGCCACCGGATCGAGCCCGACCCGCTGCAGCGCCCGCTCGTAGCCGTAGAGGCCGCTGTTGCGGCGAACCTGGACGCTCGGCACACCCTCCTGCGGCCGCGTCAACAGCTCACCCCGACCGGAGAGATCACCCCGACGTCGGGTGCGGGCTGGGCGGCTGCCGGCACGCCGTCGAAGGTGGTCGGGCGCTGCATCCGGGACGTGCGGTCGAAGGGCGCCGCGATCGCGAAGGCCGGACCCACCACCTTGTCGATCGGCACGAACGCGACCTGCCCCTTGCTCTGCCCCACGGCGAGATCGGACAGGTGGCACCGGGAGTCGGCGCTGAGATCTCGGTGATCGCCCATCACGAAGATCCGGTCCTTGGGCACCACGACCTCGAAGCGGACGTCGGAGGGCGCCACCGTGACGTCGTCGACGTCGGTGAACAGGTAACTGTCCTCCTCCAGCGGGTAGCCGTTGACCGTGATCCGGCCCGACCCGTCGCAGCACACCACCTTGTCCCCCGGCATGCCGATGACCCGCTTGATCAGGTGGCCCGGGGTGCTCGCCGTCGGCAGGCCGATGAATTCCAGCACCCGGTCCGCGGGTCCCGGACTCTGGGAGGACTCACTTTGGAGCCAGCCGCCGGGATCGGAGAAGACCACGACGTCGCCGCGGTCGAAGCCGGTCACCTTCTGCACCACGACGCGGTCGCCGACCAGCAGCGTGTTCTCCATCGACTGCGACGGGATGATGAACATCTGTCCGACGAAAGCCCGCAGCAGCGAGGACACGACGACGGCCCCGATCACCACGATCAGCAGCTCCTTGACGAACGACCAGACCTGCTGACCGCCCGTACGCCGAGGGCGCCGATCAACGCCCCTGGACTCCGCAGCGCCGGCACTGGCCTGGGTCGGTTCCTCATGCGTGGTCAACAGTTGGCCTCGGGTCCGGCGGTGATCTCGGGGATGGTCGGCACGGGCTGCTTCGCGGCCGGCACGGAGTCAAAGGTAGCGGGCACCGGCAACCGGTGCCGGTGACCGAGCGGCCAGACCACCGCCAGAGCCCGACCGACGACGAGGTCGGTCGGCACGAAGGCGTTCTGTCCTTTGCCTGCGCCGGCCTGCACGTCGTTGAGGTGACAGCGGGAGTCGCGGCTGTGGTCGCGATTGTCCCCCAGCACGAAGATGTGCTCCTGCGGCACGACCACGTCGAACCGGATCTCCGACGGTGCGGCCTGGGCCCCGTTCGGCCCGGTGTGGAGGTAGGTGCTCTCCTCCAGCGGCTGGCCGTTCACGGTGAGCCGCCCGTCGGGGTCGCAGCAGATCACGTGGTCGCCCGGCAGCCCGACCGCGCGCTTGATCAGGTGTTCGGTGCTGGTGTCGGGGAGAACGCCGATGAACTGGAAGGCCTTGCCGATCGGCCCGCGTTCGGCCGCGGGGGCGCCGCTGAGCCACAGGCCCGGGTCGGCGAACACCACCACCTGGCCGCGTTCGATGCCGGTGAGCTTCTCGACGACGACGCGATCGTCGATCCGCAGCGTTTCCTCCATCGAGGCCGAGGGAATCAAGAACATCTGCCCGACGAACCCGCGCAGCAGCGAAGCGACGATCACCGCCCCGACGACGACCGCGGCCAGTTCCTTGACGAACGCCACCAGGTGCTGCCGGAAGGTCAGACCGGCCGGTTCGCGGCGCACCGGGTACTCGACCAGTTCGGAGGTCTCGAGGGCGCGACGCGGGGCGACCCGGCGTCGGTCAGCCATGGTGGCTACGCGAAATCAGCTGGCGTCGCGCTTTTCCTTGATCTTGGCCGCCTTGCCCCGCAGATTGCGCAGGTAGTACAGCTTGGCCCGGCGCACGTCGCCGCGACGGTCGATCTCGATCTTGTCGATGATCGGGCTGTGTACGGGGAAGGTGCGCTCCACGCCGACGCCGAAACTCACCTTGCGGACGGTGAACGCCTCGCGCACCCCGTCACCGGCGCGGGAGATGACCACACCGGCGAAGACCTGGACCCGGGACCGGTTGCCCTCGACGACCTTGACGTGCACCTTCACGGAGTCGCCGGGGCGGAAAGCGGGCAGGTCGGTGCGCAATGACGCCTGGTCGAGCGCGTCGATGAGCTTGCTCATGGAGATGTCCTCGCCGATGCCACAGGTCACCACGTGGTGTGTCACGAATGGGATGGACCGGTGCGCGAGAGGTTCCCCCTGTGGCAGGTGTCGGCGCGCCGGACAACAGCGACCCAGTTTGCCACAGCGCGCCGAGGTGGGGAAATCGCCTCGTCGGTCGGCGAGCCGTCACAATGAGCTCATGAGATCCGGTCGGCGCGCCGCCGCGGCCCTGACCGCGATCGGATGCTTCCTGTTGACCCAGTGCACCGCATCCGGGCCCGAGCCCGGGCCGACTCCGACCCTCCCCACCGCCTCGAGCAGCCCGACAGCTTCGGGAACACCCACCGCCACGTCCACGGTCACCTCCACCGACCCCCCTGCGGTGTTGTCGGAGGCCAATCTGCCCACGGTCGACGACCTGGCCCCGCCGCTCGGCGGCGGAGAGGTGGAGGTGTACGCCCGCAACGCCCGGACGCCGGACCGCATCTCGGTCTGCCAGCAGCCGCTGGCGCAGTTGCGGCCGACGCGGAACAGTGCACCGCAGCTTCCGTGACGTGTATCCGCCGGGCGAACCTCCGTTCCCCGCGTCCGCGTTGGACGGCCGACCCACCACGTACGCGGTGGCGCTGCAGTTCGCCGGGCCAGCGGCGGCTCAGCAGGCGATGCAGACCTTCCGCACCTGGATCGAGACGTGTCGCGCCGCGAAAACCCTGCCGGGCGGGCTGCGGCTGATGGACCGTGGTTTCGACTGGACCGCTGTGCCGGCACAGCCCGCTCGGGCCGAGGTCGCGGAGCTGAGCTATCGCGCCACCGACGACCGCAGCGACAACGCGACCTTCGAGAGTGTCGGGCTGACCGTGCTCGATCACCGCCTGATGGTGACGGTCCACCTGTTCTACACCGACGAGTCGCCGTACTCGATCAACGCCGACGACGACGAGGGTGGCTTCGCCCACCCGCAGCAGGCGCTGGTCCGCGCGGCTGCGCGTCGGCTCGGCGCCTGACTGATCGGGCCCGGCCCGCCGTGGGTCCTCGCAAAGTGTCGTCCTTCGGTGCAACCGGGGGGGTCGGTCGCGCGTAGACCGGATATGAGCGAGTCCACCACGATCCGGCTGATGCCGTACGCATCGGTCGCGCCGGCTCGATCGGTAGGGTTCCACGACACGCGGCGAGAGGGACGGAGTATGACGGAGGAGGAGTTCGACGCGTTTTATCACGCGTCCTTCTCACGCCTGGTCGGCCAGATCTATGCGATGTGCGGCAGCGTGACCGAGGCCCAGGACTGCGTCCAGGAGGCTTTCATCCGTGCCTGGGACAAGCGCAAGACCCTGGATCTCGACCAGTCGCCGGAGGCCTGGGTCCGCACGGTGGCCTATCGGCTGGCCGTGAGCCGGTGGCGCCGGGCCCGCAAGGCCCTGCTGCCGCCCGATCGTGCCCATGAGCCGCAGCGGCCGGCCGAGCCGGACGTCACCCGGGTCGCACTGGCCCGGGCTTTGCAGGACCTGCCCGCCGACCAACGGCGAGCCTTGGTGCTGTACCACCTGTGCGATCTGCCTGTCGCCGAGGTCGCGGCGGAGATGGGCGTGCCGGTCGGCACGGTCAAGGCGCGACTCTCGCGTGGGCGCGCAGCCCTGGCGACGATGCTCGGAGAGGATGCCCGCCATGGTTGAGCACGATCCCTGGAGCGGCCTGCGCGAGCTGGCTCGAGAAGGCGAGGAGAGCGCCCGCCCGCTGCCGGCGGCCCGGGTGCGGCGGCTGGGTGACCAGCGGCGTACGCGGCGGCACGTCGGCCTGGTGGCCGCAGCGGCGGCCCTGGTGGTGGCGGCCAGCGGGGTCGCGATCAGCCAGGTGATGCCCGACACCAGCCCGCAGCCCAACCCCGCCGGTACGCCGAGTGTGGTCACCGCCTCCCCGTCCCCGGCCCCGGCGCGTACCGTCACCGCGGTCAATCTGGTCGAGGCGGGGGACGTGCCCGTGGTCGGCCAGGAGCGTTGGGCAGCGACGCCCGCGGGGACAGGCCGGCCGGGCGAGGCTGTCACCGTGTGCGTCCCCGATGGCGGCTACGACGAACTCGGCGCCGTCGACACGGTCAACCGCAACTTCCGTCTGGACCGCCGCGCCGGCGGTGAGACCAATCCGCCGGCGGCTCCGTTGGGCGCCGCGCCCTCCGTCTACACCCAGGCCCTGCAGTTCGACTCCTCGGCCGCGGCCGAGAAGGCCTACCAGACCTACCGCGGCTGGGTCGACCGGTGCGCGGCGACGTTGCGCACCCGCGGCGACACGCCCATCGGCGGCGCCGGCGAATGGCTCGACGTGAAGACGAGCGTGTCCGGGGCGTCGGCGGCCTTCACCGAGCTGACCTGGCGACCCCAGCAGGACACGACCGAGTCCGGCTATTTCGAGTCGGTGGGACTCGCCCTCGTGGGCGACCGGCTGGCTGTCACGGTGTCGCTGGTGTACGGGATGGACTACAACGGTGTCGCCTACGACCAGAAGGGCGATCCCGACCTCGGACTGCCGCCACACCCGCAGTACTTCCTGGTCAGCGCGGCGTCTGCGGCGCTGGAGAAGTGAGCCGCTGGAGCGATCCCCGGAAACGCAACCAGCAGGGCCGAGAAACGCGGCCAGACCGAGCTGTGAGCTAGCTGCCCCGGACGATGGCGCCGAACAGGTCGCGGTTCAACCGGGAAATGGTGTCCAGCGGGATGCCCTTGGGGCAGACCGCGGTGCACTCGCCGATATTGGTGCAGCCGCCGAAGCCCTCGTCGTCGTGCTGGGCCACCATGTTGAGGACCCGGGACCGCCGCTCCGGCTGACCCTGCGGCAGCAGGCCCAGGTGGGTCACCTTGGCGGCGGTGAACAGCATCGCCGAGCCGTTCGGGACAGGCGGCCACGCAGGCGCCGCAGCCGATGCAGGTGGCGGCATCGAAGGCGTGGTCGGCGTCGGACTTGGGCACCGGCGCGGCGTGCGCGTCCGGAGCGGTGCCGGTCGGCGCGGAGATGTAGCCGCCGGCGCCGATGATCCGGTCGAAGGCGCTGCGGTCCACGACCAGGTCCTTCACGACCGGGAAGGCGTCGGCCCGCCAGGGCTCGATGTCGATCACGTCGCCGTCGGCGAACGAGCGCATGTGCAGCTGGCAGGTGGTGGTCTGCAGCGGGCCGTGCGCGACGCCGTTGATCACCAGCCCGCACATGCCGCAGATGCCCTCGCGGCAGTCGCTGTCGAAGGCGATGGGATCTTCCCCGCGCAGGGTGAGCCGCTCGTTGAGCACGTCGAGCATCTCCAGGAAGGACATGTGCTCGGAGACGTCGTCGACCTTGTAGACCGCCATCTTGCCGTCGGCGTACGGGGTGGGCTGCCGCCAGACGCGGACCGTGATGTTCACAGGCGTTCCTTCCGCCGGCCCGCGTCCGGTGACCGGCGCGAACCAGACCTCACTTGTAGCTCCGCTGCTTCATCTCGACGTACTCATAGACCAACGGCTCCTTGTGCAGGATGGGCTTGCCGCCCTCCCCGCCGAACTCCCACGCCGACACGTACGCGTACTGATCGTCGTGCCGCAGCGCCTCGCCGTCCGGGGTCTGGCTCTCGGCGCGGAAGTGCCCCCCACATGATTCGCGTCGGGCCAGCGCATCGATGCACATCAGCTCGCCGAGTTCGAAGAAGTCGGCCACCCGGCCGGCGCGCTCGAGGGCCTGGTTCAGCTCGTCGCCCGCGCCGAGCACCTTCACGTCGGCCCAGAACTCTGCCTTCAGGTCACGGATCTGGGTGATCGCCTTGCGCAGCCCCTCCTCGGTCCGCTCCATCCCGCAGTAGTCCCACATGATCCGGCCCAACTCCTTGTGGAAGGAGTCCACGGTCCGGCTGCCCTGGATGGACAGCAGCGCGCTGATCCGGTCCTGCACCGCGGTCACGGCCTCGACCGCCGCCGGATGGCTGGCGTCGACCTTGGGGAACGGGCCGCTGGAGAGGTAGTCGTTGATCGTGTTGGGCAGGACGAAGTAGCCGTCCGCCAGACCCTGCATCAACGCACTGGCCCCGAGCCGGTTGGCGCCATGGTCGGAGAAGTTGGCCTCGCCGGTCACGTAGAGGCCCTCGATCGAGGACATGAGGTCGTAGTCGACCCACAGCCCGCCCATCGTGTAGTGCACGGCCGGGTAGATCCGCATCGGCGTCTCGTAGGGATTCTCGCCGGTGATCTGGGCGTACATGTCGAAGAGGTTGCCGTACTTGGCCTCGACACTCGCCCGGCCCAACCGCTTGATGGCGTCAGCGAAGTCCAGGTAGACCCCGAGCCCGCCGGGGCCGACGCCGCGGCCCTCGTCGCAGACGTTCTTCGCGGCGCGGGAGGCGATGTCGCGGGGTACGAGGTTGCCGAACGCCGGATAGATCCGCTCCAGGTAGTAGTCCCGGTCCTCCTCGGGAATCTGCCGGGGGTCCCGCTTGTCCTCACCGCTCGTGGGCACCCAGATGCGGCCGTCGTTGCGGAGTGACTCGCTCATCAAGGTCAGCTTGGACTGGTAGTCCCCACTGACCGGGATGCAGGTCGGGTGGATCTGGGTGTAGCACGGGTTGCCGAAGTAGGCACCCTTGCGGTGCGCCCGCCAGGTGGCGGTCACGTTGCAGCCCATGGCGTTGGTCGAGAGGTAGAAGACGTTGCCGTAGCCGCCGGTGGCCAGGACCACGGCGTCGGCGAAGTGGGTCTGGATCTCCCCGGTCACCATGTCCCGGATCACCACGCCACGCGCCTTGCCGTCCGCCACGATCAGCTCGAGCATCTCGTGGCGGGTGTTCATGATGACGGTGCCGGCGGCGATCTGGCGCTCGAGCGCCTGGTACGCCCCGATCAACAACTGCTGGCCGGTCTGGCCCCGGGCGTAGAACGTGCGGGAGACCTGGACGCCACCGAAGGAGCGGTTGTCCAGCAGTCCGCCGTACTCCCGGGCGAACGGCACGCCCTGGGCCACGCACTGGTCGATGATCTGCACGCTGACCTGGGCCAGCCGGTAGACGTTGGACTCGCGGGCGCGGAAGTCCCCGCCCTTGACCGTGTCGTAGAACAGCCGGTAGATGGAGTCGCCGTCGTTGCGGTAGTTCTTGGCCGCGTTGATGCCGCCCTGGGCGGCGATCGAGTGGGCCCGCCGCGGGCTGTCCTGGTAGCAGAAGCTGGTGACCTGGTAGCCGGCCTCGCCCAGTGTGGCCGCGGCAGAGGCGCCGGCCAGGCCGGTGCCGACCATGATCACGCTCAGCTTGCGCCGGTTGGCCGGGTTGACCAGCTTGGCGCCGAAGCGACGCTCGTCCCACCGCTTCTCGATCGGGACGGACGGCGCCTTGGTGTCGGCGATGTCGGCGCCCTCGGTGTAGATGGCGTCGGCGTCCAGGGAGTTCAGATCGGTTCCTGTCGACTTCGTCGTCCGCCGGAACGCGTCCTGCCACCTGCGGTGGTCGTGGCCGGTTCCGCCGGCGGCTTCCTTGGCCATGTCAGTTCACCAGCCCGAAGAGGATCGAATAGGGAGGCAGCAGGAAGCCGATGGTCACCACGCCGGCCACCGCGTACGCGGCGAGGTTCAGCCGGCGGCGGGCCGCCGTGGAGGTGTTGGCGCCCAACGTGGTCAACGCGCTCCAGATGCCGTGGCGAAGGTGGAATCCGACCGCGACCATCGCCACGGTGTACAGCAACACCACCGACAGCATCTGGAACCCGTTGACCACTCGCTGGTACGGGTCCGGTGCGGCACCGCCGGGATGCACGACGTTCCAGGTCAGGTGGAGCAGGTGGTAGAGCACGAAGAACAGGATCACCACGTCCGCCCCAGCGCAGCGTGAAGGACGCGTACGTCCGCTGTACGCCGGTGCGGGCCCGGGTGGAGTGGTAGCGGCGCACCCCGCCGCGGGCCTTGCGCGCCCGCGACCACAGGGCGAAGGCCGACCCCATGTGGGCGAACACCGCGCCGAGGAGGACCACACGGATGATCCAGAGCAGTCCGGTGCGCGGCAGGATCGGCTCGCCCAACTCGCGCAGGTGCTCGGCGTAGTCGTTGAACGCCGCAGCGCCGGCGAAGATCTTCAGGTTTCCGTACATGTGCGCCAGCAGGTAGCCGATCATGATCAGTCCACTGACTGCCATGAGCGCCTTCAGCGCGACCGTGGACCGCGCGCCACGCTGCTGCGGGGTCAAGGTTGAAGTGGCCACGCGCCCACCCTAGATGCCCGGGTCTTCGGGGACGAGCGCAGACCACCGCAGCGACTGGTGTTTCTTCTCACGGGCCCGACCTGCATCACGGGCCCGGCCTGCATCCCCGGTCGCCGGTGCGTGCGCCGGGTCACAGCGACTTTGCGCTCGGTTTGTCTGCGGCGACCCGGCATAACGGCTACCTTCATCGCGACGGTGTTGGTCGGGGGGAGCACGAGGGTGCTGGTCGAGTACGTCTGGTATCGCGTCGAGCCCGCTCGCGCGCCGAGCTTTCGCGCCGTCTACGCGGTCGTGGCCGCCGCACTTCAGGATGATCCCCGCTGCCTGGCCTACGAGATGTCCCACGACGCGGACGACGCGGAGCTGTTCGTGGTGCGGGTGGAGTGGTCCGCCCGGGAGGGCCGGCCGGTCGGGCTGCGCAGCGATCCATCCCTGCGGGTGAGCGAGCTGCTGCAGCCCTGGGAGTCCGACGTGCGGCATGCGTCCTGGTCCGAGGTGATCATCCGCTCGCCCGATCTGCCCGAGAAGGGCCTCCCCAGCCTGTACGAGTGGTGCGGGGGCCGGCCCGCCCTTGCCGCGCTGATGGACGCCTTCTACGACCGGGTCGAGCGCGATCCGCTGATCCGCGACCTGTTTCCCCACGGGGCCGGGGCCACCCATCGTGCCCACGTCACCGCGTGGTGGTGCGAGGTACTGGGCGGCCCGGCCGAGTACAGCCCGCTCGGGGGCTACCCGCGGATGCTGGCCCACCATCTCGGCCTGAGCATCTCGCGCGAACAGCGGCAGCGGTTCGCGGCGCTGATGAGCCTGGCCGCCGACGACGCCGGGCTCCCCGACGATCCCGAGTTCCGGGCCGCCTTCATGGGCTACGTCGAATGGGGCACCCGGCTGGCGATGCACAACTCCCAGCCCGAGGCCCACGTGGTCCGGGATGCGCCGATGCCGCGCTGGGGCTGGGGTGTCGCGCCCCCGTACGTCGGCTGAGCCCTACGTCGGCTGAGCCCTGCGGTCGGCTGAGCCCTGGGTCTACGTCAGCTGAGTTCTAGGTCAGCTGAGGCGGCGGGCCCGCCGAGCGCGCACGTCGGCGACCTGCAGGCCCGTCAGGGGCCGTCGTTCGGCAACAGATCGGGCCGGACCGCTCGCGTCCGGTCGACGGACTGGGCGCGCCGCCAATCCGCGACCCGGCCGTGGTGGCCGCTGAGCAGGACCTCCGGCACGTCGAGCCCGCGCCAGGTCGGCGGCTTGGTGTACACCGGACCCTCCAGCAGTCCGTCGTGCTCGGCGGCGTACGACTCCTCGCTCAACGACTCGGGGTTCCCCAGCACCCCGGGCACCAGCCGTACGGCGGCCTCGACCACCACCAGGGCCGCCGCCTCGCCCCCGTTGAGGACGTAGTCGCCGATGCTGACCTCGTCCACGCGCATCCGGCCGCGCGCATGCTCGATCACCCGGGAGTCGATGCCCTCGTATCGTCCGCAGGCGAGAATGAGCCACTCCTCGCGCGACAACTCCTCCGCCAGGGCCTGGGTGAACGGCCGTCCGGAGGGGGTGAGCACCACCAGCCGGGGGTCGCCCGGTTCAGCCGTCAGTGCGTCGAGGGCAAGCCCCCAGGGCTCAGGCCGCATGACCATCCCCGCGCCGCCCCCGTACGGCGTGTCGTCGACGGTGCGGTGCCGGTCGAAGGTCCAGTCGCGCAGGTCGTGGACGCCGAGCCGCACCAGCCCGGAGGCGATCGCCTTGCCGACCAGCGAGAGCCGCAGTGGCTCGAGGTAGGCCGGGAAGATGGTGACGATGTCGATTCTCACCGGCGTCTCCGAGGGCCGGACCTCATCGCGCAGCGTCCGCCCCGGGTTCGCAGGAGTCGTCGTCGCGGCCCTCCGCGGAGTCCTCGTCGGAGTCCTCCGGGTCGTCCAGAAGGCCGGCGATCGGCGCGACGACCAGGGTCGCGGCGTCGAGGTCGACCACGGGCACGAACGCAGCGACGAACGGGACCATGCGCACCACTCCGGATGCGGTGGTGATCTGCAGGACGTCCTGGGCGGGCAGGTGCAGAACCGCGGAGACCACGCCGACCGGGGCGCCGTCCTCGGTGACCGCGCGCAGTCCGATCAACTGGCGGTCGTAGTACTCGCCCTCGTCCTCGGGCCGCTCGCCGGGGTCGACGTCGGCCACCAGCACCGCCCCGCGGGCCTTCTCGGCCGCGGTCCGGTCGGGCAGCTCCGCGAAGCGCACCAGCAGCCGGCCCGAGTGGGTGCGGGCATCGACGACGGTGAACGTCCGAGCGTCGTTCTCGGTGTACAGCACGCGGCCGGGCGCGAACCGGCGCTCCGGCTCGTCGGTCCGGAGCACCACGTTCACCTCACCGCGCAGGCCGTGCGCGCGTCCGACCGATCCCACCGTGACGCGGATCGGCCGGGCCGCCTCGGCCGGCCCGGTCCGCCTGGTGATGGGCCCGTTCCGCCGGGCTCATCGTCCATCGGACCGGTCAGGGCCGACGACCGCGCTGACCGCCGGCGTCGCCCCTGCGTGACTGCTTGTCGACGTCGACGAAGTCGACCCGTACCTGCTCCCGTCCGGCCAGGGCGCTGATCACGGTACGCAACGCGGTGGCCGTCCGCCCGGAGCGGCCGATCACCTTGCCGATGTCCTCGGGGCTGACCCGCACCTCGAGCATCCGGCCGTTCCGCAGATCCTTGTCCCGGACGGAGACGTCGTCGGGATGCAGCACGATGCCGCGGACGAGATGCTCCAGCGCGTCAGCCAGCACGTCAGGCCTCGGTGCTTGCGTCGGCGACGCCGGCATCGGCCGCCTGCTGGGCCTCCGCCGGGGTGCCCTCGACCGATGACTCGGCGGCCTTGGCGGAGCCCTTGCGGGAGGAGGCGTTGCCGGACTTGCTCGGCTCGCCGCCGATCTCGGCCAGTGCGGCGTTGAAGTCGTCGAGCTTGTTCCTCTTCTCCGGCTGCGGCCTCACCCCGGAAGGCGAGGTGTCGCCGGAGAACTTCTGCCAGTCACCGGTGCGCTTGAGCAGCGCGACCACGGCATCGCTCGGCTGGGCGCCCACGGACAGCCAGTACTGGGCGCGCTCGGAGTTGACCTCGATGACCGAAGGGTCGTTCTTCGGGTGGTACTTGCCGATCTCCTCGATCGCTCGACCGTCCCGCTTGGTCCGGGAATCGGCGACGACGATGCGATAGTGCGGGGAGCGGATCTTGCCGAGCCGCTTCAGGCGAATCTTGACAGCCACGTGGGTGGTTACTCCTGTACAGGGTGTGGCGGCGAATCGCCGGCCACGAAGTGGGTGATCCCATCTGACGCGGTGGGGAACACGCACGCGATGATCTCGGGTGGACTTGCGTCGTCGGAGTTAGAGGGCGCCGTACGTCGCAAGTGCGGCCTACAGTCTGCCAGAGAATCCCCCACCGGCGCGAACCGACGCTGGACTGCGCACGATAATGCCGCCGGATCGCTCAGTACCGCCGGATCGCGGCCGGTGCGCGGGCACCGACCGGCCGGCCGGGTTGCGGCTACCGTGAGCGCATGGAGACCGAGCGCATGGAGACGGTGGCGCGCGAGGAGATGATGGACGGCCGCAAGGTCGTCGTGGTCCGGCCAGTCGGCACCGGACCGTGGCCCGGCGTGGTGATGCTGCACGAAGCCTGGGGCATCGACGACGTGCTGCGACACCAGGCCGTACGCCTGGCCGGCGCGGGCTACCTGGTTCTGGCCCCGGACCTGCTCGGTGAGGGACCGTGGCTGCGCTGCATCTGGAGCACGATGAAGGCCTACCAGGCGCGGGCGGGTAAGCCGTTCGACCTCATCCAGGGCTGCCGCCGACGGCTGGCGTCGGACCGGGCGGGCAACGGCAAGGTGGGGGTGATCGGCTTCTGCCTGGGCGGCGGCTTCGCGCTGCTCTCCTCCTGCGACGGCTTCTCGGCCGGCGCGGTGAACTACGGCGCAGTGCCCGGCGACATCGACGACCTCGCTTCGCGCGCCTGTCCGGTCGTGGCCTCCTACGGCGGGCGGGACAAGATGGCGGAGTCGGTGCCCGCGCTGACCGCTGCCCTGCGCGCCCACCACGTACCGCACGACGTCGAGGTCTACCCGACGGCCGGCCACAGCTTCCTCAACGACGAGCCGAACGGCCCGCGCGTGTTCCGCCCGCTGATGAAACTCGCCCACGTCGGTCCCGAGCCGGTCGCGGCAGCCGATGCCTGGCGCCGGATCGAGGCCTTCTTCGCCGAGCACCTGCACGCCTGAGCCAGCTCGCCCGCGCAGCCTGACGTGCGCGGTCATCACCCACCTCGGGTGCCCTGAGTGGGCGTTACCTGCGCAGTCGCCGCCGCGGGAGGTCAGCTGGTGATGTCCTTGCGCAGGAAGTGCCAGACCGAGAAGGCGATCAGCACGATCGCGTAGCCGATCGACCACAACGCACCCGTCACCATCTGGGAGAAGTCGATCGTGGGCGCCAGAGCATCGGCCCAGGCGTACGCGTAGTGCCCCGGAAGCCCCTGGCGGATGTCGCCGAGCGCGGTGATCGAGTCCAGGATCGCGGACAGGATCATCAGCAGCACCGCACCCCCGACGGCAGCCAGCGGCGCGTCGGTGAGCACCCCGAGCGTGAAGGCGAAGGCGGCGACCACCGTCAGGTTGATCAGCAGGTACGCCACGATCAGGACCAGCCGGAACGCGAAGGCGGGCCAGCCGACCTGATCGCCGGTCGGACCCACCATCGGCCCCCAGCCGTACGCCAGACCGCCGACCAGCAGCGTCCAGGCAGGGAAGTAGACCAGCGCGACGACCGACGACAGCCCGGCGACGATCAGCTTCTGCCGCAGCAGCCGCTCGCGGCGAACGGGCGCGGCGAGCAGGTAGCGCAGGCTCGACCAGCTCGCCTCCGACGGCACGGTGTCGCCGGCGAACAGGGCGACGATGACGATCAGCAGGAAACTGGTGGAGGCGAAGAGGGCGAAGACCACGAGGTTGGCCCCGCTCTCCTGAGCCAGGTCGACGAAGCCGCGCTGGCCGCTGCTGTTCTCGTCGCTGCCGAGCCAGAACGCGAGCACCAGGATCAGCGGGAGCGCGGTGAGGACGCCGAAGATGCCCTGTGTACGCCGCCGCCGGAGCTGCCGGCCGACCTCGGCCCAGATCGGCAGCGCGCGGTGGGGCGCGACCTCAGCCGATCCGTCGACCGGGAGCGCGCGGCGTGGTCGGTCAGCGCTTGATCTGGTCACCGGCTCGGGGACCACCACCGGCTCAGGGACCGCGACCGGCTCAGGGACCGTCGACCGGCTCGGGGACCGCCACCGGCTCGGGGGCCTCCGGCTCGACCAGCGCCCGACGCGGCCGCGGCGCCGGCACCTCCGGGTCGCTCACCGCGGCACCTCGTCGCGCGCGGGGGCGCCGCCGGGGCGTCGGCCGGGGTGCCCACCAGGCTCATGAACACTTCTTCGAGCTGCCGGTGACCGTCCACCGAGTCCACCGGGTAGCCCTCGCGGACCAGTTCGGCCACGATCGCGGCCCGGGGGAGGTCGCCGACCACGCGCAACAGGGCCCCTTCCGGCTCGGCGTGCCACCCGCTCGCCCGCAGCAGCCGCCCGGCCGCGGGCAGCGCCGCCGGGTCGGCCAGCCCGATCAGCGTGACGCCGTCGCTCGCGGTCAGATCAGCCACCGTTCCGGTGAGCACGACCTTGCCCTGATCCATCACCACGACATGGCTGCAGGTCTGCTCGACCTCGGCCAGCAGGTGCGAGGAGACCACGACCGTACGGCCGGCGGCGGCGTAGTCGGCCAGCACCGCCCGCATGGCTCTGATCTGCGGCGGGTCCAGCCCGTTGGTGGGCTCGTCCAGCAGCAGCAGCGGCGGCATTCCGAGCATGGCCTGGGCGATGCCGAGTCGCTGCCGCATGCCCTGGCTGTAGCCGCGCACCCGGCGGTGGACGGCGGCACCGAGGCCGGCGATCGCCAGTGCCTCCTCCAGCCGGGCCTCGGCCATCGGGCGCCCGGTGGCGTGCCAGTACGCCACCAGGTTGCGCATCCCCGACAGGTGCGGCAGGAAACCCGGCCCTTCGATGAAGGCCCCGACCTCGCCGAGTACGTCGGCGCCGGCGTGGACCGGCTGCCCGTTGACGTACACCGAGCCCGAGTCGGGCCGGATCAGGCCCACCAGCATCCGGATGGCGGTGGTCTTCCCGGCCCCGTTGGGCCCGAGCAGGCCGACCACCTGGCCCGCCTCGGCGCGGAAGGAGACGCCGTCCACCGCCCGGAAGCCGTCACCGTAGGTCTTGACCAGGTTGCTGACCACCAGGGGTGTGCCGACCAGGTCCTCCCTCGGGTGGACGTCGCGCTGCCGACGGCGCCAGAGCATCACCACGGCTACGGCGCCCAGCGCCAGGGCGGCGACGGTGAGCACCAGCGGGAGCGGTACGTCCAGGGCGGCACCGTCGACGACGCGGGTGTCGAGAACGGGCAGCGCCAGGGCGCGGTCGCCACTGAGCCCGATCCGGTAGACGGCGGGGCGGGTCGGCGTCGCGTACGCCTGATCGGTGCTGGAGACGACCAGCCGGAGCCGGTGACCGACGGGGACCTGATGGGCGATCGCGGGCAGCGCGACGGTGACCGGGACGTCGTCGCCCGGAGTCAATCCGCTGAGCCGGACCGGTGCCACGGCGAGTTGCGGCAACACCGCAGAGCTCGGGCCGCTGAGCTGCTGCCCGTTCAACGACTGCTCGATGTCGGGACCGAGGTCCCACAGCGAGACGAACAGGCTCGCGGTCGAGGTGTCCGAGCGCACGACCAGATCGACCCGTGCGCTGCCGATCAGGTCCATCGGCTGCTCCAGCGGCTCGCTGGTGAAGGTGGCGGACTGGCCGGGAATCACGCCGAGCCGGTAGCCGGCCAGGGTCGACGCTTCGGCGAGGATCCCGCCCGTACCCGGCAGGTTGGTCAGCGCCGTCGGCGTGCCACCGGGCGGGGAGAGCACCGGCTGAGCAGCGCCGGAGAGGCTCATCAGTTGGTCGGCGGACTCCACTCCCCGTCCGGGATAGCCGTCAGCCACCCTGGTGCGCGGGTCGCGGGTGCCGCCCCGGCCGACCAGGGAGGTCTCCGGCATCAGCACCGAGAACGCCGGTCCGGGCGAGGAGCCGTCGCGTTTCAGGTAGCGGCCGAACCAGGCCGAGATGTCGTCGGTGAGCGGATCGACCGCAACCTGGGCGTCGTGCCCGCCTGCGACCCAGCGCATGGCCGCCACGGTCGCCGCGGGCAGTCCACGCAGGTTCGCATCAGCCTGGTCCAGACCGAAGAGGGTGTCGTCCTCCCCCTGGATCAGCAGGGTCGGCGCCGCGACCTTGGGCAGGATGGCGGCCATCCCCGACTCGTCGAGCAGCGCGGTGAGGTCCTTGGACGCTCGCCCGGTCTCGGCCGCCTCCAGGTAGGCCTCGCACAGGTCAGCGGCGAACCGGCCGCACAGCGCGGATCCGGAGTCTGGTGGCCCGGCGTCTGGTGGCCCGGCGTCTGGTGGCCCGGCGTCTGGGGTCGTGCCGCCGCTCCCGCTGGAGAACAGCAGCGAGGCCCAGCGCTGCTTGAACACGCCCGCGCCGCCCTCGGGTGTGACGTCGGCCGGCGAGGCCGCGCCGCCGATCACCCGGTGCTGGGGGAACAGCGACTGGGTGAGGCTGTGCCAGGTGAAGGCCGGCACGATCGCATCCACCCGGTCGTCCAGCCCTGCGGCGAGCAGCGCGGCCGCCCCGCCGTACGACGCCCCGGCCACGCCGAGAACCGGGTCGTCGCCGTCCTTGGCCACCTCGGGACGGCTCGCGGCGAAGTCGATGACCGCGCGGACGTCCTTGCCCTCGTAGTCGGGACTGTCCAGGTGGATCGATCCGCCGGAGGCCCCGAAGCCGCGGGCGGTGTAGACGATGACGGCGTAGCCGTCGCGGGCCAGGGTCCGCGCCGTCGGGGCGCTGTCGTCCTTGGTGCCGCCGAAGCCGTGGGCGAGGATGACGGCGGGCCGCGCCGCGCCGGGGTCGGTGGTGAGCAGCGTCAGGTCCAGCGACACGGGCGCACCGTCGCTCTCGGGCGTTCCGGCCACCGTGTACGCGGTCTCCACGACCTGGTCGGCGGCGCGCGCGGCCACCGGCCGGGCCACCCCCGGCAGCAGGAGGGCGAGGACGGCGGCAGTGAGCACCGCCGCGGCCGCCGGCAGCCGGGGTGGGGTGAGGTTCCTCGGGGAGCGGGTCCTCGACACGGGGATCACGGTGTGGATGGCCCCATCTTGCTCGACCGGACAACCGGGCCGGCGCCTCGTCCGGGATCAGAGGCGATGCAGTCTTGCGCTCCGGGGGTGCAGCCGATAGGAAGGCTTCCAGTCCCTGTGCGCGGGCGCGCCCGGCGGGACCTTGCCCCAGAAGACTCACCACCACGCCGGCCGCCCTGCACACCAGTCCCAACGGAGAGGCTGATCGTGCATCGCATCCACCGGGGGAGGCCGGACGACCGGCACGACCGCGGCCACCGCCGCCGTTCTCGCCGCCGTGATCTCCATCGTTCCCGTGATGGGAGTTCCGGCGTTGAGCGTCGCGGCGCAGGCCGCCCCCGTACCCGTGCTGGACCCCGCCCTGGCCCGATCACCCGAACTGTCCGAGACCACCCGGTTGGCCGAACGGCGCACCGTCGTCACCGGAGAGCGCGGCTGGGTGCTCGGCACGGCCGACGGCCGCTACCCGGCAGCGGGCTTCCACACCCGGGGCGAGATGGGCGGCTTCTGGACCCCGCAGCTCAAACTGCTGGACGGAATGTGGTTCGCCGTCGGTGACCGCTGGATCGGACCGGCCACCCGGACCACGTCCGGATGGGGATATGTCCGCGCGGACCTGCCCACCACGGACGGGGTGTCGGCCAGCCGGACCGACTTCGTGCCGCGCGATGTGGCGGGGGCCGTAGTCGGTCTGAGCCTGCGTGCCGACTCCAGCCGCACGGTCACGTTGCGCCTCGACGCCCACTCCGAGCTCCTCGGCTCCTATCCCTGGGGCGAGACCAGACCGAGCCAGGCCACGGTCAACCTGCCGGACACGGCGACCGTCGAGAGCGGCCGGCTGGTGTTCCGCGACCGGGGCACGCCTCCGGACTCCAACGGGGAGTCGCACGACTGGGCCGCCGTCGTGGGAGGCGCACTCGACCGGGGCGCCGCACTCGAACCGGTGGTCACCCATCTCGGCCCGAAGCACCGTGGCCCACAGGGTCAGGTCAGCTGCCCGGCCTCCGGGCCGAACGCGCCACCACAGCCCCCGCTGTGCGACGACACCGCCTACGGCCAGGGCACCGGCGGGCAACTGGTCTACCGGGTCAAGCTCGCCGCCGGCGAGGTCCGTACGGTCTGGTTCGGCGTCGGCGGTTCGACCAGGGGCGCCGGTGCGGCCACCCGGCAGTTGGCGAACTGCGCTGGCCGATCCGGCTGCCGCCCTCAACGCGTTGGTGGCCGAGCGGCAACGGCTCGAGGAGTTCAGCGCGGTCTCGCTCCCGGGCGACCCGCTGCTGGAGGCCAGCGTGTCCTGGTCGAAGCAGATGTTGGCCGCCTCGGTGCAGCAGGCACGCGACGTCCGGCCCCGGGTGGTCAATGCCGGGGTCAACTATCCGCCGCCGGCCGGCACTCTGCGATCCATGCGCTGGCTGGGGGCCGGATGGCCCGACTACACCTGGCTGTTCGGCACCGACGGCGAGTACACCGCGTACGCCGCCGTCGCGGCCGGCCAGTTCTCCCCCATCAAGGCCCACCTGCGGGCGCTGCGGGACGTGTCGGTGATGGTGAACGGCGGCAGCGGCAAGATCGTGCACGAGGTGACGCCCGACGGCGCCGTCTACTTCGGCGCCAACGCCGACGCGGGCAACACCGACGAGTCGTCGAAGTATCCCTCCGCGGTCAATCTGGTCTGGCACTGGACGGGCGACCGGGCGTTCCTCGACGACCTCTATCCGGCCAGCCGGGCGGCGATGAGGTACGTCGCCGACACTGGACGCCGACTCCGACGGCTGGCCGGAGGGGCTCGGCAACGTGGAGCGGCCCGGGATGGGCGAGGAGAAGCTGGACAACGCCGTCTACACGATCCGCGGGTACGCCGACCTGGCCGAGATGGCGCGGGCCGTCGGCGACCGCAGGACCGCCCGCTGGGCGGCGAAGCAGGCCAAGGCGCTGATCGAGGCCTTCGAGGACACCTGGTGGTACGACGCCGACGGCGCCCGCTCGTACGCGGACTCGCTGGAGGGGCCGGACAACGCCCAGGTCTTCCAGCGGCACTGGATCGGGCTGACCCCCACCGACGCGGTGCTGCCCCGGCTGCCGGGCCGCCCGGCCGGGCCGCTGGCCGCCGACGCGCATGCCCGGGCCACCCTGTCCCAGCACGAGCGCAGCTGCTTCACCGACCCGCTCGGCCTGTTCCACACCGGCACCGGCGCGACCTCGGCCCCGGCCGGCAACCCCGGCGCAACCTGCGACTCCGTGGTGTCCGCTGTTCCGAGCGAACGCAACATCTTCACCCTGAACAGCGCGATCGCTGCGGTCAGCGAGGGCAACTACGGGCGACTGGCGGAGGCTCAGCAGGGGGTCTACACCCACGGCAACGCCCGCTCCCAGCTGGACCCGACCCTGTGGGAGATGCCCGGGGCCATGCCGGAGATCGTCCCCGGGGGCGACTTCGGGGCCAACATCGACCGGTTGTTCACCGAGCGGTCGATGGTGCTCCAGGCCTGGGGGGCCTACGGCATCCTGTGGCCGGTGGTGCACCAGTGGCTCGGGGTCTCTCCCGACGCGGGGCGCGGCCGGGTCGCCGTGGTCGCACAGGTGCCGGCGGGTCAGACCCAGGTGCTGGGCAAGAAGATCCGCGTCGGGCAGGGCACCATCGACGTGTCGTCGGCCCACCGCGGCTCGAGCTACGCGACCATCGTCACCCGGCACGCCAAGCTGAAGCTGACCATCGGGATCGTGCTGCCGAAGGGGTCGAAGATCCAGATCGCGGCGCTCAACGGGGAACCGGTCGAACCCGAGCTGGTCGAGACCGCCCGCGGGCTCGAGGCCCGGGTCAAGGTCCCCGCCGGAACCGGGCAGACCCTGCTCGGCATCCAGACGGTGAACACCTGACCCGCAGACCTGGGACCCGAGCGCTTGCCCGGCGGCAGTGAGGACTGCGCGGCCGTGAGGACGGCCGGGGGTAGTCCGGACTGCGGGGCGGTGAGGACGGCCGGGGGCAGTAAGGACGGCGCGGTCAGGCGACCCGCACTCCGCGCAACACCACGTGGCGAGGGTGGGCCAGCACCGCGAGGTCGTTGCGCGGGTCGGCGTCGAAGACCACCAGGTCGGCGGGGGCACCCTCGACCAGGGTGTCCGGGTGGCCGAGCCAGCGGCGCGCCCGCCACGAACCGGCGCCGAGCGCGTACTCGGCGGAGCTGAACCCGGCCAGGGCCGCGATCTCCCGGCCGACCAGCCCGTGCGGCAGGTAGCCGCCGGCGTCGGTGCCGGCGTAGAGGGGAACACCCGCCTCCCGGGCGTGGGCGAACCGGGCGATCCGGCCGGCGTACAGGGCGCGGATGTGCCGGGCGTACACCGGGAACCGCTGTTCACCGGCGCGCGCGTACTGCTCGAAGTTGTCGAGCTGGATCATCGTCGGCACGAGTGCGACCTGCCGCTCGGCCATCAGCGCGATGGTCGCGTCGTCGAGGCCGGTGCCGTGTTCGATGCCGTCGATGCCGGCCCGCACGAGTTCGGCGACCGACTGTTCGCCGAAGCAGTGGGCGGTGACCCGGCAGCCGAGTTGGTGGGCGCGCTGGATCGCCGCGGCCGCGACGTCGGCCGGCCAGAGCGGGGCCAGATCTCCGACGTCGCGGTCGATCCAGTCCCCCACCAGCTTCACCCAGCCGTCTCCACGAGCCGCCTGCCGTTCCACCTCGGCGAGCAGGTCCTCCGGCTCGACCTCGGCCGCGTAGTTCCGCAGGTAGCGCTTGGGCCGTGCGATGTGCCGTCCGGCCCGGATGATCCTCGGCAGATCGGTGCGGTCGTCCATCCAGCGGGTATCGGCCGGGCTGCCCGCGTCGCGCAGCAGCAGCGCGCCTGCCGTCCGGTCGGCCAGGGCGTGCCGCTCGGCCACGTCGTCCGGTACGGCGCCGTTCAGCTCCAGCCCGACGTGGCAGTGGGCGTCGACCAGGCCGGGCATGATCCAGGACGCGGTCGCCAGCGTCCGGGCCCCGGTCACCGGCTCGGTACGGATCAGCCCGCCGGCGATCCACAGGTCGCGGTGCACACCGTCCGGCAGCACCACGCCGGACAGGTGCAGGCTCTCCATCGACGGCTTGGTGCTCGGGGCGCTCAGTTGCCGAGGCGGTTGCGCAGGTCCGGCGGCAGCTGGAACTCGGCCATGGCCTTCTGCAGCGCCGCTTCGTCGAACTCCTGGCCCGCACCGAACGCCGCGCCCGGGTCGGCCGCGACGGGCTGTTCGGCGGCGTTCCGCTTGGCCGGGTTGCCGGAGACGCCGCGGGCGCCCTTCTTCTTCTGCGGGCGCGGAGCCTGCCGCCGGGCGCCGGGCACCGGCGGCATGCCGGGGATGTTGGGCATCTTGCCGCTGGCCAGGGAGCTCATCATCTTGCGTGCTTCGAAGAACCGGGTGACCAGCCCGTTCACATCCGAGACCTGCGTCCCCGAGCCACGGGCGATCCGGGCCCGCCGCGAGCCGTCGATGATCCGCGGATCGTTACGCTCGGTCGGCGTCATCGAGTGGATGATCGCCTCGATCCGGTCGACGTCGCGCTCGTCGATGCCGGCGATCTGGTCCTTGATCTCGCCCATCCCGGGCAGCATGCCGAAGATCTTCGACAGCGGGCCCATCTTGCGCACCATCTGCATCTGGGACAGGAAGTCGTCGAGCCCGAAGTCCTTGCCCTGCTTGCTGGTGAGTTTCTGCGCCGCTTTGGCCGACTGGTCCGCGTCGAAGGTCTTCTCGGCCTGTTCGATCAGGGTCAGCATGTCGCCCATGCCGAGGATCCGGCTGGCCATCCGGTCGGGATGGAAGACGTCGAAGTCCTTCAGGGACTCCCCGTTCGAGGCGAACATGATGGGCTTGCCGGTGGCCCGGGCGATGGACAGGGCCGCGCCGCCGCGGGCGTCGCCGTCGAGCTTGGTCAGCACCACTCCGTCGAAGCCGACGCCCTCGGCGAAGGCGTTGGCCGTGTTCACCGCGTCCTGGCCGATCATGGCGTCGACGACGAACAAGACCTCGTCCGGATGGACCGCGTCGCGGATGTCGGCGGCCTGCTGCATCAGCTCGGCGTCGATACCCAAGCGGCCGGCGGTGTCGATGACGACCACGTCGTACAGCCGCCGTTCGGCCTCGGCGAGGGAGGCCCGGGCCACAGCCACCGGATCCCCGCCGTACGGCCCGCTCTCGGCCTGCGTGCTGGTGGTGGCGCCCGGCTCGGGGGCGTACACGTGGACGCCGGCGCGCTGGCCCACGACCTGCAGCTGGTTCACCGCGTTCGGACGCTGCAGGTCGGCCGCGACCAGCAACGGCGAGTGGCCCTGCTCCTTCAGCCAGAGCGAGAGCTTTCCCGCCAGCGTGGTCTTGCCGGCACCCTGGAGACCAGCGAGCATGATCACCGTCGGCGGCCGCTTGGCGAACCGCAGCAGCCGGGTCTCACCGCCCAGGATGGCGACGAGTTCCTCGTCGACGATCTTGATCACCTGCTGGGCCGGGTTGAGCCCGCCCGCCAGTTCGGCGCCGCGGGCCCGTTCCTTGACCGCGGTGACGAAGTCCTTCACCACGGCCAGGTTGACGTCGGCCTCGAGCAGGGCGATCCGGATCTCGCGCGCCGTGGCGTCGATGTCCGCGTCGGACAACCGGGTCTTTCCGCGCAGGCTCTTGAACGTCGCCGCCAGGCGGTCTTGCAGGGTGTCGAACACGGTCAGATCCTCAGATGCTCGGTGGATGCTCGGCTCAGCCTACTCACCGTCCTGGGCCCGATCGGCCGCTCGAACCTACGCTGAGCAGGTGAGCGTGCCGTTCCCCTCCCCGACCGAGCGGCGCGACTCGCGCGCTGAGGTCTTCCTCGGCTACCTGGACTACTTCCGTTCAGCGGTGGTGACGAAGCTGGAGGGCCTGGACGACGCAGCGCTGCGGACCAGCCAGCTGCCGTCCGGCTGGACGCCGCTGGAGCTGCTGCTCCATCTGGTCCAGGTCGAGCGACGGTGGCTGGTCTGGGGTTTCGAGGGACAGCCCGTGCCGGACCCGTGGGCCGACCGCCGAGATGACCACTGGTACGTCGACCCCGCGGTGAGGATCGGCGAGCTGCTGATCCGGCTGGAGGAGCAGGCGGCCGTCACCCGGCGGATCGTCGAGTCCCACGACCTGGCCGAGATCGGCCGGCCCAGCGAGCGCTGGGCCGGTGCGCCGCCGCCGTCGCTCGAACGGATCCTGTTCCACCTGCTGCAGGAGTACGCCCGGCACGCCGGCCATCTCGACATCGTCCGGGAGTTGCACGACGGCCGCACCGGCGAGTAGAGGTCGACTCGGGCGGTCTTGATGCGCGCGCTCGCATTCGCTGATACGTTCGAAATTGTCAGGGGTGGATGCGACGATGAATCCATGTCCGATGAAGCAGAGGCCCGATGATGAGCAGGGCCCGATGAAGCAGGGCCCGATGTGCAGTTCAGCCGCTCGGCGAACAGCGACCCGGTGGCCCAGGCCCGCCGCCGGGTCGCGATGGCCCAGGCGGAGTTGGCCGAAGCGGCCGTGGCCTACGCCGACCGCCGTCACGCCGGCACCGCCGAACGAGGACGACATCGCCGGCCGGGTGCGGCGGAGTTCGTGGCCGACGAGTTGTCGGTGGTGCTGCGCGACCAGCCGTACCCGGTGCGCTGCCTGCTGGCGCGGACCCGCCGGCTGACCATCGACATGCCCACCGTGTGGCAGGCCTTCCGGGCCGGCCAAGTCGACGCCGAACAGGTACGGGTCATCGACCGGGTCGCCCGCCGCGTCACCGAACCCGGCACCCTGGCCGCCATCGACGACCAGGCCGTCGGCGCCGCCCAGACCCGCACCCCCAGGCAACTCCAGGCCTGGCTGCTGCGGCTCGTGGTCACCCTTGAACCCCACGCCTTCGCCCAACGCCACCGCCGCGCACTGGCCGAACGCCGGGTGACCGTCGTCCAGGGGGCCGACGGGATCGGCTACGTCACCGGCGAAGTCTCCGCGGCCGACGCCGCCGCCATCGACGCCACCCTGGCTGCCGCGGCCCGCACCGTCGGCGCCGACGACCCGCGAACCGACCAGCAACGCCGCGCCGACCTGTTCGCCGACCTCCTCCTCGGACGCCTCCATCTCACCGACGACGAGCACGACGAATCCCACGACGGCGCCCGCGACAACGAGCACCTGCGATGACGACACCGATGGCGACGACACCGGTGGCGACGACACCGATGGCGACACCGACCGCCACACCGACCACGACCAGGGCAGCGCCGGCTGGCTGGAAGTCGAACGTATCGACCCTGACACCGGCGAGCTTCTCGACGTCCACCTGCTCCCCGTCGACACCGACGGCGAGCCCCTCGAAACCCACCAACGCCACCGATCATGTCCCGCCGGACCAGCCGGAAACGGCCCTTCGAGCGCCGCCGCAGCACGCTCCGCATCGGCATCGTCGTGCCCCTGTCCAGCCTTCTCGGAGCCAGCAACGCCCCTGGCGACTCCCGACCGATCCGGACTGATCCCCGCCGAGCACATCCGCACCATGATCGCCGACACCCTCGACCAGAACGCGACCACTCTGCCGACCAGGTCCTGTTCACCCGGCTGCTGACCGACGACCACGGCCGGCTACTTCACACCACCGAGCTCGGACGCCATCCCTCTGCCCGGCTCGCCGAAGCCATCGCTCTCCGCGCCGGGACCTGCACCTTCCCCACCTGCACCGTGCCTGCCGCACGCTGCGACCAAGACCACCACCAACCCTGGCCCACCGGACCGACCTCTGCCGGCAACCTCGACCCGCTCTGCCGACGACACCACCGCGCCAAGACCTTCGCCTGGCATGCGAGCCGCCGCGACAACGACGCCGTCGTATGGACCTTGCCTGACGCCGAACGCTACCGATGCATCGACCAACCACTACTTGTCGGAAGCGCCGCTTAGGAGAGCACGGAGCGGGCCCGACCATTCCGTCGATCTTCTCGACCCTCCTGTCCTTCCTGCCGGTCCTAAGGTGTTGAGTGTGCTGAACGGATCGGGCCGGACGAACCGGGGCCGGGCGGGTGGGTGTTGCGTGCGGTCGGCTACGACCACCCCGACGCCGTGGCGCTGACCGCTCAGGCGCAGCTGTTCTACGTCGAGATCTACGGCGGTCCGGACGAGACCCCGTTCACCGCCGCGGAGTTCGCTCCCCCGGCCGGGGAATTTCTCGTCGGCTATCTCCACGGGCAGCCGGTGGCCATGGGCGGCTGGCGCTTCCGGGCGCCCGGCACGCCGCCGACGGCGAGCAGACCGGCCGAGATCAAGCGGATGTACGTGCACGAGTCCGTCCGCGGTCGCGGTCTCGCCCGGCTGCTCCTCGCCGCCCTCGAGACGCGGGCCGCCGCGGCCGGGGCCGACTGGATGGTGCTGGAGACCGGGCGACCTCAGGTGGCCGCCGTCGAGTTGTACCGCAGTGGCGGCTACGCCGACATCCCGCTGTTCAGCTACTACGCCGACTCACCGCTCGTGCTGAACCTGGGCAAGCGGCTGCTGCCGAACTCCTGGCTCGAGAGTCCGGCGAGCGCGTCGGCTAGCCCACCTGGAACGAGCGCTTGGCCAGCCCCATCTGGAAGTCCTCGATCACCGTGGTCGGCGCAGCGGACGGGTCGGTCGCCGCGCCCAGCGTGACGAAGATCGGGGTGAAGTGCTCGACCGTCGGGTGCGCATAGGGCATTCCCGGTGCTCCCTTGAAGTCGGCGAGCACATCGACCGCACCCGCGGCCAGTCCCTCGGCGGCCCACGCGTCGAAGTCCGACGACCAGCCGGGGACCCGATTGTCGGTGAAACTGTCCCGGCTCAGATACGGCAGCCCGTGGGTGAGGTAACCCGAGCCGATGACGAGGACACCCTCCTCCCGCAGCGGCTTGAGACGCTCACCGACCTGCAACAACCGGTCGGGATCCTGGCTCGGCAGACTCAGCTGCAGGACCGGTACATCGGCATAGGGATACATCACCTTGAGCGGAACCCAGGCGCCATGGTCGAGACCGCGGCTGGGGTGGGCGTGCACGGACTCCTGGCCCGACATCACAGCGGTCACCCGCGCGGCCAGCGCGGCAGCGTCCGGAGTCGGGTAGGTCATCGAGAAGTAGCGCGGAGCAAAGCCGCCGAAGTCGTACACCAGCGGTGTCCCGGCCGCGGGCGCGGAGATCATCAGCGGGGCCGATTCCCAGTGTGCGCTGACGATCAGCACCGCGGTGGGCTTGGGCAGAGCCTGCGCCCAGGCGAAGAGTTGCCCGATCCACAGCGCGTCGTTGAACAGCGGCGGCGCGCCGTGCCCGAGGTAGAGCGCCGGCATCGGCCCGTCCGCGGGCGTCCAGACCCGCTGGTCTCGGCTGCGCGGAGCCTGCGTGCGCAGGAAGTCGTCGAAGGCCCCGCCCTCCACCGCCGGAAACATGATGCTGCTCATCGAGACCCTGTCCTCTGCCTGCCGACGCTGCCTGATAGTTTACTATTTAACTATATCAGAGGCCTGGCAGGACGCGCTGAGCGAGCTAGGAGACGATCAGCCACACCAGCCAGATCATTCCGAACGCGGACATCAGGCCAAGCAGGAGGCCGATCCAGGCGAGGTCACCTCGCCGCGGCGATGCGCGAGGCACGAGTGGTCCAGACGTAGACACCATGGGTCCTTCGGCGAGGTTGCCAGCCGCAACCACCTGGCGGCGACCATCTCCTACCAGGCGCCTGACCTCATTCTCACACCAGTGACGCGGGACGGTAACCCCCCGCGAAGCCCGGGCTGAGTGGACCGATCACGCCTCAACCATTCCAGGTCTTCAGCACGCGCAAACGCTTCCACGGCACCTTCGACAGGCCGTAGTAGTCCCACTGTCAACCCGGCCGCGGCGTAGACCGATCCCGGGGAGGATCCGGTGGCATCGACCGCGCGCTCGAAGCTGACGCTCACCGGTGCGTCCCCGCGGTCGATCACGTACCCGCCGTACACCTGCAGGGCTCGCGCGACCGTGCGCTCCGCCGGGGACAACCCGGCAATCTTGCTGAGATCGAGCGCGGGGTCGAGTTGCACGCGAGCTCCCTCGGGAATGCAGTCGCTCCGCTGCGACAGCCCGTCAGTCTTGAGCGCGGGAGCCCGGAAGATCTTGGCGCACACGTTGTCGGTCTGCAGCACCAGGGCGTGCGGAATCGACCGCTGCTTGATCTCCGAGACCCGGATGACTCCGGCCAACCGGGAGGCTCCGGACCCGGTGCTCGCCCCACCCCAGCCGGATGCCGGACAGGGAGTTGACCGCGCCCCACGAGGCTTTCCAGCCGCTAGCGGTCCGGCGCGCCTGCCAGTACTCGCCCACGGTTTTCGTCGTGGGATCGATCACCGCGAGCACACCGTCCTCGCCGACGTTGGGCTTCGCGTGGGCGGGGATGGGCATCGGAGCCCGGCTCAACGGACAGCTGCCCCACGCGCCTTCCATCTGGCAGCTCACGCGCACTCGAGGCGTCGACGCGTACGCGGTGTAGATGGGGATTCCGAAAGCGACGAGGTTGGAATAGATCATTCCCGACCGGGTCGCGCGGGCCACCATCACCTGGCTCGCCGGATCGATCCTCGGCGAACTGGCGATCGGAATGTTGAAGGGTCCGGTGGACCGGAAGGGCCGAGTGTCGGCGGCGTCGGCGGTCCACGTCGGGATCGCGAGTAGACCGGCCAGCAGAACCGAGCCGAGCAGGGCGAGCAATCGGGCGCCGCCGACCGGCGCGAGTCGGTGAGCGGAGGCTTTTCGGTGGGCGAAGGCTTCGGGGGCGGGAGACGTCACGGGGGCGGCCTCTCGAGGTAGTGGCCGCGTACGGCCCTGACGGTCAGGGAACGGAGGTACCCGCAGCCTCCGTCAACGGTGTGCCCCTCGTAGCAAGCCGCGCTCTCCGCAACCAGCGGAACCACGTCAGACCTGCCCACAACACCAGCAGGCAAAAGGGTACAGCCAACCAGCGCCGGTTGTTAATCACCGTTCGGGCACCGGACGGCTCGCCCGACACCTCGAAATGGGGGTCGAGCTGGGGTACGGCCCGCGACACGATGTCCACCGCCGCCGCGCCGAACACCGTTGCGCTGCGCGGATCGTCGGTGGTCACGGTGACGACCAACCCTCCGCCGAGCCGGGACGGTGAGACGTTCACGGCCAGCCCGTCCGGAGGAGCGACCCCGGCCTCGGCCTCCAGAGCCGCGTTGGTCAGCTCGAACTTCACATGCGGCGGCAAGGGTGGGTACGAGCACGCCGCGGCTGATGACGTCCAACTGGTAGGCCGAGGCGGCGTCGGCGCGGGCCGCGGCCGGCAGCACGGCCATGGTCGCCGAATTCGCCCAACGCACGGCCGGCACCGCGAAGAGCGCCGCGAGCCCAGCCGCACCCAGCACGAACACGGCCGTCACCGCAACCTTGCGGGCTGTACCGGCGGGTGCGTGCTGGGTGGCCGGTAGCACTGTCGCCCCGGGGGCCTGGTTCCTCGCCCGCAGGTCCACCACCGCGGCCAGCCCAGCGATCAGGAGCAGCCCGCGGAGATCGGAGAGGTGGAGAAAGACACTGGCCACGACCCAGCCGCTGAGTCCCGCCAGCACTCCCACGGCCAGCAGCTCCGATTCCTGGTCGCCGCTCGCCCGCGCCCTCAGCCGCGTGCGCAGGCTGCAGAACGCGATGGAGCCGAGGAACAGCACCCAGGCCAGCAGCAGCACCACCCCACCGTCGGCGGCCTGCTCCAGATAGAAGTTGTGCGCGGCGACCACGATGTCGACCGGGTTGGAGTAGTCCGCCAGCCGGTCGTAGCGGGGAAAGATCGTGCCGTAGGTGCCGATCCCATGCCCGTTGACCGGTGAATCGGCGAACATCCGCAGGGCGTCGACCTGCAGCCGTTTGCGCGTCTCCACCGAGGGATCGGAGGTGACGGCCGAACCGGAGACCACGTCGGTCAGCGTGCTCAGCCGGCTGCCGATGCCCGAGAGCGGCACGATGACGACCACGGCCACGCCGAGCATCCAGATCGAGCGGCGGTACCGTCCGCCGGCCAGGAACAGCCAGACCACCGCGGCCACGAACAGCGCCAGGAATCCACCCCGCGACTGGGTGAGGTACACCCCGAGGCTCAAGCTCGCGAGGCAACCGGCCCAGAGCCAACGGGCCCGGAGTCCGCGGCTGGACGCCCAGAGCGACAGCCCGAGCGGGGCGATCAGGATCAAGATCCGGGCCCAGAAGTTCACGTCCGAGGAGGTGCCGGCGTGCCGGGCGGTGAAGGCCCCGCCCTCGCGTACGAGGGGCACCCGGCTGAGGCCGAACAGCTCGCCCTGGTTTCCGAGCACGAACTCGTGGACGACGGTCAGGCCGGCGAGGGCGGCCAGCACGAGCACCGCCGCCGCGGCCACCCGCCGGGCCGAGTGCGTGGCCTGCATCAGGGCCACCACCGCGACCAGGTACAGGACGTCGCGCAGGCGCTCCGCCAGCAGCGTGGCGGAGTAGCTCGGGTCATCGGATCCGATCAGGCTGATGGCGAATCCGGCGTAGAGGATGAGGACGCCGAGCATGACCGGCGACCAGCGGAGCATCGGCCCGTCGTCGTGGCCGAGCGGCGAGCCGCCACGGGCGGCCACGAATCGGCGCGCGGCCAGCACCCCGACCAGCACCAGGGCCAGGGCGAGCTGCGGTCGGTAGGGGCTGAATCCGACCTGATCGGCGACGACGGCGTTCAGATTCGCGACGTCGGTCGCGACCAGCACGAGCAGCGCGACCACGGGCCGGGACAGCGCGACCACGACGAAGGCGACGGCGACGACCCCCACACCCAGGAGCAGCAGCGCAGTCACGACCGCCCTCGACCGCCGGCGGGCAGATCGGCCGCGGGCAGGTCGAGGACGTCGTCGTACGCCCGGCCGGCCACGGCCGGGGCGAACCGGCGCTGCCAACTGCTGAGTGCGCCCGTCGACAGCGCGGCATTCCGCTCGGGCCGGGCCGCCTCGGCCAGGTGCGCCGCGAGTTCCTCGGCGTCGCGTCCGACCAGACATCCGTCGTCGGCGCCGACGTCGAGTCCGAGCACGCCGTGCGGGGTGGCGACCACCGGCAGTCCGCGGGCCAGCGCCTCCAACACCTTGATCTTGATGCCACTTCCGATGCGCAGCGGGGACAGCAGGCCCGCCGCCGTGGTCAGCACCTCGTCCAGGTCCTCCACCCAGCCGACGGGCTGGACGTGCTCCCCCCAACCCGTCGGCTTCGGCGGGCCTGACCTCGCAACCCCGCCCGACCAGGAGCAGCCGGAAGTCCGGCACCGCAGCGAGCACAGCCGGTCGACAGTTCCGCAGGAACCACGTGAGGCCATCCCGGTTGGGCGGGAAGTCCAGGCCGCCGAGGAAGACGAAGGTCGGCAGTCCGGCGAAGCGGCGCGTCGCCTCGCCCGGCTCGCGCAACAGCGGGAGCAACGTGCGCACCCGGTCACTGCCGCTGCGCTCGGTCAGCTCGGTGGTCTCGGTCGGGTTGACCAGGACGGTGGCGTCGAAACCGTGCGGCGCCGCGTCCTCCGAGCGAGCGGTCAGCCGACGCTCCACGTGCAGCAGCGGGCGATACACGAGGGGGTGGGCGGCGATCTTGCCCGCCGGTCCGGGCAGGACCTTGCCGAACTCGCCCAGCGGGTTGGCGACGCGCGAGGGATCGGTCTTGATGCGCTCGAGCATGCTGGCGTACCGCTTGGAGAACAGGTCGTCGGCGTAGAGCACCTGCCGTACGCCGGCCTGCCGGGGGACCTGCCCGGCGTACTGTCCCAGACGCATCGTGTCCCAGATCTGGAGGTCGGCCCCGATCTCGGCCAGGGTGTCGGCGAGTTCGGTACGCAGCCGGGTCGACCACAGCGCGGCCTCCTGCAGTGAGGTGTGCGGCGGCAGCACGACGCGGCCGAGCAGCGCCTTCAGCTGGCTGAGCGCGGTCGGCTTGCGCAGCAGGTGGATCTGGTACGCGGTGGCGGGGCGAACCGAGGCAGAGCCGCTGACCAGGACCACGTGGACCTGCTCGGGTCCGAGCCGCCGGCACAAATGATCGAGCAGGCCACCGAGCACGACCTGCTTGCCGAACGTGCGCGGCTCCGGCTCGCTGGCGGTGATGAGGACGGCACGCGACGCAGGGCCGGAGGTGTTCATGTGGCACTCCTTCGTGCCGGCAACGCGGCGCGGACGGCTTGAAACACGGACTCGCGGGCCAGCAGCAGCGACGATCCCGCGACCACGACCGCGCAGACCGCGCCCAGGATGAGCAGGGAACCCCACTCGCCGGCAGGCAGCACGGCGCGCACGGCGAGACCGACACCGGCCGTGACGCCCGCGACGGCGAACCCCGGTGCGACGGCCCGCAACAGGGCGGCGGCGCCGACGCGGGTGACGACATTCAGCAACATCAGGCGGGCCGCACAGTACGCGGCGTTGAAGATCAGGTGGACCATGGCGACGCCGACCAGGCCGAAGCGCGGTGCGTACAGGAACGCCCCGGCCATCAGCAGGGTCGCGGGGATGTCGAGCTTGATCAGCGTGCCCGGCCGGCCGAGCGCGGTGAACACGTCCCCGCTGGCCCAGCCGACCGACATCAGTCCCAGGCTCAACGAGATGAGCATCATCGGCACGACAGCAGGTTGCCACTGCGCCGAGAAGAGGACGGGGACGGCGTCGCGGGCGACCACGGCGAGCGTCGCGCCGGCCGCCAGTCCGTAGAGCGACAGCAACCGGGTGGCCCGGAGCATCGCCGAGTGCAGCACGTCGGCTCCGGAGGCCAGGGCCCTGGCGTAGGCAGGCAGGGCCACCGCCGAGAAGATCCAGAGCACGTTCTCGATGCCGAGTTCGGGCAGCTTGTACGCCATCCCGTAGAAGCCGAGCGCCGTCGCGCTGATCATTGCGCCCACCACGATGTAGTCGAACGTGCTGCGGAAGGATCCGAAGACCCGGATCACCGTCACCTGCCCACCGAAGCGCAGCAGACTCCGGGCGGTGTCCCCACTCATCCGCAGCACCGGGCGCACCGGCACCAGTGACCAGAGCACGACCATGGCCACGAGTTCGCTGGCCACGATGCCGGCGGCGATGCTCAGCGCGCCGCCCACCGTCAGGGCGAGCGGAACCGAGACCGCGACCCGCACCAGCGCGCGGGTGCCGTCCACCGCCGTCCGCCGCCGGAAGCGCAGGTCACGCTTGAGCACCGCGTCGTTCACCTGGCCGGCACCGCGCAGGAACGGGTAGAGGAAGATGAGCCCGAACAGCCACGCGTCGTCGGGGGAGTTGAAGAGCCGGGCGATCAACGGCGACGCCGCCGCACCGCCCCCGGCGATCACCGCGGACAGCCCCAGGTTGAGCGTGAAGGCGGCCCGTACCCGGTTGCTGACCCCGCGCTCCTGTTCGGCCACCACCGCGGCGCCCACGCCGAGATCGAGGGCCGCGTCGAGCATCGCCACCACCGTCAGCGCCGCGGTGACCAGCCCGAAGTCCTCGGGCGCGAGCAGTCGGGCGAGCACCAGGGTGAGCCCGAGGATCGACGATCCGGTTGGTCCCCCAGGCCAGGGTCGTCCACAGGAATCCACGGACCGAGCTCCGCCCGACTCCCTCGGCCGCCGGAGCGCCTGGGTCGGGGCCGGGAGCGCCCGAAGCGGGATCGCCTGGAGCGGGCCCGTCCGGGCCGGCCGCGCCCGGACCGTGGGGAGGAACCCCCGCTGCTGCAGCCTCCAGCTCCACCAGGGCTTCGACGGGTGGCTCGACAGCGGGCTCGAGCTCGGAATGGCGCGGGGGCTGAATGAGTCGCTCCGTTCAGTCGGCACGTGGGCACCTCGGCTGATGGCGTCGTCGCCCCGGCAGACAGGCCGCAAACCGCCAATCGGCAGACGGTCCGCCCACGGTGGTCGCCATCAGGTTATCGTTTTGCGACGATGTCCGATGCAATTCCCTCGCCACGGACGGTGTCCATCTGGCGCGGACGACCCGATGAAGCAAGCCGCAACGTCGCGACCGATGCGTGACTACGACCTGACGGGATCCCTTTGTGCGCGTTTTGACGGTGCTGGACGCCTTCCGGCTGGGTGGCGCCGAGACGCTGATCGCCCAGTTGGGGCGAGTGGCCTCCGACGTCGGCCTGGAGATGCGGGTGCTCAGCCTGCACGGCTACTCCGATGAGCACTCCACCCTCGCTCCGCTGCTCGAGCAGGCGGGTCTGGTTCCGGAGTATCTCGGCGCTTCGCGCACCGTCGACGTTGCGGCGTTCGTCCGCTTGACGCAGCTGATCAAGAGCAGCGGAGTCGACATCGTGCACGCACACCTGGAGATGGCCATGACCCAGGCGCTGCCGGCCGCCCGTCTCGCCGGGATCCCGTCGGTCGGCACCTTCCACCACGTGTACCGCCCCCTGCACGGGCGGGCGGCCGCCCGCGAGCGGCTGGCCGTGGAGGTGGCTACCCGGAGCCAGGCCGCGATCTTCGTCTCCCAGGCGTCGCTGACCTCGTTCAAGGACCGGTACCGTCCACGCAAGCCGGCGCCCCGATCCTGGACCGTCGTGCACAACGGAGTGGATCTGGACTACTTCTCCCCGGGCGCCGCGGACGTGGTCGCCGCTCCCCCGTCGGGGTTGGACCTGGAAGGCAAGCGGGTGGTCACCGTGCTGGCCGCATTGCGCGACTTCAAGGGCATCATCCACGCCGTACGCGCCTGGCCGACCGTACTGGCCCGGCACGCCAACGCCCGGCTCCTCCTGGTCGGGTCCGGTTCGGAGGAGCAGGCACTGCGGGCCGAGGTGAGGCGACTCGGAGATCGACGACAGCGTGGTCTTCGCCGGGATGCGCTCCGACATTCCCGACGTGCTGCGCGGCTCGGAGATGGTGGTGTTGCCGTCGATCTACGGCGAGAACCTGCCTACCGTGCTGATGGAGGCCGGCGGCTGTGCGCGGCCGGTGATCGCCAGCGACGTCGGCGGCATCGGCGACATCGTCGCTGACGGCGAGACCGGCCTGCTCGTCCCCCCGGGTGAGGAGCAGCGGCTCGCGGGCGCGATCACCAGGCTCCTGGACGAGCCACAGTTCGCCACCCAGCTGGGCCTGGCCGGCCGGCAGCGGATGGAGCGCCTCTTCGAGGCACGTATCTGGGCCGCGAATCTCCGGTCGGTCTACGAGCGCGCCATCGAGAGCCGGCCCGCTGGGCGCCGGGCGCGCCGAGGTGCCCGGTGACCGCGCACAAGCCCCGGGTGGTGGTGGTCGCCGAAGCCTCGCCCATGCGTGGCGGGATCGCCACCTTCGCCGAGACCGTCGTCGCTGACCCCGGTCTGAACCAGGCGTACGAGATGACCCTGTTGAACACCGCGCGAACCGCGTCCCGCGAGGGTGGCCGCTTCAGCCTCGACAATGTCCGCTTCGCCCTGGCTGATGCCTGGCACACGCTGCGGGCGGCTCGAAATGCCGACATCGTGCACGTCCAGCTGGTCGCCGATCCAGGCCTGCCTGCGCTTCGGGCGGCGGCATTGAACCTGGCGGCTTCGGCGGGCCGGGCCAAACTCATCGCCCACGTGCATTCGGCGGTCGGGAACGCTGGACGGCCGGAGTTCGCGGCCTACTCGAGGCTCGACAGGCTCGCCCTGCGGTCGCTCCGCCGTGCCGCGCGGGTGTGCACCGTCTCCGAAGCGGGCACGGCGACGATGCGCCAGTTCGCCGGTCGGACCCGCGTCGAGACGGTGGACAACGCGGTCGAGGTATCGGCGTTCGAGCCGACCATCGCCGATCGCGTACCGGCCACCGTGCTCTTCGTCGGGGTGATCTGCCGGCGCAAGGGCACCATCGAACTCGCTCGCGCCGCACGGACCCTGCGTGAGCGGGGCATCGACGGTTGGCAACTCGTCGTGGTCGGCGGGCAGGGACCGACCCCGGCGGAGGAGTACGCCGCCGTGGTGGCCGAGTTCGCCGACGCCGGCCTGTCGGAGTCGCTGGTGGGCCCGGAGTACGGGGACCAGGTGAAGGCCAGGTTGCAGCAGGCCGACATCTTCGTCCTCCCCTCCTACCTCGAAGGCCAGCCGATCGCGATCATCGAGGCGATGGCGAGTGGGGTTCCTGTCGTCGGCACCGCCATCGGTGCCGTTCCCCAGCTCGTCCGCGACGGCGTCGACGGACGCGTGGTGGAGCCCGGCGACGTGGCCGCACTGGCCGACGCCCTCGCGGAGTTGATCGGCGACCCGGCGCGTCGGGCGCAGATGTCCCACGCGATCCGCGAGCACGCCGAGTCCGGGCACTCGCTGCCGAGGCTGTCGGCACGGCTGGCGGAGGTGTACGCCTCCGTTCTGTCCGGAGTTGCCGACGCCACGACGAGCAGGACAGGAGCCGGACCGCGATGACCAGGACGACGGTGGATCCGCAAGCACTCCGCCAGAGCCTGGTCGCGGGGGTCGTGATCGCCGTGCTGCTGCTGGTGGGCGGCAGCGCGTACGCGCTCAGCCAGTCCCAGCAGTTCACTGCCGAGTCGGTGGTCGTCGTCCTTCCGTCCGCCACGCTGGACGACGCGACCTCCGCCGCCTACTACGAGACCCTGAGTCGGGGCCAGATCGTGGCCACCTTCGCCGAGGTGGCCGGAAACCTCCGGTTCGAGCAGCAGGCCGAGGACCGCCTCTCGTTGACCGCCGACGAGCGCGAGGCCGTCAGTACGGCAGTCACCGTGGTACCCGACACCGCCGTGATCCTCATCCGCAGCACCGCGCCGACCGCCGAGATGGCTGAGCAGATGGCCGCCCAGGTGACCGAGCTGTCCTCGGACTACTGGGCCGGCCTGTCCAAGCCCTACCGGACCCAGGCGGTCGGCACCCCCAAAGGCTCGGCGTACTCCTCGGGAAGCTCGCCGCTGATCCTGCTCGCCGCCGCGGTCGGAGTGGCTGCGGTCGCCGGCGTGGCCACCCAGCAGGCGGTCTACCACCTCGGACTGGCCGCCCGAGCGGGTCGAGGCTCCACCGCAGCCGGCCCGAGCGCGGAGGACGGCGACGCGGAGGGGTCGGACGACTGGCAGTCCCGCTCGTCAGGAGCCCGGCGCGCGGTGCGCACGAAGGGAGGCAGTGCTGATGGCTGACACCCCGCTGCGCATCCTGGTGGTCGAGTTCCTCCCGAGCGGCGGGATGTTCCAGTTCTCGTTCCAGTTCGCCGAGGCGCTGGCCGCCGAGGGCCACCAGGTTCAACTGCTCACCGGCCCGGACCCCGAGCTCAGCTCGGCCAACCCCGGTCTGGAAGTGCTGGCGGTGCTGCCGACCTGGCACCCCAACGCACAAGTGGGCGGGCCGACCTGGCTGCGCCGTCCGCGGCGGGCCTTCCGCGCCTTCCAACTGCTCGATTCCTGGCGGCGCGTCGTGGCTCACGTCATCCGCACCCGCCCTGACATCGTTCAGTTCGGTGAGTTGCGGTACGCGCTGGACACGGCGGCCTTCGTGGTCCTGGCCAGGCTCCGCGGCCGGACCCGACTGGTCGATGTGGCCCACAATCCCCTCCCGTACGACGTGAACAGCACCTCGCAGGCGGTGGAGAAGACCGGCCACCTCACCCGCGCGCTGCTGCGCCGCGCCTACGAGGCGGCCGACCTGATCCTGGTGCTGGGTGAGGGGCCCAAGGCCGACCTGCTCGCCCACTTCCCGCAGGTCCGCCGGACCGTCGTCTGCGGCCACGGGGACTACTCCGCGGTGCTCGACGCCGGCGAGACCGTGCCCCCGTCGACCGCTCCGCCGCATGCGCTGTTCTTCGGCGCGTGGACCAAGTACAAGAACATCCCACGCCTGATCGAGGCGTTCGCGCTCGTCCGCTCCGAACTGCCGCAGGCTCGGCTGACCCTGGCCGGCCCGGTGATGCCTGACGTCGATCTCGCGGCGATCACGGCGCAGGCTGAAGCCGTGGGCCACGTGGACCTGCAGCCGGGCTACGTGGCGATGGAAGACGTGCCGTCACTGTTCGGACGGCACCGGATCGCCATGTTCACCTACGAGACGGTCAACATCAGCGGCAGCGTGCACATGGCGTACACCTTCGGGCGCCCGGTGGTCGCCACCCGAGTGGGCTCGATGACCGACGTGGTCGAGGACGGTGTGACGGGACTCCTGGCCGAGACCGCAGCCCCCGACATCGCGGCCGCGATGACGACGCTGCTCCGATCCCCTGATCTCGCTGATCGGATGGGGCGCGCGGCGGCCGAGCACGCGCGGCGCGCGGGATCGTGGAGTGCCGTGGCCGGCAAAGCCGTCCGGGGCTATCGCGACACTCAGAATGCATAGGTGAACTAAGTCACATTTACTTGATCGAATGGTTACTTGTTCGTTCAACAACACCCCGATGCGCTGATATCGTTGCCGTAGGACGTCGGGGGATAGTCCACAGATGCACCGTTCTCCCACGCAACAGTGCCGGGGGGCTCTTGCATCATGAACGAAACACACACGATCGAACGCGTGTCCACCACACCCAAGAGGCGCAAGGCATCGGCTCGCACAGCGATCCATACCGCCCGACTGGCCGGCGTCGACGCCGTATCCCTGTATCTGGCCTTCTTGCTCGCCTACCAGTTGCGCACGCTGGACCCCAAGCCCACCCTGCAGTTCGTGTCTTTCGGCACCTACAGCCTGGTCGCGGCGGCGCTGGCCCTGGCCTCGCTCGCGGTGTTCAGCGCCTGCGGGCTCTACTCGACCCGGCGCAGCTACGGCCGGATCAGCGAGCTGGGTCGCGTCGTGGTGGCTGTCGCCTTCGGCGTCACCGCCATGATGGTCGTGGACTACCTCACCGTGGACGTAGCCCTGTTCTCCGGCCGGAGCGTGCCCCTCTACGCGATGGTCATCGGCATCGTGCTGGTCATGCTCGGCCGCCAGATCCTCCGCTGGACGGTCCAGCGTGCCCACGCCCGCGGCCGTGACCTGCACACGGTGGTGCTGGTCGGCACCGGGCCGCTCGCCGAGCGCATCGCCCGCGACCTGTTGCGGGCCGGACGCGGAAATCAGATCGTTGCGGCGGTCTCGCCGACCGCTGCGGGCAGTCTTCTCTGCGGGTCGATCCCCGTCTACACCAGCATCGAGGCCGCGCTCGACGGGCACCACCTCCAGGTCGACGAGATCGTGCACGCCGACCCCGAGCGTGACCGCGCCGAGGCGGTTGCCCTCATGACGATGGCGAGCGAGCGGGGCTTGGGTTACCGGTTCGTCCCCGACATGTACGGGGTGTTTGCGGCCGGCGCGCGGATGTCGTCCATCTCCGGGGTGCCGGTGATGGAGGTCAGGCTGACGTCCCTGGACGGCCTGGCCGCGGTCGGGAAGCGCGTGATCGACATCGTCGGCGCGGCCACCGGCCTGTTCCTGCTCGCTCCGCTGTTCCTCATCGTCGCCGCCATGGTCAAGATCACCGATCCGGCCGGGCCTGTCTTCTACCGGCAGGAACGCCTCGGCCGCGGCGGCCGCCCGATCGGCCTGTTCAAGTTCCGCTCGATGCTCTGGGAGTACTCCACCGGCCCGGATCGGCCGTACCAGACCGCGGAGCAGGCGTTCACCGCCATGGGCCGCCCGGACCTGGTGGCGGAGTTCGCCCACGAGCAGAAGGTCGCCGACGATCCCCGCGTCTCGAGCTTCGGGCTGTTCCTGCGGCGTACCAGCCTCGACGAACTCCCGCAGCTGATCAACACGCTGCTCGGACACATCAGCCTGGTCGGCCCGCGGCCGATCACCAGGGTCGAACTCGAACGGTACGGCCAGCACCAGGCCAGCTTCCTGGCCCTCAAGCCCGGCATCACCGGGCTGTGGCAGGTGTCGGGCCGCAGCGACCTCGGCTACGACCAGCGGGTCAAGCTGGACGTCCACTACGTCGAGAACTGGAGCGCCTGGCTCGACATCTCGATCTTCGCCCGCACGTTCGTCGTCGTCGCCGCCCGGCGCGGTGCGTACTGATCCCGGACTGTGTGGACTGACGCCCAGGGCCGGAAGCCGAACGGATCCGGAGGGCCTGGCGCAGTAACGGCGCCCTGCTGACCGCGCCTGCGGTGGTCTACGCGGCCGGCTCCAGCAGCGCGTCGACGAACACCTCCGGGTCAAAGGGGGCGAGGTCGTCGGCACCCTCCCCCAGACCGACCAGCTTCACCGGCACGCCGAGCTCGCGCTGGACCTGCACCACGATCCCGCCCTTGGCCGACCCGTCGAGCTTGGTCAACACGATGCCGGTCACCTTGACCACCTCGGCGAAGATGCGGGCCTGGATCAACCCGTTCTGACCGGTGGTGGCGTCGAGCACGAGCAGCACCTCAGCGACCGGGGCCTGCCGCTCGATCACGCGCTTGACCTTCCCCAGCTCGTCCATCAGGCCGGTCTTGGTGTGCAACCGCCCGGCAGTGTCGATCAACACGACGTCGACCTCCTGCTCGATGCCGGCCTTGACCGCCTCGTACGCCACGCTCGCCGGGTCGGCTCCCTCCGCCCCGCGCACCGTGGGTACGCCCACCCGGCTGCCCCAGGTCTCCAGCTGGTCTGCGGCGGCGGCGCGGAAGGTGTCGGCTGCGCCGAGCAGGACGTCCTTGTCCTCGGCCACCAGCACGCGGGCCAGCTTGCCGACGGTGGTGGTCTTGCCGGTGCCGTTCACCCCGACCACCATGACCACGGCGGGCTGATCGGTCCGGTCGGTCCGCAGGGTGCGATCGAGGGTGGGATCGAGGAGCTTGATGAGCTCGGTCCGCAGGATCGTCCGCGCTCGCGCCGGGTCGGACACTCCCTCGACCCGCAGTTTGCTGCGCAGCGCCTCGACCAGCTCGGTCGTCGGCGCCACCCCGAGATCGGACAGGATCAGTGTCTCCTCGAACGCGTCCCAGGTGTCCTCGTCGATGCGGTCGCGGCTGATCAGCAGCAGCAGGCCACGGCTCAGGGCACTGTTCGACCCGGCCAGCCGGCGCCGCAGCCGGGCCAGCCGAGTCTGCGGGGCTTCGGGTCGCTCGAGGGCAGGCGCCTCCGGCTCGAGCAGGTCAGGGAGGTCCTCCTCCAGGGTCGGCGCCGCCCGTGCCGCGTCGCGGAAGGTGGTGGGGCTGTCGCCCGCGTCCTGGGCCGGTTCGGTCCAACCGCCGGCCACCGGCTGATTCGGTATCTCCAGGGTCTGGCGCCGACCGATCGCGCGACGGCGACGTACGGCGACCAGGCCGATGACCACGAAGGCGGCGAGGATGATGCCGCCGACGCTGAGCCAGAGAGTGAAGGCGTCCACCGGGTCATCCTAGGAGGGACCCGATGGGCGAGGGCTCAGCGCTGCAGGGTGGACTCGATCAGCCGGAGGAACCTCGGCGGCGGCTCGGCGTCGCCGTTCAGGTGCCGCGCGGCGCGGGCGGCGCGATCGGCGAGCCGCGGGGCGCGGTCGCGACCCCGCCCCTCCATGCCCATGACGACCATGGCCACGGTGGCTGCGGCGAGGATGATGACGACGAACATGGCGATGACGATGGACGTCATGAAGACATACCTTTCGGACAGCTGAGTACCTCGGGGAAGGAACTGTCGTACGGGTCGTGCAGGCGAAGCCTGGTGGCGCGGTGCCGGTGGAACAGTCCTGAGGTGCATTCTCTCAGGGCCCAACGCGCCGGATCGGGTCAGCGTGCCGAGGCGGCGCTCTCGATTCGGTCACGGTTTGCCCGGCGGAGTCCCCGGATGCACGGCCCGGTCACGATCGGGACAGGACTGGTCCGGCTCTCCTCACCATGCGCACGATCGTGGCCGCGAAGTCCGGGTCCACCCGCTCGACTCCGTCAGCCACGTAGCCGTTGCGCCGGTAGAAGGCGCGGGCGCGCCCGTTGTTGTGCAGCACCCACAGGTAGGCGTCACGCTCGCCGACGGCAACCTCGTGCAGCCGCGCGGCCAGCCCACTGCCCCACCACGCCCGGCGGACGTTCATGGCGAACAGCTTGAAGCCCACGTCGAGGTCGGGTTCACGGTCGGGACCGGCGATGGCGAAACCCACCACGTCGTCGTCCAGCACCGCGACGGTGATCGGCCAGCTCTCGGCGATCCCCTGCCGCCACATGGCGATCCGTTCGGAAACCGCCCCGGTCAGGCGCGCCAGCACCTGGGGATCGATCAGGCCCTCGTAGGCCTCCCTCCAACACGCCAACTGGCAGGCGGCGCCGCCCTCGACGTCCCCGGGCTGCACGGGTCGTACCACCGGCGCCGTCCCGTTCACGGCTCGAACACGACCTTGCCGAAAACCTCGCCCCCGATCATCGCCGCGAAGCCTTCCTTCGCCTCGGCCAGCGGCAGGACGCGGTCGATCAGCGGCCGGACCCCGGTGGTGATCAGCATCCGCAGCAGCGCCGACAGTTCCTCCCGAGTACCCATGGTCGAGCCGAGCACGCGCAGCGGCTTGAAGAAGATCTTGGTGAGCTCCGCCTTGGCGGGTTGGTCACCCGAGGTGGCGCCGCACAGGACGAGGGTGCCGCCGGGGCGCAGCGCGTTGACCGAGTGGGACCAGGTCGCCGCCCCGACGCTGTCCAGTACCGCGTCCACCCGCTCCGGCAGTCGTTCCCCGGCGGCGAAAGCCTGGTGGGCGCCCAGCTCGACCGCCCGGGATCCGCGCGCGGCGTCCCTCGAGGTCACCCACACCCGCAGACCGGCCTGCCGGGCCAGCGCCACCGCCGCCGTGGAGACCCCGCCGCCCGCCCCCTGCACCAGCACGGTGTCCCCCGGCCGCACCCCGGCCTGGGTGAACAGCATCCGGTACGCGGTCAGCCAGGCGGTCGGCAGGCACGCGGCCTCGGCGAAACCGAGCCCGGCAGGCTTGTCCACCACGTTGTCGCTCGGGACGAAGACCTCGGCGGCAAAGGTGCCGGGATGGCGCTCCGACAGCAGGGAACGCCGCGGGTCGTACGTCACGTCGGGCCCGTTGAAGCCCGGGCCGCTGATCACCCCGTGCACCACGACCTCGCGGCCCTGGTCGGTGGTCCCGGCGGCATCACAGCCCAGGATCATCGGCAGCCGGTCGGCCGGCAATCCGATCCCGCGCAGGGACCAGACGTCGTGGTGGTTCAGCCCGGCCGCCCGGACATGGACCCGAACCCAACCTGGCGGCCCGGCGGGCGGATCGATCTCGCCCACGACCAGCGCGTTGAGCGGATCGGCGAAATCGGCCGAAGCCGCGTACGCAGCGAGCATCTGCTCACCCTAGAGTGCCTCGGGTGAGCAGTGCTGATGTGGACACCGTCGTTCGACAGTTCAGCGGGCGGCTCGGCCGGACGCCCGAAGGCGTCTGGGCGGCGCCTGGGCGGGTGAACCTCATCGGTGAGCACACCGACTACAACGACGGCTTCGTCATGCCGTTCGCGCTCGAGCAGCGGGTGAGCGTCGCCGCGGCACGGCGCGACGACCTGGCCTGGTCGGTGACTTCGCTCAACACCGACGACACCCGCTCCTTCGCCGTGGACGATCTCTCCCCCGGCATGCCGGGCTGGCCGGCCTACGTCGCCGGCGTGGTCTGGGCCCTGCGGGAGGCGGGCCACGAGTCGGCGGAGCCGACCTGGTGCTCACCTCAGACGTGCCGGTCGGTGCCGGCCTGTCGTCCTCGGCCGCCCTGGAGTGCGCGGTGCTCACTGCCTTGGTCGACCTGTACGACCTGGACGTCGAGCCGATGAACCGGGCCAGACTGGCCCGTCGCTGTGAGAACGACTTCGTCGGCGCGCCGACCGGCCTGATGGATCAGGCAGCCTCCACGCTCTGCACCCAGGCGCACGCACTCTTCCTGGAC
>CAVSDA010000005.1:0-212050 GCA_963726625.1 uncultured Actinomycetota bacterium
ATGCGGGCGGTATCGCCGCCGAAGTCGCCCCGCCACAGGTGCGCCGCCGGGGTGAGGAGCTCTCGAAGGAAGCCCAGCCCGCCGGCCCGAGGCAACCGGGGTAGCATCCGCAGGCCGGCCCGCACCGGCGGGAACGGACTGAGCAGGGCGTCGACGAAGGCAGGCCCGATGCTCGCCCAGCGTGCGCACGCGTCCCGCCAGGCCTGGCCGTCGCCGGGGTGTGCGGACTCCATCAGGCCCGCGCTCACCTCGGGATCACGGTGCAGCAGGGCCCAGGAGCCGTCGGGTCGGGGGTGGCCGAGGACCGCGGGGGCGTGGCTCCAGCGCAGTCCGTATGCCTCCAGCGCCAGTGCCGAGATCGCGGGCGACGCAGCGGCCATCGGGTAGAAGGAACTGAAGGTGTCGCTGACGAAGTCCGGGTGCACGTCCCGGGCACTGCGTACCGCTCCGCCGACCTCCGGTTGGGCCTCGAGCAGCAGCACCTCCCAGCCGGCGTCGGCCAGCCGGTTGGCCGCCACCAGCCCGTTCGGACCCGCGCCCACGACCACGGCGTCCACCTCCTCCGGCAGTTCGGTCAGTGGGCAACCGCCTTCTCCGCGCCGGCACCGGTGAGCGAGCGGACCGACAACTCCTCGTATCGACCCTTCTTCCTCGCCATGCTCGCCTCCCTCGTGGTCGCGCGGCCGGCGTGAGACCCGGTCCGCCGACCGTCTGCACGGACCATAACCGGTACGGGGCCAGGTCAATCGGCGCGGGCGGGAACAGGTGCGCGGGGGATCAGCGAGGGGGCGGGGCGATCAGAGCGGCCAGTGCGGCGAGAGCGTCGAAGACCAAGCGGTAGTAGGCCCAGCGGCCCCGCTGCTCACGCTCCAGGATGCCGGCCTCGACCAGGATCTTCAGATGGTGGGAGACCGTCGGCTGGGACAGCCCGACCGGCTCGGTCAGGTCGCACACACACGCCTCGCGATCGGGATGGGCCGCGATCAGCCAGACCAGCCGCAACCGGGTCGGGTCGGCCAGGGCCTTGAAGCCCGAGGCGAGGGACTCGGCCTGAGCGGGTGACAGCACTTCTCGGGCCACCGGCGAGCAGCAGTCGGCCAGCAGGGTCACGCCGGGTCCGGTCGTGACCGGTCCGGCGGTCTGAGCGGCGACCATGACATCATCCTCACTCGGCAACGGCGTCAAGCGCCGTGACATCGTGACCATCGACATCCTGACGACTGACATCCGGAGGATCGATCGACACATTGACAATCGTCGATGCGTAGGGCCTAGAATGGAACCCATCGACGTACGTCGATGTTACCAGCGGCCCGACCTGGGTCGGGTACACGGAAGGTGGGAATAGCCATGACAGGTTCAGTCGCAGCCGCGGGACCCGAAGCCCTGCGCGAACGAGTGCGGGAGCGGTACGCGGCAGCCGCGGAGGCTGTGAGCCTCTCGCAGGGGGCGTCGGCGTGCGGCTGCGACGACGGCCCGGGTTGCGGGTGCGGATGCGGACCGGCCGCCCTGGAGGACGGCGACACGTTCGGATCGGCGCTCTACACCGCTGGCGAACGTCTCGTGCTGCCCGTGGCCGCTGTCGCCGCGAGCCTCGGCTGCGGCAACCCGACAGCGGTGGCCGACCTGCGGACAGGGGAGACGGTCCTCGACCTCGGTTCCGGCGGAGGGATCGACGTACTGCTCTCGGCGCGCCGGGTCGGGCCGACCGGCTTCGCGTACGGGGTGGACATGACTGAGGAGATGCTCGACCTGGCCCGCGCGAACGCGGCCGAGGCGAACGCCACCAACGTGGAGTTTCTCAAGGGCACGATCGAGCAGGTGCCGCTGCCGGATGCCGCCGTCGACGTGGTGATCAGCAACTGCGTGGTCAACCTGAGTGTGGACAAGCCCGCGGTGATGGCGGAGATGTTCCGGGTGCTGAAGCCGGGAGGGCGGATCGGGATCAGTGACGTCGTCGCCGAGGACGAGCTCTCCGCTGCCGAGCGGGCCGAGCGGGGATCGTACGTCGGTTGCATCGCGGGCGCGCTGTCCCGGTCGGAGTACCTCGCCCTGCTGACTGATGCCGGCTTCGCCGACGCCCACGTCCGGTTCACCCACCAGGCCGCGGACGGGATGCACGGCGCCATCGTGTCGGCCACCAAGTCGGCCAGCCAGTCGGCCAGCCAAGGCCGTCGGCCACCGCGTCGGACGGATGACGGCGGCCCACGTACCGGCCTTCCCCGGCCGGCAATGGCTGGCCGAGGGGTTGGGCACCGGCCTCCTGGTCGCCGCGGTGATCGGTTCCGGTATCGCTGCTCAGCGGCTGTCCCCGGACGACGTGGGGCTGCAACTGCTCGAGAACGCGATCGCGACGGGCGCCGCCCTGACCGTGCTGATCTTGGTGCTGCAGCCGGTGTCGGCGGCGTTCAATCCGGTCGTCACCGCGCTCGAGCGGCTGAGCGGGCTCATCAGCACCCGCCAGGCCCTGGGCAGCATCGCCGCACAGATCGTGGGTGGAGCGCTCGGTGCGATGCTGGCCAACGTGATGTTCGCGGAGCCGGCGGTCAGCCTGGCGACCACCGAACGCGGCGGTATCGGGTCGTGGGTGGGCGAGGTGGTGGCCACGGGCGGCCTGGTGCTGGTCATCGTGGGGCTCATCCGGGGCGGGCGGGGCCACCTGGTCGCCTTCGCGGTGGGCGCCTACATCACCGCGGCCTACTGGTTCACCTCCTCGACCAGCTTCGCCAATCCGGCGGTGACCATCGCGCGCATGCTGTCGGATACCTTCGCCGGCATCAGCCCTGCCTCGGTGCCGGCGTACCTGATCGCCCAGGCGCTCGGCGGGGCCGTCGGCTACGCCCTCGCTCGCACCCTCTACCCGTCGCCGACGTCGCGTCTGTGACGTGCATCGGTCCACTCGACCAGTCCTGATCGAAGGAGTATGACGATGACCGCCAGACCGTCCGTCCTGTTCGTCTGCGTGCACAACGCGGGCCGTTCCCAGATGGCCGCCGGCTATCTGACCGCGCTGTCCGCCGGGGCCGTCGAGGTCCGTTCGGCCGGCTCGGCGCCGGGTGAACGGATCAACCCGATGGCTGTCGCGGCGATGGCCGAGGAGGGCATCGACATCACCGCCGAGGCGCCGAAGATCCTCACCACCGAAGCGGTGCAGGCCAGCGATGTGGTCGTCACCATGGGCTGCGGGGACACCTGCCCGTACTTCCCCGGGAAACGCTACGAGGACTGGGTTCTCGACGACCCTGCCGGGCAGGGCCTCGACCAGGTGCGACCGATTCGGGATGAGATCCGGCGACGGGTGGAGGTCCTGATCGCCGAGCTCACCGGCTGACCACGGATCCCGCTCGGCGGCGAATCTGCCCTGGACCTACCTACGGACAGGTAGCGGTGGAACCGGGCCGACCTCGGCCCAGCCCTCGATGCCCCTACAGCCGGATCTGGAGCGCCTCGTCCTCCTCGGTGATGGCCAGCGACCGATGGTCGACCTCCGCCCGCCAGCAGGAGGTCTGGAACGGCAGCAGCAGCGGGTCGGGCACCCGGGCCGAGTTGTCGTACAGCGCGCCGACCTCGGCCAGCAGGCGCTCCCGAACGTCGGGGTCGAGGCGGTCGACCGACGGCCGGCGCTCCACCATGGCGATCAGCCCGGACCGGGTGATGGGCACCCAGTTGCGGAAGTTCCGCTGCACCAGGGGCCGGAAACAGGGGCTCTCGGCCACGTTGTGCAGGGAGTCGACGCCGTAGTCCCCGAGCATCGCGTCGGAATCGGCGCTCTGCATCAGCGCGATCAGTCTGCGGACCCACGGAACGGTGCTGTCGCGGGTGTTGTAGGCGACTGCGAGGTGTCCGCCCGGCCTCAGTACCCGGGCGATCTCGGTCAGCGCGAGTCCTGGCGCGAACTTGTGCAACGACTGCGAGGCGGTGACCACGTCGAAGTGGCAGGAAAGGTAGGGCAGCGACTCCACCTGGCCGACGACGTGCAGACGGGTGCCCAGCCGCTGCGGCAGGCCGGCCACCAGATCCACGGACCGGTCGAGGCAGAACACCTCGTGACCCGCGTTCTGCAGCATGGCGGCGAACCCACCGTGGCCCGATCCGAGGTCGAGGATGCGGAGCCGCGGCGCCCCGACCAGCCAGGCGGAGGCGGCCTCCGGGTAGGGCGTGCGTGCGGCTGCCATGCCGTCACTCTAATTGGGACAGCCGCCGTGACTCGCCCGGCGCGCATCGCTGGCGCGTCATGTCTGCGGCGGCCCGCCCGCAGGCGTACCGGGTCGAAGGGTGCTCCACCGGCTGCGGCACCAGACCCCGGACGTGACGCGGCGCCCGCAGTGCGGGCGCCGTGCCTGGCACGTCAGCTACCGAGTGACCATGCGTGCATGTGTCAACGTGTTGGCCCAGGCAAGCCTGGGACGCAACTTCCCTTCGGGGATGGGTGATCGCCGCGTGGGTACTCGTGTGCCGTGCGAGGATTGCGGTTCGTTGACAACGACTACGCGCGACGTCTCGGGACACACCCGAGACACCGGTAGACGCGCACTCCATGTCGACGACTCGCGTTTCCCTGGCCTCATTTCTACCCTGAAGTCGACCAGTTGAAAAGGGCTGACCTCCAGGAAAAATTTCGGATCGCGTACTTGTTCGGAGGCGAGTGTCCACAGGGCAGCGGGCCCTCATAGCGGTGTCCACAGATCCGACCTCCGCCCGCACGACGAGGCGTTGGATCCACACACTCTGGGCATGGACCTGCCTGCCTCATCCTCCCTGCTCGTGGTGACCGCCGACCCGGACCTGCTCGACAGCGTGCTGTCCATCACGGCTGCGGCCGGCCTGGAGCCGACGGTGGCCGCCGACGTCGGTGCGCTGCCTCAGGATTGGGGCCGCGCCGCGATGGTGCTGATCGGCATCGATCAGGCGGCCGCGGCCGCGGCGCTGGGGCTTCCCCGGCGGACCGAGGTCTACCTCGTCGGCGCGGATGCGGAGCCGGCGGAGTTCTCCTCCTGGTCGATCCCGCTCGGGGCTGCGGTGGTCACGCTGCCGTCGAGTGTGGCCTGGCTGTCCGCTGCCGTGGCAGAGCTCGGCGGCGGGCACCGTGCGCCGACCGACGTCGTCGCCGTGGTCGGCGGATCTGGTGGTGTCGGTGCGTCGACGCTGGCGGCCGCGTTGGCGTACACGGCGGCACAGAGCTCGCAGCGCACCATGCTCATCGACGCCGATCCGTTCGGTGGCGGGCTGGACCTGTTGCTGGGTGCTGAGGCGGTTCCGGGATGGCGTTGGCCGCGGCTGGCGGGGGCGCGCGGTCAGCTCGGCGACCTGGGCGGGCAACTGCCGCGGTTGGACGGTATCGAGGTGCTGTCCATGGCCCGGAGCCAGGCGGGGCGGGAGCACGGGTTGGCAGCCGAGTCGCTGCGCGCCGTGCTCCGTTCTGCCGCGCGGACCCACCAGCTGACGGTCATCGACCTGCCGCGGGGCAGCACCCCGGCGATCGAGGAGGCGGTGCCGCGGGCGGGCCTGGTCGTGGTGGTCGTCGCCGGCAGCGTCCGCGGTGCGGCGGCGGGCGCCGAGGTGCTCGGTCTGCTGCGCGCAAACACGGGCCGTCTGGGCCTGGTCGTGCGGCGCGGCCGCCCGTACACGGTCGAGCCCGACTCGCTGGCCGACGGTCTGGGGGTGCCGCTGCTGGGTTCGCTCGTCGAGGAACCCGCGCTCGCTCTGGCGGCGGATCGGGGGGATCCGCCCGGGCGGGTCGCCCGCGGCCCACTGGCCCGCCTCAGCCGGACGATCCTGGCCCAGCTGCCCGCCTCGACCGCTGATCGAGCGCCGGCCGCAGCATGGTCGTGACCGTCCCGGACCCTGCCGGCGCCGGCAGGTCCGACTCCCTCGAAGCACTGCGCAGCCGGCTGGCCGTCCTCGAGCGGCCGCCTTCGCCGGTCGACGTCGCCGAGGCGATGCGGAGCGAGGGCCGCCTGATCAGCGACGCCGCCGTGTTGGAGACGGTTGAGGCGTTGCGCCGACACAGCATCGGTGCCGGCGCTCTGGATGCGCTGCTGCGCGAGCCCGGGGTCAGTGACGTCGTGGTCAACGGACCCGACCAGGTCTACGTCGACCGGGGCCGCGGGCTGGAGTCGAGCCCGCTGCGGTTCCGGGACGAGGCAGAGGTGCGGCGACTGGCCCAGCGGCTCGCGGCCGCGGGCGGGCGCCGACTCGACGATGCGATGCCCTTCGTCGACACGCGCCTGCCCGACGGGTGCCGGGTACACGCCGTGCTCGGGACGCTCGCCCGACCCGGCACGTGCCTGTCCATCCGGGTGCCGGCGCGCCGCAGCTTCACCCTCGAGGACTGCGTCGCGTCCGGTTCGCTGACCCGCGGTGTTGCCCGCCTGCTCGGCCGGGTCGTCTCGGCCCGTCTGGCCTTCTTGATCAGCGGCGGCACCGGTTCGGGGAAGACGACCCTGCTGGCGGCGCTGCTCGGGCTGGTGCCGCCGCACGAGCGGATCGTGGTGGTCGAGGACTCGCGCGAGCTGGCGCCCGACCACCCGCACGTGGTCAGCCTGGAGGGCCGGCCTGCCAACGCCGAGCTCGCCGGCGCGATCACCTTGACCGACCTGGTTCGTCAGTCCCTGCGGATGCGCCCCGACCGGCTCGTGGTCGGAGAGGTGCGCGGCGCCGAGATCTGCGACCTGCTGGCCGCCCTCAACACCGGCCACGAAGGCGGTTGCGGAACGCTGCACGCGAATTCTGCCGATGATGTCCCGGCGCGGCTGGAGGCCCTCGGTGCGCTCGGTGGCCTCGGCCGTGACGCCTTGCACGCCCAGCTCGGCGCAGCCGTGGAGGCCGTGGTCCATCTCGTGCGAGACCCCGGCGGCGTGCGCCGGGTGGCCGAGATCGCCGTGCTGCGCCGTCATCCGGTCAGCGGACTCGTCCGGGCCGAGCGAGCACTGGCGTTCGGGCCGGCGGGGGATGCGGTCTTCGGGCCGGGGAGCGAGCGGCTCGACCGGCTGCTCGCCCGGACGTGATCCTGCTGTGCGCCGGCCTCACCGTGCTGGCGGTCTGACTGGCGCTGACCGGCCCACCGGCCGGGCGGATGGCGGCCCGGCTGCAGGCTCGGCCGCAGGCCGTGCGGGTGGGCGAGGACGTCGGGGCAGGGTCCGGCCGACGGTGGCGGGCAGCTGCCGGCGCGGCGGCAGTGCTCGGCGTGCTGAGCGCTGCCGTGCTGCTGGCGGGGGCTCGCGGAGTCGTGCTGGCCGCCAGTGGGGTGCTGGCGGTCGGACTGGCCGTCGCGCTGGTGCGGCGCCGGGTGCGCGATCGACGGGTGGAGCGCGTACGGGAGCAGGTCGCCCACGCCGCTGGACTGCTGGCCTCCCATCTGCGGGCCGGGCAGGTCCCGTCCGCGGCTCTGGCGCGGGCCGCGGAGGACTTCGCCGTGCTGCGGCCGGCCCGTGGGGCGTTGCAGCTCGGCGGAGACCCTGTGGCGGTGTGGCACGCGCAGGCGGCCCGGGAGGGCGAGGAAGGGCTCGGCCACCTCGCACGGGCGTGGCAGGTCGCCACGGCTACCGGCGCGCCCATGGCCGCCACCCTCGAACAGGTCGGCCAGGCGCTGATCTCCGAGCGCAAGGTGCGGGCGGTGGTGGCCGGGGAACTCGCCGCGCCGCGGGCCACGGCCAAGGTGATGGCGGCGTTGCCGGTGTGCGGCATCGGGCTCGGCTACCTGCTCGGGGGCAATCCGCTCGGGTGGCTCGTCGCCGGCCCACCGGGCTGGATCTGCATCCTGGCCGGCGTCACTCTGGCCTGCGCTGGGCTGTGGTGGATCGAGGTCCTCGCCCGGCGTGCGGCCTCATGAGTGATCGCGGAGGTTGATGATGCTGTTCTCCGTCGATGGGCTGAGTCCGCTGATGCTGCTCTCGGCCGCGTGTGCCGCTCTGGCCGCGAGCTTGGTCGTACCGAGTGCCCGCGGCCTGCTGGCGCGGATCGCGCGGGCGCCGGTGGGCGACGCAGCGGCCGGGACCGCCGCGCCGGTCAGGCGCGAGCAGCGGCGCGGCCGCGAGCGTGGCGCGCTGGATCGCCAACTCGACGCGGAGGTTCCGCAGGCACTAGAGCTCATCGCGGCCTGCCTGGCCGCTGGATTGCCGCTGCGCACCGCTTGTCGAGCCGTCGCCGCGGCTTTCAGCGGACCGGTGGCCGTCGAACTCGGTCGGGTGGTCGCCTTCGGCGACTTGGGCGGCTCCGACGTCGACGCCTGGCAGGTGCTCGCGCATCACCCGCAGCTGGGGCCGGCGGCACAGGAGCTGATCCGCTCGGTGGAGTCGGGCCTGCGCCTGGTCGAAGGCCTGCACCATCACGCCGCTACGGGCAGGGCACACCGCTGGGACGCGCTGCAGGTGCGTGCCCGAGGCGTTGGAGTCCGCAGTGTGCTCCCCCTGATGCTCTGCTTCATCCCCGCCTTCATGCTGCTCGGCGTCGTCCCGACCGTGGCCTCGGCCGTCCTCAACGCGCTCGGATGACCGTGGCTCGGCCGGGACCCCGTTGTCCACAGGCCCACGTCGGTCGAAGCTCCATCCACAGATCGGGGGCGAGACCGAACGGTCGGGGGTCGGCCCACCGAGACTCCCGGTGCATCCGTAACCGATGCCGCCTCGGCAGCCACCGAGGCGCCTGATCTCCAAGGAGGAAGCATGACGAACGAGTCCACGACGACGGGTGGCCGGTTGGTCCCCGCCGTCGAGTACGCGGGGCGCGCCGAGAGCACTGGGCCGGACCCGACCGGAGCCACCGCTCCCAACCCGGGCCGGCTCGCGCAACGCGGTCGCGGCGAACGCGGCATGGTGAGCGCGGAGTGGGCGGTCGGCATCATCGCCGCCATCGCCGTGGCCGGTGTGCTGCTGGCCGTCATCACCAGCGGTCCCGTGCAGGATGTCCTGCTCAAGTTCATCCTGTCGGTGATCAACCACTTCTCGGACGGCTTCGCCCGGCGATGAGCACGCTGCGCCCTAGCAGGCGCAGCGAGCGGGGGATGGTGACGGCCGAACTGGCCGCCGCCACCCTCGCGGCGCTCGCCGTGGTCACGATGATGTGCTGGGGCATCTCGCTCGTCGTGACCCAGCTCCGCTGCGTCGACGCCGCTGCGGCCATGGCCCGCCAGGCCGCGCGCGGGGACGGCGCCGCACTCTCCCGAGCGCAGGCGAGTCTGCCGGCGGGCGCCACGGCCCGGGTTCTCAGGTCTGGCGGTGTCGTGACGGTGAGCGTGCGGGTCGACGCCCGCCCGCTCGCCCGATGGATGGTGGTCGTTCCCCTCCGAGCCACCGCCCAGGCGATGGCCGAGCCGGGGAGCCGGCGATGACCGCCTCTCGGCGCCGGGACGAACGCGGCAGCGGGTCGATCCTGATCGCCGCGCTCAGCGGGGTGGTCGTCGTACTCGGCTGTGCAGCCATGCTGATCGCGGGATACGCAGCAGCCCACCATCGAGCCCGCGCTGCCGCCGACCTCGCGGCGCTGAGCGGTGCCACCGCGTACGGGGAGGGCGGGGACCCGTGCCCGGCCGCCGAACGGATCGCCCGGGCCAACGGAGCCTCCCTGGGGGCCTGCGAGCAGGTCGGGGATGCCGTGGACTACGTGGTGAGCGTGACCGCCGTAGTGAACCTGACCCATCGGGTGCCGGGCTTGCCGCGCGAGGTCAGCGCTCGGGCCCACGCCGGTCCGCTCAACTGAGGCTGTCGGGGTTCCCGGGTGGCTCGGGCAGGTCCGGGCTGGGAGCGGCCGAGGTCCCCGGTCCGGCGGAGGTGGGGTCGGAATCGGTCGCGGCCGGGAGGACGAGACGGGCGGTGCCGGCTTCCAGATCGATACCGAGCGGCGGGCCGCCACCGTGCGTCGGTTGCGCGACCAGGATCTTCTGCCGGTCCCGCTCCTCGCGCAGGTGCCGCAGCCCGGGTTGAAAGATCTCGAGAAAGCTCACGGCTCTGGATCCGCGGCTCGTCGCGCGCCTTCCTGGCCGCTGAGGTCGTGCGGCCGTTCAGTGACCCGGGCGCCCTGCGGCGTCGGTCCTGGCGGGCTCTCCTGTGTGGACGCGTCGGGGGCGCCGGACTGGTCGCCCTCTGGTCGGTCGACGGCCGCAGGAGAGTCCGGCTCGGTAGCCGGGTCTGTCGCGGCGGGGGGGCAGTCGATGTCGCGGGGGCAGTCGGCGCTGGGGCAGTCGGCGCCGCAGCGGGGCAGCCGGTGCCGCCGCTTGGGCGGGCGTTGCGGTGACCGGGGCGGCCGGCGCCGCTGACCGTAGCACCTTCAGTTCCTTGCGCTTGGCCCGAGCTCGACGCAGACCGACGCGGAGGAGGCCGAGAGCGACCACCGTGATCAACATCGCCGCCGCTCCGGTGAAGAACACTCCCGCGCTGTTCACGGGCACCTGGGCGCCGAATAACGAAAGGGTAAAGATGTCCGGATTGCTGACAACGATGCCAACTCCGAACGCAGCCACCAGCAGGAGTAGGAGGAGCGCAGCAACGATCATCTGACCAGTATTCCGTGCGTCACCTCACGCTGTCGCTGGCGCACTGCAGTGGCGCCAGAGGGGGCGGCGCAGATGTTGGCAAGAGGAGAAAACCAGTGCCGCATGTGGTTAGACTGCGCGCGGGCTCGGCCCGGTTGCCCAGATGAACAAGTTTCAGGAGGACGTTGCATGTCGGTACTTCCAGTTCCTTTGGAAGTCAGCCCAATCACCCTGTCGGGAGCGAACCTGACCCTGGTCGCCGTCGTCGGTGTCATTGCGGTGATTGCGCTGGTCATGGCCATGGTCTTCCGGCGGGAGGTGCTGGCGGCGGACGAGGGCACGCCCAACATGCAGACCATCGCCAAGGCCGTCCAGGAAGGTGCCTCGGCCTACCTTGCCCGCCAATTCCGCACGCTCAGCGTTTTCGCGGCGGCCGCGTTCTTCCTGCTGTTGCTGCTGCCCGTACATGAGAGCAGCGACTTCGGCGGTGTGTTGCTGCGCGTCGCGCGATCGGTGGCTTTCCTGGCCGGCGCGGTGTTCTCCGCTCTGATCGGCTACATGGGAATGTGGCTCGCCGTCCGGGCCAACCTCAGAGTCGCTGCGGCGGCCCGCAGCGACGGCCGTGACCCGGCCATGAGAATTGCCTTCCGGACCGGCGCGCACGTCGGTATGGCTACGGTCGGCCTGGGCCTGCTCGGTGCGGCCGTGGTCGTGTTCATCTTCCGCAGTGACGCACCGACCATCCTGGAGGGCTTCGGCTTCGGCGCGGCCATGCTGGCCATGTTCATGCGCGTCGGCGGCGGCATCTTCACCAAGGCGGCAGACGTCGGAGCGGACCTGGTCGGCAAGGTCGAGCAGAACATCCCTGAGGACGACCCGCGCAACGCCGCCACCATCGCCGACAACGTCGGAGACAATGTGGGCGACTGTGCCGGCATGGCCGCGGACCTGTTCGAGTCCTATGCCGTGACCCTGGTCGCCTCCCTCATCCTCGGCAAGGCCGCCTTCGGCGAGTCCGGTCTGATCTTCCCGCTGATCGTGCCGGCCATCGGGGTGATCACCGCGATCATCGGGATCTTCCTCACCCGGCCGCGCCCCGGCGAGAACGGGCTGAAAACCATCAACCGGTCCTTCTACATCTCCGCCGCCATCTCGGCGGTGCTCTCCGCGATCGCCGCCTTCGCCTACCTTCCGTCGTCTTTCGCCGAGCTCAACGTGGCGGGCGCTGAGGCCTTCACCGGTCCTATCGACGATCCGCGGGTGGTGGCCATCGGCTCGGTGGTCATCGGCATCGTGCTCGCCGTGGTCATCCTGAGCCTCACCGGCTACTACACCGGGACCGAGGACCGCCCGGTACGCGACGTCGGCAAGACCTCCCTGACGGGCGCAGCCACGGTGATCCTGGCCGGCATCTCGGTCGGACTCGAGTCAGCGGTCTACACCGCCATCGTCATCGCTGCGGCGGTGTTCGGTGCCTTCCTGCTCGGCGGCACCGGCGTCGTCGCCCTGTTCGCGATCGCCCTGGCCGGCTGCGGTCTGCTGACCACCGTCGGCGTGATCGTGGCCATGGACACGTTCGGTCCGGTCTCCGACAACGCCCAGGGCATCGCGGAGATGTCAGGCGACGTGCACGGCGAGGGCTCGCAGATCCTGACCGAACTGGACGCGGTCGGCAACACCACCAAAGCCATCACCAAGGGCATCGCGATCTCGACCGCGGTGCTCGCCGCGACCGCCCTGTTCGGCTCCTACACCGACGGCATCCGCACAGTGTTGGCCGAGAACTACGGCCGGTTCATCGAGCAGTCGGTCGTCTTCGCCCCGCAGACCCTGGTCGGGCTGATCCTCGGCGCGGCCGTGGTCTTCCTCTTCTCCGGTCTGGCGATCAGTGCCGTCGGCCGCGCTGCGGGCGCCGTCGTCCTCGAGGTTCGCCGCCAGTTCCGCGAGATCAAGGGCATCATGGACGGGACCGGCAAGCCCGAGTACGGCAAGGTCGTCGACATCTGCACCCGCGACTCGCTGCGTGAGCTCGCCACGCCTGGCCTGCTGGCGCTGATGGCGCCCATCGCGGTCGGCTTCGGTCTCGGCGCTCCCGCGCTGGCCGGGTATCTCGCCGGGGCGATCGCCTCGGGCACGCTGATGGCGGTCTTCCTGGCCAACTCCGGCGGCGCCTGGGACAACGCGAAGAAGTTGGTCGAGGACGGTCACCACGGCGGCAAGGGATCCGAGGCGCACGCGGCCACGGTCATCGGGGACACCGTCGGAGACCCTTCAAGGACACCGCCGGCCCCGCCATCAACCCGCTGCTCAAGGTGATGAACCTGGTCGCGGTGCTGATCGCGCCAGCCGTCGTCGCCATGTCACCGCTGAGCGACACCCCGAGCAACATGCGGTTCCTGATCGCCGGGATCGCCGTCGCGGTCATCGTCGCTGCGGTGGTGGTGAGCTCGCGGCGCGAGGTCGTCATCGCCGAGGAGCCGAAGATCGACAACGTCGCGAGCCTGCCCGGACGCGCGGTGGAGGACAGCTTCGAGGCACCCGCGAAGCAGCCGGAGGCGGAGCGGACGAACTGACGCAGGCCGGGGCGGACCCGGCTGCGGGCAGGCACACTGGATCAACCATGCCCAACAACCCACCCGGATTCGATCATTTCCCGAGCCTGCGCCGGGCCCGGCCGGCCCGCAGGCGTACTGGCCTGCGGGTGACGAGCCGCAGGCCTACGGGCCGCAGGGATGGCCGCCGTACGGGCCGCACGGCCAGATACGGGCCGCAGGGATACGGGCCGTACGGTCCGCAGACATACGGGCAGCAGCGGCTACGGGTCTGTGGCCTACGGGCCGCAGTTCGGGGCGCCGGCCCAGGAGCATCCACCGCTCCGCTCGGCGACCGCGATGCCACTCGTGCCGACGGTCTACCAGCAGATGCTCCGCGGCCCCCGGTACCGCTGGTGGAAGCCGCTGCTCTGTCTGCTGCTGGTGGTGCCGATGGCCCTGCTGCTGATCGTGGTGGCGGTGGTCCCGGTGATCGTCGCGGGACTGGTGACCGGCGCCCCGGATCTGGTGGCCTACGTGACACAGGCGACCAGCGAGACAACCAACCTCGGGCCCGTGGGGTTCCTGTACGTCAACCTCAGCCTGATCGCCCTCATCCCGGCGGCGGGCCTGTCCATCTGGATCGTGCACGGCATCCGGCCACGATTTCTGTCCTCGGTGCGCGGCGGGCTGCGTTGGCGGTGGTTGCTGCGCTGCCTGGTGATCGTCGTACCGCTGTGGGCGCTCTACATCGGCATCAGTGTGGCGGTCGAGCCGTCGAGTTCCCCCCGGCCCGCCCAGTGGGTGGCGCTTCTGGTCATGGTGGTCCTGCTCACGCCGCTCCAGGCCGCGGCGGAGGAGTACCTGTTCCGGGGCTGGATCATGCAGAACGTGGGTGCCTGGTTCGCCCACCCGATCGCCGGGCTGGTGGTCTCCCTGGTGGTCTCCGCGGTGGCCTTCTCCGCGGCGCACCTCAGTCCCGACCCCTGGGTGCTGGGCAGCATCGCCTGCCTGGCCATCGCGTCCGGCGTCGCCGCCTGGCGGACCGGCGGACTCGAGGCCGGGATTGCGATGCACGCGGTGAACAACATCTTCGCCTTCTTCGTCGTGCTCACCTTCGGCGGCTGGGAGGGCGCCTTCGTCGGCCAGGACACCCATGGATCGCCCCTCATGCTGGGCCTTGCCGTCGGGGTCCACGGCGCCGCCCTCGCGCTCATCCTCTGGCAGGCCAAACGGTCCGGCGTGCAGCCGCGCTACGTGCCTTCTCACTGACCGGCCTCGCCCGACGGGCCTGCGCTGACCGGACTTCGCCCTGACCGGATCGCCCTGACGGCCGCGCCCTGACCAACGTTCGCGAGGAGGATGGCCGGATGCTGAATCAGAGCCTGGTGCGTGAGCTGGCCGGGCTGCTCTACGAGCACGACTACACCGTCGATGTCGTGGTCGCGCTCCTCGGCGAGCCCGCGCACCGCGCGCTCGGCCGCAACAGCACCGTGCCGGGGGAGCGGGCCCTCCATGGCCGCGACGACCCCATTGCCACGCTGACCAGGCTGTGGCCGCTGCAGCGGGCCGTCACCCGCAGCGCTCTCGAACGTGCCCTCCCCGGCCTCGTCGTGCCACTGCTGGACGCCGGTCTGCTCACGCAGCGGCACGGCGACGTCTGCGCGCGGATCGACATCCGGCCCTACGCCAGCGACGACGGCGCCAGCGGGTGGATCGCCTCCGATCTGACCCCCAACCTCGACACCCTCGTCGCACCCATGCCGGCCGACCTGGTGCTCGGTGTCTCCGAGGCCTCCAGCACCCTGGCCCAGATCACCGTGCGGGAGCCGGCCGGCCGCGCCCTGGACCTCGGCACCGGCTGCGGAGTGCAGAGCCTCCACCTCGCCCGGCACTGCGGCGCGGTGCTGGCCACCGACCTCAACCCCCGGGCGGTCGAGATGGCGGAGCTCACCTTCGGCCTGAACGACGTCCGCGTCGAGTTGCGCCACGGCAACCTGTACGCGCCGGTCGCCGGCGAGACCTTCGACCTGATCACCTCCAACCCGCCGTACGTCATGTCCCCGCCGACCGGCGAGCGCCTGGTCTACCGGGAAGGCAGCGAGCGCACCGACCGGCTGGTCGAGTCGGTGGTGCGGGACGGCGCGCGGCACCTGAGCGACGGGGGGTTGCTGCAGGTGCTCGGCAACTGGGCGCACGTACGCGGCCAGGACTGGACCGACCGGCTCGGCGACTGGCTGGCCGGCACCGGCTGCGACGCGCACGTGGTGCAGCGGGAGGTGCTCGACCCGTCCGCCTACGCCGAGCTCTGGCTCGCCGACGCCGGACTGGCCGGCCGCCCCGACTACCGGGAGCGGTACTCCGGCTGGTTGGACTACTTCGACGACTGCGGCATCGAGGCCGTGGGGCTGGGTTGGCTGACGCTGCGGAAGGCGGGCCGGGCCGATCCCGCGTCCGGATCGAACACTGGCCGTACGCCGTGGCGCAGCCGATCGGGGGCGCGCTGGCGGCTGAGCACCGCGCCGTCGACCTGGAGCGCTCGCTCGACGACGCGGCCCTGTTGGGTCGGCGCTGGCAACTGCCCGACGGGGTCGTCGCCGAGACGGTCGGCGAGCCCGGAGCCGCCGACCCGCAGCACCTGGTCTTCCGCCAGCGGTTCGGCCTCTGCCGGGCCGTCGAGCTGGACACCGCCACCGCGGCGGTGCTCGGCGCGTGCGACGGCGACCTGCGGCTGGACCAGATCGTCGGCGCCGTCGCCGGCCTGCTCGGTGAGCGTGCCGGACGAGCTGACCGAACGCGTACTGGCCCGCCTCCGGCCGCTGGTCGTCGACGGATTCCTGCTGGCCTGATGCGGCGGGCACCGCCCGTGAAGAATCCGTCTTGAAAGCCTCGCGGTCCTAGGAGGTTGTTGGCCGCTGGCCGTAGAGTAAGCGCCGCTAGCGTCCCGACTCGTGATCAGAAAGGCGGGGAAGCCCCTTCGTGGCAGGTAAATCAGGTGGCCGTCGGCTCGTCATCGTCGAGTCGCCGACCAAGGCGAGCAAGATCGCGAGCTTCCTCGGCGACGGCTACATCGTCGAGTCGAGCCGCGGTCACATCCGCGACCTGCCGACCGGCGCCGCCGAGGTTCCGGCCAAGTACAAGGGTGAGAAGTGGGCCCGCACCGGGGTCAACGTCGAGAACGGGTTCGAGCCCCTCTACGTCGTCAACCCGGACAAGAGAGCGACGCTGCGCTCCCTCAAGGAGGCGCTGGCCGGCGCGGACGAGTTGCTGCTGGCCACCGACGGCGACCGCGAGGGCGAGGCCATCGCCTGGCACCTGCTGCAGGAGCTCAAGCCGAAGGTGCCGGCCCGCCGGATGGTCTTCCACGAGATCACTCCGCACGCCATCGCCGAGGCCGTGGCCAATCCGCGGGACCTGGACGAGGACCTCGTCGACGCGCAGGAGACCCGGCGGATCCTGGACCGGCTCTACGGGTACGAGGTGTCCCCGGTGCTGTGGAAGAAGGTCATGCCGCGGCTGTCGGCCGGCCGGGTGCAGTCGGTGGCCACCCGCCTGGTCGTGGACCGGGAGCGGGAGCGGATCGCCTTCCGTTCCGGGTCGTACTGGGACCTCGACGCCGTCCTGGACGCCGGTGAGCAGGCCGAGCCGCCGCGGTTCCCGGCCCGGCTGACCCGGGTGGGCGAGCGGCGTGTCGCTCAGGGCCGCGACTTCGACAGCTTCGGACAGCTGAGCACCCGCGAGCCCCTCGTCCACCTCGACGAGCCGCAGGCCAAGGCGCTGGCCGCGTCGTTGCGGACCGCTGACTTCGCCGTGGACACCGTGGAGTCCAAGCCGTACTCGCGCCGCCCGTACGCGCCGTTCCGGACCACGACCATGCAGCAGGAGGCCGGGCGCAAGCTCGGCTTCACCGCGCAGCGGGCCATGTCGGTGGCCCAGGACCTGTACGAGGCCGGCTTCATCACCTACATGCGTACCGACTCGGTGACGCTGTCCGAGACCGCCATCACCGCCGCCCGCAACCAGGTGCGGCAGCTGTTCGGCGCGGACTACCTGCCCGACAAGCCGCGCGTCTACACCTCGAAGGTGAAGAACGCCCAGGAGGCGCACGAGGCGATCCGCCCGGCCGGCGAGACCTTCCTCACGCCCGCGCAGACCCGGCTGACCGGTGACCAGTTCCGCCTCTACGAGCTGATCTGGATGCGCACCATCGCCTCCCAGATGAAGGATGCGGAGGGCCAGTCGATCACGGTACGGATCGACGCGACGCCCGCCGAGGGCCAGGCGTGCACGTTCGTCGCCTCCGGCCGCACCATCACCTTCCACGGCTTCCTCAAGGCCTACGTCGAGTCGCTCGACGAGGCCGACGGCTCGGGACGCCCGCAACGGCTCCGCCGTGACCGACGACAGCCAGACCAGGCTGCCGAACCTTCTCGCCCAGCAGCCGCTGCGACCCGAGTCGGTCAGCGCGAGCGGTCACGAGACGCGGCCTCCCGCCCGCTACACCGAGCCGTCGCTGGTGGCCAAGCTGGAGGAGTTGGAGATCGGCCGGCCCGTCGACGTACGCGTCGATCATCCGCACCATCACCACGCGGGACTACGTGTTCAAGAAGGGCTCCGCGCTGGTGCCGACCTGGCTGGCCTTCGCGGTCACCCGGCTGTTGGAGGACCACTTCCCGAAGCTGGTCGACTACGCCTTCACCGCCGAGATGGAGGAGGTGCTGGACCAGATCGCCGACGGGCACGCCGAGCGGCTCGGGGTGCTCACCGACTTCTACTTCGGGGCCGGCCACACCGCCGACGAGGACGTCACGGCCCGCGACGACCGCGAAGGTCTGCAGCGGCTGGTGTCGGAGCTGGGCGATATCGACGCGCGCAAGCTGTCCACCTTCCTGATCGGCGATCTGGAGTCCAACCCGTCGGGCATCGTGGTGCGGGTCGGCCGCTACGGCACCTACGTCGAGGACGACGAGGGCCGGCGGGCCAACGTCGCCGAGGACCTGCCGCCCGACGAACTCACCGTCGAGGTGGCGCTGGAGCTGTTGTCCCGGCCGATGGGGGAGGAACGCGAACTCGGGCACCGACCCCGAGACCGGTCGCACCGTGGTCGCCCGCAACGGCCGGTTCGGTCCGTACGTGACCGAACTGCTGGAGGCCGACGCGCCCGAAGAACGCCAAGGCCCGCACTGGCTCGTTGTTCGCTTCGATGAGCGTGGAAGGCGTCACTCTGGAGCAGGCGCTGGAACTGATGAGCCTGCCGCGGGTCGTCGGCCTGGACGGCGACGGGGTGGAGATCACCGCGCAGAACGGCCGTTACGGGCCCTACCTGAAGCGCGGCACCGACTCTCGCTCGCTGGACAGTGAGGACCAGATCTTCAGCTTCACCTTGGAGGAGGCGCTGGCGGTCTACGCCCAGCCCAAACAGCGCGGGCGGGCCGCCGCCAAGCCGCCGCTGAAGGAGCTGGGCCCCGACCCGGTCTCCGGGCGTCCGATGGTGGTCAAGGACGGCCGTTTCGGCGCCTACGTCACCGACGGCGAGCTGAATGCGACGCTGCGGCGGGGCGACGAGATCGAGACGCTGACCCCGGAGCGCGGGGCCGAGTTGCTCGCGGAGAAGCGAGCCAAGGGTCCGGCGCCGGCCAAGCGGGCCGCGAAGAAGGCCGCTCCGGCCCGGAAGGCCGCCGCCGGCAAGTCGGCGACCACGAAGGCGTCGCCGCGCAAGACCCCGACCGCCCAGAGCCCGGACCGCCCAGGCCCCGACCGCCCAGACCCCGACCGCCCAGACCTCGACCGGCAAGACGCCGGCCCGCAAGGCGGCGGCGAAGTCGGCGGCCAAGGCCGTTTAGGTTCGGAGCCGGCGGTGGCCAAGGCGGAGGCGAAGAAGCGGTCCGAGCGCAAGGAGCGCAAGCAGCGTGACCGACGGGGTGGTGGCAACGGAGGCCGGCGCGAGAAGTCGGCCGAGCCGCCGACGGACGCGAATCCGGTCGGGCCGCCGGTCGCAGCCGTTCCCGCGGAGCGAGCCGGCCACCGGATGGCCGGTCAGCGGTTCTACGACCTCCCCTACAGCGCCCCCGCGCCGAGACTGGTGAACCCCGAGCTCGGCCTGCACAACCTCGTGGCTCGGGCCGGGCACAACGCGGCGTACGAGATCGACGTGACTCTGCTGGACGCGCCGGACCACCGGCTGATCCGCTCCGGCGTGCTGCTCGCGCACCGCGTGCTGGACGGGCGCGGGGAATGGTTCCTGACCGCGCCCGACTGGCAGCCCCTGCTGCCCAAGGACCGGATCGAGCTGATGGGTCACGCCGATCTGCCGGAGGACCTGGCCGACCTGATCAGGCCGCTGCGCCGCCGGGCCACCCTCGGGCCCGTCGCCGCCCTCAACTGTGACCGGCGGGAGTTCGCCCTGCGCGACGACCGGGGCAGCAACGATGGCGTTGTTGCGCGACGACAAGGTGACGGTGCGCCGCGGCGGCCTGACCACGGCCCGCTACCGCGAGGTGATGATCACTCCGGTCGGGCCGGGGCTGACTGAGGAACAGTCCGCCTTCCTGGACCGGGCGCTCGTCCAGGCCGGCGCGACGTTCGTGCCGCGGCTGCCCCGGCTGGTCACCCGGCTGGGCGCGCCGGCCACCGGGCCCACCGACCTGCCCCTGGCCAGCCCGTACGACGCCGCTGCGCCGCTGCGCCGCTTCGTCTCCCAATTGCTTGCCGTCCGGCTCCGCCGGATCGTCGAGGCCGATCTGGCCCTTCGCGGTGGAAGGGGCCCGATCGAGCACGAGGCTGGGGTCGGCCGGCTGGCCAAGGAGGCGGCACGGCTGCGCACCGAGCTGACCGGACTGTCGGTGCTGCTGGACGCCGACTGGGTGGAGGATCTCTACGACGAGCTCGGCTGGATCACCGCCGACGAGCGGCTCCGACGAGCAGGCGAGCCTGGACCGGTTGACGGCCCGGCTGCGCAGCGAGCGCTACCTGACCCTGCTGGAGCGACTGGTCGGGGCGGTGCGCTCGCCCAGACTCGCCGACCTGCAGCCGCAGGCGACCGGTGACGCACTGCGCGGGCTGCTGGCGCTGGCGGTGGGGCGGCTGCAACGGGTCGCCGACCGGCTGACGGTGGAGAGCGACCACGACGCCTGGGAGGATGCCTGGCTGGAGCTCGGGCGGCTGACCGGCGTCGCCGAGCGTGGTCGGACAGGTGCTGCCCGAGGCGTCCGAGCAGCTGGAGCACTGCCTCGCGCCGCTGCGGGAGCTGTTGGCGGAGGTGCGTCGGGATCAGGCCGCCGAGGTGGCGGCCGTGCAACGGGCGGCCGAGTTGCCGCCGGAGTTGGCCTTCGTCGCCGGTCGGGACTTCGAACGCGACGCTCGCCGGGCGCGCCGGGCCCGCCGCGATCTCGTCCGGCTGTGGTCCCGGACCGAGAAGAAGCTGCCCGCGTGAGACGCGGCGTGTTCGTGGTCTTCGAAGGCGGCGACGGCGTCGGCAAGTCCACCCAGGTGGAGTTGCTCTGCGGTTGGTTGGCCGAGCGGGGATGCGACGTCGTGCGCACCTTCGAACCCGGCGATTCGGTGGTCGGAGCGATGATCCGCCGGATCGTCCTGGACCCCTCGACCGGGGAGATGTCGCCCCGGGCCGAGGCCCTTCTGTACGCGGCTGACAAGGCGCAACACGTGTTCGCACTGGTTGAGCCGGCGCTACGCCGCGGAGCGGTGGTGGTCTGCGACCGCTACGTGGACTCGATGCTGGCCTACCAGGGTGCGGGGCGGGTGGTCGAGGGAGCCGAGGTCGAGCAGATCGCGCGCTGGGCCACGACGGAGCTGCGACCCGACCTGACCGTGCTGCTCGACCTGGCCCCTGGCGAGGCCGTGCAGACCAAGATCGACAAGGACCGGGTCGAGGCGGCCGGGGAGGTCTTCCACCAGCGCGCACGCCAGCACTTCCTCGATCTCGCGGCCCGCGACCCGCAGCGCTACCTGGTGCTGGAAGCCAGAGCCAGCCGCGAGCAGATCGCCGCGGCGGTGGTGGCCAGAGTGGCGCCGCTGCTGTCAGCGGTGCCTGGCACAGTGAGGTCATGAGCTCGCCAGAGGGTCCGGGGGGTCGCCCCCCCGCGGCAGATCCGGCGAGCGCGGCGGGTGCGGGGGGTCCGGGGGGTCGCCCCCCCGCGGCAGATCCGGCGAGCGTGGCGAGCGCGGGGGGTCCGGGGGGTCGCCCCCCCGCGGCAGATCCGGCGAGCGCAGCGAGCGCGGGGGTCCGGGGGGTCGCCCCCCCGCGGCAATAAACACCGTCTGGACGGAGTTGATCGGCCAGGAGCGTGCGGTGGCGGCGCTGCGCCGGGCGGTCGCGGGTGAGCCGCACGCCATGAGTCACGCCTGGCTCATCGTCGGGCCGCCCGGGTCGGGGCGCTCCAACGCGGCTCGCGCGTTCGCCGCTGCGCTGCAGTGCCCGTTCGGCGGGTGCGGCACGTGCAACGACTGCCGCACGTCGCTGTCCGGCGCGCATCCCGACGTGACCCTGGTCCGGACCGAGCAGTTGTCCATCGGCGTCGAGGAGGTGCGCGACCTGGTCCGGCGAGCCTCGATGAGGCCGACGTTGCGGCGCTGGCAGATGATCGTGGTGGAGGACGCCGACCGGGTCACCGAGCGCGGCGCCGATGCGTTGCTGAAAAGCATCGAGGAGCCGGCCCCAAAGACGATCTGGCTGTTGTGCGCACCAACCGCCGACGACGTGGTGGCGACCATCCGGTCGCGGTGCCGGTTGCTCACGCTGCAGACGCCGACCCCCGCGTCGGTCGCGCGGTTGCTCCGCGAGCGCGACGGGGTGGAGGCGGGGATGGCCGACTACGCGGCCCGAATCGCCCAGGGACATGTCGGGAGGGCCCGGGTGCTGGCCACCAGCGAGAAGGCCCGCGGCCGGCGGCAAGCCGTGCTGGCGATCCCGGCCCGGCTCCAAGGGCTCGGTGGGTGTCTGTCGGCGGCCGCCGATCTGGTCGAGGCGTGTTCGGTGGATACGGCGGCCGTCACCGACGACCTCAACGCCGGCGAGCGGGCTGCCCTCGAGGAGGCTCTCGGCTTCGGCACCCGAGGTGCGAGGCCTCGCCAGGCCCAAGCGGCCCTCAAGGACCTGGAGGACCAGCAGAAGGCCCGGACCAAGCGGTTGCAGCGAGACGCGATCGACCGGGCGTTGACCGAGCTGACCGGCTACTACCGTGACGTGCTGAGCGTGCAGACCGGAGCTCCGGCCGCGCTGATCAACACCGAGTTGAGCTCGCAGATCGCCGCCGCGGCCAGGAAGTCCTCACCGGAGGCGACGCTGCGACGAATCGACGCCCTCCTCGGTTGCCGCACCGCGTTGGAGGGCAATGTGCCCCCACTGCTCGCCGTCGAGGCAGCGCTGATCGGGTTGGTCGAAGGCTGAGCTGCCGACCTGCCTGCGATGTGCGGGCGTGTCCGGGGGGTTCAGTTTCTTCACGTTCTTTAGTAACGTGGCCTTCGGTTGCCGGAGGGGACGAACCCCCGAGCGTCCTCTCCGACAACTGATGCCACCCCGGGCCATTGCCCGGGGTTTCTGCTTGTCCGAGACGGTTTCTAGCGCAGATGCGGAGGCAGCTGCAGACCGCCCGCGATCTGCTCCACCGCAGCGGAGATGAGCTCGGACAGCCGGTCCGGCTTGGCGCCGTCGATGGCCCAGACGGTCAGCGCACTGCGCAGGGTGGAGACCGCGGCCGCGGCGAGCAGACCGGGATAGAGATCATGGTCGGGATCGACACCGACCCGCTCGGCCACCAGTAGTCGCAGCCGCTGCTCGAGTGCGTCGTAGCGAGCCACCTCGTACGGCCGAAGGCCCGGGTGCTCACGGCTCAACTCGATCTGGCGTGCTATCACCGACAGTTCATCCTCGGTGAGCGTCGACGACGCGGCCACCAAGGCCCGGGCCAGACCCTCGAGCGGCTGCTCGCTGGCCGTGCTGGCCGCGCTGGCGGCGTACAGCTCAGTGATCATCTCGTTGACCTGCGCGCCGGCCGTCATGACGGCCTCTTCCTTGCAGGAGAAGTAGTTGGAGAACGTACGCGGCGACACGAAGGCCACATTGGCGATCTCGTCGATGGTCAGATGGTCCAGGCCCTTCTCCGCGGCGAGCTGGAGCGCCGCGTCGGCGAGCGACGCGCGGGTGAGCTGCTTCTTGCGCTCGCGGAGCCCGAGACCTGTTGCCTGCATGCCTGCGAGTATAGGCCAAATCTGCTGCTGTTGCTGCGTTCTTGCGCGTTGAGCAAAACTCGGCATAGGTAACAGGTTGATAACAGCTAGACCGAACCTGTAATAGATTCGCTTGCCGAGTTGACGGTCGCTGACCGCATCCAGGCGTGACCACAATGTTACGCAGGTCATACTGAATCAAGTTGCACAACCAGCAAAGTTCTGTAAAGCTTCTTCTTGTCCGACCACGAGGTCGGAAACACGGTATCCGGTCGGGGCGGAAACTTTCTCTAGGAGCCCTCATGACCCGTTTCATCGCACACCTCCAGATCCTCCTCGCCACGGTCGAGAACCGCGTCGAGAGCCGCAACGAGCGCGGCGCGACCGCCGTCGAGTACGGCCTGCTCGTCGGCCTGATCGCCATCGTGATCATCGTCGGCGTCACCCTGCTGGGCAACAACCTGCTGGGCCTGTTCAACAACATCGCCGGCAAGGTCAAGGTCGTCTGACCGAGAGGTCGAGGGCGATCTCCTCGACCACGGTGACCCGCGCGACACCGCGTCCGCAACCTGGGTCACCAGACGTCTTCATCCGGTACCGGCTCTGCACCCCACCACACTGTGCAGAGCCGGTACCGAAACCCATACCTGAGGAGAATTCCGATGGCTCGACGCTGGTCTGAGCGCGGCGCGGCAGCGGTCGAGTTCGCGCTCATCGCTCCCGCGGTGCTGACTCTCGCCGTCGGCATCATGGAGTTCAGCCGGGTGTTCAACACCCAGGCAGTCCTGTCCGCGGCCGCGCGCGAAGGCGTGCGCACCATGGCGCTGTCGAGCAGCCCTAGTGCCGCGCGGACCAGCGCGAAGAACGCGGCAGGCAACCTCGGTCTGACCGACGGCCAGATCGCGGTCACCCCGAGCACGTGCACAACCGCCGAGACCCAGGACGCAACCGCCAAGGTCACCATCACCTACAACTTCGTCTTCGTCACGGGCATGTTCGGCAGCGGGTTGACCCTGAGCGGGGTCGGAGCGATGCGATGCAACGGATGACGCCACCGCCGCCGGCTGCAGCCCGTTGCGCGTGCCAGCAGGTGCGCGGGCGTCGGACCGAACGCGGCGCGACCAGCGTGATGATCGCGTTGATGCTCGTCGCCTTCATGGGCTTCGGCGCCATTGCGGTGGATGTGGCCGCGCTCTGGTCAGACCGCCAGATGCTGCGGAACAGTGCGGACGCCGGAGCCCTCGCCATCGCGAAGGACTGCGCCGCGAACAAGTGCGGCACACCCCTGAGCACGGCACAGACCCTGGCGGCGGCCAATGGGACCGGCAGCACCTCGGCGTCGCTGGCGAAATCGGTCAATGCGGCGAGCGGAACGGTCACGGTCAACACCGCCGCTTCCCGAAAGCATTGGTTCGCTCCGGTGCTCGGGGTGAACTCCACCACCGTCGTGGCCAGCGCGACGGCCGACTGGGGTGGCATCAGCGGCGGCACCTCCAAGCTTCCGCTCGCCTTCTCCTGGTGCGACTTCAAGGAGCAGACCGGCGGTGGTCGGCCATCAGGCACCAAGGAGTACACCGTCAAATTCAAAGGTGGCGAGGACAGTTGCAAGAATCCTTCGGGCGAAACAGTCCCGGGAGGGTTTGGCTGGCTCGTGCCCAATGCCGAGACCTGCGCAGTGATCACCGCGATCGGCGAGCAGGCCAGTTCATCTACAGGGAACAATCCTCCGCCAGGCTGCAAGAAGAGCGACTTCGAGGCGTACGAGGAGCAGACCGTGCTCGTGCCGCTGTACGAGAAGGCCGGGGGCACGGGATCGAACGCCTGGTACACGATCTACGCTTTCGCCGCCTTCAGGCTCACCGGCTACTTCTTCGGCTCCAGCTATTCCTATGAGAAGCCCTGCTCGGGCAGCAGTCGCTGCATTCGCGGCTACTTCACCGAGGTGGTGGAGGTCGACCGCGAGTACACCTGGTCAGCCACCGCCCCCAAGCTCGGCGCATCGCGCGTCCAGCTCACCCGCTAGAGAAAGTGAAGCACCATGAAACGCCGACTCCTCGCCGCCGCACTCGCCGTCGTTCTGGCCGCGGTCGGCGGTCTCATGCTGCTCCGCTACGTCTCGGCCGCCGATCAGCGCGCGCTGGCCGGAGTGCAGACCCAGGACGTGCTCGTCCTCACCCAGGCGGTGGCCAAGGGCACGCCGAGCGAGCAGTTGCTGGGCTCGATCAGCCGGAAGGCGCTGCCCGCGATCGCGGTGGTGCCCGGCACGGTGACGCGTCTCGACGAGCTGGCCGGCAAGGTGGCCACCGTCGACCTCGAGCCGGGTGAGCAGCTCATGGCCAGCCGGTTCGTCGACCCGGCCACCCTGCTGAGCCCCGACGAGATCACGGTTCCCGAGGGGCTGCAGCAGCTCACCCTGTTGCTGGACAATCAGCGCGCCCTGGGCGGCACGCTGGAAGCGGGCACCAAGGTCGGGGTGTTCCTGTCCTACAAGGAGCCCGACAGCACCTACCTCACGGTGCACGACGTGCTGGTGACCAAGATTGCCGGCCGGGCTACGCCGGTCGAGGGTGACGGCGGATCCGCGAACGCGCCGCAGCAGTTGATGGTCACCCTGGCCAGCACGGGCGCGAACCTGGAGAAGATCGTCTTTGCGGCCGAGCACGGAACCGTCTGGCTGTCGTCCGAGCCGGAGAACGCCGACAAGACCGGAACCCAGGTCCAGAACAAGGCGAGGCTCTTCCGATGAGCGGAATCGTCGTCGTCTCGGCGTCGCCGGAGTTGGCCGGGCGCGTGGAGCAACTGGCGAGCGTCCCTGTTTACGAGGCGCTCGCAGCCCAGATGCCGACCTATCCGGTGCAGGTGTTCGGCCTGCTGCCGGAGGGGACGCCCACTCCGCATGTGGTGCTGCTCGACTGCAGCGACCATCGCGAGCCCGGTTCGACGCACGCGCGTCCCGCGGACTCGGCCTTCGAGCTGACCACCCGGCTGCGCCAGCTCCACCCGGCCACCAGCGTGGTGCTCGTCACCCGCGAGGTCAGCGAGCTGGCCCTGGCCGCCTTGCGCGCCGGCGTCCAGGACCTCGTCTCTCCCGACGCGGCGACCACCGACCTGGCCGCCGTGCTGGATCGCGCCCTGGCCGCGGCGGAAGCCCGCCTGGCCGAGGCGGCTCAGCCTGAGGAGGTCGAGCAGCCACCCGTCGCGGAGGACAAGCCGGGCGGCCGGGTCATCAGCGTGGTGTCGCCCAAGGGCGGTGTCGGCAAGACCACGGTCTCGGTCAACCTGGCGGTCGGCCTGGCCCGGGTGGCACCCAAGTCCACTGTCCTGGTGGACCTGGACGTCCAGTTCGGCGACGTGGCCAGTGGCCTGAACCTCGATCCCGAGTACTTCCTCGAATCAGCGGTGCACGGTCCGGCCAGCCAGGACACCATGGTGCTGAAGACCTACCTGACCCTGCACGAGACCGGTCTCTACGTGATCTGCGCGCCTGAGTCGCCGGTGGTGGCCGACACCATCACCGCGGCCGAGGTCAGCAAGTTGCTCCGCACGCTCGCCGCGGAGTTCCGCTACGTCGTCGTGGACACGGCGCCCGGGATGGGTGACCACACCCTGGCCGCCATGGACGCCAGCTCGGACCTGGTCCTGCTGACCAGCATGGACGTACCGGGCCTGCGTGGTTTGCGCAAGGAGGTCGACACCCTCAACGCCTTGGAGATGGTGCCCAGCGGACGGCACGTGGTCATCAACTTCGCCGACCCGCGCTCCGGGCTGACCGTCGGCGACGTCGAGGCGACCATCGGCGCCCCGGTGAACGTGATGCTGCCCAGGTCGAAAGCCACGCCCAACTCGGTGAACATCGGCGTGCCGCTGCTCCAGAGCGGCGTCCGCGATCCGATGGCCACCCAGCTGCGCCGGTTGGTCAGCCGATTCGTGGAGACCGGGGAGACGGCGAAGATGAAGGCCGCCGCGCCTGGCTTCGAGAAGAACGCCAAGAACCGTCCGACGCCCAAGCGCGCCGCCACCGGCTGGTTCCGTCGCCCCCGCACGGTCGTCACCGCGAACTGACCAGGGGGGCCCAGCCCCCTCGCAACCCCGCCGCTGGGTCCGTGGCCTCTCCCCGAGGCACGGCCCGAGCCGAGAGGACCGAACGAAGTGAATCTGACCGACCGGCTCAATGCCAACCGCCGCACCGGCGGTGTCGAAACCCGACCGGCGCCCAGCCCGGCCCCGCCGCCGGGGAACCCGCCGGCGACTCCGGCACGTCCTGTGGTCGGCGTCACCGAGGCGCCGGTACGTCGGCTGCCGCCTCCGGCGCAACCTGACGCAGCCTCGGGCTCGGATGCGCTGACCAAGCTCAAGGACCGCGCGATGGCGACGCTGTTCGAGCGCGTGGGGTCCAAGCTCAACGATCCGACGATGAGCGAGGAGCGCCTGCACGACCTGGTCCGCTCCGAGCTGAACCAGGTCGTGGAGGACGATCAGGTGCCGTTGACCAGCGAGCAGCGGCAGCGGCTGATCCAGGACGTGCAGGACGACGTCCTCGGCCACGGACCGCTGCAGCGACTGCTGGACGACCCCACCGTGACCGAGATCATGGTGAACGGACCCGAGGCGGTGTTCGTCGAGCAGAACGGCCGGCTCACCCGCAGCTCGGCCCGGTTCGTGTCCGAGGAGCAGCTACGCCGGGTGATCGAGCGCATCGTGTCCCGGGTGGGCCGGCGGATCGACGACTCCTCGCCCCTGGTCGACGCCCGCCTGCTGGACGGGTCCCGGGTGAACGCCGTGATCGCGCCGATCGCCTTCAGCGGCTCGACGCTGACCATCCGCAAGTTCTCCCGCGACCCGCTCCGCGTCAACGACCTGCTGGCCTTCGGCACGCTGACCCCGGAGATGGCCGAGCTGCTCCGGGCCTGCGTCGAGGCGCGGTTGAACGTGATCGTCTCCGGCGGCACCGGCACCGGCAAGACGACGCTGCTCAACGTGCTGTCCTCCTTCATCCCCGAGGGCGAACGGATCGTGACCATCGAGGACGCGGTCGAGCTGCAACTCCAGCAGGAGCACGTGGTGCGACTGGAGAGCCGGCCCGCCAACATCGAGGGTCGGGGCGAGGTCAACATTCGAGACCTGGTCAAGAACTCGTTGCGGATGCGGCCCGACCGGATCGTGGTCGGCGAGGTCCGTGGTGGGGAGTGCCTCGACATGCTGCAGGCGATGAACACCGGCCACGACGGGTCGCTGTCCACGGTGCACGCCAACACCCCCCGGGACGCGGTCGCCCGGTTGGAGACGCTGGTGCTGATGGCCGGCATGGACCTGCCGCTGCGCGCGGTGCGCGAGCAGATCGCCTCCGCGGTCGACCTCATCGTCCAGCTGAACCGCCTGCGCGACGGTACGCGGCGGGTCACCGCGGTCACCGAGATCCAGGGGATGGAGGGTCAGACCGTCACCATGCAGGACGCCTTCCTGTTCGACTACGGCGCCGGGGTCGACGCCAACGGCAAGTTCCTCGGCCGTCCCGTCGCGACCGGCATCCGGCCCAAGTTCAGCGACAAATTCGCCGACCTGGGCATTCACCTCTCGCCATCGGTCTTCGGCGCCCCGCCCGTACGAGCGGGGCGATGATGCCCATCCTGTCCACCGCGGCCTGGGTCGGCATCGGCCTGTGCGCGTTCGCACTGGCCGCACTCGCGTACGCGGTCCTGGCTCCCCGACCGGCCCGGCTGCCGATCCACCGCCGACGGGTGGGCGCCTCGGCGATCCAGCAGGGTGCGCTGACGGAGGCGTCCACCGCGGCCACCGCGCTGATCGGCCGGATGATGGAGAGCCGCGACGACAGCGGCCGGGTCGTCGCCGCGCTCGAACGGGCGGGCCTGAAGATCAAGGCCCAGGAATTCGTGCTCCTGGTCGTGGTCGCCGCGCTGACCCTGGCTGCGCTCGGCGTGGTGTTGGTCGGACCCGTACTGGGCATCCTTCTCGCCCTGGTCACCCCGGTCCTGGCCAAGGTCTTCTTGGACCTTCGTGCGGGAAAGCGCCGCAAGTTGTTCGGCGAGCAGCTCGACGACTCCCTGCAACTGTTGGCCGGCAGCCTGCGCGCGGGCCACAGCCTGCAGCAGGCCCTGGCCTCGGTGGCCCGTGAGGCCGACGAGCCGACGTCGGAGGAGTTCGCCCGCATCATCAACGAGACGCGCGTGGGCCGTGACCTCACCCAGTCGCTGGAGGAGTCCGGCCTGCGGATGAAGAGCGACGACTTCGTCTGGATCACCCAGGCCATCGCCATCAACCGGGAGACCGGCGGCAACCTGGCCGAGGTGCTCGACGGGGTCGGCAACACCATCCGCGAGCGGGGCCAGATCCGGCGCCAGATCAGTGCGCTGAGCGCCGAGGGCAAGATGTCGGCGCTGGTGCTGATGGTGCTGCCCGTCGGGATCGGGGGCTTCCTGTTCCTGTTCAACCGCGAGTACCTCGTGGGCTTCACCCAGAGCCTGATCGGCTACGGCCTGCTCGCGCTCTGCGTCATCTTGATGGCCGCGGGCGCGCTCTGGTTGCGCAAAGCCGTCACGATCAACTTCTGATCCCGCGACTGTGAGATGTGAGGAGCCGACATGTCGATGATGGTGCTGATAGCCGTGGGGTCACTGTGCCTGGCCGTCGTGTTGCTGACCTTCGCCGCCTTCGGCGGGGCCCGGCAGAACCCGCAGATCCATGCCAATCTGCTGCGCGGTCTGAGGCCGGCAGCGGCCACGGCAGGCGGTCCAGCTGAGGAGCCGAAGTCCTGGATCGCTCAGACCGCCGCGCGACTCACGCCGCAGAGCCGGGTCAAGGTGCTGGAGAACCTCATGGTCAAGGCCGGTCGGCCGCCGGAGTGGCCACTGGAGAGGCTGGTCGCCGCGAAGGTCGTGCTGGCGGCGCTGGCCCTGGTGCTGTGCGGGCTCTTCGCTCTGACCCGGCCCAGCCCCCTCTCGCTCGGCATCACCCTGGTCGGCACCGTCGTCGGCTACTTCGTGCCCGAGCTGTTGCTCTACAGCCGTGGGATCGAGCGGCGGGAGAAGATCACCAACGCCTTGGCCGACACTTTGGACCAGATGACCATCGCCGTCGAGGCGGGTCTCGGCTTCGACGCGGCCATGTCGAAGGCGGGAAAGAACGGGCAGGGCCCGCTCGCGGAGGAGTTGCTCCGCACCCTGGCCGAGATCCAGGTCGGCCACTCCCGGCGCGAGGCGTACGAGGGCCTGGCCAACCGGGCTGCGGTGCCCGACCTGCGCCGGTTCGTCCGCGCCGTCATCCAGGCCGACGCGCACGGGGTGGCGATCACCGACGTACTGCGCACCCAGGCGTCGGAGATGCGGGCGAAGCGCCGGTCGCGGGCCGAGGAGAAGGCCATGAAGATCCCGGTGAAGGTGCTCTTCCCGCTGATGTTCTGCATCCTGCCGGTGCTGTTCATCGTGTTGCTCGGCCCCGCGGTGATGAACATCGTCGCCACCTTCACCTGAGGCCTGGCGCTGGAGCCGACGCCATACTGTCGCTCGCTGGTGGTGGGGGCTTGCCGCCGACCCTCAGTGGCGCGGCGTGCGGCGAGAATATTGGCGCGTGCGCTAGCACGAACTTGCGCATCTGCGTCGGACCCTTTACGGTGAGGGACGGCTTCGTATCCAATTCGTTATCTTTGCGTTCTGGGGAAATTTCGAGGCTGTCGAGCTTCACCGTGGGCATCGGATGTGCCTGCGTTCAGCGCGTGTCCGCTATGCCGAGCTTCGCTGGGCGGACGCCTCGCCGGGAACGCCCCGGGTGTACAGCGGAGGTGGAGGAACCACAGGATTTCTCTGGTCAGGACCGGGAGATCCAGGGGTGAAGTGCCGCAGGCGCTGCATCAGCAGCGTCGTACGGCGCCGGGCAACCTGACAGTCCGAACCCGTCAGCTCACTTCGCAGGCTGAACGTCAGGGAAGGACGAGACGTCTTGGCGTCGACAACCATCGTCGGGCCACGCCCGGCCCGCCTCACGCAGACCAGACGGATCCGCATCCGCGTCATCGCGACCCGGCTCGTCGGCATCGTGGCGGCGCTCGCGCTGTCCCTCGGGCTCGGACTCGTCGCCGCCGGACCCGCTCAGGCGGCCGGCCGCAAAACGGTCTGGGACAAGGTTGCGCAATGCGAGAGCAGCGGCAACTGGAAGATCAGTACCGGCAACGGATACTACGGCGGGGTGCAGTTCTCCTCGAGCACCTGGCGGCAGTTCGGCGGCCGCAAGTACGCGCGGCAGGCCAATCGGGCCAGCAAAGCCGAGCAGATCGCTGTCGCCCGGCGCGTACTGGCAGGGCAGGGTCCGCGTGCCTGGCCGGTCTGCAGCGTGCGGGCAGGGCTGACCAAGAAGAACGGGAAGGCCGATCGATCCGCGACGCCTCGTACCAACCCCGGGATCTCCGCCGCGGCGACGAAGTCGGCAAGCAAGGCGGTCGCGAAAAAGAAGGCCGTCAAGAAAAGTGTGGCGCGTCCCACAGCCGGCGCAAAGACCGTTAAGGTGAGGCGCGGCGATACGCTCGGTAAGATCGCCACCCGGCATCACGTGAAGGGCGGCTGGAAGGCCGTCTGGAAGCTGAACAAGAAGCGGCTGAAGAATCCGCACCTGATCTACGCAGGACAGTCGCTCAAGATTTCCTAGAACTCGCATGGCGCGGGTGGGTCCCTGCCCCCCAGTAGCCCACCCGTGGAAGCCCGGCAGACCCGCATCTGCCGGGCTTCCGGCTTTCCACCCTCGGCCCCTCGCCAGATCCGGCCCAACCTCAAGCCCGCCGGGTCCTTTTCCCCCCGCCCCGGCGCCAGCCCCGGCCTCAGCCTCAGCCTCAGCCCCCAGCCCGGCCTCAGCCCCGGCCTCAGCCTCCAGCCTCAGCCCCGGCCTCAGCCTTCAGCTCCCTCCCTCAGCTTCAGCTCCTCCCTCCACCAGGAAACGCCGAGAAGCGACCCGGATCGGCGCCGAATCTCTGTCGTTTGTCGGCGTTTCCTCGGGGAATCGGGCCGGATGGGAGCGGGGCGGATCGGGATCGGAGCGGGGCGAGATCGGAGCCGGATGGGACCGGATCGGGGGTGGTGCGGGGCTCGCGGGCTATGTTGGCTGCATGAGCCGGGTGATGGCCGTGTCCTTCGAGCGGTACGGCCGGCTGTACTACCTCGATCCCGGGGACGAGGAGTACCACGTCGGCGACAGGGTGCTCGTGCCGACCGACGCCGGACCCGAGGTCGCTGAGTGCGTGTGGGCGCCGGAGTGGGTCAGCGAAGACGGCGCGTACGAGGATCTTCCCCGTTGTGCGGGCCGGGCCAGTGAGGACCATCTGGCCCGTGACGCGGCCAATCGGCGCCGCCGCGCGGAAGCGAAACTCGCCGCGCGGAGGCTGATCAAGAAGAGTCAGCTCCCGATGAAGGTCGTGGCAGTGGACTACGTCGACACCGGCGCCGACTTCGACGAACTGGTCGTCGTGTACTTCACCGCCCCGCAACGGGTGGATTTCCGCGTGCTCGTCGGCGAGCTGGCCCGGGCGCTCCGGGCCCGGATCGACCTGCGGCAGATCGGTTCGCGCGACGCGGCGCGGATGATCGGCGGTCTGGGCAACTGCGGACGCGACCTGTGCTGCGCGACGTTTCTCACCGACTTCGAGCCGGTCAGCCTTCGGATGGCCAAAATGCAGGACCTGCCGCCCAACCCGCTCAAGATCTCCGGTGCCTGCGGCCGGCTGATGTGCTGCCTCAAGTACGAGCACCCGCTCTACGCCGAGTTCGCCCGCGAGGTCCCGGCGGTGGGGGAGCGGGTCGCCCTCGAGGACGGCGAGGCTGTGGTGCTGGCCCACCAGGTTCCCGCTGATTCGGTCGTGCTGAGGATGAGTGCGAGTGGTGAGGTGCGCAGCTGTTCCAAGGCGACGGTCTGCGGTGCCCGGCAACTGCACGACGCCCGACCTGCGCCTCCAGCCGCATGTCGCCAGTTTCGCGTCCCCAGGCCCGACGTCCCCAGGCCCCGACGTCCCCAGCCCCGGCGGCCCCAGCCGCGACGTCCAGCACGCCACCCCGCGGTGCGTCCCCGAAAGCCCGACTCCGGCGTCGGCGCGCCGACGACGAGCAGGACTGATCAACTCGTCGAACCGATCGGCGCGGAGAGTGTCGGATTCGATCGCGGCCGTTCGTAGGAAGGGTGAAGGCGGCCAGAGGGGTCGCCAAGACACGAGGAGCCAACCATGACCCAGTACCTGCTCAGTGTGTGGGGCGACGAGTCCGAGTTCGCCGACACCCCGGTCGAGGAGATGCAGCAGGCCTACCAGCAGGTGGATCAGTTCAACGCCGAGCTGCGGGACTCCGGCGCGTGGGTGTTCGCCGGCGGCCTGCATCCGTCGAGCACCGCGACCGTGGTGCGGAGCAGCGGAGGCGAGGTGGTGACCACGGACGGACCGTTCGTCGAGATCAAGGAGCAGTTGGGCGGCTTCTGGGTGATCGAGGCCGCAGATCTGGACGTCGCGCTGGCTTGGGCCGCCAAGGGCGCCGCCGCCTGCATGGGGCCGGTCGAGGTACGTCCGTTCCAGGACGAGCCGGCCTGAGCCGGCGTACGTCTCGGGCCTGACCTGCCGGTGAACGTGGCCGACGATGCCGACCTCGCGCGGGTCTTCCGCGCCGAGTGGGGCCGCTCCGTTGCCATCCTGGTGCGCGTCCTCGGCGACATCGACCTCGCCGAGGATGCGGTCCAGGAGGCGTTCGCGGTCGCCGCGCAACGGTGGCCGCAGAGCGGGCTGCCGGCCAATCCGGGCGGCTGGATCACCACCACCGCGCGGCGCCGTGCCATCGATCGGCTGCGCCGCGAGGCACTGCGGGCCGGCAAGCAGGCCGAGGCGGTGGCGTTGATGGCAGGCGGTGAGTGGGAGGAGCCGGCCGGACCGATGGGGGACGACCGACTCCGGCTCATCTTCACCTGCTGCCACCCCGCGCTGGCCCAGCCGGCGCAGGTCGCCCTGACCCTGCGGCTGATCTGTGGTCTGGAGATGCCGGAGATCGCCCGCGCATTCCTGGTCGCCGAAGCGACCATGTCGCAGCGGCTGTTGCGCGCGAAGAACAAGATCAAGGCAGCCCGGATCCCGTACCGGATCCCAGCCGACGCCGAACTTCCGGACCGACTGCCGCCGGTGCTGGCCGCCGTCTACCTGACCTTCTCCGAGGGTCACACCGCGACCGCCGGCGACCTCGTCCGGGCCGACCTCTGCACCGAAGGAATCCGGCTGGCGCGGCTGCTCGCTGAGCTGATGCCCGACGAGGCTGAGGTGATCGGCCTGCTGGCGCTGCTGCTGCTGACCGAGTCGCGGCGGGCGGCGCGAACAGCGCCGGACGGTGCGATGGTACTGCTTCCCGACCAGGACCGTACGCGCTGGGATGCGACGCTGATCGCCGAGGGCCAGGCCCTCGTACGCGCCTGCCTGCGCCGGGGACGGCCGGGGTCGTACCAGATCCAGGCGGCGATCAACGCCGTGCACAGCGACGCGGCAACGGCGGGCGAGACCGACTGGCGGCAGATCCTGAGGCTCTACGACCAGTTGCTGGTGGTCGCGCCCACTCCGGTGGTGGAGCTCAATCGCGCGGTTGCTCTGGCCGAGGTGCACGGACCTGCCGTCGCGCTCGCGGCCGTCGATCCGCTGGCATTGGTGGACTATCGGCCCTACCACGTGGTCCGGGGCAGTCTGCTGAATCGGCTCGGACGGGTTGGTGAGGCGGCCCAGGCCTACCGTTCCGCGCTCGCGCTGAACTCCAATGAGGCCGAACGTGAGCTGGTCGAACGGACCCTCGCCGAGCTTGATTCCGGGCCAGCACCCTCCACGTAGGCTCGCCGCATGGCGAAGGCCCGCACTCTCGGCACGCTCGCCCTTGCCGGCCTCTTGCTCGCCGCGTGTGGGCTCGACCGGCCGGCGACGGTGCCGACGACGAGCCCGACCGGCTCATCGACTGCCGCGCTGCCCGAGGACGGACGCCCACTGCTGCCGGTGCCCTCCATCACCCCGGCCGGCTTTGCCGATCCGCCGCCAGGCACGGGCTTGCGGCGGTACGAGCAGCAGCAGATCGCCTGGCGCCCGTGCGGGCAGACGTTTGAGTGCACGCGGGTGCTCGTCCCGCTCGACTACGCAGCCCCGGACCAGACCGCGATCACCCTGACCCTGGCCCGCAAGCCGTCCACCAGTGCGCGGCGACTCGGCAGCCTGTTCATCAATCCAGGCGGCCCGGGTGGGTCCGGAGTCAACTACGTCGGCTCGTTCGACTCCACCGGACTGGGGGACTACGACATCCTCGGCTGGGACCCGCGCGGTGTGGGCGCCTCGACGCCGGTCTCCTGCTCAGGTGCCGCCAACCTCGACCGGTCGTACGCGATGGACAACTCACCCGATGACGACGCCGAACTGCAGGCCCGGATCGAAGACCAGCGCGCCTTCGGGCGATCGTGTCTCGAGCGGTCAGGCGTGCTGCTGCGCCACATTTCGACCGTGGAGACGGTACGCGACCTGGACCTGCTGCGCGGGCTGGTGGGCGACGACCGTCTGAGCTACTTCGGATCCTCGTACGGTACGCGGATCGGAGCGCTGTACGCCGAACTGTTTCCTGGTCGCGTGGGCCGGATGGTGCTCGACGGGGCGGTGAACATCAACCGGGAAGTGTCGTTGACCCAGGTCGAGGGGTTCGAACGCGCGCTGAACCACTTCGCCGAATGGTGTGCCGAGCGCCGCTGCCGGATGGGCACCCAGCGCGACGACGTGCTGTTCGTCATCAAGAGCTTCCTGGACCGGCTGGACTCGTCGCCGCTGCCGGTGCCCGGTGGTCGGCCGCTGACCCAGCAATTGGGTGTGGAGGCTGTCTTCTTCTCGATGTACTCCCAGTCGAGCTGGGGTCCGCTGGCCGATGCGCTGACCGCGGCCATCTTCTCCGGCGACGGGCGTGCGCTGCTGCAGTTGGCCGATCTGTCGAACCGCCGCTCGGCCGACGGGACCTACGGACAACTCAGCTACGCGTTCCCAGCGATCCGATGTCTCGACAGCCAGGAGGTGAGCGTCCGCGGGGCGCAGAAGCAGCTGGCTGAGGCTGCGCGGGACGCGCCGGTGCTGGGTTCGCTCGGAGGACCGGACCTGGTCTGCCCGTTGTGGCCGGTGGCACCGGCGCCGCCACCGCCGAAGGTCGTCGCCCGCGGAGCGCCACCCATCGTGGTGATCGGCACCACTGGCGATCCCGCCACGCCCTTCGAATACGCCTCGTCGATGGCCGACGAGCTCGCTTCCGGGCTCCTGGTGCGCTTCGACGGGGAGGGTCACCTCGCCTACGGACAGAGTGCCTGCGTCGGGCAGATTGTGGTCGACTATCTGGCGCGCGGCCAAGCGCCGCCCGACGGCACACGCTGCTGAGGCCCCCGGCAGCTGGGCATCGAGCACATTGGGGAAGGTAGCTCGGCGTGTATGCCGCGCTACCTTCCCCACAACTGATGGTGGGCGAGGAGGCACACATCCGACATCGTGCTGGTCCGGCTACGGCTTCGACCGTCGCCGGCTTGCTCGATATAGTGGGCGATCGTGTCCTCCGGCCTGGCCGAGTCACGCGCCGCCTTAGCTCAGATGGCAGAGCAACGCACTCGTAATGCGTAGGTCAAGAGTTCGATTCTCTTAGGCGGCTCGCAGCATTTCGCCTTGTCAGAAGCACATTGTGAGAATCGAAGGAAAGTGGTGTCGATGGTTGGCAGCCCTACCGGCAGCCAATAAGCGCGCGAGTCACACACGATTTCACTCCCGATTCCCGGGTTTGAGACCCACGCATGGTCATGTTGGTGGAACGCGTAGGTCACGGTGCGAGGCTAAACGCGGTGACCTACGCATGGCAAACATCTTGAGTGCGTAGGTCGCTCGTGGACGGCTAACCTGCACCTGGTCGCCTGGGTGCCGAGTGTCGCGCCGCCCGGATATCGCGGCCGACGTGATCGTCGGCGTGGGCTTGGACCTCCGCCGCGGCAGTGCTGTGTTCGGGGGCGACGTCGGTCAAGGTGGTCGGCGTCGTCATCAGATCGGCCGTGCCGCGGGCGGCTGCGGCGATGGCGGTGCGGGAGCTTGATCTTCTCTAGGCGGGTCCAGGTGCCGTCGGGAGCGATCTGGAGCCGGCCGAGTTCATCGGCGTACTCGCCGCCGCCTGCAGTCGGCGGCTGTTGGCGATGATGCCGCAGCCGGTGCCGACGGCGACATCTGGAGCTGAAGGACCTGGTCCGGACCCGCTCCACCTTGGTCCGGTTACGCGGCGAGAGGTCCAGCGGATGGAGAATCTGTTGGAATCGGCGGCGCTGAAGCTGTCGTCGGTGATCAACGACATCAACGGGTTGTCCTGACGGCGGATGATCGAGGTGCTGATCGCCGGGGAACGCGACCCCGACGTATTGGCCGGGCTGGGCGACGGCCGTCTGAAGGCGGCCAAGGCGGAACTGGCGGAGGCGTTGACCGGCCGGTTCGGCGTCCACCACGGCTTCTTGGCCCAGGTGAATCTAAACCTGATCGACAGCTACGCCGCCCGGATCGTCGAACTCAGCGCGCGGATCGACGGCTACTTCGTCACCGACGAGTCCGCAACACCGGGCGGCCCAACCTGGGCCGGGTCGGATCGCCAAGTTATGGACCATGCTCGACGGTTAGTGGGCCGGCCGATGTCGTCTTGCTGGTGGACTTTTCGGCAGCGTGGATGGCGACGACGTCTGGCGCCTCGTCGGCCTCGCACCCACCTGTGCTCAGGCGCCGCGCTCATGCTGCGGTTCGGTGGCGGTCGAGGGGTTGAACGAAGCCCTGTTGGCGAAAGTAGCGGAGGCGAAGCTGGTGCGCTGCACCCGGGTCCGGGTCGACACCATCGTGGTGCCAGCGAACGTGGCCTATCCGAGACCGATTCCGGGCTGCTCGCCCAAGGCGGTGCGGCGGATCGCGGTGACCGGGCGCCGCATCCAGCTGCTACTCAAAAAGTACGGCTCAGGGCTTTCAAAAAGTAAGATTCAGGGTCATCGAAAAGTAAGACCGACGTGGCACAAAAAGTAAGGTTCCAGCCCCTCAGTTATGTAAGTTCGTGGTAGCTTTGCGCCGTGGCGACACCGTTCAAGGGCATCGCTCCCCGACGTCTTAGGCCGCTGGCCTCTTCCCGGATGGCCGATGACCCCGTACTCCTGCTGGAGGGGCCACGGTCCGTCGGTAAGTCCACCCTGCTTCGTGACATCGCCGCTGCCCACCCGACGGGGCGTGTCCTCGACCTCGACGACCCTGCCACCCAGAACGCGGTACTCGTCGACCCTCGCACGTTCATCTCCGGGCCCGGCCCGGTCTGCGTCGACGAGTACCAGAAGGCACCGCTGGTCCTCGACGCCATCAAGGCCGAACTCAACCAGGACAGCCGTCCCGGCCGCTTCGTCCTGACCGGTTCCACTCGGCACGACTCGCTGCCCCCTGCGGCCCAGGCATTGACCGGCCGTATGTCGCGCCTCACAGTCCACCCGCTTTCGCAGGGTGAGATCACCGGCACCGTCGAGAGGTTCCTCTCTGACCTGTTTGAGGACCCGGGTGCCGTGGTGGCAGGACGTCCCACCTCCACGACCCTGCGGGAGGACTACATCGACAGGGTCGTGGCTGGCGGCTTCCCCCTTGCGCTCACCCGTTCCAGCACCGCCGCCCGCAACCGCTGGTTCGACGAGTACGTCGCCCTCACCCTGGAGCGTGACGTGCGCGACCTCAGCCGGATTCGGCAAGGGAACCTGCTGCCCCGTCTGCTCCAGCGGCTCGCCGGGCAGACGGCGCAGGTGGTCAACATCAAGCGGGCGGCACACGACTCTGGTCTGGACCATCCAACGGCCGAGGGCTACACCCGGCTGCTGGAGGCAGTCTTCCTGACCTACCGGCTGCCGTCTTGGGGGAAGACGCTGAGCTCCCGTGTCGGGGCCCACCCGAAGTTGCATGTTCTCGACTCCGGGGTGGCGGCCCGGCTGCTACGGCTCAGTTCCAGCAAGCTAGCGCGACGAGATGCGACATCGCTGACGGAGCTCGGCCACCTGCTCGAGACCTTCGCTGTGGGCGAGCTGCTGAAGCAGTCCTCATGGCTGGATGAGTCAGTTGCCCATGGGCATTGGCGCACCTACGACAACGACGAGGTGGACCTGGTCATCGAACGCGACGACGGGTCTCTCTTCGCCTTCGAGGTGAAAGCCGGCACCCGGGTACCGGGCGGCGACTTCGCACCGCTCAAGAAGCTGCGCGGACTCGCCGGTGACGCCTTCATAGCTGGCGTCGTGCTCTACCTGGGCGAACGCTCCTACAACTTTGACGACCGTCTCTACGCCATGCCCGTCGACCGTCTCTGGACTTCCTAGGATCACTCGCACGGCCGGCGCCGTTGGCGGATTCAGCGGCGGCGAAGATTGGCCGGTTCTACTAGGCTAGGTCCGGGGTTCGATTCCCCGAGGGGGCTCTCAGCGTTTGGCCTAGTCAAGAGGATTTGATTGGCCTGCGTCTCGCAATTCGGATATCTATCTCACCATTTGACCAGACTGCCACTGAGCTGAGCTGAGCTGAGAGGAGAAGACAATGACGACGAAGGCGCACGATCCGATCACTCCCGGCGAGATCCTCCTGACCGAATTCCTGGAGCCGCTCGGCATTACCCAGTACCGCCTGGCCCAGGCAACCGGCCTCACCCAGACTCGGGTGAGCGAGGTCATCCACGGTAAGCGCAGGATTACCCCCGACACCGCTCTGCGCCTGTCGAAGGCACTCGGGCTGTCCGAGCGGTTCTGGCTCAACGTCCAAAACGACTATGACATCGAGACTGAACACGACCGACACCCAGCCAACCTCGACATCGTTGAATCCTCGTGACCAGCTGAGCTGAGGGGGCCCCTGGCCGGCGATGGCAGCGCGGGCACCATCCAGATCAGACCGTCACGGTGGGGCCAAATCAGACTGAGCAGAGCTCCGACACTACGCCGCTGCGGCCGCCGGACCTGGTGAAGCGCAACTTTCACGCCGAACGGCCCAACGCCAGCCGCAGTCCGCTGGACGGTGAGACCAGTCAATGCGGCCCACGCCCCAGCCGGGTGCCAAACATCGCCGGCGAGGTACCCCGAAACAGCGGGCCACCATTATCACGCGCCCGTCTTGGTCGGGTAGGTGCTTGAACAGGCCTTCGACCTCGGCAAGGAACCGGGGCTGCTCGCTCGGTTGGCAGCGGGACCCGCTCGGCAGGGTTGGCGATCAGCCGGTTGTCGACAACGGCCGCCTCGATGCACTGAGGCTCTCCGGTGGCCAATGCTGACCGCTCCCGGGCTGTAGCGGGCTGAGACGCGCGCGGGGCGTCGACGACGACTCTGGCCCCCGGTCGAGTAGCCACCTGGTCCACTCTCCAGCGAGCGCCGACATGCAGCGCGCGCTGGAGAAAGCGAGCGTGACCCGCATACAATAGTGAATATGGTAACGATACAGGACGTCGCAAAGGCCGCTGGGGTTTCGCCGATGACGGTGTCGCATGTGATTAACGAGCATCGGCACGTCAAGGAATCGACCCGGGCGAAGGTCCTGGCCACCATGAATGACCTTGGTTACCGGGTCAACGTGGCCGCGCGCAATCTGCGAACTGGGCGCACCAACACTATCGGCTTGGCGGTGCCGGAGGTAGACCGACCCTACTGGGGCCAACTCGGCGCGGCGATCATCTCGGCCGCTGAACGGCATGGCCTGCGCGTGGTGGTTGAGCAAACGGGTCGCCGCCGGGATAAGGAACTCAACGTGCTGAGCATGTCGCGAAATCGGCTTTATGACGGGCTGATCCTCAGCACGGTCGGTCTTGGTTCAGCAGATGGGGGGCTGCTGAATGTGGGCTTCCCCGTGGTCATCTTGGGTGAGCGCATCTTCGACGGTCCCGTCGACCATATTGCGATGCCGAATGTCGAGGCGGCGCGGGCGGCGACCGAGCATCTGATCGAACGCGGATGCCGCCGTATCGTCATGGTGGATGGTTCCCTCACGGGCGAGGTGGACGTGTCCAGCTTGCGGCTCGAGGGGTACCGTCAGGCACTTCGTCGGGCGAAGATTCGTTTTTCCGCTGATCTGTTGGTGAACTTCGATGTACTCAGCATGGAGGCGGGCGCCGATGCTGTTCGAAGGCTTGCGGCGCGGGACATCGAGTTCGACGGCGTGTTCTGCGTGACTGACACGATCGCGATTGGCGTTCTGCGCGGCCTAGCGGATCTCGGGCTCGACGTCCCTGGAGAGGTGAAGGTGATCGGATTTGACAATGTGGCCGAGGCGGCATTCACCGTTCCGTCGCTGTCCTCGGTCGATCCTGGGATGGAGGAGATCGCGAAGAGGGCTGTCGACCGGCTGGTGGGCAGGATCTCGGGCACGATATCCACCGACACCCATGAGGAGTTCGTCACCCAGTACAAGATCGTCGCCCGAGAATCCACCGCTTCGCGACCGCAGACAGACGGTCAGCGTCGCACGTCCTGACCGACTCCGACGGCCTCCAGCTCGACCGTCACGAACGAGTGGGCTGGCACCTGGATGGTGACGGTGTCTCCAGACCGCTTGACGTCGTCCAGGCTTCGAGGGGCGACCGCGCGGGGACGCTCGGCGGTGTTGTAGTCAGCAAGCTGGTCGGCGGTGAGGACACGCGCCCGTCCGACTTCGAAGCGGCCGCCGCGTAGGTTGACTTCGACGTTGCGTTCTGACTCGGCGTCCAGGTTGGTGAGGGACAGGAGCGCCGATCCGTCCTTGGTGCTTGCGCTCATGCTGAGCGTCTGCAGGCCCGAGATCACCGACGGGCCGGATGTCGACGGGTGATGCGAAGTGAACGTCCAGCCTTGTTGCGTCGTGGTGCCGTTTGTTCATCTCGAAAACGTGGTAGGTCGGGGTGAGGATCAGCTCGGCCCCGTCGGTGTGGAGCACTGACTGGAGCACATTGACGGTCTGGGCGAGGTTGGCCATCACCAGCCGTTGGGCGTGGCGGTGGAAGATGTCGAAGTGCAGGCCGGCGACCAGGGCGTCGCGGAGCGTGTTCTGCTGGAACAGGAAGCCGGGGTTGGTGCCGGGCTCGACGTCGAACCAGGTGCCCCACTCGTCGACGACCAGACCGATCCGCCGGCTCGGGTCGTAGCAGTCCATGATCGTGGAGTGGCGGGTGATGAGCTCGTCCATCCGCTGGGCGTTCATCACCGTCTGGTAGTACTCCTCGATGCTGAACTGGGTCGCGCTGCCCTTCGCGCCGGGAAGGTCAGTGAAGACCCATTCCGGGCGGCTGGGCGAAGCTGTAGTGGTGCAGCGAGATCGCCTGGAAGTGGTCATGGGGCCGGCATCCGCAGCCGAGGTCACCGACGGTCTTCATCAGCGCCTCGGTCCAGGCGTAGTCGTCGACGTTGGGCCCGCAAGCAATCGCGGTACAGCTCGTTGTCGCCGTGATTGCGGCAGTAGGTGCCGTACTGACGGGCCAGATCGGCGTAGTGCTCGGGCCGCATGTTCCCCCCGCAGCCCCAGCTCTCATTGCCGAGACCCCAGAACTTGACTCGCCAGGGTTCCTCACGGCCGTTATCGCGGCGGAGCCGTGCCATCGGGCTGCCATCAGGTCGGGTCAGGTACTCCACCCACTGGCTCATCTCCTCGACTGATCCAGAGCCGAGGTTTCCCGCGATGTAAGGCTCGGTGTCGAGCAGTTCGCACAGGTGCATGAACTCGTGGGTGCCGAAGTGGTTGTTCTCTTCGACGTCTCCCCAGTGGCTGTTCACGACTGAGGGCCGGTCCTGTTTCGGGCCGATACCGTCCTTCCAGTGGTATTCGTCGGCGAAGCAGCCGCCCGGCCAGCGCAGATTGGGAATGTCGATCTTCTTCAGCGCCTTCACCACGTCGAGTCGGATGCCGTCTTCGTTGGGGATCGTGCTGTCGTCACCGACGTAGAAGCCGCCGTAGATGCAACTGCCCAGATGCTCGGCGAAGTGGCCGTAGATGTGCCGGCTGATCACCGGTCCTGCGATGTCGAGGTTGATGACTGCCTTGATCGTGTCGGTCACGGTTCTTCTCTCTCCGGGATGGTCGAGTACTGCAACTGCGCTGCTGAGGGACCTGCGGTGGGGCAGGGACCTGCGGTGGGGCAGGGACCTGCGGTGGGGCAGGGACGGTGGGGTGGATTCAGCCCTTCACGCCGCCGGCGAGCAGGCCGCTGACGATGTGCCGCTGGGTGAGGACGAAGAAGACCACCATCGGGAGCAGCGCAAGAACGCTGAGGGTCATGAAGGACGGCCAGTCGGTGGTGAACTCGCCGACGGACTTGTAGACCTGCAGCACCAGCGTGCTCTTCTGCGGTGAGACCAGGAATACGTTGGGGGTGATGAAGTCGTTCCAGATCCACATGGTCTGGAAGACGGCGACAGTGACCAGGATGGGCCGGATCAGCGGTAGCACGATGCGCCAGTAGATGGAGAACGCGCTGGCTCCGTCGATGCGTGCCGCTTCGATCAGATCGTAGGGGAGGCTCTTCATGTAGCCCTGGATCAGGAAGTAGCAGAAGATGGATCCGGCGGAGTAGAGGAGCACCAGCCCCGTCAGGGTGTCGATCAGCCCGATCCGGACGAGCAGGCGGTACAAAGGGATCAGGGTGGATTGGCTGGGAATGATGAACCCCAGGACCAGAGCCGCACCGAACCACCGGTTGAATCTCTTGTTGCCGATGATCATGCCGTAGGCGGCCATCGAGCCGATGATCAACATCAGGATGAGGGACGCCGCGGTGACAACGAGGGTATTGGCGAAGCTCTGCACCAGAGGCACCGTGCCGAACACCGTGGTGTAGTTGCCGAGGAACAATTGGGTCGGCAGGGCAAACGGCGAGCGCGACATCTCCGCTTGGGTCTTGAAGGTGTTGACGACGATGTAGTACAGCGGCAGAGCCACGATGAGCGCGAGCGGGATCATGATGGCCGCGGTGAGCGGGGATGTGCGTTCTTTGACCTTGTTCACGAGACGCGCCTTTCCAGTCGGCGGGAGACGATGAGCTGGACGACGACGAGGACGGCCACCGACAGGGTGAACAGCACCGACAGCGCCGACGCCAGGCCGTACTTGCCTTGCGCGACACCGTTGGTGATGATCGACTGGGTGATGGTGTTGGTCGAGAAGCCGGGCCCGCCCTTGGTCAGCGTGAAGGGCAGGTCGTAGACCCGCAGGCCGCCGGTGAGCAGCAGGAACTGACTGATGACGATGGCCGGCGTCAGCAGCGGCAAGGTGATGTGGAAGAACTGCTGCCGAGGGGTTGAACCGTCCACGGTGGCCGACTCGTAGTAGTCGGCCGGGATGGACTGCAGGTAGGCCAGGTAGATCACGGCGTGCCAGCCGGCCCCGGACCACAAAGCTACGCCGATCACCGACGCTTGGGCCAACGTGTCGGATGACAACCATGGGAACGGGCCGATGGAGAACATGGCGTTCAGCAGCGAGTTCAACGCCCCGGAGGCCAGCGGGGACAAGATGTAGCCCCAGACCAGGCCCAGAATGGCCAGGCTTGGAATGGCGGGAAAGAAGAACACCGAGCGGACGAAGTTCCGGGCGAAGAACTTCCGATTCAGAACCACCGCGAGCGGAATGGCGACCAGCGTAATGAGGATGGTTGTAGCCACGGTGTACAGCACGGTGAAGGTCAGGCCGGACAGCATGGCCTTATCGGTGACGATTCGGTGGTAGTTGGCCAGCCCGACGAACTTCATGTTGTTGGAGTATCCAGAGGCGTCGGTGAGGCTGTAGTAGAACGTCTGCACCAAAGGAATGAGAAACAGCACGACGAAGACGATGCCGATCGGGAGCAGGAACGCCTGATAGGACGCTGCTTCGCGCCACCGGCGTTGGCGCCGGGGTTGGCGTTGTTCGTGCGTGAGTGGGGTCGGGGTGGCGGTGAGCGTGGTCATAGCGATGGCCGTCCTTTCCGTGTCGACGTCGTTGTGACCGAATCGGCGGTATTCCCGCCGGTGGCGGTGGGGTTGCCGCGGCACCCCACCGCCACGGAGCTGCGACGACGGTCAGCAGCCCTTGAGCTTGGTGTCCAGCGCGGCGGCCGCGTCCCCGGGACTGGTCTTGCCCTGGACTACTTGCTGAAGCTGAGCGGTGGCCTCGAGGTTGAGCGCGTCCTGGCACCGCTGCCAGGCGATCTGGGGCAGGTAGACCTGTCCCGCGCGGACCTGGTCGACGATTGGATTCAGCGACTTGTCGATCACCGGCGTGAAGTCGCTGGTAGTGGTGATGGCGTCGGTTGCCTTGTTGTACATGGCCACCGTCTTGGCCTCGGTGTAGAAGGCGATGAACTTCTTGGCCGCCTCGGAATTCTTGGCCTTGGCGTTGATCGCCAAGCCCGGTGACGCGGCACCGGCCAGGTAGGGCTGGTCACCGCTCATGCCGGGCACCGGCGCCATCTCGAAGTCCAGGTCGGGGTTCCCTTTCTTGATGGGCGATACCTCCCACGGTCCGGCGGGGATCATCGCGGCCCGGCCGGAGACGAACTCGTCACGGACCTGATCTCCGGTCAAACCCACGACATCCTTGGGCACCAAACCCTCGGTGTAGAGCGCGTTCCACCGGGTCAAGGGCTCAGTCCAGGTGGCCGCGAACGTGCTGGATCCGTCGAAGATCTGCTTGTCGAGGTTCCCGCCCGAGGCGGCGTTCTCCGTTCCCACGAAGGCCGCGACCACGATGGGCATCGCTTGGACCGACTCCAGGAACGGATACTTCACGCCCTGGTCTTTGAGCTTGGCGCACAACGCCAGGAAGTCGTCCCAGGACTTCGGAAACTCCTTCACACCGGCCTTGGCCAGCAACTCCTTGTTGTAGATGATGCCTCCACCCCACGAAGAGATGGAAGCCCCATAGCTGCGTCCGTCCTTGCCGTACGTGTCCTTGTTGAACTGGGCGAGGTTGGCCATGAACGGCTCGTCGGTCAGATCGACGACCGCGCCGTTGTCGATCAGGTTCGTCTTGTTCTCGGCTGCGATGACGAACACGTCGGCAGCGGTGCCGGACAAGATCCGTGCCTGCAGGGTGGAGATGTACTCAGCCACCGGTGGCGCCGATGAGAACTCCACGTTGATCCCAGGATTCTGCTTCTCGAACTCCGCGATGATCGGACCCATGGTCTGCTCGCTGTCCCACGAGAAGAACGTCAAGGTCCCCGTGTCCTGATCACTGCCGCCTGACGACGGACCCCCACAGGCGGACATCGTGATCGCAGTAGCCACGGCCAGCAACGCTGCCGCCAGCTTCCCTCTCTTCATGCTTGTTGTTCCTTCCCAGTTCGTGGGGTCCGCACCTGACGGCGCCCGATGTTGAACGTGACCGATCGACGCCTCCGGCTGTGACCGGTCATCGGGATGACCGCTACCGAGCAGCGCCCGAATCGCCAGCCTGGCTGGAGACCATTTCCTGTATCGCTACAGGATCATGGCATGTATCGTTGCATGATCCCCGTAGGTTTGCAAGCGTCCCGGCTTGTCGGCTTCTGAACGCGCGGACCGGAACCTCAGCTGCCAGGCGAGCCTCGCGTGGGTGGGCTGGAGACCGACCGTCTCTCGCCGGTTGTCACCGGTGAAGAAGTGCTGGGCGGACCAATCCAGCACCCCGAGGACGAGGCCTCCCGGGCCGAATGTTGCGGACCGTCCGCCAACCACAGCTGCACTCATGGCCGATCTCGACGAACGTGGCGCCTGCATCGTGCAAGGCGCGGAAAACGACGGATGTCCATCCAGGATGTCGAATCCAGGATCGTGGGCAAGTCGCTTCGGGCCGTCTTCTTTGGCGGTTGACGGAACCGAAGGGTGACCCAGTCAAACGAGTAGAGGACTCAGCTCGCTTGGCGACACGTCAGGTCGTACGGACAACGACTTGTGAGGTCGTACGCGGACAACGGGAGCAGACCGTGTTCGCTGGGCGTATAAGAAGAAGCTTCGGGCCGCGGTGATGGACGTCGCGAACGAGCGGGACGAGTGGGTGCCGGGCTTGGCGGAGCGGCCGGAGGTAGCTCCAGATTTCACGGACCAACGAGGGCTTGAGACGACGGATGATCTCAGCTGACCCATTCGGGGTTGCCGCCGGCCACGATGAGCATGTCCGCGGCCACGTCGGGCCCGATCCCGAATGCGGCGACAAGATCGGGAACCAGCTCGCCGGTCAGCTTGGCCTACTCGACCCGGCCGTGCTAGAGCCGACCGGGTGACGATCCCTGGAGAGTTTGCCCAGACAGTGGTGCGTCTGATCCCTCCGCGTGCGGCGCGCGAAGAGTCCTGAACGGCGTGGTCCCCCCGGGACTGGCATCGACAAGAGCCGACCGCGGCCACTTGAGCCGATGCTTCGCTCACGGTGATCTCGCCTGGCGGATTTGTCGGTGGGGTGACCTCCGACAACGTCGTCACTCAGCGATTCAGCAGGTCGCCGGCTCTCGCTGACGCGGTCCGCGTCCTGGGATTGGTGGACAAGCAGGGTATCGGGGTGGACCGGATGTTTCGGGAGGTGGTCACGCTGGGCCACCGGCCGCCGCTGCTGGCCGAGGAGTCAGGCACGCGTGCGGGTCCGGCTGTCTGGCGGCCCGCCCGCCACGGTTCCCGTCCTGCGCCTGACTTCCCGGATACAGCCGACGGCCCGGCAACGCGATGTTCAGGTCGCGCTCGTGGTCCACACCCTCCTCCATCAGCCATTGCCGACGGCGCCCCCACTGCAGACGTGGACAGTCACCCGCAGGCGGGCTGCGCATCACTCGTCATGCGTACGTCCGGGGTTCGTTTCCCCGAGGCGGCTCCAAGACTATTTGGCCTAGCCAGCGGCCTTTTGGGGCCGATTCGCGAAGGGTTGCGCGGACTGATTCTGCCGGTCGTCCGCCGTTCGGTCCGCGGCTGGTCCGCATTCGATTGTCGCGAGGGGCGGGTCGAGCTGGTCCGCATCGGCGTCAGGTGCTCGCCGGGGCGCCTTCGGTGTCGACCTGCGCCGATCGCTGAAGCGGCAGTGGGTGCTCGCTCACGGGCGTGATCTTAGCTGTGCAGACTTTCATGCCGGGCAGCAAGAACAGGTTGAGCGATTCGACGTCCGTTGCATCGACGATCAGGTAGACGACGTGCTCCATAAAGGAGCCATACATCGCCACGAGCCGGACCCCGTCGACGGTCGCGTCATGCAGGGATTTTGACCCGCCGTGTCCATAGGGGCAGTTTTCAGGTCTGTGAACTTGCTCGATATGGAACAGCAACCAGATCCTCCTTCGGATCAATGCGAGCGGTTCACCTGCCATGTTTCCACATGCCCTGACGGTCCGCGGGATCCTTGGTCAGTGGGGCGCGCGCAGGGCTTCGCGTCCCAGGGCGAGGCTGCATGTCGTTCGATCACAGACTCCCGCTAGCGACCCTGGCGCCCCAGGATCGCTGGATGCTGTGCAGCGCGAACGCGATCGACGATGAGTAGCACACGACCGCCGGTGCGTCGGTGACCGAATCGACGTCGGTGAGCGTGCCGGGTCCTCGTCAACTGCGCCACGCCCGCTCCCTGGCTCGATGCCCTCGGGGCGACCAGCCGCACCTCCTGCTGCACCACGGTGTCGGCCTCGGCCAGTCAGCCGCGGGGCAGTGTCCGGCCGTCGGGCAGCGCTCGGCCGCTCAGGAGCGCCACCAGAGAGCCGCTGTCGGCGCGAACGAGCTGGCCGCTTCCCCAGCTCCAGTCGGTGTCGGCGGCCTCGAGCCGGATACCGGTCAGGTCGACCCCGAACAAGGTGCCGTTTGCGGCGGCGAGCTGGTCGAGGACGGCGGTCACAGCCTCTGGCGGTGCGACCGCGGGCCGGTCGAGCGCGATCGTCACATCCAGGGAGTGAATGACGGCATGGCTCAGTGCACCGGCTGCACCGCCGCCCGGCGGCTGCCACGCGTGCAGTCTCGGCGATCGGAGCTGGTCGAGGAGGTCGGCGACGGGCAGTGAAGCGTCCCGGGTGGCCACGGTGTCGGAGAGCACGGTGAAGTCGCCGCCGGCCGCCGCCATCTCGGCGCCGAACTGCTCGGGAGTCAGCCGCGCCGGCATCGTCACGTGCGCGACCACATGGCGCACCAGCCACTTCTCGCACAGCGACGGGGCGTCCCAGGTGTCGACGGCCGTGGCGGTGAGAAGATCGGCGAGCCCCTGGTAGGTCGGCGCTACCCAGGACTGAGGGTCGGTCACGATCGGTCTCCTTGGATGAGATGAGCGAGGTGCTCCTCGAGCTTGTCGAGGGAGGTGAGGAAGCCGGCGCGGGCCTCGGGCAGGCGCATCGTCTCGGGCACGTTCCGCTGATGGATGACGACTGCGGTGCTGCCGTCGCCGAGGTCGTTGAGCGTGCTGGTGGTGTGCATCCCGGTCGCCGAGCTCGACCCAGGCGAGCCGTTCGGGCGGGACGACCTCGGTGAAGGTGGCGACCATCCGGTGGCTGCCGTGCTCGCCGAGCATCAGGGTCTCGAACCGGCCACCGGTGTGGAGTTCGACGACGATGCCGTCGATCGGCGTGGCCATGCCGCTCGGACCCCAGAACTGCGCGAGCTCGGCGGGCTCGGTGAGGCACCGCCACACCAGCTCGCGCGGCGCGCGGAAGACCCGCCGGTAGACGAGCTCGTTGTCGTTCACTGGTTCTCACGCTCCTGCACGTGGGCGAGGTGGGTCTCCAGCCGATCCATTCGGTCTGACCACGTGCGCCGGCTCTCCTCGATCCAGGAGAGCGCGGCCTCGAGCGCCGCGGGTTCGAGCCGACATGGCCGGGTTTGCCGGTGCCGCCCCTGGCTGATCAGGCCGGACCGTTGGAGCACCCCGATGTGCTGCGAAACGGCCTGCATGCTCATGGCGTACGGCTCCGCCAGCTCTTTGACCGTCGCCTCGCCCGTGCTCAGACGGGCCACGATGTCTCGCCTGGTGCGGTCGCTGAGCGCCGTGAACACGGCATCGAGCTGCTGATCCTCGAGCGGTGGCTCCCATAGGGCGTATTCAAGCAGTCGCTTTATCAAGTGTCAACTGGAGGAGGCTCCCCGCTCGGGGTCTTCTATCGGCATCCCGACACCGTCCGGAGGCGTGCGATCCGCGACGCGGCCCCGTCTGCCAGCACGAGCTGAGGAATCGGTCAGCGGCGGGTCAACTCGTGGCCGGCTGTTCGGTGAAGCCTGAAGGCTTGTACCAGTGGTGGCGTCATGGTGACGGCCAGCAGGACGAAGCGTCAGGCTGTACGCGTCGAGTGGTGCCGCGGATCCACCCAGCGCGTGATCGCAGAGTCGCAGGAGCAACGCACCTACCGCGACGCCGAGCGCGGCGCCGACCTGCGCCAGCGTCGACGACAGGGTGTTCGCGTCGGCGAGGTCGGCAGGGTCGATGTCGGCGAACTGGAGGGAGTTGTACGCGCTGAAGCCGACCGAGCGCAACACACCGCTCAGCACCAGGGTGAGCGCCACGATCCAGCTCGGCGTCGTCGGCTCAAGGAGAGCGATCGCCACGAGGACCAGAGCGCCGCCGATGATGCTGGCGATCAGGACGGTGCGGAATCCGAGCCGACGCAGCAACGGGCTGGTGGCCGGCTTGATCAACACGTTGCCGGCGAAGAGCAGCAGGACGAAGACGCCGGCCCGGACCGGGGACCAGCCGAACCCGAGCTGAAACATCAGGGGGAGCAGGAAGGGCACAGCGGTGATGACCATCCGGTAGACCGACCCACCGAGGTTGGTCACGCGGAACGACGGCACCCGCAGCGCGTCGAAGCGCAGCAACGGATGCGGGCTGCGACCGAACCAGGCCCACGTGGTGAGGAGGAGGGTCACTGCCGCCGCACCCGCGACCAGCAGCAGCGGGTTCGAGGCCGCCGGACGGCGTCGGGCGCGCAGACTCGAGACCGACGATCAGGGCGGCGAGGAATCCGGCGCAGAGGAGGAACCCCACCCAGTCGAGTGGAGCGACGGGGGAGCGGTGCTGCGGAACGATCCGCGCCCCGACGACGAACGCCAGGACGCCGAGCGGAATGTTGATCAAGAAGATCCAGTGCCAGCTCGCGACGGTGACGATCCAGCCGCCGAGCGCCGGTGCGATCACGGGGGCCAGCAGCGCCGGCCAGGTGAGGTAGGCGATCGCATCGATCAGGTCGCTCTTCTCCGTCACCCTCAGCACCGCCAGTCGCCCGACCGGCACCATCAAGGCGCCGCCGAGGCCCTGGAACACCCGGGCCGCGACGAGCGTCGGCAGGTCGGGACTGATCGCACACAGCGCCGAGGTGACGGTGAAGAGACGCGATCGCCAGGAGCAGGATTCGTCGTGCTCCGAACCGGTCGGTCAGCCAGCCGCTGATCGGCAGACCCGCCGCCACCGCGACCAGATAGCCGGTCATCGCGGCGTTGACATCGACCGGCGCCACGCCGAGATCGTCGGCAATGGCCGGGGCGGCGGTGGCGATGATGGTGCCGTCCAGGATCTCCATGAAGAACGTTCCGGCGACCAGGAGGGCAAGGGGCCGGTTCACGTCGCCACGATAGGGGTCGGATCGGCGGAGCCGGGGCGGGAGGGCTGGTTCGACGGCAGAGTCGGCGCCGATGGGCAGCGATGAAGGGGTCGCCTCCGGATCGCTGGGTGCGGTTCGTTCCGACTATTCGTACGAATTGTTCCGACTGTCCGTACGAAATCGTCGCGCCGCCTTCGCGCCCCCCTTGACACCGCACGAGATCAGGCGCAAGCATGGCGTCACTTGGCCTGATCAATCGATTGAACGGACCCGATGGTGGTTGTGCGTGCTTCGATGGCTGATGTGGCGGCGCGGGCCGGCGTGTCGGTCAGCACGGTCTCATTGGTGCTCAACGATGTGCCGGGAAAGCGGATTCTGCCGGAGACCCGGGATCGGGTCCGCTTGGCTGCTGCCGAGCTCGGTTACGTGGTCAACGGCTTGGCGAGGAGTTTGCGCCTTCAGCATTCGCCGGTGATCGGCTTCATCAGCGACGAGGTGCTGACCACGCCGTTCGCGGTGGGCATGGTGCTGGGCGCGCTGGAGTCGGCATCGCGGCTGGGGTGGACGGTGATGATGACCAACACCGGGGTGAGTCGGGCCGCCGAAGCCGCCGAGATCCGCGCTCTGGTGGAGCGTCAGGTTGCCGCGTTCCTGTACGTCCGGATGTACCACCACCAGGGAGTGGTCATTCCGGAGTCGTTGGCAGGCTATCCGACGGTGCTTGTCGACGGGAGCTGCGCCGACCCTCGTGTCGCGTCGGTGGTGCCCGACGACCTGGGCGGGGCGGCGGCTGCGGTGCGCGAACTGGTCGACCACGGCCACACCAGGATCGCATTCATCAACAATGCCGATGACATTCCGGCCTCACGAGAGCGCTTGGCCGGAGTCACCGCTGAGCTCCGCCGAGCCGGACTGGAGTTGGAACCGCAGTATCAGCTGGCCGGCCCCTCGGATGCGCCAGGCGGGCTCCGTGCGGGGCGACAGTTGCTCGAGCTGCCTGAGCCTCCCACCGCGGTCTTCTGCTTCAACGACCGGGTGGCGATGGGGGTCTATCACGCGGCCCACGAACGCGGCGTCAAGATTCCCGACGAGTTGTCGATCATCGGCTTCGACAACCAGTACGGCGTTGTCGACGGCCTCGTCCCGGGTCTGACGACCGTGGCGTTGCCGCACTACGAGATGGGTGCTTGGGGGGTGCAGACCTTGGTCAGCCTGATCCAGGATCCCGACATCGGACCGACCCAGGTGCGGATGCCGTGTCTGCTGGTTCGGCGGGAATCGGTTGCGTTCCGTTCAGGATGGGGGTCGGAGTCAGGGCCGAGAGCCGAGGTGGACTGGCGATGACCGGACACCCGCCCCGCTGGGCGGCCGCGCTCCAGCAAGTCTCAGTCAACGGCACCCACTTGTCGGCCGAGGAAGTGGTGGATGCGTGCCTACTGCTCGCGTTGAGCGAATGCGTCCACGTCATCTCGTCCGACCCCGGTGCACACGCTGCGGAGCTGATGGGTCGGAATCTGCGCGGCCTGGGCTATGTGGTGGCGCCTGTCGTGGAGGATCCGTTGGCAACGGTAGCCGGCTGGGACACGGTCCTGGCTTTTCTCGGTCCGGATCGACCTGCTGAGTGGACACCGCTACGGTCGGTGACCGCTACCGGGGCCGTCCTGATCGTGATCACCACGCCCGACGTCGCGGTCTCAGCGCTGGCTGATGCTGTGGTCACCGTGCCGTCACTCGGCGAGACCACAGCGGCGCCGCTGCGACCCATGGTGTTCGACCTCCTCGCTTCGCTGGTGGTCGAGGCGATCTGCCGGGAGCTGGGTGGTCGACTCGGCCGAGGATCCTGCGCGAGGTCCCTCAGGTCCTCCGTTCCGGGTGCCGCGCTGCACCATCAGATCGATCTGCCGGTACGGCGTGACCCGCGATGTCCGGCTGCCCAGATCTGACCCGTCTTTTTGCTCCGCCGATCGGTGGCACCGGCCACCGACTGATCCCCAGGAGGTTGGCATGTCCGCACGTTCGAACGAGCAGGTGGTGAACTGGCGTCCGCCCGGCTGGCCGGTGTTTCGCCCGGTAGTCCTGCTCCTCGCCCTCGCGCTCGCGGTGCTGATCGCGCCGTGGCCCCGCGCCGTCGCTACCCCGCACCACCCGGGCGTGCCGACCGCGTACGACCAGCCTTACCGCCCGCAGATCCACTTCACGGCCAAGAAGAACTGGTTGAACGATCCCAACGGGTTGGTCTACTACAAGGGTCTGTACCACCTGTTCTTCCAGTACAACCCGGAGGGCAACACCTGGGGCAACATGAGCTGGGGACATGCGACCTCGCCTGACCTGGTGCACTGGAGCGAGCAGCCGGTGGCCATCCCGCAGACGTTCAACTCCGCCGGTGAGTCGATCGAGGACATCTTCTCCGGGTCCGCGGTGGTCGACACGGACAACACCTCGGGTTTCGGCACGAAGAAGAACCCACCGCTGGTCGCGGTCTACACCAGCGCCTACACCCCCAAGCATCCGACGCTGGCCGGCCGACAGGCGCAGTCCTTGGCCTACAGCACCGACGCGGGCAAGACCTGGACCAAGTACAGCGGCAACCCGGTGCTGGACATCGGGTCTGGTGAGTTCCGGGATCCGAAGGTGTTCTGGTACGCCCCGGCCAAGCAGTGGCGGATGGTCGTGGTCCGCGCGCTGGAGCACAAGGTCGACATCTACGGCTCGCCGAACCTGAAGACCTGGACGCATCTGAGCGAGTTCGGCCCGGCCGGCGCCACGGGCGGCGCCTGGGAGTGCCCCGACCTGTTCCCGCTCGCCGTTGACGGCAACCCCCGCAACATCAAATGGGTGATGGTGGTGAACCTGAACCCGGGCGGCATCGCCGGGGGCTCGGCTGGGCAGTACTTCGTCGGCGACTTCGACGGCACCACGTTCACCTCCGACGATCCGCCCAGCTACACCCCGCCGACCGGCACCGTGCTCGAAGACTTCGAGGACCCCACCTTCGGCTCCTGGACCACCAGCGGTGACGCCTTCGGTGATGCACCCACCGCCGGCAACGCACCCGGGCAAGGCGGTGTCGCCGGCTACCTGGGCAACCAGCTGGCGAACAGCTTCCACGGCGGCGACGGCACCCGCGGCACCCTGACCTCAGCGGAGTTCTCCATCAACCAGGACTACCTCAACTTCCTGGTCGGCGGCGGCAACCACCCACGCGTCGACGGCACCACCCTCGATCCGAGCCTTCCTCCGGGCACCGTCTTCGCCGACTTCGAAGGGACCACCTGGGGTGATGGCTGGACCGCCACCGGCGACTTCACCAACGACGGACCCCGACCGGGCACGATCGGTGACCAACAGCCGGTCATCGGCTACGAGGGCCAGAAACTGGTCAACACCTTCACCGACCACGACCTGTCCACCGGCACCATCACGTCCCCGACGTTCACCATCGGCGAGGACTACATCAACCTGCTCGTCGGCGGCGGCAACCACCCGTACACCGGCACCGGTACCGACGCGACGGCGGTCAACCTGGTCGTCGACGGCCAGGTCGTCAGGTCCGCCACCGGGCAGGACAGCGAACTGGCGAACTGGGTGGCGTGGAACGTCGCCGACCTCCAGGGCAAGCAGGCACGGATCGCACATCGTGGACAACAACACCGGCGGCTGGGGCCACATCCTGGCCGACCAGATCATGTTCTCCCCCGAGCAAGCCACCCCCGTCTCGGTCGAGACCTCGGTCAATCTGCTGGTCGGTGGCAAGGTCGTGAGAACCGCCACCGGGCCGAACAGCGAGAGCCCTTGACTGGGAGGGCTGGGATGTCCGTGACCTCGCCGGCCAGAACGCGCGCATTCAGATCGTGGACAACAACACCGGCGGCTGGGGCCACATCCTGGCCGACCAGTTCACCTTCGCCGACCAGCCCGCCCTGTCGGCCACCCAACGGGCGCACTGGCTCGACTACGGCCGCGACTTCTACGCCGGCGTCACCTTCAACAACGTGCCGAACAACAAGCGGATCATGATCGCCTGGATGAACAACTGGCAGTACGGCGGTTCCGTCCCCACCGACCCCTGGCGAAGCGCCATGAGCCTGCCCCGCGAACTCACCCTGGCCAACAGCCAAGGGCAAGACCGAGTTGCGCTCCACCCCGGTCCGCCAGCTCAAGGCACTCCGCAAGCCGCGGCCGGTCCACACCTCTGCGGCACGGCTGCTCCCCGGCACGACCACCCTTCAATCCCCCCGGGCCGCTGGAGACACCCTTGAGATCAAGGCCCGCTTCCGGGCCCGGGACGCTGCCAAGTTCGGCCTCAACGTCCGCGTCGGCAACGGTGAGAAGACCGTGATCGGCTACGACGTCGCACCGGGGCGGCATCTACCTCGACCGCACCGGATCAGGAAAGGTCGACTTCTCCACGACCTTCCCGAGTTCGGAGTTCGCACCACTGCGACCAGACGCCAATGGCAACATCACGTTGCACATCTTCGTCGACCGATCCTCGGTAGAGGTCTTCGGCAACCGAGGACGAGTGGCGATCACCGATCAGGTGTTCCCCCAGCCCGGCAGCGACAAGATCCAGATCTTCTCGACCGGCGGCCGCGCCCAACTGAGCGACCTGAAGATCTGGCAAGGTTGAGGTCCTCCTGGCGACGTACGCCCTCGACCACGGTGGGGTTGGTGCATCCCGAGGATCAGGGATGCACCAACCCCACCGTTGACGTGAAACCGGCCGCCGGGCTACCGCTTGGCCAGGACCGGCGCCGCGATCAGCGACGTGTCCAGGCGCACCCGGTCCGCTTCGGCGTACCCGGCCCGGTCGTCCTGGGTGACCACCAACCAGCCCGCGTGGGTCTGGTTGCCGAGTCCGGCCGGGTCGACCGTGACCGGGATCGACGCCGACCTGCCCGGCTTGAGCGTGACCAGATTGCTCTGGCTCACCACCGGGGCGTACGGGTCGAACAGTCGCGGTGTCGGCCACCTCGTCACCGGGGGTCGCGTCGAGGATGGTGTAACCGGCGGCGCCGACGCCGATCGGCCCACTCGTCCCCGACAGAGCCAGGTCGCTGGCCAGCACGGGCAGGAGCACGGTCGATCCGTTGGCCGGAGCCGAGGCCGTGTACGCCGCCACGGGCTGCCCCGTGTTCGAGGTCGATGGTCAGGGCGAGCATCGTGCCGTCGGGACTTCCGGTGAAGATCAGCCCGGCGTCTGCCGCGATGACGAGGAAATCGGCGGTTTCGTCCCGGTCGGTGTCGATCACGATGTCCACCTCTCGGGTGGCCTGGGTCGAGGTGCCGGTGGCCTGCGAGGCGGCGAAGACCAGCAGGCGGTCGGAGGCCGCGCCGCCGCCGGCGACACCCGGCAGGACCTGGACACCGACGTTGGTCAGGTCGGCCACCTCCCGGTCGACGGCGTCACCAGCCGGATCAGCCAGCAGCCAGGCGTAGAGGTCGGCCTCGCCGGTGTGCGGGCCGGTGTTCTTGACCTTGATCGTGCCCGTGTACGACGGACGGCCCGAGGGCGACTGCCGTCGACGCCTTGACATTGGACAGCGGCACCGGCACCCAGAGGAAGGACATCCGCAGGGTCGGGGTCGCAGCCCGGCGGACCCGCGGCTTCGCCACGATCAGGCCGTTGATCGAGACGAGCTCGCCACCTTCGTTGGCACTAGCCCCGGGCAGCTTGGCCACATCGCTGCGGCTGACCGTGATGGTGACGTGGATCGTCTTGGTCTGGCCGGGCTTCACCGTGACCTTGCGCGGCCAGATCGTGATGTCCGCGCCATAGCGTTTGGTGGTGAACTCGGTGGACAGGTCATAGGTCACCGACTTCGAGGACTTGTTGCTGATCTTGAAGAAGCGCCGCTCGTGGTAGCTGCCGGACAGCTGGTTCCGGCCGAACCGGAGGCTGTGCAGACCCCCCTGCGTCCACGCGTACGTCTTGGCGACGGTGGCTCGTCGCGGCTGGACCGCGCCGGTACCGACCCGCCGACTGTCGAAGGCGCCGACCTTGTCGGGTGCCGCGGTCGACATGATCGCCGCCTTGATCTGCCGGGGCGACCACGTCGGGTGCGCCTGGCGGACCAGGGCGGCGACGCCGGCGGTGTGCGGCGCGGCCATCGACGTGCCGGACAGCCGGGTGCTGCCCGTTCCGGTGCCCACGGCGACTGACGGCACCGCGACTCCGGGCGCCGCGACGTCCGGTTTCTGGGCACTGTCCAGCCGGCGGGGTCCGTGGGAGCTGAAGTCCGCGGCCATGCTGTACGTCTGGTTGGCGATGTCGGCGCCCCGGGCGAGCGTGACTTCCTGGCCGTCGGCCGCCAGGAAGGTCGCCGACTCGTCACCGTCGACCCCGATGAACGGGATGGTCACGCCGTCGATCGTGTCCTCGAAGGGCGGGATTCCGGAGTCGTTGTTGACCATGATGACCGCAATCGCACCCGCCTCCTGCCCCAGTTGGGCCCGGGCGATCCGGTCGCAGGAGCCACGGGTGGTGAGCGCGATCTTGCCGGCCACCCCGGCGTAGTCCGCCGGGTCGCAGCCGAGGCCGACGTCGACCAGCGTCCCGGTGACCGGGTCGGCCAGCGGCGCGTCGTTGGCGTTGATGCCCGTGCTGGTCACCGCGCCGGTGATGGTGACTCCGGGGTAGCTGGCGTACTCGGCGTCCAGGGCCGCGACGGACAGGGCGTCGTCGGAGGTGGACGGCCCACCGACCAGGTACGCGCCGGCCCCGGCGTTGCCGGCGGAGGTGACGACCAGGACGCCGGCCGACGTGGCGGTGCGGATGGCGACATCGCCCAGGTCGTCCCGAGTGCCGAACGGTGACCCGAGCGACATGTTGATCACGTCCACGCCGTCGGTGACGGCGCGATCGATGGCGGCGACGATGACATCGTCGTTGGCCCCACCGTCGCAACCGAAGACCCGGTAGGCCTTCAAGGTGGCCTCGGGCGCTACACCGGGCTCCACGTCGAAGGCGGTGCTGGTGGTCGCGGCGTTGTAGGGTCCGGCGTACGTCGCGCCGGCAGTGGTGACGCCGCTGCCTGCGGCGGTGCCGGCCACGTGCGAGCCGTGTCCTTCGCAGTCGAGCGGATCGGCGTCGGGCTGCGGCAGCTGCGTGGCCGGATCGCTGGAATCCGGGTCGTAGTCGTCGCCGACGAAGTCGTAGCCGCCGGTGACCTTGGCGGTCGGGAAGGTGCCGGGCTCGATCACGGCGCCGTCGTTGTCCTCGTACGCCGCGACCGTGCCGGGACCGCCGAAGTCGGCGTGGGTGTAGTCGATCCCGGTGTCGATGACGCCGATGACCTGGCCCTTGCCGGTCAGCTTGAGGTCCTGCCAGGTCTTGTCGACGCCGGTGAAGCGCTCGCCGGCGGCGTTCGAGAGGCGCACCACCCGGGACACCTGGACCTGCTGCACGCCCGGGACCGCTGCCACCTTCGCCAGGTCCGACACCTTGACCCGAACCTGGACCGCGTTGAGCACGGTGGTCAGCCGGCCGTAGCTCTGGGCCCCCGCCGCGCGCAGCCTGGGCAGGGCGGCGTCCTGGCTCGCCTTGACCCGGCGCTCGGCGGCGCGGCGATCGAACCGGCGCCCATCAGCAGCCTGCCGCTGGACGGCGACCGGTGATCCGCTGAGCTGCACGAGCGCGCTCACGACCTTGTCCTGGCGCATGCCCTGGGGCAGGTTGACGATCTTGCCCAGCTTCGCGGCGTCCAGCCTCTGGTAGCGGCCAGTCGGGTTGAGAACCGGAGCGTTCACGGGCTCGGCCTGGGCGGCGGGGATGGTGGCGACCGCCAGCCCGATGACGAGTACCCCGATCGACATTCGACGTAGCACGATTCTCCTCAGGGTCAGCGACACGACCACCGCGCGAACGCAGGCATGCCGTCGGGGGACAACTCGGGGGACAGGATGTGGGGCACAGTACACGCGATCGAACGTCGCCGTCTGCCCCGGCACAGCATCGCAAACCGGGGTCGGTTACGCCAGAGGATCAGCCAGGCGGTTTCGGCCCAGCAGACCGCGGGGAGGTCAGAGGTGTCGTTGGATGAGGCTCAGGTCGGCCGGGCTGAATCGGCCTGGCTGAACCGCGGCCTGGTGCCAGTACGGGTAGAGCAGGGGGACACCACTGACCGCATCGAGCCGGTCCAGTTCTTCCCCGGTGAGGGTGAGCTCGGCGGCAGCGAGGTTGTCGCGCAGCTGCTCCTCGGTCCGGGCGCCGACGATGACCGAGGTGATGGCCGGCTTGGCCAAGGTGTAGGCCAGCGCGACCTGGGCGGCGGAGACGCCGCGCGCGTCGCCGATCTCGACGAGAACGTCGATGGTGTCGTAGAGCCGGTCCTCGTCGTTGACCGGCGGCTCGGTCCAGCCCTCGAACCGGCGCGTCCCCTCCGGCGCCTCCTGGCCGCGGCGGTACTTGCCGGACAGCAGCCCGCCGGCCAGCGGGCTCCAGACCAGGATTCCCAGCCCTTCCTCGATCGCGATCGGGACCAGCTCGTTCTCGGCGTCCCGAGCCTGGAGGGAGTAGTAGATCTGCTCACTGACGAAGGGCTCGTAGCCGCGCCGGTCGCTGACCCACAGGGCCTTCATCAGCTGCCGCGCGGTGTAGTTCGACGATCCGACGTAGCGGACCTTGCCCGACCGGACCAGTGCGTCCAGGGCCGACAAGCGTTTCCTCCGCCGGGGTGACGCCGTCCCATTCGTGCACCTGGTAGAGGTCGATGTGGTCGGTGCCGAGCCGGCGCAGGCTGGCCTCGGCGGCGCGCACGATGTGGTGCCGCGACAGCCCGTCGTCGTTGGGCCCGGTCCCCATGGCGCCGCGCACCTTGGTGGCGATCAGCACGGCGTCGCGGTCGGCGCCCAGCGCCTCGCCGAGAATGGTCTCGGAGAGGCCGTCGGAGTAGATGTCGGCGGTGTCGATGAGGTTGACCCCGGCGTCTCAGGCAGATGTCGATCTGGCGCCGCGCCGCCTCGACATCGAGGTGGCCGACCGGGCTGGCCCAACCGGTGCCGCCGAACCCCATCGTCCCGAGCGTCACGGTGGACACCCGCAATCCGGATCGGCCGAGCTGCCTGTACTCCATGGTGGACTCCTCTGCTGCCTGGATCCGCGCGGTGGGGCTGGATGCGGCTCGACCCGAACGTTAGCGCGGCCGTTCCCGGGATCTACGGGCGCCGTGACGCCGATGGGCCGGACCGGTCGGCGCCTGCTCAGGCGCCGAGCCGGGCCCTGGGCAGGTGCCGCTGGGGATCGTTCAGCAGGTCGTCGAAGAGCAGTTCGGCCGCACCGATGGTGAGCACGTCGGCGCCGAGGGCGGCTGGGACGATGTCGACGTCGCGATCGACGGCGGCGAACCCGGTGCCCTTCACACTCTCCTGCAGTCGCCCGGGGGCGGCGTCGGAGAGGGAGGCGAGGAATCCCCCGAGGATGACGGCCTCCGGATCGACCACTCCGACCACGTCGGACAGCCCCTGCGTCAGCCAGCCGAGCTGACGGTCGATCTCGGCGGTCGCGCGGACCGACCGACCCTGCGTCAGCGCCGAGGACAGCTGATCCGCGGACGAGTCGTCCAGGCCGAGCACCTGGAGCAGGCGTTCGCGGCGGACCTCGGTCTCCAGACAGCCGGTCCGGCCGCAGTGGCAGGCGACTCCGCCGGGATTGACCACCGTGTGGCCGAACTCGCCGGCGTACCCGTGCCGTCCGTCAATGGGTCGGCCACCGCTGACGATGCCGCCGCCGATCCCGCTGGCGCTGCCGTTCAGGTAGACGAAGTCCTCCAGGCCGCGACCGGCACCGAACCATCCCTCGGCCACCATCGCCGTACGGGCGTCGTTGGCCACCACGCACCGGTAGCCGGTTGCGGCGGCGAGCCGGTCGGCCAGCGGTTCATCCCGCCAGCCCAGGTGGGGCGCGAGCCGCACCGTGCCGGTCGACCGCTCGACCAGTCCGGGGACGGCCAGGCCGATGCCGATCACGGTGTAGGAGGTGTCGAGCTCCGGGCGCATCCCCTCGACCAAGGCGGCGATCAGGTCGACCGCCTCGGACGCGGTCAACGACGCGGTGGTGGGGTAGCGGACACGCTTGTGCACCGTCCCGCCCAGACCGACCAGGCCGACGGTGACGGCGTCGATGTCGGGATTGGCGGTCAGGACGGCCACGCCGGGGTCGGCGCTCACCACGGGGCTGGGCCGGCCGACTCCGGCCGCCTCGACCGGCTGCGCCTCCCGGACGAGCCCGAGCGCGGCCAGCTCGGCGACGAGATCGCCGACGGTCGACCGGTTCAACGCGGTACGTCGGGTGAGCTCGGCGCGCGTCTGCGCACCTTCGCGATGGACCAGCGTGAGCGTACGGGCGAGGTTGCGACGACGGGTGGAGGCTGGCGCAGCTGTAGCGGTAGGGGTCTTGTCACCCATCATTCCTCCGATGTGTTGCCGACATCGGCAGGTCACACCCCGCATCGGTAGCGCTCGACTATAGCCGCGTGCGGGGTTGACGGGCGTGGACTCCGACGTAATATGTTGTTGTTCCCAACATACTCACCGCCAACGGAGGCCGCACGATGAGCTTTACCCCGACTCCCGCCGACAAGTTCTCCTTCGGCCTATGGACGATCGGCTGGGTCGGTCAGGACCAGTTCGGTTCCGCCAGCCGGGCGCCGCTGGACGTGGTGGAGGCGGTGGAGCAGCTCGCGCGGCTCGGCGCGTACGGCCTCACCTTCCACGACAACGATCTGTTCCCGTTCGAGGCAACCGATGCCGAGCGGTCCCGGCAGATCGAGCGGCTGACCAAAGCGCTGGCCGACACCGGCATCGTCGTGCCGATGATCACCACCAACCTGTTCAGCCACCCGGTCTTCAAGGATGGCGGCGTCACCTCCAACGACCGGGCGGTACGCCGGTTCGCGCTCCGCAAGCTGCTCCGCAACATCGATCTGGCCGCCGAGTTGGGGGCTCAGACCTTCGTCATGTGGGGAGGCCGCGAGGGCAGCGAGTTCGATGCCGCCAAGGACGTGCAGGCGGCCCTGGCGCGCTACCGCGAGGGCGCCAACCTGCTGGCCCAGTACGTGACGGATCAGGGCTACGACCTCCGGTTCGCGATCGAGCCCAAGCCCAACGAGCCCCGCGGCGACATCCTGCTGCCGACCGTCGGCCACGCCATGGCGTTCATCCACACCCTGGACCAGCCGGACCTGTTCGGCGTCAACCCCGAGGTCGGGCACGAGCAGATGGCGGGGCTCAACTTCACCCACGGGATCGCTCAGGCGCTGGACGCCGGCAAGCTGTTCCACATCGACCTCAACGGGCAGCGCTCGATCAAGTTCGACCAGGACCTGGTCTTTGGCCACGGTGACCTGCAGAACGCGTTCTCCCTCGTCGACCTGCTGGAGAATGGCGGCCCGGGCGGCGGCCAGTCCTACGACGGTCCGCGCCACTTCGACTACAAGCCGAGCCGGACCGAGGACTATGACGGCGTCTGGGAGTCGGCCGCGGCCAACATGCGGATGTACCTGATCCTGAAGGAGCGGGCGGCGGCGTTCCGGGCCGATCCCGACGTTTCGGCAGCACTGTCCGCGGCGCGGGTCGCGGAGCTCTCCCAGCCCACGCTCAACGCCGGGGAGACCTACACCGACCTGCTCGCCGACTCCAGCGCGTACGAGGACTTCGATCCTGCGCCGTACTTCAACGGCAAGGGCTTCGGCTTCGTGGCTCTGCAGCAGCTGATGCTCGAACACCTGATGGGTGCCCGGGGGTGACGCAGCCGGGGTAGACCGGCGCTCGGCTGAAGCAGTGGTAAAGGGGTGGGCCGGTGACTCTAGAAGTGGTCGCCGGTCCGCCAGGGCATCTCCTGCAGGGCCATGCTGTTCCCGTCGGGGTCGCTGAACCAGGCGTACTTGACGCCCCCACCGACGTCGGTCACCTCAGCGACGTCGACACCGCGACCGATGAGCTCGGCGCGCGCCGCGGCGATGTCGGCGACCACCAGATGCAGACCTTTGACCGTTCCCGGTCTCATTTGCGAGACGGGGCCGAGGCCGGTGCCGATCACGATGGAGCACGCTGAGCCGGGGGGAGTGAGCTGGACCACCCGCATCCCCTCGGCGGGCGTGACGTCGACGTCGAGGGCGAAACCGAGTTGGTCGGTGTAGAAGGACTTGGCCCGGTCGACGTCGGTGACGGGGATCGGTACGAGTTCGAGTTTCATCTCCATGCTGGCTCCTTGGTCGTCGGCCTGCTCATCATCGCCCGCCTGCTGTTCCTTGGCTGCTCTTCCTTAGCTGCGCTTCGTCGTGCACCAGATCAGCCGTCGAGCCGGGCCGCGACGTCGGCCGGGAATCCGCCGGTGGCGATCGGGCCCCAGCGGGTGGGCGTGATCCGGATCAGCGACTTGTCCTGGATGCGCATGGCCTCGCGGTACTCCTCCCAGTCGGGATGTTCGCCCGAGATGCAGCGGTAGTAGTCGACGAGGCCGTCGGAGGCCTCCGGCATGTGCAGCACCTCGGCGTCGCCGTCCACCTGGACCCAGGGCCCGTCCCAGTCGTCGGACAGGACCAGCACCGAGACCCGCGGGTCCTTCTCGGCGTTGCGGGTCTTCGCTCGGGCCGGATAGGTCGAGATCACGATCCGCCCCCGGGCGTCGACGCCACCGGACACCGGCGAGATCTGCGGGCGGCCGTCACGGCGGGCGGTGGCCAGCAGCAGGCGATGGCGCGTCCGGACGAAGTCCAGGAGCACCGACAGGTCGACGTCGTCGTTGGTGGCGATGGATCTGGGCATGGGCGGAGCGTACGCCCGGTCGGACCCGAAGATCGGCGTGGCTTGCCCCCTCGAGCAGGGCGTCCAGGGCGAAACCTGGCGTCAGGGTGCAACCGCCGGCGGGGAGTTCGGCGAAGATGGGCCAGACCCGGCCCCAGCCGAGTAGCTGAACGGAGACCGGCTGATGGAGATTCTGACTGCCCTCGACGCGGTGCGGGAGGCGCCCTCGATCCTCGAAGGCATCCGCCGCGCCGATGATCTGAGTGCCGCGGCGGCTGCAGTCGGTCGGGCCCACGGCGTGCGCCGGCTGGCTGAGGCGGCGTCGGATCCTGACGACCAGCTGACGGCCATCGCGGCGGTCCACGCGCTCGCTCACGTGCCCAGCGGCTCGGCCGACCCGGCGTTGGTCAGCCTGTTGAGCCACGATGCCCTGCACCTGCGCGAACATGCCGCTTGGGCGCTCGGCGCCCGCGCACCGCAGCCGGGCGCCATCGGAGCGCTCATCGGCAATGGTCGCCGACGGCGGGTTCGTCGGCATGCTCGCCCAGCGGACCGTGGAGGAGTGGAGCGGGACGGCGCCCGACCCGATCGCTCGCGCCCTTGACGTCGCGCTGGGCGGAGTCGCGGATCCCGGTGCCCGAGCTCGCCTGGTGGAGACGGTCGGACGCGGCCCGGGACGCACCCCCGAGCCGCTCCTGCGCCGGGTCGCCGCCGACCCGGACGAGGGCGTCGCAGCCCGCGTCGCCGCGATCGAGGCTCTCGGCGACCGCCGACCGACCGAGCAGACCATGGCGATCGTCGCGTCCCTGGCCCGTGGCACGGGCATCATCGCCGAGGTGGCCCGGCTGGCGCTCTTCGACCTCACCACGGCGTCACAGCCGCCGTCCGCGCACGCGCCGGGCTCGGCGATCGCGCAGCTCTTCCTGCACGCCGATGTCGATCGCGACCTCTCCCGGGTGGGAGCCGGCGACAACGGCGGCATCGCCACCCTGCTCGTACGGCTCGGCGACGCGCTGGTGGCGCGAAGTCAGCCCTGGGAGTGGAATGCGTCGCAGAACCCGACCCAGGTCGGGCGCGTCGTCACGATCGCGCGCGGGCGACACGAGGATGCGCTCGCTTCCGTCGCCGGTCTCGGCTCCGGACTCCAGGCCCACGCGTTCGCCACCGTGCCGTTCGTGGGGGAGCACGTTCGGCTGGCCGCGGCGTGGCCACGGCGGATCGCGGCGCAGCGCGGCATCCATCGGATCCTGCGCGCGGCAGGACCCGTCGACGCGATCCACCTGCGGATGGCCGACGTCGGCTCCCTCGCGGCCGCCGCGGTGGCCCGCGAACGGGGAATCCCGGTCGTCTTCACCCTGGCGCCCGACCCGCACGCCGCGATCAACGGGCAGGACGGATCCGGTGCGCTGACCCGGGACACCTTCGGCACCGTCGACGAAGGCCAACACTTCTGGTTCCGGGTCCGTCTGGTGCAGCGCATCGCCGCCGATGCCGCGCACCTGGTGCTGTTTCCCCGCCAGGACCTCGAGCACGACGTACGGACTCTGCTCGGGGTCGACCTGCCCGCTCAGCCGCCGGGTCGCTACTCGGTGATCGCCGAGGGCATCGACCTCGCGGTGATCGAACGGTCCCGCGCGGACGCGCGTGCGGGCTCGGCCGGGGCGTCCGGCGGGGCGTCCGGCGGGGCGTCGGCTGGGGCGTCCGGCGGGGCGACCGCTGAGTCACCGGCCGATGCAGCCTTCGCCCAGCTCGACCTCCTGCTCGGTTCGCTGCCCGGTGGATCGGCGGAGTCTCCCGCTGGCCATCTCGGTGGGCCGGCTGAACCCGGTGAAGGGGATGGCCACCCTGGTGGAGGCGTGGGCGGCCGACGCGGCGCTGCGACAGCGCTGCAACCTCCTCGTCGTGGGGGGCGACCTCGAGCATCCGACCCAGGACGAGCAGGAGCAGCTGGACCGGATCGCTCACGCCGTGCCGTTGGCGGAGGCGCCCCGCTGCGGTCTGCTGCTCGCGGGGCATCGACCCAACGGCACGGTGGCGCGCTGGCTGGCGGCTACCCGCTTCGGCCGTCCCGGGCTGGCTGCTCCGCAGGGGGTGTACGTGTGCGCCAGCGTCAAGGAGGAGTTCGGCATCGCGTTGCTGGAGGCGATGGCCACAGGGCTGATCGTGGTCGCTCCCCACTCCGGCGGCCCCGCGACCTACGTCGAGCACGCGGTGACGGGTTTGCTGGTCGACACCGTCGACCGGGCTGCGCTGGCCCGCGGCGTCCTCGACGCCCTCGACCTCGCGGCGGGTCCGACGGGGATGGTCGGGGCCGAACTCGCCCGGTCGATGGTGGCGCAGAAGTTCACGATCGAAGCCATGGCGACGGCACTGACCCGGGTGTACACCGGCCTGGCCGCTCCGCGCGAATGGCTCATCCCCGAGGTGAGCGCCTGGTGACGCTGCTGATCATCAGCCCCGACTACGCCTCCCACCTGTTGCCGCTGGCGAGCCTGGGGGCGGCCTGGCGCGACGCGGGCGAGCGGGTCGTGGTGGCCGGCGGGCCGGCGACGGCCGAGATCGTGCGCGGGTTCGGCTTCGAGCGCGAGGACCTGCGGCTCGGCAAGGGATCGAACCCGGGCGTGATCCGCGCGGACCAGCAACCGCCCGGCGAGGACGACGCGCTTCGCGGGTTCTTCGCCGCAACCCGGCAGGGCATGGTGGAGACGTTGCTGTTCCAGGCCCGCGCGCGGCGGAGCGACCTGCTCTGGAACCCGGTGCAGGTCGCGCGCGAGGTCCAGCGCGTCGTGGCCAGGGTGCGACCGGATGAGGTGATCGTGGACCACCTCGCGTACAGCGCCCGACTCGGGCTGATCAGTTCCGGCGTCCGGCACGCTGACGTCGTCCTCGGGCATCCCTCGGCGTTGACGGTGGGTGAGGAGGTCTACGGCTACCCGCCGGCGTGGCCGCGTGCCTTCGCGCCCGATCCCGCGGACCTGGCCGACCTCCGGCGGGTATGTGAACAGGTGCGCGACAGCTTCACCGCCCAGTGGAACGACGCCCTGGCCGTTCTCGATCCAGCGGCTGCCCCGAGCGCGGACACGTTCGCCGAGGCAGGCAACGTGCTGCTGCTCAACTACCCGGAGGCGCTGCACGAGGCTCACCGCACGCGGCTGCTGCCCCCGCACGCCTTCCTGGGCTCCGCGGTCCGGGAGGAGGGGGAGGACGAACAGGTCCGGACCTGGCTTGCCGCCGACGACCGGCCGGTGGTCTACGTCAGCTTCGGCAGCTTCTTGTCCGTACGCGGCGACGTGCTCGCCCGGGTGGCCGCGGCCCTGCGCGGTCTCGACGTCCGCGTGGCGGTCGCCACCGGATCCAGCCCCCGTGACGAGCTCGGCGCGGTTCCCGGCTCGTGGTTGGTGCGCGGGTACCTGCCCCAGGTGACCCTGTTGCGGCACGCCGCGCTGGCCGTCTCCCACGGTGGGAACAACAGCGTCACCGAAGCGATCACCGCGGCTGTGCCGCTGCTGGTGTTGCCCTTCTCGACTGACCAGTTCGCGGGCGCGGCCGCCCTGGAGAGCGCAGGCATCGGCGTCGCCCTCGACCCGAACGCCGCGTCCGTCGAGGAGCTCCGCGCGGCCGCGACCCGTCTGCTGGATCGTCCGGCCGAGACCGGGGCTCTCCTTCGGCGGCTGAGCGCGGGGTTGACGGAGCGCCCCGGGCCTCAGCGGGCGCGCGACGCCGTACGGTCGTTGCTCACCTGAGAGCTCGATGCTGACCGCGTAGCAGATGCTGACGATCAGGTTGTCGAAGCGGTTCAGTCGTGGCCGGGCGAGAAAGCGAAACGATGGTCATCGCACATCGACCGGTGTGTGCCGGCCTTCGTGGTTCCGGATGGGTTCAGCAGGGTTCTCCTGTGGTCTGCGAGGTCCGGCACCGACCGGATGCCACCAGCCTGGCGACCCGGCCCTCGCCCGACATCGACTCACACGGCCACTCCTGCCCTGGCCGATCGGCCAGGTCGGATCTGCTCCATCGGCTGGTCCGCGGTGAGGGTCGGATCCCTACGCTGGGCGTGTGATCTCCGCCGTAGGTTCGTTCTGGGCCGAGCCTGCCGTGGACGATCCGGTGCGGCGGGCCTGGTGGGACTGGGCGATCGCCGCGGCAGTGGCGACGACCAGCCTGCTCGAGGTGGCGCTGCGCGACGACCTGGTCTGGCCGGCGGCCGCGCTGGTGGTCGGGCTCGGCCTGGCCGTGGCGGTCCTGATCCGACGTACCCGCCCCCTCGTGGCCGTCGCGGGTGGCTTCGGGGGGTTCGCCGTCCTGGACGCCGCGACGCTCGTCGCCGGATCGGCACCGGTCCTGCTCTACAGCGGGCTGGTCGTCCTGCTGCTGGCGTACTCGCTCTTCCGCTGGGGATCCGGACGCCAGGCGATCGTCGGCGCGGGCTTCATGGCCGCGGCTGCGCTCGCCGCATGCGTGAGCGAGATCACCGCCGCAGGCGCGACCCAGGAAGGGGTCGTGATCGAGATGGTCGGGGGCATCGCGGTCCTGCTGTTCGCGGCGGCTGCCGGCGTCGCGATGCGCTACCGTGCCGCCGCCCGGGCGCAGGCGATCCACCAGGTCAGGCTGCAGGAGCGGGCCCAGCTGGCACGGGAGCTGCACGACACCGTCGCGCACCACGTATCCGCGATCACCATCCAGGCGCAGGCCGGCTTGTTCCTGGCCCAACAGTCCTCGCTGGAGGGCGCGGTCGACGCGCTCCAGGCGATCGAACGCGAGGCATCGCAGACCCTGGCCGAGATGCGGACCGTGGTGGGTGCGCTACGAGACGGTGAAGCGTCACCCGGGCCGGCGCAGCAGCACCCGATTGCCGACCTCGAGCGGCTGGCGTCCGGGACCGGCGCTGAGCTCCGGGTGGAGGTCGCGCTCAGCGGCGACCTCGACGACCTCCCGGCGGCGACCCAGGCTGCGGTGTACCGCGTCGCCCAGGAGTCGGTGACCAACGCCCGACGCCACGCGCGCGCGGCGACGCAGGTCACCGTGGAGGTGACCGGCGACCCCGACGCCGTTCGACTCGCGGTCACCGACGACGGGGAGCGGACCGCGCCCGCGAGCGGTCAGCCGGGCTACGGGCTGGTCGGCATGACCGAGCGGGTCACCGTGCTCGGCGGAACCCTGGCGGCCGGCCCGCGAGTCGACCGCGGCTGGTCGGTGACGGCGCGGTTGCCGCGCAAGGGGTCGCGGGCATGACCATCACGGTGGTCATCGCCGACGACCAGCCCATCATCCGAGCCGGACTCCACACCATTCTCAGCGCCCATCCGGGGATCGAGGTCGTCGGCCAGGCCGCGAACGGGCGCGAAGCGGTCGACCTGGCGCGCAGACTCCGACCCGATGTGTGCCTGCTGGACATCCGGATGCCCGGACTCGACGGGATCGAAGCCACCCGTCTCCTGGCCGGCCCGGACGTCGCGGACCCGCTCGCGGTGGTCATCCTCACCACCTTCGACACCGACGAGCACATTTACGGCGCGCTCCGTGCGGGCGCCCGCGGCTTCCTCCTCAAGGGCGCACCGCCGCAACAGCTGGTGCAGGCCCTCGAAGCGGCCGTCAGCGGAGACGCGTTGATCGACCCCGGGGTGACTGCGCGCCTGCTCGCCGGCTTCGCGGTGCAGGGGCGTGCGAGGACACCAGTCCAGCCCGTCGAGGCCCTGACGCCTCGCGAGGAGGACGTTCTGCTTGCCGTGGCCCGCGGCCACACCAATGCCGAGATTGCGGGCGAGCTGTACATCTCGGTGAGCACGGTGAAGTTCCACGTCGCCAGCCTGATGACCAAACTCGGAGCGAGGAACCGGGTCGAGCTCGTGATCTGGGCGTACGAGACCGATCGCACGTCGTGAGTCTGGGGGATCGCGTGGCTGGGCGGGGGTGCGCGCCGATCGCGCAGCGGGTCTTGGACCTATCGCGAGCCCGAGCGACCTGCTACCGCAGGGACGCGTCCAGCGAACTGCCCCGGAGGGTCTTGAGCCGGGCGGCGAATTCCTCCTCGCCTACCTCGCCCCGAGCGAAACGCTCGGCCAGGATCTGCTGCGGGGACTGCGCGCCCGGGACAGACGAGCCGACCTCGCGTCGCTTGGCGTACCGGAACGCCACAGTCGCGGCGACGATGAGGATGCCCCAGAAGACGAGGTTGCCGAGAACGGCCAGCACGATCCCCCATCCGTGCATTCCCGAACCGTAGGAGAACATCATGACGCCTCGCTCCTCACCGATCGCCGGTCCTGTATCAGGCAATTGTTCCCCGACGGGCGAGGGCGCTGTAGTGGCGTTGGTCCCGTTGACGGGGGCTTGAAGTCCCGTACGGGCGGCACTCCAGCCAAGGGATCACCGGCGATTGGCTGAGGGGACTTGCCGGTCAAAGCCGGTATGCGGCGACCTCGATCGGGTTGCCGACGTCGCCCGAGGCGCCGAAGGCCAACTGCGCGCTGACCGAATGGCTGCTCGAGATCGCGGCGGACACGACGCCCCAGATCGTGCCCAGGCACCAGAACGGGATCAGCCAGTCGCCCATGTAGATGTACTGGCGGGTGTGGTACAGCTCGTGCTCTGAAGGGCGTGTTGCCGTGCCAGGTGTGCATCGTCCAGCCGACCGTAGTCGCGTGGAACCCGCCGCCACCGGGGCCGAACTCGGTGAAGAGCACGCCGCCCGCGAACCCGGCTTTGCCCTTGCCGAAGATCGCCCACGCCAGCCCGCCGAGCCAGATCAGCACGCCGACCGCGGAGGTGATGATCGAGAACGCCATCTTCACGGGCGCGACGACGAGTGAGAAACCGAAGGCGGCCCAGCCCAGCCGGGCGCCGAGCGCGGCCGAGACGTAGTCCCAGGCCGCGGCCCACACCGTGGCGCCGAGGCGCAGACCGGCCATCGCCCAGAGGAAGTTCTCGGGCCGGTCCATGAACCCGCCGGTGAGCGTCCAGGCGAGCGCGGCGACGCCGTGGGAGAAGACGAAGAAGAAGCTCACCGCCGCGTGCGGGTCAGGTTGCGCGCCGGCGTAGAGGAAGTAGCCGGCGAGGAAGCCGATGAACAGGTCGAAGATCAGCTCCGGCCAACTGAAGGTCCAGCTGATGAGCATGTTGATGCCGGCACACAGCAGTACCACGGCCGGCCAGAACACCAGGGTGACGAAAACGACGTTGTCCACGGCAGTCTCCTTGTCAACGCCCCGAACGCCGTCTGGCGCACTGGGCTGATGCAGGGAGGAAGAGAAAGGTGGTGTGGTGATACGTCGGGTGCCAGTTCAACCGGTACCGGAGTCGTCCACCGGCTCTCGGCAGGAGCGTCAGCGGGTCTGCGCGGCCTTCCAGCGCGCGAGAGCATGATCGAGGTACTGGTCGTAGAGGCCGGCCAGGTCGACGCTCGGATCAAGGAGCCACTGCAGTTCCAGCCCGTCCAGAACGGCGAACACCATCTGGACCTCACGGTGGATCTGCTCATCGGTGAGGGGTCCGATTTCGCCGAGTTCGCGCGCCTCCCGCAGGTGCCGGACGTGGGTGGCGATGGTGCGGGCGTACCGGGCCTGGATGAACCGCCGGGCCGGATGCACCGGGCTCGACGCTTCGGCCGTCATGGTGAGGAACAGCTCGATCAGACCCCGGTGCGCCAGATGGAAGCGCATGTAGCCGCGGGTCGCCTCGAAGTAGGCGAGTCCTTGCAGGTGATGGGGAGCGACATCCTCGACCTGGCGCTCCCAGTCTTCCAGGACCGCTTCGAGCAGACCTTCCTTGCTTCCGAAATGCTGGATGAGCGACGCCGGCGACACCCCCACCGTCGTGGCGATGGTGCGGATGGAGCCCCCGCTGTAGCCGAACTCGGCGAACACCTTGGCGGCGGACTCCACGATCTGCTCGCGTCGGCGTACGCCGTTGCGGTAGGGCCCGCGGGTCGTCGCGGCTGTCGCACCAGTGGTCACACGCACCTCCGCTGAAGGATTTCCCCGCCGATCGGTGACGAAACCCTACCAGCCGTTTATGGTTACGGAACGTAAGCGAACGATCGGTTATCGATTGACAACTTTTCGAGGAGGGCAAAGGTGCCGCAAGCCAAGCTCGGAGTCGGGTTCCTCGGGGCCGGACCGGTGACCCAAGCGATCCATCTGCCGACATTGGCCAGGCTCACCGAGGTCTTCGCCGTGACGCATGTGAACGACGTCGACGGGGAGGTGGCCGCGGCGGTCGGCGCGCGGGTCGGGGCCGCGCATTCGATGTCGATCGAGGCGCTCCTGGACGATCCGCAGGTCGACGTCGTCGCCGTCTGCAGCCCGCACCGGTTCCACGCCGCACAGGTGATCGCTGCGTGCCGTGCGGGCAAGAAGGCGGTGCTGTGTGAGAAGCCTTTTGCCATGTCCACGGCGGAGGCTACTGAGGTGGCCGCCGTGTCGGCGGAGACCGGCGTGCCCATCATCGTCGGCGCCATGGTCGAGACCGGCACGCCGGTCGTCGCACTGGTGATGAACGGGCGTCCGCTGGACCTGCGCTGGGCGGCCGAGCACGTGCCGGCGATCCTGGACATCTGGTACCCGGGCACCCAGGGCGGCGCGGCGGTGGCGAACCTGCTGTTCGGTGACGTCGTCGCCGGGCGGAAAGCTGCCGTTCAGCTGGCCACGCACCGTCGGGCAGGTGCCCATGGCGTACGGCGCACACCCGCTCCCACGAGCCCGAGAACCAGCAGCGACGCTACTGGGACGAGGCCAGCACCCCGCTGTTCCCGTTCGGGCACGGCCTCAGCTACGGCCGGTTCAGCTACGCCGACCTCACCCTCAGCCGGCCCGCCCTGGGCGTCGACGACACGCTGACCGTGTCGGTGCAGGTGACCAACACCGCCGATCGCGCCGCCGACGAGGTCGTGCAGCTCTACCTCCATCAGCGCCACGGCTCCGCGTCGCGTCCGGTACGCGAGCTCAAGGGCTTCCGGCGCGTCACCCTGGCCGCAGGGGAAGCCCGCACGCTGGAGTTCTCCGTAGGGCCGAACGAGCGGCGCTACTGGAATGCGGCCGTGCGGGACTGGGTGCTCGACGCCTCGACGTTCGACGTCTGGGTCGGTGGCGACTCGACCGCGACGCTCGGCACGGTTTTCGAGGTCGCCTGAATCCGGCTACCGAGGAGGCGCGGCTTTCCGGGCGTTTCCGGATCGACGAGTACGGCCAGAACCCCGGCAGCGGAAGCCCGTGCACCGGTCCGTGGATTAGGGTAAGCGGCCACGGCGGTGCGCGGAGGTGCTCGTGAATCAGGTGAGTGAGCCGGACGGGGGCGATTCCGCGCCCCAGGTCGAGGTCGTCTGGGTCACCCAGCCGCCCGCGTCGGGCGGCCCCGGCCCGGCTTCGCCGGATCCCGCGCGACGGCGCGTGCTGCTGGTGGCGGCGCTGGCGGTCGTCCTGGTGCTCGTCGGCGTGATCGTCGCCGCTCTGGTCAGGAGTGGGGACGGCAAGGACACGGCCGGCGACCCTGCTCAGTCCGCGAGGACCCAGTCGCAGCCCCAACCGTCCGGGGCGGTTCCCACGGCCCCCACCATCGGTCCCCACCCCGGTGCCGCCGACGTCGGCTCCGCGCACCCGGGCGCCCTCACCCGAAGATCGCCCGTCCCGCCGGGGGGCGGACGCGCACGGTGGTCAGTGGCTCAGCCGGCGACCCGTGCGCGAAGACAACCGAAGCCGAGCGCTACGGGCGGTACCCGCTGGCGCGGTGCACTCTGTGGCAGAACACCAAGGGCAGGCTGACCGGAGCGCGGGCCAGCAAGGGCCCCAAGAAGATCACCTGCCAGCGTGACCTGGGCCGCCGCAACCCGACCTACACCAAGGGCCAGGCCAACACGTGGTGGGTGTGGACGACCTCCGACGCGGGCCGGTGGGACTGGTTCCCCGAGACGGCGGTGGCCGAAGGCGCCTCCAACCAGCCGATCAACGGGATCGCCCTCTGCCGCTAGCGGACGCGGCCGAGCGCCGGGGGGTTCGCCATCAGCTCAGCGGGAGGCCTCGTACGCCAAACGCTCCTGGAGCTGTTCGGACAGCCGGTTCAGCTGCCGCACGTGCGCGGAGTCGCCGTCGCTCTGACGCAGCGCCGGGCCGACGGCGTCGGTGATGATGGCCACGGCGTATCCGTCGACGATGCCCATCTGCCGGGTGACCGTGTCGGCGCGCAGCCAGCCGCCCTTGTACGCGGTGGCCCCGATCCTGCCCAGGCCCCACGACTGGTCCTCGACCGGCCGCATCTGTTTCACCAGATAGGCGCTGGCCGCTCGGGAGACGACCTTGCCGCGAGCCAACGCAGCCATGAACCGCACCTGCTCCCGCACGCTCCACGCCATCAGGCCCTGGTAGTCGTCCGGGGCCACCGTCGTACGGTCGCCGATGTCGCGGAGCACCGCCGTCATCGCCCGGCCGGGTCGGCCGCGGATCTGGGACCGCAGCCGCACCACGGCGTCACCGTCGGACCGCGTCAAGGATCGCTCGATCAGTCGACGGTTGGCCGCGCTGACCCGGGCCGGGTCGCCTCCCGCCGCCGTGTCCAGGAATGCGGCGACGATGAGCACCTTCGAGGTCGACCACGCGGGCGAGCGGGTCACCTGGCCCTCGACGGTCACGTCGCCGGGATCGGCGAGCGGGGCGAAGGCGAACGAGTTCCGCCGATCTCCCACCAGGGACGGCGGTTTCGGCTTGGCCTTGCGCACGGGGCCGGGTGAACTCGGTACCGCCTTGCCCGGCGCGGCCTCCCGGTTGGGCGTGGCCTGCGAGGTCGCCGCCCTCGAAGGGACCTGATCTGCCGGGGCGGGAACTGACGGGCGTCGAAACTGAAGGGGCCGAGAGCCGAGCGGGTCGAAGCTGAGGGGGCCGGAACTGAGGGGGCCGGCACGCCGCAAGCCGTCACCAGGGCGAGCGCGACGCACCCGAGCCAACCGCTCCGCACGCGTGTCCTCCTGGCTGCCCCCACCCGGTCCGGGCTTCGGCCTGCCCCTACCCGGTCCGAGCGTCGTGGTGCCGGCCAGTATGGCCCATCGGGCTCCGCAGCCTGACCGGGCGCACCGGCGCTGCCAAGCCCGCCGAGCACGCGGCCGGCGCACCGGCGATTCACCGCGCGGCCGCGTGAGCGCTGCGTAATCGTCGATCAGGCCGGTGGCTGCAATGTGCGTGGCACAGTGGCTTGATGCGATATCGCGCGTTCGCCGCTGGAGTGCTGCTGGTCCTGTTCGCCCTGGTCGGCTGCGGGACCGGGTCCACCTCAGCTGGTTCGGACGCGGCGCCGGGAGGCTCCTCGACGGTGAGCGCGCTGACCTTCACCGGCACGACGCTGGACGGCCAGCAGTACGACGCGGCGACCCTCGCCGGCAAGCCGGCGCTGCTGTGGTTCTGGGCGCCCTGGTGCACCACGTGCGCCGCGGAGGCGCCGGACGTCATCGCGGCGCAGGAGCGCTACGGCGACCAACTGGGCATCGTCGGCATCGCCGGCCTCGACGACCTCCCCAACATGCAGCCCTTCGTCGACCGGACCGGCACCGGCGCCATCACCCATCTCGGTGATCCGAAGGGCGAGATCTGGCGCCAGTTCAAGATCACCCAGCAGAGCACGTACGTGCTGCTCGACCCGGCCGGCAAGGTCACGTCCTCGGGGGTCTACAGCAGCGCCGATCTGGCGGCGAAGCTCGCCGCTCTGGTCGGCTGACCAGGCCCCAGCGACGTGGAGACGCTTCCGATCGGACTGGCGCTGGCCGCCGGCGCACTGGCGGTGGTGAACCCGTGCGGTTTCGCCCTGCTGCCGGCGTACATCTCGATGCTCGTCCTCGGCGGTGACGGGGCTGGCGGGGACGGGGCCGGCGGTGACGGGGCCGGCGGGGACGGGGCCGGCGGTGATGGGGCTGGCTGGCGCGGCCGGCGGTCGCGGCCGCGTGGTCGGTCGGGCGCTGGGGCTGGCCGGTGCGATGACTCTGGGCTTCCTGTCCGTCTTCGGGGTGTTCGGCCTGGTGCTGGCCTCGGTGGCCGGACCGATCCTCAGCCGGCTGCCCTGGTTCACCGTGGTCCTCGGCGTCGGGCTGCTGCTCGTCGGGGCTGTGGCTGCTGATCGGCCGCACGTTGCCGACGCTGAATCTGCCGACGGGACGAGGGCGCACGGTGACCCGCTCCTTCGGCTCGATGGCCCTGTTCGGGGTGTCGTACGCGCTGGCCTCGCTCGGCTGCACGATCGGACCGTTCCTGGTCACGGTGGTGGCCACCCTGCGCACGTCCTCGATCGCCGGCGGGGTGACGGTCTTCGCCGCGTACGCGGTCGGGATGGGTGTGGTGGTCGCTCTGGTCTCGCTGGCGGTGGCCCTGGCCCGCACCACGGTGCTGACCGTGCTGCGCCGCAGCGGCGGACTCGTCTCACGGGCCGGTGGCCTGCTGCTGGTGCTGTCCGGCGGCTACGTCGCCTACTACGGCTGGTACGAGCTCCGCGTGCTGTCCGGCGCCGCCACCGACGACCCGGTGATTGCCGTCGGATCGGCCGTTCAGCGCTGGCTGGCCGGCGCCGTCGAACAGCTCGGTGTGGCGGGTGCGCTGATCGGCCTCGTGGCTCTGGCGGCCGCGCTCGTGGTGCTCGGGATGCGCCGCGCACGACGCAACCGGAAGGTGCCGGTATCCGTTGAAGAGGCCGTGCCGCGGCGCTAACGTGGCCGCCGCCAAATAGCCGGGCACGTCCGGGGCATGCGCGGCGAGTTCAACTGGCGGCGTCGATCCATTCAACTCCTCGGCGGCCGATGACAATCAGTGGGCACCCTGGTCAGATTTCCCGGAACCCAGAATTGCGTCAGCGCAATCACCAATCGAGGAGCGCGAGGATGTCTCTCACCCGGATCCACAACCTGTCCATCTCCCTCGACGGGTTCGCCACCGGCGAGCCGCAGTCCGCCGATGCCCCGTTCGGCCATGCGGGCGAGCGTCTGCACGAGTGGATGTTCCTCACCCGGTTCTGGGACGCTGGCGGAACCGTCGGAGTCGACAACGCCTTCGCTGAACGCCACAGTCACGGCATCGGCGCCGAGATCATGGGCGCCAACAAGTTCGGCCCGCCAGGCTGGCAGGACGACGCCGACTGGCAGGGCTGGTGGGGTGCGAACCCGCCGTTCCACACACCGACCTTCGTGCTCACCCACCGCCCGCGGCCCTCGATCGGAATGGAGGGCGGCACCACGTTCCACTTCCTCGACGCCACCCCGGCCGAGGCGCTCGAGACCGCCCGCAAAGCAGCCGATGGCCAGGACGTCCGGATCGGCGGCGGTCCCAGCGTCGTCCGCGACTTCCTCGCCGCCGGGCTCGTCGACCACCTGCATCTCGTCCAGGTTCCGATCGTCCTCGGCCGCGGCGTCCGCATCTGGGACGGTCTCGAGGCCCTCGAGGATGCCTACGACGTCGAGGCAACCTCCTCCCCCAGCGGCGTCACCCACCTGACGTTGACGCGGAAGGTCGCCAGGTGAGCGCCGACAGGTCTTGCCAGACAGCCGAGACTGACCGGCGAGCAGTGCAAACCAGCTCTGACGCGAGGATTCTCCCTCGTGGCAGCGACCGCTTTGAGGCTGTCGCGGCGGTGGGGTTGGGGATCGCCCAGACCGTGGCGGGCGGCCTGAGTCGCGCTACTTGCCGCCGAACACCTGGGCGGCGTACCAGCGACCGGTGCTGTCCTGCGCGGCCCCGACGCCGATCAGGCTGTAGCCGGCGTTCAGGATGTTGGCGCGGTGACCCGTGGAGTTCATCCAGGCCGTCGTCACCGCGGCACCGCTGGAGTAGCCGTAGGCGACGTTCTCCCCGACCGAGCGCAGTCCGCAGGCGGACAGGATCGGGCCGAGGTCCTGGTGGTACATGCGCTTCTCCGCGGCCATCTTGGCCGCCTGGGACTCGGCATAGGAGTCGACGCAGGCCTGGGCGCTCAATGCGGCGAGCCCGCGGCTGGTCCGCTCCCGGTTGGTCGCGGTCAACACGTCCGCTTCGTACACGTCGCTGGCTGAGCCGCCGGGCGGGGGCGGGGGTGGCGGGGTGGCGGTTCCCGGCTGGGTGAACGTGATGGTGCAGTTGCCGAAGCCGTCGCCGTCCACGCCGAGGGTGACGCGCACCTGGGAACGGCCCGGGGCACTGGCCGGGTTCAGCGGGTTGCGGACCCGGTACGCCGTACCGGACTGGTAGTCGAACGAGCCGGTCCAGTCCAGGGTCTGGATGAGCTTGCCGTTGCCGTCGTAGGTGCGGACCGACGAGTCGGTCGGCACGCTGCCGGCGCGGTTGGTGGTCCACCCCGCGTAGTCGATCTGGACCCGTGGGTTGCCACCCTGATCGGTGTACGGGGCGGCCCAGATCGCGCGACCGGTCCAGCGCACGCCGCCGCCGTCCACGCACGACCCGGTCTGGGTCACCTCCGCGGCATTGGCCGGGGTGGTCGCACCGAGGACGGCGAGGGCTGGCAGCACACCGGCGACGACGGCTGCTGCGAGACGGCGAGCGGTGCTGATCCGAGTGGGGCTGATTCGAGCGGGCCTGATTTGAGCGGGGCTGATTCGAGCGGGGCTGATTCGAACGGAGTTCAATATCATGACGTCGACTTTCTCGAAGGAGGGGCAGTTCCCCGAGGCACGGTGAGCCTAGGCGCTCGACCTGCGCGTTGTCGACTCGGGCGAGGCGGCTACACGCTTCCTGTAACGATTCACCTAGAATGCCGCCATGGCCGCTACAGGCACGGGACCTGGCACGTCGCCGGTGAGCATCAAGGACGTGGCCGAACGCGCCAATGTCGCCCTCGGCACCGTCTCCAATGTGCTCAACCGCCCCGAGAAGGTGGCCGAAGCGACCCGAGCGCGCGTGCTCGCGGCGATCGATCAGCTGGGTTTCGTGCGCAACGACGCTGCCCGGCAACTCAAGGCGGGCAAGAGCACCTCGCTCGGTTTCATCCTGCTGGACGTGCGCAACCCGTTCTTCACCGATGTTGCACGCGGGGCAGAGTTGCAGGCGGCCAAACACGGCTTGACCGTGCTCTTGGCCAATAGCGACGAGTCGCCGGAACGCGAGGCGACTTATCTGGACCTGTTCGAGCAGCAGCGCGTGCGCGGCGTTCTCGTCTCGCCGGTGGGCACGATCTTTGATCGACTCGAGCGGTTGCGCCAGCACGGCATCGTCACTGTGCTGGTGGATCGGGTCGCCGACGGGCGGCCGTTCTCCTCGGTCTCGGTGGACGACGTGGCAGGCGGCTTCCTCGCGGTGTCGCATCTGATCGAACAGGGCTGCCGGCGGATCGCCTTCGTCGGCGGGCCCGCGAGCATCCGCCAGGTCGCAGACCGGATGCTGGGGGCGAGTCAAGCAGCCGCGGAGCATCCGGACGTCCAGCTCGAGGTGCTGCTGCAGGACGCGCTGACGGTTCAGGCCGGACGGGCTGCCGGAACGGCGATCGTCCGCCGCGTTCCGGCCCGCCGGCCCGATGGGGTGTTCTGCGCCAACGACCTGCTCGCCGTGGGAGCGCTGCAGTCGTTCACGATGATCGAGCGCCTGCGAGTCCCCGACGACATCGCCCTGGTCGGCTACGACGACATCGACTTCGCCAGTGCGACGGTCGTTCCGCTGACCTCTGTGCGGCAGCCGTCGCTGGCCATGGGCGAGACCGCCGTCGACTTGATGGTGGAGCAACTCGATGCCGGCCCGGGCGCCCCGGTGGATCCTCACGGTGTGGTTTTTCCGCCCGAGCTGGTCGTGCGCCGATCGAGCCTGCGCGCGCGCTGAGGCTTCTGTCGGCTCATCCGGTCCTCCCGCGCGTCGCTCTGGCAGGGGCGGGCCTCGTCTCCACTGGGTCCCACGGTCCCGGGTCTCGTGGCTGGGTCCCACGGGCTCGGGTCTCGTGCGCTGGGTCAGTGCTGGGTCCCACGGTCCCGGGTCTCGTGCGCTGGGTCCCACGGTGCGCCGGGTCTCGTGTGCTGGGTTCTGGCGTGCCTCGGCTCATGCGTGCATCGGTTTCTGGCGCCGGTTCAGGTGCGGAGCGGGTGGATGGTGCGGGCGGTGATACGGGTGTTGACGAGCGGGGTCTGGGTGGGGTCGATCCAGCGGGGTGGTCGCCATTCGGGGAGTCGGTCGGGGTTGAGGGTGCAGGTCCAGCCGTGGCGGGCGAAGTGGTGATGGTGGTAGGGGCAGAGGAGGGTGAGGTTGTCGAGGTTGGTGGGTCCACCGTCGGCCCAGTCGACGATGTGGTGGCGTTGGCAGTGTTCAGGGGGTTGGTGGCAGCCGGGGAAGCTGCAGCCGCCGTCGCGGGCGTAGAGGGCGACGGTTTGGCCACGGCTGGCGAGGCGGCGGGTGCGGTGCAGATTGAGTACAACGCCGTGGGCGTTCTGGGTGGCGTAGTAGACCTCGGCCTGGTCGGCGGTGCGGCGGATGGCGTCGGCGCTGAGGAGGGTTCCGTCGGACGTCGTGCCGTGGCCGGTGGTGGTGCGTGGTCCGCTCGGGGCGCCGGTGGGGCCGGTGGGGCCGGTGGGGCCGGTGGGGGTGATGAGCTGGTCGGCGTCGATGCGGATGATCACGGTCGCTGGGACTCCGCCGGTGCCGGTGACCGCGCCGGTGGCGAGGAGCCGATCGCAGGCTTCTTCGAGGGCGTCGTGGAGGCGTTGGCCGCGATTGCGTGGGTCTACCGCCCAGCCCGCCCGCCGGCTCCCGCCTGCTACCCGCCCCGCCGGTTCTGCCGGCGTTCGGCCGTCCGCTGTCCGTGCCGTCCGCTGTCGCGTGCTTCCGCTGTGCGTGCCTTCCGCTGTCCGTCTCGCCGCTGCCGTGGATGGTCGTCGGGTAGGCCGGTGTCGATGCGGGGCCGGGCGAGGGGTTCGAGGAGCGCGGACAGTTTCGCTCCAGCGGGGCCGGTGAGGCGGAACTCTCCGCACCAGGCGCCGTCGCGCGTCTGCCGGAGGTGGAGGTGGCGGCGGTCGGCGTTCAGCTGGTCGTCCGGCACGCTGCCGTCGGGGTCTATGTGGTCGACGACCCGCCCGGCCAGTACCCGTAGCTGGGTCGGCCCGAACGCCGCCGCGTGGTCGACCAGGACCTGTTCGCCCCGGTCCAGATCGGCCGGATCGAACCCGCGGTGATCGACGGTGGCCAGGGCTCGTTCGATGATCGCCACCTGTTCGGGGTTGACCTGCCCGGCGCGTTGCGCCGCGGCAAGGATCGGCCGGGTCGGCGCCAACGCTTCTCCGGTGACCGCCCGCCGCGGCCCGCAGGCCTGAGCCGCCCGGACCCGCCGGGCCGCTTCTCCCGGCGACAGCCGCAGACCCGCGATCAGCATCCGGACCAGACTGCCCTGACACAGCGTCTCCGGCAGATTTCTCGCCTGCGCCGCGGCGATCACGTGGTGATCAACCAGCGGTAGCCGATTCCGCCACGTCTCGAACTGCTGCATCACCCCCACCAGCCCCGGGTCGTCGAGGGTGTCCAACACGCCGTCCTCGACCAGCTTAACCAAATGATCTAGCGCCACCTGGCACTGATCCAGGGCCTGATCCACCGCGTCAGCCAGGGCGGGCTCGCGTGGTGTCGGTCCGCCGACGCCGCCTTCCCTGAAGTCCATGCATCGAGTATATTAGAATAGATGATTCGATTACAAGCCCCGAGGGAAGGGGGGTCAATGTGAAGGAGAAGACCGAGAACAACTGGGCGTCTGAATGAAGCAGACACAGTGTGGGGAGGACGCAGGGTCTGGGAGGAGGCAGGTCGGAAGGCGCAGGTCTGGGGAGGCGGCAGGGTCTGGGAGGCGGCAGGGTCTGGGAGGCGGCAAGGTCGGAAGGCGACAAGGGTCTGGGGAGGCGGCAGGGGTCTGGGGCGGCGACAGGGTGCTCGACAACCCTGAAGCCGTATGCGCGCGGCACCGGTCTGAGGTCGAGCGCCGAGGGCAGCGGTCTGGGCGGCGCAAGGTACCGCCTGACCGCTCTGGCGAGGAGGCGACAGCGTCTTGGGACACGAGGGCTGGGAGGCGACAGGGTCTGGGAGGCGACAGGGTATGGGGAGGCGACAGGGTCCGGGGAGGCGACAGGGTCGTCCGGAAGGCGGCAGGGCTGGGAAGCAGGGGTTCCGGACGAGATCGTAGCGTGCAGCCGGAGGTCGCGGCACCAGCCTGACCAGCGTGATTGCCAGCAGTCAGCCTCGGGACGCATGGCGGGAGCCTCGGCCTGAAGAGGGTTGCGGTGCCTGCCTCGCCCGCGTCGGCTCTGACGAGGGAGGGCCCGCGGTATTCGGCGGTCAGCCGACGTCGAGTTCGGTGTGCGCACGCCAGTTGTTGAACGCCCCGTGGTCAGGCCAGGTCAGGTCAGCTCGGGTCGGCCAGGTCAGGTCAGTCGGGTCAGCCAGGTCAGCTCAGGTCGGGTCAGCCAATCGCGGCCGACCGCATCCGAGGTCGGGAAGGTCCTCAAGGCCGGCTCGGCGACGGCCAACCGTCGCGGGGATCCCCCGGGACCGCCGGACGGCGAGCCCGCAGGTAGCGTGACTGGTCCATGCCCGCTCTCACCACTCCTCCAGCCGGAAAGGCAAGAGCATGATCAAAAAGTTGCACGACTTCGGCGTGCGCAGTGAGCACGCCTACATCGGTGGGTTCGCATCCATCGGGCTCACCTATCTGTCCTACTTCGCGAGCCGCAAGAAGAAGGGCGACGACAAGGCACAGGCTGACCGGTGGGGAATCTTCATCGGCCACTGGGCGCCGACGTTCTTCGCCCTCGGGATCGCGCTGAAGCTCGAGGAAGACGAGTAGCACTTCGGAGAAAGGGTGAAGCCCACGGTTTGCCTGCTCGGGGGTTCAGGTAAGCCGTGGGCTTCGACCTCTTCATCGCTCGGGCCGTACGCGGTGTTACCGCCTCTCTGCTGTGACGCGCGTCACAGGTGCAGGCGTCACCGCGCCTCCGGCGGCAAGCGCGAATCACCCAGTGCTGGTCAATCGATCAGATCATCCGGCGGCTGACCGATCGAGCTCCTGCAAATCCATCGGGCGGGCGACCAGCCCGCAGATCATCCGGCGGGCGACCAGTTCCGGTAGATCCGGGTTCAGCGGTTGACCAGTCCGCGATTCACCCGGGCTGAATGACAACCTCCGCAGATCCATCCAGCGGTTGACCAGTCCCCGCTGCCTGTCCGGGCGCCTGACCGGCCCGCAGATCAACCCGCGCGGATCAACCCGCGCAGGATCAACCCGAGCGGATCGATCAACCTGAGCATGATCAACCCGAGCGGATCAACCCGAGCATGATCAACCCGAGCGATCAACCGACGATGATCACCTCGAGGGTGCGCGGGCCGTGCACACCCTCCACCCGGTTCAACTCGATGTCGCTGGTCGCGCTCGGCCCGCTGATCCAGGTCTGGGGTCGGGTCGGATCCAGCCGGGCGACGGCCTGCGGCACATCCGCGCACACCGCGTCGGGGAGCACCACGCAGAGGTGGTAATCGGGCACCAGCGTCAGCGGCCCGACGGCCTTGACCGGGCCCCGCGTCGAGAATCAGGGTGCCGGTCTCGGCGACGGCGACCGCGCAGCCGGTCAGCACCGCATCCGACCCGTCCAGCGCGTCGACGCTGAGCGGCGGCGTCGTCGCTCACCAGGGTCGCGCTCACGCCGGACAGCCAGTCCGGGTCGAGCCCGGCAGGCACCACGACGCGACCGGCTCCGCGCTCGGCGAGGGCGGCCGCGAACGTCGCCGGCAGGTCGTCCAGGCTGCTCGACCGCACCGCCGCCCGGTAGTCGACCAGACGATCGACCAGCCGTTCCACCAGCGCGGCAGCATCGAGGTCCGAGGTCGTCCGGTAGTCGCGCTCCAGATCGGAGTACGCCGGGGAGTCCGGTGGCGCGGCGGCATGGGCGTTCCGGATCCGGCCCAGAATCTCCTCGCGGGCGCCGCTCACCGGGCGTCCCCGTGCTCGCGGGCCCACCAGTCGCGGAAGCTCTGCTCGGGTGGGCGCGGCAGGTCGCGCGCCTGCGTCCAGGCGCGCACCACCGGCAGCGGCACCTTGCCGATGACGCCGCGCCGCCGCCCCAGAATCCTGCCGAGTCGGCCGGAGCGCACGGCGAGCGCCCACCGCCGCGGATTGCGCATCACCCACGCCACCAGACCCATGGCCGCGGCCTCAGCGCTCGGCCCGCGGTGCTCCGCCGCGTACGCCCGCGTGTGCTCGGCGCGCAGATGGACCAGGATGTCGGGGATGTTGATCTTGACCGGGCAGGCGTCGTAGCAGGCGCCGCACAGTGATGAGGCGAAGGGGAGCGAGGCGTTGTCCTCGATCCCGGTCAGCTGCGGGGACAAGATGGCGCCGATCGGCCCGGGATAGACCGAGCCGTACGCGTGCCCGCCGGCGCGCTCGTAAACCGGGCAGACGTTGAGACAGGCGCTGCAGCGGATGCAGTTCAGCGCGTCGCGGCCTTCGGTGTCGGCCAGCACGGCCGTACGCCCGTTGTCCAGCAGGATCAGGTGGAACGTGCTCGGCCCGTCGCCGGGAGTGACACCGGTCCACATCGAGGTGTACGGGTTCATCCGCTCGCCGGTGGAGGAGCGCGGCAGCAGCTGCAGGAAGACCTCGAGGTCGCCCCAGGTGGGCACCAGCTTCTCCACGCCCATGATCGTGATGAGGGTGTCGGGCAGGGTCAGGCACATCCGGCCGTTGCCCTCGGACTCCACCACCGCCAGCGTGCCGGTTTCGGCCACCGCGAAGTTCGCGCCGCTGATCGCGACCTTGGCCGAGAGGAACTTGCGCCGCAGGTGTCGCCGAGCCGCCCCCGCCAGCGCGGCCGGGTCGTCGGTCAACGCCTCGTCCACGTCGCCCATCTCCCGCAGGAAGATCTCCCGGATCTCGGCACGGTTGCGGTGGATGGCCGGCACCAGGATGTGCGAGGGCTTGTCGTGGCCGAGCTGCACGATCAACTCGGCCAGGTCGGTCTCGATGGCGGCGATACCGGCGGCCTCGAGCGCCTCGTTCAGCCCGATCTCCTGGGTGGCCATGGACTTCACCTTGACCACCTCGTCGGCCCCGGCCGCGCGGACCAGGTCGACGGCGATGCGGTTCGCCTCGTTCGCGTCGCGGGCCCAGTGCACGATCCCGCCGCGGGCGGTGACCTGCTCCTCCAGCTGCACCAGGTAGGCGTCCAGGTGCGCCATGGTGTGGGTCTTCAGTTGCCGGCCGGCCTCGCGGAGCTGCTCCCAGTCCGGCCACCTCGCCGACCACGGCGGCCCGCTTGGCCCGGATGGTGCGGGTGGCGTTGCCGAGATTGCGTCGCAGCTGCGCGTTGGCGAGCTCGTGCCGGGCCGCGACCGGGAAGCTCTCCTCGCCCCGCAGCTGACCCACTCCACGCGGGGCCGTCGGTGGCATGGCCGGCATGCCCAGCAGGACACTCATCGGGAGTCCTCTCGCGTCGCGGCCAAGATCTCGGCCAGGTGCACCGTACGCGGCGCGGCGCCGACCCGGGACAGTCCGCCGCCGATGTGCATCAGGCAGGAGCTGTCACCCGCGGTGCACACGCTCGCTCCGGTACCGACGACGTGGGTGATCTTGTCGGCCAGCATCGCCGTCGAGGTGTCGGCGTTCTTGATCGCGAACGTGCCGCCGAACCCGCAGCACTGGTCTGCATCGGGAAGCTCGACCAGATCCAGCCCGTCCACGGCGCGGAGCAGCCGCACCGGCCGGTCGCCGACCCGCAGCAGCCGCATCGAGTGGCACGTCGGGTGGTAGGTCACCCGATGCGGGTAGTACGCGCCCACATCGGTCACGCCGAGCACGTCGACCAGCAACTCCGACAGCTCGTAGGTCCGCGCTCCCACCGCCGCGACCTCCTCCACCAGGCCGGGCGACCCGAAACGGCGCGCCACCTGCTCGTGCTGATGGCGCACCGAGCCGACGCAGGAGCCGGAGGGCGCGACGACGGCCTCGTAGGGGGCGAAGGTCCTGGCGAAACTCTCCACCAGCGGCAACGCCTGCCGCGGGTAGCCGGTGTTCACGTGCATCTGGCCGCAACACGTCTGGTCGAAGGGGAAGACGACCTCGTGTCCGAGCCGCTCCAGCAGGGTCACCGTGGCCCGGCCGACCTGCGGGAACATGGCGTCGCCCAGGCACGTCACGAAGAGCGCGATTCTCATCTCGGGCGATACTCCACTGGGGGATAGGTCGTGGCCACCAAGGCTCGCAGATCGGCCAGGCCGCCCGACACCAGCCCGGCTGCGCGCGCCTGCACGAGGACGTTGCCGATGGCGGTCGCCTCGACAGGTCCGGCCAGCACCGTACGGCCGGTCCGGTCGGCGGTCAGCTGGCAGAGCAGAGCGTTCTGGCTGCCCCCGCCCACGACGTGGACCACGTCGATGGCGCGACCGCTCAGCCGGGCGGCGTCGTCCACGGCCTGCGCGTACGCGGCCGCCAGACTTTCGCAGATCGCCCGGGCGAATGCGGCCGGGGAGGCCGGCGCCGGGTGGCCCTGCTCGGCGTACAGCTTCTCGATCCGGCCCGTCATGTCGCCCGGAGCGAGCAGGCTGTCGTGGTTCGCGTCGAAGACCTCGGGTGGGCTGAGGCTGTGCAGCGGCTTCGAGCAGGGCGGCAAGGTCGTGGGGATCTCCCTGCCGCTCCCACTCGCGCAGCGACTCGGTCAGCAGCCACAGCCCGGACACGTTGTGCAGGAAGCGGATCGTGCCGTCGACCCCGCCCTCGTTGGTGAAGTTGGCCGCGCGGGCCTGGTCGGTGAGCACCGGAGCGGTCCAGTTCCACCCCGACCAGGGACCACGTACCGGAGGAGATGTAGGCAGCGTTCGATCCGGTCATGGGTACCCCGACGACGGCCGAGGCCGTGTCGTGCGAGCCGACGGCGACCACGTCGATCGGCCGCGCTGCACCGAGCCGCGCCGTGGTCTGCGGGCTGGTCGCCCCGACGCGGGTACCCGCGCCGACCAGGGGCGGGAAGATCGCGATCGGGAACCCGAGGGCGGCGATCAGCGAGGCGTTCCACTCCCCGGTGCCGACGTCGACCAGGCCCGTGGTCGAGGCGTTGGTCCGCTCCACCGCGCGCTCTCCGGTCAGCCAGAAGGCGAGCAGATCGGGGATCATCACGAAGCCGTCGGCTTGGGCCAGCACGCCGTCTGCATGGTCCACCGCGAGCTGGTAGAGGGTGTTGAAGGGCAGGAACTGCAGCCCGGCCGCCCGGTAGAGCTCGACCTCGCCGATGCGTCCGTGCACCAGTTCCACGCCGCGCGCGGTGCGCTCGTCGCGGTAGTGGAACGGCTCGGCGAGCATCCGGTCGCCGTCCAGCAGGGCGTAGTCGACCGCCCAGGAGTCGATCCCGATGCTGGCCAGCTCCGGTTCGGCGGTCGTGGCCGCGCGCCAGCCCGACCAGGACGTGGCGGTAGAGCTCGCGGATGTCCCAGTGCAGCCCGTCCGCGGTGGGCCGAGGCTGGTTCGGGAACCGGTGCACCGCCTCGACACTCAGCGTGCCCGGGCCCACCCGGCCGATCATCACCCGGCCACTGGTGGCGCCCAGATCCACCGCGGCCACCGCCCCGCGCCGGGGGGCGGGCCCCTCACCGGGCGAACTCCCGTCGTCGCCGGCCATCACCGGAGGAAGGCGGCTGCCACGCCGGCATCGACGGGGATGTGCAGACCGGTGGTGTGGCTGAGGTCGGCGGAGCAGAGCACGAACACCGCATTGGCGACGTGGTCGGGGAGGACCTCGCGCTTCAGCAGGGTGCGCTGCGCGTAGTACTTGCCCAGGTCATCCTCGTCGACGCCGTAGACGGCGGCACGCTTGGCGCCCCAGCCGCCGGCGAAGATGCCGGAACCGCGTACGACGCCGTCGGGGTTGATGCCGTTGACCTTGACCCCGTGTTCGCCCAGCTCGGCGGCGAGGAGGCGGACCTGGTGGGCCTGGTCGGCCTTGGTGGCGGAGTAGGCGATGTTGTTGGGGCCGGCGAAGATCGAGTTCTTGCTGGAGATGTAGACGATGTCGCCGCCCAACTGCTGCTCGATCAGGACCTTCGCGGCGGCGCGGGACACCAGGAAGGACCCCTTGGCCATCACGTTGTGCTGCAGATCCCAGTCGGCGACGCTGGTGTCCAGCAGGGACTTCGACAGCGACAGCCCGGCGTTGTTGACGACCAGGTCGAGCCCGCCGAAGGCGAGAACGGCGGCGTCCACGGCGGCCTGGACGGCCGCTTCGTCGGTGACGTCGGCGGCGAGCCCGACGGCGACGTCGGTGGAGCCCGAATTCAGCGGCGGCCGCCTGGGCCTTGGCAGCATCGAGGTCGGCGATGACCACGCAGGCTCCCTCGGCGGCCAGCCGGGTCGCGATGGCCTTGCCGATGCCGGAGGCGGCGCCGGTGACCAGGGCGATCCGGGTGGCCAGCGGCTTGGGCTTCGGCATCCGGGCGAGCTTGGCTTCCTCCAGGGCCCAGTACTCGATGCGGAACTTCTCCGCTTCGTCGATCGGGGCGTAGCTGGACAGGCCTTCGGCGCCGCGCATCACGTTGATCGCGTTGACGTAGAACTCACCGGCGACGCGCGCGGTCTGCTTGTCCTTGCCGTAGGAGAACATGCCGACCCCCGGGATCAGGATGATCAGCGGGTCGGCGCCGCGGATGGCGGGGGAGTCGGGCGTGGCGTTGCGGTCGTAGTAGGCCTGGTAGTCGGCGCGGTAGCTCTCGTGCAACGCCAACAGTCGGGCTTTGGCGTCCTCGACCGATGCGTCGGCGGGCAGGTCCAGAACCAGGGGCTTGACCTTGGTCCGCAGGAAGTGGTCCGGGCAGGAGGTGCCGAGCTCGGCGAGGCGCGGATGCTCGGTGGAGCCGAGGAAGTCCAGCACCACGTCGGAGTCGGTGAAGTGGCCGACCATCGGCCTGTCCTGCGAGGCGATCGCGCGCAGGGTCGGGGCCAGCGCTGCCGCCTTCGCGCGGCGTGCGGGTTCGGGCAAGGCGCCGTAGCCGGCCAGCGCCGGCCCGAACGGCTCATCCTTGGCGTGCTCGGCGATGTAGTCGGCAGCGGTGTCGATGATCCACAGTGCGTTGGCCTCCGATTCGGCGGAGGTGTCGCCCCAGGCGGTGATGCCGTGGCCGCCGAGGATGCAGCCGCGCGCCTGCGGGTTCGCGGACTTGATCGCGGCGATGTCGAGGCCGAGTTGGAAGCCGGGTCGGCGCCACGGCACCCACACCACCTGGTCGCCGTAGATCTGGGTGGTGAGCGCCTCGCCGTCGGCGGCGGTGGCGATGGCGATCCCGGAGTCGGGGTGCAGGTGGTCGACGTGGGCGGCGTCGACCAGGCCGTGCATGGCGGTGTCGATGCTCGGCGCAGCGCCGCCCTTGCCGTGCAGGCAGTAGTCGAACGCCGCCACCATCTCGTCCTCGCGGTCCACGCCCGGGTAGACCTCGACCAGGGCGCGCATCCGGTCGAGCCGGAGCACCGCCAGCCCGGACTCCTTGAGGGTGCCGAGGTCGCCACCGGAGCCCTTCACCCAGAGCAACTCGACCGGCTCCCCGGTGACCGGGTCGGTCTCGGTGCCCTTGGCGGAGGTGTTGCCGCCGGCGTAGTTGGTGTTCTTGGCGTCCGAACCGAGCCGGTTGCTCCGGCCGATCAGGTCGGCGACTGCCTGGGTGCTCATGGTCCTGGTTCTCTCTCTCATGTCGTGTGCTCCCACCACGGGCCTCCTCCCCTCGCCCGGCTCCCTTCCCCCTCCCCATACTCCCCCTCCTCCGCCACAGCTCCGAAAGTGTCGGCGAATGGCAACACAACTGTCCGAAACCTCGTCGTCTGCCGACAGTTTCCGGAATGAAGGGGGGTGGGGGGCTGGGCGAGAAGGCGGGAGGGCGGAGGGAGTGGGCGAGGGGGAGAGGGCGAGGGGGGTGGGCGGGTGGGGAGGGCTGGGGGCGGGAGTGGGGCGGGCGAGGTGTGGGGGCAGGGATGGGGAGGGATAGGGGATAGGGCTAGGGGATACGGGTCAGGCGCCCCAGCCGGCCTGGTGGCCGCCGACGCGTTCGGTGTTGATGCGGTCCTGGTAGTCGGAATCGGCGTACGCGCGCATCGGGTCGGCGGGCAGGCCGCGGGAGGCGCGCCACTCGGCCAGGTCGGGCCGTACGTCGGTGTAGAACGCGTCCATGAGCACGGCGTGCGCACCGAGCACGTCACCGGCCGCCTGCGCCGCGGCCAGGGCGTCGCGGTCCACCATCAAGGCCCGCGCGGTCATCTCCTGGACGTTGAGCACCGACCGGATCTGGCCGGGGATCTTGTCCTCCACGTTGTGGCACTGGTCGAGCATGAAGGCCACCTCGGAGTCGGGCCCGAAGCCGCCGCCGCGCACCACCTCGTACAGGATCCGGAACAGCTGGAACGGATCGGCCGCGCCGACGATCAGGTCGTCGTCGGCGTAGAACCGCGAATTGAAGTCGAACGAGCCGAGCTTGCCGAGCCGCAGCAGTTGCGCCGCGATGAACTCGATGTTGGTCCCGGGCGCGTGGTGGCCGGTGTCCAGGCAGACCATGGCCCGCTCGCCGAGGGCGCTGACCTGCGCGTACGAGGTGCCCCAGTCCGGGACGTCGGTGTGGTAGAACGCCGGCTCGAAGAACTTGTACTCCAGCATCAGCCGCTGCTCCGGGCCGATCCGGGCGTAGATCTGGGCCAGGCTGTCGGCGAGCCGGTCCTGCCGGTCGCGGATGTCGCCCTGGCCGGGGTAGTTCGTGCCGTCGGCCAGCCACACCTTCAGGTCCCGGGATCCGGTCAGGTGCATGATCTCGATGCACTCGAAGTGGTGCTCGATCGCCTTGCGCCGCACCGATTCGTCGACGTGGGTCAGGCTGCCGAACTTGTAGAGGTCGTCCTGGAACGTGTTGGAGTTGACCGTCCCCAGCGCCACCCCCAGGTCGGCCGCGTAGGCCCGCAAGGCGGCGTAGTCGTCGACCTTGTCCCACGGGATGTGCAGCGCCACCTTCGGGCGCCAGGCCGGTCAGCTCGTTCACCTTGGCGGCGTCGGTCAGCTTTTCGTGCACCGTACGCGGCGTGCCCGGCGTGCCGAACACCTTGAACCGGGTGCCGGAGTTGCCGAAGGCCCAGGAGGGCAACTCGATGGCCTGGTGCTCCAGTTGTCGGAGTACGGCGGCGTCGATGGTCATGTGGTCCTCACTTCCTGTTGGCCCCGGCGCCTGCCGGGGTCGAGATGTCGACGGTGTGTTGATCGAGTTCAGCGCGATCGGACGTCGCCCGGGACTGGTCGAGCGCAGGTCATGTCCGGACTCGCCGCGGCGAGGCGGGCCGTGCGGGTCAACGACTGGGCACCGGACACCAGCTCGACCTCGGAGTCCGGCAGCGCGATCTCGGCCGTCACACCGTCGGGCAGGTCGATCTCCAGGTTCAGGTCGTCCTCGACGAGCTTCCACGCCACGCGGATCTCCCCGTGCGGCGTCTGCAGCGCACTCGTGGCCCAGCTCAGCCCGCCACCTGGCCGCGGAGCGATCCGCACCCGCGCGTAGCCGGGCGCGGCCGGGCTGATGCCGCCGATCGTGCGGTGCATCCAGTCCGCCACGGCCCCCAGGGCGTAGTGGTTGAAGCTGGTCATCTGGCCCGGATTGATCGAGCCGTCGGGCAGCATCGAGTCCCAGCGCTCCCAGATCGTGGTGGCGCCCATCGTCACCGGGTAGAGCCAGGAGGGGCACTCGCGCTCCAGCAGCAACCGGTACGCGACGTCCAGGTGGCCCGTCTGGGTCAGCGCGTCGCAGATGTAGGGCGTGCCGGCGAAGCCGGTGGTGACCCGGTAGCCGCTAGCGGCGACCAGGTCGGCCAGCCGTTCACCTGCTGCCGAGCGCTGCGGCTCGTCGAGCAGGCCGAACGCGATGGCCAGCGCGTACACCGTGGTGCAGTCGCTGCAGCACCCGCCCGTCGGCCTGGACGTAGTGCTGGTTGAACGCCACGCGCGTACGGTCGGCGAGGGCCTCGAAGTGAGCGGCGTCGTCGTCGTGCCCGAGGATCCGCGCGGTCGCCGCGACGAGCGCGCTGCTCCGGTAGAGGCAGGCAGTCGCCACCACACCCTTGTCCGCCTTCGCTTGAGCGGGCTTGTCCGGCGGGCGCGTCGGGGTCGAGCCAGTCGCCGAACTGGAAGACGGTGTCCCACAGTCCCTCCGGCGACAGCAGCGTCTCGACGCGGCGGAGGTGGGCCGTCATCGCCGGGTAGGCGTCAGCGAGGATGCCCTGGTCCCCGTACGCCTGCCAGAGCGCCCACGGCACCCAGACGGCCGCGTCACTCCAGACGGCGGTGCTGTCCGGGTCGGGGAAGTCCGCGGGCGGCTCGGTGTACTTCAAGACGTCGGGGATGACGAACGGCACCATCCCGTCGGCGTGCGCCTGCTCGGCGTCGAGGTCGGCCAGCCAGTCGCGCAGGAAGCCCTTGACGTCGTACAGGTAGGCCGCGGTCGGCGCGAACACCGCGATGTCGCCGGTCCAGCCGAGCCGCTCGTCGCGTTGTGGGCAGTCGGTGGGCACATCGAGGAAGTTGCCGCGCAGACCCCAGACCACGTTGTCGTGCAACTGGTTCAGCATCGGGTCGGAGCAGGCGAACTCACCCGTCCGAGTCAGGTCGGAGGACACCACGACCGCCCGCAGCGACTCCGGCGTCAGCTCGCCCGGCCAGCCGTCGACCTCGGCGTAGCGGAACCCGTGGAAGGTGAAGGTCGGCTCGAACACGTCGTCGCCGCCGGACAGGATGAAGCGGTCGGTGGCCTTGGCCTTGCGCAACGGCCGGACGCCCAACTCGTCGTGCTCGAGCACCTCGGCGTGCCGGATCGTGACGGTCTGGCCTGCCTCGCCGTGCACCCGTACCTTGAGCCAGCCGACCAGGTTCTGGCCGAAGTCGACCAGCGTCTTCCCGCTGGGTGAGGTCCAGATCGCGATCGGCGCACGCTCCTCCTGCCGCACGACCGGCAGGGCCGACGTACGGGGTGAGCTTCGCGGTGTCGAACGCAACCGGCTCGACGCCAACCCAAGCTGAGTCCTCGAAGCCCGGCTGCAGCCAGGCGGACGGCACGAGGCGGCCGTCGATGGTCTCACCGTCGTACAGGTCGTTCGCCAGCACCGCGGAGGGGCCGGAGGTCCAGGACTCGTCGGTCAGCACCACCTGGCGGTGGCCGTCGGCGAAGGTGATCTCCAGCTCGGCGATCGCCGCGAGGCGGTCCCCGTACACGTTGGTGGCCTCGAACCAGGTCAGGGTGCCGCGGTGCCAGCCGTTGCCCAGCGCCAGACCGAGCACGATCGGCCCGGTCGTGGCTTGCACGATCGCGGTGACGTCGTAGTCGCGGTAGCGCAGCCGCCACTCATAGCTCGACCAGCCGGGGCTCAGCACGTCGTCGCTGACGGGGCGCCCGCCCAGGTGCGCCTCGAAGACGCCTTGGGCGCTGACCAGCCAGCGGGCCGCGGTGACGGGACCGTGGTCGCTCGCCAGGTCGAACTGGGTACGGAGCAGGGGAGCCTGGTGATCATGCTCGGCGGTGATCATGGTGGCCGACCAGGTGTGAGCCATGGTGTCCTTCCGGGACGAGGTGGTGTTGGCGGAACTGCGAAGTGCCGCGCGTGGACCAGGCGCACCGAATCCGGTGCCCTAGTACGTCGGCGGGTCAGCCCTTGACGGAGCCGGCGGCCATGCCTTCGACGATTTTGCGGTTGAAGAAGATGAACATGATCAGGGGTGGGATGACGACAAGGAGGATGGTGGCGAAGAGGAGGTTGTATTGGGTGAGGAATTGGCTTTGGAAGTTGAGGAGGGTGACTTGGATGGTGGCGTTTTGGGTGCCGGGGAGGAAGTAGAGGGGGTTTTGGAAGTCGTTGTAGACGAAGACTGATTGCAAGATGATGACGGTCATCGTGACGGAGCGCAGGACGGGAAAGATGACGCGGAAGAAGATTTGTACGGGTCCGGCTCCGTCGACGAGGGCGGCTTCGTCGAGTTCGCGGGGGACGCTGGCGATGAAGGCGCGGAAGAGGAGGATGCAGAAGGGGAGGCCGTAGGCGATTTCGATGAAGATGAGGCCGGGCATGGTTTTGAAGAGGCCGATTTTTTGGAGGACGAAGATGGTGGGGACGATGGCCGGGGGGACGATGAGGCCGATGAGGACGAGGGCGTTGATGATGGGGGCGGAGCGGGCCGGATCGGCGTTGCCAGACGTAGGCGACCATGGAGGCGAACAGGACGAGGCCGGTGACGCTGGCGACGGTGAGGATGACGCTGTTGATGAAGGCGATGACCATCAGGTAGTCGCGCGCGGCGAGGGCTTGTTGGAGGTTTTGGAGGAGGACGAAGTTTTGCGGCCAGCTGAATTTGAGGAGGGCTGATTCGGTCCGGTCTTTGGCGGCGGTGACGAAGATGAACGCGAACGGGATGAGGAAGAAGACGCCGGTGAAGGCGATCGCGGCGGCGCCGAGGGCGATTCCGCGGGTAGGGGTTTTCATCAGTGGGCCTCCGCCCGGTTGAGCCAGCGGGTGAGCGGGACCATGATGAGGGTGACAAGGAGGAAGAGGACGACGCTGCCGGCGGTGGAAAGGCCGTAGAAGCCGGCTTGGTATTGCTTGTAGATGACCGAGCCGATGACGTCGGAGGCGAATCCGGGTCCGCCTTTGGTCATGGCCCAGATGAGGTCGAAGGAGCGGAGTCCGCCGATCAGGGACAAGGTGATGACGGTGGCGGTGGCGGGTCGGGCCAGGGGCAGCATGATGTTGCGGAAGACGTCGAATCGGCTGGCGCCGTCGACTTCGGCGGCTTCGTAGTATTCGGTGGGGATGGAGACGAGTCCGGCGATGAAGATGACGGTGGCGAGTCCGACGCCTTTCCAGACGTCGACCAGGGCGACGGAGAACAGGGCGAGGCTGGGGTTGGTGAGCCAGCCGGGTCCGTCGATGCCGACGGCGCCGAGAGCGTTGTTGATCAGGCCGGTGCCGGGGTTCATCAAGATGGTGAAGGTGAGACCGATGCCGATGGCGCTGACCAGGACGGGGAAGAAGATGACCGAACGGAGGTAGCCGCGGGCGATGATCTTGGAGGTCAGGAGCAGGGCGAGGGCCATGCCGATGACGACTTTCAGTCCCGAGGTCAAGAAGGCGTAGACCAAGGTGTTGCGGAGGCCGATGATCAGGGCTTGTTCGGCGAAGAAGGTCTGGTAGTTCTTCAGCCCGATCCAGGTCGAGGTGAACAGGTCCCAGCGGGTGAAGGAGTAGTAGAACGAGGCCAGGGTCGGCAGGATGAAGAAGATGAAGTAGATGAGTGCGGGGACGGCCAGGAACCAGAACGGGTAGGGGCTGCGTTTCTTGGCCGGGTGGCGTGGTTGCGGGGGGGTCGGCGTCTGCCGGGCCGCCTCGGAGGTGCTCAAGGTGCTCGCCATGGGTGGCGCCCTTCCGTGAGGTCCTGCCGCCGGCTCCGGTGTCGGGAGCCGGCGGCAGGACGAGTCAGCGTTGACTAGCGGCGGGGAGGTGTTCGATCACTCCCAGCCGGGCAGGCCCAGCTGCTGGGCCTGCTTCTTCACGTCCTGGTCGTACAGTTCGGCACCCTTCTTGGCATCCACCTGACCGGTGCCGACCTGGATGCAGATCTGCTCCAGGTTCGGACCCTTGATCGGGGACTTGAACTCCAGCGCAGGGCTGGCCTTGCCTGCGTCGAAGTAGGCCTGGGTGTCCTTGGCCACCTGGGAGACGTCGGCCGGCAACGAGCAGGCCTTCGACAGGAACGGACCCTGCGGCGGCGACGCCTCCAACGTGGAGTTGCAGCCCTCCGAGGATGCGGCGAAGGCGATGAACTTCTTGGCGGCGTCCAGCTTGTCGCCCTCCACCGACTTCGGGATGTACAGCGCAGACGTTCCGGGCCAGACGGTCATCCCGTTGGTCGCGGCGTCGTCGCCGGGCAGGGCGAAGAATCCGACGTCGTTGGACTTGCCCGGCGCCAGCGTCTCGATCCCGTTCGCGGCGCCGCCGAGCTGCGGGTAGTGCGCCGCGGTCCCGGTGGCGACCGCCTTGAGTCCGTCGTTCAGCTTGGCCGAGGCGAAGTCCTTGTTCAGGTACCCGGCGTCCTTGACCTCCTGGATGTGCTGGAACCCGGCCAGGGCGGCCGGGGTGGTCGCGTACTTGGCCTCATTGGCGGTGTACTTCGCGGCGAAGTCCGGCACCTGGGCCTCGACGTTGTGGTAGTCACCGAGAACGTAGAGCTGTGACGTCCACGTTTCCCCGTAGGTCTGCTCGACCGGGGCGGCCTTGCCGTCGGCCTTGATGGCCGCGTTGTTCTTCATGAACTCGTCCCACGTCAGCGGGACCTTCAGGTTGAGACGCTTGTAGATCGGGATGTTGTAGAGGACGCCGCCGCCGAATGCCGTGCCGATCGGACCGCCGTAGAGCTTGCCGTCCGCTCCCTTGGACGAGTCGGCGAAGGTCTGGTCGAGCTGGCCCACCCACGCCTGATCATCCAGCGGCGCCAGGTTCTGCTCGGGCTTGATGGCCTGCAGCAGCGATCCGTTGTTGTACTGGAACACATCCGACATGTCGCTGGTGGCGAGCTTGGTCTTGACCAGGTTGTCACCGTCGGCTCCGCCCGGGCGGGTGTCGGTCTTGACCGTGATGGTCGGGTTGGCGGCGGTGAACGCCGCGATCAGCGCCTTGGTGCTCGCAGCGGTGACGTCGTCGCTCGGGATGAGATAGGTGATCGTGACGCCGCTGCTGTCCCCGCCGCTGCTGGTGCCGAGACTGCCGGCGCTACAGCCGGATGCGACGAGCGTCGTTGCCGCTGCCGCTGCCACAAGCGCTACACCGCGCCGGGCCGACTTGCTGTACCTCATTGGACCTCCAAGTAGGGATGTGGCGCGATTTGCGCACATCGCCCGGCAATCACCGGGGTGAATCGTTTCAAGCAACCTACGCCTGAGCAGTGAGCTTGTCAAGGGGATGGCCTGGACTCATGACTCCCTCATCCTGAAACGTTTTAGGCACCACAGGCTGCAGCGGATCGCCTCACGGCCAACCCGCGTGACTTCCTCGTTCCGCCATCGCTGACCGGGGGTGCGTGTCCCCGTCCTCCCGTACGCGAGCACCTCACCAGGGCACGGCCCCATCCTCGGTGAGGACGGGCCGCGCGGCTAGTACCGCCAGCACCGGCCGCTAGCACAAAACTATCGCTCCGGCGCTAAAGTCACGGCGTGCCCGAGATGCCCGTTGCCATCACCGCCGGCCACGCCTACTTCACCCACGGAGTGCTGGCTGCCGCCGGGCGCCACGTCCACGGGTCGATCGAGATCCACACCCATAGTTTCGTCGAGATCGTCCTCGTCACCGGCGGCGTCGGAACCCACCTCAGTCTGGCTGGTCGTACACCCTTGCGGGTCGGTGATGCCGTCTTCCTGCGGCCGGGAGTGTGGCACGGATACGAGGGCGACCGGCTGGAACTGTTCAACTGCGGGTTCAACGCGGAGATGCTCTACGGTGAGCTGGCCTGGACCCATGAGGATCCTGTCCTCGGCTATCTTCTCTGGACCGCTCCACTGTCCCGCGGGCGTCGCGGGATGCTGACGACCCACCTCAGTCCCCCTGAGCGCAAGGACTGCGAAGACCATCTAAGGGCGCTGGAGGAGCTCCGCGAAACCTCCCTCGCCTTGCACCGCGGCGACGTGATTGCCCGTCTGACCCTCGTGCTCGGCAGTGTCGCGCGAGCGGTGGCCGCCGACCGTGACCGTGCCGGGCAGCAGGATGGCCCCATCCACCCCGTGGTCACCCGGGCTATTCAGTCGCTGGAGGCAGTCGCTGAGCCATCAGTGGACGCTGGCCGAGCTGGCAGCCGCTGCGCACGTGTCTGCCAGCCATCTGTCCCGGCTGTTCAAGGCCTCGATGGGCCTGCCGCCGGTCACCTATCTGGCGAGACGCCGCGTCGAGACCGCGGCCGAGATGCTCCTCCACACCGATCGTTCGCTCACCGACATCGGGCAAGCCGTCGGGTGGCCCGACCAGAACTACCTTGCCCGCCGCTTCAAGGCTCATTTCGGGCTGAGCGGCACCGCCTATCGAGCACGCTTCGGGCCGACGGCGCGGCGCCTGAACGCGTTACCCACCTGGTCCGGCGGTAGCGACGAGTGTGTCGACCTTGATCGACTGAAGAGCTGCTCCGAACGGCCCGCCAGCTCAGGCGAGGTCGGTGGGGGCGGGTGCGAAGCGCACGCTTACAGTGCCGAGGGTGCGACATCACGAGGAGACGGTCGAGGCGTTCACCCGCGCGCAGGCTGCGCTACCGGAGACCCTCGGCGTCGTGGTCGTCGGCTCGGTCGCCAGAGGCGAGGCGCGGCCCGATTCCGACGTCGACGTGTACGTCGTGGTCACCGACGAGGCGTACGCCGCCGCTGAGCGCGCCGGCCGCGTCGCCTACGTCAGCCAGGTCGGAGTGGCCTACGAGGGTGGGTACGTCGATGTGAAGCTGGCCTCGCCGCGCTACCTGGCGGCGGCCGACGAACGGGGCGACGACCCGACCCGCGCCTCGTTCGACGGCGCTCGGGTCACCCTCGACCGGGTAGGCGACCTGGCGGCGGTGGTCGCCCGGATCTGCGCCCTGCCGGCCGGAGTGTGGGCGTCGCGGATCCGGACCTACCGGGCCCAGCTCGCGCTGTACGGGGACTACTTCCTGCCCCAGGCGTACGAGCGCGGCGATCGTTTCCTGCTCCAGCACTCCGCCGTGCACGCCTCGCTCGCCGCGGGTCGCTGCGCGCTGGCCCGACATCGGCGGCTGTTCCGCGGCCAGAAGTACCTGTCCGGCGACCTCGCCAGGTTGAGCGAGCTGCCCGAAACCGGCTTGCCCGAGACCTTTCTGCCGGCCTGGCGGCAACTCGTCGACGACCCCTCGCCGTCGGCGGCCGGCGCCTTGATCGCGGTGATCGACGACTGGCTGGGCGACCCGCTGACCGTCGACGAGGCCCTGTCCACCTTCATCTCCACCAACGAGCTCGGTTGGCTGAACGCGACCATCCCGCCCGAGTACTGGTGAGCCGGCGAGGGGACACTCGCGCCGGGCGACGACTGCTTGCGGCAACCCACGCCCGCGACGATGATCGGAGCTGAGGTCAACACCGGCCTCGCTTCAGATCCGGGGGGTCGTCATGTTTGTGCAGGTCATCCACGGTGCCGTCAGTGATCCGGCGGCGATCAAGGCGGCTGGACAGCGGTGGTACGACGAGCTCAGCGCCGGGGCCGACGGCTGGGTGGGCAGCACTGCCGGGGTCACCGCCGACGGCACCTTCATCCTGTTCGCCCAGTTCGATTCCGCGGAGGCGGCTCAGCGCAATAGCGATCGGAGCGAGCAGGGCGACTGGTGGTCCCAGACCGAGTCGCTGTTCAGCGGTGAGGTCAGCTTCGAGAACTACGACGACGTCATCAGCGTGGGCGGCGACGTCGCCGGCGCGGGTTTCGTCCAGGCGATGCTCGGTGTCACCTCCGACCCGGGCCGCCAGCGCGAACTGACCCAGCAATTCATGGGTGTCTCGGCCGACTTCCGTCCAGACATCCTCGGCGGCTTGGTGTGCCTGAGCGACGACAGCCGGTTCGCGCAGGTCTTCTACTTCACCTCCGAGGTCGCAGCCCGGGAGGGCGAGCAGCGCGAAGCCCCTGAACAGATCCGCCAGGCCTTCGAAGAGGAGCAGGCACTGACCAGCGAGGTCCGATTCCTGGACCTCACCGACCCGTGGATCTTCCGGCCGCGGTGACCGGGATCCGGCTGCGGGTGCTGGCGCGGGCCTACTTCCAGGCGTGGAGCCGGACTGCGGTCCCGGACGAACTGGAGCGCAACTGCACCAGATCGCACAGCTGGTTCGCCGACCACAAGCTGTCGCTGTCCTCCTCCGTCGGCGCACGTCGGCCGGCCAGCAGGTCGCCGACCAGGGTGACGTCGAAGATCTCACACACCAAGGCGTCGGGGGTGTTCCAGACGCGGATGGCGCCGCGCTCGGCCCCCCGGCGAAGGCTCGACGCGGCCAGCAGTCGGACCGCGCTCGCGAGGTTCAACACCTTGTCGGACCACAGCATGGCCGCGTACGCCTGCATCGTCACGAAGGGGAAGACCTGGGCCAGATTGTGACGGGCAAAGGCGAAGGTTGCCGGCTCGGCGACGAGAGGCGGCAACGGACTCTCGAACATGGTGTCCGCATGGGCCCGGCCGCCGTAGGAGGAACTGCCGCGGTAGGACGCGCCGTTCGAGATGGCCGGGTGGCTGCGATGAGCCTCGGCGATGATGGAGGCGTCCAGACGGGCGACGTCGTACGGGCAGACCAGCCAGAACGGGACCTCGGGGTCGACGGCCACGTTCAGCAGGGACTCGTGCAATTGGCACTCGATCAGCTCGGCCGGTCGTCCGGCCGGCCCAGATCGGCTCACCGATGCCCCGCAACGGCCGACCGTCAGTCGCGTGCTCGTCCAGGAAACGCTGCCAGGCCGGGAATGATCTGCGCCGGGTTCCGGCCGATCTGCGCCATGTCGACGAAGCAGACCTCCTTCGCCTTGCCGCCGAGCGCCGAACGGAGCCAGCCTGCGTGCTCGTCGATCACCGCCACCATGACCGGCTCACCGGCCGAAAGCCCGTCGGTGATGAAGGGCGCAAGGCCAGCGGTGAAGCTGCGCGCGTCGTCCCAGAGGAACGCCTCATGGCGGTAGCTCTGTTGGGACCGGACCGGGGGAGCAGGAAGCAAAGGTTCTCCAAGGGTGGTAAAGAAGGGTCCCCATTGTAACTGATTCGATACCGTTTGTCGGGATCAAAACGAGTCCGCTTCGGGTATCTGCTGCCAGGCGCCATGCCTCCTCACCCATGGGTGCGGGATGCTGGCCGGTGAACAGGGGGTTGGGGCGAGCGTGAGTGAGAGCGAGATCGGACCGCCGCGCGTGTCGCTGCCGTTCGTCATGGCGCCGTTGGACGACGAGCCGGCCGTCGAGACCGTCCTGGTCACCGCCGCGCCGCCGCCGTCGGGGCCGCGGCGGCCGGGCAAGGCACTCGTTCTCGCGTTGGCGGCCGTGGTGGTGGTGATCGGCCTCGTTGCCGGCGCCGTCCTCGTGGTGCTGCCCCGGCTGCGGGCCGGAACCCCGGGCCCTGCCGGGCAATCCCTCGGCCACGTCGGCGTCGAGCGCCTCGCCGTCGAGCCCAGTGCCGTCGAGCCCAGCGCCGTCGAGCCCAGCGCCGACCGCGCCCGACGTTGCCCGCCTCGGCGCCGCTCGCCCTCGACCAGTTCGTCGTGCCGCGGGACGACGGCGCAGGGGCCAAGCTGTACCTTGCCGGCCTCGCGGGTCCGATCCCGCCGCGATTGCTGGCGGCCCCGCCTTCCGGCGAGCGCTACTACGGTCCGACGCTCTCCCCGGATCGCCGGACCCTGCTCTACATCGACGGCACGACGAACGTCCTGCGGACCGTGGCCGTCGACGGCTCCGGTGACCGGGTGGTGGTAGCGGCGCCGGCAGGATGCGCGACGATGCGGCAGGCATCGTGGAATCCCACCGACCTGTCGGTGATCGTCGTGTCCTGCAAGGCGGTCCCGGGTGACCGACTGCTGGTGATGACGCTGGACGGCGCGGTGCTGCGGGAGATCGAGACCGGTCAGCCGCGGGTCGAGGACGCGACCATCTCACCGGACGGTACGCGGATCGCCTACTGGGCCAGTGCGAGCGGCGGCAAGAACGGTGGGTCGATCTACACGGTGCCGATCGACGGCTCGACGGCTCCGGTGCGACTCACCAACTCGCCCCGCGGCACCGACGCCGACCCGGCCTGGTCGCCCGACGGGAGCCAGATCGCCTTCCGCCGCCGGGCGGCCGGAGCGAACCTGGACGTCTACCTGATGAAGGCCGACGGCTCCGACGTACGTGCTCTGGTCAGTGGCGCGGCCGTGGACGAGAAGCCGGTCTGGTCGCCCGACGGCGGTCAGCTGCTCGTCGTGTCGAACCGCGACGGGGCCGGGAAGCCGAGTGCGTCGTACGACCTCCTGCTGGTCAACGCCGACGGGACCGATCCCAAACCCCTCGGCCTGGGGGCCGCCGACATCTCGACTCCGGTCTGGTGGCGCCGCTGATCCAGCGGATAGGTTGCACGAATGACCATCTTGGCCTGGATCCTGAGCGGATCGCTCGCCGTGATCTACCTGATCGTGGGCATCGGGAAGCTGACCACGCCACGGGAGCGACTGCTGAAGTCGCCGCAGATGGCGTGGGTGAACGACTTCAGGCAGTCGCAGGTGAAGGGCATCGGTCTGGCTGAGGTGCTCGGTGCAGTCGGGGTGATCCTGCCGTGGCTGACCGGCATCCTGCCCGTACTCACCCCGATTGCGGCCATCGGTCTGGCGCTCCTCCAGGTCGGGGCGGCGCTCACCCACATCCGGCGGGGCGAGCTGAAGGTGGTGCCCGCCAACGTCATCCTGCTGCTGCTGGCCGTGGTCGTCGCCGTACTGCGTTTCACCCAGCTGTAGACAGACTCCGACTCCGCTGCGCGACGCCCATGCTGCCATAGGGGTAGTCGGTGGCCTGCAGATCGCTGGCGTCGTTGAGGGCGGCAGTCTCCTCAGCGCTCAGGTGGAGGTCCGCTGCGCGCAGGTTGGTCGCCAGCTGTGCCGTCGTACGGGCGCCGAGGATCGTCGACGTGACCGCGGGCCGGTCGGTCACCCAGGCCAGCGCGACCTCGGCCATCGACAGGCCGCGGCCCTCGGCGACCTTCTGCACGGCGTCGATGATGTCCCAGGTCCGTGCCGTACCCCGCCGGTCGTAGGCCTCCATGCCGCGGTTCGGATCCTCGCCGAGACGCGTGTCGCCGCTGGGTCGCTGGTCGCGCGAGTACTTTCCCGACAGCCAGCCGCCGCCGAGCGGGCTCCACGGCAGAAGGCCCAGGCCCGCGTCGAGCGCGGCGGGCACGATCTCCCACTCGATCTCGCGCACGATCAGGCTGTACTGCGGCTGCAGCGTGACCGGCGCGGCGATTCCGAGGGCGGCGGCCAGGTGCACCGCCTTGGTCAGCTGCCAGCCGGTGAAGTTGGACAGTCCGTAGTAGCCGATCTTGCCCGCGCGGACGAATCCGTCGAGCGCGCGCAGCGTCTCCTCCAACGGGGTGAACGGGTCGTACGCGTGCACCTGGTAGAGGTCGACCCGGTCGAGTCCCAGCCGAGCAAGCGAAGCGTCAAGTGCGCGGGTCAGGTGACGGGCGGACAGGCCCTGCGCGTTCGGCTCGGTGCCCATCGGGAAGCGGCCCTTCGTGGCGAGCACCACGCGCTCGGTGATGTCCGACGGCCGGCTGGCGTACCAGCGTCCGATGATCTCCTCCGAGACTCCGCGGGAGTACACGTCGGCCGTGTCGACGAGGGTGCCCCCGGCGTCGACGAACTGGTCGAGTTGCTCGTGCGATCCGGCCTCGTCGGTCTCCGCGCCGAAGGTCATGGTGCCCAGGCAGAGATTGGAGACGGCGCAGCCGCTGCGCCCCAGGGTGCGATAGTCCACGCTGCCCATGTCTACACCAGGGGCGTACCGGCCCGTCGGGCACCGTCGGGCGCCGGGGTGGCTCTCGGTGGTCAGCAAGACAACCACCGATTCGAGCTCGGGGTGCCAGGAAGCGCCTGGCGTTCTCGACCTGGAGGCGATCGAGGCGGCGGAGCCACGCGACCTCCAGGAAACGCCGGGAGGTGACGGGGTTTCGCGGCAGATCCGGGTCGTTTGTCGGCGTTTCTTCCTGGTGGTGGTGGAGCGGCGGCCTGGTTCCGGTGAAGGTGCGCCGAGGCGGCTGGGGTGTTGAGGCCGACGGGCACCCGTGTGATGCCTTGCGGCAGTTGGGCGTGTTGGTCGTCTCCCTCGGGTCTCTTCGCGGTACTTGGGCGTGTTGGTCGTCTCCCTCGGGTCACTCGCGGCAGTTGGGCGTGTTGGTCGTCTCCCTCGGGTCTCTTCGCGGTACTTGGGCGTGTTGGTCGTCTCCCTCGGGTCACTCGCGGCAGTTGGGCGTGTTGGTCGTCTCCCTCGGGTCACTTCGCGGCAGTTGGGCGTGTTGGTCGTCTCCCTGGGTCACTTCGCGGCAGTTGGGCCGACTTCGCGGTAGGTCGAGGGGGAGCGGAGTGAGATGGAGTGCCGCGGAGTTGGCTCCGGCGCGGGAAATGGCCGGGAAGCGGTGGGTTTCGCAGGGCGGCATCATCTGAGGAATGGCCGGGAAGCAGTGGGTTTCGCAGGGCGGGATCATCTGATCGCCAAGAAACGCTGGGAGGTGACGCGGTTTCGCGTCGGATCCGGGTCGTTTGTCGGCGTTTCCTGCCAGTGGGCCGCTGGGCCAGTGGGCCGCTGGGCCGGTGGGCCGGTCTGGGCCGGTGGGGCCGCTGGGCCGGTGGGCGCGCTGGGCCGGTGGGGCCGCTGGGCCGGTGGGCCGGTGGGGCCGGTGGGGTCGTGGGGGCGGGGGTAGCAGGGTTGGGGGGTTGGGTGGGTTCTTGGGGTGATCTTGAGGGAAGGGTGTGGTGGGGTTGCGGGTGGGTTGAGGTGGCGGTCGGATGGTTGGCTTACCGGCCCAGTGGGGGTCGGGGAGCTGGCGGGGGCGGGCTCTTCACGGATGCACTTTGTCGCCTTTAGGAGCACCTGACATGTCCCGCTTCTTCTTCTTCTTCTTCTTCTTCTTCTTCTTCTTCTGCCGCTGCTGCTGCCGCTGTTGTTGCTGGGGGTGGTGTGGGTCGTCCGTCTGCTGGGGTGGTGCGGATGGTGTCGGTGGTGGCGGTTCCGGTGGCGTTGTTGGCGTCGGCGGCGGTGGTGTCGACGGCGTCGTATTCGGCGTATTCGGCGTCGACGTCGAACCCGACGAGCAACTGGGCGACGGGGACGGTGAGTCTGGCTGATGATGATGCGAATACGGCGTTGTTCACGGCGTCGAATCTGAAGCCGGGGTCGACGGGGTCGAAGTGTGTGGCGGTGACGTCGACGGGGAGTTTGGCGTCGTCGGTGAAGTTGTACGGGACGGCGGCGTCGACGACGAAGGCGTTGTCGTCGTATATCAATGTGTCGGTGACGCAGGGTACGGGTGGGTCGTTCGGGTCGTGTGCCGGGTTCGTGCCGTTGGGGTCGGGGTCGTCGGTGTTCTCGGGCACGTTGGATGGTCTGGGGTCGACGGCGACGGGGTTCAGTACCGGCTTGGGGACGTGGACGCCGACGGGGTCGGGGAGTGAGACGCGGACGTTCCAGGTGGTGTACACGGTGAGCGCGTCGGCGCCGGATACCACTCAGGGTGGCACTGCGGCGTTGGGGTTGACCTGGGAGGCCCAGAACAGCTGATCTGGCGGGGGTGGGTGTTGCTGGATCGTGGGCGGAGGAGCCCCGCCTCGCGGCCGGTCAGCGCGTACCCCTTGTCCTTCTGGTGGTGGGGAACTGTCGGCGGACGACAGGTTTCGGACAGGAACCTGGTCGTTCGCCGACAGTTTCCGCAGTTGAGGGGGGTGGTGGTGAGCGGGGCAGCCAGAGCGGGGGCAGCCAGAGGGGGCAGCCAGAGCGGGTGCGGCCAGAGCGGGGGTGCGGCCTAGCGGGCTTCGCCGACCTCGCGCACGGCCGCGGCCACGGCCGGCGCGACTGAGGCGTCGAACACGCTCGGGATGATGTAGCTGGCGTTGAGTTCCTCGGGAGCGACCCGGTTCGCGATGGCGTTCGCGGCCGCGGACAGCATCTCGTCGGTGATGTCACGCAGATTGCCGTCGAGCAGGCCGCGGAAGAAGCCAGGGAACGCCAGCACGTTGTTGATCTGGTTCGGGAAGTCGCTACGCCCGGTGGCGACCACGGCGGCGTACTGCTGAGCCTCCATCGGGTCGATCTCGGGATCCGGGTTGGCCAGACCGAACACGATCGCATCGGCCGCCATACCCGCGATGTCGGACGCGTCCAGGATGTTCGGGGCGGAGACTCCGATGAACACGTCCGCGCCGACCAGCACCTGCTTCAGCGATCCGGAGCGCTTGTCGTGGTTGGTGTTCTCGACCAGCCAGCGGCGCATATCCGAGCTGCCCTCCGGAGCGTCGTGCACCGCGCCCTTGGAGTCGCAGCCGATGATCGTGGTCGCGCCCTGGCGGATCAGCAGCCGAATGATCGCCGAACCGGCCGCGCCGACCCCGGACACCACGAAGGACACGTCGGCGATGTCTTTGTCCACCACCCGGAGCGCGTTGATCAAGGCGGCGAGAACGACGATCGCGGTGCCGTGCTGGTCGTCGTGGAAGACCGGAATGTCGAGTTCGGCGCGCAGCCGCTCCTCGATCTCGAAGCAGCGCGGCGCCGAGATGTCCTCCAGGTTCACCCCGCCGTACACCGGGGCGATCGCCTTGACGATCTCCACGATCTTGTCGGTGTCCTGGGTGTCCAGGCAGACCGGCCAGGCGTCGACACCGGCGAAACGCTTGAACAGCGCCGCCTTGCCCTCCATCACCGGCAGCGCCGCCGCCGGCCCGATGTTGCCCAGGCCGAGCACGGCCGAACCGTCGGTGACCACCGCCACCGTGTTGCGCTTGATGGTCAGCCGGCGCGCATCCGCCGGGTTCGCCGCGATCGCCAGGCAGACCCGCGCCACTCCGGGGGTGTACGCGCGGGACAGGTCGTCGCGGTGCTTCAGCGCGACCTTGGGAGTGACCTCGATCTTGCCGCCGAGGTGCAGCAGGAAGGTCCGGTCCGACACCTTGCGTACGCTGAACCCCTCCAGGGCGGCGATCGCGGACGTGATCGACTCCGAATGCGCCACATCGGAGGCATTGCAGGACACGTCGACGACCAGCATCCGGGCGTGGGACTCGACCACATCCAGCGCGGTGATCGCCCCGCCGGCCTCGGCGACCACCGAGGAGAGCCGCGCCGTCGCCGCCGGATCGGTCGGAGCTTCCACCCGCACGGTGATCGAATAACCCGGACTCGGCGTCGCCATGGTCTCCCCTTCGAGTGGTCCGTGCTGGCTTTCCAAGGCCTGGCCTTTCCGCAGCCGGCCCTCGTGCTTGGCTCTGCCGTCCGTGCGCCATAGTCTGCGCGCATGTCAGTCGGCAGCGCCCAGCGTACGGCGCTGGTCGGCGTGCTCTGTCTGCTACTCCTGTTCGCCCTGACCGGCGCGGGCTGGCTGTCGACCCGGCGCCGGAGCGCGGTGATTCCCCTCCATGCGGTGACGGTCGCGATCGGGGCGGGGGGCGCGGTCGTCGACGTGGGCTCGGCCGATCGGATGCTCCCGGGTACGAGGGTGCTGGCCGGGCTGCCGGAGAGCGAGGCGCAGGCCCGCGACCAGCTGGCGTGGCTCGCCTCCGGCCGGATCCCGCAGGTCGAGGGGGTCGACCCCGCACTGATCCGGACCGCGCTGCTCGACCTGCACGTGCTGAGCCACGCCTACGGGGTGCCGGTGGCCGGCTGGAGTGCCTCCTGGCGCTACTTCTGGCCGCGGGACGCAGCCCTGGCGGCATCGGCCTTCGCGCGAACCGGCCACGCCGCCGACGCGGAGCGCGTGATCGCCTTCCTCGGGGACGTACAGGCGGAGGACGGCACCTTCGAAGCGCGTTACCGCCCCGACCGCAGCGGCCCCCCGGACGACCGGCGCGCCCAGCTCGACGGGATCGGGTGGGCGCTGTGGGCCACCGCGCAGGTAGCGGATGCGCTGCCTCCCGAAGACCGAGCGGCCTTCGTCGGTACGCATCGCCGGCTGATCGAACGGGCGCACGCCGCAGCTCTGCGGGTCGCCGCCCACACTTCGAGCACTGCCGCCGGCTTCGCCGGACTACTGGGAGGTGGCCGAGACCCGGCCCACCCTGGCCACCGCGGCCTTGATCGCTGCCGGTCTGGAGTCAAGTGCGGCGCTGCATGCCGTGCTGGGGGAGCGGGCAGCCGCAGTCAGCTGCGACGGCCGCGGCGGGCACGCTGCGGGCGGCGATCGATCGAGGTTACGGACCGAGTGGTTACTCCCGACACCTCGGCGGGCGCCCGGACAGTGTGGACCTCGGGGTGGCCTTCCTGCTGCCGCCCTTCGCCGCCGCCTCCGGCGAGTCGCCCGACGCAGCGATGCTGGCCGCCTGGCGGCGCTCGGCGACCCTGATGGCCCGTCCCGCCGGCGGTCTCGCGCCGGGCGGTTCGTGGCGACGCGACGGCGTGAGTTGGACCAACATCACCGCCACCTCCGCCGTGGTGGCGGCGTTCGTCGGCGACCGGGAGGACGCGTACGCCGGACTGGCCTGGCTCGCGGCGCACCGCACCGAGGCCGGTTCGCTCCCGGAGAAGGTGCTCGCGAACGGTCAGCCGGCCTCGGTCGCGCCACTGGCCTGGACGGCCGCGGCGGTAGCTGATCGCGGCCGACCGGCTGGCGTCAGCTGAGTAGTCCGACGAGCACCGACCACCTCGTCAAAGCGAGGAGCCGGACTAGCCGATCGGTCGCGTCAGCGTGAGCGGGTCGTAGAAGCAGGCATCCCGGGCCACCAGGCTGGCGCCGCCGAGCGTACGCGGCAGGTCGTCCGGCAGCGCGACGACTGCGGTGTCGGCGAAGGCCGTCATCCCGGTACGCGCCGAGATGCGCTCCTCGATGGCCGACATCAGGTGCGGGCTCAACCGTCCGAGATAGTCGGCGAGGATGACCGTCTGCGGATTGACCACCCCCAGCACGTCGTCGATGGCGTCGCCGAGTGCCGTTCCGGCCCGCTTCAACACCTGCAGCAGAGCAGGTTGGCCGTCGTCGGCCGCAGCCGCGATCAGGTCGATCGCCCGCTTCGGGTCCCGCTGCACCAGCGCGGCAGCGTCAGCCGCAGGCACCAGATCGCCCACCGTCAGCAGGTGCTCAGGCCCGACGAGGGCGTGCAGGCACCCGTTGCGGCCGCACCAGCAGACCGGGCCGGACGGGTCGACGTTGATGTGGCCGAAGTCGCCGGCCCCACCGTTGGCCCCACGGAAGATCTCCCCACGCACGATCAGGCCGCTGCCGACCGACCGAGTGCCGCCGATGTAGGCCGCGATGGCGTCCGACGGCAGTCGGAGCTCGATCCGGCTGGCGTACAGCGCGGCCAGTTGGGTCTCGTTGGTCAGACCCACGTGCACCGCCCCGAGCCCGGCCCCGGCGAGCGTCTCGACCGCCTTCATGGCCAGCGGTACGTCGCGCCAGTCCAGCGCAGCCGACCAGCTGACGGTGCTGCCGTCACCAGTGATGTAACCCGGCACGCCGATCTCGAGCGCGATCAGATGCTGGTCAGGCTGCATCCGGTCGAGCTGGGACTTCAGCAGCGCGAGGAACGTCTCCGGCCCGTGCTGTTCGCGCAGGTCGGCCGAGACCGTCTCCTGCCAGAGCTCCCGGCCACCGACGGTGCTCGCCGCGAAGTGCACGGCGTCGATGTCGATGTGCACGCCGATGACGCACCACGGCTCACCGTCGAACGCGATCGGCCGCGTCGGCCTGCCCGCACCCGGACGCCGAATGGGCTCCAGCTCTCGTACGATCCGGCGTGCCCTCAGTTCGCCGATCAGGTCGGTCATGGTCGATATTCCTAACCCGCAGCCGTGGGCGATGTCGTGACGACTGCTGGGTCCATGGTCGCGCACGTAGCGAAGGATCTGGGTTAAATTGCCTTGCCTTAACTCCCCCGAGCCTCCACTGCGGCGCAACCCCCAATCTGGGGTTAGCGCTAGTGGCATGCCCTGATCGTAGCTGTTTCGGCCGAGTGGTGGCGGAAAAGTCGGCGATCCGGCGGCCTTGCGTCAAGCCTTGTACGGTGGGGGCCGCACTTGTCCCCCCGGCCCGAGGACCGCCCGTTGAGTGATCTTGACCGGTTCCAGTATCTGCTGCTGATGGCGGGCTGCCTTCTCATCACGCTGCCGCTGGAGTTCGTGCTCGGGGCCCGGATCTACCGGCGGGCGGCCGGGCTGGGTTTCGCCCTGCTTCCGGTGGTGATGATCTTCTCGCTCTGGGACATCGTCGGGATCGCGCGCGGGCACTGGTCGTACAACCCGAGGTTCGTCAGTGGCTGGCAGCTCGGGCTGGGGATGCCGGTGGAGGAACTGGTGTTCTTCGTGGTGGTGCCCATCTGCGCCCTGCTGTCCTACGAGGCCGTCGGACAGGTGCTCCGGCGCGTGCGGCGGGCGCGTGACCAGCGTGCCTGAGTACACCCTGCTGACCGTGATCGCCGTGATTGCGGTGGTCGTCCTCGAGCTGGCCTGGTTGAAGACGGGAATCTTCACCACGCCTCCAGTACTGGATCACCGTGGCGATCGTGTTCGCCTTCCAGATCCCGGTGGACGGATGGCTGACCAAGCTTTCCGACCCGATCGTGGTCTACAACCCCGATGAGATGATCGGCGTACGTGCGCCGTGGGACATTCCGGTCGAAGACTTCGGATTCGGCTTCGCCATGGTGACTCTCGCTATCCTGCTCTGGCGGCGTTGGCTCGATCGCCGTTCTGGCGAGTCGAAAAGTTCTGCTGAGTCAACACGTTCTGCTGATTCAACGAGGGAGAAGTGACCGTGACGACGATCACGACCGACAACGTCCACGAAGCGTTCGACGAGGCGTCCAGTCGCTACGACCTGATGGTCGCGTTGAATCCGGGATATCACGCCCACCTCCGCTCCGCCGCCCGGGCGTTGGTCGAGTGCCTGCCGCCGCAGGAGTTCGCCGGCGACGGCCGTCCGGTCCGACTGGCCGACCTGGGCTGCGGTTCGGGGGCGTCCACCCGCGCGCTCCAGCAGGCCACGCAGGCCGTGGGCCTGCAGTCGGCGGTGGTCGGCATCGACGCCTCCGCCGGCATGCTCGACCAGGCCCGCGCCAAGGCGTGGCCGGACGGATACCACTTCGAGGTCGGAATGGCCGAGGAACTGGCGTGGGCGCGCGAGTCGTGGGGCCTGGGCGACCGGATCCCGGGCATCTTCGCCTCCTATCTCTTCCGCAACGTGGCCGAGCGGGACAAGGTCCTCGCCGCCGTCTACGACCTCCTCGACGACAACGGCGCCGTGGTCATCCAGGAATACTCCGTCGCCGGCTCGCGGCCGGCCCAGGCGGTGTGGGACGCGGTGTGCTGGCTCGTGGTCATCCCGCTGGCGTTGCTCACCTCCCGGCAGACCCGTCTCTACCGCTACCTGTGGCGCAGTGTGCGCGGCTTCGACTCCGTACAAACGTTCGTGGACCGGCTGTACGGCGCTGGTTTCGTCGAGGTCGAGGTGCGGAGCGTGGGCGGTTGGCAGCGCGGCATCCTGCACACCTTCCGCGCGCGCAAGCCGGCCATGCTGCCGACCGAATGAACCGGCGCGGAGGATCTCGCGGGCCCTGGCGGCCAGGACGCGACCGGCGAGCGGTGCGGCATCCCGGGACCGCCGGGGCGTGGCGAGCGGGAGCTGACGGCCGGACCCAGGGCCAGCCGGTGGTCGTCGCGGGCGGCGGCATCGCCGGTCTAGCGGCGGCGGTCGGGCTGGCCGAGCGGGGGGTGCGGGTGTTGCTGGTCGAGCCCCAGCCGCAGCTGGGCGGTCGGGTACGTGCGTGGCCGCTGGGCGACGGGCGCACCATGAGCCGGGGCTTCCACGCCTTCTTCCGGCAGTACTACAACCTGCGGGCGCTGCTGCGCCGGGCCGACCCCTCGCTGGAATGCCTGGTGCCCGTACGGGACTACCCGCTCGTGCTGGCGGGCGGACACGCCGATTCGTTCGCCAGGATTCCCCGTACGCCGCCGCTGAACCTCGCCGCCTTCGTCGCCCAGAGCCCCTCGTTCGGGCTGCGGGACCTGGCTGCGGTCGACGTGCCCGCCGCGATGGAACTGTTGGACGTGCAGTTCCCGGAGACCTTCTCCGACTACGACGGGGAGAGCGCGGCGGAGTTCCTGGACCGGTTGAACTTTCCCAGCGGTGCCCGCCATCTCGCGTTGGAGGTGTTCGCCCGCAGCTTCTTCGCCCACCCGTCGGATTTCGCCGCCGGCGAGCTGGTCGGGATGTTCCACACCTACTTTCTCGGCTCGTCGGAGGGGCTGCTCTTCGACGTACCGCGCGACGACTACGACTCGTGCCTGTGGGCGCCGCTGGGCCGCTACCTGCACGGCCTCGGGGCGGAGGTGCGGACCGGGGAATCCCTCACCTGGATCGACCGGGATCGGCTCCGGGTCGGGCTGGCCTCCGGCGAGGAGATCGACGCCGCCGGCCTCGTCGTCGCCACGGATGCGGCGACCCTGCGGAACTGGGGCTTCTCGCAGACGCGCAACGCGCCCCCGTTCGCGGTGTGGCGGCTGTGGCTCGACCGGATGGTCGATCCGGGGCGGGCGCCGTTCCTGGGGACCAGCGGGTTCGGCCCGCTCGACAACGTCTCGGTGCTCGAGCGCTTCGAGGACGGCGCGCGCCGCTGGACGGCCGAGCACCACGGTTCGGTGGTGGAACTGCACGCCTACGCGCTGCTCGGAGAGCACGCGGCAGAGGCCGGTGGGGTCGCACTCAGGGCGGAGTTGCGCGCGCAGCTCGACCGCATCTACCCCGAACTCGGCGGGGCGGCGGTGGTGGCGGAGGAGTGGCTGGTCAGCGACGACTGCCCGCTGGCGGATACCCGGCCGTGGGCGTCGCGCCCGCCGGTGCGGACCGACGACCCGCGCATCGTGCTCGCCGGCGACGGTGTCCGCTGCGATTACCCGGTGGCTCTGATGGAGCGCGCGGCCACCACCGGTTTCATGGCCGCCAACGCCTTGCTCGCCGACCGTGGGCTCGCCGGCCACGACCTGTGGACGGTGCCGATGAGCTCGCGCCACCGGGTGGCGCGGCCGCTCCACCGGGCCCTCGCCGCGCGCGCGTCGGCATAGGCCGGCGGTTCTCGCGTTTTCGCGGGTCCCGGTCTGGCCGTCCATCAGGGAAGGGGCGGTCGTGGCGTACGCGGAGTCGGTCAGCCGGGGAACTCGCCGCGCTGACGCAGGTCGTAGCGCCGCTCGGCGTAGGCGAGGTCGTCCACCCAGAGCTGGCGAGCCGTACGGCGGATCGCCGGCTTGAGCACGGGAGCGAGCCAGCGGGCCACGGAGAATCCGGTGCGGTCGGAGTAGGCGATGGTGGCCTCGGTGACCATGGTCAGCGGCCGGCCTTCGGCGTCCAGCCCGAGCGGGGTGGCGTGGGTCTCCACCACGGAGCCGGCGCCCTCACCCTCGGTGATGTGCATGACGATGGTGCGGGTGTCGGGGCAGGTGAACGTCGCGCGTACGGGCACCCCCCAGGTGCGGCTCAGCCGGAAGGTCACGTCCACCACCAGGGTGGCGTCGTCGGAGGCCGCGTCGTCCACGACCAGGTGGCTGAACGCGTACGGGTGGTACCAGGAGCCGTGCCAGGGATCGAGCCGGTTCGCGATCACGTCCTGCGGCTCGCAGCGGCCCGGATGGGCGATCACCGCGCTCACCGAATCGGCCAGCGGCGGCCGCGCGGGCAGCGACGGCCGTTCGGTCGGCCGTCTCGCCTTCGGTGGGCAGGCCGACCCAGATCAGCACCCCGTCGTCGTACGCGCGGTAGGGGCTCCACGTCTTGTCGCCCTGCTGGGTCAGCGCGAGGCCGTGCCAGCGGCAGTACATGGTGCCGTCCATCACGGGGCACTTGTCCATCAGCGCCCCCAGGTGCGGGCAGGCGCCGGGCCCGGCGACCAGCTCACCGGAGGAGTTGCGCCAGAAGACGACCTCGCGGCCGGCGATGGTCCGCGCCACCGACTCCTTCGACCCCACGTCCTCGCTGGCCCCGGCCACGAACCAGCCGCCGGAGTTCTGGGCCTGCGACACGGCCAGAGCGGCCGCGATCCGGCCCGGCCTGGCCAGCCGCCAGGTCGAGGGCATCCGGTCCTCGCGCGGTTGCGGGACGCGGGAGATGGGGACGCGCGTCCGGATGGCCGCGGTGGAGCGGCGGGACAGGCGCGTCCGCAGGGACTCGGGTCGCGCCGGGGTCGCCCCCGCGTTCAGCTCATCGCGCGTTCTCAGTGACACTGCCGCTCCTCGGTCCGTTCAGTTCCGCTCGTGCTGATCGCCTCGGCGGTCCTGCCACCATGATGCGCGCCGCCGTCACGGCCTTGCGCCAGGTGGGCACCCGTGCCCGGCGGGCGAAGACGTCGTAGTCCTGCGCCTCGATCCGCTGCAGGATCTGGCTGTAGAGCACCCGGGCGGTGCCGACGCAGCGAGCCGAGCGCGGCGGCAGCAGGGCGATCACCCTCGTCGGCGAAGGCGTAGAGCGCCCGGTTCCGTTCGATCTCGTACGCCAGGAACGCCTTGAACTCCGGGCTCGCGCGACGGGCGGACAGGTCCACCCCGAAGCGGCGCAGGTCCTCCTGGGGCAGGTACACCCGCCCGCGGTCCAGATCCTCGTCGATGTCACGGAGGAAGTTGGTCAGCTGGAAGGCCAGGCCGAGCGAGCGCGCCGGAGCGGTGGCCGCCGGCGAGAGCGGCTCCAGCACCGGCAGCATCATCTCCCCGATCACCGCCGCCGAACCCTCCATGTAGTCGCAGAGGTCCTGCCAGGTCTCGTACCGGCTGCGCGTCAGGTCCATCTCCATCGCGCCGAAGAAGCGCTCGAAGCACTCCGGCTCGATTCCGCAGGCGATGACCGTGTGCACGATGGCCGCCATCACCGGATCCTCACTGCCACGGTTGACCAGCGCGGTGCGGAACGTGTCCTCGAAGGCGAGCAGTCGCCGTTCGACCGCGGGCGAAGCGGTCGTCCCCCGGCAGGTCGATGATGTCGTCGGCGAGGCGGCAGAGGGCGTAGACCGCGTACACGTGCTTGCGCTGGCGTCGGGGGAGCAGCGCCGCCCCCCAGAAGTACGTCGTCCCGTAGCGCCAGGTCAGCCGGGCGCACTCGCGGTAGCCGGCCTTCAGCCGCGGGTCGCCACTCACGCCGAAGGCTCCGGCAGGTAGGACGCGACCCGCTCGGCGGCGAGCTTGCCCGAGATGAGCACCATCGGTACGCCCACACCCGGCGTGGTGCCCGACCCGGCGAAGAACATTCCCGGCAGCCGCTTCTCCACGTTGGAGGGCCGGAACGGCCCGGTCTGCGGGAAGGAATGGGCGAGCGCGAACGGAGTGCCGGCCGCCATGCCCTGAGCCTGCCAGTCCAGCGGGGTGAGGAGTTCCTCGGTGACGACGTCACTGGGGTAGCCGTGCGCGGACAGGAACGCGTGCAGCCGATCCCGCATCGGTCCCGCCTCGCTGCGCCAGTCCACCTGGCCGTTCAGGTTGGGGGCGGGCTCGAGGACGAAGAGGGTGGACCCGCCCGCCGGGGCGACCGTCGGGTCGTCGATCGAGGGGATGGTGACCAGCCGGGAGGGATCCGGCATCAGCCGGCCCTGCTTCATCAAGGCGTCGAAGGCGCTGCCCCACTCGGCGCCGAAGTGGATGTTGTGGTGTGCGACCTGCGGTTCGGGCACGCCGCGCGTGCCGACGTGCCAGACCACCGCGGAGGGGGAGAAGTCGCCTTTGCGCGCCGCGCGCGGCGCGCGCAGATCGGGCAGCAACTGCTCGTAGGCGACGGGCAGGTCCACCGTGCACACGACGGCGTCGGCGGCGATCCGGGCCCCTGCGGCGGTGCGGACGCCGGCGACCCGGCCGGTCGGGGAGCGCAGCACGGCCTCGACCGCATCGCCGTAGCGGAACGTCGCCCCCGCCTTCTCCGCCGCCTGCGCCAGGGCGACGGGCATCGCGTGCATGCCGCCGTCGGGGTAGTAGACGCCCTCGATGCTGTCCATGTAGGTGATCACCGCGTACAGCGTGAGCGCGGCGTCGGGGGCAAGCCCGGCGTACATCGCCTGGAAGCTGAACAGGCGGTGCAACCGCGGATCCCGGAACCGCCGCCGCACCTCGGGTCCGAGCCGCCCGAAGGCGCGCAGGCGCAGCAGTTGCACCACGGCCCGCGGCGAGGCGAACAGTCCGAGCGGGGAGTCGAAGTTGCGGTCGATGAAGTGCGGCATCTCGACCAGGTAGAGCTTGCGCAGCCAGTCGACGAACTCCTCGAAGGCCGCCGCGTCGACCGCACTGCAGGTCCGGGCGATCTCGTCGCGCATGGCGTCGCGGCCGTAGCGGACCATGATGGTGCTGCCGTCGGCGAAGCAGGCCCGGTACGCCGGGTCGAGCCGCCGCATCGGCAGCAGGTCGGTGAGCTCCAGACCCGGGATCCCGGCTCGCCGCGCGCAGCGGCTCGGCGATCAGGTCGGGCATGGTCAGCACGCTGGGACCGGTGTCGAAGGTGAACCCGTCCCGGGTCAGCACCCCGGCGCGCCCGCCCGGCACCTGTTCGCGCTCGACGACGGTGACCTCGAAACCGCGACCGGCGAGGTGACAGGCGGCGGACAGACCGGACAGGCCGGCTCCGATGACGATGACTGACTTCACGGCGTCCACTCTCGATCGGCGGGTCACGGCCCGCGGCTATCCCGTGCGGCGTGGCTCAACGTTGCTCTCCACGCGATGCGGTGGGCCATCTGGGTCAGGCCCTGGACGCCGTCGCCGTCCAGGCCGGCCCGGTCCAGCGCGCTCAGGGCGGCGTGCACATGTTCGCTGATCCGCGTCTCGACCGCGTCCACCACCCCGTACGCGGTGAGGGCGTCCTGGAGTTGGATCACGTCGGCCGGACTCAGCCGGGTGGTGCCGACGTGGTCGAGGAGCCTGCGGGAGACGCCCTGGAGCAGATCCTCGGCCAGGGACATGATGACCGTCGGTTTGCCCGAGAGCAGGTCGTCACCGGCCGGCTTGCCGGTCAGCTTCGGGTCGCCCCACACCCCGAGCAGGTCGTCGCGGAGCGCGAACGCCTCGCCGACCTCGCGACCGTAGGTGTCGATCGCTGCCTTCTGAGCGGCGGTCGCGCCGGCCGCCGCCACACCGAGTTGCAACGGCCGCTCGACGGTGTAGCAACCGGACTTGGTCCGCGCGACCTGACGGGCGTGCGCGAGGTCGCGCCGCCCGGCCGCGCTGCCGGTGAGGTCGCGGCTCTGCCCCCGCACGAGTTCGATCACCAGAAGCCGCCAGATCCGCCGCAGCGGCGCGGGCAGGGTGGTGACCAGGTGGTCGGCTTCGGCATGGGCCAGGTCGCCCACCAGGACCGCGATGCTCTCCCCGAAGCGGCGGGCGCTTCCGCGACCGGCGCTGTGCAGGTGGAGCTGGGCGGCCAGGGTGTGCACGGAGGGCTGGCCGCGGCGCGACGCCGACTCATCCATCACGTCGTCGTGGATGAGGGCGAAGATGTGCAGCAGTTCGAGCGCGGCGCCGACCTGCACCACGGCGGGTTCGCTGTTCAGCTCGTCCGAGCTGTCCCGCCGGCCGCCGGCGGCCACCCAGCCCCAGAAGCACATGCTCGGCCGGATCCGCTTACCTCCGGTCAGACTCAGGGCGCGCAGCATCTCCGGCAGGTCGCGCTCACCCAGGATGTCGACCGTCCGTCCACCGCCCGCATCCTGCCCGGCCCCGAGGTCGACGTGCCAGGTCTGGATGAGGTCGGCCAGCGCCTCGGCCAGGCGGGCGTCGACCAGGCGAAGGAACTCCGCGTTCTGCTCCGCGACCTGCCGGCTGCCGATCCGGCTGTCGCCGAAGAGCTCGATCACCGGGGCAGAAGGCTGGGCCTGTTCTGCGGTCGCTCCACCGTCGCGAGCTCGGCGACCTGGAGCACCGCCCAGGGGCTGAACACGAACGGGGTCAGTCGCGCCGCGGCGGTCAGGTCTTCCCATGTCACCCACTTCCAGTCCATGACTTCGTCGGGGTTCGGGAGTAGGTCCCCTTTCGGATGCACCAGGCGGCCGGTGAACACCGGGCAGATTTCGTACTCCACCACCCCGCTCGCGTCCCTCGCGCGATAGCGGAAGTCGGGCAGCGCGCTCGCCAGCTCAGCGACCTCCAGGCCGAGCTCGTCCTCGACACGGCGTCGGATCGCGTCCTCGGTCGCCTCGCCGGGTCGCGGGTGTCCGCAGCAGCTGTTCGTCCACACGCCCGGCCACGTGGTCTTGCCGAGCGCCCGGCGGGTGAGCAGCAGCCGCCCGGCGTCGTCGAAGAGATAGAGGGAGAAGGCCAGGTGGAGTGGGGTGTCCCGGCTGTGCACCGTCATCCGCGGCGCGCGTGCCGATCGGCGTCGCGTCGTCGTCGACCAGGACCACGTCATCGACGAGGACCAGGTCATCGAGTCGAGTGGATGCGTCGGTCACGGAGGCCGCCATGCGTGGAACTGTACTGAGTGGACAAGCCGGGACGAACTCAGCGAATCGGTTCCGGCGCTTCGGAGGCTACGGCGACGGTCTGCTCGATCCACAGATCCGGCCGGTTCTGGGACGCGTTGACCAGCTGGGCGTTCCGCTCGTCGCTGCCGTGGGTCCGGGCCTGGGCGGCCTCGGGGGAGTGTCCGAAGCTCTGGTGGCGCAACGCCATCCGGCGGTGCCGCTCGACGTCGTCCAGGTGCACGAACCAGGCTTCGTCCAGCAGGTCGCGGACTCCCGTCCAGGGCGGGCTGGGCAGCAGGAGGTAATTGCCCTCGGTGACGACCAGCTTCACCGCCGGCCCGACCTCGACCACGTGGGCCAGGGAGTCCTCGATGTCGCGGACGAACTCAGGTGCGTAGACCGGGCCCGGTTCGGTGCGGATGCGACGCAGCAGCGCCAGGTAACCCGCGGCGTCGAACGTCTCCGGCGCGCCCTTGATCTCGGCCTGACCCCGCCGAACGAGCACCCGGTGGCCGATGTGGAAGGCGTCCATGCCGACCGAGGCCACCAGGCCGGGGCGGAGCCGGGCCAGTTCGGCGACTCAATAGTTCGGCAAGCGTCGATTTTCCTGAGGCGGGCGCCCCGGCGATCCCCAGCACGGCGCGGCCGTCGGCGCCGTCCAGGATCGGAGCGCTCGATCGAGGAGCCCGTCGACCCCCGTGCCAGGCCAAGTGGTCTGTTGCACGGCCACATGTTAGCGACAGTTTTGCTCGGTTCAGCCCGCCGGGTCGGGGACAGGCGCTTATGCTCGGAAATCATCTGGCGCGAGAAATTGGCGTCACCTATCCGGGGGACATTGAACGTTATGCGGAGTTCACGAAACAAGCGATTTCTCCTCGCTATCGGGAGCGCGGCGCTGGCCGTGAGCCTCTCCTCCTGTGCGCTCCTGACCGGCGAGCCCGCCTCGTCCTCCTCCGCCGCGCCGACGGTGACGCCGTCGGCTCAAGCGCCCCAGCCGACAGCGGTGTTGCCGGCCAGGAAGAGCGACCTGACCAACGGCGTGGCCCAGCGCACGCTCACCTCCGGCGGGGTCGCCGTGCGTGCCAACTACGCGATCCCGGTGTCTGCCGAGGACGTATCGGCGGGGCTGGTCCCGCTCCGGGTTTCCCTTTCCGCGTCGGGGCGGGGCCGAGCACGGACGAGCATCTACCTCTCTCAGGGTGACGGTCTCGGCCGCGGTACGGGACCAGTTCGGAGCCGGGCACGTCGACGAGCCACTGATCGATGCCGCCAACATCTCACCCGGCTACATCGTCTCGTCTCCGGACGTCTACAGCCAGGTCTTCATGGTTCCGGCTGTGCCCGACGACGGCCATGAGGTGATTGTCAGCTTTCGCTACGAGATGCTGCTGCTGCGGCCGAAATCCAACCCTCGGGACTTCGCCAAGCTCACTGTCACCGACCGCGTAATAATCGGACCTCAGTAAATATTCTCGGATGCCACCGGTGCGAATATCTCGAATTGATTACGATGACCGTTTCGCTCCCCCGGATGGGTGTGCATTGCAACAATAGGCTCGGTCGCGGGCTAGCCTGACCGGCGCGCGCGGCGTGGGGGGTCCACGAAAATCACGATCGACCAACGGTCGGGCACTGCGTCACGTCAACTGGGGGGTTTGATGACGTCTTCTTTGCCGTCCCTGGGGGTGTTCGTCCACCCACACGGCCTGTGCGAGAGCAGCGACGTCGGCAGCGGAACGCGGGTGTGGGCCTTCGCTCACGTGCTCGCCGGAGCCGCCGTCGGGCGTGACTGCAACATCTGCGACGGGGCGTTCATCGAGGGCGGAGCCTCGATCGGCGACCGCGTGACGGTGAAGAACCAGGTGATGGTGTTCGAGGGCGTGCACATCGGCGACGACGTTTTCCTCGGTCCGGGCGTCATCTTCACCAACGACCTGAACCCCCGCGCCCACATCAAGCGCAGCGGTGAGGCGCTGCTGTCCACCACGGTCGAGCGGGGCGCGACTCTGGGGGCCGGCGTCGTCGTGGTCTGTGGGGTCACGATCGGCGAGCACGCCTTCGTCGGTGCCGGAGCGGTGGTGACCGCGGACGTACCGGCTCACGGTTTCGTGGTCGGCAACCCGGCACGGCTGATCGGATGGGCCTGCGAGTGCGGCCTGCGCCTTCCGCCGGACCTGGGTTGCTCCTGCGGCCGCACGTTCGCGCCGGCGGGCAGCGACCTGCGCCTGGTCGAGGTCTAGGTCGAGGCGTTCCATGTACGTGACCGTGCGGCGGGAAGCCAGCGAGAGTGCCAGCGTGGAGGCCAGTGTGGAGGCCCCGCTGGCGACTCCTGCTGCGCGCGCGGCCCGGCGCGTACCGGGCACCGTGCTCGCGCTGGGCGCGGTCAGCCTGCTCACCGACATCTCCTCGGAGTCGGTGACGGCGATCCTGCCTCTCTACCTCACCGCGGTGTTGGGCATGAGCCCGCTCGCGTACGGCTTCGTCGACGGCCTCTATCAGGGCGTGTCGGCCGCCGTCCGCATCCTGGGAGGCTGGTGGGCCGACACCACCCGGCGACCGAAGTGGGTCGCCTTCACCGGGTACGCCGCTTCGGCGCTCTCGCGGCTCGCGATGCTGCCGGCGACCGGCTTCGCCGCCATCACGGCCGTGGTGTCGTTCGACCGCCTCGGCAAGGGACTGCGCACCGGTCCGCGGGACGCGCTGATCGGTTTCGCATCGGAGCCCGCGAGCCTGGGCCGCAACTTCGGTGTCCACCGGGCGATGGACACCACCGGAGCGCTGATCGGTCCGCTGCTCGCCTTCGCCGTGCTGGCTGCGGTGCCGATCGGGCTGGGCGGCTACCGATCCGTCTTCGTGCTCAGCGCGGCCTTCGCCCTGATCGGGCTGGTCACCCTGGTCCTGGCCGTGCCCGACCTGCGAGGCCGGGCCGGCGCCCGTCCGGCAGGGCGGCGACCGCGAGGGCTGCGTCTGGCCGACTTCGCTCACCCCGCCCTGCGCCGTGTGCTGGTCGCCGCGGGTCTGGTCGGACTGGTCACGGTGGGTGACGGCTTCATCTATCTCGCCCTCGCGGACAAGGGCTCGTTCGGAGCGAGATACTTCCCGCTGCTGTTCGTCGGCACCAACGCTGCCTACCTGCTGCTGGCGGTGCCCCTCGGTCGGCTGGCGGACCGGGTCGGCCGTGGGCGGGTGTTCCTGGCGGGGCACCTGTTCCTGGCGGCTGCCTACGTGCTCGTGGCGAGCAGCCTCGGCGGGCCGGTCGCAGTGGTCGCGGTCGTGGTGCTGATCGGGGTGTTCTACGCGGCCACCGACGGGGTGCTGGCCGCACTGGCGACCCAGAACGTGCCCGAGGAGCGGCGAGCCAGCGGAATCGCCGCGGCGCAGACCGTGGTCGCGCTCTCCCGCTTCGCGTCGTCGGTGATGTTCGGACTGCTGTGGCAGCAGGCCGGCCGGACCTCGGCTCTGTGGGTGATGGCCATCGGCATGGCGGTCGCCCTTCCGCTCGCCGCGTTGAGCCTGCGCTCCCGGAGCGGGCGGGCGGTGAGCGCATGACCCGCGGCCGACTCCTGCTGATCGTCCTGGTCGCCGTGGTGTCCCTCGCCGCCTCCGGGCTCTATCTGGCCGATCACCGCCGGCAGCTGACCGCGACGGCTGACGTGGCTCCCGCCCGGACCCTGGATCGCGTCACGGTCCTGGGTGCACCGCACCTGGTCTTCCGCTCCACCACCCTCGGCGCGACGTACGGACACCTGTCCGCCGTGCCCCTGGCCGAGCCGAGCGGGCCCACGGTCGATCTCGCCCTCGGGTGCGAGCGGGTCTACGCGACGGCCTCGTCCGGGGTCTGCCTGAGCGCGAAGCGTGGCGTCGTGACCACCTATCGGATCACCACGCTGGACGCCGGCCTGGAGCCGACCGGTTCCGCCGACCTCGCCGGGCTGCCGAGCCGGGCCCGGATCTCGGCCGACGGACGCCTCGTGGCCACGACGACCTTCGTCACCGGGCACTCCTACGCCGCGGCGGCCTTCTCGACCGAGACGGTGGTCCGGCGGGACGGCACGAGCCTGGGCAATCTGGAGAAGTTCCGCATCAGTGTGGACGGGCGTCCGCTGGACGCGAGCAATCGCAACGTGTGGGGAGTGACGTTCGACCCCGACGGGGACACGTTCTACGCCACCGCGGCGTCCGGTCGGATGACCTGGTTGATGCGAGGCTCGCTGAGCCGGCGCACCCTCGAGTCGATGCGCACCGACGCCGAGTGCCCGTCGCTGTCGCCGGACGGCACCAAGGTCGCGTACAAGAAGCGTCTCGGGGAGTCCCGCGCCGGGGTCTGGCGGCTTGCCGTGCTGGACCTGGCGACCTCCGCCGAGACGGTGCTGGCCGAGACCCGCAGCGTGGACGACCAGGTCGAGTGGCTCGACGACGGCCACCTCCTGTACGCCCTGCCCCGCGCAGGCACGGAGGCGACCACCTCCGACATCTGGAGAGTGCCGGCCGACGGCTCCGGCCCGCCCACAGTTTTCCTGGAGCACGCCTCGTCGCCGGCGGTGGTGCGCAGCTAGTCAAGGTGCAGGTCCATAACAACCCTCGTACGGCCTGACACGTACGAGATCTCTCGGGGAGGTCGAAGATGACTCAGCAAGGCCTAGTGACAGCACGGCGGGCGGTCGGTCCACCGACGACGGACCACAGCAGCGCCGCTGCGGTGATGCTCCGTCCGGTGTGTGACGCCACAACCCAGGCTGTACCAAGAGCGGGCGCTCAGCGTCCGCAGGAAGGTCGGTCCGGATCATGACCGATACCCAGAAGCTCCCATCGTCGGAATTGCTCGACCGGGGGGAGTGGCAGCAGCCCGGCCCGCACATCCTGATCATCGTGCAGAACCTGCCGGTGCCGCTGGACCGCCGGGTCTGGCTCGAGTGCCAGGCGCTGGTCGCCGCGGGCTATGAGGTGAGCGTCATCTGCCCGAAGGGACCGGGCGATCGGCGCTACCAGTTCCTCGACGGCGTCCACATCTACAAGTACCGCCCGGCGTACGAGGCGCACGGGCTGGCCGGCTTCGCCGTGGAGTTCGGCTACAGCTGGCTGCGGACGGCCTGGTTGTCCATGGTCGTGTGGGCCCGCCGGCCCTTCGACATCATGCAGGCCTGCAACCCGCCCGACACGTACTGGCTGCTGGCCAGGCTCTGGCGCGGCCGTGGGGTGAAGTTCGTGTTCGACCAGCACGACCTGAATCCGGAGCTGTTCATCTCCCGGTTCGGTGCCCCGCAGGGCGGAGTGCAGCGGGCCGAGTACTTCGGTCTGCGGATGCTGGAGACGATGACCTATCGCACGGCCGATCACGTGATCTCGACCAATGAGTCGTACAAGGCTGTCGCGACCAGTCGGGGCAACCGGAACCCAGCCGATGTCACCGTGGTGCGCAGCGGTCCCGACACGACCAAGATGCGGCCCATCTACGGCACCGAGCCGCGTGAGCGCCCGCGTACCTTCTCCCTGGTCTACCTCGGCATCATGGGGCCGCAGGACGGCGTCGACAGCGTGCTCACCGTGATGGACGATCTCGTTCACCGGCGGGGGCGCACGGACGTGCGGGCCACACTGATGGGGTTCGGGGACTGCCTCGAGTCGCTGAAGCAGACCTGCACCGAGCTCGGCCTGGACGAGTACGTGACCTTCACCGGCCGGGCGGACAAGGACCTGATCGCCGATCACCTGAGCCGGGCGGACATCGGGCTGTGCCCGGACCTGAAGACTCCGTTGAACGACGTCTCGACGATGAACAAGACCATGGAGTACATGGCCTACGCCCTGCCCTCGGTCGCGTTCGACCTGGTGGAGACCCGAGTGTCCGGAGGGGACGCGGTGCTCTACGTGGAGTCCGGCGACGTCGTCGGTTTCGCCGATGCGGTCGAGCGGTTGCTGGACGACGAGGAGCTCCGGTCACAGATGGGTCTCAAAGCACGCGATCGAGTGGTCAAGGAGCTGGACTGGCGTCCACAGTCGGTGCAGTACGTGAACGTCTACGAGCGCCTGACCGGACACCTCGCCGCGTCTGCCGCCGGAGTCAACACCTTGTTGGCCAAGGCGGAAGACACGACGGACCACCGGGGACGGCGCTACGTCGGGCTCGACCCGAGCGGTGAGCTCAGGAAGTTCGTCGTCAACCGTGGCTCCGAGCCCGTACTGCTCGACGGCCCGCCGACCGTACGGCTGCGCGGGGGGTCACGCAGGGCCCGCCTCAAGACCAACTTCGAACCCCAGGTGTAGAGCGAACGATGATCACCCACGTCCACGACCTCCTGTCCACCTCTGCTCTCCGGAGCCCGGACGCCCCGGCGCTGACCTACAAGACCGTCACGGTCGGGTACGGCCAGCTGTGGGCCGACGTCCGGGCGTCGGCGGGCGGCCTGCTCGCGCACGGTCTCCGGCGCGAGGAGCGGGTGGCGGTGTACCTGGACAAGCGCATCGAGATGGTCGAGGCCCTGTTCGCGGCGTCGGCCGCCGGCGGGGTCTTCGTTCCGGTGAACCACCTGCTGCGCGCGCCGCAGGTGGGCTACATCCTCGCCGACTGCGACGTGCGCGTGCTCGTCACGACGTCGGACCGGCTGGCCCTGCTGAGCGGGGTCCTGGAGTCCTGCCCGTCCGTGGAACTGGTGGTTCTGGTCGACGGTGCTGCACCCCAGCCGACCGCGGCCCCGTACCGCGTCGTCACGTGGGGGAGTCTGCGAGGCGAGGCCTCCCCGTACTCTCCGCCGCCGGGTGTGGACATCGACATGGCCGCGATCCTCTACACCTCGGGGAGCACCGGCAAGCCCAAGGGCGTGGTCCTCAGCCACCGGAATCTGATCGTCGGTGCTGAGAGCGTCAGCTCCTACCTGCACAACACCGCCGACGACGTCATCCTGTCTGCATTGCCACTCAGCTTCGACGCCGGTCTGAGCCAGGTGACCACCGCGTTCAGCGTCGGCGCCCACGTGGTGCTGATGAACTACCTGGTGCCGGGTGACGTGTTGCGGCTGTGCGCCAAGCACCAGGTCACCGGGCTGACCTGCGTGCCGCCGTTGTGGATCCAGATCGCGGGCCTGGACTGGCCCGCGGAGGTGGGCGGGCGGCTGCGCTACTTCGCCAACACCGGCGGCCGGATGCCGAAGACGACTCTGGACGATCTGCGCGCGGTCTTCCCGCACGCGGCGCCGTACCTGATGTACGGGCTGACCGAGGCCTTCCGGTCCACCTACCTCGACCCGGCCGAGATCGACCGCCGCCCCGACTCGATCGGCAAGGCGATCCCGGACGCCGAGATCCTGGTCGTCCGCCCGGACGGGTCGCCGTGCGACCCCGGGGAGGAGGGCGAGTTGGTGCACCGCGGGCCGCTGGTCGCGCTCGGCTACTGGAACAACCCGGAGAAGACGGCCGAGCGGTTCAAGCCGGTCCCCGGGAGCGCATCCAGTTGGCGGGCTCCCGAGCTCGCGGTGTGGTCCGGGGACGGGGTGATGGCCGACGAGGAGGGCTTCTTGTACTTCGTCGGACGCAAGGACGAAATGATCAAGACCTCCGGCTATCGGGTCAGCCCCACCGAGATCGAGGAAGCGGCGTACGGGACCGGCCTGGTGCGCGACGCCGTCGCGCTGGGCGTGGAGGACCCGGTCCTCGGACAGCGGATCCTGCTGCTGGCCACCGCGGCGCAGGAGCGAGCTCGACCCGTCGGCGCTGATCGCCCGACTGCGCAAGGTGCTGCCGCTCTACATGGTCCCGTCCACGGTGCAGGTGCGACCGGAGCTGCCGAAGTCTCCGAACGGCAAGTTCGACCGGGCGCTGCTGAGGGCTGAGCTCGACGGATGAGGAACCACCCCACCGTCGCCGCGTTCGCCACGGTCGACGGCCAGCTTGTCCGTGGGCGGGCAGCCGCTCCGCCGCCTCGCCGAGCGTGTCGGCAGCACCCCGTTCTTCGCCTACGACCGGTCCCTGATCGACGACCGGGTCCGGCGGCTGCGCGACGTGCTGCCCTCGCGGCTGAAGCTCAGCTACGCCATGAAGGCGAACCCGATGCCGGCCGTGGTGCAGCACCTCGCCGGACTGGTGGACGCCATCGACGTCGCCTCCGCCCTGGAGATGAACGTCGCCCTGGACACACCGATGCCGGCCTCGTCGATCAGCTTCGCTGGTCCGGGCAAGACCCCGGCCGAGATCCGTCAGGCCGTCGCCGCGGGGATCACCATCGAGGTCGAGTCCGCCACGGAGGCCCGGAGAGTGGCTGAAGCCGGCTGCGCCCTCGGCCTGCGCCCGCGGGTGGCCGTGCGGGTCAACCCCGACTTCAAGATCAAGGGCTCCGGGATGCGGATGGGAGGCGGGCCGCAGCAGTTCGGCGTCGACGCCGAACTGGTGCCGGCGCTGCTGGCCGACCTGGCCTCGGCCGAGCTGGAAGTGCTCGGCTTCCACGTGTTCGGCGGCTCCCAGAACCTGTCGGCCGAGATCTTGTGCGAAGCACAGCGCCGTACGGTCGACCTCGTGGTCCAACTCGCCCAGCACTGCGCCGAGCCGGTGCGCTACGTCAACCTGGGCGGCGGATTCGGCATCCCGTACTTCGAGAAGGACCAGCCGCTCGACCTGGGCCCGGTGGCGGACAACCTCGCCGCCCTGGTCGACGGTCCGCTGGCCGCCGAACTGCCGCAGGCGCGCCCCGCGATCGAGCTCGGTCGCTACCTCGTGGGGGAGAGCGGCGTCTACGTCACCAAGGTCATCGACCGCAAGGTCTCCCGCGGCTCCACCTACCTGGTGGTCGACGGTGGCCTGCACCACCAGCTGGCCGCGTCGGGCAACTTCGGCCAGGTGATCCGGCGCAACTACCCGCTGGTCGTCGGCACCCGGATGGATGAGGACGAGGCCTCGACCTTCACCGTGGTCGGCTGCCTGTGCACGCCGCTGGATCTGCTCGGTGACCAGATGCTGCTCGCCGACGCCCAGCTCGACGACCTGATCGTCATCTTCCAGGCGGGCGCCTACGGTCTCACGGCCAGCCCACCGCATTTCTCGGACATCCCGGCGCCGGCCGAGTTGCTCGTTTAGCATGGGCGAGGTTGAAAGGACGACATGAGCACAACGACCACCACCCTCGAGGCCGTCAAGTCCGTCCTCGTCAACACCCTCGGCATCGAAGAGCGAGCCGGCTCCCTGGACGCGACGCACCGAGCTTTTCGGCAGCTTGCCCGAGCTGGACTCGCTCGCGGTGCTCGAGCTCGTCGGCGCGCTGGAGGAGCGGTTCGACATCGTCGTCGACGACGAGGAGTTCAGTGGTGAGCTGTTCGAGACGCTGGGCTCGCTGACGGCCTTCGTGGACAGCAAGCTCGGCGCCTGACATGCCGCCGTTCCGACCGCGGCGTCCGGCCGCTGATGCAGTCACCGACGCCGTGGGTGCGCGCAGACGCTGACGCCGTCGGTTCAGGGCGCTAACGCAGGCGCTTGACGAGCCCGACTGCTTGGCTCTTGACGGCCTGCACGAGCGGGGGACGGCTGAAGATCGCCTGACGGATGCCCTCGATGGTGTCGTCGGCCCGGATGCTGAATCGCGGCTGCAGCCAGGCGGACCGGACGGCCCGACGCCGGTCGCTGCTGTAGACCCGCTGATAGCCGAGGCGCCGTAGCGACGAGAGGACGGTGCGGTCGTAGCGGCCGAGCGGAAGCGCGGCTTCGCGCTACCGGCGATCCGGCCGCATCGCCGATCAGCTCGCGCGCCTCGACGAGCTCGCGCTCCAGCCGATCCTTGGGCAGCGAGCGCCAGGGCACGTGGTCCATCCCGTGGCTGCCGATCGCCATGCCGTGCCGCTGCAGCTCTCTCAGGTCGGCCGTGCTCGAGGCTGCCGGGCCGGTCGAGTCGGGCAGCGATCACGAAGAAGGTGGCGGTGCGTCCGTGCTCGCGGAGGCCGTCGAGGCCGATCTCGATGTCGGAGGCGTTGCCGTCGTCGAAGCTGAACGCCACGTCGTCGCGCCCCGCGACCTCGTCCGAAGCACGTGCTCGTAGAAGCTCCGGTGAGATCCAGTAGGCGGTCCTCACCCGGCTCCAGGGTGCGGCGCGGTGTACCGATGCCGTGGAAGCAGAGGTTGGTCACGTGCCGGTCAGCCATGGGTGAGCTCGCTCGGAGGTCGGGTCCTGGCGGGTGCTGTCGTCGCGTCCCCAGGCCTCGCCGGAGGAGCTGCGCGCCGGGCCAGTACCGCCGCTACTGCGGTGATGACCACGTAGACCACGGCGGCCGGCGCCAGGTGGGGATGCGGCAGCACCACGCTACGCAACCAGGCGAAGCGGTCGGCAGCCCGGACGTGGGCCTGCACCTGACCGGCGCGGCCGGCCGCCCGCATCGCGGCGTTGCCCCGGCGCACCCGGACCAGGCGGCGGAGGAGGTCGCGCGTCCGCAGCGGTGCGGCGACGACGACCTCGACCGCGTCGACGGAGACCTTCTCCTCGGCGCTGAACAGCGAGTCCAGGAAGAGATCGTCGGCGACCATGAGGGGGAACTGCTCGAAGCGCGCGCGACCGGCTTCGGAGAGCACGATCATCCCCCGGCCGAACAGCCCGTCGCGGAAGGCCGGCAGGCGTGCGTTGATCGCGAAGTAGGCCCGGACCGGCCAGCGGTCGACCGGTCAGATCGAGGCGGCGCCGGGGCACGGCGGCGAGCGGGGCGTCCTCGCCCTCGACGGCGCGCCTCATCGCGGCAACTCCGCCCGCGGGCACGGTGATGTCGGCGTCGAGATAGATGCGGGGGAAGGTATGCGCTGCCGCATCGCCGTGGTTCAGGGCTACGGCCTTGCTGGCCTGGTCCACCTCCACCACCCGGACTCCGCGCTGCCGCGCCACCTCGGCCGTGCGGTCGGTGCAGCCGTTGGCCGCCACGATGACCTCTAGCGCGCGGGACTTGGCCTGCTTCGACCCGCTCATCGGGAGGGAGCAGGGCGTCAAGGCACCGTCCGATCACGCTCGCCTCGTTGTGCGCGGCGATCACCACACTGGTCATGGTGGAAAGGCTAGGGGATGCGGGCTGCCCGGCGGGCCGAAAAACCTGAAGGCTGCCCCGGGCTGTCCCGTGGTCCCGTAGCGTAGTGATCATGTCGGCCGAAACCCACGCACGTCGGTGGGCCGCATTTCGAGACCACCGTATCGGGTCTGAACTGCGCCCGATCACTGCCGACGACATCGGCCGGGTCGCCCGATTCCTCAACGAACACCTGAACTCGCGGCTGTCGGCGCAGACTGGGCCGCGGCGATGGTGCCACCGTGGACGGGCACCCCGCCCAATCACGGCTTCATGCTCACCCGGGACGGCGAGGTCGTGGGCGCGAATCTCGCCTTCTATGCCGACCCGCATGGTGACGGGAAGCGCGAACGTTTCTGCAATCTCGGCGCATTGTGCGTGCGAGAAGACATGCGTTCCCACGCGTTTCGCCTCGTTCGAGCGGTGCTACGGCAGCGGGGATTCCATTTCACCGATCTGTCCCCGAGCGGCAACGTGATCGAACTGAACAAGCGACTGGGATTTCGCGAACTGGACACCACGACCGCGCTCGCACCCAATCTGCCGTGGCCGCCCAGCCGACGTATCCGGGTAGTGACCGGACCGCAGAGATCGAGCAGCACTTGACGGGTGACGACCTCCGGCTCTTCCGCGATCACGCCGGCGCGCTCGCCGCCCGGCACCTGGTCCTGGTGGCCGGCAGGCAGCGCTGCTACGTGATCTTTCGCAAGGTTCGCCGGAAGCGGTTGCCGCTGTTCGCCTCCGTCCTGTACGTCGGCGACCCGACGCTGTTCCTGGCCGGTTGGCGGCAGGTCGCACGGCACTTCCTTCGGCACGGGGCGCTGGTGTCGTTGGTGGAACTGCGGCTGACTGGGTCCCGCGTGCCGTCGCCGGCGCCGTGTAATGCCTTCGGCCCGGCCGAAGATGTACAAGAGCGGACGCCTCGAGGCGGCCGACGTCGATGACCTGTACAGCGAACTGACCTGCGTCCCGTGGTGAGGGGTGCCGGATGCCTCGCACAATCAGAGTTCTGGGCGGAAGCGAAGTATCCAAAGCGTTATGAAAACTTGACAAATGCCTCCCGGCCCGATCAGATCGGACCTGGGTGGTCCCACCACCCTGCGTCGTCCGGAGCCTGTCACCGAGCCGCGTCCGACGATTCCCAACCTGCCCCCAGTTGGTTGGTCCCCGCATGAGGAGAGCCATGATCCGCGCCCGCTTGTTGCTCATTCCGGCCCTGATCCTGCCGCTGCTCACCTTCGCGACCATTCCCGCGTCGGCTGCGACCGAGAACCTCCTCGGAGCGACGGTGCCTCAGGTGCAGTCCGATCCGGACGCTGTCCCGCTCACCGTGGGCCTGAAGTTCTCCGTCAAATCGGCCGGCCTGGTGACCGGGGTCCGGTTCTACAAGGGTGCCGGGCAACGGTGGCACGCACATCGGCGGCCTGTACAACCAGACCGGCGGCATCGTCGCCCGCAACAACTTCCGCAACGAGACTGACTCCGGGTGGCAGTCCCTCACCTTCGCCACGCCGATCCCGGCCAAGTCGGGCCAGATCTTCACCGCAGCGGTGTTCACCCCGCTCGGCCGCTACGCCGTGCAGGAGTAGTTCCCCTGGCCCGTTCGCGGCTCGAGTGTGACCGGGCTGGCCGGCACCTACGAGTACGGCCCGGAACTCGCCTTCCCGGCCTCGCTGTACAACGGCTCGAACTACTTCGTGGATGTGACCTTCGCCCCCGCTGAGGGTTCGCCGACGCCGACGCCGACGCCGACGCCGACCGCGACCGCGACAGCGCCTGCGCCTAGCCCCACGGCCACGACCCAGTCACCCACGGCGACCCCAATAGCCCCGACGAGTACCCAGCCGGCGTCGCCCACGCCCACCACGACGAGTCAGGCGCCTAGTCCGACAGCTGGCCCCACGACTCCCGGCCTCAAGGCGTGGCCCGACCAGACCAATACCGGGGTCGTCGGCTGCCCACCTTTGGAGAAGGTCGACAACGGTGACGAAGTCCAACTCAGGACCGACGGCATGGTGTATGAAAACAAGGAACTGATGAACGAAGCGGTAATCCGGGTACTTGCGCACAACGTCACTATCCGGTGCGTCAAGATGAACGGGTCCGGCTATTTCGGGATCGACAACACCAATCTGGTGAACCCGGCTCCGAACGCGAACGACACGACTGTCGACCGGGTGGACATCTCGTGCAAGGACACCGGCCAATTGATCGGTATCCTGCTGCAGTCCGCCACGGTGACCAGAGCAACGTTCATCACTGCGATCACTTCATGAACGCATGGCGGTGACAACCTGGTCATCCGCGACAACTACTGCCACGACCTCACGGACAAAGAGGTCGTCCACGCCGACTGCATCCAAACACTTGGCGGCAACGAGAACATGTTGATCGAGCACAACTCGCTCTGGTCGCGCGACACCTCCGACATCCTCATCGGACAGGAGTACGGCGAGGCCCGCAATGTGACGATCAACAACAATCGGCTGATGTCGATCGGAACACCTCCGCCCGCCTACCTGCTGTACGTGTCGGGGATCAACACCAAGGTCACCAACAACCGCTTCACCCGGCGATACAGCTATGGCCCGTGCACGTTGAACACCTCAGCATCCAACGTCACCTGGCAGGGAAACGTATGGGACGACGACGGCCCGGCGCTCTCGCTGGACAAGTGCTGACTGACGGAGGTGTCAGCGGTCCAGGAGGCCTGAGAATCGCAGCTTCCCCGTCTGGTAGCGCCTTTTGCCCAAGATCTTGAGACCGCCAATGCGGACCGCAGACCTGCTGGCGTCTCGGACAGTCCGCAGAGGCAGGCCTAGGAGCAGGTCAGCGCCCAAGATCGGCCCTACCGGGGCTCGACGCGTCGTCCGACATCGGCGCCGAACAGGTCAGCGATCAGGGCGGGGCGACACGCGACGACCGCGAATGCGGTTGCTGATGTTCCTGCCGTGCACAACCTGAAGCCAACCTGGCGGCCCGCCGATACTGGTAGACCGACATGATTCGAGGGAACTCGTTGTGGTCCTAGCCAGGCCCTCACGGCCCTCTTCCAGAGTGCGCGAACCGAGCAGAACGCGTTGCGGCGGTCTGTGCGGACAAAGACTCCGACGTCGCTCTTGATCAGTCCCCTCGTCATGTAGATGACCGTGCGCGGATGGTGCATCAGAGCCCGGCGACCCGGGAAGCGAAGAAGTCGTGGGCAAGCCAGTAGTCGTTGTCGAGGCTGGTGGTGAGCAACTCGTCGCACGAGTTAGGGATCGCGTCGGAAATGTCGGCGAGCAGAGCGTCGTCGGCTCACCTCGAGCGCAAGCACCGGGCGGAACAGACCACGCTCGGCCATCGGCATGAGGCGCTGCCACAACCAGTCTGGGCTTTCAGGATCAAGTGCGCCAGCCAGATGACCGGCGACGCTGCTGCGCCACTGCCGGCGGCGACATCGCTCGAACAGATCGGCGCGGTCCGCAAGCCACCCCCCCTGTGCACGCACCCCGCCTTCAACGCCCTGGGTCGGGACATTGAAGCGGGTGAGGCGGCGTGGTCGACGGTTGTCTCAGCCATCGACCGGAACGCCGGAAAGGACATGGTGCTCGTCCGAGCGGAGATTCACGCCGGCGGCGGATCGGAAACTGGTCCAGCCAGTAGATGGCGTCACGGTCATGGCGGCTCCGGCCGAGCGGTGGCCAACGCGGCGCGGGTGCGGCTTCCGGCGATGTAGGCGACGCCGGGTCGGCGGCGACATGATTGAGGTCAATCTCACTGTCCTGGTCACGCCCAGGGCATCCTGGCGCTGCTGGAGCATCCGGTCCAGTTCGGCGTAGACGCGATGCGCCTCCGCCTCGACCACGGCGGGGTCGCTACCGAGGACCTGCACGTCGATGTTGGGCGAGTTGTAGCGCGGCAGCCACTGGCTGCCCTCGTTGGGCATTCGAACCTGCACACCCTGACGCCGGCCTTCACCGAGCATGGTGGTGTCGCCGGAGGCGGTCAGGAGCGGGGGGTTGGTGCGATTCCAGTCGCGGACGAGCACGCCTGCGATCGGTGCAAGCGCATAGTGGGGATCCCCCAGCTTGTTCGGGTAGTACTCATAGGTCGGCGCGAGAATGACGACGTCGAACTGAGCCGAGTAGACCCCCGGGCGGTGCGTCATGACCTGGAGCGCGCCGACGCTCACCACTGCCCCGAGGAGGAGGATGTACCAGCGGCGAAGAATCACGCCTAGCAGTTCACGCGAGGTCACTCCGGCCCTTCCCCCCCACGCCAGATGACCGCCACGGCAATGCGGCGGTGGCCAATCTCCCACGAATCTATCGCCGCGGCGCCGATCACGCGGGGGATCGACAATAACTGGAGTTGGCGCCTCGGTCAGACGGATTGATCCCGATTTGTCAAGCCCCCAACAGTGCGGCCTTTCGTGTGACACGATGACGTGGATCGTGAACCGCACGGCTCAACGGTGCGGTGAGAGGGGGCCACGGTGGAGTTGCGAGTATTCGCGGCGACGCTCCTGCGTCGTTGGTATCTCGTTGTTGTTGCGTCGGTTTGCGCCGTCGCTGCGACAGTCGTCGTAGTGAACGGCGTGGGGCCGACGTATCGCGCCCAGGGCGCGGTACTGCTGTTCCCGCCGGTCATTACAGTCCAACAGGGACAGCGTTCGGAGACGGTTGGGAACCCGTACCTGATGCTCGGCGGCCTTAACCAGGTGCGCGACATCGTGATTCGCACGATGTCGGGCCAGACCTCTCACGCGGAACTGTGTCGGGAGCGGGCCGACCCCGGGTACGAGTCGATGCGACGCAGTCTGTGTGCCGCCAAGCCTACTGTCTCCTACGAGGCGGTGCCTGACTACACGAACAGTGCGCCGATCATCCTCATCACCGTTGAGGCCGACTCAAAGGAACACGCCATCACCGGCGTGTCTGCGTTGATGGATCGCGTCCCCGTGGTGCTCGGTGAACTTCAGTCAGGGCTGAGGCTGGAGAAGAGCGCCGTGATCACCTCTTCGCCGCTGGTCGCCGACACCGAGCCGGAGGCGGTACACAAGTCGCAGATTCGCGGCGCCATCCTCGGCGGTGCGGGCACCCTCGGCCTCGGGCTGCTGATGATCGCCCTGCTGGACGGCATGCTGGCCCCCAAGCGAGAGCGTCATCCGAAGAAGCCGAGGCGGCACCACCGGGCTGGTGGGATGTCGCTCCGGAGCCGGTGGCCCAAACAGTTGCCAAGCCTTCGCCTCGGGTCGACTGGGATACCGCGACGCCTGCGCGCGGCTAGGAAGCGCTCCGTGACGCATACTCCCTTCGGCGAAGGTCGACATCCCTACCTCGGCACGCGCCAGGGCATCGACGCTGCGACGGTACTGACCGTTTACGTCTGCCTGCTCCTCGCCATTCCCTCGCCCATGGTCGCCGGGCCTCTGGGCAGCGCGGTGCGCCGTCGGCCATCATGGCCATCGGAGTTTTCTTCTGGTGGGCGTGGTTCCAGCTTCAGCGGTCCATCCGATCACCGTGGGGGTTCCAACCGGTTCGTGCGGCCGTTCTTGTCTGGCTGCTCGCGATGGTCGTGGTCTACGCGAACGCGATGTCCCTCCCAATGCCCGGCGATGAAATCAGTCCCGGGGACAGCGGGTTGCTCAAGCTGTTGGGCCTGACAGGCATCCTGCTGATCGCCAACGACGGCACCCTAGCCTTGGGGCGCTGCGGGCCGTGATCCGCCGGCTGGTCATCGGCGGCGGCGTCGTCGCGGGCCTGGGCCTTCTGCAGTACGCGACGGGGCAGTTGTTCGTCGATCGCCTCCAGATTCCCGGGCTCACCTCCGGCACATCTGGCTGGTCGCTCGCGCAACGAAGCGGTCTCGCTCGGCCGAGCGGCACCTCGACCCATCCCATCGAATTCGGGGTCGTGCTGACCATGGTGCTCCCGCTCGCAATCGTCTACGCGATAAGGTCACCGAGCCGGCGATGGATTTACCGCATCCTGCTAGGGGCAATCTCGTTCGCCATCTTCTTGTCGATCTCCAGGTCAGCCCTCGTCTGCGCCGGCGTGGCCCTGCTCGTCCTCGCCGCCTCGTGGACGGCAGCGGCTCGGGTGCGCGCTCTGATGGTGTTGCTGATGGTGACGGCGGCAATCTACCTCTGCAGTTCCGGGAGTGCTCGGGTCCCTCGGGCGGCTGTTCGCGGGAAGTCCGACGATCCGAGCATCACCTCCCGGACAGGAAGTTACGATTTGGCCCTCCGATTCATTCAGGCTAGTCCCATCCTGGGCCGCGGTTTCGGCACATTCTTGCCCAAGTACTGGATTCTTGACAACGGCTATCTCGGGCGCCTGTTCGAGAGCGGGATCGGCGGCCTCCTGGGGTTGTTGGTGCTCATCGCCGGCCGCGGGGTGGCGGCTCGTCGAGCACGACTGCTGGTGGTGGAGGAGTTCGACCAGGCCATCGCGCAGGCGCTGTTTGCGTCGGTAGCCGCTGCGGCCTTCGGCTTGGCGTTCTTCGACACCTTCGGCTTTCCGCAGTGGGCCGGTTGCTTCTCCTCATCCTCGGCCTCGCCAGCGCCATGCGGCGTCTAGCGGCGGCGCAGGAGCGCCCGCTGCATCCGGCGGCCGCGAAACCGGGCGCTACTCCACCGGCTCGGGAGAGAGCGTCGCGAGGGAGTCGGCGAGCGCACGTGACCCGGTCGAGACCCTCACCGATGCCTCAACGCGAGAGGGAGCGGCCGTGGTGGTGACCCTGGTCTGGTCGGCCCCCGTCCTGCGAGAGGCGGATCGGGTCTGCGTCGGGGGGGGGGGGGGGGGGGGGGGGGGGGGGGGGGGGGGGGGGGGGGGGGGGGGCAGTTCGGGTGACCCGGCCGGCGGGAGCGATCAGGTACGAAATGAAAGGAAATAGGATGACCGACCTCGGTATCTCCATCGTCTGCGTGTTCAACGACTCGGCGGTGCGGCAGGAGTGTCTGGATCGCTCAATCCAGGTTTACGCAGGGGCTGTGGACATCGACTACATTCCCATTGACAACACTGGCGGCGCCTTCGCATCTGCCGGCGCTGCCCTCAACCACGGTGCACGACGCGCTCGTCACGACCTCATTGCCTTCGTCCATCAAGATGTCTATCTGCACTCCATCGATCGGCTGGTGGTAGCGGGGTCGGCACTGCACAAGACCTGGGGACTTCTCGGCGCCAATGGTGTGACTGGTCAGGCTGAGAACGTCGGACGTTTGCGTGATCGCGCCCAGCTGATCGGGCGGCACGCACTGCTTCCGGTCGAGGTGGACAGCGTTGATGAGGTCTTGTTCCTGCTGCGCCGCGACGTGGTGCTGGAGCATCCCCTCAGCGAGGAACCCGACCTGGCCTGGCACGCCTATGCCGTCGACCTCAGTGTGCGGCTACGTCTCCTCGGTCTGCGGGTGGGCGCGGTCGACATGGCCATCACCCACAACAGCCTCACGGTCAATCTGAACCGGCTGGATGTGGCTCACCGGCGGGTAGGTGCGGACCATCCGGGCCTGACGCCAATCCGGACCACGTGCGGCACCATCGGAGGTGGGCGAGTCGGATGGCGCGAGCTGCCGCTCCTACGGCGGCATCGGTGGCGTTTGCGTTGGCTCCGGCACTCCGTTGTGGCTGCGAGGGTGCGGAAGCGGCTGGACCTTCCGGTGGTGCTGAGCGACATCCGGCACGATCTCGATCTCATCAGCTTCTCCGAGGAGTCGCCGCTTCAAATTTTCAACGTGGACCGGACGAGCGGTTTCGCCGATTTTGAGTCCAGTCCGTTGCACCTCACTCGCTATCAGCGTCCAGTCGTCATGCGGGCTGTGTCGACGCTGCCGGCTCTGTTCGACGCACTCGACGCCGTGCCGGACAATGCGGGTGTCTTGGTGATGGGCCTCGAACTGCGAGACCTCGATGACCTGCCGGCATGGGGCACGGGCCAACGCGCGTGGCTCGCCGGGATCCATCAAGACACGCTGTGGTTCCTCGGCGGGTCGGCCGCCATCGATCTCCCGGAGGCGTGGACCCGGCCGGCCGCTGTACCCCTGTCCTGTAGCCGGCGGGAGCCGGTTGAGTAGCTGGTCTGATGCTCTGAGGAGATGATCGGCAGGAACTCAGGAGTTGGGGGGCCCGCCGGTTTGCGCCTCATCAGTGTCCAGGAGTCCGGACACGTTGATAGCAAACGCCTGAGCGGAGTAAACAGTTTTCACCCGATCCTGGGCTGCCGCGCCCAGCCGGCGGCGGAGGCTGTCGTCGGTCAGCAAGGTGACCAGGGCGTCGGCGAACTGCGCGACATCGCCCGGCGGCACGAGAATCCCTGTGTCGCCGATCTGCTGGCGTACGCCCCCCACGTCGAACGCGACGACCGGCGTGCCAACCAGCATGGACTCCAGCACGACCAACGGGAACGGATCGTCCCTGGACGGCAGCGTCGCCACGTCGAACCGGCGCATGTGGGCGTAGGGGTTGTCGCTCGGTCCGCCGAACTCGACCGTGCGCGGGAGCACCCCGGCTACGGGCTGGCTGATCTCGCCGATCCAGACGAATCGAAGGTTGAGGTGGGGCAGTGGTTGCTGACTTCGCGCGCGGCAGCCACCCACAGGTCGGCTCCCTTGCGGTATTCGACCGCCCCGCAGCAGCCCACCACGAGTTCGCTCTCTGCGTAGGGGCGATCCGGCGCTGCGGCCGAGAGTCGGTCGACGGCGGCCTCGTCGGGTACCGATGGCAACATGGTTACCTCTTCGGGGGCTCGTCCGGTCAGCGCGAGGAGCTCGGATCGGACGCTCGGGGAGCATGCGACCAGTCTGACCCCGGCGAGCCCGGGCGCGAGCCGAGCAGTTCGGAGGAAGTGGGTAGCTAGCGTGCCCGATTCGTGAACGTGAAGCAGCGCCTGCAGCTTCAGCCACCGTGCCGGGCGAAGGTAGATCGACGCCGACGTGGAGTTCACATACACCAGATCGGGCCGACGCCTCATCAGCGTCACCGCCGCGAGTGCGGTGTCCACCAGGAACGCCAAGGGACGCGCGAGCCGTACCGACCACAGCCGGCGCCGAACCCTGTGCAAGAACTCCACCGAGGTGGGCGCAACCGCGGCGAAGTCCACCAGCAGCGGCCCAGGAGCACGCGACAAGATCTCGACCACGTGGCCCTGATCGACCAGGCTGCGCGCCACCATGGCCGCCACGCGCGGCGCCCCGGTCCGTGAGGCCTCGTGGCTCACCAGCAGTACACGCACACTCATGCTCCGTAGCTTGGTGGACAGGTGGTCGAGCCGACTACTGGCCCGGGCGGACACCGGCGTGACGCCGGACCAACGAGCGGCCCTCGTGGCCGACCGCACGCGCGGTCACGTAAGCGGAATCGCTCCAACGGCGGATCACCCCGGGAGTAGCCTGCAAAGTCTTCTGGTAGATCCGCTCCAGCTTTTCCGCGCCGGACTCGAGGCCGAACCGCGCCTGCACCTCAGCCAAGCCGAAGCTGCCAAGCTCACGCTGTGTGCTCGGACCGAGCAAGGATCGCAACAGGACCATCAGGTGGCCGGCCGGGTCTTCCACAGGCCGGTCCCCGAAGAAACCCTGCTCGTAGAAGTAGGCTGTCGACGCCGGTTCGAAGGTGCGCGCGAAGCCCCGCTCACCAAGCACGATCAGTGGCTTGCCATGCGCGAGCGCGCGCAGTGCCGATCCTCCCATGGCCAGCATGATGTCGGCACCGGCGTAGGCCGGACGGGGATCGTGCATGGCACCGGTCAAGATCACCGCGCGGCGCCCCAGTCCCGCGTTGATTCGGCTCGCTTCCCGGTTGATTTTCTCGAAGGCGTTTCCGTCACCGACCACGACCAGACGGAGTCGAGGATGGTCAAGACGACCGACAGCCCGAATGGCGTGCCCGATGCTCTCAGCCTTCATCTGGGAATCGATTCGGCTCACCGTCACGGCGGCAATCTCGTCGGCCTCGAGGCCGATCTCACTGCGGAACTGTGCTGCCCGACCGGCGTGTGGCGCGTCCGCCTCCAAGTCGACCGGAGGCTCCATCAGCCACACGCTGCCGCGATGACTGCGCTCCGCTTCAGTGGCGAGCATGCGGGTGCCCACGATCAGCGGTGTTTGGCGCGGGGTGTAGTCGACGTTCTGCATCGTCCAATTGGTCACCACTGCCGCCCGCCGGTTCCACGCCGCGCTCGCTGCTGTGGCCGCGGGTCCCAACCAAGGACCGAAGACGTGAATGATGTCCGCCGATTCCCGTGCAGCGACGCGTCGAATCTGCATCGCCCGGGCTGCGATCCCCGCTCTTACCGGGAGGACCGCGACCTCGAAGCCGGACTTCTTGGCGTAGGGCAGCAGGGAGACGCGCACGTCCTCGTCGACAGCGAACACCGCGACGCGATGACCCCGACGTCGCAGGGCGCGCCCGAGATCGAGCGCATTGATCGGGCATCCGCCGAGGGCGAGACCCTCCAGGCCGATCACGACGCTCAGCGGCCTTAGCGTGGAATGTGTCGGGGGCGGCGTGACCGTGTTGAGCTGCGCCATGTGATTACGCTTCTTCCGCTCGTCTGCCTGGCTCGCGCCAGCGCGCCGGCAGCCAACCCGGGACGAATCGGGCGGGAAGGCGACGCGCAGCCAGTGGGGCCACGCCCACCGCATAGAGCACGCCACCGACCAAGCCCCCGGCGACCAGCCGCAACCACTGCGCGTCGAACGCCTGGGAGGTGAGCCATGCACCCAGGCCGGCGATCGCGGCAGCGACCGCTGGCCGCGAGACCGCTCGCGCGACATCGACGAGCCGCTGGTGGGTCGTGCGCAAGACGACGAAGGCGTACGCGGGAACCGACACGATGGCGATCGTGATGACGTGTGCCCACGCGACGCCCGGCAGTCCTCGCAGGTGCACACCCACCATGATGGCCGGGACGAGAGACGCGACCCAGGCGAGCTGAATGATCAGCAGACGTGACGTCCGACCCGTCGCCACGAGGACATTGGCGTAAAGGAGCGAAAAGGCGTACAGGACGCCGTAGAGGGACAGCACGGCGAGCACCGGTGCCGCCTCGGCCCACTTCTGCCCGAACACGGTGACGACCAGAGGGTGGGAGAGCGCGAGAGTCATTGCTCCGACCGGGAAGGCAAGCAGCGCGACCAGCTCGGTCGCCGATCTCAGTGACTCGCCGAGCCGTCGTAGGTCTGCGCTCACGCGTCCGAATGCCGGCACGACCACACTGTTCAGAACCGAGCCGAGTACGGCGGTGGACCAGTTCGCCACGTTGAAGGCGATCATGTAGACGCCCACCTGCGCAGCGCTCACGAGTCGACCCAGGATCATGTAGTCGGCGTTGAGCAACGTCCAGTTCACGAGGTTGGCGATCGACAGCGGCAGTCCGAAGCGCAGCAGCGGACCAACCGCCTGCCTCCTCCATCCGGGCCTGTACCGGCGGCTGAGACTGATCACGAAGACCAGCCCCGTGGCCAGTTGTCCGAATACGCGGGACCACGCGAATGCCGTGGCGCCACCGCCGTTGAGGGCCATCACGATGAGAATCGGATTGCCGACCAGGAACCCGACCACCGTGGCCAGGAAGATGCGATCCTGCCGGAACTCCCGGACGAGCTGAGCGCCCGGAACGGCGAACAACCCCGTCAACATCAGGCAGAGGGACAGCACTCGGATGGGTTCTGCCGCAGCGGGTTGACCCAGCGCGGAAGCGAGAAGGGGTGCGAATATTGCCATCGCCGCAGCGATCCCGCCACTGACCATGATCGAGATCGAACTCACCGTAGGCGCGATGTCCTCCGGCTCAATCGGCGACCGCGCGATGGCCGACGCCATGCCGAGCTCGGCGAGGCTGGCCACGACGAGATACACCGCCAGAGCGACCGCGAAGATGCCGAAATCTTCCTTCGACAACAGCCGAGCCAAGATGGCGGTGATGGCCACGCTGGCGAACCGCATCGTCAAGTTGGCCAGCACCGCCCACATGGTTCCCCGGCCTACCTGACTGGCCAGGGACGGCTCCGGTGCGGTCGCTGGCTCCGGAACGGTCATTGGCTCTGGCTCCGTTGCCTGCTTGCCGGCGGTGGTCACGGGCCGACCAGGGCAGGGCCCCCGGCTCGTTCCGTACGGTCGGCGGCCATGAAACAGGCCACTGCGGACCGGAGCGTGTTCGCCACGTAGTTCTGCTGCTCAGTCGTGATGTGGGGGTAGAGCGGCAGCGAGAGGATCTCCGTCGCCGCGCGCTCGGCGACGGGGAAGGACCCTGCCGGCAGAGCGAGGTGTGCATACGCAGGGGTCAGATGCACTGGAGCCGGATAGTGGATGCCGGCGCCCACGCCGGATTCGTTCAACTGCGCGAGGATCTCGTCCCGATTCGACGTACGGACGACGTAGAGGTGCCAGACGTCTTCGTTGTCAGGGGCCGAGACCGGTAGCCGCACGCCGGGAATGTCGGCGAGCAATTCGGAATACCGCGCTGCCGCTTGCCTGCGCAGCTGGTTCCACCTCTCCAGGCGGGAGAGCTTGGCGTTGAGCACTACCGCCTGCACGGTGTCCAAGCGGGAATTGACTCCGACGACCTCATGAACGTATTTGCTCGGACTTCCGTGCGCCCCCAACAGCCGAACACTCCGGGCGAGAACGGGATCGTTCGTGGTCACCGCGCCGGCATCCCCGGCGGCGCCGAGGTTCTTCCCGGGGTAAAAGCTGGTCGCCGCCGCGACTCCGAGGGAGCCGGCCGGTCTGCCGTGCCGGCGAGCACCCTGCGCTTGGGCAGCGTCCTCGACGATGGCGATCCCCACCGGCTCGGTCAGCTCCCGAAGCCGCTCGATGAACGCCGTCTGGCCGAACAGGTGTACGGGAACCACGGCCTGAGTTCTCGCCGTGATTGCGCGCTGCACAAGCGTCGGATCGATGAGCAGATACTCCTCGTCGACGTCGACCGGCACCGGGGTGGCACCGATCCGGGACACCGCCTCAGCGGTGGCGATAAAGGTGTTAGCGGGAATGATGACTTCACCGCCCGCGGTGACACCCGCAGCTCGCAGGGCCAGCTCCAGCGCATCGGTGCCGTTCGCTGCGCCGACACAGTGATCGACGTCGACATACGCGGCGTACGCGGTCTCGAAGGCAGTCACCTGGGGGCCGCCGATGAAGGCGGTCCGGGCGAACACCTCGTCGAGGCCGTAGCGCACCTCGTCGTCGATCTCGGCTTGCTGGGCGGCAAGGTCGACCAAGGGGATCATCATCAATTTCTCCTCTGTTGCGTAAGTGGCCGAGCCGGCATGCCAGCCCAGATCTGGCCATCCGGGATGGCCTCGAGGAGCGCGGACCCCATGCCGAGGATGGCGTTGCGTCCCACGGTCACGTGCTCGCGCACCGAGCTGTTCATTCCCAGGTAGGCGCCGGAGCCGACGACGACCTGCCCGCCGAGCGAGACTCCGGCGCACAACGTGACGTAGTCCTCGATGACATCGTCGTGGGTAAGACTCACGTTGGGCATGGCGACGACATGGTCGCCGACGCTGACGTCTGCGGTCAGGACCGTGCCGGCGAGCAGAATCGATCCCGAGCCCACCGAACAGCCTCGAGCCACGCTGGCACCGGGGTGGACGACCGTGGCGTAACGGTCCTGCTTCACCCCGGACTCCTCCAGCCGGGCGACGATCGCGCGCCGCGTGCTTCCCTTGCCCGCACAGACCACGAGGTCGTGATCGCCGAAGTCAGCGAGTGCGGCGAGCCCGCCTACGATGCATGTGCCGTCTACTTTGATCCCCCAGAGTGCTGGATCGTCGTCGATCAACGCGATCTCGTCGTAGCGGTCAAGGTCACGCTCGACGGCCAGCACCTCGCGCGCGAGCCCACTCGCCGCAATGAGCATCAGTCGCGCGGTCACGAGACATCGATCCGAGTCCGCGACGGCCTCGTTCCGGCTCGCTGAGGTCGCGCTGCGAGGGCGTCGCGGTAGATGGCCAGCATCCGGGCGCCCGCAGCCTGCCAGGTCAGAGCGGCAGAGAAGTCGATCACCTGCTGCCGCAGCCGAGTCCGCAGCTCATCGTCGTGAGCGAGTCGCCGTACATGTTCGGTGAGTGAGGCCAGGTCACGCGGCTGATGCACGAATTCGTTGAGCGAGTGCGGCAGCAGTGCACCTGCGGCTGAAGAGACCAGCGGGATGGCTCCGGAGGCCTGTGCCTCGTACGTCACGAGGGCACTGCCCTCTTCGACTGAGGGAAGCAGCAGCACATCACTCTGACGGAGAAGCGACGGCACGTCGTTAACGAACCCCAGCACCTCGATGCTGCGGTGGGCGAGCCGGGTAGCGAGGAACTCGCGGTATCCCGGAACGAACCCTCCCGCGATCAACATCTTCGAGCCCGCCGGCGGCTCTGCACGAAGCCAAGCGTCTAGAGCGTAATGGAGGCCCTTGCGCGGCTCTGCCGAGCCGACAAAGGTTGCCGTGAACGGCCGAGTGGGTGCCTCGATCCGCCCTATGGCATCGAATCTGCTCTGGTCGTAGCCGTACTGGTGCTGCCGCAAGCGGTCCCGCGGTATGCCGCGCTGCACGAAGGTTTGGGCGACGTGGTCGGAGGGGACGAGCAGCAAATCAGCCTCGGCGTACTCCCGATCCTCAAGTCGTAGATGGCGTTGGTCGGGGCGGTGAGAGTGCCGCCGACCCATCGCGATCCCGACGACCTCCGACTCACGCTCGGCCTGGGCATAAGCGTTGGCGGTATGAGTGTTGGGAACCTCGCGGGAACTCAGGATCCCCTGTCGCCGAGCCTCGGCCAGAGTCAGGACGGCGCACTGCGGCCAGGTGTGGACGAGATCGAATTCGGTCCCCGAGTGGCGCAGCAGGCCCGCTACCCGACGGTCATGGAATGCGAGCGCGCGGTCGGGCGAGCCGAAAGCGCGGTGCGGGATGCGACGCCCCGCGATTCGAAGTGTCTCCCGCACCTCGACGGAGGCCGGCAGCTCAGCGTGGAGCGAAGTGCAGACCAGAGTGACTTGAGCGCCGAGCCCGGCCATGGCGCGCACCTGGTTTATCGCGGTCGTGCCGATCCCGGGTGCTCCGACCTTGTGCGGGAAGCTGTACAGGACCCGGAGGGGCGGACTGGCGCCCTCTGCGGCGACGTCTCGGTTGGCGGCCTCACCCACCGCACGAGCCGATCAGGACCTCGATCACCCGAGCCTGCTCGGACTCACTCATCTGGTGGAACAGCGGCAGGATCAGGGTGTTGTCGGTCAGTCGCTCGGTGACCGGCAGGCTGCCGGGTAGTACGGTTGAAGCGTACGGTGGCTGTCGATGGGTGGACATGATGCCGCGGCGGGCCGAGATATCGGCCTCCGCCAGGCGGCTCAGCAACTCCTCTCTGGACAGAGATGAGTTGGGGGCTACCTCCACCCAGAAGGATTGGAAGTTGCTCGTCCCCCACGAGGGGTCAGCCACCGCACGCAGATCGGGTATCTCGGCGATGTACTTCGTGTACGTTGCTGCGAGTTCACGGCGGCGTCCGACGATCTCGGGCAACCGGTCGAGCTGGATGAGACCGACGGCGGCCTGCAGGTCGGTCATGCGGAAGTTGAAGCCCACCTCGACGTAGCTCTCCGGCGGGGCGAGCACCTGGCCGTGGCGGTCGGCGGCCGAGACGCTCATCGCGTGCTCCCGCAGCCGACGTGCCCGGTCCGCCCAGTCGGCACGCGAGGTGGTGATCATCCCGCCCTCACCGGTGGTGATGATCTTGCGCGGGTGGAAGGACCAGGCGGTGATCTCGGCACCGGCGCCGACCGGGCGGCCGCGGTAGGTCGACCCGGCCGCGCAGGCGGAGTCCTCGACCACCGTGATGCCCAGCGGATCGCACAGCGCACGGATCGGGTCGAGGTCCACGGGCACGCCGCCCTGGTCGACCACGATCACGGCCGTGGTCGCCGGGGTGATCGCGGCGGCGACGAGTTCGGCGGTCAGGTTGCCCGTCTCGGCGTCCACGTCGGCGAACACCGGGCGGGCACCCACGTACACCGCGGCATTGGCGGTCGCGATGAAGGAGAACGACGGGACCACGACGTCGTCGCCCGGCTTGACTCCGGCGACCACCAGGGCCAGGTGCAGTGCGGTCGTGCAGGACGACGTGGCGACGGCGTACTCGGCCTGCTGGGCTTTGGCGAACGCCGCTTCGAAGGCCGCGACCCGCGGTCCCTGAGCGACCCAGCCCGACTCGATCACCTCGGTCACCGCGGCGATCTCCTCGGCCCCGAGGTAGGGCATCATCACGTTGAGCCGGCTCATCGCCCGACTCCCAGCGGGGCAACCGCCACGGGTGCGGCGGACGTAGGCGTTGTCCGCCGCGTCCATGGCCTGCTCGGACTGCCACCACGACACGAGGCGGCGCAGGCCGTCAGTCAGGCCCACGGTGGCCTCGAACCCGAGATCGCGACGCGCGGCCTCGGTGCTCGCCAGCCGACGGGTCACCCCGTTGACCGGACGGTCGGGACCGTGCTCGACCCCCAGGTCGGAGTCCATCGCGGCCAGCAGCGCCTCAGCCAGGCCCTTCAGCGAGGTCTCCACGCCGCTGGCGACGTTGTAGACGCCTTCGGTGACCTCGCTGGTCGCCGCGAGCAGGTTGGCACGGGCGATGTCGGTGGTGTAGACGAAGTCCATCGTCTGCAGACCGGTGCCGAAGATCAGCGGCGGCTGCCCGGCCGTGATGCGTTCCATCCAGCGGATCAGCACCTCGGTGTAGAGCCCGTGGATGTCCATCCTTGGCCCGTAGACGTTGAAGTAGCGCAGGGCGACGTAGTCCATCCCGTACATCGCGCGGAAGCTCTTCAGCATGCCCTCGTTGAACGTCTTGGCCGCGCCGTAGAAGGTGTCGTTGTTGTAGGGGTGGTGCCGTTCCGTCGTCGGGAACTCCTCGGCCAGGCCGTACGCGGAGGCCGACGACGCGGCGACCACCTTGGCGACGTGGTGCCGCTGTGCGGCATCGAGGACGTTGAAGGTGCCGTCGACCAGCACCTCCAGCGCCAGGCGCGGTTCCTCCGCGCACTGGGTGATCCGGATGGCCGCCTGGTGGAAGACCAGGTCACAGCCGGCGGTCAGGTCGTTGACCAGATCGACGTCGCGGATGTCGCCGACCACCAGGCGCAGCCGGGGGTCGTCGAGCACCTCGCGCAGGTTGCCCTCCCGGCCCCGGACGAGGTTGTCCAGCACCCGGACCTCCCCGGCCCCAGCCGCGAGCAACTGGTCGACGATGGTGGACCCGATCGTGCCGGCTCCTCCGGTGACCAGAGCGGTCGCGCCGGCGATCGACGGGCCGGTCATGACACCATCTCCGGCAGACTCATCCGCGGCGCGGTGGCCTGGCCGGTGGCCAGGCTGGTGTTCACCGCTTCGAGCACCGACAGCACCCGCAGACCCGCCGAGCCGTCCGTACGCGGCGCACGGCCCTCGTCGATCGCCGCAGCGAACTCGCTGGTCATCGAGGAGAGGGCTTCCTTCTCCGGCAGCGACGGCACGACGATGTCGCCCATCCGGTAGGCGACCGTGGCGGCGTTGCGCTGCTGAGAGGCGTCGAAGGCCTGGATCTCCAGGTCGACGCCGCGATCGTGGATGGACACCCGCTGCTGCGGGTTCAGGTCGTCCCAGACCAGCGTGCGCTTGCTGCCCCCGATGACCATCTGGCGGATCTTGGTGGGGGACAGCCAGTTCACCGTGACGTGGGCGATGCCGCCCGAGGTGAGCGGCATGGAGAGGTAGCCGATGCAGGCCTTGCCCGCGCCCAGCGGGTCCGAACCGGTGGCGGTGACCGCCGACGGCGCGAGTCCGCCGGGCAGGATGAAGTCCAGGATCGACAGGTCGTGCGGTGCCAGGTCCCAGAACACGTCGACGTCGGGCTGCACCAGCCCGAGGTTGATCCGCACCGAGTCCACGTAGAGGATGTCGCCGAGGGTGCCCGCGGCCACCACGTCGCGGATATAGCTGACCGCGGGGGTGTAGCAGTACGTGTGGTCGATCATCAGCACCCGGTCGGCCCGTTCGGCCGCCGCGACCATCTCGGCGGCCTTGGCGGCGTTGTCGGCCAGCGGCTTCTCCACCAGCACGTGCTTGCCGGCCGCGAACGCGGCCAGAGCGATCGGTGCGTGGGTGCGGGCCGGCGTCGCGATGGCGACCGCGTCGATGTCGCTGCGGCTCAGCAGCCGCTCGACCGACGTCTCGACCTCCACCGTGGAGCGGCTGCCGATGACCTTGCGCGCCCGGTTCTCGTCCAGGTCACAGACGGCCACCAGGTCCCACTCCGGATTGTTGCGGAAGTTCCGCACCAGGTTGGGTCCCCAATAACCCGCCCCGATCACGGCAATGCTGCGTACCTGTCCCATTCTTGTTCGCCTTCTCACTCATCGGCTGCGCCCGGTCGGGCGCGTTGAGCCGTTTCCCCCGAGCTGACCCCATCAGCCCGGCCCTGCCGGCAATGCTCAGATGACCACCACCACATCAACCCAGTAGTTGGCGTTCGAGGTGCCCGTCGGGAAGCCGTTCGGGTACCGGTAGACGCCTCCGCCGGCCGGGACGGCGAGCGGCCCGTTCACGTACGGTTCGGCGAAGCTGCCGGGCGTCACCGCGTAGCGGCCGCTCGGTGCGTGGTAGGACGCGGTGTAGGTCTCGCCGGCGGTGATCGGCACCGGTGAGGTCAGGGTGACGGTGCGCCAGCCCGTCTCGCTGCTGGTCGAGGTGGCGGTGGCCAGTTGCGTGCCGTCGGCGGACCAGAGCGCCACCGCCTGCGGCCCGTTGTTGCCGGGTCCGGCGTAGAACTTGATCGCGGTCACGCTGCCGTTGGCCGTGGAGGAGAAGCGCACGCCGACCGCGACCGGATCGTTGTCCTCCCAGGCCGGGCACCGCCGGGGTGGCGTTGTTGGCGAACAGCCGGTACGACGCGCCGGTCGGCGGCGGCGGCACCGTGGTGAAGGTCCACGTCTTGGGCGTCGCCATCGACACGCCGGAGGTGCTGTTGGCGCTCACCTCCGCGGTGTAGGTGACTCCCGGGGCCAGATCCGAGGTCGGGGTGAAGGTAGCCGTCCTGCTGCCCGAGCTGTAGGTGACGGTGCCGCTGACCGGGTCGGTGCCCGGCCCGCGGAGGGAGAAGGTCAACGACTCCAGGTTGATGGATCGTTCGAACGTGGCCTTCACCTTGGTGTCCACCTCGATCCGGGTCGCCTCGTCCGCCGGCGCCGTGGTCGTGACCGCCGGCGGGTCGTCGTTGCCGGTGACGAAGATGGCGTCCACGTAGTAGTTGGCGCCGAGGTAGGAGCTCGTGGGGAACCCGTCCCCGTCGGTGTAGACGCTGCCGACACCCGCCGACCGCAGCGGCAGGTTGACCACCGGGTCGGTGAAGTAGTTCGCGGTGAACGAGTAGTGCCCGTTCGGCGCGTAGTAGGCCACGACGTAGGTGGTGTTCGCGGTGACGTTCACCGGGGTGGAGAAGGTGGCCGACTGCCAACCGGCCGCCTGGGTCGGGAATGGTCACACTGGCCAGCACCGCGCCGCTTGCGTTGAACAGCTTGCCGACGTGGGTGCCGGTGTTGGCCGCGTCACGGTAGTAGCTGCACCCCGGTGACCTGGCCGTCCACGCTGGCGGAGAACTTCAGCCCCAGCGTGACCGGCGAGCCGTCCCCGGAATCGGACAGGGTCGGCTGCGCGGAGGTCTCCAGCAGCGAACAGGGACAGGCGTTGGCCCCCGAGGTGGTGAAGGCGCTGTTGAAGGGCTGGATGGTCGAGGTGCCCGACTCGCTGGACGCGGCGCGGACCGCCACGGTGTAGCGGGTGCCCGAAGCCAGGTTGGCCGACGGCACGAACGACGTCGACGAGCTCGCCGTTTCCGACGTCGTGGTGCCCGCCACGGTCGCCCCGGACGGATCCTTGACGGTGATCACCGCGCCGCCGGCCTCGATGGGCCGGTCGAAGGTGACGCGGATGGGTGCAGCGAGGGGCACCGAGGTGGCGTCGTTGCCCGGCGACACGGCGACCACTGCCGCCGGGGAATTGCCGGCCGCGATGAAGACCGGGTCGACGAAGTAGTTCGTCGAGGAGGTGCTGAGCGGAGCTCCGGAGCCGTAGGTGTAGCGCCCTCCGTTGGACACTGAGCTGAGCGGTCCGCGCACCACCGGCGTCGCCAGCCCGCCTGAGGTGTAGGAGTAGTTCCCGTTCGGCGCGGTGTAGGAGGCGATGTAGGTCGTGTTCGCGGTGACGGTGACCGAGGCATCGAAGGATGCTTCCTGCCACCCGCTGGTGGACTCGCTCCCCATCGTCGCGGTGGCGAGCCTGGTTCCGTCGGTCTTGGACAGCGAGACGGTGTGGGTGCCGGTGTTGTCCTCGCCCTTGTAGAAGCGGACGCCGGTGACCACGCCGCCCCGGTTCGGCTTGAACGCGACCCCCAGTTGCACCTGATCGCTCTCCGAGGTCGTCGCCGCCGGGGCGTCGGAATCGGTGAACAGCGTGCACGGGCAGCTGCCGGCCGCCGGTGCCGCGGCCGCGGAGGTGAACGACCACTGGGCCGGAGCGGCCATGTTGGCGCCGCTGGCGCTCTCGGCGGTCACGGTGACGGTGTAGGTCGTCGAGTTCGCCAGCGGTTGCGTCGGGGTGAACGTCGCAGTCTTGGTCGCCGCGTTGTAGGCCGTGCTGCCGGGAGCGTGGTTGTTCGCCGCGTCCAGCACCGCGAAGCTGACCGAGGTCGGATCGATGCTGCGGTCGAACGTCGCGCTGATGGTCGTGTCCGCGGGCACCGACGTGGCACCAGCGGGCGGCGACACATCGGTGACGGTGAGCGGCACGGTGTCGCTGGTGTTGTAGACCGCGTCGACGTAGTAGTTCGTGCCCTGGAAGGTCTCGTCCGGGAAGCGGTCGCCGAGCGCGTACACGGCGTTGGCGTGGTCGGCGCCGCCGGGGGCGCTCAGCTGGCCGCTGCTGAAGCCGCGGCGGGAGAAGAAGCGCACCTCGGCGGCGTAGTGCCCGGCCGGGGCGGTGTACGCGGCGACGTAGGTGGTGTCAGCGGTCACCGGAACGGCACTGGCGAAGTTCATCATCTGCCAGCCCGTCTCCGTCTCGTTGCCGAAGGTGCCGGTCGCCAGGACCGCGCCCGTCTCGGAGTAGAGGACACCCTTGTGGGTGCCGGTGTTGCCGATGCCCTTGTAGAACCGGATCCCGGTGATGAACCCGTCGGCGTTCGGCACGATCCGGGTGCCCAGGGTCAGCGAGGTCGAGTCGTCGGCGGCCGGCGTGGTCGGCGTCACGGCGCCGAACAGGGTGCACGGGCAGGTCGAGCTGATCGCGATCTGCGCCGGTGTCGGCTGGATGTTGGCCGAGTCGTCGACCGCCCGGACCTGGATCGCGCCGGGACCCGATCCGTACAGCACGCCGGTGTAGCTGAAGCTGGCGCGGCCGGTGGCGGGGTGCCACGAGGCGCCGCCGTCCATCGACACCTCGACGCCGGCGACCCGTCCGCCGCTGTCGGTGGCGGTTCCCGACACCGTCACCAGACTGCCTTGGGCGATGCTGGAACCGGAGACCGGCTGCTCGACCGACACCTCCGGCGCGGTGGTGTCGGTGGACTTCGTCGCCACCTGCAGGTCCTCGGCGATCGTGGTGGCCGGTGCGTCCATGTCGGCCAGGAGGTTGACCGTGGCTTGCCGGATCCGCTGGTCGGCCGGCTCGGCCATCCCGTCGTGATGGGAGTCGAGCCCCCAGGCCCACTGGATGCTGCCCGCGGAGAAGACCAGCGCACCGCTGGGGGCTCGATAGAGCGTCAGGTGATGGGTCGTCGTGCCGGACACCACGGTGTTGCCGAAGTCGGTCAGGTACTCCGGTACCGGGCCGGTCGCGGTGGACAGGTGGACCAGCCCCTGCGGCCGGAAGCCGTTGTCCCGGTCCTCGTTGGACTCGTACCCGATCGTGTGCGGCGCGAGCGTCGCGGTGCTGCCGCTGGCCAGGGAGGCGAGTGGGGTGTTCCGCCACAGCCGGAGCTTGCCCTCGGTGTCGTTCACCTTGATCGCGAGGTCGACGTTGTTGGCCTTGTACAGCGTCCCGCTCAGCCCGTTCTCCGGCCCGTGGCCGAGATCGCCGAAGCGCGGGTCGCGCCAGGTCGCGGTCGGGGTGACGGGGTCGATCTGGGTGTTGGCCCAGGTGTCCTTGTAGCAGACCAGGGTCCGGTTGGCGGTGTTCGTGCCGTCCTGGGACTTCTCCCAGCGGCTCTTCCAGTAGACCTCGTTGCCGGACAGGAACGCCAGGTTCGTGCCGGCGTTGCGGCCGGCCAGCACGTTGTCCCGCTGCTCCTTCGACCAGTACTCGTCGTGGCCGACGGACAGGAAGGCCTTGTGCTTGGGCAGCAGGCTGGGGTCGGCGTGCACGTCCAGACCGGAGACGTAGGACACGTCGTAGCCGTTCTGCTCCAGGAAGCGGACCATCGGGTACTCGTTGGAGAACAGGAAGTCGCGGCCGCCCTGCCAGATGCGGGTGCTCCAGGGCCGGTTGTAGCTGAGTTTGACGGCTCGGCCGTTGCCGCCGCCCGCGTAGAGGCTCGACCCGCCGTAGGTGTTGTACGCCTGCCAGGTGGTGTCGGAGGTCTGGAACAGCACCTTGGAGGTGTTGCCGTCGTTGCGCACCACGAACGGGATGTGCGAGGACTCGGCCGTGTCGGCGCGGATCAGGCGCGCGATGTAGATGCCGGACACGGCGCCGCCGGGCACGTCCCAGGTGGCCGACACACCCCAGGTCCCGCAGTCGTGGAGCTCGGTGGAGGAGTCGGTCGCGCATGCGGGCTGGACCTGGGGCAGGGACGCCGACGGCGTCACCGTGGCCACCTCGCGGGCGCCGTTGCCCTGGTAGTAGCCCAGCCGGTAGATCTTGATCGTGTACGCGTCAGCGTCCGTGTCGACCTTGAAGCTGATCGGTGAGCCGGCGTTGACGCTCATCTGGGTGGCGAAGCCCTGGATCGTCGGGTCGCCGACGCCGCTGATGTCCCACTCGCTGGCGGGGGTGCCGGGCAGTTCGTTCTCGCACACCACCGCGTTGCCGCTGCAGGCGGCCTCGGCGCGCTTGGGCAAGGCGACCAGCGACGCCCCGATCAGGGCCAGGAAGACCAGCAGCGGCAGGGTCGTGTGCAGCACCCGCGCCGGCCACGGCCCCCGCCGGTCGAGCCGGAACCGGCCGACCGCGTGTGCGTCGTGGGAAAAGCCCATGTCTTCAGCCCCTGCGCTTCCTCGCCGCCCCCCGACGAGACCTTGCGTGCCCGTTGAGATATGTTCCGAGAGCGCTTCGGGCGTCCACGGTGACCGGTCATGCACGCTGCCCGCGTCCATGTCGGCCCATCTGCCAGGCAGCGGGAGCTTATCGCGGCGTTTTGGCCGGGGCTGGGACGTGATGAAACCGTGATCTGGTCCTCTGGGGCGCCGCACGATGAGACGTGCTCCCGACCGGAGCAGTCAAAATGGCGACGACCCAGCCTCCTGCGCTAGCCTATGGCGAGTTCCGAGGGGGCACCGGACCAGCCGAGCCGCGACGACGCATGACCGCGACACACGAACCACCGCGACAGGGAAAGAGCACATCAGCACGTGGCCCTCACGGACAACGCAAGCCGACCGGACGGGTTCGCGGCCGCGCTCCGCCGCCTCCAACAGGCGCAGAAGTCGAGCAGGGGCGCGCCGCCCTATTCGCTCTACGTCAACCGCCCGCTCGGCCGGATCTTCGCGGCCGCCGCGTACACCCTGGGTCTGACGCCCAACCAGGTCACCTACATCAGCGCCGTGTTCACCTTCGCCGGGCTGATCGTTCTCGCCCTCGCCCCGGCCAGCGTGCCGGTCGGCATCGTGGTGAGCGTGTTGCTGGTGATCGGCTATGCGCTGGACGCGGCCGACGGCCAACTGGCCCGGCTGCGCGGCGGTGGCAGCCTGCTCGGGGAGTGGCTGGACCACATGATCGACTCGGTGAAGGTCGCCTCGCTGCACCTGGCCGTGCTGATCACCTTCTACCGCAACTTCGACCTGGCGCCCGGTTGGCTGCTCATCCCGATCGGGTTCGCCATCGTGTCCGCGGTGCACTTCTTCGGCATGATCCTGGTCGACCTGATGGGCCGGACGAAGCGGGCCGAGGCCGGGCTGCCCGCACCGCCGAAGGAAGGCGCCCACCTGGCCAAGACGCTGCTGAAACTGCCGACCGACTACGGCGTCTTCTGCCTCGTGCTGCTGCTGCTCGGCTTCCACCTGGCGTTCTTCTGGGTCTACGCCTTTCTCGCCGTGGCGACGGCGGGTTACACCCTGCTGGTCATCGGCAAGTGGCGGCGCGACGTGGTCGCCCTCGACGCGCTCGGTCGGGGCTGATCCACGTGGCCAGGAATCGGGCAGCCCTGCAGATCGCGCTGATCGGTACGCGCGGCGTCCCCGCCCGCTACGGCGGCTTCGAGACCTGCGTCGAGGAGGTCGGGCCAGCGACTGGTCGAGGCCGGGCACCGGGTCCGCGTCTACTGCCGGCCGAGCGGCGTGGCCGACGACGTCGACGACAAGCTCACCGAGTATCTCGGGATGGAGCTGATCCACCTTCCCGTGGTGCGCAAGCGCTCGATGGAGACCCTGGCCCACACCGCGCTGTCGGTCTTCCACAAGTCCCTGGCGGGGGCCGATGCGGCGATCGTGTTCAATTCGGCCAACTCCCCGCTGCTGCCCCTGATCAAGGCGCGCGGCATCCCGGTGGCCACCCACGTCGACGGACTCGAGTGGCAGCGGGGCAAGTGGGGCCCGTCGGGCCGGCGCTACTACCGCACCGCGGAGTCGCTGGCCGTGCGGTGGTCCGACGCGCTGATCGCCGACGCGACCGGCATCCAGGACTACTACACCGCCGAGTTCGGCGCGCCGACCGAACTGATCGCCTACGGCGCGCCCATCCTGACCGAGTCCGGCGCCGAGCGCATCGGGGAGTTCGGCATCGAGCCGCAGAAGTACCACCTGGTGGTGGCCCGGTTCGAGCCGGAGAATCACGTCCGCGAGATCGTCCAGGGCTTCAGCCTCAGTGACGCCAGCCTGCCGCTGGTCGTGGTGGGCTCGGCGCCCTATTCCGACGGCTACACCACCCAGGTGCGCGCTGCCGCCGACGAGCGCGTGCAGCTGGTCGGCGGCGTCTGGGACCAGCTCCAGATCGACGAGCTGTACGCGAACGCCCTCTGCTACTGGCACGGCCACTCCGTCGGCGGCACCAACCCGTCGCTGCTGCGCGCCGCGGGGGCGGGCACCTTCACCGTCGCGTACGACGTCGGGTTCAACCGGGAGGTGCTGGGCGAGTTCGGGGAGTTCTTCACCACCTCCGACGACGTCGCGCGGCTGGTCATCGAGGTGGAGGCCGACCCCGAGCGCGCGTACGGTCGCGGTCGCGGCCTGCAGCACAGCATCACCCGCTACAACTGGGACGACGTCGCCGCCTCGTACGAGGACCTCTGCCGCAGGCTCGCGCGCCGCGACTTCCCGGCGCGGCGTCCGTCGGGCCGCCGTACCGGCGCGTCGTGAGTCCCGCCGCGGCCGTGGCCCAGCCGCACCGTGGTGGTGGTCAACCCCTCGCCGGACATGTACGGCGCGGACCTGCAGATGCTGCAGACCGTGGCCGGACTGGTGGAGGACGGGCGGCGGGTCGTGGTCGCCCTCCCCGCCGACGGCCCCCTCGTCCCCCGGATCCAGGCCCAGGGGGCTGAGGTGGTCTTCATCCGCTTCCCGGTGCTGCGCAAGGGAAACGCCTCGGCCCGCGCGATGGTCACGATGCTGGTGGAAGCGGTGCGGAGCGTGCCGCGGAGCGTCCGACTGCTGCGGCACCTGCGCGCGTCGGCGTTGATCGTCAACACCGCGACCCTGCCGTGGTGGCTGCTGGCCGGCCGGCTCAGCCGCACCCCGACGGTGGGCCACCTGCACGAAGCGGAGACCCAGGTACGCCGGATCGTGTGGAAGGTGCTGCTCGCCCCGCTGCTGCTGGCGGACGCGGTCATCGTGATCAGCCGCTCCACCCTGGACACGATGGCGGGGGTGCAGCCGCGGCTGCGGGCGCGCGCACGGCTGATCTACAACGGTGTTCCTCAGCCGCCGAGCGATCCGCAGCCCGCCCTCCGCGGTCGACCCTTCCGGCTCGCGGTGGTCGGCCGGCTCTCCCCGCGCAAGGGTCCCCACGTCGCGCTGGAGGCGGCGGCGCTGTTGCGCCGGGACGGTTACGACGTGCGCCTGGACGTAGCGGGCAGCCCCTTCGCCGGCTACGAGTGGTACGAGGACCAGCTGCGCGACCGCGCGGCCGCCGACGACCTCGCCGGGGCGGTCTCCTTCCTCGGCTACGTCGCGTCGAGCTGGTCGGTGTACGCCGACTGCGACGTCTTCCTGGCGCCTTCACTGCACGAGCCTTTCGGCAACGTCGTGGTCGAGGCCCAGCTCTCGCTCCGCCCGGTCGTGGCGGCCGCGGCCCAGGGACACCTGGAGTCCATCAGCGACGGCGAGACCGGTTTGCTGGTCGAAGCCGGCAACGCGGAGGCGATGGCCGCGGCCGTGGCGCGACTGATCGACGACGAGCAGTTGGCCGCTCGCCTGGCCGAGCAGGGGAGGCGGGAGGCGATCCGGCGCTTCTCCGTCGAGCGTTACCGGCGCGAGATCGCCGATCTGGTATCGGCGCTGTGATCTCGCGCTCATGGGCTCTGGACGGCCCTTTCGGAGCGATCAGCTGGGGTACGCTGCGTCCGTCGAATTAATGTGGGGTTCGGCGTACGGATGTCCATGCGTGGGGGGTAAGGCATGTCGGTCGGCTATCTGACGGACTCGTTCGATCTGATCAACGTCCGCGACCTCGATCTCATCGCTCAGGCCGGCGAGCGCTGCGCGCACCTGGTGCTGGGCGTGTTCACCGACGAGTACGCCGAGCAGGTCTTCGGCCGGCGGCCGGTGGTGCCGCTGAGCGAACGGCTGGCCGTGCTGCGTCACGTACGCGGGGTGGCTGACGTGGTGGCGCACGACGACACCTGCGCGCCGTCCCCGGACGCGGTTCGTTTCGTGGTCGCCGGCAGCCCTGAGCCCTCCGCGATGCACAGTGTCGTCATCACACCGCGCCGGGAGAGCGAGAGCACCATCCTGCGCAACGCCCTGGCCGCCGTGCTGGAGGAGACCGACGCCGACGAGGCTGTGGCGTGACCCCTGCCGACACCGATGCGGCCAGCCCGGATCCGGGGGCCAAGCCGGTCGTCGGCTACGTGCCCGGCGCGTGGGACATGTTCCACGTGGGGCACCTGAACATCCTGCTGCGTGCGCGCGAGCACTGTGACCGCCTGATCGTCGGCGTCGTCACCGACGAGGCGCTGTTCAAGGCGAAGGCGAAGTGGCCGATCATCCCGTTGCACGAGCGGTCTGAGGTCGTCCGGCACCTGAACATGGTCGACGAGGTGGTCACCGACTTCTCCTCGAACAAGCTCGAGGTCTGGGAGCGGGTCGGCTTCGACGTGCTCTTCAAGGGCGACGACTGGCGGGGGACACCCAAGGGCGCCAAGCTGGAGGCCGACATGGCCTCCGTCGGGGTCGACGTGCACTACTTCCCCTACACGGTGCACACGTCCAGCACCATTCTGCGTTCGATCCTCGCGGAGCGCTGAGCGCGCTCCGAGCCGCTGCTCCGCTCCGCCACGCCCCTTCCGGCCGACCCGGTCCGCCTCGCCCATCCACCCCCCGAGGGAACCTACGTATACGTGGGTTCCTGATGGATTGCACAGCTTGCAACGTGTGCAATGCAGGGGGAACCCACGTATACGTAGGTTCCAAGGTGGGGTGGAGGGTCGATGAGGGTGCCGGCGGGTCGGTGGGACGCTAGAGGGTCGCGGCGACAGAGGTCGTGGAGACCCTCGTACCCGGTTCGCGGCTGCGACGTTCGTCACACGGCCCCCCGCTTGACACCGTTGCCAAAGAGGCGAGGGTCACCATAAGTCACGCTCAGCGCAAGTGCACGTCATCGGCTCGCGTGGCGTGATGAGACCGAGATCTCACCCGGAACGCATCGCGCGCAAACCCTGAAACATTACTGAGATTGTGGTCTCGTTATCGATCCGTTATGGTCTTCGCAGACCTGAGGCCCGCACTATTCGGGGCAGCAAAGACCAACGTCTGAGCCTGCTCTGTCATGCGGACCATGCCCCCCAGATCGAGGAGTTTCCGCATGCCCTTGTCCTTGCGTCCCCTGCGACGGCAAAGACCCCGCTGGCTCAAGAACACCGTTACCGCTACCGCTGCGGTGGCCACAGTCGGTGTTGTCGCCGGCGTCGCCCTTCAGGGTAGCGCCGCCGTCCCGTCCGGATGGGTCGAGGTCGCCCGCGACTCCTACGGCCGCTCCGTCACCGGTCAACTGGGGCACCGCCGACCTCGGCGGTGCCTACACGTCAGCGCGCCGAGCACCGCAGTGAGCACCGCCGGCGGTGCCGGCGTCGCCGCGATGACCGCCGGCCACCAGTTCAGCGCCACCCTGCCCGGCGTGTCCGCCGCGGACGTCGACGTGTCCGACACCGCCGTCATCACCGGCGGCTCGTCCTATGACGTGCTGCACGGTTGGGCTGCCCGCCTTCAGGGCGACGGCAGCGGCTACGAGGCGCGCGTCCGCTTCTCCTCCGGCGGCAAGTCGAGCCTGGGCCTGTCGCGGCAGAACGGCGGCTCGACCACCTGGCTGACCGGGGTCACGCTGCCCACCACGCTGCGCGCCGGCACCCGGTTCAGCGGCGAGTTCCAGATCACCGGCTCCTCGCCCGTGACGCTGCGCGCTCGGGTCTGGGCGGTCGGTTCGACCAAGCCCGGCTGGCAGGCGACCTACACCGACTCCAGCTCGGCCCGCTTGCAGAGCAAGGGCGCGGTCGCCGTACGCGACTTCGTCCAGTCGGCCAACGCGAAGATGACGGTCAGCCGGGACGATCTCTCGGTGGGCGCCTCCGGCGTGTCCGCCCCGGCCCCGGCCCCGGCCCCGACAGCTACCGCCACGACGAGCCCGACCCCCACCCCGACGGTCACCCCGACCGCGACGCCTACAGCGGCCCCGACGACGACCTCGCCGGCACCCACGCCGACCCAGACCGTCCCGGCACCTGCTCCCGCTCCCGCCGGCAACCGCGGCGCGGCTGCACTCGGCAGCACCAACTACGCGATTCCGTCCGGGGCGATCTTCGTCTCCCCGAGTGGCAGCGACAGCAACTCCGGCACCCAGGCCAGCCCGGTGAAGACCGTCAACGCCGCCGTCTCCAAGGCGTCGTCGGGCAAGACCATCGTGCTGCGCGGCGGCACCTACCACGAGTCGGTGACCGTGGCCAGCAACAAGGTCGTCACCATCCAGAACTACCCGGGTGAGGTCGTCTGGTTCGACGGCTCCAAGCAGATCAGCAACTGGACCAAGTCGGGCTCGGTATGGGTGACCTCCGGCTGGACCGCCGAGTTCGGCGCCTCGATGGGCGGGGACGCGGCCTTCAAGGCGCGCTTCATCGGCACCAACCCGATGGCCGCCGACCCGGACATGGTGTTCGTCAACGGCACCGCTCTGAAGCAGGTCGGTTCCGCCAGCGCGGTCGGACCGGGTCAGTTCGCCGTCAACGACGCAGCCAACACCATCACCATCGGCACCGATCCGGGCGGCAAGGATGTCCGGGCCAGCGACCTGGCCCAGGCGATCAACCTCTCCGGCCCGGGCTCGGTCCTGCAGGGTGTGGGTGTGCGTCGCTACGCCAACCCGTACGAGAAGGCTGGGGCGGTACGCATCGGCAGCGCCGGTGGCACCGTGCGCAACGTCATCATCCAAGACGTCGCCACGATCGGCCTGAGCATGACCAACAACAACAAGTTGATCGATCGGGTGACGATCCAGCGGGCCGGCCAGGTCGGCATTGCTGGACACCAGACCGACAACTCGACGATCTCCAATTCCATCGTCAGCAACAACAACGCCGAACACTTCAAGGACGCCCCGGTGTCCGGCGGCATCAAGATCACCGCAGCTCGCACGATGACGGTCAAGAATGTCGACGCCAGCAACAACAACGAGGGCTCGGGCATCTGGTTCGACGTCTCGTCGTACAACCTGAACATCGTCAACAACACCGCCAACGGCAACGGCAAGCACGGCATCGAGGTCGAGGTGTCCGACAAGGGCATCATCGCCAACAACCAGGCGATCAACGGTGGCGAAGACGGCATCATCTTGTTCAACGCCGGCAACTTCAAGGTGTTCAACAACGAGGTGGGTGGCAGCTCGCTGTTCGGTATCAAGCTGGCTCAGGACGATCGGCTGCAGTCCAAGCTGGGGCAGTTCTCCCAGGCCCGGGACTCCCGCTACGCCAACAAGGTGGACCCGACCGTGCCGTGGGTCACCAAGAACATCCAGATCTCCAACAACGTCTTCGGCAACGGCGGCTACTTCCAGATCTACGCTCTGGACGGCAAGACCAACCGCGCCGTGGACACCTGGAACCTGACGATCAACGGCAACCTGTTCAACGAACGGACGGCCAAGACCGACCCGACGATGGTGGCCTGGGGCAAGGGCGACAACAAGACGCTCGAGCGCTACGAGACCCCGGCCGCTCTGGCCGCGGCCAAGAACGGTGGCTGGAAGAACGCCCAGACCACCAACGCGAAGTCCATCACGTCGATGGCGGCAGACATGACGAGCCTCGCCTCGGTCGCGGTCGGCCTCCCGTCCGACGTGGCCTCGGCTACCGGCCTCCCCGCCGGCGCCAAGCTGCTCGGCCAGAACTGACCGTACGGCAGCAACCCTCAGCACGACCCCAGCGGCGGCCCGGATCTCTCCGGGCCGCCGTTCGGCGTCTCCTGCTCCCGCCTCTCCTTCCCCTCCCCCTCCCTCTCCCCCCACTTCCGGAAACTGTCGACGTACGACAGGTTTTCGGCAGTTTCCTCGCCGTTCGCCGACAGTTGCGGCGAGAGTGAGGGAGGTGGAGGCGCGGGAGCCGCCCAGCCGGGCAGCCGTCCAGCCGGGGACGGGGCGCGGAGCTGGCGCCCACGTAGCCGCCGCTGTGACTTGTGTCCAAAGCGTGACCCGCGGACGTTGACTTTTGGCACAAGGCGCGCGAAGCGGCAACTACAGTTCAGCGCAGCGGCCTGGGGAGCGGGCTGCATTTGCTGAACTTTGGGGGAAGTCAGTCATGCTTGTCGGGGGAACTTTTCGGCGTCGTCTCGCCAATCTCAAAACGTTGTCGCTGCTGCTGGCCATGGTGCTGGCGCTGCTCGTCCTGTCGGTGATGCAGGGGCCACCGCAGGCGAGCGCGGACACGATGCCAGCCGAGGCGACCACACCGAGCACCGTGTCGTCCGACCCGTTGCCGACCGTGCAGATCGACGGTGTGGTGTGGAGCCAGGTGATCGTCGGCAACACCGTGTACGTCGGCGGGGAGTTCACCACGGCGCGGCCGGCCGGCGCGGCGCCGGGCACCCAGACGGTGCCGCGCTCCAACTTCTTGGCCTACGACCTGACCACCGGCACCCTGATCGACGCGTTCGCGCCGTCGTTCAACGCGCAGGTGCGATCGATTGCGGCCTCACCCGACGGTCAGACCCTGTACGTCGGTGGCCAGTTCACCCAGGTGGACGGGGTGAACCGCTACCGGATCGTCGCGTTCGACCTCGCGTCGGGCACGCTCAAGACCAGCTTCGCCGTCACCCTGAACTCCAGCGTGTACGGCCTGACCGCCACCGACAGCACGGTCTACACCACCGGCATCTTCACCATCGTCAACGGCGTCGCGCGCAGCGGTGTGGTCGCCCTGGACGCCGGCAACGGCGGAGTGCTGCCCTTCTCCGTGACGCCGGCGAACGGCACCGTCCGCCAGATCATCGTCTCGCCGGACCGGAGCAGGGTCGTCATCGGCGGCTCCTTCACCAGCGTGAACTCATCGAGCAATCCTGGCTACGGCCTGGCCATGCTGGATGCCGTCTCCGGCGCCCCGCTGCCGCTGCCGGTGAACTCCGTCATCCGCAACGCCGGCACGCATGGCCGCGATCATGACGCTCGCCCCGGCCAGCGACGGCTTCTACGGCGCGGGCTACACCTACACGCGCAACCAGGGCAACCTCGAGGGCGCCTTCAAGGCGGACTGGAACGGAAACCTGATCTTCGTCCAGGACTGCCACGGCGACGAGTACTCGCTCGCGGTCACCGCCGACGCCGTCTACGTGGCCGGGCACCCGCACTACTGCGGCAACGTCGGCTCGTTCAACCAGACTCAGCCCTGGACCTTCAACCGCGCCCTGGCCTTCACCACCGACGTACGCGGCAAGCTCGGCACCGAGCCGTGGGGCTACTACAACTTCGCCGGCCAGCCCGCCCCCGCGCAGCTCAACTGGTATCCCGACATCGAAGCGGGTACCTACACCGGCCAGGCGCAGGGTCCGTGGAGCGTGGCCGCCAACGACGACTACGTGCTCTACGGCGGGGAGTTCCCCATCATCAACGGCACCGCGCAGCAGGGGCTGGTCCGGTTCGCCAAGCGCACGATCGCGCCGAACACCGACGGACCGCGGCTGGGTGGCGACTTCGCCGACGTCACCGTACGCGCCTACGGCAACAATGCCCTCCGGGTGGCCTGGCCGGCCAACTACGACCGTGACAACGAGCGGCTGACCTACCGGGTCTACCGCGACAACGTGCTGGTCTACGAGACCACCGCCGACTCGAGGTTCTACCAGCGGCCGAACCTGTCCTACCTGGACACCACGGTCGCGCCCGGTCAGACCTACACCTACCGCGTACGCGCCTCCGACCCGTTCGGCAACACGATGTGGAGCTCGTACGTGCCGGGTGCGTCCGGATCGGGCACCGCACTGTCCAGCTACCAGAAGGCGGTCCTCGCCGACGGCGCCAAGGCGTACTGGTCGCTGAACGAGACCTCGGGATCGAGCATGGCCGACCTGGCCGGGACCGACAGCGGCAACCGCAACAGCCAGGTCACCCAGGGGGTCCCCGGCGCCATCAGCGGTGAGAGCGGGACGGCGTTCCGGCTGACGGGCAGCGCGAACACCTCGACCATGAACAGCACCACGGCCCAGCGCTCGACGGACTGGTTCAGCACCGAGCTGTGGCTCAAGACCACCACCACCAGGGGCGGCCAGCTGATCGGGTTCGACAGTTCCACCTCGGGCGGCGGCTCCTACGCCGACCGGCACGTCTACATGACCAACAGCGGCCAGATCGCGTTCACCGTGAAGCCCGGTGGGGCCTACAAGTCGGTGAACTCCACCGCGACCTACCGGGACGGCAACTGGCACCACGTCGTGGCGACCCTGAGCGGTGCCGGGATGGCGCTGTACGTCGACGGGGTCCAGGTGGGCTTCGACGAGCTGACCAAGACCGGTCTCCAGTTCAACACCCGGGTGGGCTACTGGAAGATGGGCGGCGACACGCTCACCAACTACCCGAACCGGCCGACCAGCAACTACTTCGCCGGCGACGTCGACGAGATCGCCACCTACCCGGTGGCGTTGACCGCGGCCCAGGTGCAGGCCCACTACAACCTCGGCTCGACCGGGGTGGCTCCGAACGTGCTGCCCAACGCGGCGTTCAGTTCGGCGGTGACCAACCTGAAGGCCAGCTTCGACGCGTCCGGATCGAGCGACTCCGACGGCACCATCGCCTCCTACGCCTGGGACTTCGGCGACGGGCTCACCGGCACGGGCGCCACGACGACCCACACGTACGCCAGTGCGGGAACCTACCGGGTGAGCTTGGTCGTGACCGACGATCGCTCCGGCACGGCGACGACGTCGCGCGACGTCACCGTCACCGAGCCGCCCAATGTGGCTCCGGTGGCCGCGTTCACCTCGAGCTCCAACGACCTCACCGTCAGTGTGGACGGGTCGACCTCGACCGACTCCGACGGCACCATCGCCACCTACGCCTGGGACTTCGGCGACGGGACGGCCGGCTCGGGCGTCACGGCGAGCCACAGCTACGCGGCCGCCGGGACCTACGTGGTCAGGCTGACCGTGACCGACGACGACGGCGCTACGCACACCACCACCGCCACGGTGACGGTGCCGACGGGAGGAGCGGTGGCGTACGCGCTGGACGACTTCAACCGGAGCGCGACCAACGGCTGGGGTAGCGCGGAGGTCGGTGGCGCCTACACCTACAGCGGCGGCAACACGGGCTTCGCGGTGACCGACGGCGACGGGATCGTCGGGGTGACCCCGGGCGTGCGACGTACCGTCTATCTCAACGGCGCCTCCAGCGCCAGCACAGACCTGCGGCTCGGCTTCACCACCGACGTGGCGGCGACCGGCGGCGGCCAGTTCGTGACCGTCTACGGCCGGCGGGTGAGTGCCACCGACGACTACCGGATCGAGCTGAAGCTGACCAACGCCAGCCGGGTCACGGCCTCGATCGCCGCGCTGAAGGGCGGAACGGCGTCGTCCCTCACCGGTGCGGCGGTGACCCTGCCGGGCACCTACACCCCCGGAACCGACGTCAACGTGCGCTTCCGGATCACCGGGTCCAGCCCGACGACGCTGGAGGCCAAGGTGTGGCTGGGCAGCGATCCGGAGCCCTCGGAGTGGACGCTGACCACGACCGACTCCCACCCCGCGCTGCAGGCAGCCGGCAGCGTCGCGCTCAGTGACTACCTGTCCGGCAGCGCGGCTCCCGGTACAGTCCGGCTGCTCCTGCACCGGCTGACGGCCACGCCGTAGGCGTAGGCGTCTCCTGGGCCGATCGGCCTACCCAAGCCGCCGCAGCTCCCAAGTATGCGGCACCCCAAAAGCCTGCCCGGTTCGTGACGGCTCCCCCGCCGCACGGACCGGGCAGGTGCATTTTCCACCTCGTCGCGACCACCAGCGCCTCGCCCGCACAGGCACCCCGCGCCTCGACCGGGTACGGCCGGGTCAGCCCTTGGGCGCCTTGCCGCGGAACGCGATCAGCGAGACGTCGACGGAGTAGTCGACGGTGATGAGCACGTTGTCCCGCGCCTGGGTCGGAACGACGTAGACGAAGGTCGCCGAGGCCGTGCCCCCGGCCGCGACCGCCGCCGGCAGGGGGCTGGAGCCGGTGGCGAGCGCAGTCGCCGGCGTCTCGGCCTTGCCGTAGTACAGGTTCACCACCGTCGTGGTCAGGGACAGCTCCCGGTCGGAGGAGTTGGTGAGGGTGAGGGTGAACCGCACCGCCGGGCCGCCGACCTCGCCGGGGCCTTCCGCCTCGCCGTCCACGGCGGTCATCGCGCTGATCTTCGCGGTCAGACCGGACTGGATCTCCGCGGGAGTCTTCAGCGGGACGGGGGAGCGGGTCGGCTGCGGCTGAGGCGCGCTGCTGGGGGACTTCGCCGGGGCTCCTGGGGATTGGGCTCCTGAGGACTCTGCCCGGTCGAGGACGGGGCTGCTCTCGACGGCGAGGCATCGACGCTCGGACCGGTCGTGGCCGTGCTGCTCGAGTCCGGCGACCCGGTTGCGGTCGACGGGCCGGCCGACGTGCCCGGCTCGACCGCCGAGGTGCTGGCCCCACCCGGCAGCAGCTCGCCCGCCTGGAAGACTCCGGCGGCGCGCAGCGCCAGGACGACGATGACCAGGACAGCGACGACCGCCAGGGAGAGCACCAGCGCGGGCTTGCGGCGAGCGAAGCCGGCCGGTCCGCCTCCGGGCTCCGGCGCGCCGGCATCGGCCGGGTATCGATCCGACATGGGTGCAGCCTCACCTGTGGGGGACGCCCGCTGGAGTGCGGAACGCCCAGCCTATCCAACGGCGGGCCGTCAGCGGGTTAGCATGCACGTGCGACGGTGGGGCAGGAGGCTGATGAGCCACGAGCAAGCGGCCCGCAGCTGGGCAGCCAGGAACGGCCGCGTACCCGAAAACGACTTCCATGTCGTCGTCGTGTGCCTGGCCAACCACTGCCGCTCGCCGCTGATGGAGTTCCTGCTCCGCCGGCAGGCCGAACTGCGCAACCTTCCCTGGACGGTCAGCTCGGCCGGGGTCGATGCGGCGCAGGGAATCCCGGCGCACCCGTATTCAGCGGAACTGCTGGCCGAACGCGGCCTGGAGGTGGGCGACTGGGTGAGCCGACGGTTGGACCAGCCGATCCTCGACAGTGCGCAACTGATCCTGACCGCGACCGAGGACCAGCGGGAAACCGTGGAGGAGATGGACCGGTCGACCGTCGGCCGGACCTTCCCGCTGCTGCAGTTCGCCTACATGGCGACGACGCTGCGTCCGCCCCGGCTCGTCGCGGCGGCCGAACTCGGGCCGTGGCTGGTGGACGAGAGCTACTGGCGGCGCAAGCGGATCAAGTCGTTCCCGATGCGCGAACGCGATCTGGAGGATCCGTGGGGTCGCTCGATGAACCGGTTCCGCCAGTGCGCCCAGTTGATCGACCGCGCGTACGCCGACATCCTCTCCTGCGGGCCGGCGGCCCGCAGGAGCTAGGAGCAGTGGCTCGCAGGAGCCAGCGGACCGCGGGAGCCGCGAGGGGGCAAACGGCGCGCGGGCGCTCAGCGCTTCTGACGTCCCGCCGGGGCCGAGCGTGGCCTCGGCGCCTGGGTCACGGTGGCGTCGCCGGTCTCACCGGCGGGATTGGTCTGGGCACGCTTGGCCACGGTCGGGCTGTTCTCGATGATGGGGTTGTGCGAGCCCCGGGACGACGGGCCGCGCTGGGCCGCGATCGGTGCGGTGTCGTCCGAACCCGCACCGACGGGGCCGGTACCTACTGGGCCGGTACCAACGGGCCAGTACCGACTGGGCCGGTAGCGACTGGGCCAGTACACGGGCCTGCACCGCTGGTGCCAGCACCGCTGGGGTTCGTGCCGCTCGCGCTCGCCTTGTTCTGGGGGCTGGTGCTGGGCCGGCCAGGCGTACGGCGGGCGATCTCGTTGGGCTTGCGGCGCGACGCCGGATCTCCCGGCTGGCCGAAGTAGTAGCCGTGGTGCCCGTAGCGACGGCGCTCGGCGCGGTTGGTCCGCTTCATGTTCAGGACCGAGCCGATGACGCGCGCGTCGACGTTCTCCAGGGTCGCGGCCGCATTCGCGACCTGGGCCCGGGAGGTCTTGCCGTGGCGGATGACCACGACCACGGCCTCGGCGTAGGAGGAGGCGACGGCCGCGTCGGTGACCGGGAGCACCGGCGGGGTGTCGATGACGATCTTGTCGAACCGCTCCTGGACGCTGGTGATCAAGCTCGCCCATCCGGGCCGAGCCGAGCAGCTCCGACGGGTTGGGCGGCATCGAGCCGGAGGCGAGCAGGTGGAGGCCGCCGTTGCCCCACGGCTGCAGCACGTCCTCCAGTTCGACCTGTCCGGCCAGCACGTTGGTCAGTCCGCTGTCGCCGGAGAGGCCGAGGAGCTGGCTGAGCGCCGGGCGCCGCAGGTCGGCGTCGATCAGCAGGACCCGCTCGCCGAACTCCACGAACGTCAGCGCCAGGTTCACCGCGGTGGTGGACTTGCCCTCCAACGGGATGGACGAGGTCACCATGACGGTGTTGGCCGACTTCGCGGCGTTGATGAACTGCAGGTTGGTCCGCAACTGCCGGTAGGCCTCCGAACGCAGCGAGGTCGCCTCGTCGCCCACGATCAGCGGCGAGCGGCGGGTGTCCGGGTCGTAGAGGATGGTGCCGATGACCGGCGCTCCGACCAGGCGCTGGGCCGACTCCACCGTGCGCACGCTGTTGTCCAGCACCTCGCGGACGATGGCGATGGCGAGGCCGAGGATCAGGCCCGCGGCCAGCCCGAGGCCCAGGTAGAGCTTGGGATCGGGGGAGATCGGGCCGTTCAGCAGGGTGGGTCCGGACACCACGTGGATCACCACGATGGCCGTGTCGCGCCCCTGGTTGTCGAGCTCGTCGACCAGCTTCGGGAAGCTGTCCGCCACGCCCTGGGCGATCTGCAGGGACTCCTGCGGCGTGCTGGCGGTCACGGTCGCGGTGACGATGACGGTGTTCAGCTGGGTGCTGGCCTCGATCTGCCTGGTCACCTGAAGCGGGGTCTTGTCGATTCCGGTGGTGTCCACGATCCGCTTGGCCATCTGCTCGCTGGACAGCAGCACGATGTAGGAGTTGACCCGGGCTTCGGCGAACTGTCCCGACGCCTGCGGGTTGCTACCCTCGGCGCTGGGCGTGCTGACGTAGAAGTCGATGGTGCTTCCGTACGTCTTGGGCGTCAACAGCAGGCCGAGCGTGCCGGCACCGAGACCCGCCAGGGCGACGATGAGGATGAGCAGCCAACTCTTGCGTATGGCCGCCAGATAGGTGCGAAGGTCCATACGAAGAACTTCCTCTCGGACGTGCGGGTGATGCCGGCGCACGCGTCACGACGCCTGCCAGCACAGCAGCCCTGAGTCTAAACCGCATCCGCCGAAGTCATTGACCAAACCGGAGCCGCCCGACGTGATCTGAGTTGCAATCGTGACGCGCCCGGCGCCCTGGCCCGGGGTTTTCTTCGAGAGGTGCCCTATTTCGTCCGGAGCGGTCGAGCGCTGTGGGAGCGGGCCGGAGACTGTGGTTGAGTTTCGCGCGTGGGTACCTCAGCCTCTCGGCATCGTCGCGGTGAACTTCGCCTCCACCGACCTGCTGCGGACGACGTTGGCGCCGTTGCGCCCGGCCGGCGCCGTGGTGGTCGTGGTGGACAACTGGTCCGGCGAGGCCGAGCGGGCGGCGATCACCGGCCTGTCCGCGGAGCAGGGCTGGGAACTCGTGGCGCTGCCCGACAACCGGGGCTTCGGTGCGGGCGTCAACGCCGGCGTCGCCCGCGCGCGCGCCTTGCAGTGCGCTGCACTCCTGCTGCTCAACCCCGACGCCGAGATCGGCGACGACGTGGCGGCCGAGCTGGGCCGGGCCTGCCTGGACGCCCCGCTGACCTTCGTCGCGCCGCAGATCGTCGACGCCGCCGGCCGGGTGACCTCGGCCGGCTCCAGCCTGGATCTGATCGACGGGCGGGTGCGCAGCGCGGCCGGCGCGGCGCAGGACCCGCGGCCGGGCCGGCGCCGGGTCCCCTGGCTCACTGCCGCGTGCCTGGCTCTGTCGGTCGAGCTGTGGGATCGGGTCGGCGGCTTCGACGAGTCCTACTTCATGTACTGGGAGGACGTCGACTTCAGCTACCGCTGCCTGGAGGCGGGCGCGACCCCGGTCGTACGCGAGGACCTGACCGTGCTGCACGACCAGGGCGGGACCCAGGGGCCGCGGGCGGGACGGGCGAAGTCGGCGCTCTACTACTACTACAACGCCCGCAACCGGATGCTGTTCGCCGCGAAACACCTCGACCGGCGCGGCGTCTGGCGCTGGTGCTGGCGTACGCCGAAGGTCAGCTGGGAGATCCTGATGCGCGGCGGACGCCGGCAGTTGCTGCACTCGCCCGGCCGCGGCACGGCTGCCGCGCGCGGGGCCGTCAGCGGCCTGGCGATCGGCCTGCGTGCGCTGCTCGCGCGCCGGCGCAGGGCCGACTGAGCTGAGCTACAGACGCCGCATTCGGCGGCGGGGGCGGGTGAGCGGATCGCCTTCGGTCTCGGTGCGGCGCAGCAACCCGAGGGCGAACACCAGGATGAGCATCCGCAGCCCGGAGTTGAAGGGCGCGAAGAAGATGTTCCACAGCGTCAACGCCGACGCGTAGAGCAGGGCGGCGCTGGCCCGGCGCGCGGTCAGCGTCTGGCCGAGCCGCCTCAGCGTCGTCATCAGGACGAAGCCGGTGAGGATCAGCCCGACGAATCCGTAGCTCGCCCAGAGATCGCCGAACAGGGAGTGCAGCGCGTAGCCGTTGCCGAACATCCAGTTCTCCACGTACCCGTTGTTCGGGTCGTAGTTGATCAGCGACATGCCCTGCTTGGCGGTGATGACGTCGTTGTAGTTGGGGATGGTGCCCGAGCCGAACCCCAGGGGGGAGCGGTACATCAGCGCAAGGGTGGCCATGATCTCGGGCCGGCCGCCGAGGATCAGCGAACCGGTGTCGGCGATCTGGGTGGCCGTCCGCGACTGGGTCTCCGGACCCAGCAATCCCTCCAGGATCAGCGCCTGTCCGAGGTTGTAGACCACCACGGCCGTCACGCCGAGGCCGATCACCGCGCGGAAGGCGGACTGCCGGCGGTTCTTGCTCGCCGGCCGCATCTGCCAGGCCAGCAGGGCAGCGGTCAACAACAAGATGGCGAAGGAGGACCGGGCGTCGGCGAACGCGGAGCCGATACACAGCCCGACCACGACCAACAACTCGAGCCCGCGACGCCGGGTGATCGCGGCCAGACCCAGCAGCAGGATGGTGACCGGCAGGGCGTAGCCGAACTTCCACGGGTTCGTCGCGAACAGCGAACTCGGGGTGGACAACAGCAGGCCGATCAGCAGGCCGAGGCCGAACCCGGCCACCAGCCCGCCTTCGGTCAGCTTCTCCCGCGCCCACAGCAGGAATCCCACGCTGGCCAGCAGGCTGACCATGACGAACGTCGCGGTCGCTCCCAGACCCATCCGGACGGTGTGGTCGACGGAGTTGATGGCGCTGAGCAGCAACCCGGCCGGGAAGCAGAGCAGGCCCAGCAGGAGCAGGGCCCGGGCACCGACGTAGCGGCGGGTGGCCGGAAACCACAGCGGCAGCATGGCGAGGGCGAACAGGTCCCCGGCGGTCAGCAGCTGGGGCGTCACCTTGAACCGCATCGCGATCAGCACCGTGCCGGCGATGGCGATGAAGTGCTCGGCGTGGCTCCAGCTCTCGCCGCGTGACGACCCGTAGCCGTCGGTTGCCCACGGCTCGTGGTCGGCGGACAACAGCCGTGCCGGCCTCGACTCACTGGTGGCCACGGGATTCCCTTCGTCATGCCTGATCGAGGGCAAGGGTAATCGAGATTGGTCCCGAACGCCGCCAGAGCGACCAGGGTCACGGTCGCATCACGAGCGGGCCGCACCTCCCGCGGGCATCCATAGCGACGCTTAGCATCGAGACAATGGTTCGGATGTGGGCCGTTTTATTCGGGGCGCCCGGTGGGGATCGGGCCAAACTACGTGGGGAACTTTCATGGGGACGTACCTCACCCGGTCAAGCTGACCATCAGCCGCACCGTCGGCGGCGTCTCCACGGTGCTGGTCAGCTACCTGGCGGCCAACGCGACGAATGCGCCGGTGACGGTGAGTGTGGACAACCTGCTCATCACCGCCCCATGAGGCCGGGGCCGATCGTGTACGGGGCCATCGCCTGCCGGCCCCACTTAGGATCGGTGCCCACGAGGGCCGTCCTCGAACCGACCCTGCCCATGGCGGCGGGCCCGAGCACGGGCCTGCCTCGAAGATCCGGAAGTCTCCTATGCCCAGCCCTCTTGCGCGAGGCCGGCGCCTGGCACTGGCGGCAGCGGTCTCGCTGCTGCTCGTGTCCGGCAGCCGCCTGCTCCCCCGACGAGGAGGGTGCGGCACCCAGCGCCGTCGCCCTCCCTGACTGCGGATCCGGGTCCGTCCACGGCGGCGCCCGGGCCGACCGACACGCCCACGTCGACCCTGCCGCCGCCGGCCACCACGCCGGTGCCGCCGTCGACTCCGGGCGACGTCAGCAGCACGGTCGAGGCCAAGCCGGAAGAGTCGAAGAAGCCGGTCACGCTGGACAAGCCGAGCTCGACCGGTACCGGCCTGACCGCGGAACTGGTGAGCATCAAGCCCATCAACGCCACGGCTCAGCTGCCCGGCGAGGTCGCCGGGCCGGCGCTGTCGATCACGGTCAAGGTGACCAACCGCGGCAGTACGCCGGCCAGCCTGTCCGCGGTGGTGGTCACCCTGCTCAACAGCGACGACGCGCCGGGCACCGAGATGACCGCCACTCCGGCCAAACCGTTGGGTGGTTCGGTGAAGGCCGGCGCGACCGCGCAGGGTATCTACGTGTTCACCGTGGCCAAGGACAAGCGCAATCCCGTCACCGTCACGGTGTCGATCAGCGATGCGCCGGTCCTGGTGTTCCGCGGAGATGCCCGTTGAGAGTCCTGCTGTCGGTGCCCGAGCCGCGTCCGACCACCAACCCCTACGTGGTGCAACTGATGGCCTCGCTGCGTACGGCCGGGGTGGAGGTGGTGCCGTTCAGCTGGCGGGCGGCGCTGTTCGGCCGCTACGACGTGTTCCACGTGCACTGGCCGGAGAACCTGGTCCGGGGGAGCAGCCCGATCAAGACCGTCCTGCGCCGGCTGGCGACCGTGGCGCTGATCGCGCGGCTGCGGCTGTCGCGGACCCCGGTGGTGCGTACCCTGCACAACCTGGCGCAGCACGAGAGCGCCGACCGGATCGAGCAGGCGCTGCTCGGCCGCCTCGACCGCGGAACCACGTACGGGATCGCGATCAACAGCCACACCGAGGCGCCCGGGCTGCCCACCGCGACCATCCTGCACGGGCACTACCGCGACTGGTACGCGCCGTTCGACCAACCCGCGCCGGTCCCCGGCCGGCTCGCCTACTTCGGACTGATCCGCCCGTACAAAGGGGTGGAGGACCTGGTCACCGCATTTCGCGAGCTGCCCGGCGAGGGGCTCAGCCTGACCGTCTCCGGGAAGCCGCGTACGCCGGAACTGGAGGCGGAGCTGCGCCGGCTGGCCGAGGGTGACGAGCGGATCACCCTCGAACTGGCGTACGTGAGCGACGAGCAACTCACTCGCCGGGTCGCGGAGGCGGAATTGGTGGTCCTGCCCTACAAGCAGATGCACAATTCAGGGTCCGCGCTGGCGGCGCTGTCCCTGGACCGGCCCGTGCTGCTGCCGGCCAACCCGGTCAACGCCGAGCTGGGGGCCGAGGTGGGCCCGGGCTGGGTGCTCGACTACGCCGGCGACCCGTCCGCCGACGTGCTCAGCGCGGGAATCCAGGCGTTGGACACCACCTCACGGACCGGCCGGCCGGACCTGTCCCGCCGGGAGTGGGCCGCGGCCGCCGAGCAGCACATCCAGGCGTACGAACACGCCCGGCGACTGGTCGTGCGACCGGCGCTCGGCCGGTCAGCCAGGGGTGACCCGGTAGATCGCGTCCCGCCCGGAGCCGTTGGAGGTGGTGAAGTAGAGGGCGCCGTCCGGTCCCTGCTGGGCGGTACGGATGCGGCCGTAGGCGGTGAAGCGCGTCTGCGAGCTGGTGATCCGGTTGTCGCGGACGGTGAACAGCCTGATGCCCTGTCCCTTGAGCATCGCGACCGCGAGCCGTCCGTTCCAGGTGTCCCAGCGTGAGCCGGTGAGGAAGGTCGCGCCGCTGGTCGCCACCGTCGGATCGCCGGAGCGCCACTTGGCCCCGGTGGCCTTGGGGAACCGGGTCTTGTCGGTCATGGCGCGCTGCTCGTTGTAGCCCGGCGTCGGCGACCAACCGTAGTTGTGGCCGCGGTAGATCCGGTTCACCTCGTCGTCGCGGTCGGTGCCGTGCTCGACCGACCAGATCTCCCCGCCCGGGCGCCGGACCAGGCCCTGGATGTTGCGGTGCCCGTAGGTCCAGATGTAGCGGGCCTTGCCGCCCCGGGCGTAGAAGGGGTTGGTGGTCGGGATGCTGCCGTCGCTGCGCACCCGGAGCACCTTGCCGCCGAGGGAGCTGAAGCTCTGGGGGTTGGTGCCGACGGCGGCGTCGCCGGTGCCGACGTACAGCATGAAGGTCGAGCGGAAGCGCAGCCGGCAGCCGGAGTGCCGCCCGCTCTGGTTCAGCGGGATGCCGGTGATCAGGGTCTTCACCTTGCTCGCGGTGGTGTCGGAGGTGAGCTTCCACTTCCACACCTCCACGCCCTGGGGGTCCCCGTTGGCTTTGCGGACCGCCAGGCAGGTGTAGAAGTGGCCGTTGGTCGAGGCTTTCGGATCCGCCACCAGACCGAGCAGCCCGGCCTCGCCCTCGTTGTAGATCGGCGGCAGATCCAGGTCCAGCCGCTGCGGGTCGGCGCTCCCGCGCCGGGTCCACAGCCGCCCGGCCCGCTCGCCGTAGATCATCAGGCCGTCGATCCAGGTCAGGTCCCAGGGGATGGTGAGGTCGCCGGCCACCTTGGTGACCGTGGTGGTGGGAGCGGCCTGCGCCGGGGTGGGGGAGGTGTAGCCGACCAGCGCACCCACCGCCATCGTGAGCGCGATCAACAGCGCGCTGAGGCTGCGGGGAGCATGCGCGGTACGGGGCATGTGTCTTCCTTCGGTCATCCGGCGGCTCCCCCGAGCCTGGACATCGTAACTTCTTCGAGAAACTGCTCCCGACCAGACGGCAAGAAATCGACAGAGTGTGCGCTTGGTGCAGGTTTCTTGAGTCATTCGATGTCCCGACCCCACACTTGCTCCAGGGTCAGGCGCTCAGGTGCGCTTGTACTCCGCGTACACGTGACCCCACGCGCCGGAGACCATGCCCGCGCCGCGGGCGAGCGTACGCCGGCCCCTGGCCTGCAGGCGCTGCGAGCGGGTCAGCGTCCCCGCGGCGAACCGGGCGGCCCCACCGACGACCCGGACGGCGCCGCGGCCGGTGAGTTGCGCGCGGACCAGGGTCTTGTCCCGGGTCGAGCCGGCCAGTTCGACCGAGGTCACACTCCACGAACTCCCGCTGCGGAACGCGCGCTTCAACACCCAGTCACGGGTCACCCGGCCGGCGGGGACCACGTCCACCACGATCGCCTCGTCGCACCAGACCAGCTCGCCCCCGCGGCGGTGCAGGGTGCGGGTGAACATGGTGTCGCCGCCGCCGGTCAGCCCGAAGCGCGGATCGAAGCGCAGGTCATGGGTACGGATCTGGCGCAGGTCCAGCAGCAGGTTGTTGGTGGCCGCGACGCTGAGCTTGGTTCCGCTGGGCAACCGGCGCCGGTCGAAGAAGCGGCCCGCCTGCACCCAGGCGTCCGGCTCGGTCTCGTATTCGGAGACCACCGGTCCGACGACCGCTGCGCTGCGGTGCTCCAGCCAGGACTCCAGCAGCAGCGCCAACCACCGTTCGCTCGGTCGCTCGTCGTCGTCGATGAAGACCAGCAGGTCGATGCCGTCGGCGGTGTCCAGGGCCCGGTTGCGACCGGCGGAGATGCCCGGGGTCACTTCGTTCTCGTAGCGGACGGGAACCCGGGCCGACGCCGCGAACGCTTCGACGAAGGCGCGGGCGCTGCCGTCGGGATCGTTGTCGACGACGACGATGTCGGCGCTGACCGCGCCGCGGGTCACCGACTCGGCCTGAGCGGCCAGCCGGGGGAGGGTGGCCGCGATGTCGCCCGGCCTGCGGTAGGTCAGGACGGCGATCCGGACCCGCAAGTCCTGCGCGGCCGCGGTAGCCGACGGGGTCTCGAGCCGGCCGGGGTGTCAGAAGTCAGCGGGGTCTCGGTAGCCAGCGGGGTCTCAGAAGCCATCGGGGTCACTCCCTGCGTTCGCGGCGGAGCCGGTGGCCGCCTCGTCGGTTGCCTGCGCGGTCCGCCGGCGAAGGTCGCGTCGCACGTAGATGAGGTTCGGTACGACCTGGCAGGCAAGCACCGTCACCGCCGACCCGATGATCGGACCGCCGGGGCCGATCACGCCGATCAGCCACCAGGAGATACCCAGGTTGATCGGCACCAGCACCAGGATCGGCCAGACCTGGAAGCGCAACCCCTTCTTGTCGGTCATGTACATGCCCAGCGGGTACTTGGCCGCCTGGACGCCGACGAAGGCGACGAAGCCGACGACGAGCCACAGGTCCAGGGTGATCTTGCCGTCGGAGACGAACCGGGCGATCCAGCCCGAGAGCAGCGCGAGCACGCCGGCCATCGAGAGCCCGACCGCGATGAAGATGAACATCGGCTTCAGCGGCGAGGAGATCTGGCGCCGGGCGCGGGCCCGAGCGTAGATGGGCCACAGCGCCACACCGCCGGCGGCGATCGCCTGCAGCACCATCCCGAACAGCTGGGCGGCCAGGTTGTACTGGGCCAGTTCGTCGCCGGTGGTCAGGTGCGACAGCAGCAACCGGTCGGTCTGCATCGCGATCGGCAGGGCGATCATCTGCACCAGCATCGGCCAGGCCAGGTTCAAGTGCCTTGACGCTCGGCACCGCACGCACCTTGGGGATCTCGGCGATGGCCCGGCCGAGCTGGGGTCGCAGCACCCGCCAGGCGACGACGATGCAGATCACCGAGACCAGGGAATTGGCGACGTAGGAGAAGACCGCGATGTAGTTGCCGAGCGGCAGGCCGAACACGATCACGCCGCCGATGGCGCAGAACATGAAGGGAGACACCACAGCCTGGCTGGCCACCTGCGTGGTGGTCCGGCGCAACCCGACCATGATCCGCTGTCCGACCGTCATCGGCAGCACCAGCCCGAACACCAGCAGGCAGATGAAGGCGGCGTTGGAGCCTTCGGCGGTCAAGCCGTTGCCGAGCAGGGTGGGCCACAGTCCGAGCAGGGTGATGACCACGCCGATCAACCCGATCACGGCGCCGGCCACGATCAGGATGCGGAACGCGGTGGTGACGGCGTTGCGCAGGTAGCGGTCGGTGCGGACGTCGTCCGCGCTGGCCACGGCGTTGATGACCACCGCCGCCATGCCCAGGTCGGCGAAGGGCAGCAGGCTCGGGAAGCTGGTCAGCAGGCCGTACTGGGCGTACGCGTCCTTGCCGAAGTGCTCGATGATCAGCCGCGTGGTGAACAGGCCGAGGATGCCGGAGAAGCCCATCACGAAGATCTTGGCGACCGCCGTGGTGCCGACGCTGGCCCACACGCTCGCCCGCATGCGGGCGAGCCGCGAGGCGGGAGCCGCCGGCTCGGTCGTGGTGCCGGTCATCGCGGTCTCCCAGCGTCGGCGAGGTCTGCCGCGTCCTGCGACTCCGGCCACGCCCTCGAACATCCACGCGTCGGCCGCCAGCCGTCCGTCCTGCGCAGGCAGCGAGGCCAGTACGTCGGTGACCGGCGCCTGCAGCGCATCCACCACGGCGGCCGCGAGCTCGGCCGGCACCGGCGGACCGGTCCAGCACGCGATGCCCCTGGGTGCGCAGCCAGCCGGCCAGTCCCGTCTCCTCGGTGGTGACCACGGTGCAGCCGTACGACAGGGCCTCCACGATGGGCAGGCCCACCTGCTCACGCCACGTCCCGCTCGGCTGGGAGGCCAGGACGAGCACCTGACTGCGGGCCAACGCCGCACGGATCTGGTCCCGCGGCGGGTCCACGCTCAGCCTCACCTCGGCTCCGGAGTCGGCGAGCTGCTCGGCCAGGGGCTGCAACGCGCCCTTGCCGATCAGCTGCAGCCGGGCACCCGGCACCTGCGCCCGGATCAGCGGCCAGGCGCGGGTGAGCACGCTGAACCCCTTGCGGTCGCTGAACGCACCGAGGAACAGCACCTGACACCCGTCCTTGGTATGGTCAGCGGCCCCGACCGGTCCGCGGTGCTGGTCGGTGCTGGTCCGCGGCGGGGGCGGGCAGCGCCCAGATCAGCTGCTGCGTCGCCGGGTCCCTCGCCGGCAGCAGGTCGGCGTACAGGGCCTGTGCGGCGCCGGTGCCGTAGGCGATGCGGTCGACCCGGCGCCAGATCAGCCGGGCCAGGGCGAGGTCCAGCCGGTGCCGGAGCTTCCCCTTCAGTCCCTGGGGCGCGATCTCGGTCGGATCGAGATTCTCGATCGCGTAGCTGACCACCCGCGTACGGCCACCGCCCCGCAACCGACCCAGCGCGAGGCCCACCAGGGCGATCGCGGTGGAGCGGGCGGCGGGCAGCATCAACGGCTCGTTGATCTCCAGCGCCGCCACCGGGTGGCTGGCCAGCCACGTGGCCGCCCGCCACCCGCGCGCGGGGACCAGTTCCAGATCGGCTGCGAGCTCGTCGGCGAAGTCGTAGCGCTTGTTGGCGAACAGGATGACCGCCTTGGGCAGCTGCGCGGCCCGCTCGAGGTGCGCCGTACGCACCTGGTGGTAGAGCCGGACGCGCGGTCGTACGCGGGCTGGCACAAGGACTCCGCTCCTGGCGATCAGTCTGTGATGATCCAGACTGGGGAAGAAATGTCCGCCTCAGACTAATCGGCCGAGGCCGGGTTGGCGACCGGCCGTCGCTCGGCCCACCGGCTCAGTAGGCTCCGCGCCGGGCGAGCACGGCGAACACCGTCTTCCAGATGATGAGCAGGTCCAGGGTGAGGGTCCAGTTCTCCACGTAGCGCAGGTCCAGACGGACCGTCTCCTCCCAGCTGAGCAGGGAGCGTCCGCTGACCTGCCACAGGCCGGTCAGTCCAGGCGTGACCAGGAGTCGCCGGCGGGCGTGGTCCTCGTACACGTCGACCTCGGACTGCAGCGGCGGGCGCGGGCCGACCAGCGACATCGAACCGGCGAGCACGTTGAACAGCTGCGGCAACTCGTCGAGGGAGAACTTGCGCAGGAACTTGCCCACGGGAGTGATCCGCGGGTCGTCCTCCATCTTGAACAGCGTGCCGATGTTGGGGTTCTGGGCCCGCAGTTCGGCGAGCTTGGACTCGGCGTCGACGTGCATCGAGCGGAACTTCAGCATCGTGAAGGTGGAGCCGTCCAGGCCCACCCGGGTCTGCCGGAAGATGACCGGACCGCGGTCGCAGATCTTCACCGCGAAGGCGATCGCGGCCAGCACCGGGGAGATGAGCAGCACGCCCAGGCTGGTCATGCCGATGTCGGTGGCCCGCTTCAGGATGCGCCGCCAGCCGGTGAAGTGGGGCTGCTCGACGTGCAGCAGCGGGAGACCGACGTAGGGACGGATGTGCATCCGAGGGCCGGCGACCTCGATCAGGCCGGGGTGTACGAGCAGTTCGACGCCGGCGCCCTCCAGGGACCAGGAAAGCTCCCGCAGGTAGTTGTGCCGGGTGGCGTCACCGCTGGTCACCGCGACCGCGTCCGCGCCGTAGGCCTTGATCAGCGACGGCACCTGCTCCAGGTCGCCGAGCACCGTGAGCCCCGCCTCGTGTGCGCGGGCCAGATCGCCCTGTGGGACGCAGACGCCGATGACCTGCATGCCGCACTGCTGCTCCCGCGTCAGCACCGTGGTCAGGTCAGCGGCCGCGTACGCGCTGCCCACCACGATCACCTTGCGGACGTTCACGCCGGCGCGCTGCTGGACGTGGAGGTACTTGCGGGCCAGGAAGCGGACCCACAGGCTGGCCATGCCCGGCGATCGGGGTGGCCATCACACAGACGTTGACCACTCCGGGCTTGTCGATCAGCGTGGACGGCACCGCCCCGGCGGCGATGGCCAGGATGACCGCGCGGAGCACGGCGCGCATCTCATCGCCCCCGACGCCGATCTTGCTGCGCTCGTAGCCGCGGCTGATCGCCACCGCCACCGGCCACAGTGCGCCGGCGCCGACGGCGAGGACGGTGAGCTTCCAGGTGGAGAAGGAGATGTTGTGGAACAGCGGATCGGCGACCAGGACCGCGAGCATCCCGACCAGGCCGTCGAACAGCATCAGGCGAGCGGTGTAGAGCCGGCTCCACGCGCCGTAGCCGGCGGTTCCGAGCGGCGGCCCGACGTCGGCGGTCGCCGCCTGCCGAGCCGAATCGCTGGCGGCGTCTGCTGCCTGGCCGCGAAGGGCGGTGAAGTCGGTGTGCGGGCTGAGGTCGCGCGGCGGCTGGTCGTGCTGGTCGGGCTCAGGCTGTCCGGGCTCGCACTGATCCGCGCGGCAGCTCTGCCGCCGTCGTCGTTGCCGAGCGGCTCATCCTGTTCGACCGGCTTGCCGGTCGAAACTCTGGATCCAGCCGTCAACGTGCTGTCTTGTCGCGCCATGTGATATTTCCCCCGTATGCCTTGCCGCCCCCCGGCAAGTTCACTGCAAAAACCTGGTCGTAGCCATCTCCGAGAAGCCTTCCCGTACGGGCTCGTGTCCCTCATCACCCCTGATGAGAGCCCATACGGCGCGACCTGATACCTAAGGTGGACGAGCAGCAGCCTGTAGGTTACCAACATACGAAGCTTTCGGCGGCGGGCCGAGACAAAATCGTGACCGCGTCGCGCCAGCACCTTTTTGATCCGTTCGGGCCATCACTATTCGATAACGTCTGACCCCGCCCAGAGCCTCAGCTTGACGCCACCATGTCGCGCCGAACGCAGGCGCGAATGGGCGACCCTACCCGTCGATGCCCAGAACTTCCAGCGGGCGCGAGGTCATCATGCCGGTGCAGCCGAGGTTCAGCACGCGCTCGCGATCGGCCGGACTGCGGATCGGCCACGCGATGGTCTGCTTGCCATGGTCGGCGGCGGCGCGGCTCACCCGGGTGATCAGGGCGTCCGGCGCACCCTGTGGCGCCCCCATCATGTCCACGTCCGGTGAGGCCGCGTAGCGAAGCAGGTCCGCTCCGATGTGGTCGTCGTCGTCGAGGGCATATCCCCAGGTGGAGAAGCCGCGCCGCTTGGCGTCGGCGAACAGTCGGGAGTTGACCGGTTGCTTCCAGACCACCCGCTCCGGCTGGCCGAGCGCGTCCATCCGAGCCATCAGCGGGCCGGCCGCGGCCGACACCTTCGGTTCGACGAAGAGCACGAAGCGGTCGATGTAGGTGTCGACGACGTCGTCGAACCGGGTCAGCGGCTGCGCCGGCTGGGACGGCTTGCTGGTCTCGGCCGCGCTCACCTGCAGGGTCGACAGTGTCGCCCAGGTCTGGTCGGCGATGGTGTAGTCGGTCCCGGTCATCCGTCGGGTGCCGGGATCGTGGCTGCAGACGAGCACACCGTCGGCGCTCAGGCAGACCGAGATCTCCAGCGCGCTGATCCCGGGCAGCTTGGCGGCCTGCGCGTACGCGTACGCGGTCATCTCCGGCCAGTCGCCGCCGCCGCCACGGTGCGCGATGTAGAACGGCTCGGTCGCCGTCAGCGACTGCACCGTCACCGCCTCCGCCGTCGTGCGTGAGGTGCAGCCGGCTCCCCAGGCGGCGGCGACGCCCAGCGCTCCGCCGAGCAGGGCGCGCCGGGTCATGGGGTGAGTCATCATCGCGTCGGAATCCGTACGTCGGGGGAAGGAACCTCTCCAGTGTAGGTAGCCCCGGAGTCGGAACCGGTTCGCTTCGGAGTCGGAACCGGTTCGCTCAGGTGCCGATCCGGACGGCGCGCAGGCCGATCCGCTGCGGCTGCGACCAGGGTCCGGTCCACTCGAGCAGGGCCAGCGTCGCCACCGGGAATCGACTCTGGATCGCGGCGGCCGCTCCTGGCTCCGACGCCTCCGGATCGGCCAGTTCGTACGCAACCCCCGGCACTCCGGGGGCGTGGCCGACCAGCAGCACCGTAGCGGCGGTGTCGGGGAGGTCTCGTAGCGCCTGCACCAGAGTGTCGGTGCCGGCATTGTAGAAGCGGTCGTCCATCTCCACGGTCGCGTCGTCGAGCCGCAGATCGAGCAGCTCGAGGGTCTGGCGGGCGCGCGGGGCCGACGAACACAGCACGTGGTCGACCGTGTGGAGTCCCTGCCCCTGGAGGTGCTTCCCGACCGCCTGCGCCTGGTCCTGGCCGCGTGTGGTCAGCCGGCGGTCGACATCGCGACCACCTGGGGGTGTCTCGGCGGCCTCGGCGTGCCGAAGCAGGAGCAGGAGCAGGGTCCGCGGCTGGTCCATGGCAGCACCGTACGCGCCCCGGCGGCTTGAGGGGGTTGGCAGGCCGGCGCCACTGCGGAGGGGCCTCGACGGGCGCGTCCTGCGTCTACGACGGCACTTTGCTCCACTTGCCTACTCCTTGCTCCCGATGCAGGGGGAGCAAGGAGTAGACAAAGGGAGCGGGGTGCTGGCAAAGGGAGCGGGATGAGCAGGTCGAATCCCTGATCGGGCAGAGGCAGGTGGTCGGTGTCATCGGCGAGCGGGAGCCGCACTCCAGTGCAGGCTTCTAGACTGCGCTGTCGTGGCCCTCACCGATCTCACCCTGGCCGAACTGGAGGCCTACCGCCCAGACGTCTACGAGCCGCCCGACTTCGACGCCTTCTGGACGCGTACCCTCGCCGAGGCGCAGGCTTTCGACCCGGGATTCGTGGAGCAACCGGTCGACAACAAGCTGGCGCTGATCGATACCTACGACCTCACCTTCGCCGGATACGGCGGGGCCCCCGTACGGGCGTGGCTGCATGTGCCGGCGGGCGCGGACGGGCCGCTGCCGGCGGTGGTCCAGTTCCTCGGCTACTCCGGTGGCCGAGGTTTCCCCTTCCGCCGGACCCAGTGGGCGCAGGCCGGGTACGCCCATCTCGTGATGGACACCCGAGGGCAGGGCTGGGCCGATGGGCGGTCGCAGCGAGACCCAGGACCGGGCGGCTGAGGCAGGTCTGCCGCACGCACCCGGCTTCATGACCGCGGGCATCACCGATCCGGACACCTACTACTACCGCCGAGTGATCACCGACGTGGCCCGGCTGCTCGAGATGGCGGCCGGGCATCGACTGATCGACCCGAACCAGATCGCGGTGACCGGGGTGAGCCAGGGGGGCGGCCTCGCTCTGGCCGCGGCGGGCCTGGCACCCGCACTCGGCATCACCCTGGTCGGCGCTGCTCCCGACGTCCCGTTCCTCTGCCATTTCCGACGCGCGGTCGAGGTCGCGACCGCGGACCCGTACCCCGAGATCGCCCGCTACCTGGCCGGTTGGCGCGGGCACACGGATCTGGCCTTCCACACCCTCGGCTACGTCGACGGGGTCAACTTCGCCAAGCGGGCGCGCTGTCCCGTCCTGTTCTCGGTCGCGTTGATGGATCCGATCTGCCCGCCGTCCACGGTGTACGCCGCCTATCACGCCTTCGGTGGGCCGGACCGCGAGATCCGGGTCTACCCCTTCAACGCGCACGAGGGCGGCGAGGACCACCACGTCGACGTCCAGCTGGACTGGTTCGCGTCGCGGTTCGCCCGCTGATCGTGGCTGGCGCGGTGTCCGGGGCGCACCTGCGGCCCGGGCCGCTCGCCGCGGTCTGGCTCGGGGGAGCGACGGGCAGCCTGCTCCGCTACTTCGTCGGCCTCGCCGTGCCAGCACCTGATGCGCATCCCGCTGGCCACGTTCCTGGTCAACGTGCTCGGCGCCCTCGCCCTGGGCGTGCTGCTCGAGCGGCTGGCGCGGGCCGGGCCGGACACCGGACGGCGGCGCTTCGTCCGGCTTGCCCTGGGAGCCGGCGCCTTGGGCGGGTTCACGACCTACAGTGCACTGGCTCTGGAGTCGGTGAGCCTGGCCCGGGACGGCCTGTACGCCTTGGCCGTCGGGTACGCGCTGGGCACCGTGCTGGCCGGCACCGTGGCGGCGTTCGCCGGGATCGCGCTCGGCGCCCGGATCCCGGGCCGGGGCCGGCCGTGATCGCCATCCTGGCTGCTCGCGGTCGCCGGCGGCTTCGGGGCGGTCGCGCGATTCGTCCTGGATGCCGTACTCACGGGCCGGACGAGAGTCCGGTTCCCCGTCGCGACGCTGCTGATCAACCTGTCGGGATCGTTCCTGCTCGGCCTGGCCAGTGGGCTGGTCCTGGACCGGACGGTTCCGCCCGCGTGGCACCTCGCCATCGGCACCGGTCTGCTCGGGGGCTACACCACGTTCAGCACGGCCAGCGTCGAGACGGTACGGCTCTTCCAGGAGCGCAGACCGGCCGCCGCCACTCTCAACGGACTCGGCACGCTGGTCGGCTCGCTCGCCGGGGCGACGGCCGGCCTGCTGCTCGGTCTGCGAGCCTGACCCGCGCCCCGAGCCTCCTACGAGGAGCTGTAGCCGTGCTCCTTCGCCCGCTCGAAGCTGGCATGGACCTCGGCTTCGGCCTCGTCGACGCCGGTCCAGGTCGCCCCTTCCACCGACTTGCCGGGCTCGAGGTCCTTGTAGACGGTGAAGAAGTGCTCGATCTCCAACAGCAGGTAGTCGCGCACGTCGCTGATGTCGCGCAGATGGTCGCGCCGGTGGTCCGAGGCAGGCACGCAGAGCACCTTGTCGTCCCCGCCCGCCTCGTCCCGCATCCGGAACATGGCGACCGCACGGCAGCGGATCAGGCAGCCGGGGAAGGTGGGCTCGGAGACCAGCACCAGCGCATCCAAGGGATCGCCGTCCTGGCCGAGCGTCCCCTCGATGAAGCCGTAGTCGGCCGGGTAGGCCGTGGAGGTGAACAGCGTGCGGTCAAGCCGGATCCGACCACTTTCGTGATCCACCTCGTACTTGTTCTTCTGGCCCTTGGGAATCTCCACCAAGACATCGAAGGTCAATCCGCTCATGTCCCTCGGCGTGCTCTCGGCATTCGGTGCGGTCACGCAACCTCCTTAGGATGGGCCTGGCTCAGTTGGCCTGCGGCTGGCAGCCTAGCCGTGGAGGGGGTGTCGAGCGCCGGTGGGTGGCAAGGCGGTGATGGCCGCTGCCGTGGTCGTCCTGGTGGCCGTGGGAGCGGTGCTCGGCGTGGTCAGCGGGACCTTCGCCGCGCTCGCCGGACCCAGCCCGCGCAGCGGCCCGAGCAGCTTTCCCGCTCGCCCCGTCCCCGGATCGGCTTCCGCGTCCCCGACCCCCACGCCGTCGCCCGCCGCCGACCTGCCCCGTTCGGTGCTCGAGGTCGCCGAGTCCGACGGCGCCCCGCGTACCTCGGCCGTGACCGCCCGGATCGAGGGCGTCAAGGTCAAGGACGCCAAGGGCTCCTACTCGGCCGCGGTACTGGACGTGGGCTCGGGCAAGCTGGTCTACTCCCACGACGCGGAGCGGGCGGCCATCCCGGCGTCGACCATGAAGCTGCTGACCGGAGCAGCGGCACTGTCGCTGCTCGGACCGCAGCACACCTTCGCCACCTCGGTGGTCAGCTCCGAGGCGGGCCGGATCGTGCTGGTCGGCGGCGGCGATCCCTACCTGGCCGGCAGGACCGACACCACGCAGGTCCCTCAGCGAGCCTCGGTCACCGAGCTGGCCCGGGCCACCGCACTCCGGCTCCGCGCCGCCAAGGTGCGTGCCGTCGACCTCGGCTACGACACCTCGCTGTTCAGTGGGCCGGCCTGGAACAAGCGATGGCCGGACGCCTACTCCGACCAGGTCACGCCCACCTCGGCGCTGTGGGTGGACGAGGGTCGGGTCCGCGGCGCCTCGCCCGGTCCCCGCTACCGGGATCCCGCCAAGCAGGCGGCGACGGCCTTCGCGGTCGCGCTGCGCAAGGAGAAGATCGCCGTACGCGCGGTCGCGCCCGGCCGCGCGCCGGCCGGCGCCGCGACGCTGGCCGCGGTTTCCTCGATGCCGCTGGAGCGCATCGTCGAGCAGATGCTGATGGTCAGCGACAACGACGCGGCCGAGGTGTTGTTCCGGCAGGTCGCGCTGGCCGCCGGAAAGGCGGGGTCGAGCAGCGCGGCGGCGGCGGCGCTGCGAGCCGAGTTGACCCGGCTCGGGGTCTGGGCGCCGGGCACGGTGGTGTACGACGGCAGCGGCCTTGCGCGCCAGACCCGGGTCTCCTCGGCCACCATGGTCGCGCTGCTGCGGCTGGCCGCGGGCGAGGACCACCCGACGCTGCGGCCGGTGATCGTCGGCCTGCCGGTGGCCGGGGTCGAGGGGAGCCTGCGGTCGCGGTACTTCGACGACGAATCGCTGGCCGGCCGGGGAGTCGTCCGCGGCAAGACCGGCACGCTGCGCAAGGTGCACACCCTCGCCGGCTTCGTCCGTACCCGGGACGGGTCCCTGCTGGTCTACGCCTTTTTGATCAACAACCCGAAGAGCGATTACGCCGCCCGGGTCTGGCTGGACCGGGTCACCAGTGCCATCAGCACCTGCGGTTGTCGCTGACCTCACTACGCTCGATGCCATGACAACCTCGATGGTCGACTGGAGCGTGGCGCTGACCACGGCGACGAAGCTGGTCAAGCCGGGCCCGGAGATCTCCCGGGAGGGCGCTGCCGCAGTGGTGGCCGAGTTGCGTGCCGCGGCCGAACGCGCCGAGGCCTACGTCACCGACGTGACCGGTCTGGTCGCGCCGAGCGGGACGGCGCCGGTGCTGATCGTCGACCGGCCGCGCTGGATCCAGGCCAACCTGGACGGATTCCGGCAGATCCTGGCTCCGCTCAACGTGAAGGCGTCGGAACGGATGCAGAGCGCGAGTGCCACCTCCAACCTGATCGGCTCGCGCGTCACCGGGGTCGAGGTCGGAGCCCTGCTCAGCTACCTCGCGCCCAAGGTGCTCGGCCAGTTCGACCCGTTCTTCCCGGGAGTGGGTGCCTCTGCGGATCCGGCCGGGGGCGAGGCGCCCGGCGGTCGGCTGCTCCTGGTGGCGCCCAATGTCGTCTCGATCGAGCGCGAGCTCGGGGTGGTGCCGGCGGACTTCCGGCTGTGGGTGTGCCTGCACGAGGAAACCCACCGGGTCCAGTTCACCGCGGTGCCGTGGCTGCGCGGCTACCTCAACGAGCAGATCACCCAGATCGTCGCCTCCGCCGAGCTCGATCCCGCCGTGCTGGCGCAGATGCTGCGCGACGGCATCAAACGGGTGATCGACGCGCTCACCCGCAACGAGGAGATCTCGGTCATCGACCTGGTCCAGACCCCGGCCCAGCGCGAGACCGTGGACCGGGTGACCGCGGTCATGTCGCTGCTCGAAGGGCACGCCGACGTGGTCATGGACAGCGTCGGTCCGGAGGTCATCCCGACCGTGGAGGCCATCCGGGAGCGGTTCACGGTGCGCCGCCAGGGTCAGGGGTTCGACAAGATCATCCGCAAGCTGCTCGGGCTGGACGCCAAGATGCGGCAGTACCGGGACGGCGCCGCCTTCTGCCGGGCCGTCCTGGACGCGGTGGGGATGGCGGGTCTGAACCGGGTCTGGACCTCGCCCGAGACCTTGCCGACCCGGGCCGAGATCGCGGACCCGCAGCTCTGGCTCGCGCGGGTGCATCCCGAGCCGACCGCCTGAGCAGCGGCGTACGGTGGCTCGCCGCGTACTCGGGCCGGCCACGCTCACCGCGGTGCAGGCGGTGGTCGGTGCGCTGGCCGACACCGATCGCTCCCTGCTGATCGCCTGCTCCGGTGGCCCGGACTCCCTCGCTCTGGCCGCCGCGGCCGCCCACGTCGCCCGGCAGCGGGACCTGGCGTACGGCGCCGTCGTCGTCGACCACGGGCTGCAGCCGGACTCTGCTGGGGTGGCTGAGCGCACGCGGGCCCAGTTGGGGCGGCTGGACTACGCCGACGTGCTCGTCGACCGGGTCGCGGTGGACCAGCGCAGCGGTGCGGGTCCGGAAGCGTCCGCCCGGGCCGCCCGCTACCAGGCGCTTGACGCCGCCGCCCGGTCGCGACGGGCCGTGGTCCTGCTCGGACACACCCTCGACGACCAGGCGGAGACGGTGCTGCTCGGCCTGGCCCGCGGCTCGGGCGTGCGCTCCCTCGCCGGGATGGCGGCCCGCTCAGGTCACCTCCTGCGGCCGTTCCTCGGCCTGCGCCGCGCGGTGACCGAGCAGGTCTGCGCCGAACTCGGACTCGAGCCGTGGCTCGACCCGCACAATGGCGATCCGCGCTTCGCGCGGGTGCGCGTACGAGATGTGGTGCTTCCCGCCCTGGAGACCCAGCTCGGACCCGGGGTCGCGGAATCTCTCGCGCGTACGGCGCAACTCGCCCGCGCCGACGCCGACCTGCTGGACACCTATGCCGCCGCTGCCGACCCGGGGACCGACACCCTCGACTGCGCGGACCTGCTGGGGATGCCTGCGGCGCTGCGGAGCCGGGTGCTCCGGCGCTGGCTGCTCCGGCACGGCGCCGCCGAGGTCGCCGCCACGCACCTGCTCGCCGTCGACGGCCTGGTCACCCGCTGGCGCGGGCAGGGTGCCACGGATCTGCCCGGGGTCAGTGTCGCCCGCCACGACGGGGCTCTGTGTGGTGCGGAGAGGCTCGCGCCGCCTCGCACTGAGCGAGCGGTCCGCAACCGCCCGCGGTGCGCTGTGGCAGGCTGATCCTGTGGACGACACCCAGATCAGCGGCGACCTGACCCACGTGCTCTTCACCGCCGACGAGGTCAACACCCGGATGCGCGAACTGGCCGCCGAGATCGACCGGGACTACGCCGGTGTCGACCTGCTGCTGGTGGGGGTGCTGAACGGCGCCGTGATGGTGATGGCCGACCTGTCGCGGGCGCTCACCATCCACTGCCGGATGGACTGGATGGCCGTGTCGTCCTACGGCTCGGGGACCCGCTCGTCCGGGGTGGTCCGGATCCTCAAGGACCTGAGCACCGACATCTCCGGGGTGCACGTCCTGGTGGTCGAGGACATCATCGACACCGGACTGACCCTGTCCTACCTGGTCAGCAACCTGCTCTCCCGCGGGCCGGCCAGCCTGAAGATCATGACGGCCTTCCGCAAGCCCGAGGCCGCTCAGACCGCCGTCGAGGTGGCGTACGTGGGGTTCGATATTCCCAGCGAGTTCGTGGTGGGCTACGGCCTGGACTACAACGGCCGCTACCGCAACCTCACCTCCGTGGGCGCCCTGTCGCCGCACGTGTACTCCTGAGTTTTCCGGGCCCCCGGCCGCCGGCCCTGCGGGGCACCGGAGCGCCCCGATCGCGGCCCTCGCCCCCACCCGGGCCGGCCGCCCGTGCCCGAGGCAGGCAGGTCGCCGCGCACCGGGAGCGCTGCTGCGCGTTCGGACGGGCTTAGACAACTTGGTCGCGAACGATAGCCTGGGGTCCGAGGATTCTACGGATCCCACCCCTTTACTAGGCAGGTTATGAACGTCAAACGCATCTTCCGCTCCCCGCTCGCCTGGATCGTCATCGCGGTCATCGTGATCGGCCTGCTGATCGACTTCGGTCAGCGGATGAGCAGCGGATTCAAGGAAGCCCCCACGTCGCAGGTGGTCGCGATCATCAACGGTGACGAGCCGCTGGCCGAGGTCATCCTGATCGACAAGGAGCAGGAGATCCGCGTCACCCTCAAGGACGCGGACAAACCGGCTACAAGGCGACCTGGGTAGGCAACCAGAGCGATCAGCTGATCCCCCGCCTCGATCAGCGGGTCGCGGACAAGACTCTGGACCGCTGGGAGGGGCGCAACGCGACCCCAGGCTTCTTCACCTCCCTGCTCGGGACGCTGATCCCGTTCATCATCATCGGCGTCCTCTTCTTCTTCCTGCTCAACTCCGTCCAGGGCGGTGGCAGCCGGGTCATGCAGTTCGGCAAGTCCAAGGCGAAGGTGGCCAACAAGGACACCCCGAAGACCACCTTCAGCGATGTGGCCGGCTGCGAGGAGGCCATCGAGGAGTTGGAGGAGATCAAGGAGTTCCTGGCCGAGCCGGCGAAGTTCCAGGCGGTCGGGGCCAAGATCCCCAAGGGCGTGCTGCTGTACGGCCCTCCGGGAACCGGGAAGACGCTGCTGGCCCGTGCCGTGGCCGGTGAGGCCGGGGTGCCCTTCTTCTCCATCTCCGGTTCCGACTTCGTGGAGATGTTCGTCGGCGTCGGCGCCTCCCGGGTCCGGGACCTGTTCGAGCAGGCCAAGGAGAATGCGCCGGCCATCGTCTTCATCGACGAGATCGACGCGGTCGGTCGGCACCGTGGTGCTGGCATGGGCGGCGGCCACGACGAGCGCGAGCAGACGCTTGAACCAGTTGCTGGTGGAGATGGACGGCTTCGACGTACGCGGCGGCGTGATCCTGATCGCCGCCACGAACCGACCGGACGTGCTCGATCCCGCCCTGCTGCGACCGGGCCGGTTCGACCGTCAGATCGCGGTCGAGGCGCCCGACCTCAAGGGCCGGTTCCAGATCCTCAAGGTGCACGCCGAGGGCAAGCCCATGGCGCCGCACGTGGACCTGCAGGGCGTGGCGCGGCGTACCCCGGGCTTCACCGGCGCGGACCTGGCCAACGTGCTCAACGAGGCCGCCCTGCTCACCGCCCGCCAGAACGCGCGGGTCATCACCGACGAATACCTCGACGAGGCGATCGACCGGGTCATCGCCGGCCCGCAGAAGCGCAGCCGGCTGATGAACGAGAAGGAGAAGCTGGTCACCGCCTACCACGAGGGCGGTCACGCGCTGGTCGCAGCAGCACTTCCGGGCACCGACCCGGTGCAGAAGGTGACCATCCTGCCGCGCGGCCGCGCGTTGGGATACACCATGGTGCTGCCCGAGCAGGACAAGTACGCCAACACCCGCGCTGAGCTGTTGGACCAGCTGGCCTACATGATGGGCGGCCGCGCGGCCGAGGAACTGGTGTTCCACGACCCCACCACCGGCGCGAGCAACGACATCGAGAAGGCCACCAACGTCGCCAAGGCGATGGTCACCCAGTACGGCATGACCGAGCGGCTCGGCGCCGTCAAGCTGGGCTCCGGCGATGCCGAACCGTTCCTGGGCCGCGACATCGGCCACGGCCGCGACTACTCCGAGGAGGTCGCGGCGATCGTCGACGATGAGGTGGCGAAGCTCATCAGCACCGCCCACCAGGAGGCGTTCGACATCCTCACCGAGAACCGCGCGGTGCTCGACGACCTGGTCCGGGCGCTGTTCGAGAAGGAAACCCTGAACCGCGCGGAGGTGGCGGAGGTCTTCCAGCCGCTCAAGCTCTGGCCCAAGCGTCCGGCCTGGACCGGCTCGGACGACCGCGTGCCGTCCTCCCTGCCGCCGGTGACGCCGCCGCCGCCCGCCGTCAACGGCCAGAACGGGGTCAACGGCTACGGCCCGAACGGGCAGGTCGGCCCGGGACCGGCCGGTCCCGGTCAGGGGGGCCAGGAGGTTCCGGCCGGCGGTGCGCCGCTGCCCCCGGGGCACTACCCCAATCCCCAGCTGCCCGGCCCGGGTGAGGTCATGCCGCCGCGGGGCCCTGACTTCCGGTGACCGAGCTCGACGAGCTCACCGCCTTCTCCCGCGGAGGGCCCCTGTCCTCCGGGGGTATCGATCCGGTGCGTGCTCCCGAGCTGCCCGCCAGGGCGTTCGACCACGAACGAATCGTGGCGGCGGTGCGGGAGATCTTGATCGGGATCGGGGAGGATCCCGATCGCGACGGGTTGCTCAAGACCCCGGAACGGGTGGCGCGGGCGTACGCGGAGATGTTCGCCGGGCTGGGCAAGGAGCCGGAGGAGATCCTCGCCACCGTGTTCGACATCGGCCACGACGAGTTCGTGCTGGTCAAGGACATCGAGGTCTGGAGCTGCTGCGAGCATCACCTGGTCCCCTTCACCGGAGTGGCGCACGTGGGCTACATCCCCAACCTCGACGGCAAGATCACCGGCTTGAGCAAGCTCGCCCGCCTGGTCGACCTGTACGCCAAGCGGCCTCAGGTGCAGGAGCGGCTGACGACCCAGATCGCCGACGCGCTCAACCGGATCCTCGAACCGCGCGGGGTCATCGTGGTGATCGAGTGCGAACACCTCTGCATGACCATGCGCGGAGTCCGCAAGCCCGGATCGAAAACCATCACCAGCGCGGTACGGGGACAGCTGCGCAACGCCGCCACCCGGGCCGAGGCGATGGGGCTGATCACCGCCCGTTGAGGTGGCCGTCGCGGCCGGATTCGTCGTACAGTCGTGTGTCGTGGCCCAGCATCACACCCTGAACACCGTGATCCATGCGGCCGTGCGCCGCGACCTGAGCCGCTTCCAGCGCGCTCTGGAACACTTTCCTCACCGGTCGCCGGAGCGCGTAGCCGACCTCGATCGCGCCTGGCAGAACCTCGACGCGCAACTGCATCACCATCACCGCAGCGAGGAGGAGATCTTCTGGCCGGCGCTGCGCGAGCTCGGTGCCGACGAGGCACTGGTCGGGGACCTCGGCGGTGAGCACGAGCGGCTCGCCACGGCGATGACCGGCGTCCGCGAGGCGATGGCCGCACTGGTCGCTGAGCCGTCGCCCGACCGGGCCGAATCCGCGCAGAGCTGCCTTTTCCGCGTTGGACCGCATCGTGGCGACCCACTTCGCCCACGAGGAGGCCGATCTCGAGCCGTTCGTGGCGGGCGTGAAGGACTCCGAACCGTGGAAACGGGCCGAGCAGGCGATCCGGAGGGACCAGAGCCTGCCCCAGGCCGCTGTCTTCCTGGCGTGGCTGCAGGAGGGCGCCGACGCCGACGCCCTCCGGTTCCTCCGGACCGAGATTCCGGCGCCTGTCCTGCTGCTGTTGCCGAGACTTCTCGGCCGCGCCTACACCCGAGGCGTGGCGCCCGTCTGGCGCTGATCGCGCGGCCCGCCGAGCGGTCGAGTCCCCAGCGGGCCGGTCAGGTCACCGACTTCTTGCTGGCCGTCCAGGTGTTGCACCGGCCGAAGTCGGCCGAGTCCAGTCCGCGCTGCAGCCACCGGTTCTGCGCGGCGCTGGTGCCGTGGTCGGGCTGGCGACCCGCCGGGGGGTCCTCGTCGCCGGTAAAGCTGTGCCAGCGGCGCAGGTCGGCGCGGTCATCCGCGCTCAGCCCGAGTGATCGTGCCGTCAACGACAGGAACACCCCCTCGAAGCATTGCGCCTGCAACTCGAGCCGACGGCTGCGCGAGGTGGCGTTCGGACGCGCTGGTCGCCGCGGCCTGCTGCTCGGCGTACCGGCTGATCAGGCCCGTGGTCGCCTGCAGGTGATGGCCGTATTCGTGCGCAGCCAGGGCGACGTAGCCGAGTCGGGCGTAGGTGTAGGCCTCGCTGCCGTCGTCGCTGGTCACCGGCCAGTAGACGGTCGCACCGGCCGGACAGTAGTAGGCGGGTGCGCGCTTGCGCCCGAACGATCCGCACGGGGTCTTGACGGTCTTGGAGTACGTCCGGACCTGCGGCGTCTCCAGGTCGAACCCGACGTCGGCGAGGGGGGCGCGGAAGGCCTTGGTGAGGCAGCCGACCACCGTCCGCAGGTACGGGGCGAGGTCGGCGTTGCGCAGCGGCGGTCTCGGGTCGCGGACCTTGACGGTGCAGCGAACCTGACGCCCGCCGAGATCGATCCGGTAGAGGCTGTTGGTGGCCAGCGACCGGTCCGGGGCGGTGCGGGCCGAAGGCGACGCCGCCGGGGATCCGGGTGCGGTGGGGTCGGGGTCGGACGGGCTGGGGTCAGGTGGGCTGGGAACGGGGGCGCTGGGAACGGGTCCGGGTCGGCCGGGGGAGGGCGACGCGGGCAGGCTGCTCGACGGCGTACCGGCAGAGGCCGAAAGCCGCGCTGGACTGGTCGAATCGGTGGCAGACCCCTCGGGACCGCAGCTGCTGGCCAGGGCGGCGACGCACCCGCTCAGCACCAGCCGCACCCAGCACGAGCGTCACCGCCCAGCGGGCGGAGCGGCGCGGCAGAGGCATCAGATGAGCATAGAGTCGCTCCCGTGAGCCCGCCGTACGCCGTGCCCGGGCTGCCGCAGCCGGACCGGACCCTGGTGATGGGCGTCGTCAACGTCACACCGGACTCGTTCTCCGACGGCGGGGAGTGGTTCGACCCCGACGCGGCCGTGGCCCACGGACTGGACCTGCTCGCCGACGGGGCCGACATCTTGGACGTGGGTGGCGAGTCCACTCGTCCGGGTGCCGACCGACCCGACCCGGGGGAGGAACGGCGGCGGGTGCTCCCGGTCGTCGCCGCTCTGACCGCGGCCGGCGCCTGCGTCAGCATCGACACCATGCGCGCAGACATCGCGGCCGAGGCGGTCGCCGCGGGCGCCCGACTGGTCAACGACGTATCCGGGGGCCGGTCCGACCCCACGATGCTGCCGGTGGTGGCCGAACTGGGTGTGCCCTACGTGTGCATGCACTGGCGTGGTCACTCCGCCGACATGCAGAGCCGAGCCTCCTACGGCGACGTGGTCAGCGAGGTGGCTGCCGAACTGCGCGTGCAGTTGGCCGCGGCGGTGGCCGCGGGAATCGCCCCCGAGCGGGTCGTGCTGGACCCGGGGTTCGGCTTCGCCAAGACCGGGGAGCACAACTGGCAGCTGCTGCAGCGACTCGACGAGCTCGACGAGCTGGGTCGTCCGCTGCTGGTGGGCGTCTCCCGCAAGGCCTTCCTCGGCCGGCTGCTGGCCGACGCGGACGGCCGACCGAGACCGGCCCGGGGGCGTGACGACGCCACCTCGGCGCTCAGTGCGCTGCTCGCGGCGCGCCGGGTCTGGGGGATTCGCGTTCACGCGGTCCGGCCCAGCCGGGATGCGGTGGCGGTCGCGGAACGACTGCGGCACGGATAGGGTCGCTCTGGTCGAAGGAGGTTCCGGTGTCCACCTATACCGGTCGCATCGGGCCCGGTCGGATCACGCTCAAGGGCATCGTCGGCTTCGGCCATCACGGGGTCTTCGACTTCGAGCGCCGAGACGGTCAACGCTTCGTGGTGGACCTGGTCTGTACGCTCGACATGTCTGCGGCGGCAGACAGCGATGATCTCCACCAGACCATCGACTACGGAGCCCTGGCACAGGCCGTAGTCGCCGATATCGAGAGGGACCCGCTGAACCTGATCGAGGCATTGGCCGCCAGAATCGCCTCGACGTGTCTGCGGCACGAGTCCGTCACCGACATCGAGGTCACCGTGCACAAGCCAGACGCCCCCATGCCGGTCGAGGTCGACGATGTGGCGGTCACCCTGACAAGGAGTAGACGATATGAGTAGCCCGAATCCGCACGCCATCGATACCGACACCCTGAGCGGGATGAAGCCGCTGCGAAAGGTCGTCTACTCCGTCGGCTCCAACCTCGGGGACCGGCTGGGAAATCTCCAGGGTGCCGTCGACGCGCTGAGCGACACCCCGGATGTGATCGTGGTGGACGTGTCTTCGGTGTACGAGACCGAACCCGTCGGCGGGCCGGCCGACAGCCCCAAGTACCTCAACCTCGTGGTGGTCGCGGAGACCACACTGGAACCCCGCACGCTGCTGGAGCGGGCCTTCGCGGTCGAGGACGCCTTCGGCCGGGTCCGCGACCACGAGCGCTGGGGCCCGCGCACCCTCGACGTGGACCTGATCATGGTCGGCAGCACGACGTTGGACCTCGCCGACTTCAAGCTTCCGCATCCGCTGGCCCACGAGCGCGCCTTCGTCCTGGTGCCGTGGTACGAGGTGGACCCCACCGGGGAGATCCAGGGCAAGGGCACGATCGGCGATCTGCTCGCCGGGGCGGATACGTCCGGGGTCGTGCTCCGCGACGATCTGGCCGTCGATCACGACTGAGCCGCCTCGATGCCTGAACACCGGGCTGGGCCTGAACACCGGGCTGGGCCTGAACACCGGGCTGGGCCTGGTAGGCCGGGCCGGCCGGGCCCGGCAGCTTCGTGGCTGAGCGGTCCCCGGGATCGGTGAGTCCCACGCCGCGCCGGGCGCTGGCGGTGGCCGCTCTGTTCGGTGGGCTGGCCGGCTGGATCCTGGTGGTCAGCGCCAACGCCCTCGACCTGATCCCGCCCGAAGTGCCCTGGACGGCGCCGGTCGGGCTGGCCCTGGTCGCGGCCCTGGTCGGAGCGCTCGCGTACAACACCCATCAGCGGATCCAGGTTCGCCACGAGTGGATGGATCCCCACCGGGCCGTCGCCTTCCTGGTGCTGGGCAAGGCCTCGGCGCTGGCCGGGGCGCTCGTCGGAGGCGGCTACCTGGCGTACGCGCTGATGTTCCTGGCCCGGATGGATGCCGCCGGACCGCGCGAGCGGGTGATCAGGTCAGGGGTGGCGGTCGCAGCCGCGATCGGGTTGGCCATCGCCGGCCTGCTGCTCGAACGCGCGTGCCGGGTGCCCCGGGGCGACGACGAGGACGACGAGAGCGAGCCGGCCGGCTCCCGCGGCTGACGCGACATCCCCGAGGTCGAAATCCCTGGGCGCCACGTTCGTCGGGCTTAGAGTCACGAGGGTGACTTCCCCACACCCCGCCAGCCGCGCCGCTGGCACGCCGACCCTGCGTCGTGCGTCGGAGATCGTGCTCGTCGGCGGCACCGTGATCGCCCTCATCGCTGCCTTCGGCCCCGTGTGGGCCGTCCGGCTCGGCGTGGCCGTAGCCGTGACCGCGGCCGTCCTGGCCTGTGTCTTCGCCTGGCGCGAGCTCGCCTCCGCCCGCCGCTCCCACCATCGGGCGATGCTGGCCGCCACCCGCGAACACGGTGTCGCCGCTGACCGCCGAGCGGACCCGCAACGCCGGGGTGGTGGACACGCTCACCGGCCGGCTGAAGGACGCCGCGGTGGTCATCGAGACGACAGCGCGTACGGATCGCCCGGCTGCGGGTCCAGATCTCCGGACTCATCGGCGACCAGGTGTTCTTGCGGGGTGAGGTGCAACACCGGGAGACGGTGATCTCCTCACTGCAGGAGACCGTGCGTGCGCGGGAGGCGGAACTCATCACGATGCGCGAGCTGGCTGATGGGCTGCAGGACAGCGGCAATGCGGGTGATATGGGCGATACGGGCGATACGGGCGATGCGGGCGATGCGGAGGTCCACCACATGCCGCGTCGCATCCTCGGCGAGAACAGCGGTGCCGTCGCCGGGTCGCGATCCTCCGAGGCGGCCTGGCTGGACGTGCCCGGCGCCGGCGACCTGTGGGCCGACGGGTCCCATCCCACCGTGATCGACCTGCAGTTGGTCGACCTGTCGAGGGTGCTGCCCAATTACGAGGCCGACCGCGCCGTCAGCTGAGCCGAGCCGGCTGGAGCGGCCGGCCCGCCGGTCGGCGGTTCGAGCCGTCGGCGGGACTACTTGTCCACGTCGCCGATCACGTAGCCGACCGAGGCGAGCACGACATCGAGCGCAGCAGTGGGCACGCCCGGTCAGGATCGCCTCCAGCGCCGACACGTTGTTGAACGACGGCGTGCGCAGCTTCAGCCGCCACGGGGTCTTCTCGCCACGGGAGACCAGGAAGACCCCGCTCACCCCCAGCGGGGATTCGACCCTCACGTAGCTCTCGCCTTCGGGGAGTCGGATGGTCTTGCCGGTCCGCACCGCGATGGGGCCGGGCAACTGATCGAGCCGGTCCGCACAGGCCACGATCATGCGCGCGCTGCCCGCCACCTCCTCGGCCAGCAGCGCGAGCCGACTCTGGGCGTCGCCTCGGTGGCCGGCCGCCGGCGTAACGAGGTCGGCGAGTTCGGCGTAGGCAAGGTGGGGCGGCCGGTCGCCCGGTCCGGACCGGCGGAGATCGAGCTGCACTCCGCTCGCTCGCGCGGCCGGGCCGGTGACCCCGTACTGCGCGACCGTCGCCCGGTCCAGCACGCCGACCCCGGCGGTCAACTCCGCGAAGCGTGGGGAACCGATGAGTTCCTGCGCCTGCTCGCCCGCCCGCAGCGGCGCGGTGCGCTGCGGTGCGCTCGGCGGCGAGCCAGTCGGCGTCGGCGTCGAAGGCCAGGCCCCCGACGCGGGTGGCCATCGGGTGGATCCGGTTACCGGTGAGCGCGAGGGTCTGGTCACGCAACTGCTCGCGGAGCGCGCGGAACGTCGGCGGCTGAGCGAGCCGGTGGGTGACGTAGCCCAGGAACGCGCAGTGGCTGAGGATGCGGGTGTGTTCGGACGAGCAGAGTGCGCAGCCAGGTCGCCCGCTCGGGCACGACGAGCCCGAGCATCTGCTCGCAGGCCAGGGCCACGACCAGTTCCCCGAAGAAGGGTGCATGCCAGTCGTGCCGGTCCGCCAGCATCAGGATCTGGCGGTAATCCCGCACCTCGAACAGCTTCTCCGCTCCCCGGTGCATGGCCCCGACGGTGAGCCGGGCGGTGCTGATCGTGCCGTCCTCGACCCAGAGGTCGAGCTCGAGCAGGCCGGCCTGGCTGGGATGGTCAGGTCCGAGATCGAGCAGGACGGTCCCGGCCGGCGGATCCCCGGTCAGTGCCGGGAGCACGCCGCGGGCCAGCGAGCCGACGAGCACACGCAACGGCCCAGCCACCCGCTCAGGCTCTCACGGGCCGCTGCGCGGCGGCACCTTGATCCGTGATCCCGTACCGCTGTGCGGAGCACTCCGTACCCGAGGTCGGCGCGCCGGCCGCGTCCCGGTCAATCCTGCAGGAGCCACCAGTGGGAGCCCCAGACGTAGCTCGAGCTGAGTGCGGCCTGCTGGCTGCGCCGGGCGAGGTCCAGGAGCGGATCAGGGTGTGATTCCGGGTGCAGCAACTCCGGCACCACCTCGCTCTGCAGGCAGCAGAAGGCCGTCGTGGCGCCTGCCGCTTCCCCGGCGGCTCGGACGGAGTCCACGGCCACGTGGGCGGTGAGATTGAGGTCCGACGCGGGCAGGGCCGCGACCGGTCGACCGTCCCGGTGGGCCGCGAACGATCCGCGTACGGGTCGGTCCTCAGCCCGGTGGCCGTAGTCGATCATCAGCGCGCAGCCCTCCTGCTCGCGCGCGGTGCGCACGGCCCACCCCCAGGCCCGGTCGCGGGTCAGACCGACCTCGGCCCGTTCCCCGGTCGACCACCACCGGTCGGCCCAAGCGGCCTCCTCACCGGCCAGCCGGCAACCGGGCTGCTCCTGGCCGGCGTCGTCGACCACGATGCTGCGCCAGCCGTCCGGGGCCTGGACCAGCAGCGGGCAGGGCAGGTCGTCGAGCCACTCGCAGGACACGATGAGGGTCGTGTGGTCGGCACCGGCCAGGAGGGTGGCGAGTTCCCCCGTGGTCCACCGCCCGTACCGCACGTCCCAGCAGTCCTGGGCCCAGCGCACCCGCTCGGGCAGCACGCTCGGGCGAGGGCGCAGGTCGACACCCGACAGCGCCAGATCCGGACGGATCCCGGCCAGCGCCGCGAGCAGCGAGCCCGTCCCGGCGCCGAGGTCCAGCACCTGCTCGACGGCCGGCCGCCGCTCGAGCAGCGAGGCGACCATGTGCGCCAGCAGGGGGGTGGTGGTCGCTGCCGTCCGAAAGTGTTGATCCGGCTGGTGGAAGCGCCAGAAGCCGTCGGCCCCGTACGCCGCCTCGACCCAGGCGTCGAACCAGGTCCGCGCTCCGCGGCCCGGTACGGCTGACGCGTCGGGAGGACGCGCCGGCCTGGTGCTCCAGGAGGCGGCTGGCGCCGGCTCGTCGGCAGACTCGCGCCAGGCCAGGGGGTCAGGGGGGGTCGTCCCCCCCTCGCGTGGCTGGTCGGGGGGGTCAGGGGGGGTCGTCCCCCCCTCGCGTGACTGCGAGACCATGGGGCCCATGGTGCCCGACGGCGTGTCCCGAATGATCGACCCCCGCCCACGCGACGCCGCATGAGCGGGGTGTCCGCTGTGGCCGGTCCGGCCACAGCACCGACATTCGCCGGCCTGCCCACCCTTCCGACCCTGCCGCAGCGCCTCACAGCCGAGTCGCCCGGTTGGGTCAGCGAGGTGGACGTCGTGGTCGTGGGGTCCGGCATCGCCGGGCTCACCGCCGCGCTCGAATGCCGCGATCTCGGCCGGATCATGGTGGTCACCAAGGACGTGCTGGCGGCCGGATCGACCCGCTGGGCACAGGGCGGGATCGCGTCGGTGCAGGCCGAGGGTGACACGGTGCAGCAGCACATCGACGACACCCTGATCGCCGGTGCGGGTCTGTGCCGGGAGGAGGCGGTGCGGACTCTGGTCAGCGAGGGACCGGACGAGGTCGCCAAGCTCATCGCCCGAGGCGCGGAGTTCGACCGTGACCACGCGGGTGCCTTGGCCTTGACCCGCGAGGGCGGGCATCACCGCAACCGGATCGCGCACGCCGGCGGCGACGCGACGGGAGCAGAGATCGAACGGGCTCTGGTCTCCGCGGTCACCGCCGATCCGGCGATCGAGATCGTCGAACACGCGCTGGTGCTGGACCTGATCCCGGCCGAGGTCGGTCCAGGCGAGCCGGCGGCGGTCGCCGGAGTCACGCTGCACGTGCTCGGCGAGGGCACCCGCGGCGGCGTAGGCGCCGTACGCGCCCGAGCGGTGGTCCTGGCCACGGGCGGGATCGGGCAGATCTATGCCGTCACCACGAATCCGCCGGTGTCGACCGGGGACGGCATTGCGGCGGCTCTACGCGGCGGGGCGCGGTTGAGAGACATCGAGTTCATCCAGTTCCACCCGACCGTGCTCTACGTCGGCCCGGGTGCGCGCGGCCAATTGCCCCTGGTCAGCGAGGCGGTGCGCGGGGAGGGTGGTTTGCTGGTCAACGCCGCCGGCGAGCGATTCATGGTCGGCCAGCACGAACTGGCCGAACTCGCGCCGCGCGACGTGGTGGCCAAGGGAATCATGAAGGAGATGGCCCGCGAAGGCTCTGACCATGTCTACGTCGACGGCCGCGGCCTCGGCGAGGAGACGTGGCGGGTGCGCTTTCCGACCATTCTCAACGCGTGCCGCCAGGTCGGAATCAATCCGGCGACCGATCTGATCCCGGTGGCACCGGCCTGTCACTACTTCTGCGGTGGGATCGAGACCGACCTCGACGGCGCGACGAGCCTGATGGGTCTGTACGCGTGCGGCGAGGCGGCTTCGTCGGGAGTGCACGGGGCGAACCGACTGGCCTCGAATTCGCTGCTGGAAGGTCTGGTCTTCGCCCGCCGCATCGCGGCGCGGCTGATCGAGGATCTGCCCCCCTTGCGCGCCCCGGCCACCGACGCCCGGGTGCCCGGCCTCATCGACAGGTCCGTCGTCCCTGCCTTGCAGCGGGCGATGAGCCGGGACGCCGGAGGCCTGCGCGACGCGGCGGGGTTGGCGCGGTGTGCGGCCGAAATGGTCCGATTGGCTCGTTGCGAGGGTGCCGAGCCTGCACTGGAGTCGTGGGAGGCCACCAATCTGATGACCGTGGCAGCAGCCGTCGTCGCCTCCGCGTGGCTTCGGGAGGAGTCGCGCGGCGCCCACTGGCGCGACGACTTCGCCGAGCGTCGAGCGGCCTGGCACGGGCACCTGCTGGTCGAGCGAGCCGAAGAGCGTGTCCTGCGGCACCAGTTCGTTGCCGCCGAGGGGGGCACCCGATGATCTGTCGCACGATCGAGGAGGCGTCCACCCTCCTGGCCCGAGCCGGCTTGGACCTCGACGCGGTCGCCCTGATCGTGTCGGAGGCGCTCGGTGAGGACCTGGGCGGCCGCGGTGTGCTCCCTGCCGGCACCGGCGCCGGGATCGACGTGACGGCGTACGCCACCATTCCCGTGGACGCAGTGGCCTATGGGCATTTCGTCGCCCGAGCGGACGGCACTCTGGCGGGGCTGCCGGTGGCGGCGTACGTGATGGCGGTGATGTGTGCCCCCGCCGGCGAATTCGAGCTCGACCTACGCGCCGCGGAAGGGTCGGCGCTGTCCCGGGGCGATGTATTGATGTCGGTCCGTGGCAATACCCGCGCGGTGCTCACGGCCGAGCGGGTGGCGTTGAATTTGCTCTGCCTGATGTCGGGGGTGGCCACCGCCACCCGGTCCTGGGTGGACGCCTTGGCCGGGACGGGCACCAGGGTTCGCGATTCGCGCAAGACCGTGCCGGGCCTGCGCATGCTGCAGAAGTACGCGGTACGGGTGGGCGGCGGCTTGAATCACCGCATGTCGCTGGCCGATGCGGCACTCATCAAGGACAATCACGTGCTGGCGGCCGGCGGTGTGGTGCCGGCCTATCTCGCCGTCCGGAGGGCCTTTCCCGATATCGCGGTGCAGGTAGAGGTGACTACCGAGCAGCAGGCACGAGACGTCGTAGCCGCCGGCGCGACCGAAATTATGCTCGACAATATGAGCCTTCCTCAGATGTCCTCGGTGGTCAGCCGAGTTGGGCGATCGGGCAGTATTCGAAGCCAGTGGTGGATTGACCCTCCAGTCAGCTCGCCAGGTTGCCAGGACCGGAGTTCGACTGGTAGCGGTCGGGGGGCTGACGCACTCGACCGACGCGCTCGATATAGCCCTAGACCTCCTACCGAATGACGAAGGATGAGGTAGCCTCCATTTGTCAGGTAGTCCAATTTCACACTGGAGGCAGGTATGGCACAACGTGTCCAAGTCATTCTCGAGGACGACTACGACGGCGGCGCAGCCGACGAGACGGTCTCTTTCGCACTCGATGGAGCCGAGTACGAAATAGATCTTTCGACCTCGAACGCCGGCGGTCTGCGCGATGCGCTCGCGCCGTGGCTTGCTCACGCTCGCAAGACCGGTGGTCGGCGGCGCAAGGCGGGGACGGCGGCGAAAGCCTCGTCCTCGAGCACCAGCGACATCCGGGCCTGGGCGCTGGCCAATGGTCACGACGTGAGCAGCCGTGGCCGGGTCTCGGCCGAGGTTCGCGATGCGTACGAGAAGGCCCACGCCTAGAGGTCGATTCGTGGCCGCATTGCGCCCTGGGCGAACATTGTTTCGTCCGGGGCGTGGTGTGTCAGCATCTGTCGCGGCGGTGTGGAGCGCCGTCGCCGACGGGAACATCCCTGGTGTCCGCGCGGTTGTCACACACGGTCTCCGCGTCGTTGCCGAAACGGAACACGCGTCGTGGTTCAGTGGTCAGGCGGAAGGCTCGGCCGTGGCGCGATCGTGGAGGTCCGGCGGTCGGCGGAGCCGACTACAGTGTGAGGCAGCCGGTGTCAGCTCCGCGCCAGTCGGGCGGGGAGCCGCACCGCGAGCGAGGGAGCAATCATCATGTTCGAGCGGTTTACCGACCGGGCTCGGCGCGTCGTGGTCTTGGCGCAAGAAGAGGCCCGGATGCTGAACCACAATTACATCGGTACCGAACACATCTTGCTGGGCCTGATCCACGAGGGAGAAGGCGTCGCAGCGAAGGCGTTGGAGTCCCTCGGTATTTCTTTGGAGGCCGTCCGACAGAAGGTCGAAGAGATCATAGGGCACGGCCAGCAGTCGCCGAGCGGCCACATCCCGTTCACGCCGCGGGCAAAGAAGGTCCTGGAGCTCAGCCTTCGTGAGGCATTGCAGATCAACCACAGCTACATTGGCACCGAGCATATTCTTCTGGGCCTCATTCGTGAGGGTGAAGGCGTTGCTGCCCAGGTGTTGGTGAAGCTCGGCGCCGACCTGAACCGCGTGCGCAACCAGGTATTGCAGTTGCTCAGCGGTTTCCAGGGCAAGGAGTCCGCGACCGCGGGCGCTCCCGAGCAGGGCAGCACCCCGTCGTCGTCGATGGTGTTGGACCAGTTCGGACGCAACCTCACCCAGGCGGCGCGGGAGAACAAGCTGGATCCGGTGATCGGCCGGGAAACCGAGATCGAGCGCGTGATGACCGTGCTCTCCCGGCGTACCAAGAACAATCCCGTGCTGATCGGCGAGCCCGGAGTGGGCAAGACCGCTGTCGTTGAGGGGTTGTCCCAGGCCATCGTGCGCGGCGACGTCCCCGAGACGTTGCGCGACAAGCAGATCTACACCCTGGATCTCGGTGCACTCGTCGCCGGCAGCCGATACCGCGGAGATTTCGAAGAGCGCCTCAAAAAGGTGCTCAAGGAGATCAAGACCCGCGGCGACGTCGTCTTGTTCATCGACGAGATCCACACCCTCGTGGGTGCGGGCGCGGCCGAAGGGGCAATCGATGCGGCCAGCATCTTGAAGCCGATGCTGGCGCGCGGCGAGCTGCAGACGATCGGTGCGACCACCCTCGACGAGTACCGCAAGTACGTGGAGAAGGACGCGGCGCTCGAGCGGCGTTTCCAGCCCATCCAGGTGGCCGAGCCGTCCATCGCGCACACGATCGACATCCTCCGGGGACTGCGCGACCGGTACGAGGCGCACCACCGGGTGACCATCACCGACCAGGCGCTGATCGCCGCTGCACAGATGGCCGATCGCTACATCTCCGACCGGTTCCTGCCGGACAAGGCCATCGACCTGATCGACGAGGCCGGGGCCCGGCTGCGGATCCGCCGGATGACGGCGCCGCCGGACCTGCGCGAATTCGACGAGAAGGTGGCCGCCGTACGGCTGGAGAAGGAAGCCGCCATCGACGCCCAGGACTTCGAGCGCGCCGCGGGTCTGCGGGACGACGAGAAGAAGCTGCTCACCGCGCGCGCCGAGCGGGAGGCGCAGTGGAAGTCCGGTGATCTCGACGTCGTGGCCGAGGTGGACGAGGAGATCATCGCCGAGGTGCTCTCCACGGCGACCGGCATCCCGGTGTTCAAGCTCACCGAGGAGGAGTCGGCTCGCCTGCTGCGGATGGAGACCGAGCTCGGCAAGCGCTACATCGGCCAGCACGACGCCGTGAAGGCGCTGTCGCGTTCGATCCGGCGCACCCGGGCCGGGCTGAAGGATCCGAAGCGGCCGAGTGGGTCGTTCATCTTCGCCGGGCCGTCCGGCGTCGGCAAGACCGAGTTGACCAAGGCGCTGACCGAGTTCCTGTTCGGCGACGAGGACGCGCTGATCCAGCTCGACATGAGCGAGTACTCCGAGAAGCACACCGCCTCGCGGCTGTTCGGCTCCCCGCCCGGCTACGTCGGGTACGAGGAGGGTGGTCAGCTGACCGAGAAGGTGCGCCGGAAGCCGTTCAGCGTGGTCTTGTTCGACGAGGTCGAGAAGGCGCACCCGGACATCTTCAATTCACTGCTGCAGATCCTGGACGAGGGTCGGCTGACCGACGCCCAGGGCCGGGTCGTCGACTTCAAGAACACGGTCATCGTGATGACCACGAACCTCGGTACCCGCGACATCGCCAAGAGCGTCTCGCTCGGCTTCAGCGGAGCGACCGGGACCGAAGGCGGCTACGAGAAGATGAAGGCCAAGGTCTCCGACGAGCTCAAGCAGCACTTCCGGCCGGAGTTCTTGAACCGCGTCGACGAGATCGTGGTGTTCCGCCAGCTGAGCCAGACCGACATCGAGCACATCGTCGACCTGATGGTGGCGCAGATCGAGGTCCGGCTCAAGGACAAGGACATGGGCATCGAGCTCACGCCCGCAGCCAAGACTCTGATCGGGCAGCGTGGCTACGATCCGACCCTCGGGGCGCGCCCGCTTCGACGTGCGCTGCAGCGTGACATCGAGGACTACCTGGCCGAGAAGATCTTGTTCTCCGAGCTCAAGTCCGGCGAGATCGTCGTGGTGGACGTGGCGGATCCGGGATCGGAGCATCCCTTCACCTTTACCGGGATTCCGCGCTCGAAGGCGCCCGATATGCCGCCGGTGGAGTTCGGCGGAATCGTCGAGGGCTTCAACGAAGGGCCCAGCGAGCCCACGAGCGGCGAAATGCGCTAGCCCTTTCCTCGGCTGCTCACACGCCGCAGGCCCTGCCCGGATCCACGGGTCAGGGCCTGCGGCGTTTCCCTGCCGCTGGCACAGTGCTTCCCTGCCTCTGGCACAGTGCTTCCCTGCCTCTGGCACCTGACTTTGCTCACGAGGGCCTGATTTGGCCGGCAAGGTGGTCGTGACTAGGTGTGATGTCGGGCAGGGTGTGCACTAAGTCGGGGGTCTTCTAGCCTGGCGGGGTGTCGCCGTACGTCCGGACTGTGAAGACGGCCAGTAATGCGACCGCGGTCCAGATCGTGCATTCGTCGCGGCGAGGGTCGCGGGAGATCGAGCACATCGGGTCGGCGCACACCCTTGAGGACGTGGAGGTGCTGAAGGCGGCGGCCCGGCAGCGGCTGCATGCGAACCAGGACAGCCTGGACTTCGGTGACGGTCGGCCGGCGGCTGAGGCGTTGCCGATCACCTCGACCCGGTCGAAGCATCTGTGGGAAGCGTTGTGCCGCGCCTACCAGGTGCTGGGTCTGGACGCAGCCTGTGGCGGGGACGAGGTGTTCCGGTCGCTGACGTTGGCCCGGGTGATCCGGCCGGCCAGCAAGCTGGAGACGATCGAGGTGCTGAACGAGATCGGGGTTCCTTCGGCGTCCTATGCGACGATCAACCGCCGCCTGCCCGGCTATGCCAGGAACGAATGGCGGCAGCGGCTCGCCGCGGCGTGCGCTGAGCATGTCGGACTCGGCCCGGCGACGCTGGTGCTCTACGACGTCAGCACGCTCTATTTCGAGACCGACCAGGGCGACGGGTTCCGCGAGCCCGGGTTCTCCAAGGAACGCCGGCTGGAGCCGCAGATCACCGTCGGGTTGTTGACCGACGTGCGCGGGTTCCCGCTGCAGGTGCACGCGTTCGAGGGCAACGCGGCCGAGACCACCACGATGGTGCCGGTGCTGAAGGCGTTCGCGGCCGCCTACGACCTGCCCCAGGTGACGGTGGTCGCCGACGCCGGGATGATGTCGGAGGCCAACTGCAAACAGCTCGAGGACGCCGGCCTCACCTTCATCGTCGGCGCCCGGATCCCCGACGTGCCCTATCAGGTGGCGCAGTGGCGACGTGACCATCCCGGGACCGACCTGGCTGACGGGCAGGTGTTCACCCAGCCCACCGTGATGGGCCCGAAAGCCGACCAGCGCCGCCGGACGGTCTTCTACCAGTACCGGGCCGACCGGGCACGGCGCACCCTGAAGGGCATCGACCTCCAGGTCGCCAAGGCCGAGCAGGCCGTCGCCGGGAAGACCGCGGTTAAGCGCAACCGGTTCGTCCGGCTCACCAACGCCACCAAGTCGGTCAACCGTGACCTCGAGGCCAAGACCCGCGCCCTGGCCGGGATCAAGGGCTACGTGACGAACCTTCCCGATCCGACACCGGAATTCGTGATGGGCGCCTACCACCAGCTGTGGCAGGTCGAGAAGGCCTTCCGCATGTCCAAGAGTGATCTTCGGGCGCGACCGATCTACCACCACAAACGCGAATCCATCGAGGCCCACCTCAGCGTCGTGTTCGCCGCCCTCGCCGTCAGCCACTGGCTCGAACGCACCACCGGCTGGTCCATCAACAGAATCGTCAAGACCCTGCGGCGCTACCACACCATCACCATCCAAGCCGGCGACCAGACCATCACCGCCGCCGACCCTCTCCCCGACGACCTCCGAACGGTCCTCAACCTCATCCACGGCCGCCAACCGGACGACACTAAATGAGCAAAGTCAGGTCATCGACTTCGACGATTGCGGCACCGGCCCGCGCCTTTACGACCTCGCCGTCGCGCTGTGGGAGCTGCGGGAAAGGCCGGACTATTCGGTGTTCCGGGAGGCGCTGCTGACCGGCTACGGTGCGCTGCGCAATATTGACGTCACGCACCTGGACGACTTCATCGCGGTGCGGCAGGTCGCGTTCGACCTCTGGTACACCGGCATGGCCCAGGTCAATCCGGCGTTCGCGGCGAGGCTCGCCGATGTCCACCGTTGGTCGCTCTCGATGCTTGACCTGGTGGAGTCACGCTGATCTCCAGGCCGCGTACAGAGTCCGTTCGAGGCTCCATCACGGACTCGTCACTCCTGAAGCGGACCGGTCAGCGGAATGCGCCGTCTTTAGCTACTTCGACCTGAAATAGTCGCTGACTGCAGATCTGCAGTCAGCGACTATTTCAGGTCGAAGTAGCTAATGGATCGCCTTGGCCTCAATCCGTGGATGGGTAGCTCGTAGTTCGGCGGGTCTGGACGTTGATGTGCCTTCTCGGCTTGGAGAATCGTTGCGTCAAGGCAGCAGCGACTTCGGGCGAAGGAGAGCTGTGTTTATCACGGTCCCGTGCAGGGCAGCGTCAATGACGCAGGTCACGTACTTTTCGTCCTTCGAGGCGCCTTGGTTCCGCCTCTCGCACACCGCCACCACCGGGTAATGCCCGGGGAGCGGCTCATCAAGGAACACCCTGGCCGGCATATGATCCCGAGTCGCGGGGGACGCAGTCCGCATCGAGCACCGCGCTGCGCAAGTCGAGTATCGGTGATAGTTGCCTGGAATCCACCGTGCCCCTCCAACCCTGCGCCGTGATCACGTCCAACGTAGGCGTTGAAGCGAAGTGCCGAACTGTGGGTTGCTTGCGCCGGAACCCCGCATGACGACCCTGGTGCGGAGCACGCTGAGCGACCGTCGTCCGGAGCACGCTGAGCGACCCTCTTTCGGGACTTACACAACCCCCATGCGGAGCACGTTGACCGTCGTGCGCGGACCAGTCGTTAGTAGTGTTCGCGGGCTTGCAAGATGACGATGTATTCGTCGGTGACGAAGTAGACGAGGCGGTTTGCCTCGTCGATGCGGCGTGACCATGCCCCGGTCAGAATGTGCTTGAGCGCTTCCGGTTTACCGATGCCGGTAGATGGGTCACGGACAACATCGGCAATGAGCTGGTTGATGCGCTTAAGTGTCCTGCGGTCCTGGGTTTGCCAGTAGACATAGTCCTCCCACCCGTTCGGGTCGAAGGCAACCGCTCGCGTCACGCGTCTGAGAGGTCGTGTTCCTCAAACTCGCCGCGTCTTGCTCGCTCGATCGACGCAAGCAGCCGTTCGGCGTTGGCAGGGTTCCGCAGGAGGTAGGCGGTTTCGGTCATCGCGTCGTAATCGTCCTTCGACATGATGACCACGTTGCCGTGTCGAGACACGACCTCTACGGCGGTATGGTCGTCGTTGACCTGTTGGATGAGTCCGAACAGGGTCTTGCGCGCATCAGTCGCAGTAATCGCCGTCATGGTCGCCTCCGTAATAGTACTCGATAGCGTACCGCTGAGCCTGGGTGGGTCGCTGTCGTCATGAAGAGCAGGACTGCGGGACACGTCGACCAAAGTCAGATTCAAACCGACCGTCGCTCAGTGCCTGAACGACGGCTTGCGAGGTGGGGGGTTGACGAGGCGCCTGAACAGGCGCATCGCAGGAGGATGAACGAACTCCTGGTGGGATACGCCCGCGTATCAACAGAACAACAAGACCTCACCGCTCAGCGTGACGGTCTGCACGCCCTTGGCGTCAGCGACAACCGCATCTACGTCGACCACGGCCTCACCGGTACAAATCGCGACCGGCCCGGCCTCCGGCTCGCCCTGGCGGCCTGCCGATCCGGTGACACCCTCGTGGTCACCAAGCTGGACCGGCTCGCTCGGTCGCTACCTGATGCTCGCGACATCTTGGACGAGCTGACCAAGCAGAACGTCAAACTCAGCCTCGGCGGCTCGATCCACGACCCGACGGACCCGGTCGGACGGTTGCTGTTCAACGTGTTGGCGATGGTGGCGAGTTCGAGTCGGACCTGATCCGGATGCGCACCCGCGAGGGAATGCAGGTGGCCAGGGCCAAGGGCCGACTCAAAGGAAAACAGCCCAAGCTGAAGCCGAACCAGGCTCGACACCTCGTCGAGTTGCATGACCTCGGCACCTACAGCCCGGCCGAACTGGCCGCACTGTTCGGCGTCGGCCGATCAACGATCTACCGCACCCTGGAACGGACCCGCCTCGCCGTCTCGGACGGAGCAGCCTTTCGCCGAGGATCCAGACGAGGGACGGATTGGCGCGTAGAGCCAAACACCCTCTCCTATTCATGAAAGCCTCATGAGTTCGTCCATGGATGTCTTGGACCGCCGGCCGCCGCTGGACAGGGCGGCCGCCTCAAGGCTGGGACCACCCATAGCCAAAAGTGCTGCAGGGCACAGCCATAGCCGACCCTCATGCGGAGACGCATGTGCCTCACCCCTGGTTTGACCAAAAGCACCTCCACCGGCCACGACAGGCTCGACACCGGGTTTGGTGACCTGCTCCGGTCGCCGCCCGAGCGGCGCCGATGTCAGCGGCCTCGGCTACCGTCAGATCCATGGTTACCCTGCTGCCCGAGCTGCTCGTGACCGACCCCGCCGCGCTGCGGGCGTGGCTCGAAGAGCACCACGCGACATCGCCCGGCGTGCGGCTGGTGCTGACCAAGAAGGGCGGGTCGGCCACCACGATCACGTGGGCGAGCGCAGTCGAGGAGCTGCTCTGTTTCGGTTGGATTGATGGCCAGGCCGGCAAGCGCGACGAGGACAGCTACACCGTGCGCATCACCCCGCGCCGACCCAAGGGCAACTGGTCCCAGCGAAACGTCGCGCTCGTGGCGACGCTGGAGGAGCAGGGCCGGATGACCGACGCCGGGCGCGCCGCGGTCGAGGCCGCGCGCGCCGACGGGCGATGGCGCGCGGCGTACGCCGGTCCGGCGACCCGCCAGGCGCCCGACGACCTGGCCGCGGCGATCGCGGCGGAGCCGGATGCGCGGGCGATGTTCGACGTGCTCACCAGCGCCAACCGGTTCGCGCTGATTCATCGCGTCGAGAGCATGAAGCGAGCTGAGGGCCCGGTCCGCAGGTCACCGAGATGGTGGATGCTGGCGCGCGGCGAGAAGCCTACCCAGAGAAAGCGGCTCACCCAGGACGGGCGGGCCTGGGCGCCGGAGGGCCAGCAGGGTCTTTCTGACCTACTGGGCGGATTTACGGCGCCGATCAGGACGCGCGCTGCGACGCAGATCCTCGACGCTTCGGCTCGAGGGCCCGGGAGTGTGTGCAGATCGGTCCAGGCGCGAAACCAAGCGGGCCGAGGTCGGCAGCGCGATCCGTGACGTCGAGCCGACCGTGATGGTGTCTCAATCCGCCGTGCGTCGCCGCCACCTCCTGATCGCCTCCGGACAGCTATCGATTGCGCCGACCGTCGTTCGGAGCACGCGATGAACCACCATCATGCGGAGCGCGCAATGGTGTCGACAATGTCCGACCCTCAAGCGCGGTACCCAGGTTTCGGGTTAAAGCGGTCCGTCTCGTCCTGAGTAGGCCTTCGGGCGAGGTTTTGCGCGGCGTGGATCGGTAACTCCCTAGGTGATTCCCGTAAGCCACACCCGTCCGCCATGATCTCCGTTGAGCGTGCCTCCACTGGCAGAGGCAGTCGCGCCGACTATCTTCAGCTTCGTGACATGTCCTCACCTGACCTCGGTAACCGGGCGCCGGCAACAACCGCGGAAGGGCGGACGGGACGACTGGCTGCCGGACCCCATCTCGACCAGGTGCGCGGCGAGGACGATCTTCCCTCGTGCCACGCATCTAACTACAGTTGAGAGCGAGTCTGGACCCATTCATCTCGAGTCCGAACAGGAGGTGTCTGGCTATCTGTCTGACAACGGAGGCTTCGGTGCACCATGGTCGACGTTCGTCGACACTCGCTGAGCGTGAAAACGAGGATTTTCAGGCGTGCATGCTGGACCTGATAAGGCAGAGGTCAGTGGGAGGATGTTTCGAGTTCCGTGGAACTTCGGTGGCGGCCCGATGGGTATCAGGCTACGTTTCTGGGTCGGTGCACCTGGTAAAGATCGATCCAGTCGGTGTCGAGGCGGCGCAGCGAGTCCTCGACGGCGCGCATGATCCACCGCCGCGAGCTGCCCTGCCGGTTCGGGCCGTCGCCCATCGCTCCATGAAACTTCGTAGCCAACACGATCTCGTCGCGGCGACCTTTCAGCGCCTCCCCAACGATCTCCTCCGACTCGCCTTGGGCGTAGACGTCGGCGGTATCGATGAAGTTGATGCCAGCGTCGAGTGCTGCGTGGATGACGCGTATCGATTCCTCGTGGTCAGGGTTGCCCCACGCGCCAAACATCATCGCGCCGAGGCACATCTTGCTCCACCGAGACGCCCGTGCGTCCAAGCAGGTGGTGCTCCACGTCAAACTCCCTTCCGGCGGGCTCGATCCGCCAATCTTCATGCCAGCCAGCTTCATCGGTTGCGGGGCCACGGGGCCAATACCATCAACTTAGGCTGTTCGGGGTTTGAGGGGTAGCACGAGGGCGAGGTGCCGGGGGCGGGTGGCCGTCGGGCGGGGTCGGCGGGCTTGCGTGGGTAGGCATGGCTGCGTTTGGCGTGTCGGGGGTTGGTTCGGCCGGCTCGGCGGGGGTTGGGGCGGGCGGCGAGCAGGCGCAGCCAGGCGGGTGGGATCTCAGGCGGGTGCCGAGGGGGGAAATGCGGCCGGGTCGCCGACCGGGCCGCGGACCGCGTCGAGGGCGGCTATGAAGGACAGGCGGAGTGGGTCTTTGTCGGTGAGGTCGGCGGCGGCGCAGATCAGTTCGCGGATCGAGTGGTAGTGGCACAGCGGCGCCCACAGTTCCTGCTCGGCCCCGTCGGGGGTCTTGGAGCGGAGCACGACGCCGTCGCCTTTGAGCTGGGACTTGAACGCGGCGAACGCGTTCTCGATCTGCCAGCGGGCGTGGTACAGCTCGGCGAGTTCGGCTGCGGGTGCCTGGTCGGGGTCGAGCAGCGTGGTCAGCAGGGCGAACGTCTCCGTCGGGCCTCCGCCGGTCTCCAGCAGGTGGTACTCCACCACCCGCACGGTGATCGGGCTGCGCCGGTACGGCGCAGCGGCTTCGGTGGGCTCAGCGTGGACAGGTAGGTGCCGTCGGCCAACACCGTGGCCACCGGCAGGGCGAAGCCTGACCCGGCCCGCCACAGCAGGTCCGCGCCGGTCGCCGAAGCTTGGCGCCACAGGTCGTAGCCGGAGAAGTTGCGGTCGGCCAACACCAGCATCCCCTCGCCCAACATCCCCAGCAGCTCAATCGTCAACGCCTTCTCCGAGGTGGCGTAGCTGCCCTGCCGTGCCCCGATCAACGCCCGGGTGCCGCATTCGGCCAACGCCACCACCCGCAGCTTCGGGAACCCGCCCCGCAACGCCCGGCCGGCCTCGTCGGCGGTGCCCGGGCCGCCGAACCGGGCCCAGTTCGCCGCCGTGTCCTGCACGTCCAGCGTCGTCCCGTCCACACTGAGGACCCGCCGCCCCCGCCAGAAACCGCCCGGCGTGTCCGCCGCCGCCAACGGCCCGGCGACCGCCTCGAACAGCAACCGCAACGGCACCGGCCCAGCCGGACCCGGGCCCGCGACAATGCCTCCTCCGACGGCACCCGCACCGTCACCCCCCGAGCCGCCCACGCCAACGTCCCCGCCAGCTTGCGCATCACCCGCCCGCCGCCCATATCCATGAACAACGCCAACGCCAACACGTAATACACCACCAGCCACGACGGCAGCATCCGGACCCGACGCTCCCGCACCCCCGAGGCCTCCACCACCGCCTCCACCGTCGCCCGCGGGAACGCCCACGCCAGCAGCCCTACCGAGATCCGATCCTCCAGACCGCCCTCATCCCGCACCACCTGCTGACCCGCACGACCCATCACCCCAAACTACACCCATGTAACCTTAAGTTGAAG
>CAVSDA010000006.1:0-44950 GCA_963726625.1 uncultured Actinomycetota bacterium
GATGTCGGGCGGCAGCTTGATTGACTGCAGGATCGCCCAGGCCACCGGGAACAGCGACAGCGGCGACCCACACGGAGAGAGCCGATGTAGATCAGGCTCATCTCCACGCGCTTCCTGGTCTTGGATTTCAGCTGCCGCCGATGTGCGGGAGCCACACCCTCCGCGCTGCCGCACCCTGTTTCGCTGTGCGGTCGCTGGCGCGTCGGGCCGGCCGGAATCGGTAGGATCGGTGAAGTACCGGTCGACATCGTTATGAACTGCCTCCCTCGACATTGTCAATACGGGCGCGACATGGTTCCGCACATGTGCGCCTCCATCAGTCCTGCGCCCTGAGAACGCGGATGAGCACGACGCTGACGGTGGCGGTCAACAGCATCATGATCACGGCCTCAGTGGAGGCGTAGCTGATGAAGTTGCCGATGGCCATGTCGTTGTAGATCAGCAGACTGGTCACGGTCGTGCTCGTTCCCGGGCCCCCCTGTGTCAGCACGTACACGATGTCGAAGGTCCGCAGCAGGTCGATGACCCGGAACAAGATGGTGACCAGCAGCAGTGGCAACAGGAGCGGAATCTTGACGTAGAACAGTTTGCGCCAACTGCCCACCCCGTCCACGTCGGCCGCCTCGAGGGTCTCGTGTGGAAGAGCGAGCAGACCCGAGCTGAGCACGAGCATGAAGAAGGGAGTGCTTCGCCAGACATCGGTCAGCACAAGCGCAGCCAGCGGCGCGATTCCGGGTTGGGACACCCAGGCCTGCGGAGGCAGCCCCAACTGGCTGATGAGGTAGTTGATCAGCCCGTAGTCGTAGTTGAGCATGACCCGGAAATTGATGGCGGCTACCGCCGGGGTGAGCATGGTGGGTATCAGGAGCAACGTGCGCAACACGCCGCTCCCACGTACGACCCGCGCCAGCATCAACGCGAGAGCCCGAACCCCAGGGTGAACTCGACGATCAGTGCCGCCAGGGAGAAGACGACCGTGATCCGGACGCTCTCCCAGAACGTGCCGCTGGTCAGCACCGCCTCGTAGTTGTGCAGACCCACCCACCCCGGCTCGGCGGTGGGCGTGATCCGCTGCAGGCTGAGCACGATCCCGTTGACGATCGGCCATCCGACCAATACGCCGAGGAGGACGGTCGCCGGGAGGCCGAGCAGAATCGCCATCCGCCGCTGTGGACGGCGCCAGACATCGAAGATCGGCGTTCGTGACGATCAAGCTGTCGGGCGCTTGGAGGGTGGACATCAGGTTAGCCGCCGGCCTTCTTGATCATTTCCTCTGCCGCGACCTGCATCTTCTCGGTCGCCTCGTCGGCCGTGATGGTGCCTGCGTACGCGGCATTGCTGTTCGGCCCGATGACCTCAGTCAGCATGGACGGGAGGTAAGGACCGGCAGGCAGCGGGTGCGCCAATTCCAACGAGTAGTTCAATGCCATCAAGACGGGCTGCGTCCTCGCGAAGGCGGGGTCGGTCAACAGTGACGAGCGTCCCGAACTGCCTGCACCCGATTCCACATACTGGCGCGCAACATCTTGCTGGTGTACCACACCACGTAGGAGAAGGCCGCATTCTTGTTCTTGCCGGCCTTGTTGAGCGCGCCAGGGTGTGAGGTGAGGAACATTCTAGGAGCCTTGGCGTCACCCTCGTACGGCAGCATTGCATAGCCCATCTTGCCTGCGGTCTTGGGCGACTTCGCTGGGTCGCCTAGATCCGCGGCCGCGGCGTTCCACTCGATGGCCATTGGTGTGCGCCCCTGGATCAGCGCTGTCTGCAGCTCTGCGTAGTCGTAGCTCGCTGTTCCCGGCGACGTTGCCTTGAGGTCAGTGTGAAGACCGACCGACTTCTGCAGCCCCTCGGCAACCTTGGCCTGGGCGAAGTCGGTCTTGTTTCCACTGGCGTCGAGCGGGTCACCGCCGGTCGACCACATCGCCTGCAGCGCGAATATCGCACCCGAGACGCTGCTAGCACCGCCAACCGCGATCGGATACTGCGGATCGCCCGCGCCGCCGGCGTCCAACTTCGTCTGAATCGTGCGCACGGCATCGTAGAGCTGGGTCCAGGTCCAGGCCTCCGGGGGCGTCGGCACCGTGATTCCCCACTTTTCCATCAAGTCCTTGCGGTACATGAGGAGCGGGGTGTCGCTGCCGTAAGGCAACGAGACAAGGCCGTCCTTTGTCGACGCGAGATCTCGCAGTCCTGCGGGAAAGTCCTCAAGGTCATAGGCGGTCGGCGTTGAACAGTGACGGCTGCTTCATGTACGGCTCGAGCGGCTCGAGGTACTGGTTGATCAGGCCGGCGTTGGTGGTGCTTTGATCGACGATGTCGCAGGTCGATGATCCGGAACGCAGTTGCTGCAAGTGTGCCCTGGTTGGACGATTGCGTCGGTATGGCCACGAACTTGACGTCGATCTTTCCCTGCGTGAAGTCAGTGAATTGCGGGCGAGAGTTTGCGGACTGACTCCAGCTCCGGGGCCGGCGAACATGCAGATGGTCACCGTTGAATTGGGTGCCGTGCCCGATGCGGCCCACGGCGCAACGGTCGTGGCTGCCGGCCCAGTCACCTCTCCCACCGGGGCAACATCAGGCTTGGACGAACTGGTGCAACCGGCGGCGGCCACTAAAGCGAGCGCTGCCGCGGTAATGGTGAAGAAGTGCATGCGCGGATACATGAGGCGTCGACCTCCCCAAACTTCTTGTCTGTGGTACGCCGGAGTCGGCGTGAATGCGCTCAACCTAACCGATCGGAAACCAGAAGACAATGGTTTTGCCAAAAGTTCCTGAACCGGTTAACTCGGGTACCTGTGGCGAGCGGATCGACTCCTGTGAGAGGACCCAGCATGAAGCGACAGTCAGCGAAGTTGGTCAGGAACGGGCAAGCGGACCTGTGGCTGGGCACGAACTTCTGGTCCAAGGCCGGTGGGCCTCGGATGTGGCGCGACTACAACGCTGCGGTGGTCGGCCAGGAGCTCGATCAGCTCGCGGGACTGGGCATGACGGTGACTCGGAGTTTCTTCTACTGGCCGGACTTCATGCCGACCCCCGATGCGCTCGACGAGGTGTTGGTCGCCCGGTACGGCGACTTCCTGGACCAGCATGCCTCCAGAGGGATGCGGACGATTCCGACCTTCATCGTCGGACATATGTCCGGGCAGAACTGGGACCCTGCCTGGCGAGCCGGGCGGGACATCTTCTCCGACGTGTGGTTCGTCGCCCGCCAGGCCTGGTACGTCCGCGAGCTGACCAAGCGGTTCGCCAAGCTACGAGGCGGTCGCCGGATGGCTGCTCAGCAACGAAATTCCGATCTACGGCGACTGGAGGGGTCGCGGGATCGGCAGCATCGACGCCGAAGCCGTCACCAGCTGGGCGCAGATCCTGGTGGACGCGATACGGGCCGGAGGTGGCACCCGGCCGGTATCGATCGGGGACGGAGCGTGGGGAGTGGAGGTGACCGGTGAGGACAACGGCTTCCGGATCCGAGAGTTGGCGCCGCTCGTCGACTTCCACGGGCCGCATGTCTATCGCATGGAGACCGATCAGGTTCGCCAGAACCTGGGAGCCGCCTTCATCTGCGAGCTGCTGGACCTCGGGGGCAAGCCGGTGATCCTCGAAGAGTTCGGGGTCACCAGCGACTACGTGAGCGATCCCCAAGCGGCCGACTACTACCGCCAGGTGCTGCACAACACGCTGCTCGCGGGGGCAACTGGATGGCTCAGCTGGAACAACACCGACTACGACGACCTGTTCGACGTTGAGCCGTACTCCCACCATCCATTTGAATGCACTTCGGGCTGATCGACAAGTTCGGCCGCCCGAAGGCGCAGGCCCTCGAAGTCAAGTCCTTCAGCGAGACCCTTGACGCGTCGAGGCTGGAGCTCTGTCGCGACCCGACGCCCAGGCGGTACTGGTGGTCAGCTCCTACCTCGAGGCTCAATATCCGTTCACCCAACCCGAGGACGCTGCCGCGGTCTTCGAGATCAGCCGGCAAGCTTACGTCGCAACTCGGGAAGCCGACCTTCCGGTCGGCGTGTCACGCGAACTCGACGGCATCCCCGACGACGCGCTGCTCTATCTCGTGCCGTCGACCAAACAGCTGACGGCGCCATCGTGGCGCCAATTGATCAAGCTGGCCGAGGGCGGCGCGACGGTGTACGCCTCGGTCTACCTCGGCGATCACCCTACCCAGCGGGGACCGTGGTGGCCCGACCTCGACGCGACGTTCGGGGTCAAGAAGACAACCCGCTATGGCCTTGTCGATCCCGTCCTCGACGACACGGTCACACTCCGATTCCAGCGCAACTTCGGGCCTATCCCAGCCGGTGAGGAACTGACCTTCCCGGTGGCGGGCACGGCCGACTCGCGCGCCTACCTTCCGGTGGAACCCACCGACGCCGATGTGGTCGCCGTCGACGGACATGGCCGTCCGGCGCTGCTGAGCCGGCGAACCGGCCGGGGGGCGATGGTGCTAGGCACCTATCCCCTGGAGTACTTCGCGGCCATCACTCCGGATATCAACCCTGAGCCCACCTGGAGGCTCTATGACGCGCTGGCCATCGAGGCCGGCGTGGTGCGTGCGGTGACTGTCGCCGACCCGCGCATAGCCGTGGCCGAACTTCACCATCATGATGGTCGGAGCTTCGTTTGGTTCGTCAACCATTCTGCCGAGACCATCGCAGGACTGCCATGCGTCAACGGTCACCTTGTCGACGCGGACGGCGCGAGGGTGGAGAAGGTTGAGCTTGCGCCGTACGCGGTCACGGTCGTTGAGCGCATTGCGGACTGAGGCAGCCGGCATCAGGTCGGCGGGGGACCGGTACTTCCGCGCCCCCTGAAGGTCGGTTTGGAGTCCAGATGAGCGGCCGGAGGTTCGCCCTCCAGCAGCGCAAACAACCGTCGTGCGACGTGGGCGCCCAAACCCACCACGTCAAGGCTCATCGCCGACAGCTTTGGATGGGTTATCTCGCATAGGGCGGAGTCATCCCAAGCCAGCAAACTGACTTGCTCGGGCACCGCGATCCCCATCTCCGTCATCGCCGACAAGCCTGAGACTGCCATCAAGTCGTTGTCGAAGAGAATGGCCGTGGGCGCTTCGGGACCCAACACCAGCTCTCGGGTCGCCGCGCGGCCGCCCTCGGCGGAAAAGTCTGCCCGCACGATGCGGCCTTCAAGGCCATGGTGAGCCATAGCCTCCTTGAATGCCTGGTTGCGGAGGTGCACGTGACTTAAATCCCCGATCCCGCTGACTCGGGCCATTCGAGTGTGGCCGAGCGAAATCATGTGGCTCACCGCTTCCCGCATTGCCGTCAGGTCGTCGGTCCAGACGGTGGTGAAGCCGCCCGCCATCAGGGGGTTGCCAACGAAGACGCCGGAAGCTCGAGTTGGTGAAGTAGTGCGATCCGTGCATCGGCGAGTCGCAGGTCGACTACGACCACCGCGTCGACCCGCCGCTCGGAGCTCCATCGGCGGTAGGTCTTCAGCTCGTCGTCCATGTCGGGGCACACCTGCAGCAACAACGCATACGATCGGGCCGACAACTCCGACTCGATCCCTGCGAGGAACTCCATGTAAAATGGCTCGCTGGCCAAAGTCTTGGCGTCGCGACCCAGAACCAGCCCGAAGGCGTCTGTGCGCGATTCCGACAGCAGTCGAGCTGTGCGATTGGGCGCCCAGCCTAGGTCGGCGGCGACGTCGAGAATACGTTGCCGGGTTGCACCGGAAACTCCGGGCCGTCCGTTGAGCGCGTAGGAAACTGCACCTTTGGAAACGCCAGAGATCCGCGCAATTTCGTTGATTGTGACTCGAGTCACAGCTCCTCCTTCCGGCGGCGCGCGCAATGGTGACGGTACTGCATCGGCAGCATCATCCCAACTGGTTGACACCCATCCCGCTTCGCCCAGAACTTGCGCAGCTGACTGTTGATCATGGTGTCGGCCCTGCAGGCGTCGACTCGTTCTGTTTGTGTCGGTGGGCTGACAGGCTTCCGGTATCGTCTCGGGTGGCGCGCCTTCCACGGTCCCGGGTTGTTTGCTCCTGTCCTCGGCGGCCGAGTCCGTCTACCATCCACCCGGGCAGCTCAGGCGCGAGGCGTTCGACCCCGGCCTGGGACAGGTAGCGGGGCGGCTCTGCCGCTCGCAGGGCAGCGGCACGCTCAGTGCGGGATTGAGCGGGATGCGCTCGTCCTCGACCGCCGTGGCCAGGCGCTGTCGCAGCGCGGAGACCGCCTTCCGTGTCGTTGCCGCGGACAGACCTTCGGCGAGCATTGTGCTCACCCAGGCTCTGATATCGCTGTTTCCCATCGTGTTGGGCGCGATGGATCCGAAACGCGGGAGGACCTGGTTGTTCAGGGTGATCTCAAGCCGGGCGAAGGTGGTCGCTCGAAGGTTATGACGCGTGGGCAGCCACTGCTCGGCCCATGCGCTCAACAGCACGTCTCCTCTTCGTGGGTCGCGCCAGCGGTCCGTAGCCAGGGCCAATTCGATCTCGGCCTTGCGCCGCTCGGCGTCGACCAGCCGATCCTTCGTCTCACTGTGGGCGCGCCCATCGGGATCGCGGTAGCGAACCTTGTACCTGCCGACCATCCTGACGCGACCGGATGAGGTCCGCCTCCTCACTTGACGGCGTTCGATGTAGGCCATGGGTCACCTACGGCACTGGTGTCGAGCGGTCAGGTGGCGCCGAAGCACGGGTCCCCATCGAGTGGCGGGCTTCGAGCGCGCTGCTCGGAACCGGGAAGTAAGGCAGCACGCCTCGTGTTGCCCTTGCCACCACATGCACCATCGAGGCGCCCGGCCGGTCAGTTCGACGCAAATGATCTTGCGGCGGGGACCGCGGGCTAGGCCACACCGTGACCTGTTGGATGGCCATGGGTCTGCAAGCTCGGCTGCCCTTGGTGAGTCCCGCTCGCCCCCTCGATCATGGTCGAGGGAAGCCGAGCGCGCCGCAACGCTACTGAAACCCCTTGTCAGAGGCCACTTTAGAGGGTATCCCCAACGGGATTCGAACCCGTGCTGCCGCCTTGAAAGGGCTAAAGGGACATATGTGCGATTGTTCGCAACGTCTCGCATCGGCGCTCGAAAGTCCACGCTGACTAGACATCCCACGATCGCAGGAGTCAAGGGTGTGGCCGGGGTTCCTCCGAGTTTGATTGTGCGCCGGTGCTCGCCGCGGTCAAGCCTGCGTTGCACTGGATCTGGTCGAGCGGTTGACCGCGGCTGCGCTCCGGCAGGGATTGGCTGGTCATGGAGGAACCCCGGCAGCGCGAGGTCGCCCGGGGACCAGGAGTCGATGCGGGCTGCGGGGATCGGATCAGGCGGCGGTGGCGAGCTTCTCCTCGATGTGCCACGCGCAGTCCTCGTCGTAAAGCGTGTGGTGTCGCAGGCAGCCGTGCAGGATGCCGACCAGCCGGTTGGCGAGGGCGCGGAGGGCTTGGTAGTGGGTGGCGCCGCGAGCTCGCTGCCGGTCGTAGAACGCCCGGGCGCCGGGTGAGACCCGCAGGGCCGAGTAGGCCTGGAGGAACAGCGCGTCGCCGAGTCGCCGGTTGCGGGCGTAGCGGGCGAGCACGACCCGTTTGGTGCCGGAGGCCTTAGTGATCGGTGACATGCCGGAGTAGTTTCTGCGGCTTCTGGCGTCGGTGTAGCGGTCGGGGTCGTCGCCGAACTCGGCCAGCACCCGGGCGCCCAGGATCGGTCCGAGGCCGGGCTGGCTCCGGTAGATCTCAACGTCCGGGTGCCGGCCAAAACCCTCCTCCACCTGCCCGGCCAGCACCTCGGTCTGGGCGACCATCGTGGTCAGCACCGCGATCAGCGCCGACGCCGCCGCGGCATAGGCCGGCACCACGCCGGGCCGGGCCGACAGCTGCTCGGACTGCAAGGCGGCCCGGATCTTGGCCGCGGCGGCAGCCAGGTTGCGCTGCCGACCGCCCTTGCGGAGCAAGGTTTCGATCCGCGCCTGGGACAGCCGCCGGCCCTGCTCCGGGCTGGGCGCGGCGGCCAGCACCACCAACGCGTCCCGGTCGGCCAGGTCGTTGCCGAACGCGGCCAACCCGGCCGGGTAGTACTCCCGCAGCAACGCCCGCAACGCGTTCACCTGCCGCACCCGGGACCAGATCATCGTCTGATGGGCCCGGGCGGCGACCTTGACGTGCTCGGCGATCTCGGAGTCCCCCGCCACCGGGCGGTGATGAGCCCGGTCGACCCGGACGATCTCGGCCAGCAGATGGGCATCCGCGGCGTCCGATTTCGCCCCCGACGTCGAATGCCGCTCCCGGTACCGGGCCACCTGCATCGGGTTGATCGCATACACGGTGTAGCCGGCCCCGAGCAGCGCCTGCACCCACGGCCCCCGCTCGGTCTCGATCCCCACCAGCACCTGGTCCGGCCCGCCGGCCGGGTCCAAATGCTCAGCGACCAGCTCATGGAAGGCCGTCATCCCGGCCATACCCTCCGGCAGCCGCTTGCGGGCCAGCACCCCGGAGTCGTCTTCGATCTCGATGTCGTGATGGGCCTCAGCCCAGTCATCGCCCACGAACAGCATCGTGCCTCTCCTCACCTTGTTGAACTAACACGGCGCGAGCCACGGAGAAGACCTGCTACGACCTAATGGATCAGTGCTCACCGGCACGACATCCCACCAGCACTACCGGCCTCCTCACCAACCACCGGGGCACGATCTAGTCATAGACCTCAACGACAAGGCCGGGGGAAATACAGTGCTCACCGACAGCCGGCTCGGACAACAGCATCCCTCACGGGCGACTGCTGCGGTCCCATTAGGCAAAACGCTCGGTGGAGCCAACGGGACTCGAACCCGTAACCCCCTGCTTGCAAAGCAGGTGCGCTACCAATTGCGCCATGGCCCCGCGTACAACCGACGCACGATCGTACGCGACCCGGGCCGAGCGGCCCAAGTCCGCCCACAGCCGAGCAGATCTAGATGCGGTACAGCTGCGCGACGGGGCAGGCGAAGGTGTTGCGGTGGCGAAGGCCGACACGGTTCAGGTAGCTCAGGATGACCCCGTACGAGCGCCACAGCGAGGTCTCGGTGTAGGCGATGTCGTGGGTCCGGCAGTGCTCGCGGACGATCACCGCGGCCTTGCGCAGGCTCGGACGCGCCATCATCGGGAACAGGTGGTGCTCGACCTGGTAGTGCAGGCCGCCCATCAGGAAGCGCACCACCGGACCGCCGGAGATGTTGCGCGACATCAGCACCTGACGGCGCAGGAAGTCCAGCTGGGCCTCGCGCGGGACGATCGGCATCGCGGTGTGGTTCGGGGTGAAGGCCCCGCCCAGCAGGAAGCCGAAGACGGCGAGCTGGACGCCGAGGAAGGCGGCGGCCAGGCCGGGCGGCAGCAGCCAGAACAGCAGTCCGACGTAGCCGAGGATGCGCACCGCGAGGAAGGTGATCTCCACGGCGCGGCGCTTGCCACCCTTGTCGCGGAGCACGTGGCCGATGGACGCCGCGTGCAGGCTCAGGCCCTCGAGCAGCAGCAGCGGCAGGAAGTAGTAGCCCTGGATGCGGCCGAGCCGGGCCCAGAGACCCTTGCGCTCCGAAGCGGCTTCGCCGGTGAAGCTGACCACCTTGATCTCGATGTCGGGGTCGGCGCCGAGCTTGTTCGGGTTGGCGTGGTGGCGGTTGTGCTTGTTCATCCACCAGCTGTAGCTGAGTCCGACCAGCAGCGTCGAGAGCACCCGCGCGGCCCACTCGTTGCGGTGGGCCGAGCGGAAGATCTGCCGGTGTGCCGCCTCGTGGCCGAGGAATCCGAGCTGGGACAGCACCACGCCGAGCGCCGCGGCCAGCAGCAGCAGGTACCAGCTTTCGCCGAGCAGCACGGCGCCGGCGACGATGCCGCCGAGCGCCAGTGCTGCCCCGCCCATCATGGACCAGTAGAACCCGTACCGGCGTTCCAGCAGGCCGGCGGCCTGGATCTTCGCCGTGAGTTCCTTGAACGTGCTGTGCTGGCGGACGTGCATCCGCTCAGCACGGCTGGTGCGCGGTGGTGCGTCGTTGATGGTGGCCGATGACATGGCTGCCTCTCACTGAACGGTCTGCGGAAACTGCAGCTGCCAGCAATGGAGGGCAACGACGTTTGTCCCATCATAGTCGCCAACGAGAACCCCGCCGTACGTCGACGACCGTGCCTACTGGGTCTCCTTGACCTCGGCCAACGCCCCTCCGTTGTGGCTGAAACCGACGGCGTAGAGCGTCGGAGCCGCCACCCCGATCGGGCTGACCATGTCGATCCGGTACTGCAGGAAGCGCGAGCTGCCGGTGATCCGACCGCCTACGGTGGCCGGGGTCCACCCGGTCCAGGTGCTGTCCGGAGTCGCGGTGCTGCCCGTGCGGACGCTCACGATCAGCGTGGCGCCGGCCGGTACGTCGGCCCTGCCGGTAGGCGCGGTCCCAGTCGACCATCGCCCGCGCATCCAGCACGCCGGAGACGAAGGCACCCTTGCGGATAAGGGCCTGTTTCCCGCTCAGAGTGATCGATCCTTCGCCGGACTCGTCGATCAGGCCGGCGCCCGGTGGTCCTGCCGAGCATGAAGGCTCTCGACGCTCTGCTGGGCGACCCCGGCCGCCGGGGTCACGAAGCGCGCCGCCGTGGTGATGACGACGTTTCCGGCCGCGTCGGCGGACTTCGTGCGCACCCAGTACGTGCTCCCAGGAGTCAGCCCGGTGAGCACCACCTTGTGCTTGGTGGACAGGTCTTCGGTCATCACCCGCTCCACCAACTTGGTGGCCAGCGACCCGTACGCCACGGTGCTGGAGGTCGGCTCGTTGGTGGTCCAGCGGACCAGCGCGGTGCCGTCGGGCAACGGGGTGATGTTCGGCACAGTGGCCGTGGGAGCCACCGTGTCCAGGGCCGCCGTGACGAAGGTGGCGGCCGGGGCGGTCAGGGCCGGAGCGGTGGTCTTGGCGCCCGCGGTGTCGGTGGAGACCACCCGGTAGTAGTACCGCTTGCCCGGCTTGAGCCCGCGTACGGTCAGCGAGTGCTTGCGGGTGGAGCCGCCCTGGGCCTTGGCCGACTTCAGGTTGGTGGCCGTGGTGCCCAGCAGGACCTCGCTGGTCGCCACCTTGGTGGTCGTCCAGTCGATCGTCGCGGTCTGGTCGCCCGCGACCTGGCGCGCTGCCGCCTCCGGGAGCGGCGATGGCCAGCGGTGCCGCACCGGATCCGTACGTCGCCGCGTACGTCCCGCCGGTCGCGGTGAAGGAGGCGTAGTCGAGACCCTTCACCGTGCTGGTGGTGTAGCTCACCGCGCTGCCGCCCTTGGTCAGGCCGGTCAGCTGGGTCCCGTTCGGACCGGCCACCGGCACCATGCCGGTGAGCCCGTTGGCCCCGGTGCCGACGCCGACGGTGAAGTTCAGCGTGTTCGCCGCTCCAGCTGAGGTTGCTGTAGCTGGAGCCGTTGCGGCCGTCGGTCCAGTCGAGCAGCTGCTTGCCGCTGACGATGGGCACGCCGCGCGACTTGGCCGAGGCCAGCACCCCGTCGCTGTCGGCGGTGGTCGCCGCGTCGGTGTGCATGTTCGCGGTGAACGCGCCGTAGTAGCCGAGCGATCCGAGCGCGTTGTCGAGCAGGGTGTTCGGCCGTGAACGGATAGGTCTGGCCCGACTCGTCGGTCATCTGCGTCGCCGCCTGGTAGATGTCGATCATCGTGCCGTCGGTGTCGGCGAACCGCATCGGCATCCCCGAGCCGGTCATGAAGCCGGGCCGGTTCTGCACCCAGCTCCCGGGCCAGTAGTAGTAGTTGGTGTCCATCCGGATGCCGTTGGCCAACTCGACCTTCGGCTGGGAGGACCAGTCGCTGAACACGATGCAGTGGGTCCGGTTGGTCTTCGGGCTGGCCACACCGGGGAAGTTGGACTGCCAACTCGCCAGCTGGCCGGTGTAGACGTTGGCGATCGAGGCCGGGGTGTAGTTGCCGCACTCGGTCGACGGGTGCAGGCCCGACCTCGAAGCCCGCGGCCGGTGTAGGCCACGGCTGCCGAGTTGCTGAAGCGGCGTGCCGGGATACATGTAGGAGCTGAACCGGTAGCACGCCCAGTCGCTGGCCACGCAGTTCGCCGGGCTGTTGGCCTCGTACTGGTCGAACCGACCGGCGGTCCCGCCGTTGCCGTGGTCGTCTCCGGTGCCCACCACGACCGCCTTGAGGCTGCGCGGGAAGTACCAGAAGCGGGGCAGTGGCTTCTTGTCCCGGTTCATCACCTGGATCAGGTTGGCCAGCAGTCGCTGCTGCTCGTCGGCCTGCGGGATGGCCGCCTTGGAGAGGTTGACCCAGTCGGTCGAGGCGCCGCCGAAGAACATGTCGTCGGACCGGATCGGCGCCTGGCCGTCCCGCTCGGTGCCCGCCCAGGCCGGGTTGCCCTGCCGGGTCTGCTGGATCGACAGCGGGAGGTCGAAGGTGAAGGCGGCCGCCTGGCCGCCGTTGGCCCCGACGTCACGCAGGGTGACCGCGGGGTTGGTCGTGGCGGCGGTGGCCGTGGTGTAGAGCGTGGCGACGGCCTGGGCTCCGCCGGTCAGCGTGTAGCGGTCGGCGCTGCCGTGGAACTGGATGGTGTCGGACACGATGCCCGCGCCGGGCGCCGTCGCGGGGTTGACCTTGAGGTACCCCTCGCTCACCGCCCCGCCGGCTGCGGCGGTGAGGCCGAGCAGGCTGGACAGGTTGGCGTTGGGCCGCATCGCGATCAGGTTGCCGCCGCCGTTCACCCAGGTGGTCAGGGTGCTCGCCTGCGCTGTGGTGGTGGCGACGTTGCCCAGCACGACCACGTCGTACGCGGCCAGCGTGCCGCCGACAACGTGCCGACGTCGATGGTGGCGAACTCGTTCAGCCCCTCGGTCCGCAGGATCTCGGCCAGGTACTTCGAGTACGGGTTGGCGTTCGAGGTGACCACGGCGATCGGTCCGCCCGGCCCCTGGTCCGGCGGCGGGGGCGGCGGTGCCGCGGTGGTGAAGCTCCAGGTGACGGCCGTCATCGTGTTGTTCGAGCTGTCGCGGGCCCCGCTGACCGTGGCCGTGTACGTGGTGGACGCGCTCAGCGGTGAGTTGGGCGTGAGCGTGGCGGTCTGCGAGGGCGCGTCGTACGACGTCGCCGCAGGTACCAGGGCGTTGCCGGGTCCGCGCAACTCCATCGCTACCGAGGAGGCGACGACGGGCTCGGAGAAGGTCGCGGTCACCGGAGTGGTCACGGCGACTCCACTGGCGCCCGGCGCCGGAGCGCGGGAGGCGACCGTCGGTGCGGTGGTGTCGTTGGCGGTGGAGTCGAAGACGACGTCGACCCAGTAGTTGGACGACTGGTAGGTGCTGGTCGGGAAGCCCGACGCGCCGTACTTGTAGACCCCGTTGCGAGCCGTCGGTGCCGTTGCGCAGAGCGGTCAGCGGGCCGTTGGTCGTCGCGGCGCTGGCGAAGTAGCTGGGGTTGGACGGCGTAGCGCCCGACCGGGGCGTAGTAGGACGCGACGTAGGTGGTGTTCGCGGTCACCGCGACCGGGGAGCTCAGCGTGGCCTGCTGCCAGCCGGTCGCCGATTCGCCGGTGAAGGTGACGCCGGCGAGCTTGGTCGCCGGTGGCGCTCCACAGCGACCCCGTGTGGGTGCCGGTGTTGCCGGTGCCCTTGTAGAAGCGCAGCGCGGTGATGAAGCCGGCCTGGCTGGCCCGGAACTTCACCCCGAGCTCGACCGCGGAGCTGTCGTTGGCCGCCGCGGTGGACGGCGTGGTGCGTGTTCGGCCAGATGGTGCACGGGCACCCGCTCGCCGAGGCGGCGGTGGTGAACGTCCAGTTGATCGGGTCCATCTGGTTCCCGGCCGTGTCACGCGCGCCGGACACGTTCACCGTGTAGGTGGTCGAGGTGGCCAGGTTGGCGTTCGGGGTGAGCGTGGCGGTCCGGGTGGCCGGAGCTGTAGGAGGTGCTGGAGGGCACCGTGGTCGCGCCGGCGGTCAGGCTCATCACGATGGTGGCTGGGTCGACGGCCTCGCTGAAGGTCGCCGCCGGTGCGGTGGTCACGGGCACACCCGTCGTCCCCGGAGCAGGTTGGCGATCGGTGACCGTGGGCTTGACCACGTCCGGGCCGCTCGGGCTGAAGACCACGTCGACCCAGTAGTTCGAGCCGTTGTAGCTGCTGGTGGGGAAGCCGCCACCGCTGCCGTAGCGGTAGACGCCGTTGCCGCCGTCGACGCCGTCCTGGAGCGCGGTCAGCGGCGGGTTGACCGTACCGGCACTGGTGAAGAACCCCTCGTTCACCGAGTAGCGGCCGACGGGCGCGTAGTAGGAGGCGACGTAGGTGGTGTTCGCGGTGACCGCGACCGGCGCCGCGAAGTTCGCCTGCTGCCAGCCGCTGCGCGGTCTCGGAGGTGAACGTGACGTTGGCCAGCCGCGTGCCGGCGGTCGTCCACAGCGAACCGACGTGGGTGCCGGTGTTGGCCGTTCCCTTGTAGAACCGGACGCCGGTGATCTGCCCGTCCTGGTCGGCGCGGAACTTCACCCCGAGCTCCACCGCGACGTTGTCGGGGTCGGACGCGACCGACGGGGTCGTGGTGGGCGCGAAGATGGTGCACGGACAGGTCGCCGCCTCGGCCCGTTCGGGTGGCGCCGCGGCGAGCAGGCCGAGGGCCAGACCAAGGGCGAGCAGGACGGCCAGGATCTGGTGGCGGTGCGGTGCGGAAAGGGCCGCGACGATCGTACGCATCAGTGGTCAGTCTCCCTAGGAATGCGTGCTCAGGCCGTCGCGAAAATGACGTCGACCCAGTAGTTGCTGGAGTTGTAGCCGGCGTTCGGGAAGCCGGTGGAGGCGCCGTAGCGGTAGACGCCGTTGACTCCGTCGGTGCCGTTCTGCAGGGCGGTGAGCGGCCCGCTGGTGGTCGCCGCCGAGGAGAAGAACCCCTCGTTCAGCGCGTAGCGGCCGTTCGGCGCGTGGTAGGACACCACGTAGGTCGTGTTGGCACTGACCGCGACCGGGGTGCTGAACAGCACCTGCTGCCAGCCCGACGCCGTCTCGCCGCTGAAGGTGACCGACGGCCAGCCGGGTGCCGGTGCTCGACCACAGCGAGCCGACGTGGGTGCCGGTGTTGCCCGCGCCCTTGTAGAAGCGGACGCCGGTGACCGATCCCGGCTGGCTGGTGCGGAACTTCATGCCCAGCTGGACCGCGGCGGTCTCCGGGTCGGCCGCCACCGCCGGCGTGGCGGTGGCGGGGAAGACGGTGCACGGGCAACCGGCTCGCCGCGGCGGTGGTGAAGGTCCAGCTGACCGGGGCCATGGTGTTGCCGGCGGGTCCTTGGCACCGGACACGTTCACCGTGTACGTCGTCGACGCGGTCAGCGCGGCACTCGGGCTGAAGGTCGCCGTACGCGACGGCGCGTCGTAGCCGACGGTGCCGGACGACCGCCCCGCCTGGGACCGCTGAGCCCGATCACGATCGTGGCCGGCTGCACCGCCTCGGAGAAGGTGGCCGTGACCGGAGTCGAGGTCGACGACGTTGCGTCGCTCCTGCCGCCGGCGTACGACGCGGTGACGGTGGGCGGGGTCGACGTCGGCCGGCGGGGCGGCGGCGGTGGTGAAGCTCCAGCCGACCGGGTCCATCGTGTTGCCGGCCGGGTCGGTGGCTCCGGAGACGGAGGCGGTGTACGTCGCCGACGCGGCGAGCGCGCGCTCGGGGTGAAGGTCGCTCGCTGGGTTGCGGCGTCGTACGCGGCGAGTTCCGGGGACGGCGGCGTTGCCGCTGTCCCGCAGGGTGAACTGGACCGAGGACGCGGTGACCGGCTCGCTGAACGTGGCGGTGACCGGCGTCGAGGCTGGCGACGCCGGTGGCGCCCGGGGCCGGCTGGCGATCGGTCAGGGTGGGCTTGGTGGTGTCGGCGGCGGTCGTGGTGGCGAAGACCACGTCGACCCAGTAGTTGGAGCTGCGGAAGCCGGAGGTCGGGAAGGCGCCGGCGCCGTAGGTGTAGACCCCGTTGGCCCCGCTGGTGCCGTCGGCGAGCGCGGTCAGCGGGCCGTTGGCGGTGGCGGTGCCGAAGTAGTTCTCGGTGGTCGCGTAACGCCCGTTCGGCGCGGAGTAGGAGGCGACGTAGGTGGTTCCCGCGGTGATCGCCACCGGGGTGGCGAACTGGACCTGCTGCCAGCCCGACGCCGATTCGCCGGTGAAGGTGGCCGTGGCGAGCTTGGTGCCGGTGGCCGACCACAGCGAACCCACGTGGGTCCCGGTGTTGGCCGTGCCCTTGTAGAAGCGGATGCCCGTGATCGATCCGCCCTGACTCGCGCGGAACTTCACCCCGACCTCGATCGCGCTGTTGTCAGGGTCGGCCGCTACGGCAGGGGTGGCGCTGGCGGGCCAGATGGTGCACGGGCAGGTGGCGGGCGGCGGTGGCCCGTTGCCGACGGTGACCGTGCGGCCGGGCCCGGGGTTCTCCATCCGCGCGCTGTCGTCGGTGGCCCGGGTCCGCAGGGTCAAGGTGCCGCTGCTGCCCGGGGTGATCGTGTAGGACCAGGAGTCCCGCCCGTTGGCGGGGTGCCAGGAGGCTCCGCCGTCCAGCGAGACCTCGACCCCGGCAACCCGGCCACCCCCGGCGTCGCTGGCCGTGCCGCTGATGGTCAGCGACTGGCCGACCGGCACCGTGGCGCCCGCGGCCGGAGAGGAGATGACCGAGGTCGGCGCGGTGGTGTCGGTGCTGGCGGTGGCCGCGACGAGCCCGGACTGCAGGGTGGTGGGCTGAACGCCCATGTCGGCGAAAAGGTTGACGGTGGCCTGCTTGACGGCGGTGTCCGACGTCGCCCCCGCCCCCGGCGTGTGGTTGTTGTCCAGGCCCCACGCCCACTGGATCGTGCCCGCGCCGAAGACCAGCGCACCACTGGGAGCGCGGTAGAGGGTCAGGTTGTGGGTGGCGGTGCCCGAGGCGTACGTGCTTCCGTAGTCCTGGAGCTTGTCGATTCCGCTGCGGGTCGTGGCGGAGAGCCGGATCAGGCCGGCCGGTTGCGCACCGTTGTCGGGCGCCTCGTCCCACTCGTAGCCGAGGATGTTGGAACCGAGCGTGGTGGTCTGGTTCTGGCCGAGAGTCGGCAGCGCGGGTGTTGCGCCAGAACCTGAGCTGGCCGTCGGTTCCGTTGACCTCCATGTTGGTGGCGCAGCAATTGGCCGTGAAGGACGTGCCGGTCAGGCTGTTCTCCGGGCGGCCGCCGTCGCCCGGCGGGCTGAACCGCGGGTCGCGCCAGGTGCCGGTCCAGGTGGCGGCGCCGGCCGGGTCGATCTTGGCGTTGGCGATCGTCTCCTTGTAGCGTGACCAGCGTGCGGTAGCTCGTCGTCGTACCGGCGATGCTGTTCTCCCAGCGGGTCTTCCAGAAGACCTCGTTGCCGCTGAAGAAGGCCAGGTTCACCCCGGCGTCGCGCGCGGCTTCGACGTTGGTGCGCTGGCCGCCGGACCAGTACTCGTCGTGCCCGGTGGAGATGAACGTCTTGTGGTTGCGGATCAGGTTGCCGCGCCGGTCGCTGTCGATGCCGCTGGTGTAGCTGACGTCGTAGCCGTTGGACTCCAGGAAGCGGACCATCGGGTACTCGGCGTTCCAGACGAAGTCGTGGGCCTCGGCCCCACCGGCGGTGCTGAACGGCCGGTTGTAGGAGACCTTGTACGCGCGGCCGGCCGGGCTGCCGGTGTAGAGGCTGTTGCCGCCGTAGCTGTTGTAGGCCTGCCAGGTCGTGTCGGAGGTCTGGAACAGCATGTCGGAGGTGCTGGCGTCGTCGCGGACGATGAACACGATGTGGCTGGTCGCCGTCCCGGACACGAGCCTGGCGAAGTAGATGCCGGAGACCGCGGTCGACGGAACCGCCCAGGAGGACGTCTGGGCCCAGTTGCCGCAGTCGATCAGGCCGGTGCTCGACTGGGTGGTGCACGCCGGCTGAGCTGGTCGCGGTGGTGACGTTGAGGGTGGTGATCTTGCGCGCGCCGAGACCGCCGTAGTAGCCCATCCGGTAGATGTCGAGCCGGTAGTTGGCCGAGGTGGTCTTGACCTTGAAGCCGATGGTGGAGCCGCGGTTGACGCTGATGTCGGTGGCGAAGCCCTGGATCGACGTGCTTCCCGAACCGCTGATGGCCCACTCGCTGCTCGGATTGCCGGTCTTGGTGTTCTCGCAGGCGATCTCGTTGACCACCGGCGCGTCGCAGGGCGCCGCCGCGACCGGCGGCGGTGGCAGGGCCACCAGCAGGCCGACGGCGAAGGCCAGCGTCACCAAAGCGACGACGATCCGTCGCGACCACGGAACGGCTCCGGACACGCTCGAATGCATCACCACGACATTGCCCCCCAGGCGAGCCACAGCAAACGGGTGCGGTGTGTCTGCTTGCCCCCAAAACTCGCAGGCGTCGTCCGCATTTGGCGGCTCGGGTCAGCGCGTGGCCCGAGCCAATGGCAGCTAAGCACAACCGTGCTGGGGCGCGAGCGGAATTCGCAGATTTCGAATAATGCTGCGTCCAGTGGTAATCAGCGCGAAACGCGGATTCCGTAGCCGGGCGATTAGTCGGACTGCTTTATGCCTGCGCCTGAACGAATTGGGCGCGAATCGCGTCCATTCGCTGCCCGGTGAAAAGTGCGCGGCAGGCCCATTGGTTAGGGTCGGGTGGTGGACTCGATCCTGGTGCTCACCAACGCCGACGCGGGCTCCGCCGACGCCCCCGAAGTCGACGCCGCGCTCGCGGTGTTGCGGGCCGGAGCCACGGTGGAGGTGCGCGCGACCTCAGGTCCGGCCGATCTCGATGACGCCGTCAGGTCGATCGACGGCCGCCGTCTCGTCGTGGCCGGCGGGGACGGCAGCCTGCACGCCGTGGTCGCTGCACTCCACCGCGCCGGCCGGCTTGCCGAGACTGTCCTGGGCCTGATCCCGCTCGGGACCGGCAACGACTTCGCGCGCGGGGCCGGCATCCCGCTCGATCCCGAGGCGGCGGCCAGGATCGTGGTCGAGCGGCCGGCTGGGGCCCGTCGACCTGATCGTGGACGACCAGGGCGGTGTCGTGATCAACAACGTCAGGATGGGCATCGGTGCGGAGGCCAGCCGCGAGGCCGGCCGGTGGAAGGAGCGACTCGGTCGGGTCGGGTACGCCGTTGGTGCGGTGCGCGCGGTGGTGCGGCCGCATTTTCTCGCGCTGAATGTCGAGTTGGACGGCGAGATTGTCGTCAGCGAGGACATCGGGTATTCGATATGTCCATCGGAAACGGCGCCACCGTCGGCGGAGGCCTGCCGGTGAATCCGACGGCGGATCCGCAGAGCGGCCGAATGGACGTGATGATCTGCTTTGCCCATGCGGGACCGGCGCGGGCCGCGTACGGTGTGGCGCTGGTCCGCTCGAAGCACCTGCAGCGTGACGACGTGCTGCATCGCCGCGTCACCTCGGTGTCGGTCTCGGGCGAGCCGTTCCACGTCACCGCGGACGGTGAGGAACTCGACCCCAGCACCCGCCGGTCGTGGCAGATCCAGGCGGCCGCCTTCGAGATGACCTTGCCCGAGACGGCCGGCGACCAGCGCGACTGATGCTCCGCGGCTGGCGCGCGGTCCCGCGGGTCGGACAAGCCATCAAGGTTGGCGTGCCGGAGCGATGCGCGAGGGACAGCAATGCCGCTGTTCGGAAATCTGTCTTAATGTCAGCACAAGACACTGCTAGTCCGAGGGCTGGCACTGGACAAAGTCGTCGAAAACTTTCGAAATTTTGCTTGCCGTTGGATCCGGTGATCTTGCCGTTGGCCGTGGGAAGGCCGTCACTAGTCAGCGCGGTTCGAAGCTCGAAATCTTGCGCAGCTCTTGACAGGAACCGGCACGAAATCTACCTTGGCTTTGGCGGTCAATGACGAAAGCCCTGGTGGGTTCCTTCGTCGGCGGGCCGCGTGAACATCCAAACCCGCGGGAGACGCCCGCTCGAGCATGGAGATCACCGTGAACCCCACACTGACGTCACGTCGAAAGTTCCTCACCCTGTCTCTGGGCGCTGCTGCTACGGGTGCGCTGACCGCCTGCGGCGGCAACGCCCCCACCCAGACCGGTGCCGGTGGAGGCGGAGGTGCTGGCGGCGGAGCCGCGGGTGGTGCAGCCACCTACTGGTTCCTCACCGGCAAGCCGGGGGAGCAGATCCGGGAAGACACGGTCAACCGCTTCAACGCCGCGAACCCCAGCACCGAGATCAAGTCCACGAAGTTCCAGAACGACGCGTACAAGACCAAGATCAAGACCTCGATCGGTGCCGGTCAGGGCCCGACCATCATCTGGGGCTGGGGCGGTGGCGGCCTCCGCGAGTACGTGAAGAACGACCAGGTCGTGGACCTGACCTCGTTCTTCTCCGAGAACGCCGCCGTCAAGGACAAGCTGTTCCCGTCTGCCTTTGGCGCGGCGACCGTCGACGGCAAGGTCTATGCGATGCCGGCCGAGACGGTCCAGCCGATCGTTCTCTACTGGAACAAGACGGTTTTCGACAAGGTCGGTGCGCAGCCTCCGCAGTCGTGGGCAGACATCATGACCTTGGTGGAGAAGTTCAATTCCGCCGGTGTGGCGCCGTTCTCGTTGGGTGGGCAGTCACGCTGGACGAACATGATGTGGTTGGAGTTCCTCTTGGACCGGCAGGCCGGTCCGGAGGTGTTCCAGAACGTGTTCGACGGCAAGCCGGACGCCTGGTCGGATCCGGCCGTCACGGACATGTTGACCAAGGTCCAAGATCTGGTGAAGGCGAACGGCTTCATCAAGGGGTTCGCTTCGATCACCGCGGACTCCGAAGCTGACCAGGCGCTGCTCTACACCGGCAAGGCGGCGATGATGCTGCACGGCAGCTGGACCTACGGGAGCATGAAGGCCAGCGGCGGCGACTTCGTCAGCGGCGGACATCTGGGGTTCATGAACTTCCCCGCCCTCGAGGGCGGCAAGGGCGATCCCACCAACACCGTCGGGAATCCTGGCCAGTACTACTCGATCTCCTCCAAGGCCGACGCCGGCGCACAGGAGACGGCGAAGAAGTTCTTCTCCACGACCGTTCTGGACGACACCGAGGCTACGAAGTGGGTCGAGGCCGGCAACGTTCCGATCGTCAAGGGCGCGGACGCCAAGTTCGGCGCCACTCAGGACGCCGAGTTCCTCAAGTTCGTCTACGACGTCTCCAGCAACGCGAAGACGTTCGCCCAATCCTGGGATCAGGCCCTGCCGACGAGTGCCGCCGAGACGCTGCTCGACAACATCGCCAAGCTCTTCCAGCTGTCGATCACGCCGCAGGAGTGGATCGACAACATGAACAAGGTCATCGTCAAATGACGACGCTGGCGTCGCCCGCCACCCTGCAGGCGGTGCCGAAGAAGCCTGCTGGGGGCGGCGGTATCAGGAGCCGCTCTCTGACGTGGATGGCGCTGCCGGCCTTTTTCATGTTCGTCGCCTTCGGGGTGATCCCGCTGCTGGGCGTGCTGGCGCTGTCGTTCACCGAATGGGACGGCATCGGGCCGATCCGGCCGGCGGGCTTTGAGAGCTGGCGAATTGCGCTCACCGATGCCGGCCTGCCGCACGCCCTGTTCGTGACCTTCCAGATCATGGCACTGACCTGGCTCGTGCAGACGCCGATGAGCATCGTGATCGGAGCCTTCATGGCCGGGCACCAGCGCTACCGCGAGGTGGTCGCGGTGCTCTACTTCATCCCACTGCTCCTCAGCTCGGCGGCGATCGCCATCACCTTCAAGGCGCTTCTCGACCCGAACTTCGGCCTGGGCGCCGGGCTGCACCTCCCCATCCTGGCTCAGGACTGGCTCGGCGAACCGCGCTTGGCCATGGCCACGGTGATCTTCGTCGTGTCCTGGCAGTTCATTCCCTTCCACGCCCTGATCTACCAGGGCGCCGTCCGCCAGATTCCGACCTCGATGTACGAGGCAGCGCTCATCGACGGCGCCGGGCGGGTGCGGCAGTTCTTCTCCATCACGCTGCCGCAGCTGAAGTACACGATCATCACGTCCTCGACCTTGATGTTGGTCGGCGCGCTGACCTTCTTCGACCTGATCTTCGTGCTCACGGCGGGCGGCCCGGGTGATGCCACCCGAAACCTCGCCCTGGAGATGTACATCACAGGGTTCCAAGCCAACCTGATGGGCCCAGCCAGTGCGATCGCGGTGATCCTGGTGCTCATCGGCCTCGCCCTTGCGCTGCTGCTGCGCCGCCTCGGTGGCAGCAGTACCGACAGTCAGATGGAAGGCGCCTGACATGGACCACGCTGGCTCCCACAGCCATCAAACGGGATCGCAAAGTCCGTGACCAGCCTCCCCGGCCGTCCGGCACCAGCCGACCCAACTGGGTCGGCGCCTTGATGGCCTTCGTCTGGCTGGCCATCGTGCTCGTGCCCATCTACTGGATCATCATCACCAGCTTCAAAGACCAGTCGGTCTACTTCGCGAGCAATCCATTCTTGCCGCCGACCTCGCCGACCGCCTCGAGCTATGCCCTCGTCGTCGCGTCGGACTTCCCGCGCTTCTTTCTCAACAGCGCCATCGTGACGGTGGGCGCCATGGTCCCGGCCGTGCTCCTCTCGTTCGTCGCGTCCTTCGCCATCGTTCGGGGCACCGGGTGGGTACTCAAAGGGATCAACTCGATGTTTCTGATGGGTCTGGCGATCCCGTTGCAGGCGACGATCATCCCGGTCTACTTGATCATCATCAAGCTCGGCCTGTACGACAGCCTGGCTGCGATCATCCTGCCGTCGATCGCCTTCGCGCTCCCGCTGTCGGTGCTGGTGCTGACCAACTTCATTCGGGACGTGCCGAAGGAGCTCTTCGAGTCGATGCGGGTGGACGGCGCCAGCGACTGGAACTCGCTCTGGCATCTCGCGTTCCCGCTCGTCAAGCCGGCCCTGGTGACGGTGACGGTCTACAACGGACTCGGTATCTGGAACGGCTTCCTGCTGCCCCTGATCCTGACCCAGAGCCCGGAGAAGCGCGTGCTGCCGTTGGGTTTGTGGACCTTCCAGGGCCAGTACAGCGTCAATGTGCCGGCCGTGCTCGCGTCGGTGGTCCTGACCACGCTGCCCATCCTGGTCCTCTACATCATCGGCAGGCGTCAACTGATGAGCGGCATGACCGCAGGCTTCAGTAAGTGAGCGAGGGGTCCTCAGGCTCGGCTGCTGTCCGCGGTTCGACGCCGACCGAGCCTGACGCCGCCACCTTTGCCCGCGCGGTGGACGCCGTTCGGGCGGGGGCGGATCCCGACGAGCAGGCGCGGGCACTCGTCGAACAGTTGACCCCGCAGGAACGGCTGAGCCTCCTGGACGGCGACGAGCCGTTCTGGCCCGGGATGCCGGACATGATGGGGGTCGGGTACAACCTCGAGCCCATCGTCGCCGGCGCCGTTCCGCGGCTAGGCGTACCTGGCATCCGGTTCAGCGACGGTCCCCGTGGCGCCGTCATCGGCCATTCGACCGCCTTCCCGGTGCCGATGGCCCGCGGAGCAACCTGGGACCCCGGCCTGGAGGAACGCGTCGGGGAGGCGATCGGGGCCGAGATCCGGGCTCAGGGCGGGAACTTCTTCGGCGGCGTCTGCATCAATCTCCTGCGTCACCCTGCCTGGGGTCGCGCCCAGGAAACCTACGGGGAGGAGCCGGTCCTGCTCGCGGCCATGGGGGCGGCCCTGGCCCAGGGCGCCCAACGCCACGTCATGGCCTGCGTCAAACACTACGCCGCCAACAGCATGGAGAACGCCCGCTTTCGGGTCGACGTTTCGGTCGACCAGCGCACGCTGCACGAGGTCTACCTGCCGCACTTCCGGGCGGTCGTCGAGGTGGGCGTCGCCAGCGTGATGAGCGCGTACAACTCGGTGAACGGGCAGTGGTGCGGGCAGAACACCAACCTGCTGACGGAGATCCTGCGCGACGAGTGGGGTTTCGAGGGTTTCGTCATGTCCGACTTCATCTGGGGCGTCCGCGACCCGGTGGGATCACTGGCCGCCGGCCTGGACATCGAGATGCCGTTCGCCCAGCAGCGGGCCCGGACCCTGCCTGACGCGCTCGATTCCGGCGCCGCCTCGTGGGACGACGTCGAGCAGGCCGGGCGCAGGATCGTACGGACTCAGCTCAAGACCGCTGCCGCCGTCTCCGACCCACCTTCTGCCGATGTCGTGGCCTCGGCCGAACACCGTCAGCTCGCTCGGGATGTGGCTGCACGCTCCATGGTGCTGCTGCGTAACGAGCCGGTCGACGGGAGTCCGGTACTGCCGCTGTCGGCGGATCGACTGGCCCGGCTGGCCGTCCTGGGCCGGCTGGCCGATGTCGCCAACACCGGCGACCACGGCTCGTCCGACGTTCGGGCCCTGTCCGTGGTCACTCCGCTCGCCGGACTGCGGGCCGCGCTCCCCGACGTCGACATCGTCAGCTCCGGCTCGGACGACTTCCGGGACGCAGCCGCGGCCGCCGCCGGCTCGGACGCAGCCGTCGTCATCGTCGGTTACAGCGCCGAGGACGAGGGCGAATACATCGGGACCTTCGATCCAGAGCTCGCCACGCTCTACCCACCGTCGGAAGACCCGAACGCGCTCCGTGATCTGTCCCGCGTGTGGGACGAGGGCCCACAGTCGGTCGGGGGCGACCGGAAATCGCTGCGGCTCCACCCGGAAGACGTGGCCCTCATCCGGGTCGTGGCCGCGGCCAACCCGCGCACGGTCGTCGTGGTGGTCACCGGCGCCACCGTCGTGATGGAGGAATGGCGGCATGACGTACCCGGGATCGTGATCGCGTGGTACGCCGGCATGGAGGGTGGCGCCGCCCTCGCCGACCTCCTGCTCGGGGTGGCTGAGCCGGCCGGGCGGCTACCGTTCACCATTCCGCAGGACGAGGCCGATCTGCCGCCATTCGACCACAACGCCACCGACAGTGACCTACGACCGGTGGTACGGCCAGCGCCTGCTGGACCGGGACGGCAAGCAAGCGGCCTACCCGCTCGGATTCGGCCTGGCCTACACCCGGTTCGTCATCGACGACGTCCAGGTGGCCCTCGACCCCCACGCCGCCCTGCTTCGGGTTCGCGCCACGGTCCACAACACCGGCAGCCGGCGAGCCGCCCAGGTGGTGCAGGTCTACGCCACTCGACCCGAACTCGGGGATCGGTTCCTCGTCGGGTTCGCCCGCGCCGAGGTGGATCCGGCCGAGCGGGTGCAGCGTAGCGATCGACGTACCGCTTGATCGGCTGGCGACGTGGCTGGGTCCCGGCCATTGGGAAGTCACCAGCGGCGCCTATCGCGTCGACGTCGGGGCCAGTTCCGCAGATCCAGCGACCATCGGTTTCACGGTGGATCTGCCGTGACCGAACCGTCGACCTGAGGTCACACCGGATCTGCTCGGCCGTCCGGACGCCCACGAGTGCAGCAGCTGACGCGGTTCAGATGCAGCCCAATCCTTTAGGATCCGAGTTTCGAAAAGCCTTGCGAAAGTTTCGACCACCTGTAACGATGCCAAGAACGGATCCACAAGGGCCGCCGACTGGCGAGCCGTCCTGTGCTCTGGGCGTCCTGTGATGAGAAGGAGTGCGTACGTGACCACCCGTGACCCAGCCTTGAGCGTCGATCCCGGTCCTGGAACAGATCAGGACGCCGCCCCCGACGCCGCGACGAGTCTCCAGCCGGCCCGGCTTCGCCTGGCAGGACACCACCCGGCCGGTGGAGGAGCGGGTGGAGTTCCTCCTGGCCGAGATGACCCTGGAGGAGAAGGTTGCGCAACTGGGCAGCCGCTGGGTCGGCAACGACAGTCCGGGCGGGGCGATGGAGCCTCCGGCCGGCGAGGACGGCGGGCTCGGGTCACCCAACGTGGCTCCGATGGAGGACCTGTTCACCGCGATCGGGTCGCCGCCGCTGGCCGAGGCCGCCCGGCACGGGTTGGGCCACCTGACCCGGGTCTACGGCAGCGTGCCGCTGAGCGTGGCCGACGGGGCGGCCGAGGTGGTGCGCCAGCAGCAGGTCGTGGTCTCGTCGTCGCGGTTGGGCGTGCCGGCGCTGGTGCACGAGGAGTGCCTGACCGGCTTCACCAGCTTCGGCGCCACGGTCTATCCGGCGGCGATCGCCTGGGGGGCGACCTTCGACCCGGAGCTGGTCGAGCGGATGGCGGCGGCGATCGGCCGCGACATGGCCGCGCTCGGGGTGCATCAGGGCCTGTCGCCGGTGCTCGACGTGGTCCGCGACTACCGGTGGGGCCGGGTCGAGGAGACGATCGGCGAGGACCCGTACCTGGTCTCCACCCTGGGCAGTGCGTACGTGCGGGGCCTGCAGAGCGCCGGCATCCTCGCCACCCTGAAGCACTTCGCCGGGTACTCGGCCTCGCGCGGCGCCCGCAACCACGGGCCGGTGCCGATGGGCCGGCGGGAACTGATGGACGTCATCCTGCCGCCGTTCGAGACCGCGGTCAGGGAGGCGGAGGCCGGCTCGGTGATGAACTCCTACTCCGACGTCGACAACGTGCCGGCGGGCGCGGACAGCTGGTTGCTGACCGATCTGCTCCGCGGGGAGTGGGGTTTCGCGGGCACCGTGGTGTCGGACTACTGGGCCGTGCCGTTCCTGGCCAACATGCACCGGGTGGCGGCCGACTTCGACGACGCCGGCGCCGTGGCGCTCAGCGCGGGCATCGACGTCGAACTGCCCGACACCTTCGGGTTCGGACCCGGACTGGTGGAGAAGGTGCGCCGGGGCGAGGTGCCCGAGGCGCTGATCGACCGGGCGGCCCGGCGGCTGCTGCACCAGAAGGTCGCGCTCGGGCTGCTCGACCCCGACTGGACGCCGGAGGGATCCGTGGCGGCGGCTGCCGGCGTCGACCTCGACTCCGCGGACAACCGGCAGCTCGCGCTGGAGATGGCCGAGCGCTCGATCGTGCTGCTCGACCCGGGGAGCGCGCTGCCGCTGCGCGGGGACGGCCGGCCGGCACTGCGCCGGCTGGCGGTCGTCGGCCCGTGCGCGGCGGACCCGCGCACCTTCATGGGCTGCTACTCCTTCCCCAACCACGTGCTGCCGCGCCATCCCGGGCTCGGTCTGGGAATCGAGGTGGTGCACGCGCTGGACGCGTTGACCGCCGAACTGCCGGACGTGCAGGTGCGCTACGAGCAGGGCTGCGGGGTCATCGGTGACGACCGGTCCGGCTTCGCCGAGGCGCTCGCCGCGGCGCGAGAGGCCGACGTCTGCGTGGTGTTCGTCGGCGATCTCGCCGGGCTGTTCGGTCACGGCACCTCGGGGGAGGGCTGCGACGCCGAGGACCTGCGGCTGCCCGGGGTGCAGGCGGACCTGTTGGAGACGCTGCTGGACTCCGGCACCCCGGTGGTCGTCGTGGTCGTCTCGGGACGCCCGTACGCGCTCGGCGCGGTGCACGGTCGGGCTGCTGGCGCTGGTGCAGGCCTTCATGCCGGGCGAGGAGGGCGGCGCAGCGCTCGCGGGCGTGCTCTCGGGGCGGGTGCAGCCGAGCGGCAAGCTGCCGGTGCAGATCCCGCGGCACATCGGCGGGCAGCCGGGGACGTACCTGCAGCCGCCGTTGGGCGCGGAGAACGCAGGCACGACCAACCTCGACGCCACCGCGCTGTTCCCCTTCGGCCACGGGCTCGCGTACACCCGCTTCGCGATCGACGACCTGCAGATCAGCAGCGCCGAGGTGTCGACCGACGGGGAGTTCGCGGTGTCGGTGCGGGTCCGCAACACCGGTGCTCGCGCTGGGGTGGAGGTGGTTCAGCTGTATCTGCACGACGTCGTGGCGACCGTCACCCGCCCGGTCAAGCTGTTGACCGGCTTCACCCGGGTGGCCCTGCAGCCGGACGAGGCGCGGCACGTGAGCTTCCGGGTGCACGCCGACCGTACGGCGTTCACCGACCGCGACCTCCGGCGGATCGTCGAGCCGGGGGACATCGAGGTCCTGGTCGGCGCCTCGGCGACGGACCTGCCCTGCCGCGGCCGGGTGCGCCTGACCGGACCGGTCCGCGTCGTCGGCCACGACCGCAGGCTCGACACGCCCGTAGACTTCCGCCCGGCGGCTCGGGAGTTCAGCGGCTAGGAGGATGCGTTGCCACCCAAGGACAAGCCGCCGAGTCTGGCGGCGGTTGCGGCATCGGCCGGCGTGTCGATCGCCACGGTCTCCAAGGTGGTCAACGGCCGATCCGACGTGGGTCCCGAGACCCGGGCGAGGGTGCAGAGCCTGCTGGATCAACACGACTACGTCGCGCGGCGTACGGATCCGGGCCGCGCTGCGCCGGGCGTCGAGCGGACCGTGGAACTGGTGTTCCACGGCAAGATGACCGGCTACGCCCTGACCGTCCTCGAAGGGGTGTTGGCGGCCGGGAGCGAGAGCGGCGCGACGATCTCGGTCACCGTCCGACCGCATCGGCCGACCCCCGGAGTCCAGAGCTCTTCGGCGTGGGTGCGGCAGCTGGTCCAGCGCGGCCGGGCCGCGGTGATCGACGTGGTCGACGACGTCCGGCACGGCGACGCGACGGCCATCGCCAAGTCCCGCCTGCCGCTCGTGGTCGTCGACCCGCTCAGCATGCCCAGGCGGGACGTCACCAGTGTCGGCGGCACCAACTTCTCCGGCGGCCTCGCCGCCACCCAGCATCTGCTGGCCCTCGGGCACGTGCGGATCGCCTACCTGGGGGCGCCGGCGGACTTCGTCTTCAACCAGGCCCGCATGCACGGCTTCCGCGCGGCCCTCGAGGGGGCAGGTCTGAGTGTGCCGGACGGCTACATCGAGACCAGCCCCCACTACGACTACGACGACGGGGTGCTCGGCGGCGGCGCGCTGCTGGACCTTCCCGAACGGCCGACCGCCATCTTCGCCGTCACCGACGAGTGCGCCGCCGGGGTCATCGAGGCGGCGCGCAGCCGCGGGCTGCGGGTGCCCGAGGACCTCAGCATCGTCGGCTTCGACGACGCCCCGGTGGCGCGGCTGCTGTCCCCGCCGCTGACCACGGTCCGCCAGCCGCTGCGCGATATGGGCCGGGTGGCTCTGCGTACCGCGCTGCGCCTGGCCGCCGGGGAACGGCTCGACTCCCACCACGTCGAACTGGCCACCGAGCTGATCGTGCGGAGCTCCACCGCAGCGCCGTCGGACTCCTCAGACACCGATCGCGGCTGACCAGCGGGCACGTACGCTATTCGGCATGTGGTCCCAGCGCGAGGTCATTGACTACGCGCTCCAGCGACGCGCCGCGCTGGAGGCGCTCCGACGTCCCGGCCGCAAACTGGCCCGGCTGGAGGCGTGTGATGCGGATCCGATGCTGGTCCGCGCCGCCAAGCACCACGGGGAGCCTTCCCGGGTCCCGTGTCCGGTGTGCGAAGCCGACGATCTGCTCAATCTGCAGTACGTTTTCGGGGAGCAGCTCGGGCAGTACTCGGGCCGGATCAAGCGGACCGGTGAGCTGGAGGAGATGGCGCACGAGTTCGGCGAGTTCAAGGTGGTCGTGGTGGAGGTCTGCCTCGCCTGCCACTGGAACCACATGATTCTTTCCTACCTATTAGGTGACGGGGTGAAGCGCAAGCCGCCGCGGCGCCAGCAAACCGTCGAGGACATCTATGGCTGACCCCCACTGGGGCCCCGTCGAGAAGGACCCCCCAGGCGCTGCGTCGCGGCCGGAATCGGGACAGGCGGGCTCGCGCAAGCACCGGCCGTGGCCGGTCCGGGCGCTCCAGATCCTCGCCCTGGTGGTCGCCCTCGGCCTGGTCGCCGGCTGTGCCGTGGTGGCCATCGGCTACGCCACCACCAAGCGGCCGGACGCCAACGCCGACTTCGAGACCGCCACCAGCTACGTCTACTACAACGACGGCAAGAGCCAGCTGGGCACGTTCGCGATCCAGAACCGGCAGCCGCTCGCCTTCGCCGAGATGCCGGACAGCATCAAGCAGGCGATGGTCGCGGCGGAGAACCGGACCTTCTGGACCGACGAGGGCATCTCGATCCGCGGCATGATCCGGGCGGCCTGGGTGATCGTCCGCGGTGGCAACCTGCAGGGCGGCTCGACCATCACCCAGCAGTACATCAAGATCCTCTACCTCAACTCCGACCAGAGCCTCACCCGCAAGTTCAAGGAGCTGTTCCTCGCGTACAAGATCAACAAGGAGATGAGCAAGCAGGAGATCCTCGAGGGCTACCTCAACACGATCTACTTCGGGCACGGCGCGTACGGGGTCCAGGCCGCGGCCAAGGCCTACTTCAACACCAGCGCCAAGAAGCTGACCGTCCCGCAGGCCGCCGTGCTCGCGGCCGTGGTCAACAATCCGACCTACTACGACCCGTCCGACGAGGGCAACCTGCCGCAGCTGAGCGAGCGCTACCGGTACGTGATCACCTCGATGGCCGAGACCGGCGACATCACCTCGGCGCAGGCCCAGGAGTACGCGGAGCTGCCGACGTTCCCCGAGGTGAAGGTCAGCGAACGCTACGGCGGTCCCAAGGGCTTCCTGCTGAAGATGGTCGAGCGTGAGCTCGGACGCTGCCGGGTTCGACAGTTCCCAGGTCAGCGGCGGCGGGCTGAAGATCACCACGACCTTCGACAAGGCGGCCCAGAACGCGGCGGTCTCGGCGGCGCAGAAGTACACCAAGCAGTCCGCGCAGGCGGCCGGGAAGAAGGCCTCTGCGCTGCACGCGGCGATCGCCTCGGTCGACGTCGGCAGCGGTGAGGTGCTCGCGCTCTACGGCGGACCGGACTACGTCAAGAACTCGCGCAACTGGGCCACCACCGCCGCGTCCCACGGCGTCGACGTTCAAGACCTACGCGTTGGCCGCCGGGCTGAAGGACGGCTTCAGCCTCCGCTCCACCTTCAACGGCAACACGTTCACCCCGCCCGGGGACTCCAGCTCGGTGCGCAACGAGTACAGCTACCAGTACGGGTCGGCGGTGACGCTGCTGAAAGCCACCGCGGACTCGATCAACACCGCCTTCGTCGACCTGACCACGTCGATGGACAAGGGGTCGGACAAGGTGGCGAAGATGGCCCAGGCGGCCGGCGCGCCCAAGGGGGCCGGCTGGGACCTGAACTCACGGATCCCGCTCGGCACGGCCGAGGTCAGCCCGCTGGCCCAGGCCGGCGCGTACGCGACCTTCGCCAACGGCGGCACCCACGTGAGCAACCACGTCGTCAAGGAGGTGCGCGACGCCTCGGGCAACGTCCTCTACCGCGCGCAGCCGAAGGAGACCCGCGCGGTCAGCGGGGACATCGCCGACGACGTCACCTATGCCCTGTCCAACGTCGTCGAGCAGGGCACGGGTCGCGCGGTGCAGACCCTGAACCGGCCGGTCGCGGGCAAGACCGGCACCAAGGACCGGGAGAACGCCGACGGATCCGGCGACATCGTGTCCGCGTGGTTCGTCGCCTACACCAAGCAGATCTCCACCGCGGTGATGTACGTCGCGGGGGACGACGGCAACGGCGACCTGGACGCGTACGCCCGACCCGGCGACAGCACCTTCTTCGGCGGCACCTACCCCGCGCTCACCTGGGCCGACTACATGGAGGTCGCCACCGACGGCCAGCCGGTCAAGCAGTTCGACCCCCCGGCGTACGTGAACGGCGGCAAGGTCTCCACGCCGCCGCCGCGGACGAGCGAGCCCACCCAGACCAGCCAGCCGACCGAGAAGCCGACCGAGCAGCCGTCGCCGACGGCCACGGCCACCCAGACAACCGACCGAGACGGCGACCGCGACGACGCAGCCGAGCGCCAGCGCCACGTCGCGTGCCCCCTCGACGAGGCCCTCCGGCGAATCCTCGCGCGGCGGCGGCAACGGGGGGCCGAGCGGCCGACCCTCCGGTGGCGGCGGGTGAGCCGAGCCGCACTCGCGCGCGACGCGCCGTCGCGGTCCGACGGCTTCGTCACCGCCGTCAGCCACCGGCTCGGCGGCCCGCTCGGCCGGCACGCAGGTCCCCACCACAGCTGGTGGAATCCGCTCCGGGTGGCACTGGCGGTGGGCACGGTGGTCTATCTCGCCGGCGTGGTGTTCCGGCTGCCCTGCCGCCACGGCGCCGATCACTTCAAGAACCTGTGCTACTCCGACATCGGCATCCTCTACGGCGCGCGGGGGCTGCTCCAGGGCAACGTGCCCTACCTCGACTCGGGCGACTACCCGGCTCTGGAGTACCCGGTGCTCACCGGCTGGTTCCTCGAGCTCGAACGGCGGATCACCGCGCTGCTGGGCGGCGCGCAGGGCGCTGACCTGACTCCGACGCAGTCCGCGGCCTCGACGTCGCTGTTCGTCGACATCAACACGGTGCTGCTCGGCGCGCTGCTCCTGGTGGCGATCTGGGCCCAGGTGCGCAGCGTCGAACCGCGCCCGTGGGACGCCATGATGGTGGCCGCCTCCCCCTGCGTGGCCGCGGCCTCGCTGATCAACTGGGACCTGCTGCCCATCGCGCTCACCGCGCTGGGCCTGATGTTCTGGTCCCGCCGCCGACCGGGCTGGGCCGGGGTGATGCTCGGACTCGGCATGGCCGCCAAGCTGTACCCGGCGCTGCTGCTCGGACCCCTGCTCGTGCTGTGCCTGCGTGCCCGGCGGATGCCCGATTTCCTCACCGCGCTGTCCACCTTCGCGCTCAGCTGGGCGGCGGTGAACCTGCCCGCGCTGGTCCTGGCCCCCGCGGCGTGGCGCAGCTTCTGGCAGTTCAACTCCGAACGCACCGGCGACCTCGGCTCGATCTGGTACGTGCTCTCCCTCGCCGGCCGTCCGGTCGAGAGCCTCAACGCCGTCAGCGCCGGTCTGTTCGCGTTGGCCTGCGTCGCGATCGCGGTGCTGATCGCCCTCGCGCCGCGGCGTCCGCGCCTGGGTGCGATGGCGTTCCTGGTCGTCGCCGCGTTCTTGATGACCAACAAGGTCTACTCCCCGCAGTACATGCTCTGGCTGCTGCCGCTGGTCGCGCTCGCCCGGCCGCGGTGGCGCGACTGGCTGATCTTCACCGCCGGCGAACTCGGCTACTGGGTGGCGATCTGGTGGCACCTCGGCGGTTTCCTGGCGCCGGGGGACGGGTCCGCGGACCGGATCTACTGGCTGGCGGTGCTCGGCCGGCTCGGCACCCAGGGCTGGCTGGTGGCCAGTGTCGTCCGCGACGCCCTGCGGCCGGAGGAGGATCCGGTACGCCGCGACGGCCTGGACGACCCCGGCGGGGGCGTACTCGACGACGCACCGGACGCCCCCTGGTGGCCGCGACTGCGGCCTCGAGTGGCCGATCCGGCCTACGCGCCGCGTCGCTCCGCGGAACGCCGGCCCTGATGCTCCAGCGCGTCGCGCCGGCTCCGGACCTGGCGCGCGCTCGGGCGGAGGCCGCCCCGGCGCGCATCGTCATCCAGGCCTGGATCGCCAGCCGGGGTCTGATCTTCGCGGTGGCGCTGGTGCTGGCGGTCGTCCAGGGTCGCACCCTGACCGACCTGGTGAGCAACTGGGACGTCCAGCACTTCAACCGGCTGGCGGTCGGCGGGTACTTCGCCGAGCCGGGCGGGGTGCTGATGGCGTTCTTCCCCGGGCTTCCCGTGCTGCTGTCGCTGCTGCTGCAGGTCGGCGTGCCGCTGGCGGTGGGCGGCGTGCTGATCTCCACCGTGTGCTCGGCCGTCGCTGCGGCGGCGCTCTACCGGCTGGGCGGGCCCTGGGCGGCGGTGCTGTGGCTGTTCGCGCCGACGGCGGTGTTCACGGTCGTGCCCTACACCGAGTCGCTGTTCTGCGCACTGGCGTTCTGGGCCTGGGAAAGGGCCCGCTCGGATCGTTGGGCCCAGGCGGCCGGCCTGGCGGCGCTCGCGTGCACCGTACGCGTTTCCGGGCTGTTCCTGATCGGAGCGCTGCTGGTGATGGTGCTCACCTCGGCTGCCGGGTGGCCGGTCAAGCTCAGGCGGGCCGCGTGGCTGGGGTTGCCGGCCCTGGTCATCGCCGGCTTCGCGGGCTATCTCCATCTGCTCACCGGCAGCTGGACGGCCTGGTACGCGGCCCAGTCGACCGGCTGGGTGCGCGAGCTGACCTGGCCCTGGCAGTCCTTCCTGAACACCGTCCCGGCGATCGTCCCGGGCGCCTACGCCGACCACCCGTGGTGGGCGGCGGTGTTCCGCGGCGAGATGATCTCCATGCTGGTCGGCGTCGCGGTCACCGTGGCCTGCGTCGTGCTGAGCTGGCGGCGGCGCCACCTGCCGGGAGAGCGGCCGTTGTGGGCCGAGGCGAGCTGGGTCGGGGTCCAGGTGCTGGCCTTCTCGCTGTCGTACTGGTTCTTCTCGGTCAACCGGGCGACGCTGCTGTGGTTCCCGCTGTGGATCCTGCTGGCCCGCTCGGGCAGCGCCCGCACCACCCTTCCCGGCCGGTCGGTGATCGTCGTCGGGTTGGTCCTGGAGGGACTGCTGATGCTGGGCTGGAGCTGGCTGTTCTTCACCGGCCACTGGGCGAGCTGATCCCGTCACCCGACCCCCGGCAGGCCGGGGAGATGCAGTGGTGGGCAATCTTGGGCTAGGGTGCGACGCAAAGGCGACTTGGTCGGGGGACTGGCTGCCTTGGCTTTCCCCTGTCCGAGGTGCGTCCATGTCCACCTCGAGAGGGAAACCATGCCCCGTTTCCGCACGTCAGCAGTCGCCGCCCTGGCTCTGTCCTCCGCGCTCGTCCTGCTCCCGTCCACCGCCTACGCGGACGGTGCACCCACCGAGGGGAGCGTGTCCTCCGCAGCCGTACGCGCCTGCTCGCTCCGGCTGGGGTTACAGTTCCGGCCCGCTGCGTGATCTGCAGCCGACCACGGCCGGCCCCTTCGACGGTGCCCGCGCCACCGTGGCCTTCGCCGGATACCGCTCGAGCTACTTCGTGCTCACCGTCCGCGGGGTCGACCCGTCGGCCGCCGGGACCACCTTCGGAGCCCACCTTCACGAGAAGTCGTGCGTCGCCGGCGACGGTGCCGCCGCGGGACCGCACTACAACACCGACCTCATCGCCGGCATCCTGCCGCCGGTGGTCAGCCCAACCACCGAGGTCTGGCTGGACCTTGCCCCGACCGCTGCCGGTGAGGGACGCGCGGTGGCGAAGGTGCCGTTCGTGCCGGAGCCGGGCGAGCGGTCGATCGTCATCCACGCCGACCCCACCGCCCCCAACGGCACCGCCGGCCCGCGACTGGCCTGCCTGCCGCTCACGGTCAACTGATCCCGGAGGCGATCACGACCCGCACCCCCACCCTGCGCTCCGGCGGAGGCCGTAGCTGACCGGCCGCGGCCTCCGCCGGCCACCAGGCGCCGATGGGACTCCGGTCAACCGGATCCCGGCCAGCCGAACCCCGGTCAGCCGGACGCCGGTCAGCCGGACCCCGGTCAGCCGGGTCAGGTCGGCGTGGAGGCGGCTGGTGCGGCCTTGGCGGAGTCCGGCGGAGCGCGGGCGCGGCTACCCTGGCGAGGTGGAGCCGATGTGGATCGATCTGGACGGGCTGGCCAACCTCCGCGACGTCGGAGGCATCCGCACCGCCGACGGCGGCAAGATCGTTCCCGGCCGGCTGCTGCGCTCGGACAACCTGCAGACGCTGAGCGCCGCCGACGTCGATCAACTGCTGGGCCTGGGGCTCAGCGACGTGATCGACCTGCGCAGCAGCTACGAGGTGGAGCGGGAGGGCCCGGGCCCGCTGAGCCGGGTCGAGGTCAACCTGCACCAGCACTCGCTGTTTCGGGAGTGGCGCGTCGGCGTGGGCAGCGACAAGCCGGACGTGCGCCCCGAGGTTCTGCCTGAGGAAGCGCTGCCCTGGGCGGATCTGGTCCCGAGGGTGCAGCTGGACAACGAACTGGCGGCGCACTACTTCACCTACCTGGTCGACCGCCCGGACTCCGTCGTCGCCGCCCTGCGCGCGGTCGCCCGGGCTCGCGGCGCCGCGCTGGTGCACTGTGCCGCCGGGAAGGACCGAACCGGGACCCTGGTCGCGCTGGCGCTGAGCGTCGCCGGCGCTGAGCGGACGGCCGTGGTCGCCGACTACGCCGCCAGCACCCTGCGGGTGGCGGCGGTGGTGAACCGGCTGATGTCCTCCACGACGTACGCGGAGAATCTGGTCGGCCGACCCATCTCCTCGCACCAGAGCCACCCCGAGACCATGGTGGCGCTGCTGAACCACATCGACGACGCCTACGGCAGCGTGCCCGCCCTGCTCGCCCGGATGGGCTGGACCGACGACGACACCCACCAGTTGCGCTCCAAACTGCGCGACTGACTCGGGACCGCGTCCCTCGGCCCCCCCATCGCTCGGGACCCCCATCCGTCGGGACCCCCATCCCTCGGGACCCCATCCGTCGGGACCCCATCCGTCGGGCACGCCCCATGCCTCTACCGGAAGAAACGCCGAGAAACGACCCGGATTTCGACCAGATCCGGGTCGTTTCTCGGCGTTTCCTGCTCTGGGTGGGGCAGGGGGGACAGTTACTCGCTCCGGACGTTAGCGCTACTCGCTCCGGACGGCGCTACTCGCTGATGACGTCGTCGACGGTGGCGGTGGTGAGGCGCAGCTCGACGGGGATCTCCTCACCCACGACCGGCGGGGTCTGATTGCGCGGCAGGAAGAGCTGGCTCGACTGCATGTGGGGTGGCTCCAGGAACCAGCGCTTGCGGCCGTTGATCGTGTACGGGCTCAGAGCCAGACCGGCGGCGCCCAGGGATCCGGTGGCCAGCGCGACGGCCCGCTGTCGCAGGGTGCTGGCCGAGGTCGGCGCCTCCATGCCGATGCCGTGGGAGGTGCCTCCGGAGACGACCACGATCCAGCCGTCGGCCGGGACGACCCGTTGCCGGTAGCCGGCGCGCTCACCCCGGCGAATCGGGTGCACGTCGAGCACGGTGGCGGTGGTGCTCCGGGTGGATTCGTCACCCAGCCACAGCCGGGTGCCCACGCGCAGGCGCACCGGCACGGGCTCGCCGTCGGCGCCGCCGAGTTGCCGGGCAAGCGCCACCGTCTCCTCCGGAGGCAGGTGGGAGAACCAGAGGGGGGCCGGCGCGGCGGCCAGGGCTGCCCGCCCGAGCCGCTCCGCCTCCGCGTAGCGACCCTCGGCGAGCAGCGGCAGATGAATCGTCCAGCCCTCGAAGCGGACCGCACCCAGCGCGGACGCGGCCGGCCGCAGGTCCTCCGGCCCGAGCCCGTGCCGCACCATCGAGGTCCGCACCTCGAGCAGCACCCGGGCACCCGGCGCCGCCTCCGCGATCAGGGGCAGGTCGGTGGCCCGGGAGACCGTGGTGATCACCCGAGGGTCGGCGGCGAGCTCGCGGGCCAGTGGTGCCGCGGCGTCGTACGGATTGAGGATCACGATCGACCCGGCGAAGTGGTCGCCGACGACGCCGACTTCGGACGGGATGCCGACCGCGATGGTGTCCGCACCGAGCAGTGGCCGCCTCGCGCGCCAGCCTGGCCAGCCCGAATCCGTAGCCGTTGCCCTTGATCACCGGCACCAACCCCGGCGTCGCGCCGGCGACGGTGCGCAGGTGCTCGCGCCAGCGTTCACCGTTGAGCCGCAGTGACAGTCCCGCCATCCGGCTCACCGCCGCTTCATGTAGAGGTCGAACGCCTTGTAGAGCAGGGGATTCAGCGGCAGGTCCCATTCGCCGAGGAACTCCACGGCCTCGCCACCGGTGCCGACCTTGAACTGGATCAGCCCGAGATGCGGGTCGTCGGCCTCCAGCCCCTCGGTGATCCCGCGCAGGTCGTACACGGCCGCGCCGGCCGCGAGGGCGTCGGTGATCATCCGCCACTGGATCGCGTTGGACCCGCGTACGTCGCGCTTGGCCGTGGAACTGGCCCCGTAGGAGTACCAGGCGTGGTCGCCGACCCGGACCCAGGTGGTTGCGGCGACCACGTCGCCGTCGTGCTCGGCCAGGTAGAGCCGGATCCGGTCGGGGTCCTCGGCCAGCAGGCAGCTGAACATGGTCTGGAAGTAGGAGAGCGGGCGCGGGGTGAAGTGGTCGCGTTCGGCCGTCTCGACGTAGATCGGGTGGAACAGACGCCAGATCCTCAGGTGTCCCCTGGCGTACGGTCACCCCGGCCTTGGCGGCCTTCTTGATGTTGCGCCGCCACTGCTGGTTCATTCCGGCGAGCAACTGCTCCTCGCTCTTGCCGGCGAGCGGCAGCTGGAACACGAAGCGGGGCTGGCCGGCCGCGAAGCCGTCCTCCTCCTCGGGCGGGTGCCAGCCGAGCTCGCGGAGCCGGTTGCGGGCGTGGCTGGCGACGTGGTCCACGTGGTCGGGAATCGCCTCGCTGAGCCTGGTCACGCGCGCGTCGGCGATCGCGGCCTTGATCGTCTCCGTGGCCCACCGCCGGACCACCAGTCGGACCGCCGATCCGCACCCCGAAGGCTCCCGCGGCCCGGGTGTGGTCGGCGAGCGGGCGCAGCCACGCACCCAGATCCTCCGCGGTCCAGTCGATGACCGGGCCCTCCGGCAGGTAGGCGAGATACTTCTTGAGCTTGGGCAGCTGGCGGTAGAGGATCAGGCCGACTCCCACCACCTGGTCGTCATCCGTCGAACCAGCCGACCGACTCGCTCCGCCATTCGCCCTTGACCTGGCCCCAGGCCGGGGTCTGCAGGAAGCTGACCGACGGTTGGGTCGCGATGAAGGCCAGATGCTGCTCTGGCGTGATGGTCCGGACCGCGAGTGCCACCCGTAGAATCTAGCGGGTCCGGCCGGGCGGAGGCTCCTTGTATATGTTTCGTTCCTGTAGGGCCGGTTTCTGTAGGGTTCGGTGACATGACGACCCCAGTGGCGCTGACCGAGGAGGAACTGCGCGAGGGACTGACCGCGAGCCTGGCCGTTCCGCGCTGGGTGGACGACGTGGTCCGGGCGGCCCCGTTCGCGTCGCTGGCCGAGTTGCTCGACGTGGCACGGGAGGCGGCGACGCCGCTGGCCGCGGAGGAGATCGACCAGGCGCTCGCGCATCACCCCCGGATCGGGGAGAAGCCGGTGGGTCAGGGCACCGCCCAGGCGTTCGCACGCGCCGAGCAGGCGTCCAGTGCCTCGGGTGACACGGCGCTCGCCGAGGCTTTGGCCGCCGGGAACCGCGCGTACGAGGAGAGGTTCGGCCGGGTCTTCCTGATCCGGGCCGCGGGCCGGAGCCGGCCCGAGATCCTGGCCGAACTGCAGCGCCGGCTGGCGTTGGACCCGGCCGCCGAACTCGGGGTGGTCGGCGCCGAATTGCGGGACATCGCGCTGCTCCGCATTCCCCAGTTGTTCGCTCACCTGGACGCACACTCGGGCTACGACGAGAGCGACGCCGCCCGATAGGAAGCAGGCGCCCGGCCCCGAGCGGACAACACCTGAGATAGCCGGACAACACCTTCGGTGCGTCGGACAACACCCTCGGTGACCTCGGACAACACGATGGTCAACACCTGCTCGGCAGGCTGTCTTGCGTTGTCGTGGAGTGCGCGGACGGGGTGCGGATGAGCGTTTCGGTAGCAGCGGGGCAAGAGCCGGCTATCCATGTGCCGGGCGGAAGCTCAGGCTTGACGCGGCTCTGCTGCGCCATTTCCGCATTTGCTCGCGCATTTCATTTTGGTGCCGCGCAAAGAGATATGGAATTGCCACCTGGCTGCTCGGTATGTCATGGTTCTGCCCTCCATTTCCCCGTGGGCGAGCCGCAGTTGCCCGTGCGGTGATTACCAGATAGCGCAGGCTCTCGATCGTGCGCAGCATCGCGCGCGATCGTCAATCCACCTCGGGGGCTCCGCCTGCACGCGGGGCCGACGCGAAAGGAACGTCCATGAACGTCAAGCGTTACGCGGTCGCGCTCGTCGGCCTCTTCGTGCTGCTCAAGAATCCGGCGAGCCGCGACGAACGGGGCCTCAGCCAGTCCGCTGAGAATGCGATCCTGATCGCCGGCGCAGTGACCGTGGCCGGCATCGTCATTGCGCTGATCACGGCTTTCGTCCAAGCCAAGATGCCCAAGATCTGACGTGGGCGCCCCGGCCCGCAACGAGCGTGGCCTGAACGAAAGCGTCCAGTGGGCCGTGATCTGGCCGGTCCTGATGCTGCTCACCCTGGGCATCATCCAGATCGGCGTGGTCCTGCACGGCCGCAACGTCGCTCTGCGTGCGGCGACCGCCGGCGTGGATGCCGCCAGCGGCAGCTACGGCACGTCGAGCGAAGCGCAACACCTGGCCGAGCAGATCGCCTCCGCCGGCAGCCTCCGCGCGGTCTCCGTCCGCGTCACGAGGACGCCCTCGATCGTCAGTGTCGAGGTCGCGGGTCAGGCGCCGGTCATTCTCGACCTCGGTGTCGGGCGCGTGCGGGAGACGGCATCGGCGCCGGTGGAGCGGGTGAGCCAGCCGTGATGGTTCGACGTGGCTGGCGGCAGGTGCGCGGACCGGAGGCTCGTCAACGAGGTGCCGTCGCCGTCGAGCTCACCCTGCTCGTCCCTGCACTGGTGCTGGTGATCGGCCTGCTGGTCGCCGGAGGGCGGCTCTGGCTCGCCCGTACGGCGGTGACCGAGGCGGCTGCTGCCGGCGCCCGCGCCGCATCGCTCGCTCGTTCAGCCGGCGAAGCGGGGCTGTCCGGCCGCGAGGCCGCCGCGAGGTCGCTGACCACAGCGGGCGCCCGATGCTCGTCCCGGTCGGTGAGTGTCGGCGTCTCCGCCTTCTCGACGCCCCCGGGCACCCCCGGCACGGTGACCGCCGTGGTGACCTGCACGGTGTCCCTCTCCGACGTGGCGCTGCCGGGTCTGCCGGGAGCGATCAGGCTCTCGGCCAGCGGTGCTGCCGCGCTCGACACGTACCGGGGCCGGGAATGAGGGCGGCCAGGGCCGCGACCACGCCGCGCCGCCTCGACGAGCGCGGTCAGTCGGTCAGCGTTTTCGTCCTGCTGATCATGACTGCCCTGATCCTGACGACCGGCCTGGTCATCGACGGCGGGCAGAAGGTCCGCGCCGCGAGCCGGGCGGAGGCGGCGGCCGCTGGCGCCGCCCGGGCGGCGGGGAACGCTGCCGCGACCCAGCGCCTCAGCGGGGCGGACCCGGCCGGGCGTCGCCGTCCTCGCCGCCAAGACCTATCTCGCCGGACAACGTGACGTCCGCGGCACGGTGTCCCTCGCGGCCGGCGTTGTCACGGTCCGGACCAGCGTGCAGCAGCCGACGGTGATCTTGTCCGTCATCGGGCTCGACACCGTGAGCGCCGACGGACGAGCCGACGCCAACATCGTCGCCACCGGACAGACGCGATGAGCCGCCACCGGCTGCGCCCTCCCAGCTCCGTCACCCGATCCCGTTCACCCACGACCAGCAGGGACGACGCCATGAGCCTTGACCTCGACCAGCGACCGCGGACTCGAAGCCGCGGCTCCCGACCGGCGGCCCGCCCGCCGGTGGCCAGCCGACCTGAGGTGCCGGCCCTCCCCGGCCGCCGCAGCCCGAAATGGATTGCCCTGGGTGTGGTCGCTCTCTGCCTGGGCGGGCTGCTCTCCTTCGTGATCTACGCCCGGGTGGCGGCCGAGACCTCGGTCGTCGTGCTGGTCCAGACCGTGTATCGCGGTGAGTCCATCGCCCGCGAAGACCTCGGCACGGTCACCCTGCGGGGTGGCTCCCTGGCCGCAGCCATCCCGGCTGAGGAGATCGACAGCCTGGTGGGGCGCCACGGCGCGGTTGATCTGGCGGAGGGATCCATCCTGCCGCGTGGCGCGCTCACCGACGCCGCGGTTCCTGCGGCAGGGCCGCGCCGTCGTGGGGCTGAGGTTGGCGAACGGTCGGGTGCCGAGCAGCCTGCTGCCGCCCGGTGCACCGATCCGGCTGGTCGCGCTCCCCGCCGCGGCGGACGGATCCGGCGCCGACAAACTGGCCGGCACGATCTACCCCGGCAGGGTCGTCGACCAGACGCCAGGGGCCGACGGAACGTCCATCCTGCTCAACGTGGACGTGGCGGATTCTGCGGCGCCCACCATCGCCCTGCTCGGCGCCCAGGATCGCGTCGCGGTCGTGCGGGACGCGGGACGATAGGGGCCGGCGGTGGGGATCCTTCTTCTGACCTCGGCCGGCGGGTCGCCGGGAGTGACGACGCTGGCCGTCGGACTCGCCCTGACCTGGCCTCGTCCAGTGCTGCTGGTCGATGCCGATCCCGGCGCCCACCAGGCCGTCCTGGCTGGCTACCTGTCCGGTCGATCGAGCGGTGGCAAAGGCCTGCTCCGGGTGGCCGAAGCGCATCGTGACGGCCGCCCGCTCCGCGAAGTGGTCGTCGACCAGAGCATCGACCTGGATTCCGACGGTGCCGTTCGCAGGCTCTTCCTGCCCGGTTTCACCAAGCCGGGCAGCGCGGCCCACTTCGGGTCGGTCTGGGAGGACCTGGCGGAGACCTTCGAGCACCTGTGCGACGTCGACCTCGACGTGATCCTCGACTGCGGCCGACTGACTCCGGCCGGCCTGCCCGGACCCCTGGTGGAGCGCAGCGCGCTGACCGCGGTCGTGCTCGCGTCGTCGCTGCGCGCCGTGATGAGTGCGCGGGTGCACCTCCCGACGATCCGCGAACACCCCCGCTTCTCCGGTGGCGACCAGCGTCAGCTCGGACTCATCGTCGTCGGCGAGGGCCAACCGTACGGACGGGGCGAGATCGCCCGTGCCCTCGGCGTTCCGGTCCTCAGCGGCGTCGCGCACGACGCCGCCGCGGCCGCGCACCTGTCCGACGGACGTCCCAGACCACGACGGTTCGAGAGTTCCGCGCTGGTGCGGGGTCTCCGCGACACTGCCCTGCTGCACGCCGAACGGCTGCACGCCTCGGCCGAACTGATCCGGAGCTGACCTGTGAAGGATCTGCCCCTCGCACCTGCTGCCGGACCTCGACGAGATCCCGATCCTCGCCGAGTACGAGTCCGAGGCCGTGCCGTCACCGACGTCGAGCCGATCGAGCCCGATCACGGCCTCGACCCGCCCGGTCGGTGTGGTCTCCGCCGATGGGCTCCGGCAGTCCCGGGTGCACTGGCCGAGCCCCGACCTCGACTGGGCCCAGGTGGTCGAGTTGCGCCGCCGCGCCTCGGAACTGATCACCGAAGAAGTCGGGAACCAGGCTCGTACCGGGGCATCGCCGCTGGGCGGTGACGACCGCGTGCTGATGGGTCGCGCGGTCATCCGCCGGGTCGTCAGCGACCACGTGCGGTCACTGCACCGCGACGGTTCCCGGCTGTGGTCGCCCCCGGAGGAACAGGCCTACGTCGGTGCGGTCGAGGACGCCGTCTTCGGCTACGGGCGCCTGCAGCCATTGCTGGAGATGCGGGATGTGGAGAACATCGAGATCCACGGCTGGAACTCCGTCGTCGTCCAGTTCGGTGACGGCCGGCGGCAGCAGATGCCGCCCATCGCCGACAGCGACGCCGAATTGGTCGAGGCGATTCGGTTCCTCGGCCAGAACGCGGAGCCGTCCCGCCCCTTCGACGACACCCACCCGACGATGACCCTCGCACTGGGCGAACGGTTCCGACTGCACGCCATCGGTTTCGGCCTCTCCTTCCGACCCAGCGTGGTGATCCGGCAGCACACCCTCACCGACGTGTCGCTGGCCGACCTGGCCGCCGGCGGACTGATGCCGTACGAGGTGGCCGAATTCCTCGACGCCGCCATCCTGGCTCGCAAGTCGATGGTCATCTCCGGTGACCAGGGCGCCGGCAAGACCACGCTGCTGCGCGCGCTGATCAACGCCATCCCGTTGAACGAGCGCTTCGGCACCCTGGAGACCGACTACGAACTGATGAGTCACCTGCAGCCCGGGCGGCAGAACATCCTCGCCCTGCAGGCCAGGGTCGGCCACGGCGAGAGCAACGGGTCCGGACAGGTGGGGGAATTCAGCATCGCCGACCTGATGCCTGAGGCACTGCGCCAGAACCTGTCCCGGCTGGTGGTCGGTGAGGTGCGGGGCGGAGAAGCGGCGGCGATGTTCGAGGCCATGCAGGCCGGTACCGGAACCTTGTCGACCACCCACTCGCACTCGGCCGAGTCCACCATGGATCGGCTGGCCTCCCAGGTGGCGCAGGGTGGGGTCTTGACCATCCCGGAGGCGTACCGGCAGATCGCCCACAACATCCACCTGTTCGTGCACGTGAGGCTGGTCGACGAGACCTGGCGAGGCGGGCTTCGGCGGCGCTACGTCTCCGAGATCCGGCAGGTGATGCGTGCGGTGGAGAACGAGCGGCCGGTCACCCACCTGACCTTCCGCGCGACCGGCACCGGTACGCAGCCGGCGGGCTTCTTCCCCGATGCCGACTTCGAGGCCGAACTCCTGCCGTTCCGCCGCGAACTGACCCGCACGACGCGGCAGGCCGACCGGGACGGAGCTACGTGACCGGGCTGGCCGTGACCGCCGGCCTGCTCCTGGTGGCTGGTGTGTGGGCGTTGGTCGGCGGCATACGCCGAAGCGCTCCGCGTCAACGCACCGTGCGTGCGGGGTCGCTCCACGAGACCTGGGCGCGCATCACCCGGCGGCCAGCAGGCGCACGCGGTCGTCAGCGAGACCTGCTCCTCCTGGCCAGCGCGGTGGTCGGGTTAGCCATCGCCGTGCTCACCGGCTGGCTCATCGCCCTCCTGCTCGTCCCGGTGCTCGCGCTCGGACTGCCGTACCTGCTCATCGTGCCGACCCCGCGCGACGTCGAACTGCTGGAGGCTCTCGACCGCTGGGTGCGCTCCCTGTCGGCCACGATCGCCACCGGTCGCTCGGTCACCGATGCGATCCGGGTCTCGCGGCGTACCGCGCCGTCCTTGATCGCCGATGAGGTCGGGCTGCTGGTGATCCGGCTCAACCACCGCTGGGAGACGCGGGACGCCTTGCAGCGATTCGCCGACGGGCTCGACTCGCCCGACGCTGACGGCGTCATCGCAGCGCTGATGCTCGCGTCGACCCGGGGCGCCAACGGCGCTTCGGTCACGCTGCAGGCGCTGGCCGACTCGATCCAGGCGCAGCTCAAGGCGCGGCGGGTGATCGAGGTGGAGCGCTCCAAGCCCTACGTCGTGGTCCGCCAGGTGACGGTCATCTCCCTGCTCACCCTGGTCGTCGTCTTCGTCGGTTCACCCAGCTTCTTCGCGCCCTACCGGACTCCGCTCGGCC
>CAVSDA010000007.1:0-174565 GCA_963726625.1 uncultured Actinomycetota bacterium
CGCCGGGCGCGCCGATGCGCATGAGGTACATGGGACTTCTCCAGGGTTCTGCGGCGGTCGCCGCGGCGGTTAGCGGGCGGACGATGACGGCCCGGACAAGCCGGACCAGGTGGCGACGGGCAGACCCGGGACATCAACGCGAACGCTGAACAGGCGCCCGGAGTCCGGGTGTGACTGCCGATCCTCGTCGCTGAGCTCGGCGGATGCCGTGGTGATCACCAGCGTACGCAGATCCTCGCCGGCGAAGGCGACGCACCAGGTCTCGTTCTCCTGGTCATCGGTGGCGAACCCTCGTGCCCTGATCTCCTGGAGGTCGCGGTGCGGTTTCGGGCTGCCCATCGTCCGGGTCAGCTCCTCGAGGCCGACCCCATCGGGGTGTCCAGCCAGCTCCTTCAAGACAGCGAGAACCCGGTCCGATCCGACGAGCCGGCCCTCGTCCCCAGCACTCAGGCCAGCGTTTGCCGCATCGTCCACTGATCGCGTAGTCTCCAACACGTTCCATAAGTTAGACCATCGTGTCGATAATTGGAAGTTGGTGGCTCGATGCCTCTCCGGAGCACGCAGTGGTACGCCGGACAGGACCGCAACGCCTACATTCATCGGGCCTGGATGCGGCGCGGCGTTCCCGACGACGCGTTCAGTGGTCGGCCGCAGATCGCGATCGCGAACACTGCGTCTGATCTGACTCCGTGCAATGCCCATCTGACCGAGGTCGCTCAGTCGGTGAAGAACGGCATCTACGAGGCGGGCGGCATTCCGCTGGAGCTGCCGGTGGTGTCGCTCGGTGAGACCAATGTGCGGCCGACGGCGATGCTGTGGCGCAACATGGCGGCGATGGCGACCGAGGAGATGTTGCGGGCCAACCCGATCGACGGCGTCGTGCTGCTCGGTGGCTGCGACAAGACAATCCCGTCGCTGCTGATGGCCGCCTCGTCGGTCGACCTGCCGGCCGTGGTCGTGCCCGGCGGGCCGATGCTGACCGGCACCTTCCGCGGGGTCCCATCTGGGCTGCGGCACCGACGTATGGCGGCTGTCGGAAGAGGTCCGGGCGGGGACGTTGTCCCAGGCGGACTTCCTGCGCTCGGAATCAGCCACCATCCGCAGCCGCGGCCACTGCAACACCATGGGCACGGCATCGACAATGGCGCTGATCGCCGAAGCCCTCGGCGCGGTCATCCCCGGGGTGGCCGGCACGCCCGCTCCCGATAGCCGCCTGCTGCAGGCCGCGCACGACACCGGTCGGCTGGCCGTGGAGATGGTGGGGGCGGATCGGCGTCCGAGCACGATCTTGACCAAGGCCTCCTTCGCGAACGCGATCGTGGCGCTGGCGGCGGTCGGAGGGTCGACCAACGCGGTCGTCCATCTGCTGGCCATCGCCGGCAGGCTCGGCATCAACCTGACCTTGGAGGACTTCGACCGGATCGGGTCGCAGGTACCGGTGCTGGTCGATCTGCTGCCGGCCGGCCGATTCCTGATGGACGATTTCCACCGGGCCGGCGGCCTGCTGGCGGTGCTGCGCGAGGTCCGCGACCTGCTTGATCCGACCGCCGCGACCGTCACCGGCCAGCCACTGGTGAGCTATCTGGACGATGCCCCGATCTGGGACGCCGAGGTCATCCGGCCCCGGACCGCGCCGCTGGTCGCCCACGGCGGCATCGCCATCCTGCGCGGCAACCTCGCGCCCAGCGGGGCCGTGATCAAACCGGCCGCCGCTTCACCGCTCCTGCTGCGGCACCGCGGCCCCGCGGTCGTGTTCGACAGCATCGAGGACTTCCATGCCCGGGTCGACGACCCGGACCTGGTCATCGACGCCGACAGCGTCATGGTGCTCCGCGGCTGCGGCCCCAAGGGCTACCCCGGGATGCCGGAGGTTTCGAACATGCCGCTGCCCAAGAAGCTGCTCAAGCAGGGTGTACGCGACATGGTCCGGATCTGCGACGGCCGGATGAGCGGCACCGCGTACGGCACTGTCGTCCTGCATGTCGCCCCCGAAGCGGCCGATGGCGGCCCGCTCGGCCTGGTCCGCACCGGTGACTGGATCAACCTCGACGTCGAAGCCCGACGCCTCGACCTCGAGGTGACACCCGACGAGCTCGCCACGCGGACGCCCAACGACGCCACCGTTGCCGGTTTCGCCAACCCACGGCGGGGTTGGGAACGGCTCTACGTCGACCACGTGAAGCAGGCCGACACTGGCGCCGACCTGGACTTCCTGGTCGGCTCGAGCGGGTCGAAGGTCAGCCGTGAGTCGCACTGACCGGCGGACCCGCCGGGCCCTGGCCGCGCCTCGTCACGACAACCTGCTCTCCCCTGACACCGGTCTGATCGGTGCTCTCGAGGCGGCCGTACCCGGCGGTGTCGCGGCCCGCGCCTCGGACCGGCTCTCCTTCGCCCACGACGCCTCGCACTACCTGCTGGTCCCGGAGGCGGTGGTGACCCCGCGCGACGCCGATCAGCTCGCGGCGTTGTTGCGGGTCAGCGCCGCCCGCGGGGTGACGCTGACCTTCCGATCCGGCGGCACCAGTCTGTCCGGGCAGGCCACCAACGACGGTGTACTGGTCGACACCCGACGCCACTTCCGGGCCGTCGAGGTCCTCGATGACGGTCACCGGGTCCGGGTGCAGCCCGGGGCGACCGTGCGTACCGTCAACACCCGGCTGGCCCAGTACGGCCGCAAACTCGGCCCCGACCCGGCCAGCGAATCGGCCTGCACCATCGGCGGGGTGGTGGCCAACAACTCCAGCGGGATGGCCTGCGGCACCGAACTGAACACCTACCGGACCCTCGAGTCCGCCGTCCTCGTCCTGCCCAGCGGCACCACGATCGATAGCGGTGCCGTCGACGCCGACGACCAGCTGCGCGTGCTGGAACCCGGGATCTACGCCGGGCTGGCCCGGCTGCGCGACCGGGTCCGGGCCAACGCCACCTCGGTCTCGACGATCCGCCGGTTGTACTCGATCAAGAACACCATGGGCTACGGCGTCAACTCCTTCGTCGACCACACCCGCCCGATCGACCTGCTGACCCACCTGATCATCGGCAGCGAAGGCACCCTGGCGTTCGTCGCCGAGGCCACCTTCCGGACCGTCCCGATCAAGCCGTACGCGGCGACCGAGCTGCTCCTGTTCCCCGATCTCGCCGCGGCCACCGGGTCGCTGCCGGCCCTGGTCGAGGCCGGCTTCGCCACCATCGAGCTGCTCGACGCCACCAGCCTGCGGGTCGCCCAACACGACCCCGAAGCCATCCCCGTCCTGCGCAGCCTGGCCGTGCAGAACCACGCCGCCCTCCTCGTCGAATACCAGGAACCGACCCGCGAACAGCTCGACGACCGACTGGCCGCCGCCAGCCCTGTGTTCGCCGGGCTGCCGCTGGCCACCCCCGGCGCGTTGAGCACCGATGCGCCCACCCGGGCCGCGCTCTGGCACATCCGCAAGGGCCTCTACACCGCCGTCGCCGGCGCCCGCCCCTCCGGCACCACCGCCCTGCTGGAAGACATCGCCGTCCCCGTCGACCGGCTGCTGGACACCTGCTCCGAACTCACCCAACTGTTCAACCGCCACGGCTACGTTGACAGCGTCATCTTCGGCCACGCCAAGCACGGCAACATCCACTTCATGCTCAACGAGGACTTCGACTCCCCGGAGCTGATCACCCGCTACGTGTCGTTCACCGACGAGATGGTCGACCTCGTGCTCAGCCACGACGGCACCCTGAAGGCCGAACACGGCACCGGTCGGATCATGGCTCCGTTCGTCCGAAGGCAGTACGGCGACGAGCTGTACGCGGTCATGCAGGAGGTCAAGCGGCTCCTCGATCCGCGCGGTCTGCTCAACCCCGGCGTCCTGCTCGACGAGGACCCGGCCGCCACCATCAGCCACCTCAAGACGGCCCCGACGGTCGAGGTCGAAGTCGACCGCTGCGTCGAGTGCGGCTACTGCGAACCCGTCTGCCCCAGCAAAGACTTGACCACCACCCCACGCCGCCGGATCGCCCTGCGCCGCGAGATCGCCCAGGCCCGGATCAACGGCGACACCGCGCTGGTCGACCGGCTCGAGCAGGAATACCAGTACGACGCCATCGACACCTGCGCCGTCGACGGCATGTGCCAGACCGCCTGCCCGGTGCTCATCGACACCGGTGACCTCACCCGACGACTCCGCGCCGAACAACGCGGCCCGGTCGAACAGAACCTGTGGAAGACCGCCGCCCAGCACTGGGACGGCTTCACCCGTACCGCCGCCGTCGCCCTCACCATCGCCGAGTCCGTGCCCGACCCGCTGCTCGTCGGCGCGACCACCGCCGGACGGGCGCTGCTCGGCGCCGACACCATCCCCGCCTGGTCCGCCGAACTGCCCGGCGGCGGCACCCGCCGCCGACCCCAGCCCGCCGCCGACCCGGTCGCGGTCTACTTCCCGGCCTGCATCTCCACCATGTTCGGCGCCGCCGACGCCGACTCCGGCGGCGTCCGGGACGCCTTCCTCGCCCTCTGCCAGCGAGCCGGAGTGTCCGTCCGGATCCCCGACGACATCGCGTCACTCTGCTGCGGCACCCCCTGGAAATCCAAAGGCCTGACCGACGGCTACGCGGCCATGAAAGCCCGAGTTCTCCCCGCCCTACGGCAGGCCACCGGCAACGGGACCTTGCCCGTGGTGGTCGACGCCGCCTCCTGCACCGAAGGCCTGGTCCGGCTGCTCGCCGACGAAGCGGATCGAGATCATCGACGCCGTCGCCTTCGTCGACTCGACGGTCCTCCCGGCCCTGCCCGCGGCACGACGACTGCCCTCGATCGTTGTCCACTCGACCTGCTCATCAACCCAACTCGGGATCAACCCAGCCCTGCTGCGGCTCGCCGCCGCCGCCGCCGACGACGTCGTCCAACCGCAGGACTGGAGCTGCTGCGCCTTCGCCGGCGACCGCGGACTGCTGCACCCCGAACTCACCGCCTCCGCCACGGCCGCCGAAGCCCAGGCGGTCAACGCGCAGCCCGCGAGCGCGTACGCCTCGCTCAATCGCACCTGCGAGCTCGGGATGACCCGCGCGACCGGGCACCCCTACCAGCACCTCCTCGAGATCCTCGAGAACGTCACCCGACCGGTGTCCGACTGACCAAACCCCGATCTCCCTCCAAGCAACCACACCGACAGGACACACATGACCACCAAATCAGCGATCGTCACCGGCGGAGCCAGCGGACTCGGGGCGGCCACCGCCGACCGCCTACGGGCCGAAGGCCTGACCGTGACCACCCTCGACCTCGCCGGCGCCGACATTGCCGTCGATGTCACCGACGAAGATGCCCTGCGGCGAGTCGCCGACCAGATCGGTCCCGTCGACGTCCTGGTCAACTCCGCCGGCGTCGTCGGCCCGAACAAGCCCCTGCTCGAGACCACCTCCGAGGAATGGCGCCGCGTACTCGACGTCAACGTGCTCGGCACCGTCAACACGATCAAGGCCTTCGTACCGGGCATGCGCGAACGCGGCTGGGGACGCGTCGTCAACTTCGCCAGCATGGCCGGCAAAGACGGAAACCCCAACCTCTCGATCTACTCCGCCTCCAAAGCCGCCGTCATCGCCCTGACCAAGTCCGCCGGCAAAGAGCTCGCGACCAGCGGGGTACTGTCAATGTCATCGCCCCGGCCGTGATCGCCACCCCGATGAACGACTCGACCGCCCCCGAGGTGCTGGCCCACATCACCAGCCTCATCCCGATGAAGCGGGTCGGCCGGCCCGAGGAGGTTGCCGAGCTGGTCGCCTTTCTGTGCTCGGACCGCGTCAGCTTCTCCACCGGCGCGGTCTACGACATCAGCGGTGGCCGGGCCACGTACTGACAGCCCACATAGATCCCAGAGTGAAGAACAGCCATCAACACCGATGGGGCTGCTGCGCGGATAGGTGACATCGATCTGATCTGCGGTGCCCGAGGGCGCCGCTGGGAGGCTGTCGACCGTGCCCAAGCCCGGTGCAGGGATTCGGCCGGCAGCGTCGACCGACGAGGATGGTTGCGCTCGCATGACACCGTGCTACCCGTCCGATGGGGCCGCGGCGGCAGTCCCGCCCGACGCAGCCAGGCGAACGATCTCGACAGGTGTGTCAAGGCGGCGGTCGTGACCCACGACTCGGGGGTCACCGGCGAGACGGACGGTGGCACGCAACGGAAGGTCTTCGGCCGAGGTGCCCACAAGCAGCTCGATGTCACCGGCCTCGACGATGCGGCGAAGATCGGGAAGCGGATAGGAAGTGCGGTCCGCGTGCACGCGAAACGTCACGTCGGCGGCGTCGCCCGGCGCAAGACCGACCCGGGCGAACCCGGCGAGTTGGCGCATGGGCCGGACCACCTGCGCCACGGGGTCGCGCAGGTACAACTGGACCACCTCGTCGCCCGCTCGCCGACCCAGGTTCTGGACGCGGATGGTGACCGCGACTTCGCCGTCGGTGTCGATCTCCTGGTCGCTGACCCGCAGATCGTCCAGCACGAAGTGGGTGTAGGACGTGCCGTGACCGAACGGGAAGAGTGGCGCGGCGACGAGCGTCGTGACGAAGCTGTCCCCGCCGCCAAGTGGGGGCTGGAGATAGGAGTTCACCTGTGTCGGCGTCCGGGGAATCTGGACAGGTAGCCGTCCGGCCGGATTCAGCCGTCCGGTCAGGATGCCGGCCAGCGCCGCACCCCCCTCCACGCCCGGCATGAAGGCCTGCACCAGGCCGGCCGCCCGTCGGTACACGTCTCCGAGCGCGTAGGGACGCCCGGAGACGACCACGATCACGACCGGGGTGTCCGTGGCCAGGACCGCATCGAGTAGCTGGGTTTGGAGTCCTGGCAGTCGAAGGTCCTCGGCGTCGCATCCCTCGCCAGACGACCCCTTACCGAACAGGCCGGCCTGATCGCCGACGAATGCGACGCAGAGGTCGGCCGACGCTGCGAGGGCAGAAGCCGCCGCGATATCAGTGACGTCGTCGCCGAGGACTGAGCACCCGGGGGTGTAGACCACGTCGACCGCCGGCAATTCCGCCCGAAGTGCCGCCAACGGCGTCACCACGTCGAGGCCCGTCGAGAGCTGGGGGAACCTGGGCATCACATGGTTGGGGAAGGCATAACAGCCGAGGAGGGTGAGCGGATCATCGGCGCAGGGGCCGACGACGGCGATGCGCTTCGGTGATACGCGTCCATGCCCCAAGAGCGGGAGCGCGGTGCCGGCGTCGAGGAGGACGATCGACCGCTCAGCGAGCTCCCGGGCGAGCGCACGGTTCCGTGGTGAGTCGAGATCAACGTTGCTGGCTTCGGCCACGGACGACTCGGGTGTCCAGCTTTCGTCGAGCAAGCCCAGCTCGACCTTCTGGGTGAGGACGCGGCGAGCGGCGCGGTCGATGGTTTCTTCCGGCGTGGCGCCGCTGTTGACTCGGCCGACGAGGGCTTCACCGAAGCACACCGTGTCAGGCAGCTCGACATCGAGGCCGGCGGCGATGGCCTGGCCGCCCGCTTCGCCCAGGGTGGCTGCCGTCCGGTGGGCACTGTGCAGCATGGAAACGGCCCCATAGTCGGCGACGACCGTTCCGGTGAAGCCCCACTGGTCGCGCAGCACATCGGTGAGCAACCACGGGTCAGCCGCGCAGGGGACTCCGTCAACATCGGTGTAACTGTTCATCACCGACCGCGCACTGTCCCTTGGTGACGGCGGCCTCGAAGGGTGGCAGCACGACATCGATCAGCTCGCGTCGCCCCATGGACACTGGTCCGTGGTTTCGGGCTCCTCGTGAGGCGGCATACCCCGCGAAATGTTTGACGGTGGCCACGAGCCCCGAGGACTGCAGCCCCTCGATGTAGGCGGTACCGATGGTGGCGACCAGCCAGGGGTCTTCGGCGATGCATTCCTCCGTCCGGCCCCACCGGTAGTCGCGGACGACATCAAGGACCGGGCCGAGGCCCTGGTGGATCCCGAGACGCACCATGTCGTGTCCGATTGCGGCCGCCATCCGTCGGACGAGATCGGGGTCGAACGTCGCACCCCACGCCAGGGACGTCGGATACACCGTTGCTCCCAGGGCGGTGAAACCGGTGAGACATTCTTCGTGCACGATGGCAGGAATGCCGAGCCGGGACGACGTCATGACGATGTGCTGTCGGCGGACGAGGGCAGCGGCACCCTCGGTCGGCGTCACCGGGAAGCTGCCGTAGACGCGGGTCAGCTGGCCCAAGCCGTGCCGGCTTGCTTCCTCGAGGCCACCGAGTGACTCTGCGTCGGCCATCGCCGAGACGGGGGCCACGTGGTGTTCGACCCCGCTCTCATCGCTCGCGGCCTGCCACTGATGATCGAAGACCCACCGGCTGCCGAGCTGCGCGACCTTCTCCTCGACGCTCATCACGGCAAGGAGCGCACTGACGCGGTCCTCGACGGACAGTTGAGGGTCACGCCACACCCCTCGGGATTTATCACCTTCGTTCACCGCGCGTCGGCGTGCTCCCCCGGGTTGCTCGAATGGTGGGTGCGTCATGAGTCGGTCCGGCTCAGGCGCCGGGCATCGGACAACTCATTCCAGAGCGCGTCGGGAATGACCGCGTCCGCGTACGAAAGCAGCTGTCCTACGCGCTCTGGTTTTGAGATACCGACCACGGTGGAGGAGATGCGCTCATCACGGGTCGAGAACTGGAGCGCGGCCGCCCCTGGGTCGACCTCATATTTCGCGCAGATCGCGTGCACCCGCTCGATACGAGCGACGATCTGCGGATCGGCGTGCCGGTAGGAGTACAGGGGCTGGACAGCAGGACCCTTGGCCAGAATCCCGCCCGCGAACGGCGCCGCGTTCACGAAGGCGACATCCGCGGCGATCGCGTGATCGATCAGCCAACTCGCTGACTGGTCCACGAGGGTGAACTGGTTGTGGTTCAGCACCACATCGAAGGCGCCGGTGTCGATGTAGGACCGCATCGCTTCGAGGTCTCCCCCGGCGACGCCGAGATGCCCGACCAGTCCGTCTGCCTGCAGGTCGAGCAGCGCAGCCACCGCGCCGCCGGGTGCGGTGAGGTCTTCGAACGGAAATCGCTCGGGGTCATGGAGATAGAGCAAGGGGACTGTGTCGAGTCCGAGGCGACCCATGCTCTCCTCGAAGGACTGGCGAATCCGTGACCCCGGCAAGGTCGTCGCGCCGGGAGCTGGATCCACCTTCGTCGCGAGCACGAATCCATCCGGGAGACCTCGTTCGCGGATGACATCACCGATCCGCCGTTCACTCTCGCCGTCGGAATAGCCGTTCGACGTGTCCAGGAAGTTGAACGGACTGTCGAACACCGCCCGCACCGCGGCCTGCCCTGAAGCCACCTCGACGTCGTAGCCGTAGATCGCCGGCATGCCACCGAGTGGACTCGTTCCGATGCAGATATCGGTCACCGGCAGGCCCGTCCGGCCGAGCGCATTGATCTTCATCGTCAGCGGACGCCGAGGAGGTGCTCGATGGCGTAGCGCTGGATTCGGGCGAAGCCGTAGCCCTTGGTCCGGGCGGCGTCGAGGTCGTAGTCCTCGAAGCTGCTGCGGTCCTCCAGCAGGGTGGCGTAGTCCTCGCCCGGCTCGAGGGTGGGCAGGTTGAGGTCGGCCACGCCCGCTTCGGCCAGCGCCTCCTGCACCCGCGGATCGGCCCGGAAAGCGTGGGACCGTTCGCGCAGGGTGATGTACAGCTCCATATTGGCCAGCGCGGACTCCCAGACCCCTTCCATGCTCTCGGTGCGCAGCGGCTTATAGTCGAAGTGCCGGTCACCGGTGTAGGTCGGACCGCCGCCCGGGGCTCCGTTCTCGAGCAGATCGACGGTGGAGAAGGCCTGCAGCAGGTCGCCGTAGCCGAAGACCAGGTCCTGGTCGTAGCGGGGGCCCTTCTGGCCGTTCAGGTCGATGTGGAACAGCTTGTTCTGCCACAGCGCCTGGGCGATGCCGTGGGTGTAGTTGAGGCTGGCCATCTGCTCGTGCCCGGTCTCGGGATTGATCCCGACCATGTCGTGGTGCTCGAGCTGGGAGATGAACGCCAACGCGTGCCCGATCGTCGGCAGCAGGATGTCGCCGCGCGGCTCGTTGGGCTTGGGCTCGATGGCGAACCGCATCCCGTAGCCCTTGTCGATCGAGTACTGGGCCAGCAGATCGATACCTTCGCGGTACCGGTCGAGCGCGGCCCGTACGTCCTTGGCGAAGTCGACCTCGGAGCCCTCCCGGCCACCCCAGAACACGTAGATCTCCGCGCCCAGTTCGGCGGCGAGATCCATGTTCTGCATGACTTTGCGCAGCGCGTAGCGACGGACCGAACGGTCGTTGCTGGTGAATCCGCCGTCCTTGAACACCGGGTCGCCGAACAGGTTGGTGGTCACCATCGGCACCACCAGGTCCGTCTCGGCCAGCGCGGTCTTGAACTCGGAGATGATGCGACCCCGGACGCTGGCGCTGGAACCCGGGCGGAATCAGGTCGTCATCGTGGAAGGTGATCCCGTACGCGCCGAGCTCGGCGAGCTTGTGGACGGCCTCGACCCCGGCCAGAACCGGGCGGGTGGCCTCGCCGAACAGGTCACGGGCCTGCCAGCCCACGGTCCAGAGACCGAAGCTGAACTTGTCTTCGCGGGTGGGGATCGGGGTCATGAGGGTTTCTCCTTAGTTGGGTTGGATGACCGGCACGCACTTATGAGTCCTTCGAGCCAACGGGTGCCGCCGAGTCGGCCATCCCAATCCGGGCCCGGGTCGGTGCCCGTGATCGGGACGGTCTCGGTGAGCGTGCTCCACTCCTCGTACGAGACGCCGGCGGCTTCGGCGAGACGGGCCGGTTGGACATCGATCCCGTGGTCGGGCTTCGTCGTTGGCGTACCCCGTCCGGGGGCCGAGCAGTACGGGCTGGAGCCAGTCGAGCTCGAACCGACCGTCCCCCGGCTCCCAGGTCGACCGGACTGACTCACCGACCCGGATGACGCTGAAGTGAGCTGCAGCCATCAGATCCAGATCGGTTTCCAGACGATCGTAGGGCTGGCACTCGTAGTAATACGCCGCACCGAAGAGGACCCGCGGTGTAAGGCCCCGGCTGCTGGCCCTGCGTGTGGTCAAGCTCTGGCTCATCTGGATCCTGTCCTTGTCTTCACAAGCCCGATCATGCGACTGCGCCGCCAACCGGACGGACCTCTGCCGTGGCGAAGAACCCGCGGGTGCGACCATCGACGTGCGCGCTGCTGCGGACGCGCAGCCGGTCCCGGAGCCGGATGTCGTCCGACGAGGCACCGACGAGTACGTCGACGTCCCCCGCCTCGACCAGCCATCGCATCCCGGTGTCCAGGAACGCCAGCAGGCTGACCGGCACGGTGAACTCGACGGCGGCGATTCCCCCCGGGTCGAGCCTCGACGCGGCAGAAGCCGGCCAGCTCCTGGACCGGCCGGTTCAAGGCGGCGTACCTGTCGGAGAGGTAGAGCTGAACGACCTCGGTGCCTGCGCGGTCGCCGGTGTTGGTGATGTCGACGCTGACGACAGTCACCGCGTCTTCGGCTCGACCTCGTGAGCTGACACGACGCATGTTCGGCGTAGTCGAAAACGTGGTGTAGGACAGCCCGTGCCCGAAGTGGTACCGCGGGGTGTGCGGCGCGTCGACGTAGTCGGGGAACCCGATGCTCTCGCCCTGGTGCCAGGCCGAGCCGTGCGGGTGGTTGTAGTAGATCGGCGATCTGGCCGGCGGAGCGGGCGACGCTGACGGGGAGCCGGCCGCTGGGGTTCAGCTCGCCGAGTCAGGGCGTCGACGATCGCCTGGGCGCCGTGCTCGGCCGGGATTCCACGCCTCGAGCAGCGCGGCTGAGATGCGTCGATCGGCCGACGTCGCTGGAGACCGGGCGTCCGTCGAGGTGCGACGCCGATCAGCGGCTTGCCGAGGTCGGGCCAGCTTGGCGATGAGCGCCTCCTGGCAGGCGCGGAAGGTTGATGTCGGTGGCGTCGATGCCCTCGCCCATGGAGGCGATGGATGCGGTGCCGTGCTTGCCGCCGAGCGTGAGCAGCACGACGTCGGCGTCCGGCGGCGACGCGCGAGGGCCTCGTGGTGCCCGGAGTCGTCGTCGCCGGCGAACGGGTAGCCGACGCGCCCAGCACCACCTCGGTGTCGGGCAACCGATCGGCGCAGCTCGTGCGAGACAGGTTGCGGATGCCTGGCTGCTGGCGCTGCAGCAGCTCCTCGAACGGCGGACGGTCGTCGTCCGCCTCGATGCCGGTGCCCGGGAGGGTGTGGTCGATCGGTGCGCATGTCGTCGCCGCTGGTCGTCAGGCCGGCCATCGACGGCGTTCGCGGCGAACTTGCCCTCCGCCATCGAGAAGTGCGTGTACCCACCGAAGAAGAAGCGGGCGCTCGCCGCGTGGCAGCCGATCACCGCGATCAGTCCGCACGTCCGGTCGCAGCGGCAGCGCGCCGTCGTTGCGCAGGAGGACGAGCGACTCGCGTGCCGCGCTGCAGGGCGACGGACGGCGTCCCGACGATGACCCGAAGGCCTCGTCCCGCTCAGACGGGATCCGAGCGCGAAGGGGCTCTCGAACAGTCCCATGCGGAACTTGGCGGTCAGCACCTGGTGCACCGCCCGGTCGAGGAGCGCGATGTCGGCGCGACCGTGCGCGAACCAGTCAGGCGAGGTCGCTCGCCGAACGCCCTGGGGGACGTGAAGCTCGACATCGATACCTGGCGCGCAGCGGCGGCCAGGCCGGCGTGGGCGGAGAGCGGTCGGCCACGCGCTGGACGGAGTGCAGGTTGCCCACGGCGCCGTAGTCCGGCGACCAGCGATGCCGTCGAAGCCCATCTGCTCACGCAGCAGCGTCGTCAGAAGGCGCGGCCCGAGGCGGATGACCGGCTCACCGCTCACCGAGTTGTAGGACGGCATGACGCCACGCAGCCCGGACCCAGTGTGATCGCGGCCTGGAAGGGCTTGCCGTAGACCTCCGACGAGCAGGCGGTCCGGCGATGTCGCAGTGGGCGCCGTGGATGCCGCCCTCGGTGTGGTGGGAGCCGAGGAAGTGCTTGGCCACCGCGTCGGAGCGCCGTCCGGTCACGCGCCGGTACCTGGAGACCCGGCCGATGTAGGCGACTCCGAGCGCCGAGCGCCAGCGTCGGCGTCCTCGCCGTAGGTCTCGCCCTGTCGTCCCATCCGCGGGTCGCGCGAGACGTCGAGGACGGGTGCGAGGGTGTGGGTGATGCCGAGGGCCCGCTCCTGCCGGCCGACGATGCCCCCGATCGGCCACGTTCGAGATCGGCGATCCCAGCTCGGAGGCCCGGCCGAGCCCGGACGGGAAGGTGGTCGCCCCTGGCAGGTACGCGCCGCAGAGACCTTCCATGTGGAAGATGGCCGGGATGCCGATGCCCGCGCGCGCTCCATGGCGGCGGTCTGGACCCGGCGCTGGAAGGCCGCCACGTCCTCGAGCCGGTGCGCGCGGACCCTCGCTTCAAGACAGGACACGTGACCGATCCCGAGCGGGTAACCGCTCGGCGAAGTCAGTCGGTGGCGGCGATGTCGGTCGGGAAGTAGCAGGAGACCTGCGCCATCTTCTCCCCGAGCGTGAGCTCGGCCAGCAGCGCCTCGGCGCGCTCCGAGTCGGAGATGTCAGAAGTCATCTTTTGGTCCTTTCGGACACGTCGGCGCGAACAGGGGGCGCGAAGTTGGGTATGTCCAGGCGGGTCGGATTCGGGCACCGCTGGCAGCCATTTTGTCGTGCCGTCGAGGAGGGCGCGTTGTCCGTCGACCAGGGAGCATGTCATGGCCTGCTGCCCGGATGCCGGTGCACGAACCGGTCCTGTGTCATGTGAGTACGAGGCGTGGCACGCCACTGATTCGGCCGGCGCGCCACCCCCTGGGTCGATCAACCGTGCTACGGACGCACCACGACGCGGACCCGGTCCAGGTTCTCAACCTGAGCGAACGGCTCAGCCCGGCCCGAGCGGGACGAGGCCACCTTGACCGACACGTAGTAGGTGCCCGGTTCGCCGTAGGTATGGCTGCCTTCGAGCTTCACCGTGGTCTTGGGTCGGCCGACATCGGCCGGCGTGTGGGTACCGGTGCCGGTGAAGTCCCAGCCGGCGGAGACGACCTTGCCGGTGCCTGGCGGGACCTGCGCTTTCGCGGTGAACCTGACCCGCTGGCCGGCCTTGACAGTGATCCGGTCGTGGCCGCGGACCTTGAGGTCCACGACCGGCTGGATCCCGCGGCGCTGGCTGGCCTTCCTGGGAAGGACGATCTGAGTGTCAGCGACTCGGTACTTCGTCGACCGCGGCGGGGTCATGCCTCGCTCGGCCCATGCGGCCACGTCGCGGAGGGCCTGCTCGACGATGGGTTCGTAGGAGACGATCCGGCTGGCCTGGGCGTCGGTGGTGGGACCCACGTGGTCGGCATGGTCGTTGTAGTAGAGGCGGTAGGTGTTCCGGAACGCCCGGTCGCCCAGTGCTCTTTTGACTCGCTGCGCGTACCAGTCGGCGTGCCAGGGCAGGGCGTCGACGTCGTACAGGTCGTCGATCACGATCATCTTTCCGTTGATGTGACCGTTGTAGGCGGCACCGCCGCTCACGCTGCCGAAGACCAGCGGTCCGACCAGCAGCTGCCGCTGGGGGTACCTCGGCGTGCCGTCGGGCTTGCGGAACTGGTCGAACCCGTCGTACCCGTCGGTGGCCATGGGCACTTGGTGGCGGTAGTACGACCGAAGCGCGATGTCCCACCGGTTGTCCGGGGTGTCGCCGGCCCCGGCCAGGGCCGCCCGGACCACGTCGCCGATGGGCGACTGCTCGGTGCCGAGGTAGCCCGGCTTGGTCCAGAAGTCGTCCACGTAGGTTGGGTCGATACTGCGGACGACGCCCCCGAAGCCGAGCAGGCCATCGGACGCGGACAGTCCGAGCAGGTAGTCAGGGTCTTCCCAAGCGCGGAGCGGAACCCCGAAGGTGGTGAGCTCCCGCAGCATGGTCCGTTCGGCCTGATTCAGTCCGGCATACGGGTTGCCGCTTCCGCCTGGGCGGACCGCGTCGGCGATCTGCTCCGCCTTGTCGGCGAGCACGAGGCGGGCCATGGCCCGGACGAAGAAGGTGTTGGGCCCTGACATCGGCACGCCCTGGACCGTGGGCACGAACCCTTCCCAGACACCGGAGGTGTTCTCTGCCGCGCCGGTCGTCTGGAAGGAGCCACCGCTCGCCCCGTACAGGTAGCCATAGATCTTGCGGTTGCCGGTGTCGTAGTAGTCGGCGGCTACAGTCTCGGCGAATTTCGCTGCCGCCGCGGTGTGTCGGTACCCCACTGAGTTGCTGGCGTTGCCGGCCTGCACGGCGTAGCCGCCGCTCGCGAGCGAGAACTCGATCGCCCGGTCGTCGGCGACCGAGGTGTCCTCCTCGGGGGTGAAGGCGGTCGGGTAGGTGTACTGGAAGAAGCGACCCACCCACCGGCTGGCCGGGGGCAGATAGATGTTGAATTGGATGTCGGTTCCCGCGAAGTGTCCCGACACCCGATGGTGTCTCACCGGTGTGGTCATGTCCTGCTCGCGATCGATCACCGGGTTGGCGTAGAGCGGGTCGACACAGTCCGGGGTCACCTGCACCGGTCCGCCGGGCCGGGCGGCGGTGCAGTCGGGCGGCGCCGCCGATGCGGTCATCGGGAGAGCAGCCGCGCCGATCGCCAAGGCCAGGGTGGCTGCTGCCGTACTGAGGGTACGTACGAGGGTCCTTGTGGGCGGGCTAGTCACGCTCATTCTCTCCTTCATTGGTGAGTGAAGTCCCCGATCGCAGCTGCGATCGGACGGTCGTGGCACCGAGCGCGGGCATCCTTCCGCGAACCCGGTGGCGACTTCAGTCGACAGAAGGTCGCGTGGATGAGCCCTTCGACCGCTGACGCAGGTGTACGTCGGAACCGAGTCGACGAACCATAGCAAGTTCATTTGCTGGACGCTAGTTCCAACTGTAGGAATCTTGGCGGTTGGTGGGCCCTGACGCTAACGGGGTAGCGGCGCAGCCGCGTCATCGCATCGGGCCTAGTCGGGTGATTCGGTGGGGAGCTCCCCTGCCGCGGCAGAGACCGTCAAACGCTCGGTCACCGCTCGGTCACGCTCAGGTCGCGGGGTGTCCCTGACGAGGATCGATTGCATGGGCAAACCCGCTCCCTTTGACATCGGGACGTCCGGGCAATACCGCTCGGGCTCATCTGATGGATTACTGATCCACCTGTTGGACCGCCGGCTAGGTCGGTCGAAGGCTTCGGTGACACGCACGCCACAGAGGCGGCGTCGGCGCATTGGCGATGACCCAGCTCGAGGCCCTGCGCCGCAAGCGGCACGACCGAGGGTGCGTTGCCGGAAGTGTGGCATAGCGGCTCGGTCAACTACCATGACAAGACGTACGCGTACCCTGGAGCGCTGCAGTTCCTCGCGGTCACCTACAACAATCCGAGCTCGACGAGCTTCGTCTCGAGATCCCGACCACCCTTGACCAGGTGTTCGAGCTCTGCACCGACGCGAAGGCAAAGGGCATCTATGCGTACGCGCAGGGTATGGGCGACGCAGCGGGACCGCAGATGCTCACCTTCGGCGAGATGGCCACGTTGTTGTGGGGTCGGACCCTGAATGGGACAAGAAGCTCGCCCGGGGCGAAGTCCACTATGCCGATGCCGGCTCCCCGTGGCTCACGCAGTTCAAGATCTTCAAGCAGATGAGCGACCTCGACTGCTTCGGTCCTGGCGCGCTGGGTCGCACGCGCGAGCAGGGCGGCGAGGCCGTAGCCAAGGGCCAAGGGCCAAGGGCTGGGCATTGTCGATGTCGGCCCGGCGCTCGCCCAAATGCTGGCCACCTCGCCGAAGATTTCATTCGTCACTGCGGCCATCCCCGCCACAAGCTCCGCCGACAGCTACACCGCCGCCCTCCCGGGATATGTCACAACCATCAACGCCAAGGCCAAGAACATCCCGGGAGCGCAGGGGTTCCTCGAATTCATGGGCGAGCCAGAGCAAGCAGCGACCTACGCCTACGGCTACCAGTCGGTGCCCGTCATCCCCAACGATGTCTACAAGGCACCGAAAGAACTCACAGAGTTCGCGAAGCTGATTGCCGACGGCAAGTTCGCGCCCCTCGGGTCGACGCAGGCCGAAGTGCAGAGCACCCTCAACCAGTGCCTCCAAGTAAGGATCCTGGGCAAGGGAACTCCTGAGGGTCTGGCCGAAAAGATGGACAAGGTCCACAAGACGTAGCCCATTTCCCTACGGATGGGAGCGCAGCTGTTGAAGCAGCGCTTGTGACGCAATGGGCACGGATCTCGAGGTGCGGCGCGCGGAGCTGCCCGGCATCAATCAAGGGGATAGGAACTGCAGGCGCGCTGGCTCGCATCTGGTCGGCTGTCACCTCGACTCGCGGGTGGCAGCTGGTCCCTCAGATGCTCCGGCAGCTTGCCGATCTGCGTAGCGGTGGCCCTTCGTTCTTCTGGTCACCGCCACCCCGGCAGGCTTGGGGCGCCGGCGTCATGGTGCCCTCCGATTGGCAGTGGTCCCTGACTCCGTGGTCCTTGGGCCATGACGGAGCCGGTGGACAGGTCGCGTTCGGCGACCCGGCAGCGCGCGTCGGATTCGGCTACATCAACCACCAGTTCCAACCGGACTGGGAAGCCGGAAAATTGATCGTCGCTGGCCTGGTGAACGTCTTGCACTGACCGCGAAAGGCCGAGCTCTAGGTGCCCTGATCGCCACATCATGTTGCCGCTTCGTCAACATGACCCACCTCAACGTCGAGTACGTTCCGCAGCGGCCGATGGTGTGGCAAACGGCGCGCCCTTCGAGTAAGTCCTGCCGGGAGCTCTGGCCGGCCGCCAACCTCAGGCCGACTGTGGTCGGGCGTGGGTCAGTGGGCCGAGCACGGACCCGATCTCATCGACTGCGTCGATCAAGGTCGACAGCGGCGTCCGGTATGTCAGGCCGCTGACGCTCACCGCGCCGACGGGGATCGAGGTTGAGGTCAGGAAGATAGGAAAAGCTACGCAGTTGATTCCCATCTCGCTCTCCTGGTCGTCGATCGCGTAACCTCGGTCGCGGATCGCGCGCAAATCGCGGTGAAGATCGTCGACAGTGGATAGAGTCCTCGGAGTTCGACGAACAAGACCGGCAGCGGCCGCCCATGTCGCAACCTCCGCCCGCGTGGTCAGGCGGCAGGCCAGCAGCATTTTCCCGACACCGGTGGCATGGGCAGGGTTGCGACCACCGACGGTAGAGGTGAGACGGACGGCTCCCGACGGCGGATCCACCTTGGCTCGGTAGACGACCTCAGGTCCGTCAAGGACGGCATAATGGGCCGTCTCACCGAATCGGGCAGCAAGTTGCTCCAGCACGGGGCGGAGACGCACCTGCTCAGGCCGCATCTCGTGGTGGGTGAAGGCGATTCTCAAGAACTCATCGCCTAGAAGGTAGTGGCCGCGCTCGTCTTGGGTGGCCAATCCCGCGCGGCGTAGGGACTGCAGTGCCCGATGGATCGTCGGCTTCGGACTACCGACAACCTTGGTCAGCTCCTCCAGACCAACGCCTTGTGGATAGCGTGCCAATTCCTTCAACACCGCGAGCACCCGATCGGCGCCCACCACTCGTTCCTGGTCCGTGTCGCTCACCTACTCAGATTAGGGCTCGACGCACGCTGAGGTGAACGCTCGAAGCATGATTGTTCCATCTGGTAGACCGTTGTTCATCATATCGGAAGACAAGTCGCTGCTGACCTGCTCCCGCGCTGCCCGTCACGGACACGGTGGTCGTGCTCGGCGTTGTCGAAAGGCGAGGTCGGCCGTGCCGATCATGCCAATGCTCGTCGCGTCTCCGGCGCACACCACCACATCGCAGCCCGTCACGGTGTCCAGCGCCGCAAGTCGACCGCCTACGCGTTAGCCAGTTCGCGCGGCGCGTACGGGTCGTACTCCACCACACTCACCTTGAACGGTCGAAGCAACTCCACCAGCCGCCAGGCCATGTGCCCGAACCCGATCACCCCGACCCGCTTGCCGGTCAACTCCCGACCCGGTGGATCGGTCTTGTAGTCGGCGTAACTCATCAGCTGACCGCTGATGATGTCGCGGAACCGGCCGTGCTGCCGCAGGCCGAGCAACGCCAGTGCCAGCGCCCACTCGGCCACCGGGGCGGAAGACGCATTGGTCGTGTCGACGACGGTAACCCCAGCGTCGGTGGCTGCCGCGATGTCGACCCGACCCGCACGGCGATCCCCTTCGAGCTCGCCCACCAGGGTCAGCTGGGGTGCCCCGGCGAGCACGCGTTCGGTGACGCGACGTGCGCCGTGGCGAAGTGCAGCCAGCACCCTCAACTGACCGAGGTAGCGCTTCCGCTGACCCGGCGATAGATCGACGATCTGCCGAACGTACTCCTCACCGATGTCATCGAACTGGGCGGCCGTGCGAGAGGACCGGCGACATCCGGAGGCTGAACCAACCCCTCCCCTTTCACTCAACCGACGGGCCACCGCTCACCTACGGCTTCGACCATCCGCCTGAAGCCGTCGGCACGCGCCAAGTTCTGCGCAGCCGAGCCAACGCTGAAGGTTTCGCTTACCCGAGGTGCGTCGCGGCCACCCCCGAGCCGCCAGATCACCCGTGCGGTCAGGCCGCCGTCGGCGCGTCGTCCTTGTTCAATCCATGCCATGTCTGGGCCTCCGAACGAGTCGGTGCCCCCGTGATGCCCCATAGGCTGTCGGGACCTGCCTCGAGTCCACATAACCCCAGGTCAGGCTAGGGTTGCTACTGGTGCGCGAGGGGGGATTTGAACCCCCACGTCCTTGCGGACACTGGCACCTGAAGCCAGCGCGTCTGCCGTTCCGCCACTCGCGCTCGGTACGCACACCGTGCGAACCAGCCGGGACAGGCTAGCACGACCGCGACGGCGGCCCCCGGTGCTTCACCGAGCCGCCCGCCCACGCCGAGTCGCAGATGACAAGTCGCACAGGCCGGGGCGGATACGATCTAGTGTCGGTCACCGCAGAGGCGAGCAGGCGGAGAGGAGGGACATGGGCATCTTCGAGCGGTTCGAGAAGAAGGTCGAGGGCGCGGTCAGCGGCGCCTTCGCCCGCGCGTTCAAGGGCGACGTCCAGCCGGTCGAGATCGCTGCCCGGCTCATCCGCGAGCTCGACGCCGAAGCCAAGCTGATGTCGCGCGACAAACGTCTGGTCCCCAACGAGTTCGCGGTCAGCCTGTCCCAGCACGACCACGACAAGCTCGCACCGTACGCGAGCACGCTGACCGCGGAACTCGCCACCGAGTTGCGCACCCACGCCCGCGAGATGGGCTACGTCTTCAACGGACCGATCAAGATCGGCTTCGACCTGGACTCCAGCCTGCCGACCGGGAGGTTCACCGTCAGCTCGGAGGCGGTCGCCGGCGTCGAACAGCCGGGTGGGCGGGTCAGCGACACCGCGATCAGCCGCGCGAGCCTGGTCCTGGAGGTGAACGGCACCCGGCACCCGCTGCAGCCGCCCGGTCTGGTCATCGGACGCGGCACCGAGGCGGACCTTCGGGTCAACGATCCGGGCATCTCCCGCCGGCACGCCCAGATCCGGGTGGCGTACGCGGGCCCGGTCCTGCGCGTGGAGATCCTCGATCTCGGCTCCACCAACGGGATCATGGTGAACGGGCAGAAGGTGCAGCAGGCCGTGCTGCAGGAGGGCTCACGGATCGAGATCGGGACCACCCGGATGCTCGTCCACTCCCCGCTCGGACCCCGGTCCGATCCCACTCCGTCGGCTCGATGAGTGGCGATGTCGGAAATCGCGCTCACGGTCATCAAGGTGCTCTTCCTGGCGCTGCTGTGGCTGTTCATCCTCTCCGCCGTTTCGGTGATCCGTTCGGACCTGTTCGGGCGGACCATCCGGACCGCGGACCAGCCCGAGGCGCGTGAGCTCGAATCCCCGCCGCCGCCGCCGCGCAGTTCCAGGCGGCAGCGCGGCGAGCCCCGGGTGCTGACCATCACCCAAGGCAGCCAGAGCGGCCTGTCGTCAGGATTCGTGGCCGGCGCGATCATGATCGGCCGGGGAGCGGACTGCCAGCTCATCCTCGATGACGACTACGTCTCGACCCGCCACGCGCGCGTCGTGGCCGGCGACGACGGCCGCTACATCGAAGACCTCGGGTCCACCAACGGGACCTACGTCAACGGCCAGCGCATCACCGCTCCCACCACGATCGGCCTGTCGGACACCGTACGGATCGGCAAGACGATCTTGAAGCTGGAGCCCTAGTGACCCTGCAGCTCCGCTACGTCAGCCACTCCGAGATCGGCCTCATCCGCAAGAACAACCAGGACTCCGGCTACGCCAGCCCGCACCTGCTGGTGGTCGCGGACGGCATGGGCGGCGCGGCGGCCGGCGACCTGGCCTCCGCCGTCGCCATCGACACCCTCCGGCGGATCGAGGGTCCCACCAGCGGGCCGGAGATGCTCCGGGTCCTCGGGGACGCGATCCACGAGGCCAACGACCGGATCGCCGACCTGGTGGAGGCCGACCTCACCCTGGACGGCATGGGTACGACGCTGACGGGAGCGTTGTTCGACGGCGCTGAGCTCGGACTGGTCCACATCGGCGACAGCCGGGCCTACCTGCTGCGGGATGGCGAGCTGACTCAACTCACCCACGACCACAGCTGGGTCCAGTCGCTGGTGGACGAAGGCAAGATCGGCGCTGACGAGGCCGCCGTGCATCCTCACCGGTCCCTGCTGCTCAAGGTCCTCAACGGTCAGCCGTCCAACGAACCCGACCTGGCCATGGTGTCGATCCGAGCCGGTGATCGGCTGATGTTCTGCAGCGACGGAGTGTGCGGGCTGCTGGAGGACACCGACATCGCGGCCGCACTGGCACTGCCCACTCTCGACGAGGCCCTCGAGGACCTGGTATCGGGAGCCCTGGCCCAGGGCGGCATCGACAACATCACCGCGATCGTCGCTGACGTGGCGGAGGCTACGCCCGCGGCCGGGGTCGAGTCCGACGCCGTCGGTTCGGTGCTCGGCGCGGCGGCCGAGCGCAGGATTCCGGCCGTCGGGCGGCCGGGTGGCCCGCCAGGTGAGGCTCTCGCCGCGGACGACCCGATGGGGCAGGGGGAATCGGGCGACTCCTCGGCTGCTGACGACAGCGAAGACACGATCATCAGCGCGCGGACCGCAGCCGCCCCGGCGTCGGTCGATGAGGAGCGATACACCCCGCGCGCCCCGGACCGGCGCCGTCGCCTCCGGCCGCTGGCGGGCCTGCTGGTCCTGGTGCTGATCGCCGCGGCCGGGCTCGGTACGGCGTACGCGTGGACCCGGACCCAGTACTTCGTCGGCGCCGACGGTGACCGGGTGGCGATCTTCCAGGGCCTGTCGGACAGCTTTCCGGGTCTCCAGCTCGCCCAGGTGTACGAGGTGCAGCAGTTGAGCGTGTCGGAGCTGCCGCTGTTCTACCAGGAGAAGGTGCGGTCCAGCATCGACGTGGCGTCGCTCGACGCGGCCCGGCAGACGGTCACCGAGCTGCGCGAAGCCGCGGAACGGTGCGCGGGTGGCCCACCTACGCCGACCCCCAGCCCTAGCCCGACCGGCAAGCCGCCCGAATCGGCGTCGCCTACCACCCCAGCCGCGACCACCCCGGCCGCGACCACCCCCGCCGCGACCGTGCCGCCCGGGCCGGGCTGCTGACCATGAGTTCACCCTCCACCGTCACGGTGATCCCCCGCAAGAGGCGTGGGGTCGAGCTGGCCCTGATCGTGCTCGCACTGACCATCGCGGCCGGCGCGTACGCGTTGGTGGACCTCAACGTCACCGGCGCGATTTCCGAGCGCTTCCCTTACGTTGCCGGGGGCTGCGCGCTGCTGGCGCTCCTGGCCCACCTCGCGGTCCGCTGGCGCACCCCCTACGCCGACCCGGTGCTGCTGCCCTGCGTGATCGTGTTGAACGGACTCGGTCTGGTGATGATCCACCGGATCGACCTGATCAACGACCCGCCGGTGAACGGCGCCCGCCAGCAGCTGATCTGGACCACGCTGGGGGTGCTGTTGTTCGTCCTGGCCGTGGTCTGGCTACGGGACCACCGCCCCCTGCAACGGTTCACCTACACCCTCGGCCTGGCCGGCCTGGTCCTGCTCCTGCTCCCGCTCGCCCCCGGGCTGGGCACGGAGAAGTTCGGTGCCCAGATCTGGATCCAGGTGGGCCCGTACAGCTTCCAGCCGGCCGAGGCCGCCAAGGTGCTGCTGGCGGTCGCCTTCGCCTCCTACCTGGTGGAGAAGCGGGAGGTGCTTGCCTTGGCCGGGCTCCGGGTGCTGGGCCTGGACCTGCCGCGGGCCCGTGACCTCGGCCCGATCCTGGTGGTCTGGCTGGTCAGCCTGGCGATCCTGGTGCTGCAGCGCGACCTGGGCACCTCGCTGCTGTTCTTCGGGCTGTTCGTGATGATGCTGTACGTGTCGACCGAACGACCGAGCTGGGTGGTGCTCGGCACGGGGCTGTTCGCCGCCGGCGCGTACTTCGGCTACCTGAACTTCGGCCACGTACGGATCCGGGTCGGCGCCTGGCTCGACCCGTTCTCCGACTACGACGCCTACTTCCAGGTGATCAACGCCCAGTTCGGGATGGCCTGGGGCGGGCTGCTCGGTACCGGTCTCGGCGAGGGCCGCCCGGGGCTCACACCACTGGCCCGCAGCGACTTCATCGCCGCGGCGATCGGGGAGGAGCTGGGGATGACCGGCCTGATGGCGGTCATCATGATCTACGGCCTGATCGTGGCCCGGGGCCTCCGTGCGGCGTTGCAGTGCCGCGAACCCTTCGGGAAGCTCCTGGCCGCCGGGTTGTCGTTCGCCTTCGCGCTGCAGGTCTTCACCATCCTCGGCGGCGTGACCCGACTGCTTCCCCTCACCGGACTGACCACCCCGTTCATGTCCCAGGGCGGCTCCTCACTGATCTGCAACTGGCTCGTCGTGGGTCTGCTGATGGTGATCTCCCATCAGGTGCGCAAACCTGCGGCGACCGCATCGGCCCCCGACCCCGATCTGGAGCACACCCAACTGGTCAAGGTGGGAACGTGAATCGGCCGATCCGGCGGGTGGCTTTCGTGGCCATGGTCATGTTCGCGATGCTGTTGGCCAACGGCACCTACATGATGATCTTCCGCGAGGACTCACTGAACGCCAACCCGCAGAACCGCCGGGTCCGTGACGCCGAATTCGCCCAGAACCGGGGCACCATCCTTGCCGCGGGCAAGACCACGGTCGCCCGTACGGGAGCGTCCAAGGACCGGTTCAAGTACCAGCGGGAGTATCCGCAAGGGCAGTTGTACGCGCCGATCACCGGCTTCTACTCCTACGACCACGCCAGTTCCGGTCTGGAGAGCGCGTACAACGCCCAGCTGGCCGGTACCGACGACGCACTGTTCGTACGGCGGCTCATCGACCTGGCCACCAACAAGACGCGCGAAGGAGCGAGCGTGCAGACCACCATCGTGCCGGCGATCCAGGAGGCGGCGGCCAAGGGGCTCGGCACATCCAAGGGAGCCGTGGTCGCACTGGACCCGACCACCGGTGCGGTGCTCGCCATGGTGACCAGCCCGACGTACGATCCGAACCAGATCGCCGATCACGACATCTCCGCCGCCGACAAGGCCTACGGGCGCCTCGCCGCCGACGCGGACCGGCCGTTGACCAACCGCGCGGCCCGGGAGATCTATCCGCCCGGTTCGACGTTCAAGCTGGTGACGGCCGCCGCAGCGCTGGCCGACGGGAAGTCGCCGGACTCCACAGTGGACTCCCCCGACCGGCTCCGGCTGCCCGGCACGAACACGTTCCTGCCCAACTCCAGCAACTGCGGCGGAACCAAGGTGACCATCACCCAGGCCCTGAAGGTCTCCTGCAACACCGCCTTCGCCAACCTGGGCCTGGACGTGGGCGAGGAGAAGCTGCGCGCGCAGGCCCAGAAGTTCGGATTCGACCAGCGTCACCTCGACGACCTGGGCGGCGCAGCCAGCCGGTTCCCCGACAAGCTCGACGACGCCCAACTGGCGCTCAGCTCGATCGGGCAGTTCGACGTGGCGGCCAGCCCGCTGCAGATGGCCATGGTGTCGGCGGCCATCGCCAATGACGGAGTGCTGATGGATCCGTACCTGGTCGCCATGGTGCAGGCCCCGGACCTGAAGCCGATCCAGACCCACAAGCCGTCGGTCCTGTCCACCGCGATGACCCCCGAGCACGCCCGGGAGCTGCAGCAGATGATGGCGGTGGTGGTGAGCGCGGGCACCGGCGCGAACGCCCGGATCCCCGGCGTCGAGGTCGGTGGCAAGACGGGTACCGCCCAGTCAGATCTCAAGCGCAAGCCGTTCGCCTGGTTCACCTCCTTCGCTCCGCTGGAGGACCCGAAGATCGCCGTCGCGGTCATCATCGAGGACGCCGACGTCCCTCGCAACGACATCGGCGGCGGGCGGCTCGCGGCCCCGATCGCGCGCGCCGTGATGGAGGCGGCGCTGTGATGGGCCGGCACGGTGATCGGGCCAGGGCTGCGACGCGGGTGTCGGACGGCTTCAGGGTTGAGAGAGGATCGAACTGATGACTGGCGACCCGATCACGGTTGGCGGCCGCTACGAGCTCGGTGACGTGCTCGGCCGCGGTGGCATGGCGGAGGTCCGCCGTGCAGTCGACCGACGGCTGGGACGGCAGGTCGCGGTGAAGCAACTGCGGACGGACCTGGCGACCGATCCCACCTTCCAGGCGCGCTTCCGCCGCGAGGCGCAATCCGCCGCCGGCCTCAACCACCCCACGATCGTCGCCGTGTACGACACCGGCGAGGAGACCGACCCGCTGACCGGCATCTCCATCCCCTACATCGTGATGGAGCTCGTCGAGGGTCCGACGCTGCGCGATGTGCTCCGCGACGGCCGCAAGATCCTGCCCGAGCGGGCCCTCGAACTGACGGCCGGGGTTCTGGACGCGCTGGGCTACAGCCACAAGGCCGGCATCATCCACCGCGACATCAAACCGGCCAACGTCATGCTCACCCCGACGGGGAGCGTCAAGGTGATGGACTTCGGGATCGCGCGCGCCGTCGCCGACACCAGCGCCACCATGACCCAGACCGCCGCAGTGATCGGCACCGCGCAGTACCTGTCCCCCGAGCAGGCCCGGGGAGAGACCGTGGACGCCCGCAGCGACATCTACTCCGCCGGGTGCCTGTTGTACGAGCTGCTCGTCGGGCGGCCTCCGTTCACCGGCGAGTCCCCGGTGAGTGTGGCCTACCAGCACGTCCGCGAGGCGCCGGTACCGCCCAGCCGGATCGACCCGGTGGTGGGCGCGGACATCGACGCGGTGACGCTCAAAGCCCTGGCCAAGGACCCTGCCGACCGGTACCAGTCGGCCCGTGAGATGAAGAACGACATCGCGCGGGTGCTCTCGGGCCAGGTCGCTACGGCGGTGGTGCCACGGGTGCCGGCTGCGGTCCCGATGCCGCCCCAGTCCGCGCACGACACGCCCACCCGGGTGGTCGCCCCAGCGCGGGTGCCCGCCCCGGTGCCGGTCGACGAGGCGGTCGAGGACGAGCCTCGGCGCAGCCGTGCGGGCCTGGCGGTACTGATCACGGTCTTGATCGTGGCCCTGCTCGCGGTCGGGGGCTACGCGCTCTACCAGGCGCTCGCACCGCAGGCGCCGACCGTGCAACGGGCCCAGGTGCCGAATGTGCTGACCTATACCGAACAGCAGGCGCGGGACCAGCTGATCGCCCGGCAGTTCCGGGTCGAGGTGACCAAGGAGAACGGCGAGGCCGAGACCAAGGGCACGATCACCGCCCAGAACCCCGTCGGCGGCACCGAACTCGACGTCGACAGCACCGTCACCATCACCCTGAACGAGGGGCCGAAGACCGGCACCATTCCCGACGGCCTGGTCGGCAAGGACGTCGATACCGTGAAACAGGAGTTGGAGGACGCCGACTTCACCAACGTCAAGACGGTCGCCGCCAAGATCGAGGACCCCGACACCAAACCCGACCAGGTGCTCAGCGTCTCGCCCAAACCTGGTTCGAGCGCTGCGCTCGACGCGACCGTCACGGTGACCTACGCCACCGGCAAGTCGGAGGTGCCCAACTTCTTCGGGGTCACCCGGGAGCGCGCGACCGAGCTGGCCGCAGGCTGCGGGCTTCGGTGCCCCGGCGTTCGAGGAGAAGGAGAGCGATGAGCAGACCCCCGGAACGGTCGTCAGCCAGAGCCCCAAGGCCGGCCAGCGGGTGGACCGCGATGCCGCGATCAAGCTGACGCTGGCCAAGGCGCCGGCTGCCGAGCCCACCGAGACCCCGACGCCGACCCCTACTCCCACACCGACCGCCACGCCGACCGGCTGAGAGCCGCGCTGAATCGAACGCGTGGTCGATTGAGTGGTAGAGTCAGGCCATGACGGCGACCGCGGTTCAGACCAGCTTGTTCGATCTCGGCCCGGACGTGACCGGCGGCGGCTCGGCCGGGGCCCTCGCTGCGCTGATCACCCGCCACGAGTTGGGTCGTGGCGCCTGGGTGGATCTACTGCCGGGCTGGCTCAGCAGCTCCGACGCGCTGTTCGATGACCTGCTGCAGCACGTGGCCTGGCGGGCCGAACAGCGCCAGATGTACGAAAGGCTGGTCGACGTGCCGCGGCTGGTGCGCTTCTACGACGAGGGCGAGCCACTGCCGCACCCGGATCTGGTGACGGCCCGGGAGTCGCTCAGCGCCCACTACCGCGGCGAACTCGGCGAGGACTTCGCCACCGCCGGCCTGTGCCTCTACCGCGACGGCCGCGACTCGGTCGCCTGGCACGGTGACACGATCGGCCGGGGGCGGTCGAGCGACACCATGGTCGCCATCGTCTCGCTGGGCTCGGCGAGGAGCCTTCAGCTCAGACCGCGTGGTGGCGGGGCGACCATCCGCCACCGCCTGGGTCACGGCGATCTGCTGGTGATGGGCGGCTCGTGTCAGCGCACCTGGGAGCACGCCATCCCCAAGACTTCGCGGCCGGTCGGGCCACGGATCAGCATTCAGTTCCGGCCGCACGGCGTGCGCTGACCCATTGCCGGTCTGACCCATCAGCGGAGCCAGGCCGACCGCCCGGCCCGGAGCTTCCGCGTCGCCGCAGTCGGCCAGCCAGTTGGCCAGCATCTGGTAGCCCCACTCGGTGAGCACCGACTCCGGGTGGAACTGGACGGCTTCGACCGCCAGTTCCCGGTGCCGAACGGCCATGACGACCCCGCTCGGGGTGGTGGCGGTGACGTCGAGCACCGCGGGCACCGTGTCCGGCTCGATGGCCAGGGAGTGGTAGCGGGTGGCGGTGAACGGCGACGGCAGGCCCGCGAACACACCCTGCCCGTCGTGGTGGATCAGGGACGTCTTCCCGTGCAGCAGTTCGGGAGCCCGGTCGACCACCCCGCCGTAGGCCACGCCGATCGATTGCAGGCCCAGGCAGACACCGAAGATCGGCAGCCGGCCGGCCTGGGTCCGCACGACGTCCACGCAGGCGCCCGCCTCTTCCGGTGTGCCGGGGCCGGGCGAGATCAGGATGCCGTCGAAGCCGGAGCTGAAGGCCGGGTCGGCCAGTCTCGGGTCGTCGTTGCGCCACACCTCCACCCCGGCCCCGATCTGGGCCAGGTACTGCACGAGGTTGTAGACGAACGAGTCGTAGTTGTCGATCACCAGGATCTTCGCGGCCACCGCCTCATCCTCCCTCACCCGGGCGCCTTCGGTTGTGCGAACCGCAGGTCGAGCGAACCCTCGTACGGCCCGAACTCTGCCGCTCGGTCCGACTTCAGCCGGTAGCCGAGTCCGAAGGCATCCACGTACTGGCGATAGACGCGTACCGACTCCGAACCCGCGAGCGCGTCGCGCAGGCGGGCCGGTTCACCGATCGCGCTGATCACGTACGGCGGGGCGTACGGGATGCCGTGCAGCACCACGGTGTTGCCGACGCACTTGATCCCGGTGGTCGAGATGACCCGCTGGCCCTGGATCGTCATCGCCTCCGCACCGCCGCCCCACAAGGCGTTGGCGACCGCCTGGATGTCCTGCTGGTGCACCACCAGCAGGTCCTGGTCGACACCGTCACCGGCCACACTGTCGGGCGCGTCGTCCAACGTGACGGTGACCGCCGGCCCGCGGACCGCGATCAGCCCGGCCAGTGCGGACGCCTCGGCCAGCCGGGCGGCCTGGTCGGGACGGTCTGCGCTGACGCTGAGGCCGTCCACCTCGTCCCGCAGCCTGGTCACGTCTCGACTCAGCGCGGCGTTGCGCCGGGATTGGGACTGGACCAGGCTGACCAGATCGGTGTTGCGGCCCGGTCGGAGATCGGTGCCGCGCGCGTTCAGCGCGCCGAGGATCACCATCAGCCCGGCCACCGCGCAGACCAGCACGGTGAGCAAGCGGCCCACTGGTGCTCTGCGGCGAACTCGCACGGTGTCGATCCTCAGGTCGGTCGGCGCTCACGCCGGTGGAAGAATAGGCCGGGTAGGCCTCATTGACTACGCTACCTATGCCCAACAGCAAGGAGAGTGTGGTGCCCGAGTCGAAAACGCGGAAGTCAGCGGATGAGAAGCAGAAGCTGAAAGCTCAGCGCGCATCGAAGCCCAAGAAGGTCAAGGCCCCGTCCAGTCGACGGTGGGTGCCGCCGACCTTCATCACCGTGGGCCTGCTCGGTGTGGCCTGGCTGATCACCTACTACGTCGCGGGGCCGAACATCCCGTTGATGAGCGATCTCGAGAACTGGAACATCCTGATCGGGATGGGCGGCATGGCTGCGGCCTTCGGCATAGCGACGCTCTGGCGCTGATCAATGAGCACAAATCACATCCGTGTAACTCATCCACACTGGGGACAACTCCTGTGGACAGCGCCGCTGGAGCCGGTCAGGGTTGAACCAGCTCGGCGTTCTCCCAGTACCACGTGGAGGTGAGCCGGCGCCGCGCCAGCCGGCCACCGATCAGCATGATGACGCCTGCGGCCACAGTCGGCAGCCAGGCCACACCGAGATAGCTCGGCACCCCCGCCGCAGTCAGCAACTGGAAGCCGAGCACCACGGTGGACCCGCCGAGGACCAGGCAGAACCCGGAGACCATGACCAGCCGCCGGGTCCAGCGGCCCACGTCCTCGGCCATGAGCACCCAGAACGACATCACCCCGGCGATCAGCCCGATCTCCTGCAGGGCCAGGCCCATGTAGCTGACCGTGATGGCCAGGCCGGCCGCTCCCGCGCTGACGGCTCCGGCGAAGCCGGCGGCATTGGGGTTCGCGTTCAGGAAGAAGTTGGTCGCCGCGATCAGGGAGCGGCCCGGCACCACCGTCGCTGCCTGGACCGCTACGTGCGGCACGACGACGCTGAGGATCATCAAGAGCAGCGCGCTGATCCCGGCCACGGCCCGGCGTGCCCGCGCTGCGCCGGACCCAACCACATCTTCTGGGCTCACGACCTGACTCCTCCTGCGACGACCTGTCGCACCGACAACCAGTCTCGTCCGCGGGACAAGCCCCCGGCGATCAGCTCCGGGCGACCCGTCCCGGCCTCGCGGACCGTCAGGCCTGCGCGACCGTCAGCTGAACGTGCGCGGTGACCGCGTCGTGCAGCTTGACCCCTACCGTATGCGATCCAACGGTCTTGATGGGCCGGGAAATCTCGACGGCGCGCTTGTCGATGGCGGGTCCGCCGGCCTTCTTGACCGCGGCAACCACGTCGGCGGCGGTGACCGCACCGAACAGCTTGCCGGACTCGCCGGCCCGCACCGTCAACTCCACGGTGAGGCCCTCGAGCTCGGACCGCACCTCGGCGGCGTGGTCCATACCGCGGATCTCGCGCGCATCGCGGCTGCGCTTGATGCCCGCGATCTGCTTCTCCCCGCCGCGCGACCACTGGATCGCGAACCCGCGCGGCATCAAGAAGTTGCGCCCGTAGCCGTCCTTGACCTCCACGACGTCACCGGCCGTGCCGAGCTTGTCGACAGGGGCAGTCAGGATGAGCTTCATACTCGATCCCCTTCTCAGCGAGCCGTCGAGGCGTACGGCATGAGAGCCACCTCGCGGGCGTTCTTGATGGCGATGGCAACCCGGCGCTGCTCCTGCACGGACAGGCCGGTCACCCGGCGGGCGCGGATCTTGCCCCGCTCGGAGATGAACTTCCGCAGCGTGGCGGTGTCCTTGTAGTCGATCACCTGACCCGCGCGGAGCGGGTTCGACTTCTTCTTCGGTACCCGCTTGGCGGGCGGTGTGCTGGCCATGATGCTCGGTCTTCTCTCGTTGGATCTGTCGGTCGGAAAGGGTCCGCCAGGAGCGGATCAGAAGGGTGGGTCATCGCTCTGCGGCGTGGACCATGGGTCTGCGCTCTGCTGCGGCCGGCCCGCCCCGGAACCTCCAGCAGCCTCCGGAACCACCGGAACCTCCGGCGCCGCCGGAGTTGCCGCTGGCCCACGGGTCGTCGCCGTAGCCGCCACCGGAAGCGCCCGAGCCACCCGAGGGACGACTGCCACCACTTTGGCCGCCGCCTCCGCTGGGATTGCGGGACACCTTGGCCGTGGCGTAGCGCAGAGCCGGACCGATCTCGTCCACATCGATCTCGAACACGGTGCGGCGCTCACCCTCACGGGTCTCGTAGCTTCGCGAGCGGAGCCGGCCCTGCACGATCACCCGCATCCCCTTCTGCAGGGACTCGGCGACGTTCTCCGCGGCCTGGCGCCAGACGGCGCAGTTGAGGAACATCGCGTCGCCGTCGCGCCACTCGTTGGTCTGCCGATCGAAGGAGCGCGGAGTGGACGCGACGGTGAAGTTGGCCACCGCCGCCCCCGAGGGGGTGAAGCGAAGCTCAGGATCGGCGGTGAGGTTGCCGACCAGGGTGATCGTGGTATCGCCTGCCATGGGTTCTCCGTTGATATGCCTGGTTGTTGAGGTACTGGGGGGGTGTCGATCGGTGAGGTGCGACCAGCAGGACCCTGCCGGTCGACACGACGCCACTGGCCCGTCCCCGGCAGCCGCTCGCGGCGACCGGGGACGTTCCGCTCGGGTTCGGAATGCAGGGCGATCAGTGCAGGTCGGGCCGCATGACCTTGGTCCGCATGATCGACTCGTTGATCGTGAACTGGCGATCCAGTTCTTTCACCGTGGCCGGCTCCGCGGTCAGGTTGATGACGGCGTAGATCCCCTCGGACTTCTTCCGGATCTCGTACGCCAGGCGGCGTCGACCCCAGATGTCCAGGTTGTCCACCGTGCCACCGGCCTTGGTGATGACGGTCAGGTACTGGTCGAGCGTCGGCTGGACCTGACGCTCGTCGGTATCAGGGTCGAAGATGACCATGACCTCGTAAGGACGCATCGCGAACTCCACCTCCTCTGGTCTAGAGCGGCTACAGGACGGCCCCGTAGCAGGAGGGCGAAATGCTGCCCGGCTCGGCCGGGCGTGGCGAGCCGGCTCGGGAGAGCCGGACGGACCAAGGGGACACGTTACCCGCTCGGCGCCGCGGCCGTGAAATCACGGCCCACCCGCCCGGCACACCCGGCCCCGCACCACACCCGCCGCCACCCGCCCGGCCCGGACGCCGAACACCGGCCCCCTCGCACGGAGAGAGCCGGTGTCAGCGTCAGGAAAACAGTCGGTTCGAAGGATTGGAGCGCGGCCCCGGCTCACGTCCGAAGTTCGCATCCCCCGAATCCACTCACACCGGGGGCGCCGGGATTGTGCGCCGTCCAGTCCAGCGACCGTAACAGCGGCCACGGTGACGCAGCCAGGTCCAGCGCGCCGTTGTCGCCCGTTCGGGGGGCACAGCGTCAACACATTTGTGCAGGCCGGCGCGTACCGGCGGTAGGGGTGAGACCTCACTCGTAGACCATCATCTGCTCGCCCGGGAAAACCCAGCTGAACGCCTCGGCGAACCGGTCCCGCCAGGACTCCCAGTTGTGCCCGTCCCGGGACTCCACGTAATTCACCTCCATGCCCGCCTCGGCGAACACGGGCAACATCGAGCGGTTCTGCACGATCAGGTCCTCATAGACCCCGCAGGACACGAACAGGCGGTCGGCGACGCGGGCCGGGCGGGCGCGGAATCGGTTGACGAAGCGCACCACCGGGTCGAAGGCCGGTCCCTCCCCGTGGTCGGTGCCGATATCGGTGAACACGAACGACCCGGACTGCAGGATCAGCGAACCGAACACGCCGGGATAGCGCGCCGCGGTCGACAACGACGCGACCGCACCGAAGCTGGAACCCATCAGGCATCGGCCGTGCGGGTTGCCCGATCAGCGGCAGCCGCGCCTCCAACGCGGGCAGCAACTCCGAGGCGATCCAGCGGGCGTGGGCACCGCTGCCGGAATACTCGCTCAACCGCTCACCGGGATGGGTGAACGCCACGATCGTCTCGGCCATGTCGAGCCGGTGGATGAGGTTGTCGAGCACGGTCTTCATGGCGGCGTACTCCAGGAAGTCCCCTCCGTCGTGGACGATCAGCAGCGGGTATCGGGCCCGCGTCGGAGACGGCTCGGCCTCGTCACTGCGGTAGCGCGCCGGCAGGTACACCGTGACCCGGTTGTCGCGGCGCTGGGCCTGACTGGGCAGCCACCACTCGACCAGTTCTCCCGACCGCGCCTCGGGGTCGTGGCTGGCCCAGTCCGGCGCGGCGTACCCCGCGGAGTAGCAGACCGAGGAGTTGCCGACCGGGCTGCGCGCCACGTGGGGGTTGGCGGGGTCGTTGAAGCGCTCCCAGTCGTGACCCCGGCGCAGACTCGAACTGGTACTCCACCCGGGAGTCGGCGGGAATCTCGACGACGACGTACCACACGTCGGTGGCTTCGATCCGGCGCAGCGCCAGGGTGCCGGGGAGCCCGACCACCCGGTGCCGCAGGAACACCTCGTCGGCCTCGACGCGCACGGCGAAGGTACATCGCCGGCCTTCGACGATCGGGAAGGTGTGCCGACCGAAGAACCGGTCGACGGCCTGCGCGGCCGGCCGCCCCTCAGCGGCCGACCGGGCCAACCGCCGGTGCAGCCGATCGACGGCGAGCTTGCCGCGCCGGCTCTTCCCGCGGCGCTTCACCCTGTCCCCAGCGGTCGCGCGCCAGGCGGCAGCGGCTCGCCGTCGCGCAGGTCCAGTCGCACGCCGTCGTCGAACAACACTCCCGTCCGGGGATGGAGCCGGCGGACGAGCAGGTCGATCTCGACCCCGTCGTGCAGCCGGAGCCGGCGCCGCGGGTGGGGAAACGGCACGACGCCGGGGTAGACGCCGAGACCCTCGGCGTACACCTCCGCCGGACGGCGCCCGTCGGCCGTCCGGTCGTGGAACAGCACGACCCGTTCGGCCAGCGCCATCGCACCCGCGGACCAGGCGATCAGCGGCGGTCGCAGCAGCGCGGCCACGCCGAACACGTGCAGCAGGTGCAACAACACCCCGACATGACCGCCCGCCAGCACGATCCCCGCGCTGTCGGCGACCCGGTCGGCGATGCCGCGCCGGTGCGCCAGAACCGTCTCCCGCTCGCCGAGCCGCACAGTCCGGTAGAAGTCCTCCCGCAGCGCCGCCGAGCGTGCGACATGCCAGTCGTCGAGCGCGCGCACGGTGTCGACCGCGTCCGCCGTCGACACCTCGAGGATCTCGGGGTCGCGCACCCGCTGAGCGAGGGCCCGCGCGGCCGCCAGGGCATGGTCGAGCCGCAGCCGGTAGGCCGTCCGGAGCTCGTCCAGCCGGCGGCTCAGCTCCCGCTCGGCCACGCTGTACTCCGGGTCGGCTCCGACCAGATCGCGCCAGCGGCGGTAGAGCTCCAGGTTCACCATCCGGCCGCCCAGCACCTCGTCGAGTTCGCGCGTGCCACCCTCCCGCTCCTGCCAGCCGGCGTTGATGGTCGCCACCGGTCCGTGGGGGATGAGGTCGGCCAGCGCAGCACGGGCGCCGCCTGTACGCCGCTGGGGACCGAGCAGGGTGAGGTTCATGCCGGTTCGATGCTAATGCCGTCAGGCGATGCGCCCATCCCGGGCGGATCGGCTGCGCGGATCGGCCGGGTGACCCCGCACGGCCGGTAGGCTCACCATCTTCCCGCCACTCACCAGGAGACACCCACCATGACGCAGTACCAGGCCGTTCCTCCGCACGCGGCCGGTGAGGATCCGGGCAGGACGCTCGGCATCGTCGGCCTCGTCCTCGCGATCGTGGCCAACGTCGATCGGCCTGGTCGTGTCGATCATCGCCTTCAACAAGTCCAAGGCGGCCGGATTCCATAACGGGATCGCCAAGGCCGGGATCATCGTCGGCATCATCACCACCATCCTCGCCATCCTCTCCGTCGTGGTCTTCGTCGGGTTCCTGACCGTGCTGCAGCCGCAGGGCGGCTAGCCCGCGCTCGCCCCGAAGGGCAGGCGCTGGCCGATGCCGGTGTCTGCCCCCCGCGTTACGCTCCCAGGCATGACACGGGAGTCACCCCCCAGGCTGCGCGGCGGACGGATCCGCTTCCCCGACATCAGTTCCCGGGCCTACGAGCATCCGGCTGACCGCGGTGCCCTCGTGGCCCTGCGGGCCATTCCCGGGTTCGATCTCGTGCTCAAGGCCATCTCGGCCGCGATCGGCGAGCGCAGCGTCCGGCTGCTCTACCTGGCCACCGCGATCCGGGTGTCACCGCGGCAGTACCCCGACCTGCACCAGATGCTCAACGAGTGCGCCACCACCCTCGATCTCCAGCCCGTCCCGGAGCTCTACATCGTGCGCGACCCGGCGCCGGTGGCCATGACCATCGGCCTGGACACGCCGCTGATCGTGTTGAGCACCGGCACGCTGGACGTGGTGGACGACGAGGGACTGCGCTTCGTCCTCGGGCACGAGGTCGGGCACGTGCTGTCCGGCCACGCGGTCTACCGGACGATGCTGCTGCAGTTGATCGAGCTCGCCCGGGCGATCCAGTGGATGCCCATCGGCGTCTGGAGCGTTCGCGCGATCATCTTCGGGCTCAACGAATGGTTCCGGAAGTCGGAGCTGTCCTGCGACCGCGCCGGCTTGCTGTGCTCCCAGGATCCCCGGGCCGCGTTGCGGGTGCACGCCGCGCTCGCCGGGGCGCAGAACCCCGACGAGATGGACGTGGCCGCGTTTCTCGACCAGGCGCGGGAGTACGAGTCCTCGGGTGACGTCCGGGACAGCCTCATCAAGATCATCCAGATCAGCGGACAGAGTCACCCGCTCGCGGCCCTGCGAGCGGCCGAGCTGCAGCAGTGGGCCGCGGGGCCCGGCTACGCCGACGTGCTCGCGGGCAACTACCCGCGCCGCTCCCAGGACAAGGATGCGCCGCTGAGCGAGGACGCGAAGGCGGCCGCGGCCTCGTACAAGCAGGACTTCACCAGCTCCGGCGACCCGCTGATCCGGCTGGTCGGGCGGATCGGGTCGGCGGCCGGCACGGTCGGCGGGTCCGCGGCGAACCTGGTGCGGGACTGGTGGCGACACGGCTCCCGCAGCGACGACGGCGGTTCCGGAACGTGACCCCGGAAAGCGGGCGGGACTGGCCGTCGGCGGCCACGGCGACCAGGTCGACCCGATTGCGGAGGCGGTGGCGCGCGGGGCCACGCTGGCGCAGTTCTTCCTCGGTGACCCGCAGGCCTGGAAGGGGCCCGAGATCGCGTACGCGGGTGGGGCGGCAGCGCTGAAGGCGGCGGCCGAGGAGGCCGGCATCGCGCTGTACGTGCACGCGCCCGTACGTGCTGAACGTGGCGACCACCAACAACCGGATCCGGATTCCGAGCCGGAAGTTCCTGCAGCAGTACCTGCACGCGGCCGCCGCCGTGGGCGCGGCCGGGGTCATCGTGCACGGCGGGCACGTGCTCAAGAACGACGATCCGGAGCAGGGCTTCGACAACTGGCGCAAGTGCATCGACGGCCTGGAGTTGGCGGTGCCGTTGCTGATCGAGAACACCGCGGGCGGGGACAACGCCATGGCCCGGCGGCTGGAGCGGATCGCCCGGCTGTGGGACGCGATCGGCCAGGCCAAGGGCGGGGACACGGTCGGGTTCTGTCTCGACACCTGTCACGCCCACGCCGGAGGCGAGGAGCTGATCGGGCTGGCGGACCGGGTCAGGGCGATCACCGGGCGGATCGATCTGGTGCACGCCAACGACTCACGCGACGCGTTCGGCTCCGGCGCCGACCGGCACGCCAACTTCGGCGACGGGGAGGTGGGGACCGAAGCGCTCGCCGAGGTCGTGCGCACCGCAGCGGTGCCGGTGGTGGTGGAGACCCCCGGCGGCCGCGACGGCCAGGCCGCCGACATCGCCTGGCTGAAGGACAACATCTGAGCCGACGCCCTCAGTCGGGGCTCGCGGATCGGGGATCGGGGATCCTACTCGGGCAGCGGCCGGCCCCCGACCGGAAGTTGTCCGGCCGCGATCAGCTCCACCGTCACCGCCGCCGCGAGCGCCTGGGTCAGCAGCAGCCCGAACAGGACCAGCACCTGCGCGGCCCCCGCCTGCACCGGTGACGCGCCGGCGAGCAGGACGCCGACGAAGGCACCGGGCAGGGTGACCAACCCGACCGTACGGGTCTGATCCTGGCCGGGAACCAAGGCCAGCGCGGCCGCGGAACGGGCCATCAGGTTCACCCCTTCGCGACGCGACAGGCCGAGCGACAGCGCTGCCTCGTACGCGCCGCGCTGAGCGGTGAGCTCCTCGGTGGCGCGCCGCCCGGCGAGCGTGGTCGCGGTCATGGCCCCGCCGATCAGGATGCCGGCGATGGGCAGCACCGCGATCGGGCCGCAGCGGCAGCACCGCGCTGGCCAGGATCAGCCCCGTGGTCGGGAGGACGCCGATCAGAATCGGGACGCCGGTCCACCAGCTGCGCGGGCGCAGCGATCCGGTCACCCGCATGGCCGAGGTGCCTGCCGCGACGAGGACCATCATGGCCAGGAAGGCGACCGTCCAGCCGAACGAGCGGAGGACGAAGACGATCACCACACTGACCGCGGCCAGCTGGAGCAGCGCGCGGGCGGCGGTCACCAGGACGCTCCGCGCCCGGCCGAATCCGGCCAGGCTGACCATCACCGCGGCCGCCCCGGCCAGCATGACGAGCAACGCCGCCAGCGGCCAGCCCACCGTCACCGTGCCCATGACCTCAGTCTGGCCTGCCCGCGGGCCGCGCCCGCCGACCGCTCAGCGGAAGGAGCCGCTGCCCAGGATCTGCTCGACCTCCATCAGCAGCGCGACCCGCCGCGGGTTCTCCCGCGGCGGACGGTAGCGGGCGGCGTAGCGGCGTACGGCCTCGGCCACCACGTCGGGGTCGGTGTGCACCCGGATCGGGCCGCTCAGGGTCAACCAGCGTGCCCGCTCCACCTGGCAGAGCGCCGCCACGGCACCGTCGCGGCCCGCATTGCGCGCCTTCACCGAGTCGCCGGAGGTGATCACCCGAGCGAGCCGGGTGTCGGGGTCATAGCTGAAGCCGACCGGGACCACGTGCGGGGAGCCGTCGGCCCGCAGGGTGGTGAGGGTGGCGAGGTGCCGCTCGGTCAGGAACGCCAGCACGTCCTCGCCCAGCTCATCGAGGTCAAGGCTCATCCAAGCTCGTCCTCGAGATCCCCCTCGACATCGAGGTACACCTGCTGCAGCTCGGCCATCAGTTCGGGGTCCGGTTCGGCCCACAGGCCCCGATCGGCCGCCTCGCTGAGCTTCTCGATGATGCCGCGCAGCGCCCAGGGGTTGGCGTGCTTCATGAAGTCGGCGTTGGTCTTGTCCAGCACGTAGCTCTCAGCCAACTGGGCGTACATCCCGTCGGTCACCACCCCGGCCGTGGCGTCGAAGCCGAACAGGTAATCCACCGTGGCGGCGAGCTCGAAAGCGCCCTTGTAGCCGTGTCGCTGCATCGCGGCGATCCAGCGCGGGTTCACCACCCGGGCACGGAACACCCGGGCCGTCTCCTCGGTCAGCGACCGCGTACGCACCGCGTCGGGGTTGGTCGAGTCGCCGACGTAGGCCTTCGGCTCGGACCCGGTGAGCGCGCGCACGGTGGCCACCATCCCGCCGTGGTACTGGTAGTAGTCGTCGGAATCGGCGATGTCGTGCTCGCGGGTGTCGATGTTCTTGGCCGCCACGGTGATCCGCCGGTAGTTGGCTTCCATGTCCTGCCGGGCCGGGGCGCCGTCGAGATCGCGCCCGTAGGCGAACCCGCCCCAGGTGGTGTAGACCTCCGCCAGGTCGGCGTCGTTGCGCCAGTTGCCCGCCTCCATCAGCGGCAGGATGCCCGCCCCGTACGAGCCGGGCTTGGAGCCGAAGATCCGGGTGGTGGCCCGCCGCTGGTCGCCGTGCGCGGCCAGGTCGGCCCGGGCGTGCCGGCGGACGAAGTTCTGGTCGTCGGGCTCCTCACGCTCGGCGACCAGCCGTACGGCGTCGTCGAGCATGGCGAGTACATGCGGGAAGGCGTCCCGGAAGAACCCGGAGATGCGGACGGTGACGTCGATCCGGGGCCGGCCGAGCTCGGCGAGCTCCACCGCCTCCAGCCCGACCACCCGGCGCGATGCCTCGTCCCACACCGGGACCACGCCGAGCAGGGCCAGCACCTCGGCGATGTCGTCGCCGCTGGTCCGCATGGCCGAGGTGCCCCAGACCGACAGCCCGACCGACCGGGGGTAGCTCCCCGTCTCGGCCAGATGCCGGGCCAGCAGGGACTCGGCCATGGCCTGACCCGTCTGGAAGGCCAGCCGGGACGGGATCGCCTTCGGATCCACCGAGTAGAAGTTGCGACCGGTGGGCAACACGTTGACCAGGCCGCGCAGCGGGGAGCCGGACGGACCGGCCGGGACGTAGCCGCCCTCCAGGGCGTGCAGGACCGCGGTGAGTTCGTCCCCGGTCCGGGCCAGCCGCGGCACGACCTCACGGCAGGCGAAGACCAGCGCGGCGGCCGCATCCTCGTTGGCGGCACCGCAGCTGCGCTCGACCAGCCCCGGCACGGCATCGGCCGACCACCCGGCGTCGGCCACCGCCCGGACCAGCGCCTGGGCCTGGGCCTCGACCGCGTCCACCTGCTGCGACGGTGCCCCCTCCACCAGTCCCAACCCCGCCCGCAGGCCCGGCACGCCGTTCACCTGTCCGGCGAAGATCTGGTTGGACCGGAGCACGGCCAGGACCAGATTCACCAGTTCCTCCCCGGCCGGGGGCTGGCCGAGCACGTGCAGCCCGTCGCGGATCTGCACGTCCTTGATCTCGCACAGCCAACCGTCGACGTGCATCACGAACTCGTCGAACCCGTCCGCCTCGGGCGCGGACTCCAGGCCGAGGTCGTGGTCGAGCTGCGCGGCCTTGATCAGAGTCCAGATCTCCCCCCGCAGGGCCGGGGCCTTGGCCGGGTCCATCGCGTTGACCTGGGCGTACTCGTCGAGCAACTGCTCCAGCCGCGCGATGTCGCCGTAGGACTCGGCGCGCGCCATCGGCGGGATGAGGTGGTCGACGACCGTGGCGTGAGCCCGGCGCTTGGCCTGGGTGCCCTCGCCGGGGTCGTTGACCAGGAACGGGTAGATCAGCGGCAGGGAGCCGATCGCGGCGTCGGTCCCGCAGGAGGCCGACATGCCGAGGTTCTTGCCCGGCAGCCACTCCAGGTTGCCGTGCTTGCCGACGTGGATGACCGCGTGCGCGCCGAACTCCCGTTCGATCCAGCGGTAGACCGCCAGGTAGTGGTGGCTGGGCGCCAGGTCGGGGTCGTGGTAGATCGCGATCGGGTTCTCCCCGAAGCCGCGCGGCGGCTGCACCAGCACGACCAGGTTGCCGGCCTGCAGGGTGGCGGCGACGATCTCGCCCGCCGGGTCGCGGGAGCGGTCGACGAACAGTTCTCCGGGCGCCTCGCCCCAGGCCTCGGTGACCTGGTGGACCAGGTCCTCGGGTAGCTCGGTCAGCCACCGCCGGTACGTCGCGGCAGGGATCCGTACCGGCTGGCCGGCCAACTGCTCGGCGGTCAGCCACTCCGGGTCCTGGCCACCGGCCGCGATCAGCCCGTGGATCAGCGCATTCCCGGCGGTGGTGTCGGGCAACTCCCCCTCGACGGGGTGGATCGCTCCGGTGCCGGGGATGTCGCCGGGCCGGCCGAGTCGTAGCCGGCCTCCCGCAGGGCCCGGAGCAGCCGGATGACCGACACGGGGGTGTCCAGGCCGACGGCGTTCCCGATCCGCGAGTGCTTGGTCGGGTAGGCGCTCAACACGATCGCGATCCGGCGCTCGGCAGCGGGGATGTACCGCAGCCGGGCATGGTTGACCGCGATCTCGGCGACCCGGCGGCAGCGTTCGGCGTCCGGGACGTAGTGCGGCAGCCCGTCGGCGTCGGTCTCCTTGAACGAGAACGGGACGGTGATGATCCGGCCGTCGAACTCGGGCACGGCGACCTGGGTGGCCACGTCGAGCGGGGTCATGCCCTCGGCCGAACCCGCCCAGGAGGCGCGGTCGGAGGTCAGGCAGAGGCCTTGCAGGATCGGGATGTCGAGTGCGGCGAGCGCCCGTACGTCCCACGCACCGTCGTCTCCCCCGGCGCCGGCGGTGGCCGGCCGGGTGCCCCCGGCGGCCAGCACCGTGGTGATCAGCGCGTCGAGGGTGCCCAGGTGAGCCAGCAGGTCGTCGGGGGCGTCGCGGAGCGAGGTGGCGAAGATCGGCACGCCCTCACCGCCGACCGCGTCCACCGCGTCGGCCAACGCCTCGACGTACGCGGTGTTCCCGGCGGTGTGCTGGGCCCGGTAGAACAGGATGCCCACCCGGGGCCGGACTCCGTCTGCTGCGGCGGGGCGCGACGGCCGGGGCAGGACCCCCCACGACCGGTTGTTCGGCGGGCGGGTCGAATCCGAGGCCGGTGAGCAGCACCGTGTCGGAGAGGAAGGCGTGCAACTGGGCCAGGTTGTCCGGGCCGCCCTGGGCCAGGTAGACGTGCGCGGCGGCGGCCACCCCGATCGGCACCGTGGACAGCTCCATCAGGGAGGCGTCGGGGGCCTGCTCCCCGCCGAGCACGACCAGCGGCGCCCCGGTCGCCCGGAAGCGCTGGAAACCGCCGCACAGCGACTGCGGTGACCCGAGCAGCCGGACCACGATCAGGTCGGCCCGGTCGAGCACGGCACCCATCTCGGTGTGGTCGCCGCCGCTGGCCGACCTGGTGGGGTTGGCCCACAGGTAGTCCGCCCCGCTGGCCCGAGCCGAGAGCAGATCGGTGTCGGAGGTGGAGAGCAGCGCGATGCGGGTCATGGTCGCTCCTGGTGCTCTGGGTCGCCGGCAACCGTTCGGCTGGCGAGTTCGGGCAGCCTAGCGCGGGAAGACGACACCGCTCGGCCGCCCGAGGAAGCGAAAGGCCGCCTGCGCGAACGCGGCGGCCTTGAGCGAGGGGCGAGAAAATGCTCGGGGGTTCATCTCCTCGCCCCTCGCGTACAGACTAAGCAGCAGCCTTGTCAATTCTCAACCAGAACCAGTGTCCTCTTGAGGACATGACCACTTTGGGACATCGTGCGACGTTTGGCTATACATGAGGTCAATCCGGACGTAGCGTGACCTCGCGGGGGAGATTTCGCTTGGTGAAGTTGCGACGATCGGGGGATCGAGAGGCCACATCAGCGAAGGACGGATGGACCGACCGATGGCGGTCGGTCCATCGTCATGTTCGGGGTTCAGCGTCAAGCCGTGGGCTTCGACTCCCCTATCGCTTGCCCCCCAGGGACCGTTACCAGACCGCCGGTGTGGTCTGCCTCACACTCGCTCCCTTCGACCCTGCACGGCACCCGACTGACCACCTGTGCTAATCAAGGGGAGCCCCCGCCGTACGTCATCCCGCGAGCTACACCCCACGTTGAGGAGCACCCATGCCCACCACCCCGCCGGACCCGCTCGACGTCGAGTCGCTGATCCGGGAGTTGACGCTGGAGGAGAAGGCCGCGCTCACCGTCGGATCGGACTTCTGGCACACCGCCGCCGTGGAGCGGCTCGGGGTGCCGCGCATCATGGTCGCCGACGGGCCGCACGGACTCCGCGCCCAGATGAACGAGGCCGATCACGTCGGTCTGTCCGGCAGCCTGCCGGCGACCTGCTTCCCGACCGCGTCGGCGCTCGGCAGCGCGTGGAACCCTCAGTTGGCGTACCGGGTCGGGGAGGCCCTCGGCGTCGAGGCGCGCGCCTGCGGCGTGTCGGTGGTGCTCGGTCCCGGCATCAACATGAAGCGGTCCCCGTTGTGCGGGCGCAACTTCGAGTACCTGTCGGAGGATCCGTGGCTCGCCGGCGAACTGGCGACCGCGATGGTCCGCGGCACCCAGAGCAAGGGCATCGGCACCTCGCTGAAGCACTACGCCGCCAACAACCAGGAGGACGATCGGCTCCGGGTCAGCGCGGAGGTGGACGAGCGGACGCTCCGCGAGATCTACCTGCCGGCCTTCGAACGCGTGGTCAGGCTGGCGCAGCCGTGGACGGTGATGTGCGCCTACAACAAGGTCAACGGGATCTACGCCTCCGAGCACCATTGGCTGCTGACCGAGATCCTGCGCGACGAGTGGGGCTTCGTCGGCGTCGTCGTGTCCGACTGGGGCGCGGTGCACGACCGGGTCGCCGCGCTGGTCGCTGGACTCGACCTGGAGATGCCGCCGGATCTGGCCCGGAGCCCCCAGGCCGTGGTCGCGGCCGTACGCGAGGGCGAGATGGCCGAGGCCACGCTCGACCTGGCCGTACGGCGGATGCTCCGGCTGGTCAACCTGGCCCGGCCCGCGTTGGCCGCGGGCGGCACCTTCGACGCCGAGGCCCACCACCGGATCGCGCACGAGGCCGCTCTGGAGTCGGCCGTGCTGCTCAAGAACGACGGCGGCACGCTGCCGCTGCGGGCCGAACCAGGCTCCACGGTGGCGGTGATCGGGGAGTTCGCCCGCACGCCCCGCTTCCAGGGGGCCGGCAGCTCGCAGGTCAACCCGACCCGGGTGGACATCCCGCTCGATGCGTTGTCCGCTCGGCTGGACGGGGTCGAGGTGAGCTTCGCGGCCGGATTCGGCATCGGCACGACCCGCGAGGACGCCCAGCTGCAGGCCGAGGCGGTCGACCTCGCCCGGTCCGCCGACCACGTCGTGGTCTTCCTCGGGCTGCCGTCCGCGGCGGAGTCGGAGGGCTTCGACCGCACCCACATCGACCTGCCGGCCAACCAGATCGCCCTCCTGGAGGCGCTGGCCGCCGTCCACGACCGGGTCGTGGTGGTGCTGGCCAACGGCTCCTCGGTCCGCACCTCCACCTGGGAGCACCACGTGTCGGCGGTCCTGGAGTGCTGGCTGTCCGGGCAGGCCGCCGGGGCGGCCGCGGCCGATCTGCTCCTCGGCACGGCGAATCCGTCGGGCAAACTGGCCGAGACGATCCCGATCCGGGTGGAGGACAACTCCTCCTACCTGAACTTCCCGGGCGACTCCCAGCTCGTCCGCTACGGGGAAGGGCTGTTCATCGGCTACCGCGGCTACGACCGGCTCGAGCAGGAGGTGAGCCACCCGTTCGGGTTCGGGCTGTCCTACACGACTTTCGAGCTGGCCCAGCTCGAGGTCGACGTCACCGGCTCGGTCGCCGGCGGGGATCTCGCCGCCACGGTGAGCGTCTCGGTGACCAACACCGGACCGGTCCGCGGGGCCGAGGTGGTCCAGGTCTACGTCGGCGACCTCGAGTCCGCTGTGGTGCGACCGGTGCGCGAGCTGAAGGCGTTCCGCAAGGTCTGGCTGGAGCCGGGCGCATCGGAGCGGGTCAGCGTGGCCTTGGACCTGAGGTCCTTCGCCTACTGGTCGGTCCGTACGTCGGCGTGGGCCGTCGAGGCGGGTGAGTTCGAGATCGCGGCCGGAACCTCATCCCGCGACCTGCCGCTGCGCCGCACGATCACCCTCGAGGCGCCACCGGTGGCCCCACCGCTCACGGCCGACTCCACCCTGCACGAATGGGTGGCCGACGAGCGCGGCCGGGAGATGCTGGCCCAGCACCGCATCCCCCTGCTGGACGATCCGGAGCTGATCAGGGTGATCGGCACCATGCCGATGCGCACCCTGGCCGCCTTCAAGGGGATGGCCATCGACCACGACACCCTCGATCAACTGGCCGCGGAGTTGGAGGCCTAGCCGCCACCCCGCTCCCCTCGCCCCTGTCCCCCGCTCCCTCCCGCCGCCTCCTGCCAGACCCGCCCCGGCCCCTGGAGCGTCACTCCGCAGGCGGGCGGGGCGGGGCGCTACGCCGCAGGCGGGGCGACGCCAAGCGGTGGGGGGTCACCACCGCGTAGGCCTCCACGCCGGCCGTGGGAGAGATTGCGGCGAGCGGTCAGAGCGGCCTGGATGCGGGTGTTGATCATCGGTTGTTGATCGCGCCCCATCCATGGCGGCGGGGTCAATTCGGGCAGACCATCGCCATTGATGCGGCAGGTCCATCCGCGGGCCGCGAAGTTGTGGTGGTGATATCGACAGAGCAGAGTCAAGTTGTCGAGGTCGGTGTTGCCACCGTCGATCCAAGCAACGACGTGATGCCGCTCGCAGTACTGCGGGGGATGCGCACAACCGGGGAAGCTGCACCCGCTGTCGCGGGCGTACAGGGCCAGAGTTTGGGATCGGGAGGCGATGCGCCGGCTCCGGCCCAACGCCACCACCGCACCGGAGGCGTTCAGCACCGTCGGGATGATATCGGCGTTGTCGGCCAACTCCAGCACCCTCGCCGCCGAGATCAAGGTGCCGTCGCCGGTTCGGCCGTAGCCGAGCCGGCCCAGCAGCTCATCCCACGACAGCGTCACGATCACCGTGGCCGGAACCCCGCCGGTATCGGGGGCGTCGCCGGACCGCAACAGCCGATCGCAGACCTCCTCCACCGCGTCATGCATCCGCTGACCATGCGTGCGGCCGTCGGGTTCGGTCCAAGCGGTGCCGGGCGCGGGGGCCCCGTCCGAGGTCGCCACGCCCAAGGGCGTGCGGACCTTCGCGAGCGGGTCGAGAAGCGCCTTGAGCTTGGCGCCCACCGCACCGGTCAGGCGGAACTCACCGACATACGCGCCGTCCCGGGTCGGTCGCAGGTGAAAATGCCGGCGGTCCTGGTTGAGCTGCTCGTCCGGCAGGGTCCCGTCGGGGTCGATCGCGTCAACCACCCGCTGCGCCAAACCCCGCAGATCCTCCGGGGCGAACGTGCTGGCGTGGCGGGTGAGCAACCGCTCACCGGCGTCGATGTCGGCCGGGTCGAACCCGCGCCGGTCAACCTGCCCGAGGGCTCGTTCCACAATCCCCACCTGCTCAGGGGTGATCGACCCGGACCGCTGCGCCGCCGCCAGCTGCGGCCGCACCGGCGCCAACTGTTCCCCCAGTGGGCTCACCCGCCGCCCGACCGCCTCGGCGGCCCGGACCCGCCGTGCCGCCTCAGCCTTCGAGATCCGCAGAGCAGAGGCGAGCACCCGCCGCATCGAGCCCTGACACAGCAACTGCGGCAGATCACGCCGATCCGCGGCATGGATCAATGAATGGTCGACCAGCGGCAAGCGATTCCTGACCTGCTCGAACGATTGAAAGAACTCCACCAGTTCGCTCGAGTCGAGATCATCGAGCCCGCCGTCCTCGACGATCTTGACCACGTGATCCAGGCTCGTGCTGAGCGCATCCAGGGCCAGCAGCACGGGCACACCCGTACGCGCACCATGCTCGCCACGGCCACCCAGATCCATGTCCCAATTTTAGTCGAACACACGTTCGATATCAAGCCCTCAACCGCGCTGGATCGCGCTGACCAAAGCCCTCGAAAGCGGTCGGGAGACGGCAGAGAACCTGTCGAATTCTTGTCGTCTGGCGACAGTTCTGGGAGGGACAGGGGGCGGGAGTGTCAGGGCGGGAGGGAGGGGAGCGGGCGGGAGGGGATCGGGAGGGAGCGTGGGACAGGGCGGGGACGCAGGCCGGTCCGCGTAGGGTGCCTGGGTGCGGCAGGACACGGTCATCGTCGGCGCGGGGGCGGCGGGCCTGGCCGTCGCGGCGACACTGACCCGCCAGGGTCTGCCGTGCACGGTCATCGAACAGTCCGCGGGTGTGGGATCCTCCTGGCGCGGCCGCTACGACAGCCTGCGACTGCATACCGTACGCCAGCTCTCGGGCTTGCCGGGGCTGGCAATCCCGCGCTCGGCCGGGCGCTGGGTCGCGCGCGACGACCTCGTCGACTACCTGGAGGCGTACGCGGACCGGTTCGGGATCCGGCCGGAGTTCGGCGTTCAGGTGACCCGGATCGCGCGGCAGGGGGAGGGCTGGCAGCTGGAGACCTCGTCCGGTGCGCGGACGGCCGGGATCGTGGTCGTCGCCACCGGGCTGAGCCGTACGCCGTACCTTCCGGACTGGCCCGGCCGGGACAGCTTTCCGGGGTCGCTGCTCCACTCCTCGGCGTACCGGGAGCCGGCGGCGTACGCGGGCCAGAAGGTGCTGGTGGTCGGGGCCGGCAACTCGGCGGCGGAGATCGCCACCGAACTCACCGAGGTCGCGGGCGAGGTGCTGCTGGCGGTGCGGACGCCGCCGAACATCGTCCCGCGAGCCACCCTCGGGGTGCCGAGCCAACTGGTCGGCATCGCCCTCAGCGCGCTGCCCGAGCGCGTGCTGAACCCGGTGTTCGGGGCATTGCGACGGACCACGATCCCCGACCTGAGCGGCCAGGGCCTGCCGGCTCCGCCGGGCGACGCGTTCAACCAGTTCGTCCGGTCCCAGGTGGTGCCGATCCTGGACCACGGCTTCGTGGCCGCGGTGCAGGCGGGCGCGATCCGGGTGGTGCCCGCGGTGGAGGCGATAGACGGCTCAGCGGTTCAACTCGCGGGGGACTGTTCGTCCGGCCCGACGCCATCGTGGCCGCGACGGGATACCGCGCCGATCTGGAGGCTTTGGTCGGCCACCTCGGCGTGCTCGACCCGACAGGCTTGCCGCAGGTGCACGGGACGCGGACTGCGCCCGGGCTGCCCGGACTGCACTTCGTCGGTCTGACCGTCGAACTGTCGGGACTGCTGCGCGAGATCACCCGCGAGGCGGCGGGCGTGGCGCGGGTGATCACCACCCGCGCCGTCGGCGACTGACCGCCGCAAGGACCCCACCACAGGGTGAAGCCCACGGCTTGCCTGCTCGGGGGTTCAGGTAAGCCGTGGGCTTCGACGATGAGATCGTGGCCGGGAGGCTGATCGTTACAGCCCGCGGGATGTGACCCCAATCACCCACATCAGCGGCTGGTCAACTCGCGCGGCACGGCGATCACGTCGACCAGGGCGCCGTTGCGCCACACGGTGATCTCGACCCGGCGGCCGATGGCTTCGGCGCCCATCCGCTGCTGCAACACCGTGCTGGACGGCACCGGATCCCCCGCGGCGGCGACCAGCATGTCACCGACCCGCAGGCCCGCCGCCTCCGCCGGACTGCCCGAGATCACCTGCGCAACCCGTAGTCCGTTGCGCCGGCCGAGCTTGGCCGCCAGCGGCGGCGGCAGCGGCGCCTGAGCGCCGGCGATTCCCAGCCAGGCCCGGCGTACGCGCTGCCCGGCCATCAGGGCGTCGATGATGCGCCGGGTGCTGGCGTTGATGGGCACGGCCAGCCCGACCCCGACGCCGGCCACCGCCGTGTTCACCCCGACCACGCGGCTGCGGCTGTCGGCCAGTACGCCGCCACTGTTGCCCGGATTGAGCGCGGCATCGGTCTGGATCACCTCGTCCACCACCCGGCCCTGCCGGGTGGGTAGTGAGCGGCCGAGCCCGGAGACGATGCCGGCCGTCACGCTGCCGGCCAGGCCCAGCGGGTTGCCCAGAGCGACGACGAGCTGCCCGATCCGCAACCCCGACGCGTCGCCCAGATTCACCGCCGGCGGTACGGCGCCGCGGGCGCGGAGCACGGCCAGATCCGACAGCGGGTCGCGGCCGATCACGTCCACGTCGGTCTCGGTGCCGTCGGTGAACGCGGCCTCGCAGTGGTCTGCACCCTCGACCACGTGCGCGCTGGTCAGCAGGAAGCCGTCGTCGCTCAGCACGCTCGCGCTGCCCGCACCCTCACCCCGGCGACCGCGTACGCGCAGGCTGGCCACGCTCGGCAGCACCTGCTGCGCCACCCGCACGACCACCCGCGAATAGGCGTCCAGCGCCTCGCGGTCCTCGTCCGTCCCCCGACCGTCGGTGTCCACGTCTGCTCAACACTGCACGCGCCGCTCGGCTTCCAGGTTTCGGCTTAGGATCGGCCGGATGAAGCGCACCGACCACTGCCCCGGCGTGCTGCGGCCGCACCAGGCTGCGGACGGCGCGATGGTGCGGGTGCGGCTGCCGGGCGGTCAGACGACAGGCAACGGTCTGGTCCGGCTCGGCTCGCTGGCGCGCCGCCACGGCAGCGGCCTGCTGCAGCTGACCTCGCGGGCGAGTGTGCAGGTGCGCGGGCTGCCGACCCGGTGCCGACGCGGTGGCCGACGAACTGGCGGAGCCGGGTTCCTCCCGTCCCGCAGCCACGAGCGGGTGCGCAACATCGTCGCCTCACCGCTCACGGGCCTCTTCCCGCCGCGGGGTCCGGCTGCGCGGTCGATCTGCGCCCGATGATCGCCGCCCTCGACGACGCCCTGCTGGCCGAGCCGCAGCTCGCCACGTTGCCGGGGCGGTTCCTGTTCGCCCTGGACGACGGGCGCGGGGACGTGACCGGCCTGGGCGCGGACCTGGCCTATCGCGCGCAGGACCAGCGTCGGGAATGGTGCTGGTCGGCGGGACCGACCGCGGCTTGGCGGTCGACGCTACGGCGGCCGTACAGGCGCTGGTCGAGATCGCCCTGGGGTTTCTGGGGGCGCGCCGGAGTCGGGGGCGTGGCACGTCCGCGAGGTGCCCGGCTTCGCCTCGCGGTATCGCGCGCCCTGAGCCCGGGGCCCGTGCCGGGCGGATCGGGCGTCGCGCTCGGCGCCGTCGGCGGGCACGCGAGCGTCACGGCGCCGATGGGCCTGCTCGACCCGGCCCAGGTCGACCTGGTGGCCGGGCTGGCCGGCGAGCGTGCGGTGGTGGTCACCCCGTGGCGGGGGTTGGTGGTGGCCGGGGCCGCCGATCGGCTGGACGCGCTGATCGCCGCCGGGTTGGTGGCCGTGGCGGACTCCTTCTGGACCGCGGTGACCGCGTGCGTCGGCTCGCCCTGGTGCGCCAAGGGAAGGGTCGACACCCGGCAGCTGCTGGGTGCGGCCGCCGCCGAGCCCGGGACCTGGCCGCGTACCCACGTCAGTGGCTGCGAACGGCGCTGCGGCGCCCCGGCGGGGGAGCACCGTGACCTGGTGGCCCCGGCCCGTAGGGACCTGCTCGCGCTCGCCGGGACGCGCGCGTGATGGAGGCACCGACGCGGGTCTACGCGTACGAGGCCGACCCGACCGCGATCTACCGTCAGTCCTTCGCCACGATCCGCGCCGAGTCGGACCTGTCCAGGCTGCCCGAGGACGCGCGGGTGGTCGCGGTCCGGATGATCCACGCGTCCGGCGACGTGGAGCTCCCGGGCCTGCTGCGCTTCCACCCCGGGCTGGTCGGCGCCGCCCGGCGCGCCCTGGAATCCGGGGCGCCGATCTTCACCGACGCGCAGATGCTCGCCACCGGGATCACCCGGTCCCGGCTGCCGGCCGGCAACGACGTGCTCTGCCTGCTCGGTGACCCGCGCGTGCCGGAGCTGGCCCGGCGCTGGCGCACGACCCGCTCCGCCGCCGCGGTCTCCCTGTGGGGGGAGCGGTTGGAGGGGGCGGTGGTGGCCGTCGGCAACGCTCCGACCGCGCTGTTCCACCTGCTCGAAGTGCTGCACGGCGGCGGCCCCCGACCGGCCGCGATCGTCGGCATGCCGGTGGGCTTCGTCGGGTCGGCCGAGTCCAAGCAGGCCCTGGCGGCCAACCCGTGGGACCTCCCGTACGCGGTGGTGCTCGGCCGCCGCGGCGGCTCCGCGATGGCCGCCTCCGCGGTGAACGCCCTGGCCCGCGAGGACGAGCTGTGACCGGCCCGCTTGCGCCGAGCGGGACGGCCCGCACTCTTCGGCGTCGGCGTCGGCCCCGGCGACCCCGAGTTGATCACCCTCAAGGCGGCTCGGCTGATCCGCGACGCCGACGTGGTGGCCTACCACTCCGGCACCGCGGGCCGCTCCATCGCCCGGACCATCGCCGGCGACCTGGTGCGCGAGGACGCCATCGAAGAACTCCTGATCTATCCGGTCACCATCGGCACCACCGATCATCCGCTCGGCTACACCGGGGCGGTCGCGGAGTTCTACGACGAGTCGGCCGAGCGGCTCGGCAAGCACCTCGACGCCGGTCGTACGGTGGTCGTGCTGGCCGAGGGCGACCCGCTGTTCTACAGCTCCTACATGTATCTGCACGACCGGCTCGCGGACCGTTCCCCAGCGAGATCGTTCCGGGCGTGACCTCGGTCAGCGCGGCGACCGCCGCGGTCGGCACGCCGCTGGCCCGGCACGACGACGTGCTGACCGTGCTCCCCGGCACGCTGCCGGTCGCCGAACTGGCCCGCCGGCTGGCCGACACCGACGCCGCGGCGATCATGAAGCTGGGCCGCACCTTCGCCGGCGTACGGGAGGCGTTGCGTCAGGCGGGCCGGCTGGACGAGGCGGTCTACGTCGAGCGGGCGACCATGGGCGCGGAGCGGACCTGCCGGTCGCCGACGTCGACCCGGCGAGCGTGCCCTACTTCTCCATGATCATCGTCCCGGCGCGGGAGATCGCGATCAGCCGACCGACCCGCGCCGGGCCCGACCCGGCCGCGCCGCGGGTGCTCGTGCTCGGCCTCGGTCCCGGTCCCGAGCGCTGGGTCACCCCGGAGGTGTCGGCGGCGCTGGCCGGGGTCGACCACGTCGTCGGCTACGCCCCCTACGTCGCCCGGGTGCCGCAGCGGGCGGGGCTGCAGCGGCACGCCTCCGGCAACACCGTGGAACTGGACCGGGCCCGCTTCGCGCTCGACCTGGCGCTGCAGGGCGAGCGGGTGGCGGTGGTCTCCGGCGGGGACGCGGCGTGTTCGGAATGGCGTCGGCGGTGTTCGAGGCGGCGGCCGACGAGCGCTTCGCCGGGGTACGGGTCGAGGTGCTGCCCGGGGTGACCGCCGCCCAGGCCGTGGCCGCCCGGGCGGGCGCGCCGCTCGGCGGCGACTACGCGGTGATCTCGCTGTCGGATCGGCTCAAGCCGTGGCCCGTGATCGAGGCGCGCCTGCGGGCCGTCGTCGCCGCGGACCTGGTGCTGGCGCTCTACAACCCGGCCTCCCGCAGCCGGACCGATCAGATCGGCCGGGCCCGAGAGATCCTGCTGGAGTTGCGCGCGCCCGAGACACCGGTGGTCGTCGGCGGCACATGGGCCGGGCCGAGGAGCAGCTGAGGTGACCACCCTCGGCGAGCTGGATCCGGCCACGATCGACATGGGCTGCCTGCTGATCGTCGGCTCCACCGCTACGATCGCGGGACCGGCGGGGTCTGGACCCGTCGTACGGCCGGCTGAGGGATTGCCGGGGAATCGCGGGCTGCTACGGCGGAGATCGATCGGGCCTTGGAGCAGGTGGGTTGGACCGCTGCCGATCGCGACGTGGTGACGGGCAGCAGGGCCAGGCTCGCCGAACTCGACGACGCTTGGTGATCGAACGCGGGGACATCGGGTGGGCTGACCTCGGGCCCGCGCGCGGGAGCTGTCCGGCCAAGCGCCGGCACGTGTTCCTGCCCGCCGGGGCGACCGGCCTGAGTCGCGACTCGGTGGTCGACGTCACGCAGCTCTGAACCATCGACAAGGAGGACCTGCTCGAGCCCGCGGGTCTGGTCGCCGGCGCGCTACTGACCCACGATAGATCAGGGGCGCGCCTCGTGCTGCGGCTCGACGGTCCGCTTGTCGCGAGCGGCCGGCGCTTGGCGTACAGGTGGGACTCGGCGAAGCCCTCCGCGTGCAGCGCCTCGCCGACCAGGATCACCGCGGCCTGCCGCAGGCCGGCCGCCTCGACCTGGTCGGCGATGGTGTCAGGGTGCCCCGCAGCACGATCTCGGTCGGCCGGCTGGCGTTGGCGACCACCGCGACCGGGCAGTCCGGCCCGTACGCGTCGTGCAGTTCCGCGGCCAGCCGTCGGGTGTGCCGGATGGCCAGGTGGAGCACGAGCGTCGCCCGGGTCCGCGCCAGATACCCGAGGGACTCGGTCTCCGGCATGGCCGTCGATTCGGCGTGGGTCCGGGTCAGGATGACGGTCTGGGCCAGCTCGGGCACGGTCAGTTCGCGGCCGAGGATCGCCGCCGCCGCCGCGTACGCGGGCACGCCGGGGGTCACGTCCCAGGGCACCCCCGCCGCGTCCAGCCGGCGGGCCTGCTCGGCGAGCGCGGAGTAGATCGACGGGTCGCCGGAGCACAGCCGGGCCACGTCGTGTCCGGCCCGATGCGCCGCGACCAGGTGCCCGGTGATCTGGTCGAGGTCCAGGCCCTGGCTGTCGATAAGGGCGGCTCCCGGCGGGCAGTGGGCGAGGATCTCCGCGTCGAGGTAGGTGCCGGCGTAGACGCAGACCGGCGCGGCCTGGATCAGCCGCACCGCGCGTACGGTGAGCAGGTCCGCGGCGCCCGGCCCGGCGCCGATGAAGTGGACGGTCACTTCAGGGCACTCTCCTTCAGGGCAGCTTCCTTCAGGGCACTCTCCTTGAGGGCGCTCCACTGGACCACGGCCCGCGCCGGCTGCCACCCGTGGAAGCGCCCGATCGGCTCGAGATGCTCGACGCTGAGCCGGGTCAGCTCGCCGCCGTGGCGCCGCCAGCAGTCGACCAGCTCCGCCTCGGTCTCCTGGGTGACGGCGTGCGCCACCATCCGGCCGCCGGAGGTCAGCGCCGACCAGGCGAGCGCCAGGGTGGCCCGGCTGCCCCGCCACCGACGAACACCGCATCCGGGGCGGGCAGTCCCTCGAGCGCGGCCGGCGCCTCGCCGTGCACCATCCGCAGGGCGGGTACGCCGAGGCGACGGGCGTTGTCGGCGATCCGCTCGGCCCGGCCGGGTCCCGTTCGACCGCGACCGCGCGGCACGTCGGGTCGGACCGCAACCATTCGATGGCCACCGATCCCGCTCCCGCGCCGACGTCCCAGAGCAGTTCACCGGGGCGCGGCATCAGCCGGGCCAGCGCCGAGGCGCGGACGTCGCGCTTGGTCAGCTGCCCGTCGTGATCGAACGCCGCGTCGGGCAGTCCGGGAGCGAGCGAAGCGGTCGCGTCGACGCCGACTCCGGGTCGCTCACGCAGCGCACGGCGACCAGGTTGAGGGCGGGGGCCCGGCCGGACCAGTCGCGGGCGATCGAGTGCCGACGGGTCTCGGCGTCGGCGCCGAGGTCCCTGAAGACGGTCATCACGCTGCCGCCGAAGCCCGCCTCGCTCAGCAGGTGCGCGACCTCGGCCGGACTGTCGCCGTCGCGGGACAAGATCAGCAGCCGGGCCTGCGGTGCGAGGCGGCGGCGGATCGGGTCGAGGTCGGCCCCGCAGCCGCAGCACCGAGGTGGTCTCCTCGGCCCAGCCCATCCGGGCGCGGGCGAGCGAGACGGAGGACACCGCCGGATGGATCCGCACCTGGTCGGCACCGAGCAGGTCGATGAGCGTGCTGCCGATGCCCGCGACGAGGGGATCACCGGAGGCCAGCGCCACCACGCGGGCGTCGGCCAACCCGGCCAGCAGTGCGGGCAACCGCTCCCGCAGCGGGACCGGCCAGACCACCCGCCGCTGACCGTCCCGCTCGGGTACGAGACTGAGGTGGCGCGGGCCACCGAGCAGCACGTCGGCGTTCTGGACGAGCGCTCGCAACCGCGGCGGCAGTTCCTCCCACCCGCGCGCGGTCAGCCCCACCACCTCCAGCACGCAGCCGACCCTAGTCGTCGGACCGGGGTGCCGTGCAGCTGGCGCACTCGTCGCGCTCGCCCCGATCGTGCTGCTCCCTGCCTGGCAGATCCGTCGCGCTCGCCCACCGCTGCTGCGTCGCTGCGCTGGTCTCGCTGCCCGGGCTGCCCGGGCGCCCCGATGTTCACTGCCTGGCAGATCCGTCGCGCTCGCCCACCGCTGCTGCGTCGCTGCGCTGGTCTTGCTGCCCGGGCCGCCCCGATGCCCCGAGCCCGGCCGGTCAGCGACGCCGCCCTCGGTACTCCGACCCTCGACCCCAACCGCAGGCGCCGCCGACCTTGCTCCACTTGCCTACTCCTCGCTCCTCCTGCAGAGGGAGCAACGTGCCAGCGAGTGGAGCAACGTGACATCAAAGGGAGCAACCTGGCAGCGGACGGGGACAACCACCGCGGCAGGGGAAGCAACGTGACATCAAAGGGAGCCAACTCGCACCAGCGCGAGGTGCTGCATCCGCGTGCGGCGCGAGCTCAGGCCCGCGCGAAGGCTCGCAGCACGCGGTCGCGGATCACCTCGGGTTGGTTCAGGTCGCTCCACCCCCATCGGACAACCTGATAGCCGAGGTCCCGCAGAGCATCCTCGCGCAGCTTCTCGGCATGGACCACGTCTTCGGAGTGCTGGCCGGGCTTCAGCAGTCGCCCGTACTTGATCCGGCCGTCGAACTCACCGATCGTCCGTTGCTCCTTCCAGACGAAGTCCGCCCGAGCGAGGAGTTCGCCGTCCGGACCGAACACCTGACACTGCAGGTCGGGGGCGGGGAGTTCGAGCTGGTGCAGCCGCACCCGGCTGGCCGACTCACCGGCGCTCTCGCTCCGCGGGTCGAGGAAGTCGACCGTCCGACGCGCCTGCTGCACGCCCGGCCAACGCTCCATCCGACGCAGTTCTCGCCTGAGGACCTCCTCGCTCAGCCCACCGGCCAGACAGCGATCGCCGATGGCAACGGCTTGGTGCATCGGGAGGATGCGGGCCAGGTCGAGGACTGTGCGCGCCTTGCTCGTCACCGCGATCCCGTCGACGAGGACGATCTCGCTCTCCTCGAGCGGTGATCCGTGGAGGTGCACCAGGCCGCGGCGACGGCCGCCGCCGGGACGGTTGCGGGTGATGTGCACCGGGCCGAGTGTCCGCGGCCAGACCGGAAGCCGGTGCAGCACGGCGGCTGAGGCGTGGCTGATCACCGACCCTGACTGCAGTTGGGGCGCCGTGGCGGCGATGAGCCGACGGTGGGCTTCCTCGGCGCTGACGTCGGGCAGCACGCCGACGACGTAGGCGCCGCGACGTACCCGGCTGAGTTCCGACAGCCGCACCATGCGCGCCAGATCGCGGTGGCTGTGGCCTTGGGTGCCGATCAGGGTGGAGGCGAGGACAACGGAATTCACGCTGGGAGTATGCGTACGAGGCGGTCCCGCGGTTCGTGGTGGCGCCGCAGCTGTGGATAACTCCGGCAAGGCCGCGCGTGAGAATGCGGCGCGTGAGGGGCTCGATACCGGGCTCGGCCGTACAGCGCATCGACCTTGCTCCGCTTACCTACTCGTTGCTCCCCTTGCAGAGGGAGCGAGGTGCCAGCAAGGGGAGCGAGGTGAGAGCAAGGGGAGCAAGCTGGGTGCAAAGGGAGCAACGTGGGCCGCGGTCGCGCGCCATGCAAAGGGCGGAGCGAGACGTGCCAGCTGGGTAGCGCGAGCGACCAGGTCGCAAGGGAGCGAGGTGCCAGCAAGGGGAGCGAGGTGAGAGCAAAGGGAGCAACGGTGCAGCCGCGAGCCGGGCGGCGCCAGCAAAGGGAGCGAGGTGCAGCGAGCGGTGAGAGCGAGCGGACCGGACCGCGCCAGCAAAGGGAGCAACGTGAGCCGGCCCCCCGCCAGCAATGGGAGCAACGTGAGCCCGCCGCGCCAGCAACAGGGGGGCCACCCTGAGCCGGCCGCGCCACCACGACGAGCGACGATCCCCGGCAGGGGAGCAACCCGAGCAGGCGCGCCGGCGGGTGTGGCATCATCGTTGCCGGCGCAGGCAGAGGAATCCGGTGGGAATCCGGAACGGTCCCGCCACTGTGACCCGAGCAGCTGCGAGGGGAGTCAGGACGTCGGCCGCGCCGGCCGGATGTACGCAACCGCGTACGCCGGTCCGACCCAGATTGCCGCGGGCGTGGACACCCGCAGGAAGGGTGTGCGATGCGGGCGTACCCGTTCTCGGCGGTCGTCGGGTCCGACGACATGGCGCTGGCCCTGATCCTCACCACGGTGTCGCCCGAGGTCGGCGGGGTCCTGGTGCGCGGGGAGAAGGGCACGGCCAAGACGACCATGGTCCGCGCCCTGGCGACGGTGCTGCCTGCGCTCGGCGTGGTGGAGGGTTGCCGCTTCAGCTGCGACCCTGACGATCCCGACCCGGCCTGCCCGGACGGACCTCACGAGCACCCGGTGCCGACGACCCGTCCCGCCCGGCTGGTCGAACTGCCCGTCGGCGCCAGCGAGGATCGGGTGATCGGATCCCTCGACCTCCGGCAGGCCCTGGGCTCGGGCCGGGTCAGCTACGAACCCGGGCTGCTCGCCGCCGCCCACCGCGGCATCCTCTACGTCGACGAGGTGAATCTGCTGCACGACCACCTCGTCGACCTGCTGCTCGACGCCGCCGCCATGGGCCGCTCGACGGTGGAGCGCGAAGGCGTGTCGGTGGCCCACGCCTCCCGGCTGATCCTGATCGGCACGATGAACCCCGAGGAGGGTGAGCTGCGGCCGCAACTGCTCGACCGCTTCGGGCTCACCGTCGAGGTCGCGGCACCGCGCGAGCCGCAGTTGCGGTCGGAGGTGGTACGACGGCGGATGGCCTACGACCGCGCCCCGGACGCGTTCGCCGAGTCCTACGCCGCCGACGAGCAGGCGCTGCGCGACCGTCTGGCCGCCGCCCGCATCCGGCTCCCCGCCGTACGCCTCGGGGACCGCCAGTTGCACACGATCGCGGAGGTGTGCGCCGGGTTCGAGGTGGACGGGATGCGCGCCGACATCGTGACGGCCCGGGCCGCGGCGGCCCACGCGGCCTGGCACGGGCGCGACGAGGTCACCACCGCCGACATCCGCGCCGCCGCCCGGCTGGCCCTGCCGCACCGCCGCCGCCGCAACCCGTTCGACGCGCCGGGCCTGGACGAGGACCTGCTCGACCGCCTGCTCGGCGAGGACGAACCCGACCCCGAACTGCCTCCCGACGCACCCGAGAACCCGCACGACGAGGCGCCGCCGACCGACTCTGCCGAGAGCGCGCCGCCCGAAGAGCCAGCAGAAACCTCGCCCCCCGCCGACCCGCCACCGCCGACCGCGCCGCCCGCAAGCAGCGGCAACGGCTCCGGCCGGGAGAGCGTGGCAGCGGCCGGCCAGACGTACCGCACCCGGCTGTTCAGCGCGGCCGGGGTCGGCGCCGGCGAACCGGGCCGCCGCAGCCGGGCGCTCACCTCGACCGGTCGTACGGTCGGCGCCATGGCGGCCCACGATCGGCACGGACCACTGCATCTGGTGGCGACCATCCGCGCGGCCGCCCCGCAGCAGCACCGCCGCGGCCGGGCGCCCGACCAGCCGCTCCGGCTGGCGACCCCCGATCTCCGGCTCGCGGTGACCGAGGGCCGGGAGTCCAACCTGGTGCTGCTGGTGGTGGACGCCTCGGGGTCGATGGCCGCCCGGCGCCGGATGGAGGAGGTGAAGACCGCCGCGTTGTCCCTGCTGCTGGACGCCTACCAGCGGCGCGACAAGGTCGGCCTGATCACCTTCCGCGGGTCCTCGGCCACGCTCGCCCTGCCGCCGACGTCGTCGGTGGACGTGGCGGCGCGCCGGCTCCGCGACCTGCCGAGCGGAGGCCGTACGCCGCTGGCCGAGGGGCTGCTCTGCGCGGCGGAAACCCTCCGGCTGGAGCGGATCCGCGACCCCCGGCGCCGCCCGCTGCTGGTCCTGGTCACCGACGGGCGGGCCACCCACGGGCCGGACGCGGTGGCGCGGTCGCGCCAGGTCGCCGCCGCGCTGCGGGCCAGCGGCGTGGCCTCGGTGCTGGTGGACTGCGAGTCGGGGCGGATGTCCCTCGGGCTGGCCCGGGTGCTCAGCGCGCACCTCGGCGCCGAGCACGTGCCGGTGGCCGAGGTCGCCGCGGAGCACCTGGTCCGAGCCGTACGCGACCGGCGGGCCGCCTGATGCCGGAGGGCGTACCGGAGGTCGTGCCCGCCGACGGGCTGACCACCCGGCAACGACGGAACCGGCCGCTGCTGATCGTGCACACCGGCGACGGCAAGGGCAAGTCGACCGCGGCGTTCGGGCTGGCCCTGCGGGGCTGGAACCAGGGCTGGTCGATCGGGGTGTTCCAGTTCGTGAAGTCGGCCAAGTGGCGGATCGGCGAGCAGACGGCCCTGGAGACCCTCGGCGCCCTGCCGCCGGGCCCGGCGCGGGGCGCGATCGAGTGGCACAAGATGGGCTCCGGCTGGTCCTGGAGCCGCAAGCCCGGGACCGACGACGACCACGAGCAGGCCGCGTACGAGGGCTGGCAGGAGATCAAGCGCCGTCTCGCGGCGGAACAGCACACCCTGTACGTGCTGGACGAGTTCACCTACCCGATCAACTGGGGCTGGGTGGACGTGGACGAGGTGGTGCAGACCCTGGCCGAGCGCCCCGGTCAGCAGCACGTGATCATCACCGGCCGCCGGGCGGATCCCAAGCTGGTCGAGATCGCGCAACTGGTGACCGAGATGACCAAGGTCAAGCACCCGTTCGACGAGGGCCAGAAGGGACAGCGAGGGATCGAGTGGTGAGCGGGAGCATGCGCGCGCCAACGGCACGCCGGCGGCCGACGTCGCCCTGCCGCGGCTGGTGATCACCGCCCCGGCCTCCTCCCACGGCAAGACGACCGTCGCGACCGGCCTGATGGGAGCCCTGCGCCTGGAGGGCCTGGAGGTCGCCGGCTTCAAGGTGGGTCCGGACTACATCGACCCCGGCTACCACGCCCTGGCCACGGGCCGGCCGGGTCGCAACCTGGACCCGCACCTGTGCCGGGAGGACCAGATCGCCCCGCTGCTGCGCTACGGCGCGGCCACGCCGGTCCCCGCCGACGTCGCGGTGATCGAGGGGGTGATGGGGCTGTTCGACGGGCAGATCGGCGGCGACGGGCTACGCCTCCACCGCGCACGTCGCGGCACTGGTCGCCGCGCCCATCGTGCTGGTCCTCGACATCGCCCACGTCTCCCGTACGGGGGCGGCGATCGTGCACGGACTGCACACCTTCGATCCGCAGGTCCGCCTGTCCGGGGTGATCTTGAACAAGGCCGGCTCGGCGCGGCACGTCCGCGAGATCGAGGACGCGCTGGAGGCGACCGGGCTCCCGGTGCTCGGCGTGCTGCCGCGCGAGGCCGGCATCGAGGCACCCTCGCGCCACCTCGGGCTGGTGCCCGCGGCCGAGCGCGCCGAGGCCGAGGCCGCGGTGGACCGGCTCGCGCGCCGGGTGGCCGAGCACCTGGACCTGCGGCAACTGCTGGCCATCGCGCACGCCGCTCCCCCGCTCACCGCCCCGGCCTGGGATCCGTACGCCGCGGTCCAGCCCCCCTCGGCCGCGCGTCCGGTGGTCGCCGTCGCGGCCGGACGGGCCTTCACCTTCCGGTACGCCGAGACCGAGGAGCTCCTGCGGGCGGCGGGCTGCGAGCCGGTGACCTTCGATCCGCTGCACGACACCGACCTGCCGCCCGGGACCGCGGGCCTCTACCTCGGCGGCGGGTTCCCGGAGGTGCACGCGGCCGAACTGTCGGCCAACGCCCCGCTCCGGACCGCGATTCGGGCCGCGATCCGGTCGGGCCTGCCGACCGTGGCCGAGTGTGCCGGGCTGCTCTACCTCTGCCGTGCGGTGGACGCTCACCCGATGGTGGCAGCGCTGGACGCCGACGCGACCATGGGCCCGCGGCTCACGCTGGGCTACCGGACCATGGTGGCCGACCACGACCACCTGCTGGCGCCGGCGGGACTGCGGGCGAGCGGCCACGAGTTCCACCGCACGGTCGTCACGCCCGTCGTCGGCGAGCGGCCCGCCTGGCTGGTGGACGGCGAGCCCGTCGGCTTCTCCGCGGATCCGGCCGGTCTCGGGGTGGACACGCTGCACGCCAGCTACCTGCACGTCCACTGGGCCGGTCACCCCCGGCTGGCCCAGCGGTTCGCCGACGCGGTCCACGGGTTCGCCGGCCGGCAGGCTCACGACCTGCACCACCACGGCGACCAGGACGTGGCCGAGGGGCTGGTCGACCTCGCCGTGAACGTACGCCTGGCCGAGCCGCCCGCCTGGCTGGCCGAGGTCGTCACCGCCACCGTGGCAGGCCTCGCGGCCTATCCGCGGACCGACGACGCGGTGAAGGCCATCGCCGCCGCGCACGGCGTCGCGCTCGACCAGGTGCTGCCCACCTCGGGCGGCGCGGAGGCCTTCACGCTCCTGGCCCGCGCCCTGAGGCCGGCGCGGCCCCTGGTCGTCCATCCCCAGTTCACCGAGCCCGAGGCGGCGCTGCGGGCGGCCGGCCACGACCCGCAGCGACTGGTGCTCACCGCCGCCGACGGTTTCCGCCTCGACCCGGCGGCCGTGCCGGTCGAGGTGGACCTGGTGATGATCGGCAACCCGACCAACCCGACCAGCGTGCTGCATCCCGCCGCGACGCTCGCCGCCCTGCTGCGTCCGGGCCGTACCGTCGTGGTCGACGAGGCCTTCATGGACGCCGTCCCGGGCGAGCCGGAGACGATGATCGGCGGCACGATGCCCGGCCTGGTGGTGTTCCGCTCGCTGACCAAGACCTGGGGTCTGGCGGGGCTGCGCGCCGGTTACGCGGTCGGTGACCCCGACCTCATCGCGGCGATGCGGGCCCAGCAGCCGCCGTGGTCGGTCTCCACGCCGGCGCTGGCCGCGATCGCCGCCTGCCTGACGCCCGAGGCCCGCCGAACAGGCGGCTCGGGCGGCGACGGACCTGGTCCCGCTCCGCGACCACCTGGAGCGGGTGCTGGGCGAGGCGGGACTGACGGTCGTCGGACCGGCCCACGGCCCGTTCCTGCTGACCGACACCGCCCCGCTGCGCGGGGACCGCGAGCCCGGCTGGGTGCGGCTGGCGCTGCGTGAGCACGGTTTCGCCGTACGCCGCGGTGACACCTTCCCCGGACTCGGCCCGGACTGGATCCGGATCGCCGTACGCGACCGCGAGACCACCGACCGGCTCGGCTCAGCGCTGGCCCGACTCGCAGGATCAGCATGACCGGCTTCGCGGCCAGCCTCGACCTGCGCGGCCGGCGCGTGCTCGTGTGCGGCGCCGGCGCCGACGCGTTGCCCGCGGTACACGCCCTGCTCGCCGCGGCCGCGACGGTGACGGCCATCGCCACCGACGTCGGCGCGACGGTCGCGGACCTGGAGGCCCGGGGCTTGTTGACCCTCGAACGGCGCCGACCGGTCCGGGCCGATCTGGAGCAGGCGTCACTGGTCGTTCCCGCCTCGGGCGACCCCGAGCGGGACGCCGAGGTCATCCGCCTGGCCGCGGAGGTCGGCGTACCCGCAGCCGAGGTCGGCGCACCCGCCCTCGAGCCTCGTACGGCCGACCCGGACGGGTCCGGCACCGGATCGGTGACCCTGGTCGGCGGCGGCCCCGGGGACCCGGGCCTGCTCACCGTGGCCGGGCTGGCGGCGATCCGCTCCGCCGACGTCATCGTCTGCGACCGGCTCGCGCCGCTCGCCACGTTGCAGCACGCCCGCCCGGACGCCCGGATCGTCGACGTGGCCAAGATCCCGCGCGGTGCGTTCACCTCGCAGGAACGGATCAACCAGTTGCTGGTCGAACACGCGAGTTCGGGGCGCAGGGTGGTCCGGCTGAAGGGTGGCGACAGCTTCGTCTTCGGCCGGGGCGGGGAGGAGTGGCAGGCCTGCGCCGCCGCCGGAGTCCCCGTCACGGTCATCCCCGGCGTCTCCTCCGCCGTGGCGGTGCCGGCGCTCGCCGGGATCCCGGTCACCCATCGCGACCTCACCCAGGGCTTCACCGTGATCTCGGGACACCTGCCGCCCGGCGACCCGGGCTCCACGCTCGACTGGGCCGCACTGGCCAGGACCAACACCACCCTGGTGATCATGATGGGCGTGGCGACCCTGCCGGCGATCACCGCGTCGCTGCTCGGCGACGGGATGGCGCCGGACACGCCCGCGCTCACGGTGGCCGACGGCGGTCTGCCGAGTCAGCGCGACGTACGCGGCACCGTCGCCGACATCGCCGCCCGCACCGCGTCGGCCGGCATCACACCGCCCGCGATCACCGTGATCGGCGCGGTCGCCGGCTTCAACCCGAACGGCTGACCGCCCGGTCCAGCGCGGCCAGCCCCTGCAACCGCCATCCGGACCCGCCGCTGCGGGAGAGGCTGACCACGTCCAGCGGCGCCACGTCGACGCGGAAGATCACTTCCGGAGGGGCCCCGAGGGCGTGCACGAGCAGCGCACGGGCCACCAGCGGCGTGACGACCACCAGGCTCCGGCCATCCGGCCACGGCCGCCCGTCCGGCCAGGTCCACCCGTCCACCGCCGATCCGACCCGGGCGACCAGGGCCGCGAGACTCTCTCCCCCGTGGGGCGCGACGCCGGCATCGCCGAGCCAGGCCGCCACCGCCGCCGGGTCGTCTCGACCCACCTCCGCCAGGGTGCGGCCGTGCCAATCCCCGAAGTCGCATCCGCGCAGGTCCTCGCTCACCTCCGGCGCCCCGCCCAGCCAGTCCGCGGTGCCGCGAGCCGCCGGCTCAGGCCCGCACACCGCACTCACGATCCGCGGAAGCGGCGGCGCGTCGCCGAGCGGCAGACACGCGCTGGAGTCCCCGAACGGCGCCTCCCGGGTCCGCGACGTCCGGCCATGGGCCAGGACCAGCAGCCGCACCGCCATGCGCGGACCTTACCCAGTCGGAACAGACTCGGCGTTGTACAGTGCTCGGGTTCGCAGAGGATCTGGAAGCCGGTGAGATTCCGGCACGGTCGCGCCACTGTATGAGTCCCCGGCACCTGCCCAGCAGGAGCCTCGGGCTCGAGTCAGACCCGCCTCCCACGCGGACTCCGCCCACGACGGGTCGCCGTAGCCCAAGGAGCAGTCATGACCGCCCAGCCACCCACCTCCCCGACTCCCGCAGTGGCCGTTGCCCGGCCCGTCGCCGTCGCGCTGCCGTCCTTCTCCCTCACCCAGGTGCTGCCCTGGCTGATGTTCGCCGGGCTCCTGGTGCTGGCCGGGCTCTACTTCGTCTCCACCGAACAGGGCGCGCTGTCGATGCTCTCGGGCACCGCGGTGCACGAGTGGACCCACGACGGGCGTCACCTGCTCGGCTTCCCCTGCCACTGACGCCCGCGGAGGTGCCAACCGTCGGGCCGTTCCTGGCCGTCGAGGCCGATCCTGGTCCGGGACTTCCTGGTTCGGGGCTTGGTCGCGGGCCTGCTCGCCGGGGTCGCTGCCTTCGGCGTGGCGTACGTGGTGGGTGAGCCGTCGGTGAACGCGGCCATCGCCCTCGAACAGCATGCCGCCCACGAACACGACTCTGCAGCCGCGCACACGCATGACTCGGCGCGCCGGCACGCCGCCGGCGGCGAGTCCGAGCCGTTCTCACGGACCCTGCAGTCCACCGCCGGCCTGTTGACCGCGACGCTGGTCGCGGGCGGGGCGCTCGGCGGCCTGGCCGGGGTGCTCACCGCGCTCGCGCTCGGCCGATTCGGCGGCCTGGGCGTACGCGGGACCGCGCTGGCGGTCAGCGGTCTCGGCTTTCTCAGCCTGTACGCGGTGCCCTTCCTCGTCTACCCGCCGAATCCGCCGGCGGTCGGCCAGAGCGACACCATCGGCCTGCGGACCGCTCTCTACTTCACGATGCTGGCCATCTCGGTCGTCGCCGGCGTCGCGGCCGTGCTGGTCGGCCGCCGGCTGGCGCTCGCGCCTGGGCGGCTGGCATGCGGGTCTGGCCTGCCTGGTCGGCTACGTGGTGGTGATCGTCGTCTCCGTCGCCCTGATGCCCCGGGTCAGCGAGGTGCCGGCCGACTATCCGGCTGAGCTGCTCTACTCCTTCCGCCTCGCCAGCGCGGCGACCCAGTTCGTGCTCTGGGCCGTGCTGGGTGTGGTCCTGGCGGAGTTGCTGCAACGGCTCACCGCTGCCCGTCGCGCGCCCCGGCCCGTGGCCTCGGCGGCCCGGTGATCACCGCCCCCTCGTCGCGGGCCTTCGCCGACGCCCTCGTACGCCTCGACGCCTTGGCCAAGCCCACCGGTGCTCTCGGCCGGCTCGAGCACCTCGCCGCCTGGGTGTCGGCCTGCCAGGGCAGCTGCCCCCCGCGCCCCCTCGACCGGGTCCGGGCGGTGATCCTGGCCGGCGATCACGGCGTGTCGGGTCTGGACGGGTCGGGGTTGGGCGTGTCGGCCTATCCGCGCGAGGTGACCGCAGCCATGGTCGGCGCCTTCGTCGGTGGCCGGGCCGCGGCCAACGTGCTCGCCCGACAGCACGGCGTCCGGCTGCGCGTACTCGATCTCGGGCGTGGCCGACGCACTGGACGGACTTCCGGCCGAGGTGACGGCCTACCGCATCGGACCGTCGCGGCCCATCGACCGCGAGGACGCGCTGACCGCCGACGAATGCGCGCGGGCGATCCGCGCCGGGGAGGCGATCGCCGAGTCCGAGATCGCCGAGGGCGCCGACCTGCTGATCCTGGGCGACATGGGCATCGGCAACACCACACCCGCCGCGGCGCTGATCGGAGCCAGCTTCGGACTGCGCGCCGAGGAGGTCGTCGGCCGCGGTACCGGCGTGGACGACCAGCGCCTCGCGTACAAGACCCAGGTGATCCAGACCGCCCTTGACCGGATGGGCGAACGGGCCGCCGATCCGCGCCAGCGACTCGCCGGACTGGGATCGGCGGATCTGGCCGCCGGGGTCGGCTTTCTCCGCACCGCGGCCCGGCGCGGCGTCCCGGTGCTGCTGGACGGCATCGTCTCCCTCGCCGAGCTGTGCGTGGCGGAGGATCTCGAGCGCGGCGTGGTCGCCTGGTGCGCGGCCGGGCACCGCTCCACCGAGCCTGCCCAGCAGCTCGCACTGGCGAAGCTGGGCCTGGAACCGGTGCTCGACCTCGGGCTGCGCCTCGGGGAAGGCAGCGGAGCGCTCACCGCGCTGCCGGTGGTGCGGTCAGCGGTGCTGCTGCTGCGCGAGATGGCCCTGCTGGCCGATCTCGCGCCCGTCCGCTGAGGGCCGATGGCTCTCGACGCGCTCCGACTCGCGGTCGGCACGATGACGGTGATCCGGGTCGGACGTGGGGTCGGTGGATCGGCGAGATCGGCCGCCCGACGGCGATGGCCGCGATGCTGCTGGCGCCGCTGGCGGTCCTGCCTCTGGCTCTGGCGGCTTCTTTGGCCGGGTGGCTCGGCTGGGTCGCGAACCTGCCGCCGCTCGCGGTCGGTCTGATCGTCGTCGCCGTGCTCGCGACTGGGCAGCCGCGCGATGCACCTGGACGGCCTGGCCGACACCGTCGACGGCCTCGGCTCGGGCTGGGACCGTGACCGGTCGCTGGAGGTGATGCGGCGCAGCGACATCGGCCCGATGGGGGTGGTGGCGCTGGTGCTGGTCCTGGGCCTGCAGGCAGCCGCCATCGGCCAGTTGCTGCACGGGGGCAGCGAGGCCGTCCTGCTCGCCCTGGCGATCTGCTGCTCGCGCGCCGCGCCGGCTCTGGTGTGTGTCCGGGGCGTTCCGGCGGCCCGCAGCCAGGGCCTGGGTGCCGTCGTGGCCGGGTCGGTGCCCCGGGCGGCCGCCATCCTGCTCTGGGTCCTGGTGGTGCTGGCCGTGGCGGCGACGCCGGTGCTGCTGAGACTCAGCGTGCGCGGCCCGGTGGCTGCGCTGCTGGCCGGGATCGGCGGTCGGCCTGCTCGTACGGCGCTGCGTGCGCCGCCTCGGCGGGGTGACCGGGGACGTGATGGGGGCGTCGATCGAGATCGCCTTCACGATCATCATCCTGGGTCTGGCCGGCTGATGCGCGCTACCCCACAGCGCGGCTCGGCAGAGTCGCCGAGCCTGTCAAAGGCGCAGGGGCCGACCGGCCACGAGCAGGACCACCTCGTCGCTGACGGCGGCCACGGCCTGGTTCACGCGTCCGAGGAGGTCGGCGAACACTCTCCCGGAGCGGTGCTCGGAGACCAGGCCCCAGCCGACCTCGTTGGTCACCGCGACGCTCAACTCCGTCCGGTCCTGCCAGGCCTCCACGAGCGCGCGTACCTGCTCGTCGATCCGGTCCTGCCAGGTGGCCAGCGGCTGGTCCCAGGTGCCCAGCGCGTCGACGGTGGCGGTCAGCCAGGTGCCCAGACAGTCGACCAGGACCGGGGTCTGCGTGGCTCGGAGCACCGCGGCGACGTCACCGTGCTCCACCGTCGCCCAGTGCGCCGGCCGCCGGTCCCGATGGGCGGCGATCCGGGCCGCCCACTCCGGGTCCGCGCCGTCTTCGGGCGTCGGACCGGCGGCGATGTAGGTGACCGAGGACGCACCGGCGAACAGCGCCTCGGCGTACGCCGACTTGCCCGAACGCACCCCACCGGTCACCAGTACCCGAGTCATCGGCCATGACTGTATGCGCACCCGGCGACCGCGCTCGCGGCCGCGGCCGGGATCGGCCTCGGCTATCTGGCCGACCGCCTCGTCGGGGATCCGCGCCGCGGTCATCCCGTCGCCGGCTTCGGCCGCCTCGCTTCCGCGCTGGAGGTGCGCTCGTACGCCGACCGCCGAGGGGCGGGTGCGGTGCACGTCGCGATCCTGGCGGGTGGATCGGCCGCGCTGGGTGCCCTGGTCGAGCGCGGCGCTCGGGGACACCCGCTGCTGCAGGTCCTGACCACGGCCGCAGCGACCTGGGCCGTGCTGGGCGGGCGCTCCCTGGAACGGGAGGCGGCCGGCGTCTCCTCGCTCCTGGAGGCCGGGGATCTGGACGGCGCCAGGGGACGGCTCCGCAACCTGGTCGGCCGGGACACGTCCGGCCTGGACCCCTCGGGGGTGGCGCGGGCGGTGGTGGAGTCGGTGGCCGAGAACACCTCGGACGCGGTCGTGCGCAGCGCTGTTCTGGGGCGCGCTGGCCGGCCTGCCCGGACTGCTGGGCTACCGGGCCGTGAACACCCTGGACGCCATGATCGGCCATCGCTCGCCCCGCTACGAGCGCTTCGGTTGGGCGGCCGCACGCCTCGACGACGTCGCGAACTGGGTGCCGGCGCGCCTGACGGCCGTCCTGGCGACCGGCCTGGCGCGAGCGATGGACGGGTCCGGCCGCGCGGCGATCCGCGCGGTCCGACGAGACGCCCGGCACCACCCCAGTCCCAACGCCGGGGTCGTCGAGGCGGCGTACGCCGGGGTGCTCGGGCTGCGGCTCGGCGGGGAGAACGTGTACGACGGGCAGGCCGAGGACCGGGGCACCCTCGGCGACGGCCGCGCACCCGAGGTGGCCGACATCGCCCGGGCCGTGCGGCTCTGCTCGCTGGTCTGCGCGGTCGCGGGCGCACTGGCCGTGGCGACCCGGGCCGGCCGGCCGTGGTGATCGCGATCCTCGGCGGCACCGCGGAGGCCCGGGAGCTGGCCGCTCACCTGGTGGCGGGCGGAGTCGAGGTGATCACCACCCTGGCCGGCCGGGTGCGCGATCCGGCCCTGCCGCCGGGGCGGGTCCGGATCGGCGGATTCGGCGGGGTGGAGGGTTTGGTCGGCTTCCTGCGCAGCGAGCCGGTGGAGGCGCTCATCGACGCGACCCATCCTTTCGCGGCGACCATGTCCACGCACGCGGTGGCCGCAGCCGCGATCACCGGCATCCCGCTGGTGCGACTGGCACGGCCCGGCTGGAGCGGGCACCGCCGAGTCGGCGGGCTGGACCTGGGTGCCCGACCTGGCCGGCGCGGTGGCGGCAGGCGCGGCGTACCGCCGGCCCTTCCTGACCACGGGGCGGCAGTCGCTGGCGGCCTTTCTGGGCTGGGCCGACCGTGACGTGCTGGTGCGGGTGGTCGACCCACCGGACTTCCCGGTGCCGGATCGCTGGACCCTTCTTCGCTCACGCGGTCCGTACGAGGAGGCCGGGGAGCGGGCGCTCATGGCCGGCCACCGGGTCGACGGCCTGCTCACCAAGGACTCGGGCGGACCGCACACGGCGGCCAAACTGGCGGCGGCGTACGCGCTGGGAATCCCGGTGGTGGTCGTCGCCCGGCCTGCGGCGCCGGCGGGGGTGCGCCAGGTGGCCACCGTGGCCGAAGCGCTTGCGTGGGTGGCGGTGGTGACGTCCGCTCGCGCACAATGAGGCGGTGCTGAGCGAGGTCGGTGGCGGAGTGGAGCCGCCCCAACTGGCGATGATCGCCCGCGCGACCGCACGGTTGGGCTTCACCATGTCCTGCAGCGAGCCGACCGGCCGGATGCTCGCGTTCCTGGCGGCACGGGCACCGGCCGGAGCCCTGCTCGAACTCGGCACCGGCACGGGTTACGGCACCGCTTGGCTGGCCGCCGGGATGGGGCCGGCCGCCACGCTGACCACGGTCGAGTCCGACAGCGCCTGCCTTCGCGCCGCGCGGCTGGCGCTCGGCGCAGACGAACGGATCGACTGGGTCGAGTCCGACGCGGCCGACTGGCTCACCGACGCCGTCCAGTCGTCGGCCGGGCGGCGTTTCGACGTGATCTTCGCCGACTGCTGGCCGGGCAAGTTCAGCCAGCTGGACGAGGCGTTGAGCCTGCTCGCCGACGGCGGTGTGTACGTGATCGACGACCTCGATCCGCAGCCGACCTGGCCGCCAGGGCATCAGGAGAAGGTGGAGGAGCTTGCTGGCGGTGCTGCACGCCCGCACCGATCTGGCTGTGCTCACCCTCCCGGTGGCCACCGGGATCCTGCTCGCCACGCGGAGGTGAGAAGCGACGCAGCCGTCTGGGCTGCGTTGCCATGCGACCTTGTCGGGTTGGCTGTCGGCGTATGCCTGCTGGCTCGCCGTGGGCGACGCCTGCAGCAAGGAGGCCAAGGGGCCCGACCCGAGCATGAGGCGGGCGGCGGTCTCCGCCCCGTATGCCAGGCACCGGGGCGAGGAGTCGGCGCGGGTGGACCTGATGACCGTCCCGCGACGCAGGCAAATCTGTGCATCGCCGACCGCGGCAGAGTGGCCGTGGGCGGCACTTTCTGACCCCCTCTGTTCCACCCCAGGCGCACGGCGCAGCCTCGGAGCGTCGCCATGGGAAATGTCAGTGGGTGGGTCTAGTATCGAATATGTGTTCGACTCGGTGGTGGTGCTGGATCGGCGTGGCACGTTGGCTGCGGCGGAGTTGGCGCGTGGGCGGGTGGCGGAGCAGGAGTGTGTGATTCTGCGGTTGGCGGCGCATTGGGCTGATCAGCATGATCCGGGGAGTGTGCCGCCGGCGGTGGACGGGTCGCAGGTGCGGCGGCGGCGGATCGCCGGGGAGTACGGGATCGCGGTGGGTGGGGAGGGTACGCCGGAGATTTTGGCGTATTGTCCGGCCGAGTTGGCGGTGGTGTTGGCGACCAGTCCGGGTGGGGCGCGGCATCTGATCGCGGATGCGTTGGATCTTCGGCATCGGTTGCCGTTGTTGTGGGGGCAGGTGATGGGGGGGCGGGTGCGGTCGTGGAAGGCGCGGCAGGTGGCGGCGGCGACGCGGCATCTGTCGCGGGTGCAGGCGGGGGTGGTGGATGCGGGGGTGGTGGGGTTGATCGACACGATGGCCTGGTCGCGGTTCGAGGCGATCTTGGCGGCGACGGTCAAGACTGCGGATCCGGTGGCGGCGCGGGCGGTGGAGGAGCGGGCGGCGGCCCGGCGGGATGTGTGGTTGGCCCGGCAGGGCGATGAGCAGGTGATGATGTTGATCGCTCGGGGTGATCCGTTGGATTTGTTGTCGTTTCTGGCCACGGTGAACCGGGTGGCGGAGTGTTTGGCGGCGGAGGGTGACTCGGGTCCGGTGGAGGTACGCCGGTCGGCTGCGGTCGGCATCTTGGCCCATCCTGGGCGGGCGTTGGCGTTGCTGCGACGCCACGCCGACCCGACCCGGCCGGACACGTCCCCGACCACCGACCCGGCTCCCACCGACCCGGCACCCACAGCGACCGCGACCACGGCGGCGGCGACGGCGGCGGAGACAGCGGCGGCGGAGACGGGGACGGCAAGGGAGACGGGGGACGGCAGACCGAGCCGGATCAGGTCTGGCCGGGCGGTGGTGATCCAGGTGGGTGGGACCGGGCCGACGAGTACGACCCCGGTTGGCACGATCCGGAGCCCGACCCGGAAGGTGACCGGCACACCACCCTCGACCTCGACCACACCGACGCCGCGACCGACGGGACCGACGCGACCGGCCCGACCGGCGTGACCGGGGGCTGTCGTTGCGGGCCGCGGGTCCAACTCCACGTCCATCTCACCGACCAGGCCCTGACCGGCGCCGACCCGCACGCCGTGGCCCGGATCGAAGGCGTCGGACCGATCACCGCCCACACCGTCCGCGGCTGGCTCGGCGGCCGCACCGACACCGCGATCACCGTCCGCCCGGTGCTGCTGCCCGACCACACCCCACCCGCCGACGCCTACGAGATCCCCACCCGGATCCGCGACGCCGTCCGCGCCCGCCAACCCGCCAGCGCCTACCCCTGGTCGGCGGCGGTGACGCGGCTGATGGACCTCGACCACACCGTCCCGTGGCGACCCCCAGCGCGGGGCGGACCACCCGGACAGACCCGGGTCGCGAACCTGGCCCCGCTCACCCGCACCGAGCACCGACTCAAGACCGCCGGTCACCTCGCCACCCGACAACCCGCCCCCGGCGTCCACCTGTGGGCCACCCGGCACGGCTGGATCACCCTGGTCACCCCGACCGGCACCTACCCCCTCGGCCGCGGCCCCACCGCCCGCGCCCTCTGGCACGCCGCCGCCCCGCCCGGCACCACCGCTCCGGCGGAAAGCGCCGCTCCGCGACGCTATCCGCCGGCGTCACGTCCCCACTCGAGCGCGCGCTCTTTCGTCGGATCGACACCGCTTGGTGCATGGAGGTGGCGCTGACCTGAGCGCCCGACAGGTCTCCGGCCAGAGGCGTCCTACTATGCAAGTCACGTGGGCCAGCCACACGGGTTCAGTCACGGGTTCAGGTCACACGGGTTCAGTCACACGGGTTCAGGTCACACGGGTTCAGGTCACACGGTTCAGGTCACACGGGTTCACGGAGGAGGGGACGCTCATGCCGCAGCAGGTCCAGGGGGTGATCGTGCGGGCCAAGGACGCGCCGGTCGAGCTCACCAGCGTCACAGTCCCCGATCCCGGCCCCGGCGAGGCCGTGGTCAAGGTCTTGGCCTGCGGCGTATGCCACACCGACCTGCACTACATCCAGGGCGGCATCGGCGACGACTACCCCTACCTGCTCGGCCACGAAGCGGCTGGACTGGTCGAGTCGGTCGGTTCGGACGTGCGCGACCTGGAACCGGGCGACTACGTGATCCTCAACTGGCGCGCCGTCTGCGGCACCTGCCGGGCCTGCCGGCGCGGCCGTCCCTGGTACTGCTTCGCCACCTTCAACGCGACCCAGCCGATGACCCTGGACGACGGGACGCCGCTGTCGCCGGCTCTCGGCATCGGCGCGTTCGCCGAGAAGACCCTGGTCGCGGCAGGGCAGTGCACCAAGGTCGACCCGGCCGCGCGGCCGGCCGCCGCCGGCCTGCTGGGCTGCGGGGTGATGGCAGGTCTCGGCGCCGCAATCAACACCGGCAACGTCAACCGGGGCGACTCGGTGGCGGTGATCGGCTGCGGCGGGGTCGGCGCGGCGGCGATCGCCGGCGCCCGGCTGGCCGGGGCGGCGACCATCATCGCGGTCGACGTCGACGCCGCCAAGCTGTCCACCGCCACCGACCTGGGCGCCACGCACACCGTGAACGGCCGCGATGCCGACCCGGTGGCGGCCATCCAGCAACTGACCGGCGGATTCGGCGCGGATGTGGTCATCGACGCGGTCGGCCGACCCGAGACCTACCGGCAGGCGTTCTACGCGCGCGACCTCGCCGGCACGGTGGTCCTGGTCGGCGTGCCGACGCCGGAGATGACCCTGGAGCTGCCGCTGCTCGACGTGTTCGGCCGCGGTGGCTCGCTGAAGTCGAGTTGGTACGGCGACTGCCTGCCGAGCCGCGACTTCCCGATGCTGATCGACCTCTACCTGCAGGGCCGGCTGCCGCTGGACGCGTTCGTCAGCGAGGAGATCGGGATCAGGGACCTCGAGGCGGCCTTCGCCAAGATGCAGCGCGGCGAGGTCCTGCGCTCGGTCGTCATCCTGGAGCGTCGATGAGACCCCGGTACGACCAGGAGCCGGCCGACCCCAACGAGCGTCGCGCCCGCATCGACCACGCCGTCACGTCCGGCACCTTCACCCTCGACGGGGAGACCTTCGAGGTCGAGAACAACGTCTGGGTCGTCGGCGACGACGCCGAGTGTGTGGTGATCGACGCCCCACACGACGTCGCGACGATCACCGCCCTGGTGGCCGGACGTACGGTGCGGGCGATCTTGTGCACTCACGCCCACGACGACCACGTACGCGCCGCGCCCGAACTGGCCCGCGCCGTCGGGGCGCCCGTGCTGCTGCATCCGGCCGACCTGCCGCTGTGGCGACTCACCCACGCGACCGAGCCGGACGGGGAACTGGCCGACGGGCAGGAGATCCTGGTCGCCGACGTCACGCTGCACGTGCTGCACACCCCGGGCCACGCTCCCGGTGCGGTCTGCTTCTACGTGCCCGAGCTGGCCACGGTGTTCACCGGGGACACCTTGTTCCAGGGTGGCCCCGGGGCTACCGGGCGCAGCTTCAGCGACCGCGGCCTGCTGGTGCAGAGCATCACCGAGCGGCTCGTGTCGCTCCCCGGCCAGACCATCGTCAAGACCGGGCACGGCGACGACACCACCATCGCCGACGAGCGTCCGCACGTGCTGCTCGAGGAAGAGCACCAGCTGACCCCTGAACCTGATCCGCAGCCACCGGATCCTGTCAATCACCGGGGGCCCTTGGGTCGCGTGGGACGATCGTCAGCATGAAATTCTTGTTGAGACTGCTGGCCAACGCGGGGGCGCTGGCGGTGGCCACCTGGCTGCTCGCGGGGATCCAGCTCACCGGCTCCAGCCGCGGCGACCAGGTCCTCACCCTCCTGCTGGTAGCCCTGATCTTCGGCATCGTGAACGCGATCGTCAAGCCGATCTTCACGCTGGTGACCTCGCCGGTGGTGATCTTGTCCCTGGGCCTGTTCCTGATCGTCATCAACGCACTGATGCTGATGCTCACCTCCTGGCTGTCCGGCCTGTTCGGTCTGGGCTGGAACGTCTCGGGCTTCTGGGTCGCACTCCTCGGCGGCCTGATCGTCTCGATCGTCAGCTTCATGCTGAACGCGTTCATCCCCGACCGGGCTCGGCGCCGACAGCGTGCGTGAGCCAGAAGCTCCGGACCCGGTTCGGGTCGTCTTCGTCTGCTGGGGCAACATCTGCCGCTCGCCGATCGCCGAGCGGGTGGCCGAGCACGCGGCGGCCGAGGCGGGCCTGCTCGGAGTGCGGTTCACCAGCGCAGCGACCAGCACCGAGGAACTCGGCGCCGCGATGGACCGTCGTGCCGCACGGGTGCTCGCCGAGCACGGCTACCGCCACGCCGACCACCAGGCGCACCAGATCACCGCGGACGAGATCCGCGGTGCCGACCTGGTGGTCGCCATGGAGGACATCCACCTACGCAAGATGGTCACCATCGCACCCGGCGCGGACAACCTCAGTCTGCTGACCGACTACGACCCGGCCGCAGAGCCCGGATCCGGCGTGCCCGACCCGTGGTACGGCAGTGCGGCCGGCTTCTACGACACCCTCGCCTCCATCGAGGCGGCGATGCCGGGCGTGCTCGACCGGGTGCGCGAGCTGCAGGGGTCGCGCCCTGGCCCTGCCTCCTAGTTCGCGCTCTCATCGGTTCCTCATCGAACGGTCGCCAGCCTGGGACCAGCGCCATCGTGGCGCAGTTCGAAAGGAGCCGTCATGTCCCGTCGATCCTTCCCGGCCCGATCCTTCCCGGCCCGATCCTTCCCGGCCCGATCCTTCCCCGGCCCCGGTCCTTCCCGGGCCTGGTCACTCCGGCCCCGGTCAGACTGATCCCGATCGTCCTGGCCGCCGCCCTCGCGACCGCCGGCTGCAGCCCGTCCGTACCGGCGGGCGCCAGCCCCGACCCGTCCCCGACCCCGGCACCGCGGCGGCCACCACGCCGGCCGCACCCGGGCCCTCGTCCCTGCCGACCGGAGCCGAGCCGGTCACCCTCGATCCGGCCGACTTCAGCGCCGACATCACCCATCCCTACTGGCCGATGAAGCCCGGCACCCGCTGGACCTACCGCGAGCAGGAACTGGACGGGTCGAGTCTGGACATCGTCGTCATCGCCACCGGCACCACCAAGAAGCTGGCCAACGGCATCACCGCCCGAGTGGTGCGCGACACCGTACGCGAGGACGGCAAGATCGTGGAGGACACCGTGGACTGGTACGCCCAGGATGCCGCCGGCAACGTCTGGTACCTGGGTGAGGACACCGCCGAGTTCACCGACGGCCGGATCAGCAGCCGGGACGGCTCGTTCGAGGCGGGCGTCGACGGCGCGCAGCCGGGAATCATGCTCCCGGCGACGCCGCAGGCCGGCCAGCGCTACCGGCAGGAGTACTACCAGGGTCAGGCGGAGGACAACGGTGCCGTGCTCGCCACCGGACAGATCGCCGAGACTCCCGCCGGCAGGTTCACCGACGCCGTGTTGACCTGGGACACCATCTCGCTGCAGCCGGAGGTGGCCGAGTACAAGCTCTACGCGCCCGGGGTGGGCCTGGTGCTTGCCCTCGACGCCTCAGGCGGGTCGGCGCGGGAGAGCCTGGTCAAGGTCGACCAGGTCGATCCCGCCGAGGGCACTGGACCGCTCGGGAAACCCTGAGCTCTCCCGGAAGTGGAATCCTAGACCCGTGCGTGTCCTGATCGTCGAGGACGAGCCGAAGCTCGCGGCCCTGCTGCGCAAGGGCCTGACCGCCCATGGGCTGGTGGCCGATGTGGCGACCCGGGCCGAGGACGCGAGCTGGATGGCGACGGCCACCGCGTACGACGCCATCACCCTCGACGTGATGCTGCCGGACGGCGACGGCTTCACCCTCTGCCGCGAGTTGCGTGCCCAGGGCGTCACCTCCCCGGTGCTGATCCTGACCGCGCTGGACCGCGTGCGCGACCGGGTCACCGGTCTGGACAGTGGGGCCGACGACTACCTGGTGAAGCCCTTCGCCTTCGCCGAGTTGCTCGCCCGGCTGCGGGCCCTGGCCCGGCGGTCGGGCGAGGTGCGGATGCCCGTCCTCACCGTCGGGGACCTGCGGCTGGACCCGGCCGCCCGGACCGTCAGCCGTGGCGACATCGCGATCGAGCTGACCCCCAAGGAGTTCGCACTGCTCGAGGCGCTGATGCGCCGGCCCGGGGTGGCGGTGTCCCGGTTCGACCTGCTCGAAGCAGCGTGGGACGACGGCTACGACAACCGCTCGAACGTGGTCGACGTCTACCTCGGCTATCTGCGCCAGAAGGTGGACCGGCCTTTCGGCACGACCAGCATCGACACCGTACGCGGGGTCGGCTACCGGCTGCGGGCTCCGGGTTGAACCGGCTCCCGCTCCGGTGGCGCCTGACGCTGGCCTTCGCGGCGGCGCTGGCCGTCCTGCTGACCGCGGTCGGGGTCTTCCTCTACGCCCGGCTCGGCGCCGAACTGGACCGCCTGATGCGCAGGGACCTGTCGGCACGCTCGGAGCAGCTGGGTGGGCTGCTGCTGAGTTCGCCGATCGAGTCCTTGCCGCGCGAGCCTGCCGCCGAGCTCGAACCCGACGAGACCGTGGCCCAGATCCTCCGCGCCGACGGCACGGTCGTCGCGGCCAGTGCCCACGCCGACGTCGCCCTGCTCACGCCCGACCAGCTCGAGGCGGCCCTGCGCGGGCCAGTCCTGGTCGACCGACCGGGGGACCGGGTCCTGGACGAGCGTCTCCGCATCCTGGCCCGGCCGGTGACGGCCCGGGGACAGACGTACGCGGTGCTGGTCAGCGCCTCGCTCGACGAGCGGGGAGAGGCGCTGCGCGCGTTGCTGCGCACCGAGATCCTGGGGCTCGGCGGGGCCCTGCTGCTCTCCTCGCTCGTCGGCTACGGCGCGGCGGGCCTGCTGTTGCGGCCGCTCGAACACGGCGAGCGCCTGCAACGCGAACTGCTGGCTCGCCAGCGCCGCTTCCTGGCCGACGCCAGCCACCAGCTGCGGACGCCGCTGGCGATCATCAAGACCGAGGTCGAACTGGCACACGCCCCGGGGACGGCGAATCCGGAGCTGCGCGCGGCACTGGCCTCGACCGGGGAGGAGGTCGACCGACTCTCGGCTCTGACCGATCAGTTGCTCGCCCTCGCGGCGGCCGACGAACAGCGCCTCGACCTGGCCCCCGTCGACCTCAGGCTGGACGAGGTGCTGACCGCCAGTGCGCAGCGCACTGCCCGCCGGGCCGCACTGGAGCGGCGGACGATCAGCGTCCGCACCGACGGCAGTACGCTGCGCGCCGACCCGCGGCGGCTCGGCGATGCCCTCGACAACCTCCTCGACAACGCGCTGCGGCACGGCGCCGGCCCGATCGAGATGAGCGGGCACCGGTCCGGCTCGGTGGTCACGGTCGAAGTCCGCGACCACGGTGAGGGCTTCCCGCCGGGCTACCTGAGCCAGCCCTTCGAACGCTTCGTACGCGGCGCCGGCGCCCGGGGCGGCACCGGGCTCGGCCTGCCGATCGTGCAAGCCATCGTCGAGGCGCACGCCGGAAGGGTCAGCCTCCACAACGACGGCGGCGCGATCGTCACCCTGGAACTACCCGCCTGATCAGCGCGCCAGCGGCTGCGCCGACGGCATGGCGCTTGCCAGGTCGCGGCAGAATGCGAGGATGCTCGTGTCGCAGACTCGGCGCGTGGTGGTCGTCGGAGCAGGACTGGCCGGTCTGTTCGCGGCTGCCGCGGCCGCGCGCTCCGGGGCCGAGGTGACGGTGGTCGAGCGGGATCGCCTGCCGGCCGACCCGGCCTCTCGCCAGGGCGTGCCGCAGGGCCGGCAGCCGCACATCCTGCTGCACCGCGGGCTCGAGGCGGCCGAGGACCTGCTGCCCGGTCTGCGCGAGGACCTCCTGCGGCACGGCGCGCGGCGGTTCGACACCGCGGACCTGCGCTGGCTCGGTGAGTACGGGTGGATGCCGAACGACATTCCGGCGTACGAGGTCGTGTCGGCTTCGCGACCGTTCCTGGAGCACCGGGTGCGCGAGCGGGTGCGGCAGCTCGACCAGGTCTGCTTCCGCGAGGGGGTGCGCGTCGCGGAGCTCCGCCGGGCCGGCGCCGGCTGGGTCCTCGTGGGCGAGGACGGCACCACGTACGAGGCGGACCTGGTGATCGACGCGTCGGGTCGCGGCTCGCGACTCCCGCACTGGCTGGCGTCGCTCGGCGTCGAGGTACGCGAGGCGGAAACCGTCGACGCCCGGCTCGGTTACGCGTGTCGGGTCTATGCCGAGCAGGACGACCCGCCGGAGCGGGGAGTCATGATCACCGCTACCCCGGCGCACAGCCGGGGAGGCGGCGCCCTACCCGTAGAAGGCGGGCGCTGGCTGGTCGGGGTCGTCGGCTACGGCGACGACCGCCCGACCCGGGACGCGGCGGAGTTCGACGCCTTCCTCGACGGCCAACGCGACCCGGCGCTGGCCGACCTGGTTCGGCGGCTGAGACCGGTCAGCGACGTCGCGGTCCACCGCCAGACGAGCAACCGGCGGCACCACTACGCCGAGGGCCGCGGGTGGCCCGAGGGGCTGCTGGTGGTCGGCGACGCCTACTGCGCCTTCAACCCGGTCTACGGCCAGGGCATCACCGTCGCCGTCATCCAAGCTGGGCTGATCCGGTCTGGGCTGATCCGGTCTGGGCTGATCCGGTCTGGCCTGGACACCACCCGGCTGCAACGCAGGCTCGCCGCGGCCGTCGAGGTGCCGTGGTCGGTCGCGACCGCGGAGGATCGGCGCCATCCCAGCTGCTCGGCCCAGCCCAGCCGGGCGGAGCGCTGGCTCGGTCGCTGGACCGGCGCGGTGATCGCGATGGCCACCGCCGGCGACCGGCGCGCCTACCGCACCTTCGCCCGGGTCTACCACCTGATGGGCCCGCCGAGCGCTGTTCTTCCATCCCGCCCTGGCCGCTTTCGGTCGTGCGGCGGGCCTGGACCGGCCGGTCTGCCGTTGCGACGGTCCGGGCCAGGCGGTCGAGTCTGGCACGCTGGTGGCATGCACATCCTGGTCGTCGACGATGATCAAGCCGTACGTGACTCGCTGAAGAGGTCGTTGGAGTACAACGACTACGAGGTGAGCCTGGCCGAGGACGGGGTGCAGGCCCTGGCCCGGCTCGCCGCGATCCGCCCGGACGCGGTCGTGATGGACGTGATGATGCCGCGGCTCGACGGCCTGGAGACCACCCGGATGCTGCGGGCAGCCGGCAACGACGTACCGATCCTGGTGCTCACCGCCCGCGACGCCGTGGGCGACCGGGTGGACGGGCTGGACGCGGGCGGCGACGACTACATGGCCAAGCCGTTCGCCCTGGACGAGCTGCTGGCGCGGCTACGGGCGCTGGTGCGGCGCGCGGGGACCGGCGCCGAGTCGGCCGACCCGTCCGCGCACAGCCTGTCCTTCAGCGATCTGGTGCTCAACACCCAGACCCGGGAGGTGCTGCGCGGCTCCCGGCCGATCAACCTGACCCGGACCGAGTTCGCGCTGTTGGAGGCGTTCATGCACCATCCGCGCCGGGTGCTGGAGCGAGGTTGGCTGCTCAACGAGGTGTGGGGGTTCGACTTCCCGACCACCGCCAACTCCCTGGAGGTCTACATCGGCTACCTGCGCCGCAAGACCGAGGCGGGGGAGGAGTCCCGGCTGATCCACACCGTACGCGGAGTCGGCTACGTGCTGCGTGAGACGCCGCCGTGAGCAGCGGCCACGGGCTGCGGGGACCCGCTGCGCTGGTCAGCGGGCTGGGCGGCGGTGTGCGCCACTGGCTCAAGGCCCTGCCGCTGCAGCAGCGCGTGGCCTACCTGACCACGCTCGCGGTAGCGCTCGCCGTCGCGGCGACCGGCGCGGCGGGATACCTCACCCTGCGGATCTCGCTGTACAGCGCCTTGGACACCGAGCTGGTCGAGACCGCCCGGGAGGTGGCTGCGGTTCCTGTTGCGCAGGACATCCGCACCCTCGGCGGGTTGACCGAGCGGGCCCTGCGCGCCGGAAATGTGAGCGTGGCGGCGGTGCGCACCGACGGCAAGGTGTTCTACGTGCCCGACGAGCGCGAGCACCTGGAGCTGGGAGCCGAAGAACTCACCATCGCCCGGCTGCAACGCGGCTACTCCGCTCGCACCGGGCGTGACGTCGGCCGGCAGCGAGTTCCGCATCGTCGCGGTGCCGATCCCCGACCTGGGCAACTACGCGCTGGTGCTCGGCCGGCCGCTGCAACCGACCAACACCATCTTGTCCTCGCTCTGGCTGGTCCTGATCATCTTCGGCGGCTCCGGAGTGGTGATCGCGGCGATCGCGGGTGCCAGCGTGGCCCGGTCCAGCCTGCGGCCGGTCCGCCAGCTGTCGGAGGCCGTCGAGCACGTCACCGAGACCACCGAGCTGAGCCCGATCGCCATCGAGGCGAGCGGCGACATCGCGGTGCTGGCGGAGTCCTTCAACCAGATGCTGCGCTCGCTCGCGTCCTCCCGTGAGCGGCAGACGCAGCTGATCGCCGACGCCGGGCACGAACTGCGTACCCCGCTGACCAGTCTGCGGACCAACATCGAGCTCCTGGTCGCGGACGCGAGCAGCGGAATGCTGCGGCAGCGGGACCGGGTCGACATCCTCAGCGACGTCAAGGCGCAACTGGTCGAGTTCACCACCCTGATCGGCGACTTGGTCCAGCTGGCCCGCGACGACGCCGCCGCCTCGCCGGAGCCGCTGGACTTCCGTGACGTCGTCACCTCGGCGGTGGAGCGGGTACGCCGCCGCGGCCACGGGCTGCGCTTCGACGTGGAACTGGACTCGCTGTACGTGCTGGGCAATTCCGACCTTCTGGAACGCGCGATCACCAATCTGCTGGACAACGCGGTGAAGTGGAGCCCGCCCGGCGGGACCATCCGGGTGCAGCTGGAAGGTGACCGGCTGCGGGTGGCCGATCAGGGACCCGGCATCGGTGAGGCCGACCTGCCGCACGTCTTCGACCGCTTCTATCGCGGCGATACCGCGCGCAACACGCCCGGCACCGGGCTCGGACTGTCCATCGTCGCCCAGACCGTGGCCCAGCACGGCGGTTGGATCCGGGCCGGGCGATCGGCCCAGGGTGGTGCCGAGTTCACGGTCCAACTGCCTGGCTCGTCGACGCTCGACGCGTTGCCCCTGCCGGTCGCTTAGACGGCGCTTAGACGGGCGCGGCAGGCGCCGGCCCGGCCCGCCGGCAGTCGGCGCACAGTCCGAGCAGGGCCGCATGCTCGGGATCGAGCTGGAAGCCGAGGTCGCGGTCCAGGCGGCCGGCGAGGTCACCCAGCGCGGCGACCGGGAAGTCCAGGACGACCTGGCAACGAGCTGCACTGCACGTGGGCGTGCGCCGACGTCGGGACTTCCTCGGTAGCGGGCAGGCTGAGGTGGTAGACGGCTGCCGAACCGCCGATATGGGTGTGGGTGACCAGTTCCAGCTCGCCGAGGGTGCCGAGCGCCCGATAGACGGTCGCGCGGTGCAGTCCGGGCAGCAGCGCCTCGGCCCGGGACACGATCTCCTCCGCCGACAGGTGGTCCGAGGTGTCGCCGAGCACCTCCAGCACGGCGAGCCGTGCCTGAGTCACCCGTTCGCCCTGACTGCGCAGCAACTCGGCCGCCGCAGCCACGCGGGAGTCCTGCCCATCCGGTCCAGACCCCCGCCGCACCGCCACAGATGCATTGTGCCCCCTCTGCCCGCACTGCGTCCTGCGCCTGCGGCACCCCTGCCCGCGGAAGCCGGCGCTCGTCGGACCAATCCGATCAGGGATCCGGCGTCGAAGCAGATGCGATAGTGTCGCATCTGGCTACCGGCCCGATGCCCTGGCGAGCCGGTCCCACACGGGGCGTGCCGACCGCCGCTGCGGTTGAGGAGACTCACATGGCCAGCACCACCTTCACCCGCGATGTCCTCGCGCCGCGCCTCCCGTCGTTGCTGACGACGCAGGGCCGGGCGGCGCGATCCTTCCGCTTCCGCGTCACGGCGGCCTTCGTGGTGATCGCTTCCCTGCACCTGCTCGGGCTCGGCCTGCTGACCTTCGGCGTGAACGCCGGCGCGGCCGGCGCCGTCACCATCGGCGTCGCCGGAATCGCCTACTTCCGCGGTCTGGCGCACTCCTTCGACTTCGACCACGTCTCGATGATCGACAACTCCACCCGCAAGTTCGTCAGCGAGGGCCGTGATCCGGCCTCCGTCGGCCTCGCCTTCTCCGCCGGCCACTCGACCGTGGTCGTGCTGACCGGCATCCTGGTGGTCAGCGGGGCCGGCTTCATCCGGGTCGCGCTGGAAGAACAGTCCGGCGCCGCCCGCCTCCTCGCCGCGGTCGGACTCACCGTCTCCGGCCTGTACCTGATCCTGGTCGCGGTAGCCAACCTGGCCACCTTCATCCAGGCCTTCCGGTTGCGACTGGCGCTGCGCCGCGACCCCGGTCTGGAGATCTCCCCCGCTGCCCTGACCCCGCGCGGCCCGGCGGCCCGGGTGATGACCGCTCCGCTGCGACGGGTGCGGCATCCGCGCCACGTCTACGTCATCGGATTCCTGTTCTCCCTCGGCTTCGACACCAGCAGCCAGATCGGCCTGCTCATCCTGACCGCCGGTGCCGCCCTCGCCGGGGCGTCCCCCCTGTCACTGCTGTGCCTGCCGATCCTGTTCGCCGCCGCGATGACGCTGGGCGACACGACCAACGGCCTGGTCATGCTGAAGATGTACCGCACCGCCCACGAGGACCCGCGGCGCAAGATCAACTACAACCTGGTGGTGACCGGAGTGGGCATCGTCTCGGGGCTGATCGTCGGAGCGGTCGCGGTGTCCACCCTGCTCAGCGAGCACGGGGGAACCTCCTCCGGCGTGGTCGTCGCCATCGCCTCGCTCGACACCCACTACGCCGGCTACCTGCTCGCCGCGCTCTTCGCGGTGATCGGGCTGTCGTCCTGGCTGCTCTGGCGGCGGGCCAGGTTCAGCCGCGTCGCCCCGTGACCAGCAGGTACTCCCACTCCAGCGCACCGCCGCCCAGATCGAACCTGCGCGCCAGGTCGGCGAGGTCGCGGTCCAGGTCGGCGATCCGCTCGGGAGCCGAGGCGCCGAGGTGGGAGTACACCGCAATCGTCGGACCGTAGTGGGCCTTGAAGTAGTCGCGGAAGTCCTCTCCGGTCGTGAACACACCGACGGGCAGGACCCGCCGCTCGACCCCCAGCCCGCTCACCCGCTCGCCGAGCAGGGCCCGTACGTGGTCCTCGCTCTCCCCACAGCGGCGGGGGCTGCACGCCGGCCGGGGGCGGCGGAGCGTAGGGCTTCATGGTGGCGAACATCTGGCCGATGAAGCCGGCCGGCGTCCAGGCGATCAACCCGATCGTGCCGCCCCGGCGTGCAGACCCGGACCAGTTCGTCGGCGGCCGCCTGGTGATGGGGGGCGAACATCACTCCGACGCAGGAGAGCACCGCGTCGAACTCCCCGTCGGCGTACGGCAGCGCTTCGGCGTCACCGACCTCCCAGGCGAGCTCGAGCCACCCGGTTTCCCCTCCAGAGTCCTCGAACGATTGGCTGATGAGAACCACGCTACGAAGCTCGTGGCGTGCCGAGCTGGTTCCCGCCGTCCCGGTTCGCCGCCGTGCCGCGACCGGTCACGGCGCCGGCGTGACCGCTACTCCTCGCAGCGGTCGCACTTCCCGTTGGCCAGATGGACGAAGTGGATCGGGCAGGACTCCGGCTCCGGCAGGTCCGGCCGTCGCGCCACCGGCTCCCGCCAGACCCGGTCCCGGCCGGTGCGGCTGTGGGAGCGCCGCAGGGCCGCGACGAACAGCTGGGCGGACACGGCCGGGTTCAGCCTGATCGGCGCGTTGTTGATCCGCACGTGACGGGTCGGCGCGCCGTCCTCGCCGGGCTGCAGCTCGCAGAAGGGGTGCTCACGGTTGGCTTCGAGCGCCGGCTGGCGGTCCAGCGACACGCTCACCCGGTTCTTGTGCGCGAACAGGGCGATCGGGTGGTCGCCCCTGACCGACAGCGATACGTACGCGGCGGACGTGCGCGGTACGACGTCGATGCCTTCCTCGGTGGCCGCACGCACCGCGGCCATGATCACCGTCCGGGCCCCCACCGGAATCCGGTGTGCCTCCAACTGCCGGCTGATCTCCGCCAGATCCGTGGTCTGCTGCTCGTCGGTCGTCGCTGCCCGCTCATCGGTCGTCGCGTCGGTCGTCGTCTCGTTCGTCGTCGTCAGCTCGTCGTCTCGTTCGTCGTCGTCACCAAGCCACCCATTTCCGCATCACCATGCCCTCTCGACACTAGTCGGTATGTCTAATCCGGGCTGATCAGGACCGCCCGCCGGTCGCGTACGGCGTGTGGGTCGGCAGGCTCATCCGCGGCCCGTGCCGCGGCCGCCGGCTCCCCACCATGCCCAGCAGTACCTGGACCCGGAAGCGATGGCCGCGGTACGGCTCCAGGATCTCGGTGCAGGCGTCGTCGTCCAACACCTCCCCGGTGAGGGTGTAGGTGATGTCCTTCGCCACGTGGAAGTCACCGACGCTCCAGGCGTCCGGGTCGCCGTGGGCGCGTTGCCGCACCTCCGCCGAGGTCCAGCGACCGACCCCGGGGAAGCTCCGCAGCGCCCTGTCCGCCTCGGCGTTGGTCCCCGACAGGGTGCGCTCCAGCGCCGTCGCCCGGGCGGCGGTGCGGACCAACGTCCGGCTCCGCCGCTGCTCCACGCCGGCGGCCAGGAAGCGCCAGCTGGGCACCCGTGCCCACGCCTGTGGCGTCGGCGGCAGGTACATCCCGTACGCCGCGGACTCCGGATCCTGCGCCGGCCCCGGAGCCGGCTCACCGAACTCCCGCACCAGCAGCCGCCACGCCCGGAACGCCTCCTTGCCGGTCACCACCTGTTCGATGCAGGCGGGGGCGAGCGCCTCGAACACCGCATCGGTGCGCCCGACCCGGTAGTGCCCGTACCGGTGCTGCGCCTCGACCAGCGGGGCGTGCTCGGGGCGCGGGGTGAAGCCCGTCGGGTCGTCCTCCTCGCCGAGCAGCCGGGGAAGCTGGTCGAGCGCCCACTCGGCGCCCTCGCCCCAGGCCCGGGCCGACACCTGCGCGCCCTCGGCGATGACCTTGAGCAGCGCCGGACCGGCCGGGGTCCGGGTGGCTCGGAGGTGGATCGGCGCCCAGGCGCCGGTGCGTCGGATCGCCCGCACCGCGCCGGCTCAGGCCGGTGACCGCGCCGAGCATGGCCGGCCGGTCGAGGCGGAGAGTGCGTTCCAGCTGCACCGCAGGGTTGCCTCACGTCAGGACCCGTCCGGTCGCTGGATCCAGAAGGCGCCGTCGGGGCCGGGGCGGAACCCGTTCTTCCCCAGCACTGCCCGCGACGCCGCGTTGGCAGGTTCGGCGTCGGCCCAGACCTCGGCCGCCCCATGCGCCCAGGCGTAGCTCAGGATCGACCGGCAGGCCTGCGTCGCCACCCCGCGACCGCGCCAGGCCGGGACCACGGCGTAGCCGATCTCCACCGCGGCCACGCCGTCGACCGGTGGCGGGCCGTGGAATCCGACGTCGCCGACCACCTGCCCGCCGATGCGGATCTGGTGCAGCCACCAGGTCGGCGCGGCCGAGGGCTCAGGGCCCAGGGCCTCCTCACCGCCGCAGGCCCCCTCACCGCCCAGGACCTCGTACGCGGCCGCCAGCAGGCGCAGCGCCGCGAACGTCTCGGGCAGCGGGTACTGCGGGTGCCAGCGGTCCTGCGCCGCCGGGTGCGACGTGCCGTCCAGGAGCTGCTCGGCAGCGGCCCGGCTCAGCGGTGCGACCTCGACCGGGCAGTCGCGGGCGGGTCATGGCGGCGCTCAGTCCCTGTCGGCCAGCGGCCAGGGGTTTTTCGCGCACGCGTCCGAGACCCTTGGTCTGCTGCATCATCACCGGTGCGGGCTTGCCGGCGGCGGGGCAGGACACGTGGCCGTAGCCGAGGGCGTGCCCGAACTCATGGTTGACCAGGTAGCGCCGGTAGTTCTTCAGGTCCGAGCCGTACGCGTCGGCGCCGAGCAGCCACCGCTTGGCGTTCAGCACCACGCGGTTGCCGTTCTCGCAGGAGACCTCGCCGCGGGTGAGCAGCGGCGCGCACAGCCGGTCGGTCGTGGCCGGGGTGGCGACGTAGACGTGCAGGTCCGCCGTCTCGCCCTGGCGCACCAGCCCGAAACGCCACCGGCCGCTGCCGCGCCAGCTCCGCTTGTCGTTGAGGATCTCCGCGATCTGGCGCGCGGCGTCCTCCGGGTCGACCTCCAGGTTGTCCTCGACGCGCACGTCGTAGCGGATCAGTCGGCCCTTCGACGACGCCGGCGCCGCACTCACGTCGGCGCCGTCGTAGCGGCCGGGGCCCGAGGCGGGGACGGTCACCGCCTTGACCCGGGGGGCCTTCCGCGATCCTGGGTCCGACGTGGTCTTCGACCTGCTGGTCGGCTCACTGGCGGCTCGCTGGTCGGCTCAGTGGTCGGCCCGCTGGTCGGCTCAGCTGGTCGGCTGGCTGGTCGGCAAGGGGGTCGTGGGTCGGGCCGCGACCCCGGTCAGCGGTGCCAGGGCGGCCGACAGGGCGCCGTCGTCGACCAGAACCGGGAGCACCCGCAGCCCGAGCCCGAGCAGCCCGAAGGCGAGGACGCCGGCGATCATGCCCAGCACGCGACCACGGGCAGGCGGCCGCGGAGGTGGGTTAGATTGTGAGCCGTCGAGCTGGCTACCTCCCGATGCCCGGTGGGGCGCCGCACGGTGCGGCCGGAGGCTTTCCCGCCCCGCTCCCGGAAGTTGGCTCACGAGGACCAAGACTAGGCGGAGACGGTGGCTCACTCACACTTCGGCGCGGCGCGCGCGGGCAGCGCGGGCCCGACACCCATGCTCGACCCTCGCGAACTGCGCCGGCACCGCCGCGCCCTGCGGATCCTCGTCGTCGTCCTGATCCCGCTGGCCATCTGGACCGTCGTCGGTCTGGTGGTGTTCTGGCCCGGCGACGTGTCCGACCACGTGAACTCCGAAGTGGCCGGTTACAGCATTCCGGGCGTCACCTACCCGTCCGCGCGGATCAGTGCGATCAAGCCCCTCAGCTGCGACGGGCTCTCCGGCTCCACCCCCGGCGCGACCGACATCACCTGCGCCGAGGTGACCGCCACGTTGCTGGACGGCGACGACCAGGGCATGTCGGTGGCGGTCCCGCTCACCGAAGCCGTCGTGTCCTCCGGGGTGGAGGTCGGGCAGGTGATGAAGCTGATCCGGGTGCCGCCGGCCGACGGTCAGCCCGCGCAGTACCAGTTCTCCGATTTCGAACGGCGCGCGCCGCTGATCTTCTTCACGCTGCTGTTCGCCGCCGTCGTCGTCGCGATCGCCCGCTGGCGGGGATTCGCCTCCTTGGTCGGGCTGGGATTCGCGGCGTTCATCCTGGTCAAGTTCATGTTTCCGGCGTTGGTGGCCGGCACCAATCCGATCCTGGTCGGACTCATCGGCTCCTCGGCGATCATGTTCGTGGTGCTGTACGCCGCCCACGGGTTCAGCGCGCGCACCTCCACCGCACTGGTCGGGACCCTGTTCGGCCTGATCCTGGTCGCCCTGTTGGGCTGGATCGCCACCAAGTGGGCCCACCTGACCGGGGTGGCCGCCGAGGACGACTACGTGCTGGCGGCGGCCGCGCCTGATCTGAGCCTGACTTCGGTGGTGCTCTGCGGCGTCATCGTGGCCGGCCTCGGCGTGCTGAACGATGTCACCATCACCCAGGCGTCAGCGGTGTGGGAACTGGCGGACACCGGCCAGGGCCAGCGGGCGCTGTTCCGCAAGGCGATGCGCATCGGCCGCGACCACATCGCCTCCACGGTCTACACCATCGTGTTCGCCACCGCCGGAGCGTCGCTGTCGGTGCTGTTGCTCATCTCGATCTACGACCGGCCGCTGTGGCAGGTGTTGCAGACCGAGCAGTTCGCCGGGGAGCTGATCCGCACCCTGGTCGGGTCGATCGGACTGGTGCTCGCGGTGCCTCTCACCACCGCGGTCGGCACCGCGGTCGTCCGGGCCAGTGGCGGGGCGACGACGGCCGGTCGGCCCCGTCCGGCCCGCACCCCAGACGCTGCCGACGCCGACGACGCCGCCGAATCGTCGCCGAGTCGGACACGACCGTGCTGCCCGCCACGTCGAAGCGCCGGGCGAGGGACGGCGGGCCCGCCGGGGAGGTCGAGCCCAGGGAGGGGCGTCGGCGTTCCCGCCAACGCCGGGAGGATGAGGACTTCGGCGACTTCACCCACCTGCGCGACCCCGGCGACACCGATCCCGGTCCAGGGACGTCCGGCCGCCGCAGCCCCTGAAGCCAGCCGGACGACCTGAGGTCAGCCGGAAAATTCCGCCACGGCCCGGAGCCACTCCTCGGGCTGATCCCGGTGCACGCAGTGCCCGGCGTCGACCTCGAGCACCACGTCGGCCACCAGGCAGGCGGCGGCGCGGTCCTCGCCGAGGAGGGCGGACGGGTCGGCCGGATCGACCGGAGGGTCGGCGCCCAACATCAGCAGGGTCGGGCAGCGCAGCGTGGCCGGGTCGAGCTGTGGCCAGTCGCTGCCCCGGCGCATTCCGGCGGCCACTTCGGCCCCGCTGCAGCTGGCCAGGTCGCGGACGGCCTGCCGGCAGTCCTGCTCGGCCCAGCGCGGATGCGCATCCCGGGTGCGCTCGTACGCGGCGTCGAGGTCGTGCCGGGCCGCCTCCACCTCCGCCAGCGTGCTCTTCGCCGACTCCGCCCAGTCCAGGCCCGCACCGGGCAACTCCTCCAGCACCAGTTGGCCGATCGGCGGACCGATCTCCAGCAGCGCGAGCGCGGTCGCCGCGCCGAATGAGTGACCGACCACCAGGTCGACGGGTCGGTCGGCGAGCTCGGACAGCAGCCATTCGGCCGCCCGCTGGGGGGTGAGGGCCGCATCCGTCCGCGGGCTCGCCCCGTGGGAAGGCAGGTCCGGTGCCTTGACCCGCCAGCCCGCCTCGGCGAGCGCCGGGCCGACCTGCCACCAGGTGGCCGACGACGACGTCGCGCCGTGCAGCAGCAGCGCCCGCCGATCCGCAGCCCCCCAGGAGCGCCAGCGCAGGAAACCGGTGGGTCCCCGCCGTGCCCTCACGTCGCCGACTCCATCGCCCGACCCTATCGCCGCCCCGGCGCCGGCGAGTGCGGCCGCGGCCGACCACGCGGCACTTCCGCCAGTGCCCTTGACCTCAACCTCACTTCAAGTTCAATACTGGTCGTCACCAGCGGCACGACAGAACGGAACACGACCATGGCTCACGCACTGATCACCGGCGGCTCGACGGGCCTCGGCCGCGCCCTGGCCTTCGGGTTGGCCCGGCAGGGCTGGCAACTCACCCTCGATGCGCGCCGGGCCGGCCAGCTGGCCGCCACCGCGGAGGAACTCGCCGCGCTGACGGGGGTCCGCTTCGTGGCCGGGGACATCGGCGATCCCGGTCACCGCGAGCAGCTGGTCTCGGCGGCCCTGGAAACCGGATCGCCCGACCTGGTGGTCAACAACGCCAGCGAGCTCGGCGGCTCTCCGCTGCCGCTCCTGCGCGAGCTGAGCGAGGCCGCGTACGGCCGCCTCTGGCAGACCAACGTGGTCGCCCCCCAGCAGCTGATCCGGGCCCTGCTCCCTCGGCTGCGCCCGGGCGCGACCGTGATCTCGATCTCCTCCGACGCGGCGCTCGAGCACTACTCGAGCTGGGGCGGGTACGGCTCGACCAAGGCCGCCCTCGACCACCAGACGCTCACCTGGGCGGCGGAGGAGCCCCAGCTGCGGTGGTACGCGGTCGACCCCGGAGACCTGCGCACCGCGATGCACCAGGCGGCCTTCCCGGGCGAGGACATCAGCGACCGGCCGGACCCCGAGAGCGTCGTACCGGCGCTGCTGGAGCTGATCGACTCCGACCGCCCGAGCGGCCGCTACCGGCTGGCGGCGGCATGACCGCCATCGCCCTGCCGGCCCGGCCGGCGACCACCTTCGTCGCCACGGAGGACCTGACGGCCACTGAACCGCCCGAGCGGCGCGGCCTGGGTCGCGACGGCGTCCGGCTGCTGGTCGCCGACCGGACCGGCGTCCGGCACACCCGCTTCGCCCGGATCGACCGGGAACTCCGTCCGGGCGACGTGGTCGTGGTCAACACCTCCGCCACCGTGCCCGGCGAACTGGACGGCCGGCGCGACGGCCGGCCGGTGGTCGTGCACGTCGCCAACGCCCTGCCCGACGGCAGCAGGGTGGTCGAGCTGCGTAGCGCTCCCGATGCGGCGGCGCCGCTGCTGGACGCGGTCGCGCAGGAACGGATCGAGCTGCCTGCCGGCGGCTCGGTCACTCTGACGGCGCCCTATCCGGCCCAGGGCTCGTCGCCGACCGGCCACGGCAACCGGCTCTGGCGCGGATGGGTGGGCCTGCCCGGCCCGGGCGGCGTGTCGCCACGCCGCGTCCGCGACTACCTGGACCGGCACGCCCGGCCGATCAGCTACGGCTACCTGAGTGGACGATTCCCGATCACCGCGTACCAGACGGTCTTCGCCCGGCACCCGGGAAGCGCCGAGATGCCGAGCGCCGGCCGGCCGTTCAGTCACGCGCTGGTCACCCGGCTGCTGGCCGGCGGCGTCATCTTCGCGCCGATCACCCTGCACACCTCCGTGTCGTCCCAGGACGCCGGGGAGCTACCGCTGGACGAGTGGTTCAGCGTGCCGGAGACGACCGCGCAGCTGGTGAACTCCGCGCGCGCCCGCGGCAGCCGGGTCGTGGCGGTGGGCACCACCGCCACCCGGGCGCTCGAGTCGGCAGCCGGCCGCGACGGCCGCCTTGCCGCCCGGTCCGGCTGGACCGGGTTGGTCATCTCCCCGGACCGCCCCGTACGCGTCGTCGACGGGCTGATCACCGGCTGGCACCACCCCGAGGCCTCCCACCTGCTGCTGGTCGAGTCGGTGGCCGGTCCAGCACTCACCCAGCTCGCCTACGACGCGGCCGTGGCGGAGCGCTACCGGTGGCACGAGTTCGGCGACTCCGGTCTGCTGTTGCCCTGACCCGGCCCCGGTGCGGGCGCGGACACCAATTCCCTACCAGTCCACCAGATGGACTAGGAGTTGTCTTCGCGTCAGATTTTCCTAAGCTTGCCGCCGTGTCGGTCATCGGTTTTCCCAATCCCGTCAACGAGAAGGCGGCCCGTACGGTCGCCGGTGGCGTGGCACTGATGGCCGCCCTCGCGCTGGCCACGGGCTGGTCCTTCCTCATCGTGCTGCTGGCGGTCGGCTTCGCCGCGCGCGTGCTCACCGGACCCCGGCTCAGCGTCCTCGGCCAGTTCGCCACCCGGGTGGTCGCTCCCCGGCTCGGCATGCCGCGCTTCGTGCCCGGTCCGCCGAAGCGCTTCGCCCAGGGCATCGGGCTGGTCCTCACCACCGTCGCCGCGACCGCCTCCCTGGCGTTCGGCGCCCAACTGCTCGCCACGGTGCTGATCGCGGTACTGCTGGTGTTCGCCCTGCTGGAGTCGGTGGTGGGCTTCTGCGCCGGGTGCTGGCTGTTCGCGCGTCTGATGCGGCTGGGCGTGATCCCCCGCGAGACCTGCGAGGCCTGCGCCGACATCTGGAGCCGGCGGCCGGTGGAGTCCGCGGTCAGCTAGTCGGCTCAGGAAGGCCGAGCCACCGGCGCACGCCGTCGGTGAGAATCACCTCGTACGGGAGAACCTGCAGATCCTCAGCCGCCACGTCGAGGCCGCGGGCCCGAGCCAACTCGGCCAGCCATGACCACGGATGGTCATCCTCGCACTCGTCATCATCAGGGAGTACGACGTTCAGCGACCTCTCGGGTGATGCTCTCGGGAGTTTCGTGGTCTCTGACCGCACCGGCATTCGATCCGATCGTGAACCCGCGATCGCGGTGCAGGATCACGCGTCGCCCGTTGTCCAGCAGGACGAATTCGCTGACCGAGAAGCGTTGCGTGCGTTCATCGTCGGAGCTCAGCGCCCTGAGATCGCAGATCGCGCCAAGGCCCACCACGCGTAGCGAACAGATCAGGGCTCCACCACGGCGTCACCCAAGGGCGAGCTCCGCCTCGCCGTTCGCGGCATCCGGGTGCGCGCTCCAAGTTCCCCTCGACGTCAGCGAGCAGGGCGGCCAGGTCGGGCCGCTCGAAGAAGGCGGCCGTGGCCCGGGCGGACGGGGATCCGAGGTCGGGGTCGGCACCGGCCGCGATCAGCACGGTGACGACCTCGGCGTACCCCTTGAACACCGCTCCCGCGAGCGGGCTCTGGCCGCGGTCGTTGACGGCGTCGACGTCGGCGCCCCGCTCGATCAGCGCCTCAACCGTGCCGGCGTGGCCGTGGTAGGCCGCCAGCATCAGCAGCGTGTTGCCGCTGGCGTCGGTCAACTCGACCGGGGTCCCGGCGTCCACGTACGCGCCGATCCGCGCCGCATGGCCGGCCCGCGCCTGGTCGAACAGCCAGTGCGCGAGAGCGACCGGGTCGCTGCCGTCGGGCACCTCCATCGGGCCCACCTCCGTCTCGATGCGGGTTCAGGCGTCGGGCTTGAGCAGCGGGAACAGGATCGTCTCCCGGATGCCGGCGTTGGTGAACAGCATCACCAGCCGGTCGACCCCCAGGCCCAGACCGCCCATCGGCGGCGCGCCGAACTCCAGCGCGGCCAGGAAGTCCTCGTCCAGTTGCATGGCCTCCGGATCGCCGGCCGCGGCGGCCAGCGACTGCGCGGTGAGCCGCTCGCGCTGGATCACCGGGTCGATCAGCTCGGAGAAGCCGGTGGCCCGTTCCATCCCGCCGATGATCAGGTCCCAGGCCTCGATCAGGTCCGGGTCGCTGCGGTGCGGGCGGGCCAGCGGCTGGGCCAGCGGCGGGTAGTCGCAGACGAAGGTCGGCTGGAGCAGCGTGGGTTCGACCAGTTCGCCGAACAGGTGCATCACCAGCTTCTGGGCCTCCCAGGTCGGCTCGTGCGCGAGTTCGCGGGCCTCGGCGATCGCGCGGAGGCGCTCGGCGGAGGTCTGCGGGGTGATCTCCTCCTCGAGCGCCGCGGAGAGGCCGGGATAGACGCCCAGCCACGACCACTCGCCACCGAGATCGATCTCGCCCTGCGCCGTGCTGATCACCCGCGAGCCGAGCAGGTCCGCGACGTCGACGATCAGCTGCTGGGTCAGCGCGGCGATGCTGCGCTGGTCGCCCCAGGCCTGGTAGGCCTCGAGCATGGTGAACTCCGCGCTGTGGCTGGAGTCGATGCCCTCGTTGCGGAAGATCCGGCCCAGCTCGTAGACCCGTTCGACGCCGCCGACCACGGCCCGCTTGAGGAACAGCTCCAGCGCGATCCGGAGCGTCATGTCGATGTCGAACGCGTTCAGGTGCGTGCGGAACGGTCGGGCGTTGGCGCCACCATGGACGAGTTGCAGCACCGGCGTCTCGATCTCGACGTAGCCGTCGCGGTGCAGCGTCTCGCGGATGCTCCGGGTGATCGCGGCGCGGGTGCGGACCATGTCGCGGGCGGCCTCGCGCACGGTCAGGTCGGCGTAGCGCTGCCGCACCTTGGTCTCCTCGGACAGCTCCTTGTGCAGCGTCGGCATGGGCCTCAAGGCCTTGGAGGCCATCTCCCACTCGCTCGCGAGGACCGAGAGCTCGCCCCGCTTGGAGGAGATCACCCGGCCGCGGACGGAGACGAAGTCACCCAGGTCGACGTCGGCCTTCCAGGCCGCGAGGGCGTCCACCCCTACCTCGGCGAGGGAGATCATCACCTGGAGACGGTTCACGCTGGCGGTCTGGGTCAGACCCTCCTGCAGGGTGGCGAAGCAGAGCTTGCCGGTGTTGCGGACGAACACCACCCGCCCGGTGACGGCGACGACGTCGCTCGTCTCCTCGCCGGTCTGCAGGTGTCCCCAGTGCTCGCGGACCTCGCGGAGGGAATGGGTACGCGGCACGGAGACCGGGTACGGCGCTCGCCCGTCCTTCAGCAGCCGCGCCCGCTTCTCCTGGCGGACACGAATCTGCTCGGGCAGATCGACCAGCGGCTCCTCGGACACCGCGTCAGCCTAGCCAAGATGGGCCGGACGAACCGCTACGGCGCCCGGGCATTTCGCCGGTCCTGGCCAGACCGCCGTCGCCCGCTGACGTCGCGGCGCGGCAGCCCGAGATTTTAACGTTCGGGTAACGCGGGAATGAGTAGGCTCCGCCCTATGGCCGACGTCCTCTCGAACTACCGTACAGGCGTTGCGTTCGACGAGATGATCGACAGCGAGGGCGGCGTCCGGCCGTCCTACAAGGCGATCCACAGCACGCTCCAGCGGTCCTCGGCCGCCGAACTGCGAGGCATCGCCGACTCGCTGGCCAACAACTACACCCAGGCAGGCGTCACCTTCGACGTCGGCGGGGTGGAACGCCCGTTCCCCCTGGACCTGGTGCCCCGGGTGATCGCCTCAGCCCGAGTGGGAGACCATCGAGGCCGGCGTGGCGCAGCGCGTTCGGGCGCTGGAGGCCTTCCTGGCCGACGTCTACTCCCACGCCCGGGTGATCAGCGACGGCGTGATCCCCAGCCAGTTGGTCACCTCCTCCACCCACTTCCACCGCGCGGTCTGGGGCATCCAGCCCGCCAACGGCGTCCGCATCCACGTGGCCGGGGTGGACCTCATCCGCAATCCCGACGGCGACGTACGGGTGCTGGAGGACAACGTCCGGGTGCCGAGCGGGGTCTCGTACGTGATGACCAACCGCAGCGCGATGATCACCGCGCTGCCCGACGCCTTCTCCAACCAGCGGATCCGGACCGTCGCCGGCTACCCGCAGCGGCTGCTGACCGCGCTGCGGAAGGCCGCGCCGTCGGGCAACGACGACCCGGTCGTGGTCGTGCTGACCCCCGGGGTCTACAACTCCGCCTACTTCGAGCACACCCTGCTGGCCCGGACCATGGGGGTGGAACTGGTCGAGGGTCGTGACCTGGAGTGCCGGCGCGGCAAGGTCTTCATGCGCACCACGGCCGGGCCGCAGCGGGTGGACGTCATCTACCGCCGCGTCGACGACGAGTTCATCGACCCGGTGCACTTCCGCAGCGACTCCATGCTGGGTGTGCCCGGCCTGGTCAACGCGGTCCGTACGGGAGGGGTCGCGCTGGCCAACGCGATCGGCAACGGCGTCGCCGACGACAAACTGATCTACACCTACGTCCCCGACCTGATCCGCTACTACCTGCACGCCGAGCCGATCATCCACAACGTCGACACCTGGCGGCTGGAGGAGGACGTGGCCCGCGAGGAGGTGCTGGACCGGTTGGACGAGCTGGTGGTCAAGCCGGTCGACGGCTCCGGCGGCAAGGGGATCGTGATCGGGCCGCGGGCGACCAGGGAGGAACTGGACGCTCTCCGGCGCCGCGTCATCGAGGACCCTCGCGGCTGGATCGCCCAGCCCGTCGTGCAGCTGTCCACGGTGCCGACCCTGATCGACGACCAGCTCGCGCCCCGGCACGTCGACCTGCGACCCTTCGCGGTCAACAACGGCGACGACGTGTGGGTGCTGCCCGGCGGCCTCACCCGGGTGGCCCTGCCCGAGGGGGAACTCGTGGTGAACTCCAGCCAGGGTGGCGGCAGCAAGGACACCTGGGTGCTGAGCCCGCCGCCGCACCGCGGGGACGCCTCACGGCACGGCGAGCGGCACGGCGACGACGCGGACGACGACGAGGGAGAGGACGGGCCGGACATCACCGTGGTCGAGGGTCCCCCACCGCCGGCCGCCGTCCCACCCGAGCCCGCCCCACCCGAGCGGCCACGCCCGTACCCGCCCCGCCCGTACCCGCACCGCCGGTCCCGCCAGCCGTGCCGATGAGCCTCGGCGCCGTCCCGCTCTCGGTCATGCCGCACCACCGCGCCGCGGCGCGCAAGGTGGAGGAGCAGCGTGAGCAGGAAGAGCAGCAGCAGCAGGGCGGGGGTGCTCGATGCTGAGCCGGATCGCGGAGTCGATGTTCTGGATCGGCCGCTACGTCGAGCGGGCGGAGGACACGGCGCGGTTCCTGCAGACCCACCTGCGACTGCTGATCGAAGACACCACCACCGAGCGGGACGCCTGCCGCAACCTGCTCGCCCTGATGAGCGTGGACGACATCGAGGACCCGAACCTGGTGGAACTGCTCCGGGTGCTCGGCTACGACCCGTCGGAGCCGACGTCGATCTACTCCTCCTGGGCGGCGGCGCGGGAGAACGCCCGGCGGGCCCGCGAGGTGATCCCGCTGGACCTGTGGGAGTGCATCAACACGACCTGGCACCAGCTGCCCAAGCAGCCGTTCGGCGCGACCGGGGCCCACATCTTCCTCAACTGGACCCGGGAGCGCAGTGCGGTGTTCGCCGGCATCTCCCGCGGGGTCATGGTGCGCGACGACGGCTGGCAGTTCTTGTCCATGGGCCGCTCGCTGGAGCAGGTGGACATGACCTCCCGCCTGGTCGCGTCCGCCTCGCTGACCACCGGCAGCACCCAGTGGCCGTCGGTGCTCCGCGGCTGCGGCGGCCACGACGCCTTCCTGCGCACCTACCGCGGCCTGCACACCGACCGCGAGGCCGCGGAGTTCCTCATCCTGGACGCCCGCTTCCCGCGCTCGATCATGCACGGCCTGATCGCCGCCTCCGACAGCCTGCGCAAGATCACCCCGAAGACCCAACTCGCGGCGCGCCAGTCCGAGGTCGCCGCCCGGGCGCTGGGCCAGCAACGGGCCCGGTTGGAGTACGCCGACCTGGACTCCCTGATCGAGAACCTCGACGACGAGATGCAGATCGTGCAAGACGTCGCCGCCGAGGTGACCGGCGCCGTCGCGACCAACTACTTCGCCGCCGCCGAGCCGGCCGCGTGGATCACCGAGGGGACGCGATGAGGCTCAGCATCGACCACCAGACCGGCTTCCGCTACGCCTCCAAGGTGAAGTCGTCCTACAACGAAGCCCGGATGACGCCCGCCACCACCCCGATGCAGACGGTGTGGAGCAGCCGGCTCACCATCGAGCCCGCCGCCTGGAGCTTCAGCTACACCGACTACTGGGGCACCGCGGTGACCACGTTCGAGTTGCACGAACCGCACACCCGGCTGACCGTGCACGCCCAGGGAGTCGTGGAGACCCACGGCGACGACCTGACCTGGGACGTCGAGCGGCGTACGGCGCCGAACGATCTCGGCTGGCCGGCGCTGCGCGACCGCGGCATCATCGACACGATGACGGAGTACCTCGTCATCACCGAGCGCACCCAGGCGCCGCAGGAGTTGCTGGACCTGGCCGCCGGGGTGGCGGACCAGGCTCCCCGCCTGGCCGGACTGGCCATCTGCGGACTGGTCGGCGAACGGCTTGACCTACGCCCCTGGCACGACGTCGGTCACCAGCAGCGCGCGCGAGGTGTGGGAGCTGGGCGAGGGCGTCTGCCAGGACTTCAGCCACGTCGCGCTCGGCGCGCTCCGCTCCATCGGGCTGCCCGCGCGGTACGTCTCCGGCTACCTGCACCCGGGCGACGGGGAGCCCAACCAGACGGTGACCGGTGAGAGCCACTCCTGGATCGAATGGTGGTGTGGCAGTTGGGTCGCCTACGACCCGACCCTCAGCCGCCGGCTGACCGACGGCTACGTGCGCGTCGGGCACGGCCGCGACTACGGTGACGTCGCCCCGCTGCGCGGAACCTACGCCGGTGGAGCCTCGGAGATGTTCGTGACCGTCGAGATGACCCAGCTGGGCTGATCTTCGCCCGCACGCCGCAGGCCGAGGGATACCCTCTCCCCCATGAGCAACTACGGGCAGCAGCCGCCTTACGGTCAGAACCCCGCCAACCCGTACGGGCAGCCCGGTCAGCCTCCTCAGCCGGGCCAGCCCAACCCCTACGGACAGCCGAACCCGTACGGGCAGTCGGGGCCGCAGGGCCAGCCGCAGCCTCCGTACGGTCAGCCCTCGGCCGGGCAGCCGTATCCGCCGCAGCAGCAGCCGTACGGGCAGCCGGGTCAGCCGGGTCAGCCCTGTACGGGCAGCCCGGCCAGCCGGGTCAGTGGACGCCGCAGCCCCCGGCGGTCAAGAAGCCCTCGTTGGTCAGCCGGCCCATGCCGGTGCTGACCATGGACTCGGTGCCGGGTCGCGAGATCGAGGCTGTCGTGGGCGAGGTGATCGGTGTCGTGGCGCGGAGCCGCGAGCTGCGGGCCGACCTGCGCTCCGGCAACCCGATCGACGGCTACGTGACCATGCTGACCGAGTCGCGCCAGGACGCGGTCGGCCGGCTGGTCGAGATGGCCGCGGCGGCAGGGGCGGACGCGGTGGTCGGGTTGCGTTTCGACTGCAGCGAGATCACCCAGTCGCTGAGCGAGGTCGCCGCGTACGGCACCGCGGTGAGACTGGTCGGCACGGCGCCCGGGGACGACGACGACGAGGCCGAGCAGCCGACGAGCCAGACCAGCGCCGCCACCGCCACCGGCGACGACGACGGCGGGCCAGCAGTGGCCGCCGAGTTCCTGGCCGTCCAGCTGAGTCCGTGCGCCGAGGAATCGGTGCCCCTCACCGGTGCCCCTCGCCGACCCGGAACGGCCGCAGGTGACAATGAGGGCATGAGCGCTGACCGGAAACCCGACGACGCGAAGGCCCCCGAGGACGAGACCAAGCGCAAGTTCCGCGAGGCCCTCGCGGCGAAGCAGGGTCGCAAGGGCGAGGACCACCTGGACAACGGACCCGGAACGGCGCACGCGCACGGTCCGGTCGACGCGAAGCGGACCTTCCGGCGCAAGACGGGTTGAGCCCTCACCCTGACCGGCCTGGGCCGTATCGCTTCGCTCAGCCGGTGCGCAACCGGACGCGGATCCCGTCCGGGCCGGACTCGAACGCCACCGCTGACAGGTCGGCGACCACAGCGTCGGCGTCGAGGTCGGCCCGGTCGGTGGTGGTGACGCACGGCCAGGGTCCGGCAGCCCGCGGCCCGCGCGGCCTCCAACCCCTTCGGCGCGTCCTCGACGACCAGGCACCGGGCCGGATCGACCCCGAGCCGCCGCGCCGCCTCCAGGAACGGGTCCGGGTGCGGCTTGCCCCGGGGGAGTTCGTCCGCGGTGACCACCACGGACGGCGCCGTCAGGCCGGCGGCCGCGATCCGCGCGGTGGCCAGTGCCCGGGTGCAGGAGGTGGCGATCGCGGTGGGTGCGCCGGCCAGAGCGGCCAGGGCCTCGGCTGCACCGGGCAGCACGACGACGCCTTCGACGTCAGCCACCTCGAGGTCGGTGATCCGGGCCATCCCCTCCTCGTGCAGGTGCTCCGGCAGCGCCGCCCGGACGACTCCGGCCGACGGCACGCCGTGGTGCACCAGCACCTCCTCCACCCGCAGGCCGTACGCGCCGGCCCAGGCGGTCCAGGCGCGCATCACCGCCGGGGTCGAGTCGATCAGCGTGCCGTCCATGTCGAACAGCACCGCCGCGAACACCTGATCGGTCAGCCGACCCAGATCCACTGGTACTCCTCTCCGGTACTCCTTCGCTCGCCGCACGATGGTCGCCGGTAGCCCCCATCCTCGCGGCAGTGGCGACGCGAACTCAAAACGCGCTTGCTGAGTGAGCGCTCACTCATTAGGATCACGCTGTGACCCGAGCTGCCCCGCTACCGCTGGACGAGCGGCGCGCGGCGTTGATCAGCGCTACCGAGCCGTTGCTCGAACGGTTCGGACGCGAGGTCAGCACCCGCCAGATCGCGGAGGCCGCAGGCGTCGCGGAGGGCACGATCTTCCGCGCCTTCCCCACCAAGGACGCGCTGATCGACGCCGTGGTCGAGGAGGTCTTCGACGTCGGCCTCACCTGCGCCGCGCTCGGCCGGATCGAGCACGCCCTCCCACTGGCCGAGCGGCTGAGGGCGGCCGTGGTGCTCCTGCAGCAGCGGCAGCGCAAGGTCTTCACCCTCTTCCACGCGCTCCGGCTCAGCGCCCCCGATTCGATGCGACGCCTGCACGAGCGGCAGAGCAGCGACAACCACCGGCTCAACTCCGCGATCGTCGCGCTGATCGAAACCGACCGGGCCGCGCTGCGGATCGAGCCGCTCGCGGTCGCGGAGGCGCTGCGCACCCTGACCTTCAGCCTGACCCACCCGATCCTGTCCGAACAGGTGCTGACCGAGCCGCGGCAGATCGTCGACCTGCTGCTGTACGGCGTCCTCGCCCGACCCGAGGCTGCGCCCCATCCCGCCGGAGGACCCCGATGCTGATCCGCCTGCTCCGCACCTTCCTTGCGCCCTACCGCCGCCTGTTGATCGGCGTCGTCGTGCTGCAACTCGTCGGCACCATGGCCTCGCTCTACCTGCCGAGCCTGAACGCCTCGATCATCGACGAAGGCGTGGCCAAGGGCGACACCGACTTCATCTGGCGCACCGGCCAGGTGATGCTCCTGGTCAGCCTGGTCCAGATCGCCTGCTCCATCGCCGCGATCTACCTCGGCGCCAAGACCGCGATGGGCTTCGGGCGCGACGTCCGCGACGCGATCTTCACCCGGGTGCTCTCCTTCTCGGCCCGCGAGCTGAACCACTTCGGCGCGCCCTCGCTGATCACCCGCAACACCAACGACGTGCAGCAGGTGCAGATGCTGGTCCTGCTGACCTCGACCATGTTCGTCGCGGCGCCCATCACCATGGTCGGCGGGATCATCATGGCGCTGCGCGAGGACCTCGGGCTCTCCTGGCTGGTCGCGGTGGCCATGCCCGTGCTGGCCCTGTCGATCTTTGCCGTGATCAGCCGGATGCGGCCGCTGTTCCGGGTGATGCAGACCCAGATCGACGCGGTCAACCGGGTGCTGCGCGAGCAGATCAGCGGCATCCGGGTGGTCCGGGCGTTCGTGCGCGAGCCGTACGAGACCGCGCGCTTCGGCCGGGCCAGCGCGGACCTCACCCGGACCCAGACCTCGGTCGGCCGGCTGATGGCCTCGATCTTCCCGATCGTGATGTTCGTGCTGAACGCCTCCAGCGTGGCGGTGCTGTGGTTCGGGGCCCGGCGGGTGGACAGCGGCGCCATGCAGATCGGATCCCTCACCGCATTCCTCACCTACCTGGTACAGATCCTGATGTCGGTGATGATGGCCACGTTCCTGCTGATGATCGCCCCGCGCGCCGCCGTCTGCGCCGAGCGGATCGAGGAGGTGCTGGACACCGAGTCCTCCGTGGTGCCGCCCGCCGCTGCAGTGACCGTGCTGCCGACCGCCTCGCTGGTGGAGTTCGAGCGGACCGGCTTCACCTACCCCGGCGCCGACGCGCCGGTGCTGCACGAGGTCAGCTTCACCGCCGAGCCGGGCCAGACCACCGCGATCATCGGCTCCACCGGCGCGGGCAAGTCGACCCTGATCTCCCTCATCCCGCGCCTGTTCGACGCCACCGCCGGGTCGGTACGGGTGGACGGGGTGGAGGTGCGCGACTGCGAGCCCGACCTGCTCTGGAGCCGGATCGGCCTCGTACCGCAGAAGCCTTTCCTGTTCTCCGGCACGGTGGCCAGCAACCTGCGCTACGGGAAGCCGCAGGCCACCGACGAGGAGTTGTGGCACGCGCTCCGGGTCGCCCAGGCCGAGGACTTCGTCCGCGCCATGCCCGGCCAGTTGGAGGCCACGGTCTCCCAGGGCGGCGGCAACGTGTCCGGCGGTCAACGGCAACGACTCTCCATCGCCCGCGCGCTGGTCAAGAAGCCCGAGGTCTACGTGTTCGACGACTCCTTCTCCGCCCTCGACGTGGCCACCGACGCCCGGCTCCGGGCAGCCCTGGCCCGGGAGACCCGGCAGGCGGCGGTGATCATCGTCGGCCAGCGGGTCGCGACCATCGCCGACGCCGACAAGATCGTGGTGCTCGAGCACGGCGAGATCGTGGGCACCGGCACCCACGACGAACTGCTGATCGGCTGCCCGACGTACGCCGAGATCGTGGACTCCCAGCTCAGCGCAGCCGAGGCGGCGGCCTGATGAGCGAGAACGGCCAGACCGCGGTGAAGGCCCCCGAGCGTCCCAAGTACGGGCCGCAGGGCGGGGGCCACCGGATGTGGGGTCAGCAGGGGGTCGCGGAGAAGTCGATGAACTTCCTGCCGTCGATGAAGCGACTGCTGGGCCACCTGCGCCCGGAGCGGCCGATCCTCATCGGCGTCGTGGCGCTCGCCGTGGTCGGCATCGTGATGAACGTCATCGGGCCGAAGATCCTGGGGCTGGCCACCGACGTCATCTTCACCGGGATCATCGGCAAGAACCTGCCCTCCGGTGCCACCAAGGAGCAGGTCGTCGCGTCGCTGCGCGCGCAGGGCAACACCACCTTCGCCGACCTGGTGCAACGCCTCGACGTGATCCCCGGGCAGGGCATCGACTTCAGCCGGCTCGGCGACCTGCTGATGGTCGCGCTCGGGCTCTACCTGCTCTCCTCGCTGTTCCTGTGGTGGCAGGGCTACCTGCTCAACGGGGCCGTGCAGCGCTCGGTGTTCACCCTCCGCAACCAGGTCGAGGGCAAGATCAACCGGCTGCCGTTGTCCTACTTCGACCGGCAGACCCGGGGGGAGCTGCTCAGCCGGGTGACCAACGACATCGACAACGTCGCCCAGGCGTTGCAGCAGACGCTCAGCCAGTTGCTCACCTCGCTGCTCACCGTGATCGGGGTGACGGTGATGATGTTCGTCGTCTCGCCGGTGCTGGCGGTCATCGCCCTGGTCACCATCCCCCTGTCGATCGTGGTCACCGCGGTGATCGGCAAGCGATCGCAGAAGCTGTTCGTGCAGCAGTGGAAGGCGACCGGGGAGCTGAACTCCCACATCGAGGAGGCCTTCACCGGCCAGTCGCTGGTCAAGGTCTTCGGGCGCCAGCGCGAGGTGCAGGCGGTGTTCGGGGAGAAGAACGCGACCCTGCACCGGGCCAGCTTCGGGGCCCAGTTCGTCTCGGGCCTGATCATGCCGACGATGTTCTTCATCGGGAACCTCAACTACGTGGTGATCGCCGTGGTCGGCGGCCTGCGGGTGGCGACGGGCAGCATGAGCCTCGGCGACGTCCAGGCCTTCATCCAGTACAGCCGGATGTTCACCCAACCGCTGACCCAGGTCGCCTCGATGGCCAACCTGCTGCAGTCCGGGGTGGCCTCGGCCGAACGGGTGTTCGAGGTGCTGGACGCGGAGGAGCAGATCGTCGAGGCGTCCAGCGCGCTCGCGCCGACCTGCGGCCGGGTGGAGTTCGAGCACATCAGCTTCTCCTACGAGAAGGAGCGGCGGCTGATCGCCGACCTGTCGCTGGTCGCCGAACCGGGCAGCACCGTCGCCATCGTCGGGCCCACCGGAGCGGGCAAGACCACCCTGGTGAACCTGATCATGCGCTTCTACGAACTCGACGCCGGCCGCATCCTGCTGGACGGGGTGGACATCGCCTCGGTCCCCCGGTCGGCACTGCGGTCCCAGCTCGGCATGGTGCTGCAGGACACCTGGCTGTTCCACGGCACGATCCGGGACAACATCGCCTACGGGCGTCCCGACGCCAGCGAGGCCGAACTGCTCGCCGCGGCCGAGGCGACGTACGTGGACCGCTTCGTGCACGGGCTGCCCGACGGTTACGACACGGTGATCGACGAGGAGGGCAGCAACGTCAGTGCCGGGGAGAAGCAGCTGATCACCATCGCGCGGGCGTTCCTGGCCGACCCGGCGCTGCTGATCCTGGACGAGGCGACCAGCTCGGTGGACACCCGGACCGAGGTGCTGGTGCAGCACGCGATGGCCGCGCTGCGCACGAACCGGACCAGCTTCGTGATCGCGCACCGGCTGTCCACCATCCGCGACGCCGACGTGATCTTGGTGATGGAGGACGGGCAGATCGTCGAGCAGGGCAGCCACCACGACCTGCTGGAGGCCCGCGGTCACTACTTCGACCTCTACAACGCCCAGTTCGCCGCGCCGATCGAGGAGCCGGAGGCGGCAGCGGTCTAGGGCCTGAAGCGGTCTAGGGCTGGACGTGCCGGCGGCCGGGACGGCGGCTGGTTGACCAGCCCGGAGTAATCGTCGACCACCCCGGCGCGGTCACGACCCGTACGCGAAACCGCCGGCCACCAGACGGCGCAGCCGGCGCTGCCGGTGGGCGTAGAAGGCACGGGCGAACAGCCAGGCCGGGATGGTCAGCGGTCCCGCGTGCACCTCGACGACGTCGGTGTAGCGGGTCATCGCGTACGTGTCCTCCAGCTCGACCCGGTGGTCCCAGACCCGGATCAGGTCGCTGTAGCCCGCGTCGTGCCAGACGACGGGATCGGCGCCGACCCCGGCCGTGTCGGCGACGACCCGCTGCACGTCGATGGTGTGCTCCCCGATCGGCAGCCGGCCGCCCACGAGCAGCCGGAAGCGGTGCGGGCCGAGGTGCCAGCGCTCCCGGGCCTGCGGCGGGTCGACGGGCCGGAAGACCAGCATCGGCGAGGCGAGGTGGTCCAGCAGGGCCAGGCCGGGCGAGCTCACCGAGCAGGCGCGACAGGCCGCACGGCAGCAGGGAACTGAGGCGGAGGCGCATGCGCCCCAACCTACGTCGGCCGCCCGCTCACCCCAGCCGGGCGTGAGCCAGGCGTAACCGCGATGGCGTTGCCCGGGTTGTCCGCCCCGCGCAGGATGGAGCGGTGCACATGCGGGCCGAACGGGACACGCGCGGCGTCGTGTGGTGGGCGCGGCTGAGCGGAGTGGTCGCCGGCCTGGCCGGGCTGGGCGTGGCCGGTCTGGTCGCGTGGCTGGTGGCGCCGCTCGGGTCGCCGGTCACCGCGGTCGGGGAACTGATCATCGACGTGCTCCCGCCGACCCTGGTCAACTTCGGCAAGGATGTGCTCGGCTTCGCCGACAAGCCGATCCTGATCGCCCTGATCGTGGCGGCCGTGCTGGCGCTGTGTGGGCTGGCGGGCCAGCTCGAGCATCGCCGGCGGTTCGGCGGCGGGGCGGTGTTCGCGCTGGTCGCCGTGCTCGGGGTGATCGGGGTCGGCGCGCGGTCCGGCGCCTCCGCCAACGCCTACATCCCGACGGTCATCGGCCTGCTGCTCGGCTACATGATCATGTCCACGCTGGTCGGCAAGCTGCATCGCTGGCAGCCGCGCCGTGCCGCCGCGTCGGCCGGGGACGGGTCCGACCGGGCCGATTCGCCTGCCCGTCGCAGCTTCCTGATCGCGACCTTCGCCGCCGGCGTCGCCGGAGCGGCCGCAGCAGTCGGCGGTCAGTTGCTCCTCGCCTCCGCCCGTGCGGTGAACACCGCCCGGGACCGGCTCGGCCTGCCGCGTGCCGCCCGCCCGGCGGCGCCCGTCCCCGCCGGCGCCGACTTCGGGGTCGACGGCCTCACCCCGTACGTGACGCCGAACGACGACTTCTACCGGATCGACACCGCGCTCCAGGTGCCGGCCATCGACCCGGACGCGTGGACGCTCCGGATCACCGGCCAGGTCGCCAACCCGATCGAGATCAGCTACGCCGACCTGGCGGCCAGGCCGCTGGTCGAGCACCTGGCCACCCTCACCTGCGTGTCGAACCGGATCGGCGGCGACCTCGTCGGCAACGCGCTCTGGCTCGGCTACCCGATCCGGGAACTGCTCGCCGAGGCGCAGCCGGACGACGACGCCGACATGGTCCTCTCGGTCAGCGAGGACGGCTGGACCGCCGGTACGCCGCTGTCCGCCCTCACCGACCCGAAGCGTCAGGCCCTGCTCGCCATCGGCATGAACGGTGAGCCGCTGCCCATCGAGCACGGCTTCCCGGTCCGGATGGTCGTCCCGGGCCTGTACGGCTACGTCTCCGCCACCAAGTGGGTGACCCAGTTGAAGGTGACCACCTTCGCCCAGGACGAGGGCTACTGGACCCCGCTCGGCTGGTCGGCGCGCGGCCCGATCAAGCTCGCCTCCCGCATCGACGTACCGGGCAAGGCCGTGGTCGACCCGGGCACCGTGGTGGTGGCCGGGGTGGCCTGGGCCCAGCACACCGGCATCGCCGGGGTCGAGGTGCAGGTCGACGACGGCGCGTGGCAACCGGCTCAGCTGGCCGAGACGGTCGGCCCGGACACCTGGCGGCAGTGGCGCTGGGACTGGCCGGCGACCTCCGGGATGCACACGCTGCGGGTCAGGGCCACCGACGCCGACGGCACGCTCCAGGTGGCCGACCTCGCCGAGCCGGCACCCGACGGCGCGACCGGTTACCACGCCATCCAACTGAAGGTGCGCTGAGGTCCCGGAAGGTTCGGGGGCGTGCACTAGGTTCGAGGAATGCGTGTGGCGGTGGCCCAGGAGACGGCCGACGGCGAGTCCCGGGTCGCTCTGGTCCCAGCCCTCGCCGCGCGGCTGACCGCGCTCGGCTACGAGGTGGCCGTCCAGCCCGGCGCCGGTCGGGGTGCCCTGCTCGGCGACGACGCGTACGTCGCGGCGGGCGCCGTCCTCGACCCGCGACCCTGGCAGGGCGCCGACGTCGTCCTCGGCGTGCAGCCCCTGGCCGCGGAGATCGTCGGCTCACTCCCGGCCGGTTGCGCCACCATCTCCTTCTTTCCCGCGCCCGACCGGGCCGACGACATCGCCGTCCGGATGGACCGAGGACTCACCACCTTCGGGATGGAGTACGTGCCGCGGATCTCCCGGGCCCAGTCCATGGACGCCCTGAGCTCGCAGGCGCTGGTGGCCGGGTACCGGGGCGCGATCGTGGCCGCCGGGCGGCTGCGCGAATTCTTCCCGCTCAGCATGACCGCCGCGGGCACGGTGCCCCCGGCGCAGGTCGTGGTGCTGGGGGCCGGGGTGGCCGGGCTGCAGGCGATCGCGACCTGCCGCCGGCTGGGTGCGGTGGTGAAGGGCTACGACGTGCGCGCCGCCGCCGCCGAGGAGATCCGCTCGGTGGGCGGGCAGGCGATCGAACTCGACCTGCCGACGCTGGAGGGGGCCGGCGGGTACGCGCGGGAGATGACCGAGGACCGGTCGCGGCGCCAGCAGGACCTGCTCGCCCCCTACGTGGCCGCCGCCGACGCGCTGATCACCACCGCCGCCGTACCGGGTCGGCGGGCTCCCGTCCTGGTCACCGCGGCCATGGTGGCGCAGATGAAGCCGGGCTCGGTCGTGGTGGACCTGGCCGCGGAGTCCGGCGGCAACGTCGAGGGTGTGCAGCCCGGTCGGGCGGTGCCCGTCGGCGGGGTCACCCTGTGGGGAGGCGCGAACGTGCCCAGCCAGATGCCGGGACCCGCCAGCCGGCTGTACGCCCAGAACGTGGTCAACGTGGTCACGCTGATGACCCGCGACGGCGCGTACGCACCCGACTTCGACGACGAGGTGGTGGCGGGGATGTGCGTGACCCACGCTGGCGAGAGGCGGAAGTGAATGAGTGAAGCGGTCGTCTGGCTGACGATCTTCGTGCTGGCGGTGTTCGTCGGGGTGGAGGTGATCTCGAAGGTGTCCTCGACCCTGCACACCCCGCTGATGTCGGGCGCCAACGCCATCCACGGCATCATCCTGGTCGGCGCCGTGCTGGTCGCGGGCACGGCCGAATCCACCGGCGTCCTCGCCTTCGCCCTGGTGGCGGTGGCCCTGGCCGCCATCAACATGGTCGGCGGCTTCGTGGTCACCGACCGGATGCTGATGATGTTCGCCCACCGGCCGCAGCGGCGCCGGAAGCTCGAGCGGTGACCCCGGTCTGGGGCCAGATCGGCTATCTCGCCGCGGCGGTGTGCTTCATCGTCGCCCTGAAAGGCCTGTCCTCACCGCGTACGGCGCGGCGGGGAAATCTCGTCGGTGCCGCCGGCGCGGTGCTGGCCTGCCTGATCGTGTTCGCGGTCGGAGACCTGGACCACGTGGTCCCGATCCTGGTCGCGGTCGCGGTCGGCACGGCGATCGGCGTGGTGGGCGCGTACCGGGTGCAGATGACGCAGATGCCGCAACTGGTGGCGCTGTTCAACGGGGTGGGCGGCGGGGCGGCGGCGATGGTGGCGCTGCTGGAACTGCACCGCTTCGCCGGGGAGTTCGCGGCGGGCGGCGCGGCCACGGTGGGTCTGGCCGGGGTGGTCATCCTGATCGCCACCGCCTTCACCATCCTGATCGGCTCGGTCAGCTTCGCCGGCTCGGTGGTGACCTTCCTGAAGCTGCAGGAGCTGATGACCACCCGGCCGGTGGTCTTCCCCGGATACCCGATCCTGTACGGGCTCGGGTTGTTCGGGGCGCTCGCGCTGAGCACCGGCCTGGTGCTGCTGCCGAACCTCGCCATCGGGATCCTGCTGGCGGTGATCGGGCTCGCCCTCGGCGTGCTGCTGGTCCTGCCGGTCGGGGGGGCCGACGTCCCCATCGTGATCTCGCTGCTGAACGCGTTCACCGGGCTGACCGTCGCCGCGAGCGGCTACCTGTTGGAGAATCCGCTGCTGCTGGTCGGCGGCACCCTGGTCGGCTCGGCGGGCACCCTGCTCACCCGGCTGATGGCGAACGCGATGGGCCGCTCGCTGTTCAGCACCCTGTTCGGGGCGCTGCGCGGCGGCTCCACCCTGGGCGCCACCGCGATCAGCGACCGGCCGGTGAAGTCGGCCGGCGCCGCCGACGTCGCGATCCTGCTCGCGTACGCCGAACGGGTGATCATCGTCCCCGGCTACGGCCTGGCGGTGGCCCAGGCGCAGCACACCCTGAAGCAACTGGTCGACGTGCTGGCCGAACGCGGCGCCCGGGTCGACTACGCGATCCACCCCGTCGCGGGGCGGATGCCCGGTCACATGAACGTGCTGCTGGCCGAGGCGCAGGTGCCGTACGCGCAGCTGAAGGAGATGAGCGAGATCGACCCGGACTTCAAGCAGGCCGACGTGGTCCTGGTGGTCGGCGCGAACGACGTGGTGAACCCCGCCGCCGAGACCACCCCCGGAGCGCCGATCTACGGCATGCCGATCCTGCACGCGAACCAGGCCCGCCAGGTGGTCTTCATGAAGCGCTCGATGCGTCCCGGCTTCGCCGGCATCGAGAACGAACTGCTCTACGAGCCGACCACCACCCTGCTGTTCGGCGACGCCAAGGACACCATGGGCAAGCTCCTGGCCGAGGTCAAAGCCCTCAAGGTCTGACCCACCCTCGCACCCCACCCCTCTCGCAGGACCCCCGACCCCCCTCGCAGGAACCTACGTATACGCAGGTTCCTGGTGGATTGCACAGGTTGCAAACCGTGCAATGCGACAGGAACCCACGTATACGTAGGTTCCCTCGAGGGGAGGGTCGTCGGCGACGCCGAGGGTCGTCGGCGACGCCGGGGGTCGTCGGCGACGCCGAGGGTCGTCGGCGACGCCGGAGGGTCGTCGGCGACGCCGCGGGGGTCGGTGCGGGCGGGGGTCGACGGCGGGGGGTCGGTGCGGGCGGGGAGGGAGAGGCGGGTCAGGACGTGCGGGGGAACACGTACGGGTTGAAGCCGGTCGCGGCGAACAGGTACCAGGAGGTTGCGGCGATGTGCTGGTTCGGGGAGTAGTCGAAGCCGAAGCCGGTGTCCAGCGGTGAGGAGGAGGCCACGACGGCGCCGGTGAAGGACTTGCCGTTGAAGGTCTGGCCCTTACCCAGTTCGGCCTGGGCGGAGCGCAGCGAGGCGAGCAGTTCCTCCGCCGCGGCCCGGTCGCCCCGATGGTTGCGCTTGCGCAGGGCCAGGGCGAGCTGGGCGGTGCCCTCGTACCAGACCGCACTGTCGTCGGGGTACGGCGTGTAGTCGTGGCCGCCCACCTTGACCTTGACGTCGGTGCGGAAGGTGCCGCTGCTGAAGCCGACGCCGGTGGCGACGTAGTTGCCCTTGAGGGCGGAGTTGGTCCGCAACGCCGTGTCGGTGGTGGCGAGGTTGGTCGCCGCCCAGTCGAGCGCCTCCGCGTAGGTGCGCTTGCCGATGGACAGCCAGTACCAGGTCTGCACGTCCAGCGGCAGTTGCACCGGGTTCTTGTTGATGGCCGCGCCGTCGTCGGAGCCGGTCCAGAAGAAGCCGTCCGCCGCGTTCCAGACCGCCTTGACGAACGCCCAGGCGTGATCGGCCCGCTCGTACCACACCCGGTCCCCGCTCAGCTGGCCGAGAAGCCGGAACAGCGCGTAGACGTCGATGTTGTGCTCGGTCGACTTGTGGTCGGTGAGCCCTGCGGTCTCGCCGAAGGTGTAGCCCCCCAGCCCGGTGGTGGAGTAGGTGTTGGCCTGGATCCACTCCCCGATCCGCAGCGCCGCCTCGCGGTAGCGCGCCACCCCCGTACGCCGGGCCAGCTGGGCGAGCGCGAGCCCGCTCCACGACATGTCGCCGACGGCGGTGCCGACCAGCCCGTACTCCCAGCCGAAGTGCGCGGTCCCGTTGTCGTTGACGAAGGTGTTGGCGTGGTACGCCTGGCGCAGCCGGCCGTCGCTGAAGGTCTCGTCGTGGGTCTGGGCGTAGATCAGCGCGTCGCCGATCGCCCGGGCGCGCGCGACGTCTCCCGCCGACAGCAGGGCGATGGTGGTGAGCGCGTTGTCGTAGATGAAGGCGATGTCGGCGATGCGCGAGTCGTCGAAGCTCTGCGCGAGGCGGAACTCCCCGGTCCGGTACGCGTCGGTCACCTGCTGCAGGAACCGGACGGCACCCTTGATCGAGCCCGCATGGCGGCCGCGTGACCCGCCGTGGTCGGCCGCCTCGGCCGGGAGTGCGGCGATACCGGCCATCGGTGCCGCCACCCCTACCGCGGCTGCCGTCCGCAGCATGGTCCGGCGGCTGAATCCTGCGGTCGGGTCTGGCGTCATCCGAGCACTCCCTCGTGGTCCACACCGCTCCCCCGCTGGGAGCGCTCCCAAGCGACGGTACGGTCGCTCCGCAGCAGCTGTCAACCCACCCTCACCGCCCGGCCTCGAGCCACTCGCCGAACGACGACCCGCCCGTACGCGAGCCCGGGCCGGGCAGGTTGGTGCCGGCCGCGAACGCTTTCAGCGCGCCTCCCACGACCGGCAGGCGGAGCATTCGCGGTACGGGCCGGGCGTCACGGTGGCGCAACCGCCGCACGGCGTCCTCCAGACTCACCACCTCCGGCCCGGCGAGATCGACGGCTCTGCGGTAGCCGACCGGCGGTGCGCCCATGGCCACGTCGACCAGGTGCTCGGCCACCCAACCGCGATCGCAGGACTGGAACGACATCCGCGGCACGAGCGCGACCGGGCCGAGGGTCACCGCGCCGGCCAAGGCCTCGACCAGGGGGTGGAACTGCGTCGCGCGCACCACCGTCACGCCCAGCCCGCTGCGGGTCAGCGCCAGCTCACACGCGTACTTGGCCCGGTAGTACGGATAGGGGTTGCGGTCGCACCCGACGATGGAGACGTAGACCAGGTGCGGCGGGACGTCCCGCCGGAGTGCCGAGGCGATGATCCGCCGGGTCCCGTCCAGGTCCACCGCGCGGTAGCGCAGCGGGTGGCTGGCCGCGTGCACGATGACGTCGGCACGGGCGACCGCATCGGCAACTCCCGCGCCGGTCACCAGGTCGAAACCGGTACGTCGGCTCACCGGCGTCACCTCGGCGTAGCGCTGCCTGAGGCGCCGGACCACCTCGGTCCCGAGGCCGCCGAATCCTCCGGTCACCAGTACCCGCATCGCGTCCCTCCCCGAGGAGGAGTATTCCCTGGGAGGGCGTGCGCCTCTTACCAGGGGACGAGGCCGGAGGAGGTCGACATGGCGGTCGCCAGTCGGGGGGCGGCGCTGAGCGCCCTGAAGATGTTGCTGAACCACGACAAGGTGCCCGCGGAGACGGTGATGCAGCGGCCCTACCTTCCCGACGGGTACGAGCCGTCGCCCGACCCGGTCCGGATGGAGCCGACGACCAAGATCGGCGGGTACGGCAACGCCGCCAGCTACGTGCTCGCGGCCGACCAGTCCGAAGCGGTGCGGCTGGCGATCGCCGGCCCGCCGGCCCGCGTGCTGGACGACCGGCCCTCGATCCTGACCGATCCGGTCGCCGAGCAGTACCTCAAGGCGAGTATCGACCTCACCATGGAGGGCGGCACGACCTCGGGCGTGGTCTACCCACTCGCCGTCTGCGAACTGGCCACCAGCTTCCGCTTCCGCAACGTCGGCGGCGCTTCGGCCGGCGCCATCGCGGCCGCCCTGACCGCGGCGGCCGAGCTCGGCCGCAGCAGCGAGGTCATCGGCAGCGCGGTCCTCGGCAGCGAGGTCCTCGGCAGCGCGGCCTCATGCGCGACGGCGGGGACCCGACCCCGGCCGCCACCACGCCCGCCGGCCCGGCCGTGGCGGCAAGCCGCGGGACACCGACCATCCGCAAAGGCTTCGTCGGACTGACCGACATCTTGGCCTGGCTGACCCAGACCGGTCCGGGAGACACGGAAGCCGACGAGTACCGGCTGGCTCAGCTCTTCCGTCCCGGCCAGGCCACGGTCAGCCTCTTCCGGGTCGCGGTGGCGGTGATGCGCGGCCAGAGCTGGTCGCTGCCCGTCGTCGCCCTCTTCGCGTTCAGCCTGCGCACCCGGCTGCTCGCCGCCCTGCTGCTGGTGGGTGCGATCGTGCTGACCGGGTTCGCGGAGTCCCGGCTCACCCAGCAGCCGCACGCTCTCCCCGCGCTGATCGGACTCGGCGCACTCGGGGTGGTCGCCTTCGCGGTCACCATCGCCGGCGTCCTGCTGACCGTCCAAGGCCTGCGGTCGGCCCTGCGGCGCCCCGACGGGCCGACCCTGCTGCCCCACGCCCTGCGGGACCGGCTGCGCCGCTACGCCAGCAGCTCGGCTCTGCCGGCGCCAGCCACCCACCGACAGCTGATCCCCGGGGTGCTGGCCGTCGTCGCCGTCGCCACGCTCGCGGGGTTCCGTCCCGCGCTGTACCTCACCGGCCTGGTGGTGGGGCTGGCGGCCAGCCTGATCCTGGTGGCGGTCCTGCTCCGCGAGGCCGTCGGCTACCTCGGCCGGTTCCAGGAACGCCGCTACGGCCTGGTGCCGGGCACCACGCCGCAGCGACCGCGTACGGCGCTGGACGTGTTGGCCGGAGTGCCCAAGCCGACCGTCGACCTGTCCGTGGTGCCCTGGCTCGACCACTGCCTCAACGCGCTGGCCGGCCTGCCCGAGACCGAGGTGCTGCGCTTCGGCCACCTCTGGTCCGGGCTCGACTACCACCGCGACCGGGCCGACCGGAGCCTGAGCGGGCGCTGGCCGACGCTCTCCCGCTCGCCCGACGACCGGCTGGTGAACCTCGAACTGATGACCACCGACCTGACCCGGCAACGCCCCTTCCGGTTCCCCCTGCCGGCGTGGGACCACGGCACCGCCGAGAAGCCGCGCGAGGATCCCGAGCAGCTCTGGGTGTGCGTCGATCAGTTGCGGGACGGGGAGTCGCAGATGTTCCCCGACCGGGTGCTGGACGTGCTGCGGGAGACCCCGCGCCGCGAGGTGCCCGACGGCAGCGGCGGCACGCTGGTGCTGCACCAACTCCCGCAGCCGTGGGACCTGCCGGTGATCTTCGCGGTCCGGATCAGCATGTCGCTGCCGGCCCTGTTCCAGGCGGTCCGGCTCTACCGGGTCAGCCGGCCCACCGAGATCCAGGACGACTACGGCCGCACCCTCCGCCCGCGGGGGCAGACGCTCGCGGCACGCAGCACCCCGGATCCGGTGCAGGTGCTGTGGTTCTCCGACGGCGGCATCACCTCGAACTTCCCGGTGCACTTCTTCGACAACGCGCTGCCCCGGTGGCCGACCGTGTCGCTGAACCTGGGCAGCCATCCCGACGACTCCCCGCACCAGGACATCGGGCTGCCGCAGGACTGGGACGACCCCTCGGCGCCGACCGGCAGCCTCACCCGTTCCGGCCTGTCGTTCGCCGGCGCGATCTTCAACACCGCGATGTCGTGGCGCGACAGCCTGCAGTCGGCCCTGCCCGGCTATCGCAACCGGATCGCCCAGGTCCGGACCGGACCGGGCGAGGGCGGCACCAACCTGTTCATGTCCCGCGAGGTCATCGCCTCGCTCGCGCTGCGTGGCGCGTTCGCCGGCGCTCGTCTGCGGACCCGGTTCCACGACCGGAGCCAGTGGAACCGCTTCCGGTGGTTGCGGTTGCGGATCGCGATGAGCAACCTGGAGCGGCTCCGCGCATCCACCCAGGAGCGGCGCGGCTTCTACGCCGACGCCTTCACCGGACGCCCCTGGCTGAAGCAGCAGGAAGCGACGTTCGCCGACGCGGCACCGTCGCGCGCCATCGACTGGTACGACCCCCGCCCCGATTTCTGGCCGCTCGCGCCACGTCTGCTCACCACGTTCGCCGACGGCTACCGCGCGCCGGCCGATCCAGCCCAGAACGTCATGTGCCACAACGTGCCCCGACCCGAACCGGTGCTCCGGCCGGTGCCGAAGGAGTAGCCGGACGATCGGCGTTGCAGCGACCCCGCCGCCGCGTGTGCCGCCACTAGGGTTGCGGGGTGGAGGTCCTGCTCGGTGTCGACATCGGCACCTCCAGCACGAAGGGGGTCCTGGTCACGACCTCGGGCCGGGTCGTCGCCGGCGCCCAGCGCGCCCACCAGATCTCCCTGCCCCGCCCGGGGTGGGCCGAGGTCGACGCCGAACGGTTGTGGTGGGGCGACGTGCAGGCGGTCTGCCGGACGCTGACCGAGGCCGCGCCCGGACCGATCGCCGGCGTCGCCGTCTCGGGGGTGGGGCCCAGCCTGGTGCTCTGCGACGCCGACCTGAAGCCGTTGCGACCGGCGATCCTGTACGGCATCGACACCCGGGCGAGCGAGGAGATCGCGCTGCTCGCCCGGCGCTACGGACCCGACGCGATCTTGACCAACTGCGGCAAGCACCTCACCAGCCAGGCGCTCGGACCCAAGCTGGAGTGGGTACGCCGGCACGAGCCCGACGTCTGGGAGGCGGCGCGCGGCTGGTACGGGTGCCCCTCCTACATCACCGCCAAGCTGACCGGTGAGTACGTCCTGGACCACCACACGGCGAGCCAGTGCGACCCGCTCTACCGGGTGCCCGACTTCGGCTGGCACCACGACTGGGCCATGGAACTGTGCGCCCCGATGCCGCTGCCGCGCCTGGCCTGGCCGAGCGAGGTCGTCGGCACGGTGCATGCCGAGGCGTCCGCGCTGACCGGAATCCCGGCCGGCACCCCGGTGGTGGCCGGGACCATCGACGCCATGGCGGAGGCCTTCAGTGTCGGAGTCCGCTCCCCCGGGGATCTGATGCTCATGTACGGGTCCACCATGTTCGCGATCCAGGTGCTGGCCGACTACCACGTGAACCCGCTGTTGTGGACGACCGCCGGGGTACAGCCGAAGACCCATCTGCTCACCGCGGGGACCTCGACCGCCGGCAGCATGACCACCTGGCTGCGCGACCTGTTGGGCGAGGTGGACTTCGACGCGCTGGAGGCCGAAGCCGGCGCGGTGCCCGTCGGCTCCGACGGGCTGCTGGTGCTGCCGTACCTGGCCGGGGAGCGAACGCCGGTCTTCGATCCCGACGCGCGCGGGGTGATCGCCGGCCTGACGCTGCGGCACCGCCGCGCACATCTGTTCCGGGCGGCGTACGAGGGAATCGCCTTCGGCATCCGGCACATGCTCGACCTCTTCGACGCGTCGGCCACCCCGGTCAGCCGGACCGTCGCGGTCGGTGGCGGGTTGCACTCGCCGCTGTGGACCTCGATCGTCAGCGACGTGACCGGACGGACCCAGCTCGTGCCGCGGGAGACCATCGGCGCCTGCTACGGGGACGCCCTGCTGGCCGGCGATCGGGTCGGGACTGGTCGACCCCGCGACCGACTGGGCGGTGATCGACCACGTGGTGGAGCCCGATCCCGGGCGCCGCGAACGCTACGAGCGAGCTCTACGGCGTGTGGCGGGAGTTGTATCCCGCCACCCGAGACCAGATGCACCGGCTGGGAACCTTCGTCGGCTCGGGGCCTGGGTAGGGTCCGGGCGTGAGGATCGCCACCTGGAACGTCAACTCGATCGGCGCGCGGCTGCCCCGACTGCTGGACTGGCTGGCCACCCGGGAGCCGGACGTGGTGGCCCTGCAGGAGACCAAGTGCGCCGACGCGGCCTTCCCGTACGCGGAGTTGGCCGCCGCCGGATACCAGGCGATGCACGTGGGCGACGGGCGCTGGAACGGAGTGGCTGTGCTCTCCCGGGTCGGCCTGGATCCGCGGCAGCGGCAACTGGCTGACTACTCCGAGCCCCGCTACGCCAGCGCGGAGTGCGGCGGGCTGCTGGTCACCAGCGTCTACGTGCCGAACGGCCGGGCGCTGGAGGATCCGCAGTACGACTACAAACTGAGGTGGCTGGCGGCGTTGCGGGACGCGCTCGACGCGAGCGTCGTGGCGCAGCCTGCGGTGGTGATGGGCGACTTCAACGTGGCGCGCACCGACGCCGACGTCTTCGATGCCGCGGCCTTCGCCGGCTCCACCCACGTCAGCCCACCCGAGCGCGAGGCGCTGGAGTCGATCATCGCGACCGGCCTGAGCGACGTGGTGGCGCGGCCCGGGAAGAACGACCGTCCCTTCACCTACTGGGACTACCGCGCGGGCATGTTCCACCAGGATCTGGGGATGCGCATCGACTACGTCCTGGCCAGCGCCTCGGTGAAGATCATCGACGCCTACGTCGACCGCGAGGCCCGCAAGGGCAAGCTTCCCTCCGACCACGCGCCCGTCGTGGTCGACGGCGAGAGCTGTAGCCCCAGCTGCGCACGCCGGCTACGTAGCGGGCCAGGATCTCCTCCGCGGTGCCCGGGTCGGTCACCAGCTGGTTGAAGAAGCCGGCGCGCGCGCCGGCGATGATCGGCGCGACCTTGTCCAGCCCGGCCGCGACTCCGATGACCACCGGGATCTTCTTCAGGGTCTCCAGCTCCAGCGCGATCAGCCGCTCCGAGCCCGGGATAGAGCACCTCCGAGCCGTCCCGGCTGAAGAACCGGGAGCAGACGTCACCGACCGCCTCGATCAGCTCGACCGAGCTCACGTCGACGAACTGCGGCGCCTGGGAGCGCAGCAGCGGCGGCGCGCCCACGCCGGTGAGGACGCAGCGCGCGTGCGGCCACAGGTGCAGGACCCGCTGGATCGCCGGGTCGTTCTGCAGGGTCGGGAACAGGTCGGGCCCGGGCAGCGCCGGGGCGAACAGGTACGTGGGTCGCCCGCCGGTGCGCTCGGCGATCCGGCGAGCGATCTCGTTGGTCTGGTACCAGCCCTCCGGCTGGTCGGTGCCGCCGACCGTGGGAGCGACCACCACGCCGGGAAGCCGGGCCAGGTCGAAACCCGACACCTCGTAGAGGGTGCGCCCGGACGACACCAGCAAGATCTCACCGGGCGCCAGCCTGACCGCGGCCAGGGCGCGGCCGACGGCGGGCGCCAGCACCCGGCCCATCGCGTCCTCGGCCGCCTTCAACCCGCTGCCCAGGGGCAGCACCGCCGACAGGTGTACCGTCGTCAGACCCGAGCACCGAGGCGACCTTGCGGGCCAGGTCCGCGGTCCCGCCGTGCTCGGGAGCCACCACCTCGATCCGCACGATGCCCTGCCGCCGGGCCTCCGCGAGCAGTCGGGAGACCGTGGCGCGGCTGGTCGCCAGCTTCACCGCGATCTCGGCCTGGGTCGCGTCCTCCTCGTAGTACATCTTGGCCGCCGCGTACAGCAAGGTCGGCGCGAAGTGCCCCGCGTCGTGCGGAGGCCGCCCGTCGAGCTCTGTGTGCCGCAGCGCCATGTTCGAAGTATCCCAGTGCTCTCCACGAAACCGGTTGTGAACGCCTGTCCAGCTCGCATGCAGGCCGGTGAACGTCTGTTCTGGACAGATGCTACGCCACCCGCTAGGGTCTTGACCAGACCCCGCCGCTGCGGCCTGACCTGGACCGGCGGCCCAGCCCCACAGCCCACGCACCACAGCCCCACAACCCCCACAGCCCAGGGAGGCGCTCGATGTCGGACCAGATCCCCGAGAAGATGCAGGCCGTGATCTGCCACGGACCGGAGAATTACGTGCTGGAGGAGATCGCGGTGCCGACACCGGGACCCGGCGAGGCACTGGTCAAGGTCGAAGCGGTCGGCATCTGCGCGAGCGATCTGAAGTGCTACCACGGGGCGGCCAAGTTCTGGGGGGATGAGAACCGGCCGGCCTGGGCCGAGACCGAGGCGATCCCGGGGCACGAGTTCGTCGGCACCGTGGTCCAGCTCGACGACGCCGCCGCGCAGCGCTGGGGCATCGCCCTCGGCGACCGGGTGGTCGCCGAGCAGATCGTGCCCTGCTGGAAGTGCCGCTACTGCCTCAACGGCCAGTACTGGATGTGCGCGCCGCACGACATGTTCGGCTTCAAGCGCCGCACGCCGGGCGGCATGGCGGAGTACATGGTCTACAACTCCGACGCACTGGTGCACAAGGTGTCGGCCGACCTGCCGCCGGCGCACGCCGCGTTCGCCGAACCGCTGTCCTGCGCCCTGCACGCGGTCGAGCGCGCCGACGTCAAGTTCGAGGACGTGGTCGTGGTCGCCGGCTGCGGGCCGATCGGGCTCGGCATGATCGCCGGGGCGAAGTCCAAGAACCCCAAGCTCGTCGTCGCGCTGGACATGGCCCAGGACAAGCTCGAACTCGCCAAGGCCTGCGGCGCGGACGTCATCATCAACATCGGCGAGGAGGACGCGGTCGCCAAGGTCAAGGAGCTGACCGGCGGCTACGGCGCCGACGTCTACCTCGAGGGGACCGGCCACCCGTCCGCGGTCGGCCAGGGCCTCAACCTGCTGCGCAAGCTCGGGACGTACGTGGAGTACAGCGTCTTCGGCAGCGACGTCAGCGTGGACTGGTCGATCATCAGCGACGACAAGGAGCTGGACGTACGGGGTGCGCACCTCGGCCCGCACTGCTGGCCCGCGGCCATCCGGATGATCGAATCGGGCACGCTTCCGATGGACCGGATCTGCACCCACCAGTTGCCCCTCGCCGACTTCCAGAAGGGCCTGGACCTGGTCTCCAGCGGCAAGGAGTCGATCAAGGTGTCGCTGATTCCATGACCGTTGCCCCCCTGTGGGTGGGCACCAGCTGGAAGATGACCAAGACCCTCGGTGAGGCGGTCACGTTCATCGACGAACTGGCCGCGCACCCGATCCCACCCGAGCTCGCAGTCTTCGTCCTGCCCGCCCACACGGCGCTGGCCACCGTACGCGACCGGCTGCCCGAGGACTCGCCGATCATGCTCGGCGCCCAGAACGCCCACTGGGCGGCCGAGGGTGCGGGCACCGGCGAGATCTCGATGCGGATGGCCGCCGACGCCGGGGCGAGCATCGTCGAGCTGGGGCACTCCGAGCGCCGGACCGCCTTCGGCGAGACCGACGAGACGGTGGCGGCCAAGACCGCGGCCGCGCTCGAGCAGGGGCTGGTCCCGCTGGTCTGCGTGGGTGAGCCCCGGGAGGTCCGGACCAGCGGCGAGGACGACGCCGCGGCCTTCGTGGAAGCCCAGGTGCGCGGCGCGCTGTCCCGGGTGCCGGCGTCGGAGGTGGCGAAGGTGATCATCGCGTACGAGCCGGTCTGGGCCATCGGCCACCAGGGCACGCCGGCCCGGCAGGACCAGATCGCCCCGGTGATGGCCCGGATCGGCGCGGTCGCCACCGAGCTGAGCCAGGACCGGGCGGCTCGTGCGGTCCTCTACGGCGGCGGGGTCGATGCCGACAACCTGAGCGACCTGCTTTCCGATCCGCACACCGACGGGGTTTTCGTCGGCCGTGCGGGCTGGTCGGCGGCGGGCTTCATCCGTCTGCTGCTGCTCGCCGAGCAGCAGGCCCGCCGCCGCCAGACCGAAACCCCTGACCTGATGACGAGGAGCACCTGATGTCTGCCGGACCCCGCCTGCTGAACCGCAACCGCCTGATCGGGCTGGTCGTGCTCATCATCGTGCTGGTGGCGATGATCCTGAACACCAAGTTCCTCACCGCGGAGGAACTGGCCGCCGCCGGACCCAAGAAGTTCGATCCCCAGCAGACGGCCACCGACCTGTTCGCCAAGGCCCAGTCCGAGCTGCCCGGCAAGGCCGCCGACCTCGGCGAGGTGCTGCCCGCCCTGCAGTCCGACCTCAAGGGCGCGGCCGAGAAGTATCAGGCGATCAAGCCCAACGAGAGCACCTACATCTTCCCGGTGAAGGCGACGGGCACGGTCACCGACGCGAGCGCCGCGTCGCTGCGGATCACCGTCGACGGGGTGGACGACACCCCCATCATCGTGCCGCTGACCACCGCCATCAACGGCACCGTGCTCCGGGACGCGATGGGCTTCAAGTTCGCCGACGCTCCTGGCCAGACCGACTTCCAGTTCGTCGGCGACGAGTTGAAGAAGCTGATGCAGGACCAGGTCAGTTCCGGCCTGTCCGACCCGGCGTCGATGTCGGGCAAGAAGGTCGACGTGGTCGGCGTGGTCAGCGTGTCCTCCGCGACCGGCGCCCCGCCGTCGAAGGCCAAGCCCGTCAACATCCAGCCGATCAGCATCAAGGAGGGCGCGTGAGCTCCGCAGCGACCGCCACCGCGGAGGAGGTGGCCGCGGCTGACGGCGACGTCGTCCTCGAAGCCGTCAACATCAGCAAGACCTACGGCGTCACCCGCGCCCTCAAGGGCGTCAACTTCGAGGTCCGGCGGGGCAAGGTCACGGTCCTCTTCGGCGAGAACGGCGCCGGCAAGTCGACCCTGATGAAGATCTTGTCCGGCGTCGAGAAGCCCACCGGCGGTCAGCTGATCCTGGACGGCGAGCCGGTCAACCTCACCTCGACCAACGACGCCGTGGAGCGCGGCATCTCGATCATCCACCAGGAGTTGAACCTGTGCGCCAACCTCAGCGTGCGGGACAACATCTTCATCGGCCGTGAACTGCGCACCAGGACCGGCGGCATCGACTACGGGCGTGAGCGCGAGATCACCCAGCAGTTGATGGACCGGCTCGAGGAGCCGATCCGACCGTCCACCCTGGTGCAGGATCTGCGGGTCGGCCAGCAACAGATCATCGAGATCGCCCGCGCCCTGGCCGCCGAGGCCCGCATCCTGATCATGGACGAGCCCACCTCCGCGCTCAGCGCCAGCGAGGTCGAGGTGCTGTTCAAGGTCATCCGCGACCTGACCAGCCTCGGCGTGGCCATCGTCTACATCTCCCACCACCTGGAGGAGGCGATCGAGATCGCCGACTACGCGGTGGTGTTCCGCGACGGCGACCTGGTGGCCACCGAGGAGGCGGCCAACATCGACCTGTCGTGGGTGGTCCGCCAGATGGTGGGCCGGGAGGCCGACTACGACTTCCGGGACGCACCGCGCGACTACGGCGACGTGGCCCTGTCCATCCAGGGCGTCACCGTGGCCGAACTGGAGACGGGCCGGGTGTCGGTGAACAACCTGTCCCTCGACGTACGCCAGGGCGAGATCGTCTGCGTGTACGGGCTGATGGGCGCGGGCCGTACGGAGTTGATGGAGGCGCTCGCCGGTCGGGACCCGATCTCCGGCGGTCGCGTCCTGCTGGGCGAGCAGGACCTGGTCGGCAGGACGATCGGCGAGCGGATCGGGATGGGCCTCGGGCTGGTGCCCGAGGACCGGCAGCGCGACGGGCTGGTGCAGATGATGACCGTCGGCCAGAACATGTCGCTGGCCAGCCTGCTGTCCACGGTGAAGAACGCGTTCATCGGCCGCAAGGCCGAGCGCGCCAACATCGACCGCCAGATCAGCGACGTCAAGGTCAAGACCGCCGGCCCCGGCGCGCTGATCACCTCACTGTCCGGGGGCAACCAGCAGAAGGTCGTGATCGGCAAGATGCTGCTCACCGACCCCAAGGTGCTGTTGCTGGACGAGCCGACCCGCGGCATCGACGTCGGCGCCAAGGGCGAGATCTTCGCCCTGCTGTTCCGCGAGGCGGAGAAGGGGCTGGCCGTGCTCTACGTCACCTCCGAGGTGGGCGAGGCCCTCACCGCCTCGCACCGGATCGTGGTGATGAGCAAGGGCCGGATCGTCGCCGAGTTCGACCCGCGCACCGTCACCCGCGACGAGGTGATGGCCGCCTCCGGCGAGCACGACACGGAATATCACCACGACGAGGCGGGCGACGCCCCCGAATCCGCGGGCCACGCGAAACCCTCAACCGAGAATGGAGCCCAGCAGTGAGCACCACGACGAAGACCCCCGCTCCCGCGGGCGCCGGCGCGGCCGCGACCGCCGCCCCGCCCGGCCGGTCGCTGAACATCAACGCCATCCTCGTCGAGGGTCGCGCCCTGATCGCCCTGATCATCATCATCGCGATCTTCGCCGTCCTGAGCGACAACTACCTGACCGCGGGCAACCTGACCACGATCACCAAGCAGGTCGCCTTCAACGCGATCATCGCCCTCGGCATGCTGATGGTGATCCTCAACGGCGGCATCGACCTGTCCGTCGGGTCCACCGTCGGCCTGACCGCCGCCGTGGCCGGCAACCTGTTCCGCGGCCTGAACATGCCCCTCAGCGACGCGATCATGTTCCCCTCGGTCTGGGTGATCGTGGTGATCGCGGTGGCCATCGGGATGCTCGTCGGCTGGGTCAACGGGTTGCTGATCGCCCGGCTCAACCTCGCCCCGTTCATCGTCACCCTGGGCATGCTCTACGTCGCCCGCGGCCTCACCGAGGTGCTGCTGGACGGCCAGAACATCACCAACGAGTTGCGCGGCCAGGAGGCCCTCGACAACACCGGCTTCCTGCAGACCTTCGCCAGCCGACCCCTCGGGCTGCCGCTCGCCGCGTGGGTGATGATCATCTTCGCCATCGCGTTCTCGATCGTGCTCACCCGTACCCCGTTCGGCCGCTGGCTCTACGCCACCGGCAGCAACTCGCGCGCGGCTCAGCTGTCCGGCGTACCGGTCAAGCGGGTGCAGACCCGGATCTACGTCCTGGCCGGGCTGTGTGCCGGCGTGGTCGGCATCCTGCAGATGGCCAACATCTCCTCCTCCACCGCCGACCTGGGCACGTTCTACGAACTGAACGCCATCGCCGCGGTCGTCATCGGGGGTGCGGCGCTGTCCGGTGGACGCGGCACCGTACGCGGAACGATCATCGGCGCCTTCGTGATCGGATTCCTGGCCAACGGCCTGGTCATCGTCGGCGTGTCGCCCTTCTGGCAGAAGGTCATCACCGGTGCGGTGATCATCCTGGCCGTGGCCGTCGACCAGATCCAGCAGATCGTCCAGAAGCAGCGCGGCGCGGCCAAGGCCGTCGCCGCGGCCAAGCAGGCCAGCACCAGGCCTCCGCTCGCACCGGCGCGGCCGCGTGAGGCCGAGCGAGACCGTGAACCCACCTCACCTCCACCGGCTCGCACCTTCGGGCCCTGACCTCCAGCTCCACCCAACCGAAAGGAAATCGATGTCCAATCGCCTGACGTTCCGAGCGCTGCTCGCCGGAGCCGTCCTGCTCAGCGTGGCGGCCTGCGGCGGCGGCACCAGCGCCACTCCGGAGTCCTCCTCCGCGCCCTCCGCCTCCGGCGGCGGGGAAGCCGGCGGCACCATCGCCATCATCACCGTCGACCCGTCGAACCCGTACTGGAAGGCCGAGGCGGACACCGCCAAGGCCGAGGCGGAGAAGCTCGGCTACACCACCACCGTCTCGGCCAACAACAACGATCCCGAGACCCAGAACCAGTTGATCGAGACCGCGATCAACGACAAGGTCAAGGGCATCCTGCTCGACCCGGCCGGCGCCGACGAGAGCATCGCGGCCGTGCAGAAGGCCGTCGACGCGAAGATCCCGGTCGTGCTGATCAACGCCGAGATCAGCCAGACCGGCCTGGCCAAGGCGCAGATCGTGTCCAACAACGCCCAGGGCGCCACCCTCGGCGCCGAGGCCTGGGCCGAGGCGATGGACTTCAAGGGCACCTACGTCGAGCTGTTCGGCAAGCCGAGCGACAACAACGCACAGGTCCGCTCCGACGGCTACAAGGGCGTCATCTCCCAGTACCCCGACCTCAAGTCGGTCGGCAAGGAGATCGCCAACTGGGACCGCCAGCAGGGCCAGGAGAAGATGGAGTCGCTGCTCAGCAAGAACCCCAACATCACCGGGGTGATCGCCGGCAACGACGAGATGGCGCTCGGCGCGATCAACGCGCTGAAGGAGAAGGGCAAGCTCGACAAGGTCAAGGTGCTCGGCTTCGACGGCAACCAGGACGCGGCCGACGCCGTCACCAGCGGCGCCATGGTCGCCACCGTGCTGCAGCCCATCGTCGCGGGCACCAAGACCGCGATCGCCCAGCTCGACAGCGTGATCAAGACCGGCGAGACCGGTGTGGCCGATGAGAAGCAGGCCATCGACTGCGTGCTGATCACCAAGGACAACGCCGACAAGCTGGACAACTTCGTCCTCAGCGAGTAGTACCCACCCGCGCGGCGGCCCCGGAGTGCCACTCCGGGGCCGCCCGCGGACCGCCACCTTCGTTCCCTCTCCCCTTCCGGAGGCACTTTCATGACCCACGTGTACAACGACCCGGCCGAGTTCAAGAACGACGTCCTCCGCGGCTTCGCGGCGGCCTACCCCGGCTACGTGCAGCGGGTCGAGGGCGCCTCCGGCTTCGTCCGCGCGGGCGGCCCGCTGGACGGCAAGGTCAGCCTGGTCGTCGGCGGCGGCTCAGGCCACTACCCCTCCTACAGCGGCGTGGTCGGCACCGGCTTCGCCGACGGTGCCGTGCTCGGTGACCTGTTCGCCTCACCGTCGGCCGAGCAGGTCTACCGCGTCGCCCGGGCCGCCCACGGTGGCGCCGGGGTGGTGCTGGCCTTCGGGAACTACGCCGGAGACCGGCTCAACTTCAAGGTGGCCGCGGACCGCCTGATCGCCGAGGGCATCGACACCCGCATCGTCTACGTCACCGACGACATCGCCTCCGCCCAGCCGGCCGAGGCCGAGAAGCGGCGCGGCATCGCCGGGACCTTCACCGTCTACAAGCTGGCCGGGGCCGCGGCCGAGAACGGCGCCGACCTCGACGAGGTCGAGCGGCTGATGCGCAAGGCCAACGCCGCGACGTACTCCTACGGCGTCGCCTTCGCCGGTTGCACCATGCCCGGCGCGGACCAGCCGCTGTTCACCGTCGCCGACGGCCAGATGGACTTCGGCCTCGGCATCCACGGCGAGCCCGGGATCAGCTCGGCCGGCTGGATGCCGGCCAGCGAGCTGGCCGCGGCCCTGGTCGAGACCGTGCTGGCCGAACGGCCGGCGCAGGCCGGCGGCCGTGCCGCCGTGCTCGTGAACGGGCTCGGCTCCACCAAGTACGAGGAGCTGTTCACCCTGTTCGGCGACGTGGCCGAGCTGCTCGAGGGCGCCGGGGTGGTGCTGGTCGAGCCCGAGGTGGGCGAGCTGGTGACCAGCCTCGACATGGCCGGCTGCTCGCTCACCCTCACCTGGCTGGACGAGGAACTGGAGGCTCTGTGGGTCGCCCCGGCCGACACCCCCGCCTTCCGCCGCGGCCGCGCCGTGGCCAGTGAGAGGTTCACCACCCGGCGTGCGGCGGCCGACGACGTCGCCGCCGCGGTGGTGGAGGACGCGAGCGAAGCCTCCGTCGCGGCCGCTGAGGTGGCCCGGCGCGCCGTGCACGCGCTGCACCAGATCGTCGAGGCCAACAAGGACTACCTCGGCCGGATCGACGCCATCGCCGGAGACGGCGACCACGGCATCGGCATGTCCCGCGGATCGACCGCGGCCGCCGCGGCGGCGGACGCCACGTCGGGCGGGGTGCAGACCGTGCTGGCCGCGGCCGGTGCCGCGTTCGGCGACAAGGCCGGCGGTACCAGCGGGATCCTCTGGGGCCTGCTGCTGGACGGCGTCGGCAAGGCCCTGGGCAACACCGAACCGGCGACCACCGAGCGGGTGGTCCGGGCCGTACGCGAGTCCGCCACCCAGCTGAAGGCCTTCAGCAAGGCCGAGCTGGGTGACAAGACCATGCTCGACGCGCTCTTCCCCTTCGTGGACACCCTCGTCGCCGAAGCCGAGGGAGGCGCGTCGCTGTCGCAGGCGTGGCGTACGGCGGCCGCCGCCGGGGTCGCCGCAGCCGAGGCCACCGCCTCGCTGGTGCCCAAGATCGGCCGCGCCCGGCCCCTCGCCGAGCGCAGCGTCGGCACCCCCGATCCGGGCGCCGTCTCGCTCGGGCTGATCATTACTGCCATCGGCGACGTCATCAGCACGCCCACCGCGAACCCAGACGACCAGGAGGTCCGATCATGACCGAGAAACTGCGCATCGTCGTCGGCAGCGACAGCGCCGGCTTCGACTACAAGGACGCCATCCTGGCCGACCTGCAGGCCGACGACCGGGTCGAGGTGGTCGACCTCGGGGTCTACGCCGGCGACCTGGAGGGCGGTTCCTACCCCTCGGTGGCCATCGCCGCAGGGCAGAAGATCGCCGGCGGGGAGGCCGACCGGGCGATCCTGGTCTGCGGCACCGGGATCGGGGTGGCGATCGCGGCCAACAAGGTGCCGGGGATCCGGGCGACCGTGGCCCACGACTCGTTCAGCGTGGAGCGCTCGATCCTGTCCAACGACTGCCAGGTGCTCACCCTGGGCCAGCGGGTCATCGGCCTGCAACTCGCCCGCCGGCTGGCCCGTGAGTGGCTCGGCTACGTGTTCGACCCGAGCAGCCCCTCGTACGCGAAGGTGTCCGAGATCAGCGACTACGAGGACTCCATCACCGGCTGACCTGCCCGAATCCGCAGGTGGGGTCGTCTTCCGAATAAGCGCGGATGCTGCAACAATGTCGGTGTCTCGGGGCAGGTGAAGGGTTTCCAGCGCGGCCAGTGCTGCTGCCTCGAACGTGGATCACGCGGCGTCGACCCCCGACGAACCCGCGACCCGCAGGCGAGCATCGCGCCGTACCGGCGGCACGTCAGGCGTGCTCGCGGGGCGCAGCACTGACCGCGCTGGTCTGACCCGTCACCGACGACCAGCACGCGCCCGGCCGCGTACGGCACAATCATGGGCGTGATCGAGTATCGGACCCCGGCGGAGATCGAGCAGATGCGGCCGGCCGGACGCTTCGTCGGGGAGGTGCTGACCGCACTCGCCGGGGCAGCTGCGGTCGGGGTCAACCTGCTCGAACTGGACGCGTTGGCGCACCAGATGATCCGGGACCGCGGCGCCGAGTCGTGCTACATCGACTACCACCCGTCCTTCGGGGCCAGCCCCTTCGGCAAGGTGCTCTGCACGTCGGTGAACGACGCGGTCCTGCACGGACTGCCGCACGACTACGACCTCGCCGACGGCGACCTGCTCAGCGTGGACTTCGCCTGCGCGGTGGACGGGTGGGTGTCCGACTCCGCGATCAGCGTCATCGTGGGCACGCCGCGCCCACAGGACCAGCAACTGATCGCCACGGCGGAAGCGGCCCTGGTGGCCGGGATCGACCAGGCGCGGCCCGGCAACAAGATCGGCGACATCTCCCACGCCATCGCCCAGGTCGCCGGCCGCGCCGGCTACAAGGTGAACACCGACTTCGGGGGGCACGGCGTGGGCCGGACGATGCACGGCGACCCGCACGTCCCCAATGACGGCCGCCGCGGCCGAGGGCTGACCCTGCGGCCCGGGCTGGTGATCGCCATCGAGCCCTGGTTCCTGGAGACCACCGACAAGATCTACACCGACGCCGACGGCTGGACCCTGCGCAGCCGGGACGGCTCGCGGGGCGCCCACGCCGAGCACACGGTGGCGATCACCGATGACGGTCCGCTGGTGTTGACCGCCCGAGCCTGAGACCGGCCCGGGCGTGCCCGGGTCAGCGGTAGACGATCACCCGGTCGCCCACCCGGACCTGGCTGAACAGCGACTGGATGCCGGCCAGGTTGCGGACGTTCACGCAGCCGTGGGAGGCGCCGTTGTAGCCGCGGGCGGCGAAGTCCGGCGAGTAGTGCACGGCCTGTCCGCCGCTGAAGAACATCGCGTACGGCATCGGCGTGTGGTAAAGCGTCGAGACGTGGTTGCGGGACTTCCAGCCGACCGCGAACGCTCCCTCCCGGGTGGGTAGTTCGGCCGAGCCGAAGCGGACATCCATCCGCGACTGGGCCGTCCCGTTCACCATCCAGACCAGGGAGTTGGTCCGCTTGCTGATGCAGATCACCCGGCCCTGCATGCAGCGCGGGTCGAGACCGGCGGCGGACGGCTTCGGCACCCGGTTGTAGAGCGCGTCGTTGGTCGGCGTCCGGGTCATCGCCCGGAGCCGGTCCAGGGTGCGCTGGTCGACCTCACCGGTGACGGGGATGGCCCGCTTGGCCTGGAAGCCGCGCACGCTGGCCGCGGTCTGGCTGCCGTAGGTGCCGCTGACCAGGGGGGCGAACCAGCCGATCTGCTTGAGACGCGCCTGCACGTCGCGCACCCGCAGGCCACTCGAACCGGCCTTCATGATCGCCGGGCCGGCCACCAGCCGGTTGTGCAGTCTCGGCGGCGCTGGGCTTGCTGGTCCGGGCGACCAGCGCCTTCCAGGTGGCCTGGTCGACCGATCCGGTCCGGTCCAGCTTCCGCTTGCCCTGGAAACCGGAGACGCCCTTCACCGTGGTCGCGGCGTAGCTGCCGGTGATCGAGCCGGAGTACCAGTCGAGCTGACGGAGCCGGTGCTGGAGCTCGCGGACCTTCTCCCCGCGATCGCCCTTCTCGAGCAGGGCGGCCGGTCTGGCCGGCGTGGTCGGCTCGGTCGTGGGCTGGGCGGGCGTCGGGACGCGTCGTCGGGGTCGGGGTGGACGTGGGGGTGGTCGGCGGCGCCGCAGTCGTCGGCGGGGGAACCGCAGGGTTGCTGGCCGCGCCCGTCCCGGCTCCGCCGAGTACCGCGCCGCAGCCGGTGACCGCGAGCAGACCCGCCAACGCGGCCGATCCGGCCAGGACCCGCCACCTGCGTGATGTCTGCACCGATCTCCTTCGCGTCATGTCCGGCCTACGCCGGCGGGGGATGCGCGGTTGCCTGTGACGCCGAACTTCTCGTTCCGCCTCATCAGTCCAGCGGGCGAGCACCCGGTCCACAGCGCTTACACGGTAAGCCAGCCGGGCCCGGAAGTCACCTCCGCGCGGCTGGCGGAGGTGAAGCGTTACGCAGCGTTCCGGGCGGTGCGGGGCCGTGACCGGACGGTGACCTAACCGATCGGTTTGCGGGCCACGAAGCCGAACACGGTCACTGCGGAGAAGGCGTAGCCGCGCTCGATCGCCGCGCTGTGCTCGCGTACGGCTTCGGTCCGCGTCGCGCTTCGGCCAGGGTGCCGTCCTCGACCGCCCGCTGCACGCCCATCGCCAGCCACGGCGCCTGTCTCAGCTGCTCGGGTGACATGATCAGCGCGGCGGAGCCGATGTCGTCATCCAGGTCCAGGCCGGCCGCCGCGACCTGGCGTGGGATCTGTCGCGCCGCGCGGGCATTGGGCACGTGCCGGATGAAGTCCGCGTTGATTCGCGCTTCGATCTCTGGGGCGACGTCGGAGCTGACCCGGGTCGCGTGGTCGGAGTCGAGCAACACCGCGCGCCCGCCCGGACGCAGCACCCGCGCGATGTCGGTGATCGCGGTCTGCGCGTCGGGCAGGTGCTGGAGCACCCGCTCGCACCACACGAGGTCCACGCTGTCGTCGGGGAAGGGCATCGCGCCGGCCAGGCCGTCGACGAAACTCAGGCCCGGGAACTCCGCGCCGCCCGGTGCTCGGAGATCTCGCGGAGTCGCGGGTTGGGCTCGACGCCGATCACCGAGCCGGTCCGGCCGAGGATGCCGGCCAGTTCGCGGGCTATCGTCCCCGTCCCGCTGCCGAGGTCCACCGCCATCTCGCCGGCGTTCGGGCGGGCTGCCAGCAGCGCCCAGTCGCGCAGCCGCCGGATGGACGGTGCCATGGTCCTGGAAGTCGAGCAGCCGCACCATCAGGTCGACGGAATCGCTTTCCTGCGAGTCGGGCTTGAAGGCGCGTCCGACGAAACGCGAGAGGTCCTCGGTGGTCACCGACCCATCGTCGCGCCTCTGCGGCCGGACTGCCGTAAGTCGGGTCAGCGCTTCCCGCGGGCGGCCTGCTGGACCTTGCGCAGTCCGTCCTTGATCTTGCGCTGGTTCTCGGGCTTCGACAGCTCCCGCTGGGCGACCTGGGCGACCTTGATCGCGATCGCGCTCTTGATGATTCCCTTGACGAAGCTCATGGTGTTCTCCGGTGCTCGGCGCTGCTTTGGTGGAGCGGCTCTGGGTGAGACGGCTGCTGGGTGAGACGGCTGTTGGCCCCGACGAGGCCCGCCCTCGACCTTAGCCGCCGTCCGGGCCGGACCGCGATGGTCCAGGGTCGAAACCAGGGTGCCCCCCGAGGCGCGGAGCGATCGAGGACTGGGACCCGAGCATTCCATCGACGTTCGGCAACCGCTCGAAGGACGAGAACGTCCCCGACTCACCCATCTCCTTGGCCGCCTCCAGGAATCCGCGCCACGCCGTCCGCGCGAGGGTCCCACCCACGCTGATCCGGCGAACTCCCGCGGCGGCCGCTGCCTCGACGGTCGTGAACGGCGCGTTGATCAACAGGTTCACCGGCTTGGGCGCGACCGCGGCAATGATCGCGGCAGCCTGCTCCAGGCTGTCGATCCGCGGCGCGTAGAGGCAGTCGGCGCCCGCTTCGGCGTACCCGCGAAGCCGGCGGATCGTCTCCGCGAGGTCGGGACGTCCGACGACGAACCCCTCTGACCGTCCGGTGAGGACGACGCCGGTGCCGCTCTCGTCGATCGCCCGCCTGGCTGCCCGCACACGCTCGACCGCCAGCTCGAACGGGTACAGCGGTTCGTCGCTGTCGCCCGTGGAATCCTCGATCGAGAGGCCCGCGATGCCGGTCGCCACGGCGGAGGTCACGTTCGTCCCGACGTCCTCAGCAGCGGTCGCGAAGCCGCCCTTGAAATCTGCATTCACGGGTACCGCAACGGCACCGGCGATGAGCCGTAGATGGGCCAGGGTCTCGTCCAGAGTGACCTCGTCGTCGGCCCGACCGAGCGTCCAGGCAAACCCGGCACTCGTGGTCGCCAGTGCCTTGAATCCCAGCTGCTCCAGAGCTCTCGCGCTGCCCACGTCCCAGGGGTTCGGCATCACGAAGCACCCCGCGGAGTGCAATCGACGAAACGCGGCTGCTCGGCCCTCGACGTGCATGCCCACACCCCCCACACCCCAGACCCGCGGAAACGCTGATCGTGATGTCCATCAGGTTGCCACGGTTCGGGCCGACTGTCACGGAGCTCCTGGGGCTTGTTCACAGGGCTCGGCGTTGGGCGACGAGGGGGCACAGGAACGGGTCTTTGCCCTTGAGGCCGACGGTGTTGAGGTAGCTGATGACACTGCGGTACGCCGACCAGAGGCTGGTCTGGGTGTAGGGGACGCCTTCGGCGGCGCAGTACGCCGCAACCAGGGGTTGGATCTTGCGCAGGTGCGGTCGGGCCATGGACGGGAACAGGTGGTGCTCGATCTGGTAGTTGAGGCCGCCCATGAAGATCGAGATCGGCGGGCCGCCGGTGATGTTGCGGCTCATCAGGACCTGGCGGCGGAGGAAGTCGAGCTTCAGCTTCGGCGACACCAAGGGCATGCCGATGTGGTTCGGCGCGAACGACGATCCCATGTACAGGCCGAACACGGCGAGCTGCACAGCGAGAACGGCGATCGCCTTCTCGGGCGGCAGCACCCACAACAGCAACGCCACCAGACCACCGAGCCGGACGGTGAGAAAGGCAAGCTCCACCCAGCGGCGGTCGACTCTGCCGGGGCGGCTGACCCGTTTGATGCCGTCGACGTGCAGCGACAGCCCTTCGAGCAGCAGGATCGGGAAGAAGTACCAGCCCTGGTGCGCGACCAACCAGCGCATCAACCGGCTGCGGTGACGGGTGGCCATCGCCGGGGTCATCGAGATGGCGCGCAGGGCAATGTCGGGGTCCGCGTCCTGCTTGTTGGGGTTGGCGTGATGGCGGTTGTGCTTGCTCTGCCACCAGCCGTAGCTGATCCCGACGAACAGGTTCGCCACGATGAGGCTGATCCAGTCGTTCCACCGGCCGGACTTGAACATCTGCCGGTGGGCGGCGTCATGACCGAGGAACGCGGTCTGGGTCAGGATCACCGCGAGCACGGCGGCCGAGGCGAGCTGCCACCAGCTGTCACCGATCCAGACGAACGCGGTCACCCAGGCGGCCAGGAGCACGACCACACCGATGAGCTTGGCCCAGTAGTAGCCGTACCGGCGACGCATCAGTCCCAACTCGTGCACCTGACGGGTCAGCGCGGTGAACGAACTGCCCGTCTTGGTGGGCACGCCAACCGCAGGCGGGACAGGGGTGATAACAGCCATGAGGGAGATCCGATCGCACGGAAAGTCCCGGGTGTGCCTGGGCGGGGAGCTGATGCTCGAAGCGGGTGGACGCGGCATGTCACACGGCGTCCCTGGCCCCAGGCCGACTGCGATGTGCAGCACACCAACTCTACATCGTGAACCGCCTGTTCGGAGACAGGGAAGACCGCGCGCAAGTCACCGTCCCTCCGACTCGGCGCGTCCCGGCAGTCAGCAGTTCGCGGCACCGAACACCGCGTCCTACGATGGGCAGGGAGTTCGAGAGATGGAGAAGCAGGGAGATGGCCGCGGACGAGGCTGACCAGTCCGACGAGACTGAAGGTGGGCTGCGCGCTGCCGAAGACACCGACCTCCGCCACAGCCTGGCCAGTCTGGCGCGCCTGGGGTCGAACCGGTTGGGTCTGGAGGACCTGTTGACCCGGGTGGCAACCTATGCGGTGCAGGCTATTCCCGGTGCTGACGGGGCGGGTCTGACGTTGCTGGAAGACGACCGTGCCGACACGATCGTCGCCACGGCAGCGTTCGTCCACGAGGTCGACGACATCCAGTACGGGATGGGACAGGGTCCGTGCATCAGTGCCGCAGCCGAAGCCAGAACGATGATGTCGGGGTCGTTGGGTGCTGACCCGCGCTGGCCGCGGTTCGGTGGGGCTGTAGCCCGGCTCGGCGTGCACAGCGTGGTGTCGTTGCCGTTGGTCACCCCGGATGGGGTGGTCGGGGCGATGAACGTGTACGCCCATGACAAGTTCGCCTTTGACGACCGGGCGGCCGAGCTCGGTGAGATCTTCGCCATGCCGGCGGCCATCGCGGTCCAGAACGCGCAGGTGCTGGCCCAGACGCAGCGGCTGGCGGAACGGCTGCAGGCGGCGTTGGAGGCCCGTGGGGTGATCGACCGCGCGGTCGGGATCATGATGAGTCGCAGCGGCTCGACCGAAGAGCAGGCCCTGAAACGGCTGCGGACGCTGAGTCAGCACGAGCACACCAAGCTGGTCGAGGTGGCCCGCCAGGTCGTGGACGAGGCGGTTCGCCGCGCTCGGGTCCGGCACCGTCCTGGTGGGTGACCCGATCCTGCATGAACGGTCAGCCACCGACCGCGTACTCTCGGTAGTGACGCGGCGCACCACCTCGGTCCGTAGCAGCCGCCATCCTTGAGACAGCGCCCTGCTGGCTCAACCCCTGGGCATGAACACCGGCGGGCGGATCCGCTTCCACGGAGATGTCCCATGTCCTTGGGCGCACCGCTCCTCAGCCACCTGCGTCATCTCACCGCCAGCATCGACGGCGACGACGACGACACCGTTCAGGACGCGTTGACCCGGCTGATCACCCACCTCGGGGTCACCGTCAGGTCCTACTGCGGCTTGCAGTTGACCGTCGTCAACCACGGCTGGCCGGTCACCTTGACCGCGTTCCCTCCCGTCCCGCTACCGGCGGCGACCTCGTTACGGCTCCCCCTCGCGCTTGGCGGCACCCGCGTTGGACGGCGACAGTCGGATCGTGTTCTACGCCGCCACCCCGGGTGCGCTGGTCGATCTGGCCGCGGACCTCAGTCATGCCCTTGGTGTCCCCACGATCACCGGTCGCGTGTCGGATGGCGGCGAACCGGCCGACGTGGCTGGTCATGACGCCGCCATCAGGCTCGATGACGACCTTCCCCCGGTGTCGATGGTGTCCGGACTCGTCGGTCTGGCGGAGCTGTCCACCATCAACCGGGCCGCGGGGTTCCTCATCGGCCAGGGCCACCTTCCCGTCGACGCCCACGACACGCTCCGCCGGGGCGCGTCGGCGGCCGGTCTGGATACCCATCTGTTCGCCGCCCGGCTACTGCGGCGCTGACCAGCGGACTCTTGCGACAAGGCGCTTCAGGCCTCGCCACCGGTTGGCGGGCTGCCGGCCGGGTTGCGGCTACAGCTGCATGTCGGTGAAGCGCGAGTAGTGTCCCTGGAAGGCGACGGTGATCATCTTGGTCGGCCCGTTACGGTGCTTGGCCACGTCGAAGTCGGCCTCGCCGGCGCGTTCGGACTCCTTGTCGTAGAGGTCGGGCCGGTTGAGCAGGACCACCATGTCGGCGTCCTGTTCCAGCGAGCCGGACTCGCGGAGGTCGGACAGCATGGGCTTCTTGTCGGTGCGCTGCTCGGGCCCGCGGTTCAGCTGGGAGAGGGCGACCACCGGCAGGTCGAGCTCTTTGGCCAGCAGCTTCAGCTGCCGGGAGAACTCCGACACCTCGAGTTGGCGCGACTCGACCCGCTTGCCGGAGGTCATCAGCTGGATGTAGTCGATGATCACCAGCTTGAGGTCGTGCCGCTGCTTGAGCCGGCGCGCCTTCGCCCGGATCTCCATCATGGTCAGGTTCGGCGAGTCGTCGATGAACATCGGCGCCTCGGACACCTGGCCCATCTTGGCCGACACCCGATCCCAGTCCTGGTCGCTCATCCGACCGCCGCGGATGTGGGACAGCGGTACGGTCGCCTCGGCCGACAACAGCCGCATGGTGATCTCGATCTGGCTCATCTCCAGGCTGAAGATCACCGAGGTGAGCCCGTTGCGGATGGAGGCCGCCCGGGCGAAGTCCAGCGCCAGCGTCGACTTGCCCATGCCGGGTCGCGCGGCGACGATGATCAACTGTCCCGGGTGCAGGCCGTTGGTGAGATCGTTCAGCTCGGTGAAGCCGGTGGGGACTCCGGACAGCCCGGCGCCGCGGGAGGCGATCGCCTCGATCTCGTCCAGGGCCGGCTGCATCAGCTCGGCGAGGGACTTGTAGTCCTCCGACGTGCGCCGCTCGGTCACCGCGTACAGCTCGGCCTGCGCGCGGTCCACGATGTTGTCGACATCGCCCTCGGCGGCGTAGGACATCTGGCCGATCCGCATCGACGCGTCGACCAGCCGCCGCAGGATGGCCTTCTCGCGCACGATCTCGGCGTAGTAGCCCGCGTTGGCGGCTACCGGCACGCTGGCCAGCAGGGTGTGCACGTACACCGCACCGCCGACCCGCATCAGCTCGCCGCGCTTGCCGAGCTCATCGGCCACGGTCACCGCGTCGGCCGGCTCGCCCCGCCCGTACAGGTCGGTGATCGCGTTGTAGACCTGCTCGTGCGCCGGCCGGTAGAAGTCAGGGCCGCGCAGCACCTCGACCACGTCGGCGATGGCGTCCTTGCTCATCAGCATGGCGCCCAGCACGCACTGCTCCGCCTCCATGTCCTGCGGCGGCATGCGGTCGGTTCGCGGGGCCTGCTCCTGGTAAGACGGCATCACCTCGGCCAGACTCACCCTGATTCCTCCTCAGCCACGGACCGTCCCCCTGCCCATCATTCGGGGCCCATCATTCGAGGCCCGATCATTCGAGGCCCGTCATTCGAGGCCCGTCATTCGAATGCATGTTCGCAGAGTACGGGGGACCACTGACAAGACGCTCCGGACGGTTCTGAGGGGGCAACCCGGGACACGGTACGCCCCTCGCGGTGCCCTGGATAGGGCGTTATCCACAGGCACTGTGGACAACCGCGGATCTGCTGTGGGAGACACGCGGCCAGCCTGTGCGCAAGCCTGGGCGGGACCGGGGGACAACCTCATCCCGGGTGCCCATTTGTGCCACTTGACTAGGGCGAACGCTGACCACAGCGGGTGCACGCGAGATAGCTCGGGAACATTTTGGCGATCTCGGCGGACCGCGGACCGAGTTGACATCTGCGGGTCCCGAAGATAACAACCCACAGAGTTGTCCCAAGCTTGTTGACAAATCACCGCCGCCGACGCGGTGGTCGGGCGGACTTGACTTCGGGTATACCCTGGGGGGGTACTACAGAAGCAGAAGGGGCGGCGCGATGACTGATCTACCTAGTCACCACGGCTACATCGGCAGCAAGGACGACTACCTCAAACGGCTGCGCCGCATCGAAGGGCAGGCCCGCGGACTGCAGAAGATGGTCGAGGACGAGAAGTACTGCATCGACATCCTCACCCAGGTGTCCGCCATGACCAGCGCGCTCCAGTCCGTCGCCCTCGGCCTGTTGGACGATCACCTGCAGCACTGCGTCGTCCGCGCCGCCGCCGAGGGCGGAGCCGAGGCTGACGCCAAGCTCAAGGAGGCGTCCACCGCCATCGCCCGCCTCGTCCGTTCCTGACCCGACCCCCATCCCGCGATCCTCGAGGAGCCCCACATCATGACCGTCACCAGCGAGTACGTCGTCACCGGCATGACCTGCCAGCACTGCGTCAACTCCGTCACCGAAGAGGTGGCGGCGCTCAGCGGCGTCACCGACGTCAAGGTCGACCTGCCCAGCGGCCAACTGGTCGTGCTGAGCGAGGGCGAGATCCCGTTCGAGAGCATCGAAGCCGCCGTCGACGAGGCCGGTTACACCGTCGTCGCGGCCTGAGCCGCTCACCGCGCCAGCCGTCCACCCGACTCCAGCCGAAAGAGCGCCGCCATGAACCCGCCCGTCAAGCTCGCCGCCTTCGCGGTGCTGCTCGCCGCGGTGTTCGGCGTCGCCTACCTGGCGGGAACGCGGTCCCAGGCCGCACTGCCGCCGATGGAGACCGAGCCGACCACGCTGGCCGCGCCGGCCGCCACCGTCGACGGCTACACCGTCCGCGTCGTCCAGCCCGAGCAGCAGCCCGGGGAGGACGTCTTCGTCGAACTCGCGGTCACCGGGCCGGACGGCGCGCCGGCGGAGCTGACCGAGGTGGACGGCCACCCGGTGCACGTGATCGCCTTCCGCCACGACCTGACCGGCTACCAGCACGTCAGCCCCGAGCAGGGCGAGGGGGCGTCCTGGTGGCCGATCCTCGACCTCACCCCAGGGCCGTGGCACGTCATCGTCGACCTGCAGCCCGCCGCGCTGGGCCGCGAGGTCACCCTGGCCACCGACTTCACGGTGGCCGGCGACGGTGGCCGGCGACTACACCCCGGAGCCGCCGGTTCCGGCGCGCCGGGTGGCCGAGGTCGACGCGTTGACGGTGACCCGTACCGGGGTTCTCGGCACCAGCCCGGACGGCCTGAGCCGGTTCACCGTGCGCGAGGACGGGCGGCCGGTCACCGACCTGCAGGCCGAGTACGGGCTGCTCGGGCACTGCGTGATCATCCGCCCGGGCGACCTCGCGTACCGCCACCTGCACCCCGGAGTCCGACGGCAGCGGACCGGAACTGGACTTCACCGGCGGGGTGCCCGACCCCGGGACGTACGCGGTGTTCGTGGAGTTCTTCCGGAGCGACCAGCGCCACGTGGCGCGCTTCACCGTGGAGGTGCCCCGATGACCACCAAGACCCCCGACATCCGGCAGGCCCTGGTCATCGACCTGGACGTGTCCGGCATGACCTGCGCCTCCTGCGCGGCCCGGATCGAGAAGAAGCTGAACCGGGTCGACGGCGTCAGCGCCACCGTGAACTACGCGACCGAGAAGGCCACGGTCCGCTACGGCGGGCAGACCTCTCCGCAGGCGCTGATCGAGGTGATCGAGCAGGCGGGCTACGGCGCCGCCCTGCCCGCCGACGACGCGCGCGACCCCGATCAGGCGCTGCGCGTGCTGCGCCGGCGTACGGTCGTGGCGGCCGTGCTGAGCGTGCCGGTGATCGCGCTGGCCATGGTGCCGGCGTGGCAGTTCCCTGGCTGGCAGTGGCTGTCGTTCGCGCTCACCCTGCCGGTGGTGGCCTGGGCCGCCTGGCCGTTCCACCGCGTCGCCTGGCTCAACCTGCGCCACGGCAACGCCACCATGGACACCCTGATCTCGGTCGGCACCCTGGCCGCGGCGGGCTGGTCGGCGTACGCGCTGTTCGGCGGTGCCGCCGGCCGGATCGGCTTCATCCACCCCTTCGAGTTGCGCCTGGAACGGCACGGCGGCACGGCGAACCTCTACCTGGAGGCCGCGGTCGGCATCACCACGTTCATCCTGGTGGGCCGCTACCTGGAAGCGCGGGCCAAGCGGCGCTCCGGTGCGGCGCTGCGGGCGCTGCTCGAACTGGCACCGGACGAGGTGACGGTGCTCCGCGACGGCGGGGAGGAGGTGGTCGCGGCGGCGCGGCTGCGGGTGGGCGAGGAGATCCTGGTCCGCCCCGGCGAGCGGATCGGCACCGACGGGGTGGTGGTGTCCGGCCACAGCGCGGTGGACGCGTCCATGGTCACCGGCGAGTCGGTGCCGGCCGAGGTCGGGCCCGGCGACCCGGTGATCGGCGGCTGCGTCAACACCAACGGTCGCCTCGTCGTCCGCGCCACCCGGGTGGGCGCCGACACCCAACTGGCCCAGATCGCTCGGCTGGTCGCGGCGGCGCAGAGCGGCAAGGCGCAGGTGCAGCGGCTGGCCGACCGGATCTCGGCGGTGTTCGTGCCCGTCGTGATCGCGCTCGCCGTGGCCACTCTCGGTTTCTGGCTGGGCCAGGGCTCGGGCAGTTCGTTCGCGTTCACGGCGGCGGTGGCCGTGCTGATCATCGCCTGCCCGTGCGCACTCGGCCTGGCCACGCCGACCGCCCTGCTGGTGGGCACCGGTCGCGGGGCCCAGCTCGGGGTGCTGATCAAGGGTCCGGAGGTGTTGGAGTCCACCCGGAAGCTCGGCGTGGTGCTGCTGGACAAGACCGGCACGGTGACCAGCGGGCAGATGTCGGTGGTCGACGTGGTGGCGGCTGCGGACGCCGCGGATGGCTCGGATGCTGCGGAGGTGCTGCGGGTCGGCGGGCGCGGCCGAGTCGGGGTCGGAGCACCCCATCGCGCGGGCGATCACGGAGCGGGCGCGGGCCGCCGGTCCGCTGCCGGCGTTGGCCCGTTTGGACAACCGCCCCGGACTCGGCGTCCGCGCCGAGCTGTCGGCGTCGCCGGACGATACCGGTGAGTCCGGCGCCGAGCAGGCGGTGGTCGAGCGGTCGGTGGTCGTCGGGCAGCTGGGCCTGCTGGAGGCGGAGGGTCTGGAGGTCTCGACGGAGCTGCGGGCGGCGTACGCGGCGCAGCAGGCCCGTGGGCGTACCGCGGTTCTGGTCGGCTGGCACGGTGCCGCGCGCGGGGTGATCGCGGTGGCCGACACCGTGAAGCCGACCTCGGCCGCGGCGGTGGGCGAGTTGCGGGACCTCGGGCTGCGGCCGGTGCTGCTCAGCGGCGACCACGAGGCGGCGGCGCGCGCGGTGGCGGCCGAGGTCGGGATCGAGGAGGTGATCGCCGGCGTGCTGCCCGAGGGCAAGGTCGAGGTGGTGCGACGGCTGCAGGCGCAGGGGCAGCGGGTGGCCATGGTCGGTGACGGGGTGAACGACGCTGCCGCCCTCGCCCAGGCCGATCTGGGTCTGGCCATGGGCGGCGGGACGGATGCGGCGATCGAGGCCAGCGACCTGACCCTGGTCCGCGGGGACCTGCGCGCCGCGGCGACGGCGATCCGGCTGGCCCGGGCGACCCTGCGCACCATCAAGGGCAACCTGGTCTGGGCGTTCGGCTACAACGTGCTGGCGCTGCCGCTGGCCGCGGCCGGATTCCTGAACCCGATGATCGCCGGGGCCGCGATGGCGCTGAGCTCGGTCTTCGTGGTCACCAACAGCCTGCGGTTGTTGCGCTTCCGCTGAGCCGAGGGCGGTGGCAGGCTGAGGCGATGAGCACGCAGTTCTACACCGCGACCAGCATCGACGGCTTCATCGCCGACGCGGACAACTCGCTGGAGTGGCTGTTCCAGGTGCCCGCCGAGGAGGGCGGGCCGGGCGTGCTGGACGAGTACCCGGCTTTCATCGCCGACGTGGGCGCGCTGGCCATGGGGTCCACGACGTATGAGTGGATCGCCGAGCACACCGGCTTCCTCACCGACCCGACCAAGTGGGAGTACTCCCTCCCGACCTGGGTGTTCTCCAGCCGGACAGTTGCCGACCGCCGAAGGCCTGGACATCCGGTTCGTCTCCGGCGACGTCGGCCCGGTGCACGCGGCCATGACCGAGGCCGCCGCGGGCCGGAACCTGTGGGTCGTCGGCGGCGGTGATCTCGTCGGCCAGTTCCACGATCAGGGCCTGCTCGACGAGATCATCCTCGGTGTCGCGCCGGTCTTCCTGGGCTCAGGAGCTCCCCTGCTCCCGCGCCGCATCACCGCGCCCGCGCTCGAACTGGTCGACGTGACCCGCTACGGGACGACCTTCGTCACGTTGCGCTATCGCGTGCTGAAGGCCCCGGCTCAGGCAACCGCTCCGGCTTGACCGCTGGGCGGTCCCCAGGGCTGGCTCAGGCCAGCCGTGCGCGTACCCGCCCTTCCATCACCTCCTGCAACAGTGCGACCGTCTCGGCCTCGAGGTCGACCCCGAGGCTGCGCGCCTGAGCGGCCAGCTGCAACGTCAACCGCTCGGTCTCTGCTGTGTTTCCGGCGCGGTGTTCGGTCCGGATCCGGGCGGCGAGCAGCAACTCGTCCCCGGGCGCGGCCACCAGGGCCCGGGCCGCCGCACGCCGCGCGAGGTCCAGGTCGTTGACGGCGAGCGCCCGCTCGGCCAGTTCCACCCCGATGTCGCGAACGCAGGAGATCATGTCGGTGCGCAGTTCCTCCGCCCAGTGCCACTGGCCGGGCGCGGCGTCAGCGAGTGGTGCCCCGCGGATCAGTTCCAAGGCGGCGCGCAGGCTGTTGTCGCTGGCCCGGTTCACGCCATGCGCCGTCAGGATCTGCAGCCGCTGCCAATCCGAGCTCACCGCCGGATGCAGGTGGATGCGGCCGGTGTAGGCCTCGGGGAGGTACGGCGCACCGTCCGGCGCCTCCCCGAGCCAGGTGCGCAGGCGGCTCATGTTGGAGCGGCGGGTGCCCTCGGCGACCGCGAGGGATCCCATCATCGCGCGGGCTGTGCTCCCGGGGTGCTCCAGCAACCACCCGCAGTACTCCAGGCACTGCTTGGCGGCCCGCGGAGGTGGCGAGCCGGCCGCGCCGACGAGCTCAACCGGACCGAGCAGCTGCAACATCGGGTCGCGCCGCACCTCAGCCGCTGTCGCGTCGAGCACCGTGCTATCGGTCATCGTCATCCCTCCTTCCGGGTTCGTGGGGGCCCAGCCGCCGAATCGCCTGCCGAGATAGGTCACGTTGTCCGGGGGTGGATCCGGCTCTGCCTCTGCGGCGGTCCACCACGGCGCCGGCGTCGTGTCGTTTCGGCCGGTGGTGGCGACGAGCTCGACGACCGCGTCAAGGGCCGGCGGCGGCAGCCGTTGCGGCAGCAGGGCCAACCCGGCCGGTGCGAGAACGGCCCGGCCCGCGGAGTCCGAACTGGTGCTCAGACGCCAGCGTGCGCGCCGGCTACCGGACCTGCGACCACCGCCGCGATGGTGGCCCGCGGCTCGCTCTGCGTCACCGCGACCAGTCGCCGCTGCTGCGCCGGCGTGAGCCGACACTGCACCAGGACGATCTCCGGAGCCCAGGGGTCGGCCAGATCGGGATCGATGCGGTGCTGACTGAGCACCGGATACGGGCCGATGCTCGCGCTGGGCCGCCGCGCGCGCCTCCAACCGTTCGAGCAGGGAGTCGACATCGTCAGTGCGGGTGACGTTATGCATGCCCAGGGCGTCGGTGAGCCGGTCGGGTCCGCCGACCAAGGTGAGGATCATCTCCTCCGCCCACGGCGAGAAGGACAGCTCGACCGCCATCGCCGCGAGCCAGTCAGCGGCGTCGTCGCGTTCTGGCGCATGGGGGGTGTCGGTGGCGTCGGGGGAGTCGATGGAGCCGGTGACGTCGGGGGAGGCGCACTCCAGGGCCAAGGTGCCGAAGGATTCGAGGTCGGCCAGCACCAGCCGGTCACGGCCGTCCCGGCCGAGCGTCACCAGAGCCGGGTAGGGCCGTGGGGCATCGGAAAGACCGGGAATCGAGGTCAGGTAGTCGGCGTCGCGCGGCGCCAGCAGCCAGGACCGGCCGCGCACGGCGAAGCCGAGAGGCGGCTCCCCGCCAGAGTCGCGCATCACGAGCTCGATTTCCCGCTCCGAGACCAGGGCCAGCTCGAGTGTCGGGGGGACGGCTCCGGTGTTGCGGCAATGGGCCGCGATGGCCCGCAACGCCCGATCGAGGGTCCGCAGGCTCAACGGCCGTTCACGGTGGCCGAGCCCGACAGCCAGCGCGCGGACGGCCGGTGGTACGTGGGGAATCCGGCGACCGACGGCACGCGACTGCAACTGCAGGCGCCGACGCCAGGCCAGCCCGCCGAGCAATCCGGCGGCCAGCAGGCCACCGACCGCGGCGAGCGGGATCGCCTCCATCGTGCCCTCGTCGATCTCCGACACCTCGGCAGAGGTGTTGCCGGAGCCGCGCTGAGTCTGATCGGCGGCGGTGGGGACCGGCCGCGTGGTCGGGTCTTCTGTTGCGGTGGAACCCCCCGTGCCCCCGGTGGGCTGTCCTCCCGGCTGAGGTGTCACCCGTATTTCCGGCGTGACCTGCGGCTCCGGCGTGACCTGCTGCTCCGGCGTGGCCTGCTGGCTCCGGCGTGGCCTGCTGCTGCTCCGGCGTGGCCTGGGAATCGGGCGGGGCCTGGGGCTCAGGGGTCGACCGCGTGTGGTCGCCGGGGACGACCAGCCTCATGCCGATGGCCAATTCGTCCGGGTCGCTCAACTGGGCGCGGTTGGCCGAGAACAGCTCGGGCCAGCGATCGGCGGATCCCCAGACACGCTCGGCCACGGCGGAAAGGGTGTCGCCGCGCCGCACGGTGACCACTCTCCCGCTCGGTACGTCGCCAGCCGTGACGCCGGGTATGGTCAGTCGCCAGCCGACGCTGAGCCGGTCGGGTCCGCCGGTCAACACCGTCGGGTTGGCTGCGGCGATGAGGCGCCACTCGCGCCCGCTGCCGTAGTACGTCTCGGCCAGACTCCAGAGGTCGTCACCCGGTTGTACCTCGTGCCGGTGAGCGCGTTGGGCGGAAGCGCCCAACGCACCGGTCGGCGCGCCCGGTGCGGTGGGCGTGGGAGCCGGCGGGGTGGGCGTGGCGGCCGGCAACGGCTGAGCGGTGTCGGCCACCACGGGAGGGGGCGGCGCCGCCTGCACCAGCTGGGGGCTCGACAGCATGGCCAGCACAGAGACCAACAGGCCAGCTGCCCACCGTTGCGGACCGGCGAGCCCGGGCAGCCGGATACGGAACCGTTGCCGGGACAGCACAGCGACGGTCTCGGTGAGGATGGACGCGATCGCGACCAGCCAGGCCAACCACCCGACGACACCGATCAGGCCGGCCAGCACTGTTCCGTCGTCGGGGCGCAACAAGGCGGCGCGGACGGCAGACCAGCTCAGGTCCTCGGGCCAGGGAGTACCCCCGAGCAACACCAACGCCACGGGGACGCCGACCAGGACAGCCAACATCACCACCAGCGCACCGAGCCCGCGCAGGAGCCTCACCACGGGCGGAGCCCACCCAGGCGCCGGCCATCCACGCGCCGGCGAGCCAGGCGCAGGCGAGCCAAGCGCTGGGACCGCGCGTCCCGTCGCAGCGGAGCGTGGTTCATCGTGGCCACTCCGCTCTCACGTCCCCGATTCCTGTCACGTCCCCTATCCCTCTCACGCCTCCCCCTCACTTCCTGATCCACTGTCGCGGGCACGGCAGAGGAAGGAAAGGCCGAGGTGTTGTCCGGTCGGAGCAGGTGTTGTCCAGATCGCGGCAGTGTTGTCCAAGACCGCCTGTGCGGGCAAGACCGCGTGTTGTCCCCGCCACCGACCGTCGCTTCCGCATCAGCCGTAGACAATCCGCAGCAGCGCGGCCACCAGAAAGATCGAGCCGAAGACCAGAGCCGGCAGCGTCATGTAGACGGTCATGCCCTCGGCGTCGGCGGAGGCCTTGATCTGCTCCCGGGTGAGATGCGCGTCGCGCAGCTCTCGGACCCGCGCCCGCAAGGCACCGGACAGCGCCGCACCGCTGTCGTCCAGTTGCATGACGTCGGCGATGTCGGCGAGTTCGGGAAGTTTCAACTGCTCGGACAGCCGGCGCAGTTCCGCGTACGGGGTCTGCTGCTCCAGTTGGGCACGCTCCAGCGCTGTGCGGATCTGGACGAACAGCGGGATGTCGCTGAGCTGGGCAGCCTGGGTGAGCGCCTGCGTGGCCGACGCATTCGCCAATCGCTCCAGCGTGACGAGGTCGATGTAGACGAGCAGGGCCTCGGTGGCCCCGACCTCGGTCGACCGCGTCGAGCGGCGCAGGAGCAGGTCCGGGACGAAGAAGCCGATCAGGGCACCGAGCAGGCCCACGACCGCCGGCAGCGGGCTGAGAGTTCCCGCGACGTACATGAGCGCGAGCCCGCCTACGCTCGGCAACACCACCCCGATGATGGCCATCACGGCCTTGTCGGCGTAGAACTCCGCGATCGGCTTGTCCGTGAGCCGCAGCGCGCGCCGCTGACCGGCGGTGAGCGGAATCGGCGAATGGCGGTAGAGCCACACACCCAACCGTTCGGAGCGATTCCGCACCGGGCCGAGGTCGATCGGACGGACCCGCCCCTCGGAATCGCCGGACAGGTGCTCCAGAGCCGCATCGAGTCGGGGCGCATGCGGGGCCAGAGCCACGACGAAACACGTCAGACCCGCCGCAAGCAGCATTCCGGCCAGCAACGCCATCGAGATCGTCACCGTAGCTGCCCCACGAGGATGCGCGGACGCCTGCGCTGGTGCGCCTTGCGCCGCATCAGCAGGAGCGATCCGAGGTAGAGCGCCAGCAGGACCGACAGCAGGGCCTGGCCGAGCGGAGTCCGATAGGGCGCGAAGAAGCTGGGTGAACCGACGAAGACGACGACCAGGGTGAGCAGGGAGATGACCGTCACCTGGCGGACCACGACGTAGGGCTTGGAGCGCTCCACCTCGATCACCCGCCGCGCCTTGAGCTGCGCCTGGATCGAGTCGGCCAGCGCCTGCAGCGTGACCGAAGCGCCGTTGGCACCCCGGGTCGACGCGAGCATCAGCGCTGCGATGACGCCGTCAGCGTCGGGCGAGTCGAGCCCGTCGGCGAATCGCTGCAAGGCGTCCCGCGTCTCCCAGCGGTGGTTGAGCCGGATCACCAGCAGCCCGACCTCATCGGCGATCAAGGGCGGCGCGGTACGCCGCGAGACCCGGATCGCATCGGTGACCGAGCGACCGGTGGCGATCGTGGCCGACAGGGAGCGCACCCAGCGGTCGAGAGCCTCCAGCAGTTCGACGTCGCGCGGGGTCGGCACGATGAGCAGGTACGGCAGTCCGAGCGCGAGCACCGGGACGAGCAGGAGGGCGATGAGCCAGCCGGTGAGCACGGCGATGGCTAACCCGACCACCGCGCTGGCCAGGAGGAGCAGGTCTCGCTGACGACCGCGTGCGCCTGCTGGCCGCCGGGTGATGCGCGCCCAGGTCTCGTGGAGCGACCCCGCACGCACGGTGCGTTGACGCGGAGCGCTTCGGCGTATGCCGCCGACCAACGCCCACACACCAGCCACCAGGAGCAGGCCGGCGGTCACGGCCAGCCCGGTCACGTAGCTCCGTCCCGGTCGGCGTGCCGCGTCGTGCGGGTCAGTTCGCGGCGGAACGGCAGGAGTTCGGCCTCGAAGTCGGCATCGGGGAAGAAGCCCGCCGGCTGCGTACCGGTGCCGGTCGCGCGGAAGGTCAGGTGGGTGACCGGCCGCTCGTTCTCCACCGCACGCATCACCTGCCGGATCTCGGAGACGTAGCGCCGCCGAAGCCCGCCTCGCCAGGTCTCGTCGACCAGCCTCACGTGCACGAACAGGTGGATGTTGTGGGCGATCTGCCGGTACGCCTCCGGGATGGTCAGGACCCCACCCTGCGCCACCTGGGAGGCCAGCCGATCCATGGTGGACTCGGCCGAGTGCGCGTGGGTGGTCGACAAGGTTCCGGTACCCACGGGTATTGCTAATCTATACCCATGCAGCGGGGTGCAATCTACACCCGGGTGAGCCGGGACCTCACAGGCCTGGGCGCCGCCGTCGCCCGGCAGGAAGAGGATTGCCGCGCCCTCGCCCGTTCCCGCAACATTGAGGTCGTCGCTGTGTTCAGTGACAACGACACCAGCGCCTACTCATCCACCCCCAGGGTGGAGTACCGCGCCCTGCTCGCTGCCATCGGGCGGGGTGAGGTCGATGTCGTCTTGGTGTGGCACACCGATCGGCTCTATCGTCGGATGCAGGATCTGGAGGAGTTCATCGCGCTCTGCCAGCCACGCGGAGTTCCGACGTTGGCGGTGCAGGCCGGACCGCTGGATCTGGCGACGCCGTCGGGTCGGATGGTTGCCCGGACCCTCGGGTCGGTGGCGCAGTACGAGTCGGAGCAGAAAGCCGAGCGGCAGAAACGCGCGAACTACCAGCGGGCCCTGCAAGGCCGTCACTTCAGCACCGCACGGGTTTTCGGCTATGGGCCCGACGGTCTCCAGCTTCGGGATGCGGAAGCTGCCGCCGTCGCGGAGGCGTACCAGTCCGTTCTCGACGGTGTGTCGCTGGCCGGCATCTGCCGGCGTCTCAACACGGCCGGGTTCCGCACCTCGAAGAAGAACAACCCGTGGGATTCGACCATGTTGAGCCAACTGCTCAAGTCCGCCCGCTACGCCGGGTACCGGGTCTATCACCGAGAGATCCTCACCGGGCCCGACGGCGCCCCGGTGCGGGGGGAATGGCCGGCCATCGTCGATGAGGAGACTTGGCTCGCCGCCCAGGTGGTTTTGAACGATCCGGCTCGCAGATGGGCCCACCCCCCGAAGCAACTCCTCTCCGGAGTCGCGACCTGCGCCGTGTGCGGGGCGATTGTTCATTCCGGTGGCACCCGCAACGGGCGGCGGCGGTACCGCTGCTCCGCAAAGGCCGGGCACGCCTACCGGGAAGCCGAACCCATCGACCGGTTCGTCGAGAACGTGATCGTCACGTATCTGTCCAGACCCGACATCGCCGCGCAGCTCGCCCCGCCCGACCACGCCGACGACATCGCCGACATCCTCAGGCAGTTGGCGGCCGTCCAACAGCGCAGCGACGGCCTCGTCATGGCGTTCGCCGACGGCACCATCACCCGGCAGCAACTCCAGGCCGGACAAGCCAGACTTGGGAAGCAACGAGACGACTTGCAGCAACGGGTCCCCGTCCCCGCCGGCGCCCTGCTCAGACGCCTCCTCAACACCCCGAGCGCGCCCGCCGTATGGGCGGCCCTCGAACTCGACGAACGCCGCGAAGTGATCGACGAGCTACTCACCATCCAGATCGTCTCTGCCCGCACCAAGGAAGCCACCTACCTCGACTGGCGGCAACGCATCCTCAACCCCGCATCCCTGAAACTCACCTGGAAGCACTCCGGCCACGAGGTGTCACGCGACCTGCCTTGAGCTTGCCGCCCGCTCCACTCCCGCAACGACGATGCGTTCGACCAACCCTGGCAGCGTGCCCGGCCCGTCCGCAACAAACGCCGCAATCCAGCGCGCCACTTCACCCTCAGAGCTGCCGAGCTGTCCGCTCTCGATCAGTTCGAGCGACTCCTCGCGGGTCGCCGACGTGGCCCCCGATCCGTCGGCACGTCCCCCACGCCACCGCTCGAACCCGTCCCGCACCTGCTCCTGACGCGCAATACGTTGCCTGCCCATTGGTGGTCCCGTCGTCGTGGTCTCACCTCCATAGGCACACTTCTCCACCTCAGCCGGTCACAGCAGGACAAGATACGGGCTTGGTAGTGGCCTGGATGATCCTGACAGTCTGATTTGGCCCCGGGGTGACGGGGCGAGTTCCAGTGAGCGCCCGGGCCATCCCGGCGCTCGTGGCGGGGAACTCGGCGTCGTCGACGACCTCCCAAGAAGCGTCGCCAAGATCGACAACGCGTGATTGCGGGCATGTGTGTCCACGCCGATGACGAACGGATGAGTATGCGCAACGATGGTCACTGCGGCTTGGTCCTTCCTCTGCAATGGGCAACGGCCGGCCGCACCAGCCGGCGCCGGCCCGGGTCGGAGTCACCACGGGGCAGGACTGTGGACGAGTCACAACCAGCGCGTACGCGCAGGGTTGGACAGCCTTCTGATCAGGTCCCCGCGATGGGCTGAGCACGAGCGCCGACCACCCCGCCCAGGCGGACATGTCGCTACCAAAGAGCTCGTAACGAGGCCAGTCAGACTCAGGTCATGTCAGCGATCCTTGGTCGCTAGGGGTTTGAAACTTGAGCACAGTCTTTAGGCGGCGATACGCGCTCCGTCGATGTAGTCGGTGACGGCATGGTCGAGCCCTTTCAAAGCGTGCCGGATCTCCAGGGATGCAGGTGGCTGGTCGGCTGCCATCAGCGGCCGTAGTCGGTTGTGGACCTTGGTGTAGAAGACCGCGAACCGTTGTCCGTCGTCGGTGAGGACGTAGGTGTTGGAGTGCTCCAAGCGGACGATCAGGCCTAACAGGCGGAGCCGGGTCAGTGCGCAACTCGTGTGGAGTGTGCTTGATAAGGAGGCCGGCGTCGGCCTCCCGACCAAGGCCGCCGGCGTGTATGCCCTCAGCGATGCCTTCCGGAAACAGGGGCGACTCTTCTCCTCGCCGGAGCCTGATGACGTCGTCGTCTACTCCCACGGCAGTGGCCCAAAGGGTTCGTCGAGACGGTGCCTCTGACGCACGATCCCGACCATTGAGGGCAATACGAGTAGCACCGGCGGAAGCAACACGAACGGCGGGGAGGTGGCGCGCAAGCGTCGCACACGCAACAGTCAGATCCTCGGATACGGCCGACATGAACTACAGGCCTGGCGCGAGACTGGGTTGACGCGCTGCGCTTCGGGCGGGTGGTCCGGGTCGCAGCGGCCCTGCGCGACCCGCTGGCCTGGGCGCGTGGACGAGGTCGGTGTGGACGCCGGTGGTGGTGTCGATGACCCGTCCGCAGGTGGTGATCAGGGCGTCGGCGTTGGTGACGAGGCCGCGGCGTGCCGGGCCGGGGAGGGGGATGATCGCGTTGCGGGTGGGTTGGTGGGTGGTGGGCCGGTCGGTGCCGGGTTCGCGGTAGTCGCCGTGTTCGATGGCGTGCTCGGTTTCGGCGCGGGCGCGCATGTTGATGGTGCGGGCGGGGGCGGTGAGTCCGGGGTCGTGGGCGGCGGTGGTGCGGATGGCGTGGGCGAGGCCGGTGGCGGCGATCATCGACAGGCGCATCGTGGTGAGGGTGGTGGGGAGGTCGACGCGGGCGGCGATCTGGTCGGGGGGTGCCCAGCCGGTTGGGGTGGCGGCGACGGCGGTGAGGGTGGCGCGGACGGCGCGGGCGGCGTCGATGAGCAGCGGGTCGGGGGTGGCGTAGGCGGTGGCCAGTTCCGACCAGCGGCGGGCGGTCCGGGTCCAGCCCGGCCTGGCTGGCCTGCAGCGCGTCGCGGAGCCGGGGGACGTTGTCGGGTGGGAGGGTGCCGGTGCGGGCGGCGGCTTCGGTGATGATGCCGGTGACCACGGCGAGGGTGGCTTGGGTGCGGGCGATCCGGACCAGGTCGACCGGGTCGGGTTGTCCGGCGAGGGTGCGGTGCGCCTGGACGTCCCAGACGGCGAGGACGCGTTCCAGGCGGGCTTCGGGCAGCAGGGTCGACGTGGCGGGTGGGACGATGGGGCCGGGTGGATGGTCGGCGACGTAGCCGGCGGCGAACTGTTCGGCGACGGCGAGTTGGCTGATCAGCTGGGTGGCGCCGCGGATCTCCGGGTGCTGACCGGCCGGCCTACGCGGGGGCGGGCCGCTGCGGCGCCGGGACCGGGCCTGGCGGGCGGTGATCTCGTTACGGCGGGCGGTCAGGGCGAGGGTGGTGCCGTGCGCGGCGACGTACACGGTGTGCATGATCCGGGCCCGGGCGGCCTGCTGCTCGGCCCACTGGTGCCGGGCCGGCCGGTCCGCCTGCTCCAATCCAGCCTCCCGGAGCAGGGTGTGGGCTTCGGTCAGGTTGCTCGTGATCTCGGCCAGGCGCGGATCAAGGGGTCCGGCGCCGGGCCAGTCGCCGGCGGCCAGGCCACGGCCGATCAAGGCTGCACCGTGGGCGAGGCGGGGCATCGGGTCCGGATGGTCGGGTTCGACCGACAGGACCGGCGGCAGCACGGCCCACAGCGTCGCGGCGGCCTGGACGAGGCTGGGCCAGGCCCGGACCATCGCCGCGGCCTGGGCGGGTTGCACGTCGTCCAGGGTGTCGCGGGCGATCGCGTCGGCGTCGGTGAGCAGTTCCGCCACCGTCGGCTGGTCAGCGTCGGGCACAGCCCTCGGCCTCCCGTAGCAACGCGGCCACCTCAGCGCGGAGCACATGCAATGCCGCAGGCTCGGCCGACAGCGGGATCCCGGCCAGTTGCCGTTCGGCATCGCGCAGCAACGTCACGGCGGTGCCGCGCAGCGGCACATCCCCATCAAGGTCGGGATGGTCGACGAGCAGCAGCTGGACGGTGTCGGCGGCCAGGTCGACACCGAGCGCGAACAACGGGGTACGCGACCCGGGACCCTCGGCGTCCGCCGTGTCCCAGGCCAACACGGCGGCCCGGCGGAGCAGCCGGCGGACCGCGGCCAGTACGGTCACCGCCTCCACGTTCAGTTGCCGGGTCGACATCCCCGTCACACCTCCTCCCCTGGCTCGGCCTGCCATCGAGCCACAGATCCGTCGATGACGCATCACCCTCGGCGTCCTGTGCACAGCGCCGGTCGCTCATCCCCAGAAGCCACGCCGATGCCGGTCGCCGGTCACCCGGACGCCGGTGAATCTGGGAGATCAGGTCAAAGATCGGCCGTCGCGACCCAGGTTTCGTCTATGTGTTCGATACTGATGCCATGGCAGCGGCTGATGGCAGGCCTGCGGCGGTGCCGCCGGTGGGAGGTGGGCCGGTCGAGCCGTCGATCCGGCACGTCTGGGTCCGTAGCCCCGGCGGCCACGGACCGCCGCAGCCGGGGGTGGTGGTGTGCTGGCAACACGCACCGGTGCACAACGCAGGCACCTCCGACTGGGTGGCGCTGGTCGCGGTCAATCCGTTCGGCACCGCGCTGCTGGTGTGCTGGCTGTCTGTCGACCGGCTGATCCCGATCCGCGACCCCACCCCAGCCGATGCCCGACTCTGAACCCGCGGTTCGGCACGTCTGGGTCGACGTGATCGGCCGCCGGCAGAACCCCGGCCTGCTCATGGCCTGGCGGCGGAACCCCGACGGCCAGTGGGAAGCCCAGGTGGCGATCGTCGGCGACGCCTCGGTCCTGGTCAGATGGGTGCCGCGGCTGGAGCTCCACCCGGTCACCGACCCCCGATGGGATCGCACCAGGTGAGTGACCAGACCCGCCCGTACCGGGTGGGTGGAGGGTCGCCCGCCCCAGCTCTCCGGCCTCCGGATCCGGCTCGGATCGGCCGCCGCGGTTGGACCGGGTGGTTGGACCGGGCGGGTGGTCATCGACGGTCCAAGGTGATCACCACGCGCCGGTTCTTCCGCCGGTTCGCCTCCGACGTGTTCGGGACGGCCGGGTCCCGCTCCCCCTTGCCAACCGACACCACCCTGTACGGGTCGGCGGGCAGTTCGGTCCGCAGCACCCGGGCGACCGCCCGGGCGCGGCGGCGCGACAGGTCCAGGCCATGCGCGGCGGTGCCGAGGTCGTCGGTGTAACCGGTCACCGTCACCGTCCCCGCGCCGAAGCTGCGGAGGTGGCGGGCGACCCGGCGGATCGACCCGGCCGCGCCCGGCCGCAAACGCGCACTGTCCCTGCCGAACAGGACCGTCGCGTCCAGCTTGGACCGGCCGCCCCGCTCCGTAGCCTCCACGACCGCGCCGTCGCGCAGATCCAGCCAGCCGGCATGGATGGCCAGCACCGGCGCCGTGACCGGCTGACCCGGCGGGATCTGAGGAGGAGACGGCGGCTCCGCCGCCGCCGGCACCGCGACTGACACCACGGCCGCGGCTGTCACCAACACCAGGCCGAGCCGGCGACGGTTAGACGACGGGGACATGGCTGACCGTGCCGAACACCGGAATCACCACGTCAACGTGTCGAACCGACGCGGCCGGCGCGGCGAACACCACACTCACCCACACCGACCGGACCAGGTCATCAGCCGCCTCACCGGAGGGGGAACACAAGCACTGCCCGTCGCCGACCGTGGCCGGCAGGTACGCCTTCTTCCCGCCCGGATCGATCAACCGGACCCCGTCCACCGACGCCAACTCCCGATCGGCCACCTCCCGGTCCCGATCCGACAACGCCCTGCCCAGCCGGAACCGGTTGTCGGAGGTGAGATGAATGTTCACCACCGCCGTCTCACCGGAGCGGCGCACCGGATAGACCTCAGCCGACACCGTCGCCGACAACTGGCCGAACGAGGGCAGCGTGCCCGACCGGACCGCGACCGGGCTCTCCACTGGTATCGGCGCCTCGGACGGCGGCGCCGACTGCGTGGCACTCGGCACGGCCGGCGACGACGGCGACGGCGTCACCGAGGCCGGTCCAGCCGAGGTCGAACTCGAGGGACTCGGCGCCGACACCGACGGAAGGGCGCAACTACTCAACGCCAGCGCGGCCAGAACCGCCGACATAGCCAGGGATGCACGACCCACGACAACCTCCTAGACTTGGAATGTCCGGAATCGGACCTTCCAAGACAGTATGCCTTCGTGAGTCCACAATCGGACTTATCAGGGCAATGAGGTTGAGAGAGGCGGGTCGGCTCATGGGAACCCCCGAGGTCATCCGCCGCCGCCGGCTCGAACTCGGCCTCACCGTCCACGACCTCGCCACCACCCTCGGCGTCGACGTCCGCCAAATCCGCCGCTACGAGAACGGCGACGCCCAACCCACCCTGAACGGCGCCCGGCTCCTCGCCGAACGCCTCCACATCACCCTCGACGAACTCGCCGGCGGACCACCCAGCCACGCCGGCGCCTGGTGGAGCGTCTGGGCCGACACCACCCACGGCACCCTCACCGCACCCGTCGAACTCCACCCCCGCGGCAACTGGATCGACATCACCACCACCACCACCGACGCGGCGGTGGCGGTGGCGGCTTGCATTGGAAAGCTGAACTCCATGCGAGCGCCGATAGCCTCCTCGGCTGGTACACCGCCGACCAACCCGACGGGCGCAGCCGCGGCACCCTCATCCTCACCCCCACCGACGACACCATGGAAGGCGACTGGATCCGCGTCAGCCTCGGCGCCGGCTTCACCACCGGCCACCTCGCGCTCGCGCGAACACTCGAGAATGCGCACGCAACCCTGCAAAAATCGTGTCAACTGAAGCGCATCACCAGCTAAATCGCGTCCACGAGATCGACGCCAACGCATCCCGATGCCGGCCGGTGCCGTGGATGATCCCACCGGACTAGTAGGTCCTAAATCGGTGCAGCGGAACGGTGAACGCTAGCTGCGGTCTTTCCTGTCAAAAAAAAGGCTTGCGGCCATGTCTCGGCGACCCGACTCCGGTAGACTCGCCGTCGCTGGCCACCGGCAGTGGCCGGCGTCGCCACCAGACGCTGAGGTTTCGGTCTCATCAGGGGACCGAGGGGTTTGCCAGCTGGTGCTAAATCCACAAGGTCGGCGCCCCCGGCCAGGCGGAGCAGCTGTCGACGCTGGCCGGGTTGGCGTTGCGGTCCTCGCCGCCTTCATCCCCGAGCTGGCGTGAGGGCTGGACCAATTGACCTCCCCCCGCTCGAACGAAAATTTTGGGTGGGGCCAAGTATCAGCGCCGTAGCTCGGTGATCCTCCATTAGGGGTCGCGGCTGCGGAATTGCGACCACGCGGAGACATCAGGGGGTAGCGCAAATGACCACTGCGCGCAACGTCGACGAAGCTGCTACGGGGCCCCGTGACGCCAGGGTTCAACGCGGAACCATCGACCCGTACCGGTGGGTGACTCGCGAGGCGTGGACGCTGCGCTGGCGGCTGGTACCGTCGCCGTGTGGCTCCTGATCTCAATTAGCCTCCTCGTCTGGCGCGGACCGGCGGCCTCCCTGGACGGACGCATCGTCGCCTCGAGCTCGGCGGGCAGCGCGGCCCGCGCCGAGGAGGTGCTGGCGGGGGCGTCGCTGGACGCGCTGCGCGTCGCGCTGCGCTGGGACCTCCTGCTCGTCGCGGACGTACGTGGTGGTCCTGCTCGCCGGCCTGGCGCTGTTCCCGTCCCGGGCCTACCGCCTCCAGGGCTGGCGGAGCTTCGTCGGGCCGCGGTGCTGATCCTGGTCTGGGCCGCCGGCCTCGACGTCGTGGAGAACCTGCTGCTGCTCGCCGCCGACCGTTCCGGCCCCAGCCCCGACGCGCTCTGGGTCGCCGTGGCGACGGCGGCGTGGGCCAAGTTCCTCGGGCTCGGCCCTGGTGCTCGGCGTACGTGGTCGAACGCCGCCCTGGTCTACGCGCTGACGCCGAGGTCGGTCCAGGGCCTGCTCGTCGGGGCGGCGGACGGAGCGGTCGAGGACGCGAGCCGCTCGAAGAGCTGGCCCGCGGCCGACGGCCGCTTCCGCCAGGGCATCTGCATCGCGGGCGGAGGCGTGCGGTCCGCGGCGCTCGCGCTCGGCGGGCTCCAAGAGCTGGAGACCGGGGCCGCCGGGTCCGCAGCGCCCCAGGCGGCACCGAGCTGGGACGCGGCGGAGCGAATGACCGCCGTGTCCGGCGGCGCGTACATGGCCGGCGCTTGGAGCGTCGCGCGCTCGGCGCGGCGCAGCAGTCCCGCCGGCCGGGGCCGGGCGCGCCCGCCTCCCGGCACCATGGGCGAAGGGCTCCCCGGAGGAGCAGCACCTGCTGACCCGGCTGGGCTACTTGCTGGCCGAGAACCCGACCGGCAGGCGGAGGCCCGGCGGAGCGACGTGCCAGGCGTCCTGTCACGTACCTGTCCGGGGTGGCGCTGAACGTCGCCGCCCTGCTGATCTTGTGGTGGCTGGTCGTCCAGCCATGGGCGTGGCTGGTGCAGTCACCCCTGGTCTGCGGCGGGCCGAGCTGCGTGCGACCGCGACGCACCTCCTCGGCCCGTTCGTGCTCTACGCCGCGGCGGCCCTGGCCGTCGTCGTGTCTGGGTCGGCGAGCGGGTGGGTGAAGGCGGTGTTCCCCGCGCCGGCGGCCTTCCGGCGCACTGGACGCGCTGTACACACACGGGCGCAGTTGGCCGATGGGGCTGCTGGGGCTGGCGGCGGCTACTTCCTCGTCGTGCTTCTCGTCCCGCTCGGGCTCAGGCGGGTGCCGGCGGCCACAGCCTGGCTGGTCGACCACGTCGAGATCGGCGTCCTGCTGAGCGCGCTCGGCGCGGCGCTCGCCGCCGTTCGGACCTCCACCCAGCAGGTCGGCCCGGTTGGCCCCGATAGCGGGTGGTGCGCTGCTGCTGCTGACGGCCGTACTGGTCACCGTGTGCTTCTTCGGCCGAGCCGACCTCGGGGCGGCGGACGGCTGGTTCGGGTTACGGCAGGGGCTGGCCGAGCTGGCTACTGGTGCTGGGCGGCGACGATCTTCTTCTCGCTCGTGTCCCCGGAATGGTGGTCGATGGCGGGCTTCTACCGTGGGAAGCTCCGGCTGGCCTTCGCCACCCGGCGTACGGCGGACGGGAGCGTCACGCCTACCCGAACGGCAACAGCACCCCGGGCACCGCGGAACCGTCGCTCGCCGAGTACATGCGCGCGCTCGAGCGACCCGCAGGGCACACCGCTGCGGATCTGCACCACCGCGACCACGTCGAGCCGGCGCATCTTTACCCACTACGGGATGCCCGCGCTCGGGGTCACGCTGAGCCCGGAGGCGATGACCCTGCACGTGCCGCTCGGACGACGAGGGCCGGTGGCGCGAGTACTCCTGCGCCCCGCGCGACATCGAGCGAAGATCTACCGTCCGTCGGGGCTCCGGCTAACCACCATGGCCGCGGTGGCGATGTCCGGGGCGGCCGATGTCGCCGGCGATGGGCCGCTACCGGATCGGGCCGACCCGCAGCCTCATCGCGCTGCTCAACGCCCGGCTCGGCGTCTGGATCCCGAACCCCAAGTATGTATCCCAGATGGGCGCGACAGAGGCCGATGCCGCGCGCGAGCAGCGGCGCTCGCGGCGCACAAGGTGCACTACCCGAACCGCCGCATCGGCTACCTGCTCAAGGAGTTCCTCGGCGTCTTCGATCCCGACGACCTCTACCTGTATCTCACCGACGGCGGGCACTGGGAGAATACCGGCCTCGTCGAGCTGCTCCGCGAGGGAATGCTCGACGAGGTGGTCTGCCTCGACGCGGACACGAAGGCCTCGACGCTTCGGCAACTGGCCGACGCGATCGTCCTCGCCAAGCTCGAGATCGGCGCCGAAATCAAGATCGACCTCGACGAGCTGCGCCGCACGCCCGGGACACCCGGCCCGTGGGGCCGATTACGCGAAGCGGTCGGTCGCAGTGGGCGTGGTGCACGCGGCCCCCGCGGGGCCACAACGGCCCACCCACCAGTCGGTCTCCTTTGGTACGCCAAGCCCGTGCTGACCGCCAGGACACCGGCCGACCTCCTCGCCTACGCCGAGACCGATCCGTCGTTCCCGACGACCTCGACGCTGGACCAGTTCTTCCACACCTCCCAGTTCACCGCATACCGAGACCTCGGTCGCTACAACGCCCGAGAACTGCTCGAGGCTCGCTCGGCCCTGCTCTACGCCGTGCATAAGTCGCCCGACCTCGCTCAGCTCCACACCCACCGCCACCGGCACTGGTCCATCAAATCGATCCTCAAGCTGGTAGACGACGAGCAGTACGGGCGGCTCCGCGCCGCTTTGGCCAAGCCGCAACCCGTCCGGACCCGACCCCCTAAACCATGACACCCTGATCGGCTTCACTGAACAGCGGCGGGCGATGGGCCGGCGTCGGGTCAAGACCGACGCGCTGGATCTGGACGCGATGACCGAACTGCTGTTGGCCGGTCGCGGTGTCCGAGTGCAGCCTGATGTCTCGGCCTGGGGCGTGTTGGCGTCGTGGGCTGGCCACCGGCGGCGGCGGGTCCTGACCCGGACCGCGACGAAGAACCAGCTGCTGGGTCAGCTGGACCGTTGCTTCCGGGCCTGACGCTGGCGTTGCCGGACGTGCTGGGCACCAAGGTGGGGAGGCTGGTCGCCGAGTGCTTCGCCGACCCGCACCGGCTGGCCGGCCTCGGCTCGGCCCGGTTCGTCCGTTATGCCGCCACCCCAGGGCTGCAGGTGCGACGGCCGGTCGCGGACCGGCTGGTCGTTTGCGGCCAGGGACGCGTTGCCCTCGTCGGAGGCCGCCGTCGCCCGGCAGGTGCTGGCCGCGGACTTCGCCCCTCCTTGCCGGCCTCGATACTCAGATCCAGGCCGCGGAGGTCAGGCTCGCGGAGCTGCTGCCCCACACGCCGTTCGCGCCGCTGCTCACCGTTCCCGGCTGGGGCACGGTGCGTGCCGGCAACTACGGCGCCGCGGTGGGCGACCCGCACCGCTGGCCGGGCGCCCGGCAGCTCTATCGGTCATCGGGGTTGTCGCCGGCGCAGTACCAGCCCGGCCCAGACGGCCAAGTTGTGCCGCGGTCGGGAACCTCGACATATCCGAGCCCGTCTCGGCGACGATGACCTGCGCCACCGTCTCCCCACCCCCAGCGATGGTCTGCAGCAAGTCGATCTGATGCCGCCATGGCCCACAGGCGTCTGGGATCAGCCGGTCGAGTTCGGCCTGGTCTGGCGAACCGCCAGCACACCGCGATCAGACCCGCGTGCGGGCGTACTGAGCGACGAGGAAGGTCACCAGCCGGATCGCCCATGTGTTGGTCGCTCCTCGCATGTGACGCTACATCCAATTCGAGCCGACCTCCGTCCGGCCCCTCTCACGAGCCGACCTTCCGACCGATCCCCATGTGTAGCGGCCGAAGCGCCACGCCCAAGGCCACTGCAACGTACCCCCTTCACGGATTACGACCACTCGATCCCGCACAGACCCGTGAATAACCCAGCCGAGGGCAGGCTGCGGCAGCGTCGGGCACAGACCCGACGCTGACTGGGAGGCCGGGTTCAGGCGGCAGGGTCGATGACCACGGTGTGGCCGAGCTTCTCGAGCTGGGCGACCAGCCGCCGGGTGTGGGCCTCGTTGTTGCGGCGTTCATGCCAGTCCGGGCCGAGGTCTTGGTACGGCTCGTCGCGCTTCAACATCCAGTAGGCGGCGACCAGGATCGAGTGCGCGACCGCGACCTGGGCCCGGCCCATCCCGCGTCGCCGGGTCAGCCGGGCATGCTGGGCGGCCAGGTAGTTCTTGCCGTGCATCCGGCCCACCGATCCGGCGGCCTCGACCAGCATCGCGGTCAGCCACTTGTTGCCGTGCCGTTTCCCGGCCGGGGTCTGTTTGCCGGCGGACTCGTTCATCGCCGGCGCCAAACCGGCCCACGCAGCCAGATGCGCCGCGGTCGGGAACCGCGACATGTCCGCGCCGGTCTCGGCGATGATCACCTGCGCCACCGTCGCCCCGACCCCGGGGATGGTTTGCAGCAGCTCGATCTGGTGCTGCCACGGCCGGCAGGCCGTCGACGATCACCGCGTCCAGCTCGGCCAGCGCCTGCTCGACCAGGCCAGCCGCTGCAGGATCGACCTAGCCAGCTGGGCGTGATAGGCGTCGAAGGTGCCGGTCAACGCCTGCGCCAGGTCCGGGATCTTGCGCCGCATCCGCCCCTTCGCCAGCTCGGCCAGCATCAGCGGGTCGGTCTCGCCGTCGATCATCGCGCGTCAGCATCGCCCGCGCCGACACCGTGTTCAGGCTGGAGGCGACCGAGAGAATTTGATCGAGGCGTCTTCCAACATCAGCTCCAGCCGGATCGTCTCCCGGGTCCGGTCACCCATCAACTGCATCCGGTACCGGGTCAGCATCCGCAACCGACGGATCTCCGGCGGCGGCACGAACGACGGCGCCAACAGCCCGTGCTCCAACAACTGCGCGATCCACTCCGCATCTCGAACATCGCTTTTGCGGCCCGGGCACGGCCTTCATGTGCGCCGCGTTCAGCAGCCACACCTCCATCACTTCCTCCAGGCAGTAGAACGGCGGCTTCCAATACGTCGACGTCGACTCCATCGCCGCGATCTCGACCCCGTGCCTCGACCAGCCAGTCCCGCATCACCCGCAACGACCCGGTACATCGTCTTGAACGTCCGCGTCTCGCTGTGCCGCCGACCCCGCGACACCCGGGGTACGCACGCACACCGTCACCGTCGCCTTGCCCGACATCGAGCCCGGCGACCCGCTCGAACATGACCTCCATGGCGTCCCCCCCTCCCGCCGGAGGCGACCATCGCCTGACGGCGCCGCCCGGAGGGCCCTCTGCCAGGACACAGACCCACGTGCTCGTAGCAACAATCCAGCGGCAACCGAGGAACCCCGCGCCATACACCTCAACGGGCTCACCCGCACCAGTGTGTGCCGACGTCGCCGGACCGACCCCCCCATTCTCATCAGCCAGCGCAGCGACTCGAAGAGCGCAACCGAATACACCTCATGCATCGTCGGAGCACTGGTTGACGCTGCGGTGACCGGCGAGCAGGGTCGGCGGTGCTTTCGGTGGTGTGACGATGAGTCTGCACAAGCTGACCGCCGGGTCGGGGTATGACTACCTGACCCGGCAGGTCGCGGTGTTCGACGCCACCGAGTTGGGGCATCGCGGGCTCACCTCCTACTACACCGAACGCGGCGAAGCCCCGGGCATGTGGCTGGGGTCCGGTTTGGCCGGGTTGGGCGGCCTCCGGCCGGGTGACCCGGTCACGGCGGAGCAGATGGAAGCCCTGTTCGGCGCCGGTTTGCATCCGCTCGCCGTGGCCCGGCGGGCGGCGTTGGCCGGGCCGGACCTGACCGACGCCGACTACCAGGCGGTGGAGCGGCTCGGTGCGCCGTTCAAGGTGTACACCCCGGACGTGTCGCCGTTCCGGGTCGAGGTGGCCCGCCGGTTCGCCGCCTGGAACCGCCACGCCGGGGTGCCGGCGGACTGGCCGGTGCCGGCCGAGGTCCGCGCGCAGATCCGGTCGGAGGTGGGGGCGGGGTTCTTCCGGGCCGAGCAGGGCCGGGACCCGGCCGATGCGCGGGAGTTGGCCGGGACGATCGCCCGGCTGTCCCGGCCCCGCACGACCGCGGTGGCGGGGTATGACCTGACGTTCTCGCCGGTGAAGTCGGTGTCGGCGTTGTGGGCGGTCGCCGACCCGCCGGTCGCGGCGGCGATCGAACGGGCCCATCAGGCCGCGGTCGGGGATGCGTTGCGGTTCATCGAAACCCACGCCCTGTTTTCGCGGGTGGGGGCGAACGGGGTCCGGCAGGTCGACGTGCACGGTCTGGTCGCGGCCGCGTTCACCCACCGCGACTCCCGCGCCGGGGATCCGGATCTGCACACCCATGTCGCGGTGGCGAACAAGGTGCAAACCCTGGACGGGCGGTGGTTGTCGATCGACGGCCGGATCCTGTTCAAAGCCAACGTCACCGCCTCGGAAACCTACAACACCGCGTTGGAGCAGCACCTGACCGCCACGTTGGGGGTCCGGTTCGTAGACCGGCCCGGGGTGCGGGGGAAACGGCCGGTCCGGGAGATCGTCGGCGTCGACCCGCGGCTGAACGCCGCGCTGGTCGTCGCGCAGGCAGGCGATCGACGTCCGCCGCGCCGAACTCGCCGCCGCCTTCCAAGACGCGCATGGGCGGCCGGCGACGGCGGTGGAGATGATCAAACTGGCGCAGCAGGCGAACCTGGAAACCCGGCAACACAAACACGCCCCCCGCACCCTCACCGAACAACGCGACCACGTGGGCCGCCCAAGCCGCCGACCTGCTCGGCGGCCGGCACGCCGTCGCCGGCATGGTGCACACCGCCCTGCACCCGGCACCCGCGCACGTGCCGAGGCCGGATGGGCGGTGGTGCGCGGCGGCGGTCGACGGCATCCTCGCCACCCTCCAAGCCGGCCGGGCGAGCTGGCAGAGCTGGCATGTCCGCGCCGAAGCGGAACGCCACGCCCGCCACGTCCACCTCCAGCCGGGTGAGACGGCGGCGCTGGTCGGCTACCTCGTCGACCAGGTCCTCCACCGCTCCATCCCCCTCACCGCCGACGACCGGATCGTCGAACCGGCCGTGTTGCGGCGCCGGGACGGGGCCAGCGTGTACACCGATCGCCGGCGCCACCCACTACACCTCCACCGCCGTGTTGGAGGCGGAGGAGCGGCTGGTCGACCTCGCCGGCCGCACCGACGGCCGCCACGTCGGCCCGCGTTGGGTCGACGCGGTGGTCGCCGACGCGGCCGGACGGGGCCGGCCGCTCAACCCCGGCCAGGTCGCCTTGGTGACGGAGATGGCCGGGTCCGGCCGCCGGGTCCAGCTCGCCATCGCACCCGCGGGGAGTGGGAAGACCACCGCCATGGCCGCCCTCGCCGCCGTGTGGACCCGGTCCGGCGGCACCGTGGTCGGTTTGGCCCCGTCCGCGGCGGCGGCGGAGCAGCTCGCGGGACCAGGTCCGGCGCCCACACCGACACCCTGGCGAAACTCACCTGGTCGATCGACCACCACGACCTGCCCGACTGGGCCGGCGGTGTCGGCCCGGGCAGCCTGGTCATCATCGACGAGGCCGGGATGGCCGACACCCTGTCCCTCGCACCGGGTGTGCGACTTCGTGGTCGGCCGCGGTGGCAGTGTCCGGCTGGTCGGCGACGACCAACAACTCGCCGCGATCGGCGCCGGCGGGGTGCTCCGCGACATCGCCCACACCCACGGCGCGGTCCGGCTCGACCGAACTGGTCCGGTTCACCCACCCCGGCGAAGGGTCCGCCTCCCTCGCCCTGCGTGACGGACGGCCCGAAGCGCTCGGCTTCTACCTCGACCACCACCGCGTCCACGTCGGCGACCCCGCCACCACCGCCGACCAGCTGTTCGCCGCCTGGCAGACCGACCGCGACCGCGGCCGGGACGCGATCATGCTCGCCCCCACCCGCGACCTCGCCGCCGACCTCAACACCCGCGCCCACACCCACCACCACGCAAGCCGACGACCGGAACCCCGGCAGGGCCGTCGGTCGAGCTGGCGGACGGGAACCGGGCCAGTGTCGGGGACACGGTGATCACCCGCCGCAACGACCGCCGGCTGCGGACCACCCCGACCGACTGGGTGAAGAACGGCGACCGGTGGCAGATCCTCACCCTCACCCCCGACGGCGGCATCCGCGTCCGGCACCTCCGGCGCCGGCACACGATCACCCTGCCCGCCGGCTATGTCGCCGACGCGGTCGAGCTGGGCTACGCCACCACCATCCACGGCGCCCAAGGGGTCACCGCCGACACCATGCACGGCCTGCTCACCGGGGCGGAGTCGCGGCAGCAGCTGTACACGATGCTCACCCGCGGCCGCCACGCCAACCACCTGTACCTGCAGGTCGTCGGCGACGGCGACCCCCACACGCGTGATCCGGCCCGACACCATCCACCCGGCCACCGCCACCGACCTGCTCGAACAGCATCCTGGCCCGCGACGAAAACACCACCTCCGCCACCGCCCAGCTCGCGCGACCTCACCGACCCGCGTACCCAGCTCGGCCGACGCGACGAACCGGTACGTCGACGCGCTCCGCTACGCCGCCGAAGACCTCCACACCTCGGCCGACCTGGCCGCGCTCGAAGCGCACGCCGACCGGGACGTTCCCGGGCTGGTCGACCAACCCGCCTGGCCCACCCTCCGCGCCGACCTGCTCCTGCACGCCGCCACCGGCGCCAACCCGATCACCGTCCTCCGTGACGCCGTCCAGCAAGGCGGACCTGGGCGATGCGGCCGACCCGGCCGCCGTCCTCGACTGGCGGCTCGACGACACCCCCCTGCTCGCCCGCGGCCCGTTGCCGTGGCTGCCCGCCGTGCCGGCCCGGCTCACCGCCCACCCCACCTGGGGTGGCTACCTGCACGCCCGCGCCGACCTGGTCACCGACCTCGCCCGACCAGGTCCGCGAATCCAGCGCCGACGCCGACAGGCCGGATTGGGCGCGGCAGCTGAGCGCGGATCCGCGGATCGTCGCCGAACTCGCCGTGTGGCGGGCCGCCACCGCCGTCCCCGACAGCGACCTCCGCCCCACCGGCCCCGTCCACCCGCACCGGTGGGGGTGGCGTTGGCAACACCACCTCCACCGGCAACTCGCCGACACCCACCCCGCCACGACCATCTGGGCGCCGCTCATCGCCGAGCCTCACCCACGCAGCCGGCGGATCCGTTCCTGCCCACCCTGGCCGGCCGGCTCGCCGCCATCTCCCGCGCCGGCCTCGACGCCCCCACCCTCCTCCGCGACGCCGCCGGGGCGGGGCCGTTGCCCGACGACCATGCCGCGGCGGCGTTGTGGTGGCGGATCAGCGCCCGGCTCGACCCGCCCGTCGCCGCCGCCGCGGCCACCGACACCGCCCTCATCCCCGACTGGACCCGCCACCTCGCCGCCCTCGTCGGCGACGACCGGGCCGAACAGCTCCACAGCAGCCGGTGGTGGCCCGCCCTGGTCGCCGCCGTCGACCACGCCCAACGCCAAGGCTGGCCCCTCGACCGGCTCCTCGGCCCGACCGGCCTGGCCGCCGGCGACGACGACTGCCAAGGCCTGGTCTGGCGCATCACCCTCGCCACCCACCCCGCCCCCGACCACGACGACGAACCCGACCCCAACCCGCCACCCCACGACCTCCACCACCCACCCCGCCGGCGTCCGACCAGCACCGCCGCCCCGGCCGCGCCGACGGCACGGCGGCCGACGGACGGCCGCGGATGGGGAGCGGTTCCTCGAAGCCGACCTGGCCGTCGCGGCGATGCTCCGCGACGCCGTCGGACCGCCGCCGCCCACCGACGAGCAACTCAACCGGCAGTATCGAACGCGCCCTCGCCTGGGACACCTCCCCCGTCACCCGTCAGCGGATGCTGCACATCAACGAACTCACCGCCGCCTACTACCAGCAGCAGTACGCCGAATCCTGGGCCCGCACCTACCTCGCCGGACGGCTCCACCACGACCTGGCCGGGCACCCGCTGTACCGGCCCGGCTACGCCCCCGCCGGCTGGACCACCCTCATCCACCACCTCCACCGGCACGGCGTCACCGACGCCGAAATGATCGCCGCCGGGGTCGCCGCCACCACCCGCGACGGCCGCACCATCGACCGGTTCCGCGACCGCCTCATCCTCCCCATCACCGCCGACGGCGAGATCCTCGGCTTCGTCGCCCGCCGCCACCCCGACCACACCGACACCGACCGGGCCGGACCCAAATACCTCAACACCCCCGCCACCCCGCTCTTCCACAAGGGCGCGCAGCTGTACGGGGTCGACGACCAGACCCTCGCCGGCGGCGCGATCCCCGTCCTCGTCGAAGGACCCCTCGACGCCATCGCCGTCACCCTCGCCGGCAACGGCCGCTACATCGGCGTCGCACCCCTCGGCACCGCCCTCACCGAAGACCAAGCCGCCCAACTCGCCGCCTCACCGCACCAACCCGATCGTCGCCACCGACGGCGACCACGCCGGGCAACGCGCCGCCGAACGCGCCTACTGGCTCCTCACCGCCCACCGCCTCGACCCCGACCACATCCGCTGGCCCACCGGCACCGACCCCGCCGACCTGCTCGCACGACCACGGCCGCGACTGGCTCACCAACGCGCTCGAGATCCGCTGGCCCCTCGCCGAAACCCTGCTCCAGCAGAGCGCCCGCGAGCAATCGGCCCGAGTCACCCTCAACCAGGCCGCCCACATTCTCGCGGCGCGCCCGCCCACCCGTTGGGATGCAACCGAGGCGGTGTCTCGTGGGTTGACGTGCCAGAACACGCCCTCCGCACACAACTCCTCGCCGCCGCAGCCACCTGGACCACCGACCCCGTCGGCGCCTCGCGGCAGGCGATCGCCGGCCCGGAGGACAACACGACACGACCACCGGAGGAGCCGGCAGCACAGCGACCCAGCCGCCCAAACCCGAGAAGCCACGACATGCTCGCAAGACGTCGGGCAGCGAAGCCCCACCCACATCCGACGCGGGAAAGATCGGTCGGCAACCCGTCCGTTGATGTGCACCCATCGCTCGATCTCTCCCGACGGGCGGTTGGCGCGACGACGTGGACCGACGCCAACACACTCGACACCATGATCGACAACTCAATCATGCAAGATCTGGGCGTACACAGCGACCCAGCCGCTCACACCCGAAAAGTCACGATGTGCCAACTGGCCGCCGGGCAGCGACCCGCCACCCACACCCGACTCGGGAAAGGTCGGGTCAGCAACCCGCCCGTTGACGTCACTCGTCGACGCGGCACGACTTGGCGCCGCGAGCCTCAGGCGTCCGTCTGTTTCGGTCCCCCTTTCTCCTGGGTGTGCGGTGACGGCTAGGAACGATTGGGCGAGCATGGCGAGGAGGATACGCCGGTGCCAAGCGCCGGGCACCGCGACCAGGCAAGGCGTTCTGAAGCTCCTCTCGATGCTGTGGCCGTGCTGCCGGCACCCCAAGACCAGGCTGCGCACCAGCTGCGGACCTGCATGCGCGCGACCCTCGCCCAGTAGCTGGTTGCCCCGGCGACCGCCAGGAGAGAGAAAGAGAAGCAGCAGCAGGGCGGCGGCGACGACTCCTCATCCCCGGGCGGAGTCGCCGTCACGGTCGACCGGCTGGCAGGCGGCGCATCCGCGGAACCCCGGGGTGTCGGGGTAGTTCACTCAAGCTGCCTCCGCCCCGGCTGCCCTGCCGGCGGCAACTAGGGCGTCGGCGGCGGCGAGCCACGGCGGGTCGACGTGGGTTGGTTCATCGAGGTCGACCGGGTCGTCGTCGGTGGGGTCGTAGTGCCAGCAATCGTGTAGGCAGGCGGTCCCAGGTTGCGACGACACCGCTGGGCAGGTGCTTGATGCGCACATAGTCGATGGTCGGGTCGGCGGTTACCGCAGCCCGGAAGGCGACGGTCGCCAGCTGCCCGGTCAGCTTGACGGCTGGGTTGGCTACTTCAACGACTTCGACGACCGCGCGCTCCGAACCGCGCCGGACGGTTTCCTTGGGGACGGAGATCTGAGAAGGCGCAACGCCAAGGGACGTGGCGAGCGCCTCGTCGACGTCACGCCTGAAGGATTCTCGCGAAGGCAGCAAGTGACGCGGTCGCTCCGAAGACGGGCGAACACCATGATGCGATGCCTGCCGGACGACATCGGGTGTGAGATCAAGGGTCGGCGCGGTCAAGATCCGACGCCATACGCGGCGGAGTCGAACGCGAGGGCGTCGAGGTCCCGCTGCCTTGTGAGCTTCACAGCGAGGTCGACCGAGACAGGATCGTCAGTGCGGAGCTGCGCTGGTCGAAAGTCTCCATGGCAGTCCACTGGTCCACTTCGGACAACGACGCGACGTAACCGTCAAAGGTGGCGTCGCCGATAGGAACGACCACAGCTCGGTTGGACTTCATGCCCTTGTCGGGTGCGACAACGCCCTTGGCAACGAGGAGGGCGAGGAGATGGTTCAGGATGACGGCGTTTGGAGCGCGACTTTGGGGCCGACCACCTCAAGGAAGTCACGGTCGTGAAGCGCCTTCGTGAACCGTTCCGCGAACCGCTGCCACGCCAACCGGTTGCGCTTTCGACCTCATGCGGCGGCGCACACGTTCCTCGTCACCTTCGGAATCGGCCTCGAACTCCTCGATCGTCTGGTCGCTCGGCGTGTCGTCGTTGTCCCCAGGCAGGGTGGCGGTCGGGTCGTCGAGGTTACGTCGTAGGCGTCTTTCGCTTGTCCGTGCTCCCGCCGACCGCTGGTGGTTCCGGTTCGTCGTGGTCGCCGAATCCGCGGAAATGATCGGTAATTGCGCCGAGGACGATCTGAAGGTCCGTGGCTTCAAGGTCGTTTCCGCTGCGGTTCACGCTCACGTACTGGGCGAGTCTCGGATGCCGCCGGAGTGCGTCGAAGTCAAGGTCCTGCCACGCCTTGCGAGGGCCGTCACTGCCGTCGCCCGCAATGTCGGGTGGCGGGGAGCGCCGGGCGAGACGCCACAGGCTGTGTCGGTCGATGACAAGAGCGGCGTCGAGTTCGTCGAGGAGACTCGTTAGGTCATCGTCGTAGGTTGCTAAGTCGAGGCTGCCGGCCTTGCGGAGCAGGTCAGGGTCGCGCCGCCCACTGAGCAGGGTTGCAAAAGCGACGCCGGGTGGTACGGATACACCGGCGTTGTGTCAACGTCGCCGACATGGTGGTGATGCGAGCCATACCGGCACGGCACTCGAGTCGAGTGCGTTGCCGGCCTCGCTGGACGGCGCCACGGTATAGGTCGTCTTGTCGCGTAGAACCGCGCCCTGGTGTCGGGGTTCCGGCAACAATGAGGGTGAGGTCGCCTTCGGGTAGTTCGCCGGCGGCGTCAAGTACGAGAGTTGCGTCTGCCCAAGTGCCGCATGGAGGCGGGGTCGGGTGTCGGCCGGTTGGGCTCGTGGTCACCGATGTAGGGACGTCCAAATTTTGAACGCGTACAGACTGGTTCGACAAGGTCGAGACCGCGAGGAGTTCGTCAGAGCCTTCAATGGGCGTTCGGCGATTGTCAGAGCTCAATGTTCCCGGCGAGGCGCCCGCCGCCAGGTTGGTCGGTTCGCCATAGGGCGGCGAGTGACAGGTTCGCGGAACCGGTGAAGGCGATGGATCGGATCGTGGTTCGAATGAGGATGAACTTGGCGTGCAAGTAGGTTTCCTGGAACTCGGGGGCGGCGGCGAGTTGCACATTACTCGTGCCAGGCGCTGCCGCAGGACGTCAGCCAGTGCGGCGGGGCCGACGGACGTTCGACCGGTTTGACAGGACGGTGATGATGGGGTTCAAGCGCCTTGACGAGGCGGCGGAGTGCTTCGCAGCGCCGGTCGTAAAACGGGGCGTGTACCACGAGGTGTTCGACTGGTTCGCCGGCGACTGCAGCGACGAGTTGATCGCCGAGCGGTTCTAAGAGGTCGTGGCGAACACGGCCTGCCGGGGGCGGTGGCCCAGATCCACGGGGTGTCGGCCCACACCGCGTTGAGGTGCTGCCGTGCCCGGTTGTCGAGATAGCCCCGGGCGGTCATCAGGTCGAGGAGCTCTTTGGCTGCCTGGAACTCGGGTAGGTAGGTGACATCGCTGGTGTTGATCTCGAAGCGTCGAACATCTCGCCGCGTGATGCATAGCCGTCGATGCTGAGGTTGCCGCTGCCACCAGCAGCGTGCCGCCGGCGGCGTCGACCAGCAGGATGAGCTTCGCGTGGGCGCTGCCGGCGTTGACGATGGGCGCTGCCACGTAGTGCCGGTTCACGTGACGGAGGCGGGAGCCGCCGGAAGCCATATCGCCAAGCTGGCCCGCAAGGACGAGTCGTCGGCAAGGATGATGCGATTGCGTGCCGGCTGACATACCGCCACAAAGGGCCTTCGTAGAAGTCGAGCTGGGCGCCGAAGGTGCAGATGATGGCGTGGTCGCGCGGCTTGGCCAGCACCTCGGGGACGCTGATGCGGTCAGCCGGCATGGGTTGCTTCCATCATCGCCGCTTCGAGGGGCCGCCCTCAAGATCGCCGTCGGCGAGGAGTCGTCGACCGGCGTCGCTTAGTGTGTGTGCGGCTCCGTAGAGACTGTCGACGAGGCCTATTTCGTGAACCGTCGTCGCAAGGGCCTGGAACCGTGAGTTGCTCATCCGTGCTGGCGCGTAGGCCTCGTAAAAGCTCAAGTGTTCGCCCTGACGGCGGAACCGGAACGTGTCCCCGTTCTGGGCGAGCTTGGCGACCGCGACGCGCTCGTGCTGGCGGATGACGTAATCGCCGAACAGCCAGCGAGCGCCTCCGCGAGGGTAAGGTGCTGCCGCTCGCGCCACTGATTGAAGAAACGGCTGAGTCCTAGGCGAGAGACGCCCCCGTCGCGACAAATGTCCCAGTCGTCGGAGAACGACAGCTCGTTGCGGCGCGACCCGACCCGCGTTGCGACGAGGGCGAGCAGTGTGAACGCCGCCGGGATGACGGCCGGCTTGCCACCGGCTGCGTCGGCCCACCGATACAGGCGGTGCTCCGTTACAGGTGCCCCGACGTCCCACGAGTCGTCCAGATCGCCCCCAAGGTTCGCGGCCAAGGTGACCCAGCGCGCGAGGTCCGCGAGGGTTGAGGTTCGGTCGAGGCCAGGGTCGTCGGTCTCGAGCGCCGCCGCCAGAGGTCCGAAGTCCAAAGCATCATCAACGAAGGCCCACCACGACGCCAGCGGGACAATGTCGCCAGACATCCGCACCTCGCCAATGCCCCACTCGGCGAGGTAGCGCCACATGCGGTTGAGCGCGAAGGCGTAGTACTCGCGTGTTTGGTAGAGCCGCCAGCGGCGGGCCGTGCGGACGTTGGGCGCCGCGGGCGTCCACAAGGCACCGCCCGGGGCTGCTGAGCGGAAGTAGATGAGACGGCGGAAGCGGTCCTCGGTCAGCTCGTGGCCGGCGGTCTGTTCGGCGAGGTCAAGAAACATCCGCATGGTGGCGCGGCGCTGCTCGGCGTCGCGAGGTGCCCCCGAGTGCAGAAACACGTCTTGGAGGATGGCCCGGTCCGGGGCCGTCGGCGTGCGCAATTGGCACAGGCAACCGGCTCGAATGTACTCGACGACGACGTCCGCCGGCACTTGGGCGTGGTCGTCGTCGAAATACTCGCGGTAGTAGCGGGTACCTGCAATGGCTGTCCGGAACGCGGCCGCAGCGACTCGACCTTCGGGAGTAGGCGTGTCGTAGAGGAGCCCGGCGGCAGGCGTCCAGTGCAGTGTCAGTCCCATGCCAGAGATGGCGGCACTGTAGTAGAGACCGTAGCCCCCAAGGAGGTCCTTAATGTAGGGGAACTGGGCGTCGTAGACCAACGGATGGCTGTTTACCAGCGCGCTCGATTTGATCGAGCCAACGATGGCTTGCAAGGGGCCGAACTCGTCGTGCTCGGGCTGATCGCACAGGTGGCAACCGGCGGCGAAGATCGCCTCGCGGGGCCGATAGAAGCGAGAGAAATCTCGGCGGGTGCGCGGCAAATCGCGCTGCCAGAACTCGTCGAGCAGGAACGTATAAAAACTCCAATAGCGGGGATGGACCGTCTGAACGACGATCCCCGGCGACAGCTTTGGCAGGATCTCGTCCGACGAGACACTGCCGAGGCCTAGGTGGTCCTGTCCCTGGCTCGGCGGGTACAGCTTTTCAGTCCACTGGGGTCGGCCGCGAGGTCAGCCGGAAGCATCACCAGCCCCTTTCTCGTGGAGGTCAAACCTAACCCCGCCGCAGCCAGGTGAAGGCCAGCTGACGGTCGGCCTCGCTGTGGGACGGGCCGGGTCGCAGGAAGGGTCTGCAACTCATCCTCGATCTCCACGGAACCAGCGTTCCTCACGTCGGGAGGTATCCGCGGCTGGAGCGGTGACCCGAGGGGCCCCTCGGCCGGCAGAATGACGCGAAGTCGCGTCTCTGCTGGATCACAGGGGCCTGGCTGGCGAGTGGTCGGTCAGCCGTCAAGAAGCTGTCGCAGCCGGTGTCGAACACGAGTGCCCAGTCCTTCTTGCTGACGCTGCCGAGGCGCTCCAGCTCGACCGGCTGGTGCTGTACGCCCTCGGACTAAACCAGCCAGATCTCCTCGACGTCGCGTACCCACTGGGTGTAGCGCGGGTGCCCCGGGCGCCGACCTGGCAGCTGCGCGATGGATGTCAGCACCGACAGTTACCGTTGCGGTGGGAGTGCACGCACGGCGTGAGGGACACCCGCAGTAGGAGTGGTAATGAATAGCGAGATCGAACTGGTGTGCGACGGCGATGGCCTTGCCGTCATTGGAGACCCGACCGACGTAGAGCGGTTCTTCCTTTCAGCCGGACTGGCCTTGACACCATCGAGGGGCCTGGACTACATCGCGTCTGGTCGTTCGCCGCTATGGGTGGGACCGGCGCGCAGGTCGGCGCAGACATTGGAGCTAACTCTGGGCGTTGGGTCAAGCTCACTGCCGAGTCAGCGGAGGCGGTGAGAAGGTTCGGCTTGATGCCGACGAAGACTCGGGGTGTTAGCCACGCGATGATTGGCGAGCCCGGCGACATCAAACAGTGGCTCCAGATTGCGCAGGCCCCGTCCGCGTTGCTGAGTGGGCCCTTGCCCGACCGCGCTGTCCACGATGATGCAGCAACGCGCGATGCAACAGCAGATGGACGAGATCGTCGACTACCTACGAGAGATCAACGACAAGGTCGACGACATCCTGCGCGCCCATAAAGATGCAGTGTTGGCCGACATGATCGGTGTGGACTTGATTGTCGAGGAGGCCCTCACTGTCCGCGATGAGGTCGGCGGTTTCGGAAGTCACGTGGTCGAAGGTGCAGGCAACGGGTATGACGATCGCCCCCACCCAGGCCTACGCGCTGCGCCAGCTTGACACCATCGCGGACAAACTCCAGACCAAAGCGGATCTCGGCGAGGTCGCCAAAGCCACCGCCGAGGCCGAGCCGAAGATCCACGAATGGCTCGCCGTGCTCGCCCGCACGTTCCAGCTTCAGGACGGGGTTCGGTGCTCGAACTCGACCGGGTCCTCGATGCGTCACCCGCAGACCTCGACAGCCACCGCCTCGGCTTGAGGACCGCTCGCCAGAACCGACTCGAGCTCATCGGCCGCAGCACCGCACGCATCTTGACCCAAATGGATCAAACGATCCGAAAGGCGAACTCCAAAGTGCTGCTCAACCCGTTCGACTCTCCCGCCGCCGTCAAGTCAAGTAATCGCGTCGCAACCGGCGTCCTCGACTTCCGCGGCCGGCTCGGGATCGACTCGGGCCACGAGTCGAAGGATGCGAAGCGCTGGGGCCAAGCAGCTGCCGAGGTGCGAGACAAGGTGCTCGCGTCCACGTCGGACGGCCTTACGACCGCCAGAACCTTCGGAACTCAAACCTTCGACCGGACTACCGAGGCGTTTCGCGCGGTTCACATTGACGGTGACGGCATTCCGGACAGGCCCCGCGCAGCGGCTGCTGCTGAGGAAGCAGGCACGGCGATCAGGGAGGCCGCAACTGGCGTTGCTCGTGCGTTCGGGACGCTGTTCAAGCGCAAGAAGGGCGGCGTCGCATCTCAGACCGAGTCCAACCCTGGAACTGCGACCGCAGAGACTCCCGACAGCCCAACCTGACACCACACAAGCCGACCGTCACGCGGGGACGCACGTAATCCCCTCCAACAGCCCCACGTCGACGTGGTGCTTCACGCTCAGCTTCGAGTGCCGTAAGGCCGGTTCGTAGTGTGTGTGCCGGTGACCGTGCGACCTAAGGCACAGGCGTGCTGCGCTGATCGGCTACGTCGGACTTCCCACCGACAGCCGACCTCGCCGCCCAACACGACGCCCTCGCCGGGCTCAGCGTCGAACCGAGCAGCGTTTACGTCGATTACGGGCTCACCGGAACCAACCGCGACCAGCCCGGCTCCCCCCCGGCCCTCGCCACCTGCCGAGCCGGCGTGACGCCGTGTTGGCCATGGTCGCCGAGTTCGAGCCCGACCTGGCCCGCACGCGCGCCCCGGGAAGGCATGAAGGTCACCCGCGCCGAAGGTCGGCTCCGCGGCAAGCAGCCCAGGCTCAGCCCCCGCCAGGAGACTCACCCCCGTCAGCCTCTCCGCCCGCCTTAAACTGCACTGATGAGTCAGACGCTCCAGTCGCCCACGACATACGCGGCGATCCGCTCGTTGCGGGCATGAATGAACGCCATCGACCGGCGCATGTACTCGCCGTACTCCTCGGCACTCCCAGTCGGCAAGGGTTCACCCGAGAAGTCTTCAAAACCGCTCAGGAACCGTACTGAATCGAATGGGCGCCGACGAGGTCCTGCAGCAGGAGTGCTCAACGTACCCACGGAAGTCCTCGAACAAGTCGAAGAAGCCCCTGTGGGTGGCGAGCACCTTTGGAGCGGGCCGCCGACCCTGCATAGTGGCGGCGGATGCACTCCAGTGTGAGGTCGAAACGATCGCGGATCAGGGGGTGGATGCCGCGGCACTGGTTGACGGTCTGCTGCAACTTCCCGTCCACGTAGGTGCTGACCGGGAAGACAAGGAAGGCGCCCACCGTACAAGCCAGATCATGAAACGCCGCCTTCTCCTCCGAGGAAGTGACCGCGAGAACCTCGACCAGGCGTTTCGGGCGAGACCACCCGGTGTAGGTGTGGGCGACGCTGTCGCTGCTGAGCCAGAACTCGCCAAACTCGGACCTGTGGTGCAGCCGGGCGTCGAGGTCGAACATCGCCTTACCCGGCAGCGGCTTACCCCATAACAGCCGGTGAATCGGCGAAGGGTGGCGCTGTACCGGTCAGGGTCGCGGCCGCCCGCATCCGTCCGCACGTCGAAAGCTGATCGATCAGATGGGCGGCGACCACGGCCTCGGGTAGGGCTGAAACGGAACCGGATTCGGAGCGGCTACCACCAATCCGATGACAAGCCCCTGGTTCTAGTGCTGCTTCTTGACCTGGGCTCTCAAGCGAAGGTCCCAAGAGTAGCTACTCGACGCCACGGCTCTCCCAGTCCCCAAGCCCCCCTCGGGCGAGATCCACTCGCGGCGGCCGTTGCAGGAGCGGCCCAACGCCACAGCGCCGGCGGTGGAGGGCGAGGAGAAGACAATGTCGCGGGTGAGCCGTCCTCGAAAGCTCTCGACCACGATCGCAGCCGTCGCTGACAAGGCGTTCGTGCTGAGCGCGGTAGGAGGCGTAAGCCTTCACGGTGCTGTCTGCCTTGCCGACACCATGCGATGTGGGCAACAACAGTGAGCCGGCCAGCATGGTGAACTCGCCGTCAATTTGCTGTGCCTGTGCGTCGACGCCAAGTTTGGCGTGCGTGAGGCGGAAGACGGGCGACACGGTGCTCGCTGCGGGCGCTGGCCGGGGACGGATCGGCGCGGTCGGATCCGGATCGCGTTCACGCCAAAAACGGGAAGAACTGATCGGCAGCTGCGCCAGGAAGTAGTCCATGTCGGACGCGTCGGCTTCAGGTAGCGCAGGGACGGGCGGCGCGGTGCCGTTACCCAAGTGTCACCCGGGCCGGCCTGGGCGGCCAGCGAGATCAGGCGCGACTCAAGGTACCGCCCGTGTGACTTGGTCAGGTTGGTGTCCTTCCCGGGGATCACCACTACGCCATCCCAGAAGCCCTTCTCTCACGATGGTGATGGCGCAGCCGCTCTTCCCACGACGTCGGCTTCGCCGATGTAGCAGCGGGCGTCGCCGAGTGTGTCTCGCCGTCACCCAGAAGGAAAATAGACGCCGGTGCGCTGGGCCTCTTCACGCTTGAGAAGGTCGGCAAGATTAGACCGACGGGCCGAGAACACGTGCCCAGTCCAGTTCGTGATCTCCGCCGTCGTGAGGCCGCCGGGCCTCCCGTCGACGAGGAACAACTTGATCTGCTTCCCACTCACGCCTCCGATCATCCCCCGATCATCCCCCGGACCCGGCGGATCGAACTGCACCGGCTGCCAATGGGAGCGGCTGGTCCAAAGGTTCACGGCAGCAGCCCAACTCTATGTCGCTCGCCGACCTACTCAACCAATCGCTGGGTACATTTGTACCCGGTAGCTGCTTCGGGCAACACCCCATGGCGGCTTCGAGGCGTGGTGACGGAAGTTGTTGCCCACGTCGGCGAAGACTCATACGCCGGG
>CAVSDA010000008.1:0-91517 GCA_963726625.1 uncultured Actinomycetota bacterium
CACCGCGGGGCCTGACGACTAGCCGGATCAGCGCGAGGCTGGCGCCGTGGTCCGGCGCACGACCAGCCGTGGTGGCAACCGGACGCGCTCCAGCCCGGGCGGGTCGCCGTCGAGCAGCGAGCAGAGCGACTCGGCCGCGCCCTGGCCGAGCTCGCGCAACGGCTGGGCCACGGTGGTGAGGCCGAGCGGGCGCAGACCAGCCAGCCGCGTGCCGTCGTAGCCGACGATCGACACCTGACCGGGAACGTCCAGCCCGAGGTCGCCGGCGGCGGCCAGGGCCCCGATGGCCGCAAGGTCGTTGACCACGAAGAGCGCCGTCGGTCGGTCTGCTCCGGTAAGTGCGGTCCGGGCGCCCTGGTAGCCGCCATCGTCGCTGAAGGTGCCGGCGACCACGCTGTCGAACGAGTCGAGGCCGTGTCGCCGCATCGCGCGCCGGTACCCCTGTCGACGCATCCGGGCAACGCTGCTGGTCCCGCCGCCGATGTGGGTGATGCGGTTGTGGCCCAGCGCCACGAGGTGGTCGACGGCGAGTTGGGCGCCGGCCGCGTCGTCGTTGCTGATCGAGCGCAGGTGGGCGACGCCGTGATGCTCGCTGCCGATGATGACGGCGGGACAGCTGGCGTCGATGGCCTCGCGCGCGCCGTACGGCAGGCGGTGACCGAGTCCGATGATGCCCTCGACCCGGAACTCGAGGAGCTTGTCCAACTCGGCGCGCTCGGCGGCGGCGTCGTCACTGCCGACCACGACGATGGTGCGGTAGTCGCGGCGTCGGGCCTCGGCCTGGACCGCCTCCAGCACGTCAGCGGTGATCGGGTTGTGCAGGTCCAGGACGAAGACCCCGATCGTCCTCGTGCGGTGGGCCACCAGGGCGCGGGCTGCGGCGTTGCGCCGGTAGCCGAGCTCGTCGGCGGCAGCCAGGATCACCGCCCGGGTCTCCGGGGAGACACGGGGCGCGTTCTGCAGCGCGAGAGAGACCAGCGACTTGGACACGCCGGCGCGGGCCGCCACGTCCCGGATCGTGGGGTGGCCCGGGCCATCCGGCCGCGCGCCCATGATCAGTCCGCACCCCTCATACGCCGCGCCGCTGGGTGGCCAGACCCGCTTCGTGCTCGGTCCTGGCGCCGCGGACCGTATCCAGGTCGCTGACCTCCGGTACGCCCACCTGCCAGAACAGGCCCCCCTCGGTCCAGTCCGACTCGCGTACGTCGACCACGATCACGCTCGTCCGGTCGTGGGTGCGGGCCTCGGCGACGGCTGCCTCGAGTTCGGCGATGGTGGACGCGCGGGTCGAGACCGCGCCCATCGAGGCGGCGTGGGCGACGAAGTCGACTCGGACGTCGGACCCGGGACCCCTGGCGTCGCGCAGCATGTTGTTGTAGGAGCGGCCGCCCTGGTTCTTCTGCAGCCGCTCGATGACGGCGTATCCGCCGTTGTCACAGACGATGAGGATGAACTTCTTGCCCGACAGCACCGAGGAGTAGATGTCGCTGTTGAGCATCAGGTAGGAGCCGTCACCGACCAGGGCGAACACATCCCCCGTGGTACGCGCGAACGCCGCACCCCACGCGCCGGCGATCTCGTATCCCATGCAGGAGAAGCCGTACTCGCAGTCGAAACTGGCCACCGATCGGCTCAGCCAGTTGACGTTCAGCTCACCCGGCAGCCCGCCCGCCGCGGTGAGCACGTAGTCCTCCGGCGTCGCCGAGCGGTTCAGGGCGCCGATGACCTGGGCGTAGCTGAGCGGGCGCGCGCCGTCGTCGGCGGTCCGGTGGGCCACAAAGGCGCCGAGCAGGCGGCGGAGCTCGGAGCCGCGTTCGGTCCAGCCGGCCGGAGACGTCCACGTGCCGAGCCGCGCCGACAACTCGACCAGGCTCTCCCGGGCATCCCCGACGACGGGGATCGCCCGGTGCTTGGTCGCGTCGAACCGGGCGGTGTTGAGCGCCACGATGCGAGCGTGGTGATCGAACAGCGTCCACGATCCGGTGACGAAGTCATTGAGGCGGGTCCCCACGGCCAGCACCAGGTCGGCCGCCGCGCAGAGCTGGTTCGCCTCGGCGGCCCCGGTGACGCCCATCGGTCCGGCGTAGCGGGGATGGTCGGCCACCAGCGAGGACTTGCCCGCGACGGTTTCCACCACCGGGATGCCGTGCCGCTCGGCGAAGTCGGCGAGCTCGGTCTCGGCAAACGAGTAGTGCACGCCGCCACCCGCGATCAGCACGGGTCGCTCCGCGGAGCGCAGCGCCTCCGCCGCACTCTCTAGTTCCGCGAGATCGGCGCGCGGCCGGGGAACGCGATGGAGGACCGGCTCGAAGAACGCGACCGGGAAGTCGTACGCGGTCGCGGCCACGTCCTGTGGCAAGCCGAGGAAGGCGGGTCCGCAATCGGCCGGGTCCAGCAGGATCCGGGTCACCTGCGGCAGTGAGCTGAGCAGTTGGGCCGGATGGCTGATCCGGTCCCAGTACCGGACCACGGCACGGAAGCTGTCGTTGACCGTGGTGGTCGGGTCGCCGAAGTGTTCCACCTGCTGCAGGACCGGGTCGGGCAGCCGCGACGTGAACGTGTCGCCGGAAAGGAACAGCACGGGCAGCCGGTTGGCCATCGCGACACCGGCCGCGGTGACGAAGTTGGTCGCCCCGGGGCCGATCGAACTCGTACACACCATCACCTGACGTCGGCGGGTGGCCTTGGCGAACGCAGCGGCCGCCAGGCCCATCCCTTCCTCGCTCTGGCCGCGCCAGACCGGGATCTCGTCGCGGTGCCGTTCCAGGGCGTGGCCCAGGCTGGTCACGTTGCCGTGCCCGAAGATGGCGAACACCCCGGGGTAGAGCGCGACCTCGCGCCCGTCGACATCGATACGCTGCGCCACCAGATAGCGCACGATCGCCTCGGCGGTGGTGATCCGTACCGTCTCCGTCACTGCCCCGTCCTTCACTGCCCCGTCCTTCACTGTCCTGTCCGTCACGGTCCTGTCCGTCACTGGGGCTCCTTCAGGTCGAGCACCGGCTGCCAGCTCCGGGACTCCCACGAATCGATCAACGCCTGCTGGACGCTGACGACGTCGACGGCCTCGGCGAAGCCCGGACTGAACCGCTGCCCCGTCGCGAGGGCCTCGAGGAAGTTGTAGTCCTGGATGGCGATGAGGTCCTCGAAGCCGATGCTGTTGGCCTGGCCGGGCACGAACGCGCCGTGGAACGGGAACCGGTCGCCCCCGAAGATCGTGGTGTAGCCCGAGCTGGGCGAGTCCGTGGCCGCGTAGTACTGCAACTCGTTGATCCGCTCGAGGTTCCAGGCCAGCGAGCCCTTCGTGCCGTAGACCTCGAAGGCGTTCTGGCTCTCGGGGCCGATCACGGTGCGGCTGGCCTCGAACGTGCCCGTGGCGCCGCCGGTGAAGCGGCACAGCATCGAGGCGAAATCCTCGTTCTCCACCTCGCCGGTCGGGTCACCGGGCTGCCCGACCGCGTAGTGGCTGCTGGTCCCGGTGGGCAGCGGTCGCCGCTTGACGGTGGTGTTGGCCATGCCCACGACCTCGCCGACCGGACCGACCAGGAACTGGGCCAAAGCGACGGAATGGCTCATGATGTCGCTGGTGACCCCGTAGCCCGCCTGGTCGAGGAAGAAGCGCCAGGTCAGCAGGCCCATCGGGTCGCTGCCGTACATGGACAGGAAGCGGCCGCGATAGTGGGTGATCTCCCCCAGCGCACCGCTGGCGATGAGCTCGCGGGCGTGCAGCACGAGCGGCGACCACAGGTAGCAGTAGCCAACGCCGGTGGCAACCCCGCCGCTCCGGGCCAGGCCGAGCGCAGCCACCGCGTGCTCCGGCTTGCCCCCGATCGGCTTCTCGCTGAACACCGCCTTGCCGGCCGCCGCGGCGACCTCGATCATCGGCAGGTGCAGCATGTTCGGCGCGGTCACCCAGACCGCGTCCACGTCCTCGGCCGTCGCCGCTTCACGCCAGTCGTCGGTGGCGCGCTCGAAACCGAAATCCTCCACCGCCTGACGACGGCGCTCCGCAACCGGGTCGGCGCAGACCACCAGTCGAGGGTCGAACGACCGCTGGGGGAAGTGGGTGGGGATGCGCCGGGCCGACCGGGTGTGCGCCTGGCCCATCCAACCCAGGCCCAGGACGGCGATCCGGATCTGCTGCTTCATCGTGCGACCTGACCTTTCGCCGAGGTCATCGGCAGTTGGGGATCGTGATCGACGCCGGCCCAGGTGTCGCGGATCCAGTGGTGGGCGGGGTCGTCGCAGAACGCCATGGTGCGTTCCGGCGCGGGCCCGGCAAGGACGTTGAGGAAGTACATCGGGTATTCCGGCTGCGCTGTCGACGGTCCGTGATAGCCGTCCGGTACGAGGTAGACGTCGCCGTCGAGCACGGTCACCGTCTCATCCCGCGACCCGTCCTCGGCGTAGACCCGGAACAGGCCCTGGCCGTCGGGATGCCCGTGCGGCCCGTCGAGCCGGCCCATCCGGAAGTAGTAGATCTCCTCGTTCGCCGGCGCGCAGTCGCCGATGCCGTCGTGGCGGTGCGGAGGCCAGGAGGACACGTTCCCGCCCGGCGTCAGCACCTCGCAGACGTTGATCTTGTCGGCGCCCGCGAACGAGGTGGGAGTGGCGATGTTGGTGACCTGGCGGGAGGAGCGCCCGCCCCCGCGTACCTCGACCTGGACGTCCTCGGCCGCGGTCAGGCTCACCGGGTGCCGTACGGTTGCGCGGGCCGTGCACAGCGCGACCTCGCCCGGTCCCCCGCTGATCTCGACGGTCGCGCCGAGCGGCAGGTAGATCCAGTCCGACACGGAGTCGAAGACGCCGCGGCGGCCCCGGAGGTCGTACCGCTCGCCGTCCACCAGGACCGCCACGTCGGTAGCGGAGAGCGGCACCAGCACCGCCTCCAACCCGTCGAGCCGGCGCAGGAACGGTGTCGCTTCGTCCAGCGCGAAGACTTCCAGGCCGCTGTAGGCCCAGCCGGCCAGGTCCGGGGTCACCGTGACCAGGGTGTCGGCGGTGGCCAGCCGGCCCGCGCGATAGTGGTGCTGCACGTCAGTCCCTCTCAGTTCGTGGTCGTCGGTCCGTGCACGAGCTCGGCCGCACGACCGACCGCGGCGCTGACGCTCAGCACCTCGGGATACAGCAGTGACCGTCCCGGCACCAGCCCGCGAATGTTGGGCACCGCCAGCGCGTGCTCCCAGCGGGTGAACAGCTGCTCCGACTCCTGCCCGACGTCGCCGCCGAGCAGCAGGATGGGGCAGGTCGTCGCCGCCGCGACGCGCCCCGGGTCGGCCGTCGCCGGGATCTTCAGCCAGGTATGCGCCGAGGACGAGCCAAGGCCGCTGGCGATCGCGACGGTGTGGATCAGGGCGTCCTCCGACGGATCGAGGTCGACCCCGCCGCCGGGCAGCTTCCGGTACGGCAGCGGCTCGATCAGGGCCATCACCCCGGCGTCGGCCAGTGCCGTGGTGATCTGGGCGACCGCCTCCAGAGTCCGCGCGACGCCCGGGTCGGTGGGCTCCAGCCGAAGCAGGGTCTTGCCGCCGTCGAGCCCGGTCGAGACGATGTGCTCGGCGTCGTAGGCGGTGACCCGGTCGTCGAGCTCCCAGCGCGCGCCGAGGATCCCCCCGCGGTTCATCGTGCCGACGGCCAGCCGGCCGTCGAGGACCCCGAGCAGGGCCAGGTCCTCCAAGATGTCCGCACTGCCCAGCACGCCGTCCACCCGCGGATCCGCCAACCCGGCGACGACCCGGTCGAGCAGGGAGTGCCGGTCGGCCGCAGCCAGCGGATCGGAGCCGACAGCAAGCTTGCCCCGCCCGGTGTGGTCGGCGGCGAGGAGCAACATCCGGCCGTCCGCACCGACCAGCGGTCGCCGGAGGCGGCGCAGGAGTGCCCGCTGCAACAGCCGTGGCTGGCGCACCCGGGTATCGATCAGCCGCTGGTACTCCGTCGTCGACACCGCCTGGTGCGGCTCAGCCATGACGACCGGCCTCGGGTGCGCGCCTGACATCGTGCTGGGCCGCGAAGTCCCCCAGTTCCGCCAGCGTCGGCATCGCGTCCGCGCAGGTCAGCCGAGTCGTGACCAGAGCTCCGGCCGCGTTGGCCAGGCGCCCGATCCGCTCCAGCGGCCAGCGGCCCACCAGCCCGGCTACCAACGCACCGCCGAACGCGTCCCCGGCCCCTGATCCGCAGCGGACCGGTACCGCGATGGGGGGCACCTCGATGCGCTCGTCGGCCGAGGCGAGCAGTACTCCCTCTGCTCCCATCTTCACCACGGCGAGCGACACACCCCGGCCGAGCAACGCATCCGCGGCCTGGTGCGGATCGGATGTGCCGACGGCCATTGCACATTCGGCCCGGTTGCCGATCACCACACTCGACAGGGCGATCGCTCGGCCCGCGGCGGCCGCGGCCGCACCTGGTTCCACCCAGAAGTCGGGTCGCAGATCCAGGTCGAGCACGGTGTGCTCGCGGCGGCCGCGGCGCTCCAGCCAGGCGTACGCCGCCTGCGCGGTCGAGCCGGCGGCCAACGTGGTCCCGCTGACCCAGAACACCCCGCAGTTGGCGATCACCTCGTCGTCGACGGCCGCTGCCTCGATCAGCGTGTCGGGCGGCGCCGGCGTGCGATAGAAGGTGATGGTCGGCTCGGCGGGATCGTCGAGGGCGATCAGCACGACGGGTGTCGCGCCACCCGGCTGGGCGGCGGCGTAGGAGATGTCGACCCCGAAGGAGGCGAGCTTGGCGATGGTGTAGCCACCGAGCGCATCGTCGCCGACGCGGGTGACGATGCCCGAACGGAGCCCGAGCCGGGCGCCGGCGACCGCGACGTTGGTCGGGCTGCCGCCGATCGACTTGACGAAGGTCTGCGGTTCGAGGAAGGACGCGTACGCCTCCTGCGCAAAGAGGTCGACGCTGACGCGGCCGACCGCGAGCAGGTCCAGCACCGGAGGGGTCACGCGCGGGACTCCGCCGACCGATGGTTGACCAGGGGGGCCACGACGTCGCGGAGGAAGCGCATCGAGTCCTGGACACCCACGACGGGTCCGTCGCCTGGCTCAGGCAGTGGCCCGGTGATGGCCGTGTCCTGCTCGATCACGTACCAGCCCTGGTAGCCCGCACTCTCCAGGGCCAGCACGACGTCGGCAATCGCCACGTCGCCCTGGCCGAGCGGCGGGAAGAGCCCCGACTGGGTGCCGCCCATGATGGAGAGTTCGCGCCGCAGCAGGGCCGGGACGAGGTCCATCCGGACGTCCTTGAGGTGGACGTGACCGACCCGGTCGGCGGCCTGGCGGGCGAACTCGACCGGGTCACTCCCACCGATGGCCAGGTGGCCGGTGTCGAGGCACCAGGCCACCTCGCAGTCGTCCAGCACCCGCCGTACGTCGGCGGCGGTCTCCACGACCGTCTGCAGGTGCGGGTGCAGCACCTGCCGCATGCCCAACTCGCCACAGATCTCGTCGACGACCCCGAGCATGCCGATGAGGTGGGCGTGCTCGGCGCGGTCGAGGGGGCGCGGCGTCGACCAGTCCTGGTCCATCACCGGACAGGACACGAACATCGTCGCCCCGGCGTCGCTGAGCAGTCCGGCTACCTGGCGGGTGTGGGCGATCGCTTCCTGGCGGCGGCTCGCGTCATGGAGCACCAACGGAGTGAAGCCTCCGAGCAAGGACATGCCGTAGCCGTCCAGGACGTTGCGGACCTCATCCGGCCTGGTCGGCAGGAAGCCCGGCGCACCGTATTCGGTGGCCGTGATCCCCAGTCCGGTCATCTCGCTCAGCACGCGATCGGTGGGCAGCATCTGTCCCCACCCGGGCACCTCGCAGATCCCCCACGAGATCGGGGCCGACCCGATGCGGTCAAGGAATGGCGTCACAGGACACCCCTTTGCTGGCTCGTCGTGATTCGTGCTGGAACGGTCCAGCAAGGGTGTCACGTCGCCGGGTTCTACGCAAGCCGCACGCACTGGCACACCCTCGACCTGCGCCGGATCGGTTCTGCTCACCCGGGAGTAGGTTCCGACCATGAGGGCAGTGGTCATGACGAGGACCGGCGGCCCTGAGGTGCTCGAGGTCCAGGACTGGCCCGATCCAGCGGTGGGACCCGGACAGGTTCGCATCGCCGTACGCGCAGCCGGGCTCAACTTCGCCGACACCATGGCGCGGGTCGGGCTCTATCCCGCCGCCCCCAAGCCGCCGTGCGTGCTCGGCTACGAAGTCGCCGGGGAGATCGAGTCCGTCGGATCTGAGGTCAGCGGCCTGGTCGTCGGGCAGCGGGTGATGGCGGGAACCCGCTTCGGCGGTCAGGCCGAGCTCGCGACAGCACAGGCCCGGGATGTCCTGCCGATGCCCGAGCACCTCAGCTTCGCCGAAGCCGCGGGGTTCTGCGTGAACTACGGCACCGCGTACGCCGCCCTGATCATCATGGGTGGCCTGCGGGCGGACGACCGGGTGCTCATCCACTGCGCCGCCGGTGGCGTCGGCATCGCCGCCACCCAGATCGCCCGCAATGTCGGCGCGGAGATCTTCGGCACCGCCTCGGCCGCCAAACACGACGCCATCAGGGCCCAGGGCGTCCATCATCCGATCGACTACCGCCGCCACGACTTCCAGGCAGAGGTCCGCCGGCTCACTGACGGCGAAGGGGTAGACGTGATCATGGACGCGATGGGACCGACCTCGTTCCGCCGGGACTATCGGACGCTGCGACCGGGCGGCAGGTTGATCATGTACGGCCTGTCGCAGGCTCTCGACGAGAAGGGCCGCGACCTCCGCGCCGTGCTTATGGCCCTGCTGCAGCTACCCACCTCGACCATGCCGTGGTGGAGCCCGGTCCGCCTGCTGAACCAGAACCGCGGCGTCTTCGGCCTCAACCTGCACAGCTGGTGGCAGCGCGAAGGCGGCTTGGAGAGGATGACCGGGCCGCTGCTCGCCGACCTGAACGCCCGGCGGCTCGCCCCCGTCATCGCACGCGCGATCCCGTTCGAACGAGCCGGCGACGCCCATCGCCTGCTCGCCGAGCGGGGCAACATCGGGAAAGTCGTCCTCACTCGGAGTTGAGTCGTGCTCACCGGCTGGAACCCGCCGATCAGCCATGGGTCCGGATCCACCTCACGTGGGGTGATCCGGCCACACGTCGAGTGATCCGCACGCGGGCTGGGATGCTCTGTCAATACCTGCCTCGACGAGAGACTCCCACGCACGGGTGGGGAGTTAGCTGGGAGCCGGCCGCCACCTCCTCCTCCATCATCCATGGTGTCCCGATCCACCTCCCTTCCGCGGTGATTCCGGCGAGACTTAACCGATCTGCCCTGGGCTGGGCTGGGATGCTCTGTCAGACCTGTTTCAACGAAGACTCCCACGCACGAGCGGGATCGAGTTCGGCTCAGATCCATGACCGCCGTCCCGCACCTGGGCTACTGCCCGGACTGTGAGTTCCTGGGAGACCAGCCGCACCCCGCGGCCGAGACCGGCCACAACCGGGTCAGGCTCACCGCGGCACTGGTCGCGACCGTGGTGTTCCTGACCGCGATTGCGCCGTTGGCCACCGACATGTACGTGCCGGCCTTCCCGCAGGTCGCCGCGAGACCTCGGTGCCACGGCAACCCAGGTTCAGCTCACCTTGACCACGTTCTTCGTCGGGATGGCGCTCGGACAACTGGTCGGCGGGCCGGTCTCGGACCAGCGGGGACGGCGCGGCCTGCTGATTGCCTCGGTAGCGGTGATGACCCTCGCCTCGGTGGCGTGTGCCCTCGCGCCGACGATCACGATGATGATGGCCGCCCGGTGCGTCCAGGGGTTCGCGGGCGGCTGGGCGATGGTGATCGGCCGCGCCGCGATCGTCGACCTCGCCACCGGAGCCCGGCTCGTCCGGGTGCTGAACGTGATTGCGGCCGTCGGTGGCATCGCCCCCATCCTCGGTCCGCTGCTCGGGGCCGTCATCCTCCAGCTCTCGCACTGGAGGGTCTCCTTCTGGACCGTCGCCGCCCTCGGCGTCGTCATGACGATCGCGGTGCTGCTCGCCGTACCGGAGACCCTGCCGCGCCAGCGTCGGCACGGCGGCGGATTGCGGGCGTTCGCCGGCGCGGGTCGCCAGGTGCTCCGAAACCGCAGCTACGTGGGCTACCTGATCGTCGCCGGCTCCGCCATGGGCGCACTGTTCGCCTACGTGGCCACCTCCGCGTTCGTCCTGCAGTCGATGAACGGGCTGTCCCCGATCGCGTACGCGATCGACTTCGCGGCCAACGCCGGCGGGATGACCCTCGCCGCCCTGGTCGCTGCCCGGCTCGCCGGCCGGGTCGCCACCCGCACGGTCATCCTCGTCGGCCAGATCGCCGCCCTTGTGGCCGGGATCGCGATGCTGATCGGGGCTGTCTGGTTCGACACCCCGCTGATCGTGGCCATCATCTGCTTCTTCGTGCTGATGAGCGCTCAAGGGATCATCGGACCCAACGGCGGCGCCCTCGCCGCCGCCGAGGTACCTGAGCATCCCGGCACCGGATCGGCCCTGCTCGGGTTCGTCCAATGGGTCGCCGCCGGCACCATCGCCCCCATCGCCGGAATCGGCGGCGACCAGACCGCGGTCCCCATGGCCCTGCTGATGGTCGGCGGCGCCGCCGCATCCATGATCGGGCTTCTGCTGATCGCGAAGCCGCCCTCGAACACCCGCAGGTGAGTTCGGCCGGCAATTGGTGATCGGTCAGGGCACTGTGCGTCGGAGCGGGATCAGGATCTGAGTGGTCTGGATCTTCTGCTGGGTCACCAGTGCGCTGGTGTGGTACCTCTCCTCGACCGGGAGGCCGAGCACGTCGAAGCCCCGCAACAGCGATGCTGCCCGGAAAGCCACCTCGTACGCGGTGGCCAGGCCCGAGAACGGCCCGACGTAGCAGGTGGCCGCGCACCATCGCTCCGGCAGCAGTTGGTAGCCGACGTCGCGGGCGCTGCGAAACGGTCGGGTGACCTGGACACCGATATCGAAGCGAAGTCGCTGCGCTGGGGTGATGCCGGGTGCGTCGTGAGCGATGCCGATCAGGCCGATCGAGTCGAGCCGATGGCGGCCGACCCATATCAGCAGAGTGGCGAACTCACCGGGTTCGAGCTGTTCGTACGGTCCGATCCGGCGAACGAAGGCGACGTGAGCAGGTTGGAGGAGAACAGCCGAGGTCGTCGAGACGCGCGGGACTGCGGGCGTGAACACAGCATCACCTTCGCCGCGCTGCGCTAAGGAGGGTGGCCGCATCTGGCGGCGGAAGTCCGACGGCGCCATCTGGTGGAACCGGCGAAAGGCGCGGGTGAAAGCCTCGTGCGACCCGAATCCGAGGTCGAAGGCGATAGCTGCCACGGTGGTGCGTTCGGTCAGCAGTCGAAAGGCGGCCCGCTCCAGCCGGATGCGCAAGGTGTAGTGCTTGACCGTCTCGCCGGTCGCCCGCCGGAACACTTCATGGAAGTGAGAGGACGACATGCCGCTCGACGCGGCCAGCGCTGGAGTCGACAGGTCGGCGCCGAGGTCGACCTGCATCCGTAGAAGTGCCGGGAGAATGTCGTGTAGTTGACCGTGCTCGGTTTCGTGGGCGGTCAGGGGGTCGCCTCCGCGAGTCGCGCCAGGCGGGTGAGATCCCGACGGATCTGCCGGGCCATCCCGGCCGCGATGACGACGGAGGGGATCCACCGGTGACCATCGAATTCTGCGGTCAAGGTGTGGACCAGGACTGCACGCGTCGCCCAGATCCTCCAGAGCGAACCTGGACAGAAGGGGCCCGTCGGGCGTGTCGATCCGGATCGCGATGACGCGAGAGCCCGCCAACTCGACGATCTCAGCTGGCATCGCGATGATTCTGCCACGGACGGAGATCTCCTCAACCGAGCGTGCACCCAGGCGCACCTCAGCAGGACCCACGGGCCGCGACGCGACCAGACCCGTCACCCATTGCGGCAGCAGGCCGGGCTCGGTCAACCAGCCGAACACGGCGGCGACCGGACGCCGGATGGTTGTGCGGGCCTCGGCCCGGATCACTCGAGTGCCCATGGCGTCACCTTCCTCGACGAACGCGGATTCAGCGTCGGCACCAATCCTGACGTGTCGGCTGGCGAAGAGCTTGACTTTTCCTCCACACCTGCGCGCAGTGACGTGGCAGGACTGCGGGTGCTGCGGTCATCGGGGTCCGGGGTAGATGGAGTTGCCGAACCGAAGGACAGCGAGAAGCCGACGAGGCCGAAGAGGAAGATGGTGAGGGGCAGGGTGAGTGAGGCTGCCGAGGGTGCCGAGCATGACGGCTCCCAGGATTCCGGCGCGAAAAGATTGCCAGGTTGAACGCGACAGGCAAGAAGGCGTTCGCTACGTCGGTCTCATCGCCGCTGACGGCGCTCAGGGGTCTCTGAAGTTGTGGTGAGGCGCCGCCGAAGGTGACTCCCCACAGGATCACAGCGCCGTAGATGGCGGCCGGCGCGCCGTGTCCGAGCACGAGCACCACACCGGCGACGGCGAAGACGGCGAGGCTGGAGAGGAAAGGACACGGGGGTACCGGTCAACCAAGGCGGCGGTCAGTGCGATGCCTGCGATGGAGGCGAACGAACACGACCAGAACGATCTCGACGGCCACCCCTGAACCGGCGGGGTGCAAGTAGGGCGCAATGTTAGGTGCATGTGGTGGTGTTGCCGAGCATCCAGGCAAAGATCACGAACAGGATCGGTGCCACACCTGGGGATGCCGAAGACGCGCGCGGGGGCAATCGGACGGTCACCGACTGGCCCGGAGCGTCGGGCACGACGAGTACGGCGAAGATCACGACGGCAACCGTCAGGATGGCCAGGCCACCGAACGACCACCGCCATCCGAAGCCGACGCCGAGCCAGGCACCGAGCGGTGTTACGAATGCGATGCCGACCGGCGCCGCGCCGGCGACGAGGGACAGAGCGCGCCCTGCGAGGGCAGGCGGCCTGATCTTCACCATGTACCCGGCCAGCATTCGCCACAGCCATCCGGACAGTGCGCCGGCGACGACACCGTGCCGCGAGGGTGAGGGCGACGTAGGGAGAGACGGCGGCGCCCTCGCCGCCGCCGAGGTGCTTGAGCATCCCGGCACCGGATCGGCCCTGCTCGGGTTCGTCCAATGGGTCGCCGCCCACACCATCGCCCCCATCGCCGGAATCGGCGGGGACCAGACCGCGGTCCCTATGGCCCTGCTGATGGTCGGCGGCGCCGCCGCATCCATGATCGGGCTTCTTCTGATCGCGAAGCCGCCCTCGAATACCCGCAGGTGAGTTCGGCCGGCACATTGGTGATCGGTCAGGGCACTGTGCGTCGGAGCGGGTTCAGGATCGCGGTGCGCCCACCGGACCGGACCACGTCGCGGCAGTTGGGCCGACTTCGCGGTAGGTGGAGGGGGTGCGAAGTGGGATGAAGTGCCGCAGAGTGGGCCCCGGGCGGGAGTAGCCTGTCGGCAGTGGGGGTTGGCGCAGTCGGAATCCTCCGACTGCGAAGAAACGCCGGGAAGCGACGCACATTCACGTCGGATCTGGGTCGCTTGTCAGCGTTTCCTGCCGGTGGGCGGGGTGGGCGACTGGCGCGGGGGGTTGAGTGGCTGAATCTTCTGGTGGGTGACCGTTGCGCTGGTGTGCAAACTCTCCTCGATCCGGACGCCGGCCCCGTCGAAGCCCCATAACAGCAATGCTGGCCGACCTCGACGCCGGCCTCCGGGATCAGCTCACTCCTCGGCTCCCGGCTGCCCGGAAAGGCACCTCGTACGCGGCGGCCAGTCCCGGGAACGGCCCGGCGCAAGAGGTGGCTGCGCACCATCGCTCCGCCGGCAGTTGACGAACTGGCCCACCGCTCCCCTCCCTCCGAGGTGCCCATGCCGGCGATCGGAGGCAGGATCCCGGCGGGCATCCTCAGGAGGGGTTGGCTGCGTGATCGGCGCCGTGCGCTCTGCCTGGCTGAAGCCCAGGAAGCCAACAGGACCAGAGCATCAACGGTCGGGGAAGCGGTCCTCCTCCGTCCGTGATGACGTCACCAGTGCTGGCACGGGAAGCGTCGCGGCTCAGTTGGAGGTCCCGCTGAGTTTTTGCAGCTCGGTCAACCGTGGGCGAGGCACCAGCACCGTCCTAATGGTCGCAGCTGATCGTTGACCCTCGATCAAGCCCAACGTGGTCGGGCGCTGGCAATCCCACTCGTCATCGCGACCAAGACGGCGGACCACCAGCGTTCGACTCGACGGCGCCAGCGGGCGGGCCTGCCTCGGCCGGTGGAGCAGGCCCGCCACAACAAGATGATCTTGGATTGCTGGGTGGTCGCCGCGGACATGGACCAGACGTGGCGCCGTGGAACACCATCGCAAACGGGTGACCGGCGGCTGAGGTCCTCATCTGCACCGGCGTAAGCGGCGCCGCCCGCACCGAGGCCGCGAACACCGGCATCAAACAGGCGGATAGTTCGTTGGTGTAGGCGGCGCCGGAGCTCAAAGCGCCTTTCTCATATGCACGTCCTCGGGCTCAAGTTCATAAAGCTCGGGCAGTGCTTGCGCCATCAGTTCGTAGCCGCGACTCATGTAGAAGCGCACCGTGTTCAGCTCAGACGGTGTGGCGGAGACGACAATCTCGGTGTCACCCCCGCTGCGGGCGATCAGGTCCAGGTCGTCGGACAGACGACGACCGATACCCGTTGTGCGGAACGCCTCGCTGACGTGGAAAAAGGCGAGTTGCGCGATCGTCGGGCGAAGGTGTGGCACAACCACTTCAATGCCGACCAGATGTCTTTCGAGAAGGCGCCGAGTGCAATCCCACCCGCGTCCGCGTAATGCTCGAGGGCCTGCCGCTGCGCCGCGACGGAGTGCTCGCCGTGCCCGTCCGGGTCCCAGGCGGGCGAACGCCAGTCCCCGCGCCGCTCTTCGAGTTCGGTCCCATGCTGCTCGTAGATGAGGTCAATGCGCTCGGTACGGTCGATGTCGGAAATGCTCGACAGCTCCGCGCGATTCAGCCGCTTGAACTCGATCGGTATCCCCACCACGCCACGGTCGCACACATCAGTGAATTCCTGCGGCTGATCGAACCAGTGGATTTGTCGAGACTTGTCAACGAGGAGTTCCACGCGGCCAGCTGATCTGTCATTTGGTCGTCGGTGATCGTCGCGCGGATAGGGCCGCTTGGTGCGTACGGGGGAAGAGGGAGGGGGGGGTGCCTGGCGGGTGTGATCTCGGCGAGGACCTCACTTCACCGCCGCGCCGACCGGCCTGGTCAGGGCGGCAGAGGGCGCCGAACGTGTGGAACCGGCAGCCTTGCTCCCTCGATTGGGCGGACCTCGATTTCAGCAACTCGGCTGTGACCACCATAGCCAGCACCTTGTTGGTCAGCGCTTTCAACGATCCGCCGAACCGGTCAGCGCGACACGCGTGCGCCGACCTGCCGACAGCTTCCTGGCTACGGACAGTTCAGCGCCGTTGGGCCGTCGCACCGTCATTCGGGCAGTCGTTCCCGCCACCAGTTCAGGTGCCGTCCAACTTTGAGGGCGCTGATGGTCGCTGGGGCGTGATCAACGGTCTTGCCGCCGGCGCCCGGCTCGTGCGGGGTGCTGAACGATCGCCGCCCGTCCTGGCCGGCCGGCATCTTTCAGCCATCAGCGTGGTTGATCATTGTTCCCCGACAGTCCCGACGGCATCGGGTGCGGGCTTGAAGCCCTTCACGATCAGATAGATCCCGAGGCTGAGCTCCCACAGGAACTCCGGGATGCTGGCGACGATCTGCCACGCGGATCCGCCCTCGATGACGCCGAGGATGACCGCCGCTCCGGAGATGCAGATCAGGGGGCCACCGACAAGACCGAGGACGGCCATGCCGCGCGGGACAAGGTTGCTTCGGTACAGCATGTAGCCGAGGAGGAGCCCGTTCCCGACGCCGACGACGAAGCCCGGACCGAGCTGGAACGTCCACTCCTGGAGGGTGACGAACGCGTGGCCGACAGTCGACGAGAGTGGCGTTGTCGAGTCTCGCCGCTGCCCGCCAGGTCCTGCCGGAGGGTCACGATCGAGAGGATGCTGAGGATGCCGACGGCGATGAAGACGCTCTCCATGACCCGTGCGGTCACGTAGCCGAGGGCCAACCCTGGGAACTGCCGCCTGAGGACCGGGAACAGTGCGACGGCGGTGCCGATGTTGGCGATGATCAAGATCGACCTCGGAGAAGCGCACCCCAGAGCACGATGGCGTCCCGGCCGTCGCCGACGATGTAGGCGGGGTTGTCGAGCAGCGGTGGGTAGAGGGAGAACTTGGCGAGGATGGACGTGATGTAGGTGATCACGAACAGGATCCCCACAAGGAGTGCGGTCTTCCGCAGGGAGCTCATCGGAACTCGCTGCGAGCTCTTGCGGACGGGGGTGCGGGCGGTGGTGGTCATGATCGTTCTCCTTCGTCTAGTGGTGCCTGTTTGGCCGGGCTGGATGGGATCTCGGGCCGGTCGGGGCCGAGTTGGACAACGGACACGAGCGGCAGTCCGGTGTCGCGGACTTGCTGGAGCAGGCCGTGCAGCGCGGCCTGGTCGACGACGGGACCCTGGATGAGGGTGGTGCCGTCGTCTTGGGTCGTCAGGGTCATCGCGTCGAAGCGGGTGGCCCAGCGTGCTGCGAGATGGCCCTCGACCCGAATGTGGTACCAACCGGCGTGCGGTGCCCGGTCAGCGGACGGGGTGTTCATTGGTGCTCCTTGGGTGCTGCGGTGACTGCACGCTAGGAGCCGATGTGGTGAGCGGGCGTCATCATATCTGGTGAGCAGGCTGGTGATTTCCTGGTCGTGCCCGCTCTGATCCCGAGCTGGTCAGGTCGGTCTGGTCAGGTGGGTCGGGTCAGCGGCCGGTGTTGCGCTGCAGACCCAGCCGAGCGGCTTTGCGCACGGCCTCACGCCGGTTGGTGACGCCGAGCTTGGCGTAGATATGGCGGGTGTGGGTCCGCACCGTGTTCACCGACACGCTGAGCTCGCGGGCGATGGCTGGCCCGGACAGGTCGCTGGCGAGCAGGCGGAGAACGTCGAGCTCGCGCTCGCTGAGCGGGTCGAGGAGGGGTTGCCGCGGCGTGGCCGGTCCGGCGGCAGGCGCGTCGCCCGTCGCGTTGTCGACCCAGGCGGCGAGCACTGCGCGGGCATGTTGTCCCCCGGGTCTGTCGCGGCTCGACGCTGCGCAGCATCGCACCGAGGGTGGGGCCGGCGTCGAGGAAGACCCGGATGTGGCCGTCGCGTTCGGCCAGGACCAGGGCACGGCCCAGCAGATCGCTGGCGAGGGACCGGTCGCCCATCGCCTGGGCTGCCACGGCCAGCTGGACGAGGATCTCGATGCAGGTGCCGTGGCGGCCACCCGACTGGGCCGCTGCCAGGAGGCGCTCGAGCAGCCGAGCAGCTTCGTGCGCTGCGGCGGGAAAGCGTCCGGCTCGGTGCTGGGCCAGCAGCACCATCGCTACGGTGAGGTGTTCGAACTCGTGCAGGTAGCTGAGTTTGGCGTCGCGGACAGGTTCTGGGCCCGCGCCCAGGAGACCGCAGTGGGCAGGTCGCCGCAGGCGAGTTGGAATCGTGTGCGCAGCGCGGCGATAGGCCGCACGTTCGGGGCGAAGTCGCCGAAGTACACCCGTTCGGCCTCATCGAGGAGCCCGATCGCGTCCGGCAGGTTTCCCTGGGCGGCGAGCAGGCGGGCCTGCGCAACGCGCCGTCGGTAGGGGTTCTGTGGCAGACCTGCGGCGTCGCCGAGGTCCCGGCTCAGCTGCAGGTGACGGGCCGCTGCGGCCAGGTCGTTGCGTTCGCAGGCGATCTGGCTGATGCCGACGTGCATGTCGGCAGTTCCGCGCGTCACCGGCGCAGAGTCGTCGTCGGCGAGGCGCAGCGCATCCTGGTAGGTCAGCAGGGCGTCGGTGAGCCGCCCTTGGGTGATGCGGATGTCGGCCAGCGTGATGGAGCAGCCCAGCACGTCGGAGATATGCCCGGCCCTGCGCAGCCCTTCCACGCTGGCGGCGTAGCAGCGATGCGCCTCCTCCAGGTCGCCCCCGGCCCACCGGGCAAGCCCGGCCGTGGCTGCGGCACCGGCCCGGGTCAGGTGGTCATCGGCGGCTGCAGCGGAGGTGGCGAGGTCGGCATGGGCGATGGCCGCGACCGGGTCGCCGTCGATGAGCGACAGAGCGGACCGGTACAGCTCGAGCGCAGCGGGTAGCCGTTCCCACTGGCCTCGGTCCACGACCACCGTCCCGGACGGCGGCCCGTTCGCCGGACCGCCGCGTCCTGAGGCCCGGAGGTGTTGCTCGAGTCGGTGCAGGCGTTCCTCGATAGCGGTGAACCGGCCGGTCGACATCAGCGCCCCGATGAATCCGAGGGCCAGCACAGGTCTGGTCTGTACGACGCTGTCCGGGATGGCGGTGAGCCAGGCGGCGATGGTCGCCTCCTGCCGGTTGCGGAGGAGCGCGGGCACAGCGAACTCGGCCAGGTCGGCCGCCCGGTCGATGTCGCCGGCGGCGACCGCATGCCGCACGGCCAGGTCGGGTTCACCCGCCTCGTCGTACCACCGGCTGGCGCGGCGGTGCAGGTCGGGAACCATCTCGGGCTGCCCGTCGAGGAGGTGGGTGCCCAGCACTTCGGCGAACAGGTGGTGGTAGCGATACCAGCGGCGCGCCCTGTCCAGTGGGACGAGGAACAGGTTGGCGCGTTCCAGGTGCTCAAGCATGCGCTGGCTGTCGGGGGTGCCGGTGACGGCATCGCACAGCGGTCCGCTCAGCCGATCGAGGATGGAGGTCTGCAGAAGGAAGCTGCGCACCTGCGACGGTTGACGGCTGAGCACCTCTTCGACCAGGTAGTCCACGATATAGCGATCGTCGCCGGCGAAGGCGGCGATGAACGCAGCGGGATCGACACGTCCGCGCAGCGAGAGCGCCGCGAGTTGCAGCGCGCCGATCCACCCTTCGGTGCGCGTCTCCAATGCTGCGATGTCGCCTGCTGTGAGTTCGAGCGCGGCGACGTCGTTGAGGTAGGCCGCGGCCTCTGCCGGCGTGAACCGCAGGTCGGCCGCACGGATCTCGACGAGGTCACCCCGGGCCCGGAGGCGGGCCAGCGGCAGCGCCGGGTCCACGCGGGTGCTGATGACCAGGTGTACCTGCGGTGGAAGGTGCTCGAGCAGATAGGCCATGCCCGGCTGCAGATCGGGACTGTCGACGAGGTGGTAGTCGTCCAGGACCAGGTCCAGCTCGGTCGGCACCCTGCTCAGCTCGTTGATGAGGGTGGCCAGGACGCTGTCCAGGGGCGGCTGGACAGCCTGCAGCAGAGCCAACGCGCTCCCCCCGACCTCGGGCACCGCCCGCTGTAGCGCGGTGACGACGTAGGTCCAGAACCGCGCGGGCTGGCGGTCACCTTCCTCCAGCGACAGCCAGGCGACTGGACGTTGCCGACCAGCATGCGATGTCGAGCCACCGGGCGAGCAGGGTCGTCTTCCCGAAACCGGCTGGCGCTGAGACCAGCGTGAGCGTGGCCCTTCGCTTCCGGTCAAGCAGCTCGTTCAGCCGAGGGCGGGCGACCGCATCGCCCCGAGGCTGCGGCACGAAGAGCTTCGTCTCGACTAAGAGGCTTGCCGCCACAGCTCCCCTCCTGGGCGTCCGGGGGTGATGTGGCTGAGCCTAGAACACCTGGCCGGCGGGAGTGCCCTAGCGGACACTCTTCACGCGCCCGATGGCACCGGCTCCCAGCACTGCGCACGCCCCGGCCACCGCGTACAGCGCGCCATAGCTGCCGTTGCTCAGCGCCAGGATCGCCGGAGCGACCGCCGGCGCGACCGAGGAGGGCAACGCACCGGCAATGTTCATCACGCCGAGGTCCTTCGCGGCGCTACCTGGGTCCGGAAGCACGTCCGCGACAAGGGCGAGGTCCACCGCCGTGTACAGACCGAACCCGAGACCACCGATGAGCCATGCCGACCACGAACCCGTTGAAACTGTCGGCGAGTGCGACAACGAACATGGCCAGCCCGAACACCAACGACGCGGAGCCCACGAATATCTTGCGGCGGCCGGTCCGGTCAGAGAGCCATCCGCCGATCAGGGACGCAGCGACAATCACCCCAGACATGGCCAGAGTGGCAAGAAACAACTGCCGAGGGACGTCGTCCGCTGCACTGCCGAGCTTGTCCAGCAGGTAGTAGACCTGGTAGGTCGTGAGGAAGGCGTACGCCAGGACGAGCATGAAGCGGCTGGTGAAGGCCCAGGCGAAGTCTGGGTGCTTCCGCGGGTTGAGGTAGAACGCACTCGTGAACTCACGCAGCGACCAGGCCGGCTTGTCTGCCGCGGCCAGACGGCGGTCCTTCAGCGTTGCGGCGAAGAGCAGGATGAAGAAGCCGCCGATCGCGCATGGGGCCAGGAACATTGCCAGGGTGCTGCCGGTGAACAGCTGGACGACGTAGGTTCCGCTGACCGAGGCGATGGGCAGGCAGATCCCCAGTACACCCGCGACCCGGCCGCGCTGGGCGATGGGAACGTGGTCCGGGAGCACGGCGACGAGCGCCGCGAGCAGCGCGTTGAAGAACACCTGGGCGATGCACCAGCCGATCAGGACAACCGCAATGCTGGGCGCCAGTGCGATCACCAGGATTCCGACCGAACCTCCCAGCAGACCCATCACCATCCAGGGTCGTCGCCTACCCAGCCGGGAGGCGGTGCGGTCGCTCATCTTGCCGAAGAACGGGTTGGCGAACATGGCGAGGAACGCCCCCGTGGCGGCGACGAGCGACAAACTGTTGGGTGCCCGTTCACTGCCCACGAGCCCGTTGACCTTCAACGACAAGCTCACCAGCAACGGTGCGAGGAAGAGCAGGATGGCGCCCGCGTAGGCCAGTGCGTACAGCACCACGAAACGCCTGCTCACAGGATGCTGCGCGTCCATGCTGATCTGCTCGATGATCCCGGTCGCGTCCGATCCGACAGCAGGCGGTTCACTCCAGTCACGGTGCACAGCCACGCACCCGGAACCTGTCAACCTGTTTGAGGCAGGGTTTCGAGCGAATTACTGAGCGGCTTCCTCCTGTGGAGGTGGCGGGTTGATGGCTGCGACGGTAGGCAGCTTCGGCGGTGTCGGCGGTCGTTGGACGAAGCGTTCGGGGTGGGCTTGATAGGCGGTGTTCAAGACGCCGGCGCGTTTGTTGCGGACGGCTTCGGTGAGGCCGTGGTGGACGTCGGCGGGGGTGTGGAGACCGATGCCGGAGTGGCGGTGGTCGTCGTTGTACCAACCGAGGAAGACCTGGCAGTGGCGCCGTGCGGCTTCGATCGTGGCGAACCGTTCGGGGAAGTCGGGCCGGTACTTCAGGGTCTTGAACTGGGCCTCGGAGTACGGGTTGTCGTCGGAGACGTGGGGTCGGGAATGCGACTGGGTGATGTCGAGATCGGCGAGCAGCGCGGCCACCGGTTTGGAGGTCATCGAGGAGCCGCGATCGGCGTGGATGGTCAGCTGGTCGGCCCGGATGCCCTGCTTGGTGCAGGTTTGCCGGATCAGCACCTCGGCCAGTTCGGCGGTTTCGCGGTTGGCGACCATCCAGCCGACGACGTAGCGGGAGAAGATGTCCAAGATCACGTACAGGTGGAACCAGACGCCCTTGACCGGGCCCCGCAGTTTCGTGATGTCCCACGACCAGATCTGGTTCGGCGCATACGCGATCAACTCGGGTTTCACCTTCGCCGGATGAGTCGCCTGCCGGCGGCGTTCCCGCACCTCACCGGCTGCACGCAGGAGCCGGTAGAACGTGGACACCGAGCCGAGGTAGTGGCCTTCGTCGAGCAGGATCGCCCACACCTCGCCGGGCGCCGCGTCGGCGAACCGGTCGCTGTGCAACACCTCCACGATCGCCTGTCGTTCCTGTTCGGTGAGCGCCCGCGGCTGGGGTCGGTCCCGGTGCGGCACCGGTGCCGGCCGGACAGGTGGCGAGGATTGCCGATGCCGCCGGTACCAGCCGGCCTGCGCGGCGCCGACCGCCTCACACGCGGCACGGACCCCGATCTGCGGGGCGAGCTGAGCGATCGCGGTGTCGGTCATGGTGTCGACCTCCGCTCGGTGTCGGTGCTCTCGGAGAGCGTCTCCAAGAGCACGGACAGTTTTGCCTGCACATCCACCACGAAGCGAGCCTTGGCCAGCTCCTGCTCCAAGCGCAGCTTCTCGGCCTCCAAGCGGGCGATCTGCTCAGCCTGCCGGTCCCGAGGCTTCCGGCCGCGCGGGACGGCCAGACGGGACAGTCCGGCCTCGTCTCGGGTCCGGCGCCAATCCACGATGTGGCTGGAATACAGACCCTCCCGGCGCAACAACGCACCCTTCTCCCCATCCGCCGCCGCATCGTAGGCGGTCAGAATCTCCTGCTTGTACCTCGCGGTGAACGTCCGCCGCTTGGCCCGGGCGGGCACCTCCGGATCCGGCCGATCCGGCTCTGCAACCTCCACCAGTCCAGCGTCGTCCGGGTTGGGCGATCGAAGCAAGGTGGTCACCTTGGTCGTCATACGAGTGAACTCTCCATTCACGCCCTCAAGTCACTAATTGTCAGTGGTCAACTGCCTCACTCAAGGTTGACAGAGAGGGACCTCATGTTCCTCTGACAGAGTGACGGAGTTCGGTCATCCCTGTCTCAATGAGCTGACCGCCTGACCAGCAACGACCGGGCACCCGGTCCAGGAGAGTCAGCGCGGAGGGTTGCATGAGGTCTCGCATTGGCATACAATAGAATACATGTTCGATCTACTCGTCGAGGGTCCGCTGATCGGGGAGGGCAATGTCCCCCCGGTCGGCGAGCTGTCGGCGATGATCGTGGACAACCACCACGAGTTGGTGGTGCGCGAGTGCCGACAACTGCTGATGGCCGCGCTGTGGGCCGACGGACACGACCCACAACTGCTCGAACTGCCCAAGGCGCGCTCGCGGTGCTACGGCGGCGAGGGCACGCCGGCCGTCTCGGAGTTCGCGGCGACCGAGCTCGGCGCGCTACTTGAGACCAGCACCAACGCCGCGGGAGCGATGATCGGCGATGCGCTCGACCTGCGTCACCGCTTGCCGGAGACCTGGGACCGGGTGCTGGCCGGCACGATTCGTGCGTGGAAGGCCCGCAAGGTCGCTGCCGCGACTCGGGACTTGTCCAGCGAAGCCGCGCTGCGCGTCGACGCCGCAATCGCACCGCACCTCACCACCTTGCCGTGGGCGCGCTGCGCCACGATTCTCGAAGCGACCGTCATCGACGTCGACCCCGAGGCTGCGGAGGCGCGGGCCAAGGCGGCTGAGGCGGAGCGGTTCGTCCGGGCGGGACGCTCCAACGAGCATGGTCTGAAGCTGCTGATCGCCCGGGCGGCGGCCGGTGACGTCATCTGGTTCCTGGCCATGGCGAACCGGATCGCCGACATCCTCGCGGCCGACGGTGACACCGACTCCGCGGATCTCCGACGATCCAAGGCGATCGGCATCCTCGCTCAGCCGGCGTACGCCCTGCACCTGCTGACCGGCCATGCCGAGCCCGCACCGACCTATCCGCGTGACCCGGAATCCGACGACGACCACGTCTCGGTCAGCCTGGCCAATCCCTTCGGTATCGACCACCGCAAGCTGCGACCGACGGTCGTGCTGCACGTGCATCTGACTCACCGAGCGCTGCGCGGAGACGATGACGGCGGCTGCGCGAGGGTGGAAGGGGTCGGGCCGGTGACGCTCGGCCAGGTACAGAGGTTCCTCGCCGATTCCGGCTGCCGAGTCCGAATCCAGCCCGTCATGGACCCGGCGGACGTCGCCCCCGTCGACAGCTACGAGATTCCGCAGCGGCTCCGCGATGCGGCGCTGCTGCGCAACCCGGCCGACATCTTCCCCTGGGGCACCGCGACCAGCCGAGGACAGGACCTCGACCACTCAGTTCCCTACGATCCGCTACGCCGCTCCAGTTCACCGCCGCAGACCAACCTCGGCAATCTGGGTCCGCTGAGCCGGGACCATCACCGGGCCAAGACCCACGGCGGCTGGCGCCTTCGCCAACCAGATCCCGGCACCTACCTATGGAGATCAGCCCACGGGTGGACGTTCCTCTGCACCAACGCGGGCACGCTCAGTCTCGGCCGCACGGAATTCGCGCGCGCAGTCTGGACGGCCGCGCGCCCCGTCGTCCTTGCGGCCTAAGCCACCTGCCGATTCTTGCCGGCAACCAATCGCGACAATTAGCCGCGCTAATTAGCGTGGGCGCGGTGTTCCCCACGCATAGCTGGTGCCCCGAACCCCGACGATGCGATCGAGAAAATTGCCCACGGATACCTCTGAATCTGGTTTTGCTGGAACGGTCCAGCAAGGGCCCACGCCGACGTGTCCCTCCGCAACTGGGGCCCCGGCCGACCTGCTGGGCGGTCGTCAGAGTCCTGGCGCGAGCAGGTGTCGCGTCAGGAGCTCGTTGAACCGTTCGGGCACGTCTCGTTGTGTCCAGTGGCCCGCGCCTTGGCAGACGACGAGCCGGCCGCGCGGAAGTCTCTCGGCAGCACGCCGGGCCGCGGCGACAGGCACGCCGATGTCCCTGCTGCCGTGCACAATGAGCGTCGGCTGGTTGATCTCCTGCAGCCGCGCCGAGAAGTTGGTTCGCAGGCGGTGCGGCTGGATCTCATCCCGCTGGAACTGGGCGAACGCGGGTGTCGATGAGGCCGAGGCCGCGGCAACGTCGGCCAGCAGTTGCGGCGTCAGTGACTTGTGGTGCCGGACGATCTGCCGGACGCTCTGCCGGAGCAGCCATCGGCTGGAGCGGATCAGCCGCTGCTGGAGTGTCAGCAGCCCTGGGACCCGGACGGCCAGGTAGGACAGAAGGTGCGCGGGGGCCTTGTCCTGCAATCCGTAGGCACCGACCAGGACCAGGCTGCGCACGTTCTCGGGTGCTGCCAAGGTGTAGGAGATCGCCATCGCCGCGCCCATCGAGACTCCCACCAGCGCGACGTGGCGAAGCCGCAGTGCACCGATGAACTCCGCCAGGTAACGGTCCAGGCCGCCCATGGTGACTGGGAAGGCGGGCATCGGCGACAACCCGTATCCGGGATGATCCGGGGCGATTACCCGGTAGCCGCCCGTGACCAGCGGCCCCATCGCGTCCTGCCAGGACAGCCGCGCATGATCCACCCCGCCGCCGTGCAGCAGCACGACCGGCGGCGCACTGCGGTCACCGCCGACGGAGTACGACACGACAGTTCCCGAGGGCAGTCGAACCGACAACTGTTCCAACTCGGCCACCTCTGGGACCCTATAGCCCAGACGATCGAGCCCAGACGATCGAGCCCGGACGACATGGCCGGGCGGAGCGCAGCCTTGCGGACTGCCGGCGATTTCGTCCCTCAGCGGGGCGGTGAGCCCCCGGCGCGGGTAACCGGCTGGCGGAGGATCGTCTTGAGCTTGGCCGCCGGCGTACGGCGGGGATCGCTGAGGTAGATCTCGTGGTGCCTGCCGGTCATCCGCAATGCCTGTGCGGGGATGAACTGGTGGTGCATCGCCTCGAGCAGCGGGCCCTCGTCGTCGTAGGCGCCGACGTGCAGCGTCTGGACGCCAAGGCCCTCCTCGAACCACTCCAGCCGCAGGTCGTCGAGGAGCGGCGCGGCGCCCGATCGGGCGACCGCCTGCCGTGCGCTCTCGAGATGGTCGCAGGTGATCCACTCGGGAACCAGATTCAGGGCGGACGACAGTTCGGGTGGCGCCTGGCGACCTTCACCATCGACTGGCGCAGGCAACCGGCCTCAGCCAGACCCGCGTGAGCGAGGTGATCCACGACAGGTGCAGGATTACCACCGACGCCGCCCTGCGCCTGTGAATGGCGCCTTGCACGTCCATCGATGCTGGTGGGGTCCGCCGCTTGAGGGTCGATTGGCAGGACCCCCGAGTGCGCGAGCTCCCTTGGACCAGAACGGCGAGTTTGGCTAGTCCTCGAACTCGAAACCTGCAGCATCGGCGCGGGTGAGCAGCTCTGCCAGCCTCGCGGGGTCCGTCAGCAGAGGCTCGATCCCGGCCTGCAGGCGTTGCAGGTCCTCATCCGCTCCGACGGCGGAGAACATGCCTGCCTCAGAATCGAGCTCCACAGGTTCGACGAGGTCGGGGAAGGCGAAGCTCGCCACACCCTCCCAGAAGTAGCCGTTGGGGTTACGACCCTCAGCCACCGCAGCTTCCTCCGCCGGCAGGTTCTCGCAGTAGAACGTCAGCGAGTGCTCGCGGCCGATCTTGTGGATGCTCGAGTGCGTCGGCATGTCTGCGATCGTAGCGACGGCGCTGCTGAGGGAACAAACGCGGCGCCAGCAGCCTTGAGTCTCTATCGCTCAACTCTCGAGCTCCGCGACTCAGGAGGCTGCACGCTCATGCCCACCACCCACCTTCCGGTCCTCTTCCTCACCGATCTGGTCGTGCTGCCGGGCATGGTCGTCCCGATCGAGCTCGACGACGCTGCCCGGGCCGCCATCGACACGGCGCGGGCGAGCAGCGACTCCGAACTGCTCGTCGCCCCCCGGCTCGAGGACCGCTACGCCGCGTACGGGGTGGTCGCCTCCATCGTGCAGATCGGCCGGCTGGCCACCGGCGAGACCGCTGCGGTGATCCGCGCCGAGCGCCGGGTCAAGATCGGGTCCGGGGTGTCCGGACCTGGCGCCGCCCTGTGGGTCGAGGCGGAGGAACTGCCGGACCAGCCCAGCACCGAGGCGATCACCGCTCTGGCCGCGGAGTACAAGGCGCTCGTCGTCGCCACTCTGCAGCGCCGCGACGCCTGGCAGGTCATCGACTCGGTCAACAAGGTCAGCGACCCCAGCACGCTGGCCGACCTCGCCGGCTACGCCTCGTGGCTCACCGATGAGCAGAAGCGGCAACTCCTGGAGACTCCGGACGTGGCGGAGCGGCTCACCGTCCTGGTCGACTGGGCCAAGACGCACCTGGCCGAGGTCGAGGTCAACGACAAGATCGCGACCGACGTCCGCGAGGGCATGGAGAAGAGCCAGCGGGAGTTCCTGCTGCGGCAGCAGCTCAACGCCATCCGCAAGGAACTCGGCGAGGACGAACCCGAAGGTGCACAGGACTACCGGACCAGGGTCGATGAGGCACAACTGCCCGACGACGTCCGCAAGGCAGCGCTGCGCGAGGTCGGCAAGCTGGAACGGGCGAGCGACCAGAGCCCCGAGTCCGGCTACATTCGCACCTGGCTCGACACCATCCTGGACCTGCCCTGGGGAAGCGTCACCACCGACTCGACCGACATCACAGCCGCGCGCGAGGTGCTGGACGGCGACCACCACGGCCTGGACGACGTCAAGGACCGCATCGTGGAGTACCTGGCCATCCGGTCCCGCCGCGCCGAGCGCGGCCTGGAGGTAGTGGGCGGCCGTGGGTCCGGCGCGGTGATGGCGCTGGTCGGCCCCCCCGGGGTGGGCAAGACCTCGCTCGGTGAGTCCGTGGCACGCGCGCTGGGCCGCAGGTTCGTCCGGGTCGCCCTCGGCGGCGTACGGGACGAGGCCGAGATCCGCGGCCACCGGCGGACCTACGTCGGCGCCCTGCCCGGCCGGATCGTCCGGGCCATCACCGAGGCGGGCTCGATGAACCCCGTGGTGCTGCTGGACGAGATCGACAAGGTGGGCTCGGACTACCGCGGCGACCCCGCGGCTGCCCTGCTCGAGGTGCTCGACCCCGCGCAGAACCACACCTTCCGTGACCACTACCTCGAGGTCGACCTCGACCTGTCCGACGTACTCTTCCTGGCCACGGCCAACGTGGTCGAATCGATCCCGCAGGCCCTGCTGGACCGGATGGAGCTGGTCACTCTGGACGGCTACACCGAGGACGACAAGATCGCCATTGCCCGGGAGTTCCTGCTGCCGCGGCAGCTGGAACGGGCCGCGCTCACCACCGACGAGGTCACGGTCGCCGACGACGCCCTGCGCGAGATCGCGGCGAACTACACCCGCGAGCCAGGTGTCCGCCAACTCGAGCGCCTCCTCGCCAAGGCCCTGCGCAAGGCAGCCACGAGGCTGGCCCGCGGCGAGCGTGCACCGCTGCTGATCGAGGAGTCGGCGCTGCGCGACTATCTGGGTCGGCCACGGTTCACCCCGGAGGCCCACGAGCGCACCTCGGTGCCGGGCGTCGCGACCGGACTCGCCGTGACGGGTCTTGGCGGCGACGTGCTCTTCATCGAGGCCTCGGCCACCGAGGGCAAGCCGGGTCTGACCCTCACCGGGCAGTTGGGCGAGGTGATGAAGGAGTCGGCGCAGATCGCGTTGTCCTACGTGCGCGCTCACGCCGCCCAGCTGGGGATCGAGGATCCGAGCGTGCTCGACCGGCACATCCACATCCACGTGCCGGCGGGCGCGGTGCCCAAGGACGGCCCGTCAGCGGGTGTCACCATGGTCACCGCCATCACCTCGATGGCCCTCGGCCGGCCGGTGCGCTCCGACGTCGGGATGACCGGCGAGGTGACCCTGAACGGTCGCGTGCTGCCGATCGGCGGCGCCAAACAGAAGATGCTGGCCGCGCAGCGGGCCGGGTTGACCACGGTGTTCCTACCTCACCGGAACCAGCCCGACCTGGATGAGGTACCTGCCGACGTCCTGCAGGCCGTACGCGTCGTGCTCACCACCGACGTGGCCGACCTGGTGTGCGGAGGCCATCGAGCCGGCCGCTCACCAGGCCACGCGTCGCGGCCTGACCGCCCAGATTCAGGCGCGCGGCTCGGAGGGGTCCGGCGCGGTCTCCAGCGGTTTCGGCGCGTTGTCCTCGTCGTACTTCGACTTGACGAGACTGGCCACCGTGGTCACGGTGAGGGTGCCGATGATGACGCTGAGCGACACCCAGATCGGGATCTCCAAGCTGAACGGGATGCCCAGGCGCTTGTCCAACTCGTACTCGTGCATCGCGTGGAACACCAGCTTGACGCCGATGAAGGCAAGGATGATCGACAGCCCGATCGACAGGTACACCAGCTTGCGGAGCAGACCGCCGAGCAGGAAGTACAGCTGACGTAGACCCATCAGCGCGAACACGTTCGCGGTGAAGACCAGGTACGGCTCCTGCGTCAGGCCGTAGATGGCCGGGATCGAGTCCAGCGCGAACAGCAGGTCGGTGCTCCCCAGCGCGATGATCACGATGAGCATCGGGGTGATCAGCCGCTTCCCGTTCTCCACAATGGTCAGCCGTGTGCCGTGATACTCCGAAGTCGACGGGAACCGCTTGCGGACGAAGCGCAGCGCCGCGTTGTCCGGCGCATGCTCGTCCTCGTGCTTGCGGTAGTCGATGACCAGTTTGACCGCGGTGTAGAGCAGGAAGGCGCCGAACAGGAAGAAGACCCAGCTGAAACGGTCGATCGCGGCAGCGCCCACGGCGATGAAGATGCCGCGGAGGATCAGCGCCACGACGATGCCGACCAGCAACGCGAACTGCTGCAGCTTGCGGGGCACCTTGAGGCTGCTCATGATGATCAGGAAGATGAACAGGTTGTCGACCGACAGGCTGTACTCGGTGAGCCAGCCGGCGAAGAACTCGCCGGCGTACCGCGGACCCGAGATCGCCCAGATCACCAGGCCGAAGGCGATCGCGAGCCCGACGAAGACGCCGATCGCCCCGCCGGCCTCCTTCATCGACGGCTCGTGGGGACGGCGGCCGATGATGAAGATGTCGAAGCCGAGGATCAGCACCATGGCGACCACGGTGATGATCCAGGCGTACAGATGGACGTCCATGCAGGGGTTTCCCTTTCCGAGAGCGGTCAGCGAACGTGCGCGTCTCGGAGGTCTCTTCCGCCAGCGGACTGGCCGACGACACCGGGTTGTGCCTGGGGGCGAACGAGTGGTCGGCCAGGAACATCCGTGATGACGATGACGTCGCGAAGGAATACTCCCCTCCGCCGACCACCCTACGTCAGGGCCCGTACGAGCAGCTAATCCACCCGCAGCCACCAGTCCGGCAGGAAACGCCGGAAGACGACGGCCGTCGGCGGCGTGTCGGGTGTCGCTTCTCGGCGTTTCCCGGCCGGTGTGGAGGCGACCGACGCGGACATCGCCACGAGGCCGATCTTCGGAGCAGGCGCCCGTCGGTCTCGCCGTCAGCGACTGGCCGACGCTCCGACGCCCGTCCGGCCTCCACTCGACGACGGCGACGGCGACGCCGGCTCCGATCTCACGATGAGCCAGCCTGCGTGGCGCCCACGTACAGTGAACGACATGGCCGGGCGCTGGCGGGTCGCAGGCCTCGCCGCCTCGGTGATCCTGGCGGGAGTCGGCTTCCAGGCCGGCGTCGCCTCCGTCATCCAGGGTCGGGCCGACGCGTACCAGTTCGTCACCGAGCAGCGGCTGCTGGTGGCCCTTCAGACGTTCCGCCCTTCCGATCGGTCGGGTGCAGCTCGGCGGATGGAGCCGGCCGATCTCGCGCCGGAGCGCTCGGTCCGCAGCGATCCGGCGCGGTGCGCTCCGCTGGTCCTGCTGGCGACCGAACCACCGCGTGACGCCGCCACCTGGTCGGGGATCAACGGAACGCCGGCGCAGCCGGTGATGACCCTGACCGCGCGCTACGCGGACGCCGCCGGCGCACGCCGTGCCGTACGGGAGAAGCGGGCGGCGCTGCTCGCCTGCCGCACCATCCGGCTCACGTTCCCGCCCTTCGACCAGCCGGCCCAGGAATTCACCCCGGCAGACCGCCGGATCCCCTCGGTGCTCGTCGGCGATCGGCTCAGCTTCGCGCTGGAACACGACGACTCCGACCGCTACGCCTTCTACGTCCGGCGCTACGGCAACACCGTGACCTGGACGTACGGGCGGCCCGCGGGGGACCAGGTCCGCCGCCAGGTGGTCGACGACCTGGCGGACCGGCTCGGCGCCCTCTCCCGCGAGTAGTCCGGCACGACGATGCCCGGGCTGACCTCAGAACGGGTAGCGACCGGGCGAGCGGAACTGCCGGTGCCAAACGCGAGCGCCGTGATGCGGTCAGCCCTCTCAGCCAGCAGCGCTGTGTAGTCGCCGACGAGCGAGTCGGCAACGAGGTGCCGGCTGGCGGCCATGCAGACCTGGCCCGCGTGCATGAACGAGCCAGCAGATCCAGCCACCGCGGCCTGCTCGACGTCGGCGTCGGCAAGGACCACCAGTGCGGAATTCCCACCGAGCTCTAAATGCACCCGCTTGAGCAGCGGAGCTGCGATCCCAGCGACGGCACGGCCGGCGGCAGCAGACCCGGTGAAAGCGAGGACGGGAACCTTGGGGTGGACGACCAGCGCCCGTCCCGTGTCCTGTCCGCCGGGCAGGACGTGCAACAGGTCGGCCGGCAGTCCGGCTTCCTCGAACACGCGGGCGAGCAGGACCCCACCGCAGACTGCGGTTCTTGGGTCCGGCTTGAGGACCACCGCGTTGCCCACGGCGAGCGCCGGGGCCAGCGAACGGACCGCGAGCATGAGCGGAGCGTTGAACGGTGCGATGACGCCGACGACACCGACGGGTATCCGGCGAGTGAACGACAGCCGGGGCTCGGCCGAGGGGAGAACCTGACCACGGGGGAAACTGGCGAGCGAGGAGGCCTGACGCAGCTCCTCTGCCGGACCGTCGACGCCCGACCAGTAGCGGGGAACGCCAGCCTCACGGATGGACCACTCCATGATCTCGGCGTGATGGCTTTCAAGCAGGTCGGCGGCTCGCCGCAGAATGGCCGCTCGGCGCAGATAGGTCGTCGCCGCCCACGCTGGCTGCGCGATCATGGCCAGCTCCACCGCCCGGTCCACGTCGGCTGCCGAGGCTGCGCCCACCTGGCCGAGTATCCGGCCCGTGGCCGGCTCGACCGCGGGATAGGTCGGGCCGCCTCCCCTGATCCAGCCGCCCGAGAAGATCCGTCCCGACCAATCCGATGTGTCAAGTAGTCCCATCACGACCCCTCACCCAAAGGGTCGGCGTGCGCCGGCCGGGTCGCAAGACCCGGCCGGCGCCGCTCAACGCCGGCCGGGTCGCAAGACCCGGCCGGCGCTCGACCACATCCGAACTCTCACCCCCATCGGAGGAGTTCAGCCGCCTACTGGAACAGCTGGTTGACCTGCTCGTTCGCCTCGGTCAGCGAGGACGGCTCCGCCTTGCCCGACATCACCGCGTCCATCGCGGGCTGCATGATGCCCTCGACCTGGGACGCCTTGTCGGTGATCGGGAAGAGGAAGGTCGTGTTCTCCTTGACCTGCACGGTGAAGGCGGACGTGTCGACACCCTTGGCCTTCCACGCGGCCTCGGCCTTCTCGGTGCCGGACGGAATGGCGGGGAAGACGACGGCCTTCTCGCCGACGATGTCCTGGCAGTCCGCCGAGCCGAGGAACTCCACCCACTTCACCGCGGCGGCCTTGTTGTCCGAGCCGATCCAGACGGAATCGGCCAGCCCGTTGTACATGCTGGCGCGCTTGCCGCTCGGGCCGATCGGAGTCGGCGCGAGTCCGGTCTCGATGCCCTTGAAACCGAACATGCTGTTCGTCATCCAGGAGCCGTTGGTGATCATGGCGTACTTGCCGGCCGAGAAGATGTCCGACGATCCCTGGCCGGTGACCGCCGCGATCGAGGGCACGTAGCCCTTCTCGATCAGGCTGTGGAACCAGCCGATGGTCTCCTGGAACTGCGGCTGGTCGTAGTTGTAGTGCGTGCCCCACGGGTTCTTGTCGGTGTGGGTCCAACCGTTGGAGCCGGTGTACATGCTCCACTGGGTCTGGCCGTTGCCCGCTCCGGCGCCGCCGTCGAGGCCGAGGCCGTAGACCTTGACCCGCGACTTGTCGAAGCCCGCCTCGTCACCGCGCTTGCCGTTCTCGTCCACGGTCATCTTGGCGATCGCCTTCTCGTAGGTGCCGCCGTCGGTCGGGTTCCAGGTGAGGGTCTGAAGGTCGGCCTCGGCGACGCCCGCGTCCTTGACCAGCTTCTTGTTGTAGAAGATGGCCACGGTGTCGAAGTCCTTGGGCAGCCCGTAGCGCTTGCCGTCCTCGCCCTTCCACAGGTCCGCCAGGCCCGGCCTGGTACTGGTCGACGTTGAAGCCGTCCTTGGCCAGCGTCTCGTCCAGAGCCAGCAACTGCTGCTGGCCGACGAACTCCGGGTACTTGGCCAGGTGGTCGGTGAACACGTCCGGGGCGTCGCCGGCGATGAACCCGTTGGTGATCTTGCCCCAGTAGTCGTCCCAGCCGTACTGGGTGATCTTCACGTTGACGTTCGGGCTGGTCTGCTTGAACTTGTCGGCGCAGGCCTGGTACGCCGGCAACTGGTTGGCGTCCCACAGCCAGTAGTCGATGTCTCCGGACGCGTTGGCCGTGTCCAGCGCCTCGCCGGAGTCGCCGCCGGCGCCACCGCCGCCGCCGCCGCCGCAGGCGGTCAGGGCCAGACTCAGCGCGGCTGCGCCGATCAGCGCGGCGCCCAGCTTCTTGTGCGTTCTTGCCATCGTTGGCAGTTCCTTTCGGGTTCGCCTCGACGCTACGACGAGGCAGGTGGGTTGATCGAGCGATCGGGCGTTCACTTGAGGCCGGAGAAGCCGATGGAGTTGACGACCTTCTTGGCGAAGATGCCGAACAGGATGAGTACGGGCAGCGAGGCGATCAGCACCGCAGCCATCAGGCCGGCCCAGTCAGGGGCGCCCTGAGGGGTCTGGGAACGGAAGACGCCGATGGCCACCGTGAGCACCCGCACCTGGTCGCCGCTGCCGACCAGCAGCGGCCAGAAGTACTCGTTCCACATGTTGATGAACGTGAGGATGCCGAGCGTCACGATCGGCGCCGAGCTCATCGGGAGGATGATGCGGAAGAAGATCCGCCAGTGCCCCGCCCCGTCCAGCTTCGCGGCCTCCTCGATCTCCTTGCTGATGCCCAGGAAGAACTGCCGCAGGAAGAAGATCGCGAACGGGGTCATGAAGAAGAACGGCGCGACCAGCCCGGGGAAGGTGTTGAGCAGGCCGAGGTTCTTGATCAGGATGAAGTTGGGCAGCATGGTGAAGATCGGCGGGATCATCAGCGCGGTCAGGAACAGGAAGAACACCTTGTCCCGGCCCGGCCAGCTCAACCGGGCGAACGCGTACGCCGCCAACGCGCTGAAGAAGACCTGTCCGGCCGTGGCCAGGGAGGCGAAGATCAGCGAGTTGCGCAGGAACAGCCAGAAGTTGACCGCGGCACCGGACCCGCCCTCAGCCTGCGCCTCAGCGGGAGTGGCGAGTCCGAAGACGCGCTGGAAGGCGCCGCTGGTGAGGTCCACCGGCAGCAGGGAGCCGGGGTCGGTGAACAGCGACCTCGAGGTGGACAGGGCGGTGCGCAGCATCCAGTAGAACGGGAAGACGGTGATCAGGATCAGCAGGATCATCACCGCCCAGGCCGCGATGCGGCCCGGATTGACCGGCTTGCGGCGGGCGTCGGGTTCTGCCGCGGCGTGGGCGGCACGAGAGGGAGCAGTCGTGGTGGTCATGGTCATCCCCTTTCAGGCCAGGTCCGATTCGCCGGCGTTCAGCACTTTCAGCTGGAAGAGTGCGACGGAGGCGAGGATGACGAACAAGACGACGGACAGAGCGCTGGCGTAGCCGAACTCGCCTTGGGTGAAGCCCTTTTGGTAGATGTAGTACTGCAACACCCTGGTGGCGTTGCCCGGCCCTCCTCGGGTCGTCACCGCGACGGTGTCGAACACCTGGAACGAACCAGTGACCGTGACCACCAGCACCAGGGCCAGCACCGGCCGGAGCAGCGGCAGCGTGATCCGCCAGAAGGACCGCCATTCGGTGCTCCCGTCGACCGAGGCCGCCTCGTAGACGTACTCCGGAATGGTCTGCAGACCGGCGAACACCAGCAGGGCGGTGTAGCCCATGTGGCGCCAGACGTTCACCACCGCGATGGTGGGGATGGCTGTCGCGGAGTCGCCGAAGAACGCGACGCGATCCAGGCCGAGGAACCCGATGAACTCGTTCACCAGGCCGATCTGGTAGTCCAGCAGCCAGAACCACAGCATGGCGGCGATGACGTTGGAGATCAGGAACGGCAGCAGGATGATGCCGCGGACGAAGGTGGACTTGGTCAACCGGTGCATCAACACCGCGATGGCCACCGCGAGCAGCGTCTGCAGGACGATGTTGTAGGCCACGTACTGCAGCGTCACGCCGAGCGCGTTCCAGAACAGCTTGTCCGAGACCAGCCGGGTGAAGTTGTCGAACCCGATGAAGGTCGGCGTGCCGAGCAGGTTGTACTTCGTCATGCTGAAGTAGAGGCCGCGGAAGAACGGGTACAGGTAGAACGCCAGGAACCCGATCAGCGCCGGCAGGATGAAGATCAACGCCATACCGAGGTCGCCGCGACCTGGTGGCCTTTTGGTGCCGCTGGCGCCGGGTTGGGTAGCCGCACGGGTCGGCTCCACCGGCAGGTCGATCGACTGCGCAGTCATATGACCCCTCTCGTGTTGGACGGCAGCGAACGGGTCGACTGAGTGCTCGTCCTCGCAGAATCGGGCTGGGCGGTCGCGGGGGACGCAAAGGGGAGGCAGTCCGCTAGAACTCTCCAGGAGCGCGCCTGCGTGCAAGGGAACCTCAATCCGACGTCGTCGTCAGCCTGGGTGGTGGTCTGGCCCCGAACCAGACTCACGTGGTGGGCCTAGCCTGTCGAAATACCGGGACAGACGTATAGTGACACGGGTAGATGAGCGTTGCAAGGTGTACGCACAGGTTTTTCTCAAGCCGAAATCGGATCGAGATTCATCCGTCCGGCCTCGTCAGTGCCCGCTTCAGCGGGATCGTTACGCTCCCTCCACGAGCGCGTGCTCTCCCCGGCGCACGCGTCCGACTGAGCCGAAGGGGTGACTGACCATGCCGGTCGAGGATGTGAAATCCGCCCGGACGGTGACTCGCGACGACGTGGCCCGCTACGCCGGAGTCAGTTCTGCCGTGGTCAGCTACGTGATGAACAACGGCCCGCGCGGTGTGGCCCCGGCGACCGCCAGCCGGGTGCGCGACGCCGTCGAGCGGCTCGGCTACACCCCGAATCTCACGGCCCGGGCGCTGAAGCGCGGCTCCACCCAGATGCTGGGACTGGTGCTCACCGACTGGATCAACCCGTTCTTCGCCGAACTGGCGCTCGCGATCGAGAGCGCCGCCGCCGAGCGCCAGCACGCCATCGTGATGACCAACTCCGCCGGCAGCCCGGAGACCGAGCGGCAGCGGGTGGGCGAACTCGATGCCCGGCAGGTCGATGGTCTGCTGATCGCCTCCCTCCTGCCCATCCCTGCCCTGTCGACGTGGGCGGCGTCGAGATCGGGGCGCGGTCTGCCCCGCGCAGTTCTGCTCAACTCCCACGCCGCCGTGCCCGGGCTGCTCACCATCGGCCCGGACTTCGTCGGGGGATGCCGTTCGGCCACCCAACACCTGATCGACCACGGTCACCGGCGCATCGCCCTGGCGACCGGCAGCACCGGCGGACTCCCGGTCGATCAACGGGAACTGGGCTGGCGCAGCGCCCTGACCGAGGCCGGACTGAAGCCAGGTCCGATCGGGCGCGGTGACTACGAGCGGGAGGGCGGCTACCGGATCGGTCAGCGGCTGCTGGGCTTGGCCCGTCGGCCCACCGCGGTCGTCGCGGTGTCAGACCTGATCGCGATCGGCGTGCTGCGGGCCGCTCACGAACTCGGCGCCCGCGTTCCCGAGGATCTCGCGATCGTCTCCTTCGACGGCAGCAAGGAGACCCAGTTCTCCTGGCCTCCGCTGACCACCGTCCGACAGCCATTGGAGGAGATGGCCGCCGCAGCCATCGATCTGGTGCTCGCCGACAACCCGGGCGATCTCGTCCACCGGCTCTTCGCCACCACCCTCATCGTGCGCCAGTCCTGCGGCTGCACGGCTGCGTGATCGGAGCCGCAACGGCGGCCTGGCGGGCCGGCCGAGCCGGAAACGACCGGATGGCGGACCCTGGAAGCTACACGCGTAGCTTTCCATGGCACAATCGGCCGGCAAGAGTCGCTCATCAGTGCCGCGCCCCGTTTCTGAGCACTCGGCCGGGGCCCGCGCCGTGCCCGGTGGTCGGCCGAAACCCCGAACCCGGAGGGATGGGTTGGCGATGACATCGACGTCGGACCAAGCCGCAGCGAGATCGATCCGCCAGCGGGTCTGCAGCTGACCCACCTCCACGCCGGTGGGGTGAGTCTGGTGATCACGACCGAGGCGGGGCGCCTGCCCGCGATCCTGCACTGGGGGGCCGACCTCGGCGACCCGTCGCGAAGCCGAGCTCGCTGATCTGGCACGCGCCGACGTGCCCGCGTACGGAGACAGCCCCTTCGACGTCGCCCGCCAGATCAGCGTGCTACCCGAGCACGCGTCGGCCTGGGTGGGACGCCCCGGACTGGAAGGGTCGCGAAACGGTCGGCACTGGTCCGCGGCGTTCCGGCAGGCGACCACGGTGGTGGAGCAGGACCCGGACCACACCCAGCGGGTGGTCTCTGACGCCTGCGACCCGGTGGCCGGTCTCGCCCTCCAGCTGAGGATCGAGCTGAGTCCGATCGGGACTGCTCCGGCTGGCCGCGACGCTGACCAATCTCGGTGAGGAGTCCTACACCCTCGGCGCGCTGCGGCTGGGCCTGCCGGTGCCGGCCGACGCCGACGAACTGCTCGACTTCACCGGGCGCCACACCATGGAGCGGATCCCGCAGCGCCGGGCCTTCACGGTGGGCGTGCACTCACGCGAGGTGCGGACCGGACGGACCGGGCTTGACTCGGCCCACGTACTGGCGGCCGGACGCGCCGGATTCGGATTCCGCACCGGTGAGGTCTGGGGGATCCACCTGGGATGGAGCGGCAACCAGGCCGTGTACGGGGAACGGCTCTACAACGGCGCGCGGTTGCTCGGCGGCGGCGAGCTCCTCGATCACGGTGAGATCCTGCTCGCGCCCGGCCAGAGCTACGTCAGTCCGTGGCTGTACGCCAGCTACGGCGTGGGACTGGACGCGATCGCGGACCGGTTCCACCGCTTTCTCCGCAGCCGGCCGAGCCATCCGGTGCGTCCACGGCCGGTCATCCTCAACACCTGGGAGGCCGTCTACTTCCGGCAGAACCTCGACACACTGCGGGAGCTGGCCGATCGGGGCGCGGCGGTCGGCGCCGAGCGCTTCGTGCTGGACGACGGCTGGTTCTCGGGTCGTCGCGACGACCGCAGCAGTCTGGGTGACTGGACGGTTTCGTCGCAGGTGTGGCCCGAAGGTCTCGGCCCGCTGATCGACCACGTGCACTCGCTCGGGATGGAGTTCGGACTGTGGGTCGAGCCGGAGATGGTCAACCTCGACTCCGATCTCGCCCGCGCGCATCCGGAATGGCTGTTCAGCGCCGGCGGTCGTGACGGGTCTGGCCGCCCGCCACCAGCACGTGCTGGACCTGGGCCACGAGGGTGCCTACCGCCACGTCCGCGACAGCCTCGACGCGCTCCTCGGCGAGTACGACATCGCCTACCTGAAGTGGGACCACAACCGCTACCTCAACGATGCCGGGCACACCCCGCACGGCGAGGCCGGTGTGCATTACCACACCCTGGCCGCCTACCGGCTGATGGAGGAGCTGCGCGCCGCACATCCGGCGCTGGAGATCGAGTCCTGCGCCGGCGGCGGCGGCCGGATCGACCTCGGCGTCATCGAGCGCACCGACCGGGTCTGGGCCAGCGACTGCATCGACCCGCTGGAGCGGCAGCAGATCGTGCGCTACACCCGCCTGCTCCTGCCCCCGGAGATGATCGGAACCCACGTCGGGTCGGCGCACTCGCACACGACCCAGCGGCACCACAGTCTGTCTTTCCGCGCTGCTACCGCGCTGTGGGGTCACATGGGCATCGAGTGGGACCTGACCACGCTGACCGAGGCCGAGCTCGCGACCCTGGGCCGCTGGGTCGCCTTGCACAAGCAGGTGCGGACCTTGCTGCACACCGGCACCGTGGTCAATGCCGATCACCCCGATTCGCAGATCTGGATCAGCGGCGCCGTCGCCGAGGACGGGCAGGAGGCGCTGTTCGGCGTCACCGCGGTGGCGCGGAGCATCACCTGGCCGCCCGGACGCGCGCGGCTGCCCGGTCTCGAACCGGACACGCTCTACGACGTCCAGGTCGAGCCCCTCAGCGTCGAGGACCTGGCGGGCATGCCGATGCCGGCCTGGGTTGCTGACGGCGTGCGGCTGTCCGGCCGGGCGCTCGCGACCCACGGCATCCAGCTGCTGCCGATCCCGCCCGAATACACCTACCTGATGCGGCTCACGGCAGTCCGCTGACCAGCAGGAAGCGGCTCAGCCCGGCTGCCGCCGCCAGACCGGGATCGAGTGCAGGGTGACAGGAACGTCGAGGGTGGTCGGGCCGTCGACGACGCGACCGCCGGCCCCCTGCCAGCGGCCCTGCGGGATCGCCACCGTCCGGATGGCCGCGCCTTGCTCGATCACCGGTGCACACAGCAGGTCCGAGCCCAGCAGGAACTGGTCGCGGACCTCCGCGTACCCGTCGTATTCGTAAGCCAGCGGTCGCAGGATCGGTTCACCGGTCGCCGCAGCCGCCGCGACGAGCCGACGCAGCTCGGGGACGAGTTCCTGTCGGAGCCGCACGGCCGCCGTGACGGCGGCCAGGTGCTCGGCGTCGAGGACGCGCGACGGTGCGGTCGAGAACTGCATCATCGGGAACAGGGACGCACACTGCGCGTACCGCACGAACTGCTCCTGGTCGAGCTGACCACCGCCGAACGAGGAGAGCTCACCACCGCCGATCATGTCCGGGCAGACGTAGGGGTGACCGAGCAGACCGAGGGCGATGCCCTCCGGAATCAGCGAGGCCAGCCCGCCGGCTCCCCAGGTGATCGGCTTGTCGTGCAGCCGCTGGGCCAGGGGCTGTCCGGCCATCTTCCAACACGCACGGAACTCGTTGAACTCATAAGCCGTCCCGAGCCGTGCCCAAGCCTCGCACTGCCCGACCGCCCCGCTCGGCTCGTGGGTCACCTGGTCGTCGGCGTAGTGACGCAGATCGCCCGCGTCGAACTTGAAGCCGTCCACTCCGTAGCCCTGGACCAGAGAATCGAGTTCGGCGCGCAACCAGCCGATGGCGTCGGGATGGGTGAGGTCCAGGGCGGCGCTGTACCCGTTCCACCAGTGCAGGATCGCCGGTTCACCGCCGGAGCGTCGCACCAGAAAGCCGCGGTCCCTCAGCGTACGGAAGGTTGCGCTGTCAGGGCTGACGAAGGGGACGATCCACAGCATCACCCGACATCCCCAGTCGTGCAGCTGGCTGATCATCGCGCCGGGATCGCGGAACTGGCCCGGATCGAAGCGCCAGTCGCCGTAGTCGACCGACCAGCGGTCGTCGATCATCACCACGCCAGGCGGCAGGCCGGCGTCGAGGGAGCCGCGGACGTAGTCGAGCACACCCTGCTGCGTCGGGTGGTACGGCATTTCGATCCACGTGTTGTACTGCGGCGCGTCGAACAGCAACGCGGCCGGTGCGTGGCCGGACGCGGGAAAGTGCGCCGCCGACGCGGAGCGGAATGCTCCGGCGAGAGACGGCTCGCCCTGGCCCACGACCAGCCGCCGGCCCTCCGCGTGCAGGCGCCCCATGCCGTCGAACTTGAAGTCGAAGGGCAGGTCGGACCAGACGTAGCGTCCCGCGCTGGACAGGAGCAAAGGCGCCGACTGATTGGCTCCGGAGGACGGATCGTCGAGAAAGCCCGCATTCGTAGCGAGATCGCGCCGAAGGGGCAAAGCGCCGAACGGCATGGCCTGACCGTCGGCGACCGCCCCGCCCCACCAGAACTCGTTGACGTCGAGTCGAAGCTCCACCCGGTCGCTCTCTTCGTCCGGCTGATTCGTCACGGCTCTCCTCACCCGGCCTTGCTGTCGTTCTCACCTTCCCAGACCGGTCGTGCCTTTCCGTCGACAGCCCGGCCCGGCCGGCGGTGGTCCGCCGAGATCAGCGAGTGGCCTCCACCATCTGGCGCAGCTCCTTCTTGAGGTCGGAGATCTCGTCCCGCAGCCGGGCGGCCAACTCGAACTGCAGGTCGGCCGCAGCGACGTGCATCTGCGTCGTGAGCTCCTGGACGAGATCGGCCAGATCGCCGGCCGGCATGCCGGCGAATCTGCGTGACGGCGCACCGTCCTTGCCTCCCAGCGTGGGGACCGGCGACTTGCCCCGGCTGCGGTTCCGGCCGCTGCCCAGCAGGGCATCGGTGTCGGCGTCCTCCCGGGCCAGCATGTCGGTGATGTCGGCGATCTTCTTGCGGATCGGCTGGGGGTCGACCCCGTGCTCGAGGTTGTAGGCGACCTGCTTCTCGCGCCGCCGGTTCGTCTCGTCGATCGCCGCCGCCATCGAGTCGGTGATCGAGTCGGCGTACATGTGCACCTCGCCGGACACGTTGCGCGCCGCCCGGCCGATGGTCTGGATCAGGCTCTTGGCGCTGCGCAGGAAGCCCTCCTTGTCGGCGTCGAGGATCGCCACCAGCGACACCTCGGGCAGGTCGAGGCCCTCGCGCAGCAGGTTGATGCCGACGAGCACGTCGTACTCCCCCATCCGCAGTTCGCGGAGGAGTTGGACCCGCTGGAGGGTGTCCACCTCCGAGTGCAGGTAGCGGGTGCGGATCCCGTTCTCCAGCAGGTAGTCGGTGAGGTCCTCCGACATCTTCTTGGTCAGCGTGGTCACCAGCACCCGCTCACGCCGTTCGGCGCGGAGCCGGATCTCCCCGATCAGGTCGTCGATCTGGCCGTGGGTCGGCTTGACGATGACCTGCGGATCGACCAGGCCGGTCGGCCGGATGATCTGCTCGACGTAGCCGGACGATCGCGCCATCTCGTAGTTGCCGGGAGTGGCGGACAGGTACACCGTCTGGCCGATGCGCTCCACGAACTCCTCGAAGCGCAAAGGGCGGTTGTCCATCGCGCTCGGCAGCCGGAACCCGTGGTCGACCAGCGTCCGCTTGCGGGACATGTCGCCCTCGTACATGCCGCCGATCTGCGGCACGGTGACGTGCGACTCGTCGACCACCAGCACGAAGTCCTCGGGGAAGTAGTCCAGCAGGCAGTTGGGCGGGCTGCCCGGACCCCGGCCGTCGATGTGGCGGGAGTAGTTCTCGATTCCGGAGCAGGTGCCGATCTGGCGCATCATCTCGATGTCGTAACTGGTGCGCATCCGCAGCCGCTGCGCCTCCAACAGCTTCTGCTGGCGCTCGAGCTCAGCCAGCCGATCGCCCAGCTCGAGCTCGATTCCGCCGATCGCCCGCTCCATCCGCTCCGGTCCGGCCACGTAGTGGCTGGCCGGGAACAGGTAGATCTCGGAGTCCTCGGTCACCACTTCACCGGTCAGCGGGTGCAGTGTGCTCAGTCGCTCCACCTCGTCCCCGAAGAACTCGATCCGGACGGCGAGCTCCTCATACATGGGGAACACCTCAAGGGTGTCGCCGCGCACCCGGAAGGTCCCCCGGGTGCCGGCCAGGTCGTTGCGGGCGTACTGGATGCCGACCAGGCGCCGGAGCAGCGTGTCGCGCTCGATCTCCTGGCCCCGCTTGAGCCGGATCATCCGGCCGAGGTACTCCTGCGGGGTGCCCAGGCCGTAGATCGCGGACACGGTGGCCACCACGATGACGTCTCGACGGGTGAGCAGGGAGTTGGTGGCCGAGTGCCGCAGCCGCTCCACCTCCTCGTTGAGCGAGGAGTCCTTCTCGATGTAGGTGTCGGTCTGGGGGACGTAGGCCTCGGGCTGGTAGTAGTCGTAGTACGACACGAAGTACTCGACCGCGTTCCGCGGGAAGAACTGGCGCAGTTCGTTGGCGAACTGGGCCGCGAGCGTCTTGTTCGGCTGCATCACCAGCATCGGCCGCTGCAACCGCTCGGCCAGCCAGGCCACCGTGGCCGTCTTGCCCGTCCCGGTCGCGCCGAGCAGCACGATGTCCTGCTCACCGCGGGCGACCCGCGACTCGAGGTCGACGATCGCCTGGGGCTGGTCGCCGGACGGCTCGAAATCGGCCTCCACCCGGAAGGGGGCCACCGTGCGCTGAAGGTCTTCGATCGGACGCATGGCGTGAGCCTACGTGGGGTCGCTGACACTTTCGGCGCTTCGGGCTGACCGGCCTACCGTCCCGCGAGCGGGTGGACCGAGACCGTGTCGTCGGTGTGGAGCGGCTCGGACCGGCTCCGCGCGGGTTCTGGACCTGATCGGGCCGTGGGGCACCCGACTGGGCACCCCACGGCCCGGAGGACGAGTCGCGATCAGCCGCCTTTGAGCTGTCCCTGCAACATCGATCCGGCCATCGCGTCGAAGTCCTTCCCCAGCTGGTCGGGGTCGGCTCCCTTGGAGTAGTACATCGTTCCCAGGACGGCCACCCCGTCGGTCCGGACCGACACCAGGGAGAACAGGAAGACCTCCCCGCTGCCGTTACCGGAGGAGAAGGTGACGGCGGCCTGACAGACCGCAGCCTTGACCTTGGCGTTGACGTTCACCGGCTTGGCCTCGGCGAACTTCCCGTTCGAGCCACCCTCGGCGATCTTGCGGTGCCAGGCGTCGCACAGCTGTCCGGGGTTGGTGGAGGCCTCGAGCTTGACCACCTGCCCGGCAAAGATCTGCTTGCCGTTGCTCACCCGCGCGTACCCGTCGGACTTCTTCTGCACCTGCCAGCCCGCTGCCGGGGTCAGGCTGATCCCGGAGCCGAGGTCGATCGCGTCACCGGTCGGCTGCGTCGGCTGGTCGGTGGGCTGATCCGTGGGCTGGTCGGTGGGCTGGTCGGTCGGCTGGTCGGTCGGCTGGTCCGTCGGCTGGTCGGTCGGCTGATCCGTCGGCTCGTCCGGCGGCGGCACCGGCTGGGACGGCGTGATCGTCACGTCCGGCTGCTGGGCCCCACCGTCCCGGTTGAGCACCATGATGATGCCCCCCACCGCGGCGATCAGCACCACCGCGGCGACGACGATCGCGATGATCATCGCCGGGCTCTTCTTGGCCGGCGGTCCGCCCTGCGGCGCGTAGCCACCGCCGGACGGCGGCTGCTGCGGCGGGTAGCCGCCCTGCGGGGCGTACGCGCCCTGTGGGTTGTACCCCGCTCCGGCGGTTGTTGACCCTGCGGCGGGTAGCCGCCCTGGGGTGGGTAGCCGGGCTGTTGCGGCGGGTAGCCGGGCTGTTGCGGCGGGTAGCCGGGCTGCTGCGGCGGGTAGCCGGGCTGCTGGCTCCACTGGCCTGGGTTCTGCGTCATGCCCGGCCCTCCTCGTCGTCGTGGAACCGGTCCTGAGCCTGCGGCGCGCCACTCGCGCTCTGCGGGTCGGGATGTTCGGTCGGCGGCTGGTCAGGAGGTGCGTTGTACGCCTGGTCGGGACTGCCCTGCTCGCTCTCCAGGGACGGGCCGAACCCCGGCACGATCGATTCCGCGCCCGCGACGACTGCGCCGACCTTCGGCCGGGACGTCTTGGCCTGCACCCGCACCGCCGTACCGCAGGCGTTGCAGAAGGCGGCATGCGACCCGAGCGGCATCTCGCACTGCCCACAGAACTGCAACTCGCCCGCGGCCACGCCCGCGTCCCGCGCCGAGCGTTCGAGTGCCGCCTCCATCAGGCCCGAGTGCAGGACGTTGCGGACCCGCAGGATCAAGATGGCGAGGATGATCAGCCCCCAGCCGATGCTCAGGATGACCGCGGTCGTGGAGTTCCCCACGAACGCGAACAGGTACGTGCCCGCCTGGTAGGCGATGTTGGCCAGCACCGCTTCGGCCACGCCGCGGAAGTAGCGCGGGGTGAAGCCGTCGTAACCCTTGCCCAGCCCGGAGAACTCCGCACAGGCGATCCCACTGGCAGTGCCGAAGATGAGGGGCTTGACGAAGCCCTCCAGGAAGATCAGCGAGACCCAGAGTCCCGGATCCTGCTCCTGCAGACCTCCGGCCAGCAGGTCCCAGTGCCGCACGATGGTGTCGAAGCAGGCGTACGCGACGCCGCTGACGACGCCGAACGTGAGACCGTCCATCAGGTCGTCGAACTCGGGCCTGCTCGCGAGGACGACGGGCCCGACCTGCCGGATCACCTCGCCCACGATCGGCACGAGCAGCGCGACCAGCAGGAACGTCCCGACCGAAGGTGCGGAGGCCAGCACGCCGTCGAGCGTCGTCGTGCCGATCGGCACGGGACCGCGGAGGAACGTCCACAGGATCGTGAACCCGGTGGCCAGCACCCCGGTGAGCACGAAGGCCAGCCCGACCACGGGGAGCGGCTCGTCCTCCCACAGGTTCACGTCGTAGATGTAGGCGATGTAGACGATCGGGATCGCGAACGCCGCCACCAGGACCGCAATGGGCATCGCGCCGAAGATCGCCGCGATCAGCGCCACGACCAACGCGATGGTCAGGGCGATCCGGTAGGTCTGTGGTCGCTGCCCGGCGCCGCGCGGCATGATCGAGGAGATCAGAGCGAATGACGCGACCGGCTCATCCGGCTTGACAGCGAACGACTTCCGCCGGGCGAGATCCGCCGACCGCTGATCCTGACCACAGGCGTGGCAGAAGTGGGCGATCGCGGGCAACGCGGCCCGGCACCGTGGGCATTCCAACGCGTACCTCCTTGAACGAGCCGAGGGCTGGAGACCCGCCTGCTCAGCAGCGATTGGTCCGGACGGGCGTTAATGACCCGTCGCAAAGCATTTGCGAGTATGTCAGTTCTGCACGTCACCAGGGCCGAGTTGAGCCCACAGGGCGGCGATCTGTTCTCTCAGTTCGGTAACACTGCCGCGGTTGTCCAGGACGAGGTCGGCGGCAGCCCGCCGGCGTTCCGCCGAGGTCTGCGCGGCGATCCGCAGCTGGGCGTCCTCGGGGCTGAGACCGCGGTTCTCCACCAGCCTGGCTACCTGGGTCTCGGGGTCCACGTCGACGACGACCAGCACGTCGAAGTCCTTCTGCTGACCGGTCTCCACCAGCAACGGGATCACGTGCACGACGACGGCGTCGGGCGGCGCGGTTCGCTCCAGCTCCGCTGCGCGGGCGCGCACCGCCGGATGCACGATCGACTCCAGGTCCCGGCGGGCGGCAGGATCGGCGAAGACGATCTGGCCGAGCCTGGCCCGGTCCAACACGGCCGTCCGGAGCGACCGGCCGGCCGAAGCGCTCGACGACAGCTCTGAGCGCGGGTGTGCCGGGTTCCACCACCTCGCGGGCCAACACGTCGGCATCGATGATCACCGCGCCGCGGGCGGCCAACAGGTCCGACACCGTCGACTTGCCCGACGCGATCCCGCCCGTGAGACCGACTCTGCGCACGCACGCCACCCTACGGGCCGCTCGGGGCCCGGGCCGGACCGCCGGACCACAGGTGGCGGCACCGTACAGGGAAGGGTCCCAGACGCGGAACGGCCCCGGCGGTAGAACCGCACGGGGCCGTCACACTAGCCGATCACGCCGGAGGGGCCTGAAGACCCTCCGGCGCCCGATCCGCGCCGAACAGAAACTCAGCTTCCGCCGGTGAGCTTCTCCCGCAGCGCCTGCAGTGCCTCGTCCGAGGCGAGCGAGCCCTCGGGCGCGGTCGGCGTCGGCGCAGCTGCGGCGCTGGCTTCGGAGGAGGAGGACGAGTAGGTCGTCGGGGCGGCACTCGGGCCGGTCTCGGCGTTCTCGGCGTCCTCGACCTGCTTCTTGTGCGCCTCCCAGCGCGAGTGCGCCTCGGCGTACTGGTGCTCCCACGCCGCACGCTGCTCGTCGTAGCCCTCGAGCCACTCCCCCGTCTCCGGATCGAAGCCGTCCGGGTAGAGGTAGTTGCCCTGGTCGTCGTAGCTGGCCGCCATCCCGTACAGGGTGGGGTCGAAGTCGTCGGCCGTGGCGTCGACACCTTCGTTGGCCTGCTTGAGCGACAGCGAGATGCGGCGACGCTCCAGATCGATGTCGATGATCTTGACCATGACGTCGTCGTTGACCTGGACGACCTGCTCGGGGATCTCGACGTGGCGATCGGCGAGCTCGGAGACGTGCACCAGACCCTCGATGCCCTCCTCGACCCGCACGAAGGCACCGAACGGGACCAGCTTGGTGACCTTGCCGGGCACGATCTGCCCGATCTGGTGCGTCCGCGCGAAGGCCTGCCACGGATCCTCCTGGGTGGCCTTCAGCGACAGCGACACCCGCTCGCGGTCCATGTCGACGTCGAGCACCTCGACGGTGACCTCCTGGCCGACCTCCACCACCTCCGACGGGTGGTCGATGTGCTTCCACGACAGCTCCGAGACGTGCACGAGACCGTCGACGCCACCGAGATCGACGAAGGCACCGAAGTTCACGATGGAGGAGACGACGCCGCGCCGGATCTGGCCCTTCTGCAGCTGGGTCAGGAAGTTCTGGCGCACCTCGGACTGGGTCTGCTCCAGCCAGGCACGCCGGGACAGGACGACGTTGTTGCGGTTCTTGTCCAGCTCGATGATCTTCGCCTCGAGCTCCATGCCCACGTAGGGCTGCAGGTCACGGACCCGTCGCATCTCCACCAGCGAGGCGGGCAGGAAGCCGCGCAGGCCGATGTCGATGATCAGGCCGCCCTTGACGACCTCGATGACGTGGCCGGTGACCACACCGTCGGACTCCTTGATCTTTTCGATCGTGCCCCAGGCGCGCTCGTACTGAGCACGCTTCTTGGACAGGATCAAGCGGCCTTCCTTGTCCTCTTTCTGCTGGACCAGGGCCTCGATCTCATCACCGACGCTGACCACGTCGAACGGGTCGACGTCGTGCTTGATGGAGAGCTCTTTGGAGGGGATGACCCCTTCGGTCTTGTAACCGATGTCGAGGAGGACCTCGTCCCGGTCGACCTTGACGACGGTGCCGGTGACGATGTCACCGTCGTTGAAGTACTTGATGGTGGCATCGATGGCGGCCAGAAAGGCCTCCGGCGACTCGAAGTCGTCGATCGCAACCTGAGGTGGTGCCTCGAGAGAGGACGTCATGTAGTAGGGCTCCGAAGGGTGGATGATGTTGTTGAGACGTGCTGCGGTCCGGTCCGTACCAGCGCGTAGAAGCTCAACCAGCAGCGGAACACAATCCGACTGACCAACACCTCACCCGTACGAGCGTGGCCTGCTCCGTCCGAGGACACGCAGACCACAGCGACGTAACAGGCTATCGCTGGGCTCCAAGCAGGGTCAAACTCGGCGTGCCCAGCGAGGAGGGTGGTGTCACCGGCCGGCCGCGTAGCCCTGCTGGCCGCGCGCGTTGGCGGCCGCCCCCAGGTCCTTGCTCTCCGGGTCCCGCCACACCGCCGACACCCGACCCAGCGCCCAGGGGCCGGCCCGGCCGACCCGGTGTCCGCGCTCGGCCAGCCCGGCCAGGACGTCTGGTCCGACCCGATCCTCCGCGACCACCCCCAGCGGGTCGAACTCCCGCGGCCAGAACGAATCCACCCGGGCTGTCGTGTGCAGCGTCGGCGCGTCGATCGCCTGTTGCGGCGTGTAGCCACCGGCGAGCACGCGCAGCAGGAAGACCAGCTGCCACTGCTCCTGCTGGTCGCCGCCGGGGGTGCCGAGCGCCATCATCGGCTGCCCGTCGCGTAGCACCAGGGTCGGACTCAGCGTGCTGCGCGGCCGGTGACCGGGTCGCAGTGCCGATGGTGCGGCAGGGTCGAGCCACGTCATCTGGAGCCGGGTGCCGAGGCAGAATCCGAGCTCGGGAATGTGCGGCGACGACTGCAGCCAGCCCCCCGAGGGCGTCAGGGCCACCAGGTTGCCGAAGCGATCGACCACGTCCAGGTGACAGGTGTCGCCGTGGGGCGGGCCGAGCGTCGGCTCTCCGGCCGCGGGGTCGAGTCCGGGACCACGCGGCTTCGACGTGGCCGGCCGGAACGCGACCCGGCCCGGCACCGATCCGGGCCGGAACTGCGCCGAGGCGCGCCGGCCGACCAACGCCCGGCGTTCGGCGGCGTACGCCGGGGACAGCAGCCGGGCCAGCGGCACCGCCAGTTCGCCGGGGCCTCCGGCCGGATCGCCGGACGGGTCACCGAACCAGGCGTCCCGATCGGCCAGGGCCAGTTTGAGCGCCTCCACCGCGTGGTGCGCACCCTGGACCGACTGTGGATCGAGGTCGGCATCGGGAAAGCCGTCGAGGATGGCCAGCGCGGACAGCAGCGCCGGCCCCTGGCTCCACGGGCCTGCTTTGGCCACCGTGTAGCCGCGGAAGCGGCCCAGGACCGCCTCCTCCCAGCCCACGCCCCGCCGGTGGGGACCCGGCCTCGCGGAGAAGTCGGAGAACTGCAGGACGCCCGCGTAGACGCCGCCGTCGCCGTGCCGGTGCGGACGCCCGGCGGCGTACGCGGCGGCCCGGGCGGCCACCCCGGTCGCCCAGTCCCGTCGGGCGGCCCCGATGCGGGCTTCGCGGGTCGTTTCGCGGGACCCGGCGGCAACCAGTCGGCGGAGCACGGCGGCGTACGCGGGGTTGGTCCGCCGGCCAGTGCCGTCCGAGCCGCGCTCCGGCGCCCAGAACTCCGCCGACGTGGGCCAGTGCTCGGTGAACAACTCGCGGACCCGCGAAACGGCCTGGTGCACGGCCGGAACCAGGGGATAACCGTGTTCGGCGTAGCCGATGGCGATGTCGAGCACGTCGGCGAGTTCCCAACGCCCCAGGTCGTGCAGCATCAGCAGCAGGGCGTCGACCGCGCCGGGTACCGCGGCCGCGAGGGCTCCGCTCCCGGGCACCTGGGTGAGGCCCAGGCTCCGGAAGTGCTCGATGGTGGCTCCGGCCGGCGCGGGACCCTGACCGCACAGCACCCGCGGCCGGGACCGCCCCGCCACGGCGACCACGGCGGTGAGGTCGCCGCCCGGACCGTTGAGATGCGGCTCGACCAGGTGCAGGACGAATGCGGCCGCGACTGCAGCGTCGAACGCGTTGCCGCCGCGCTCCAGCACCGCCTGTGCGGTACCCGTGGCCAGCCAGTGGGTGCTGGCGCACATGCCGAAGCTGCCCCGCAGGTCGGGTCTGGTCAGGTCCTCGGGCGGGGCCACGAACGCCGACCCCTCCGCCGACCACCTCACCCGGGCCGGCGCTGCCGTAGAGGCCCGCCGGACAGGATCCCGGGGTGCGGATCGGAGGCCGGAGAGCAGCCGCGCGACAGGGGCATCGGCTCAGTGGGCGGCGTCGTGCCAGGAGCGCCCCACGCCGACCGAGACGTCCAGCGGCACGTTCATCTCCACCGCCAGCCCCATCTTGATCCGGACCAGGTCGGTCAGGGCCTGCCGCTCCCCCGGTCCGATCTCGAAGACGAGCTCGTCGTGCACCTGGAGCAGCATCCGGCTGGTCATGCCCGCGTCGTGGAGCGCCTTCTCCACGTCCAGCATGGCCACCTTGATGATGTCGGCCGCCGATCCCTGGATCGGAGCGTTCAGGGCCATCCGCTCCGCCATCTCCCGACGCTGCCGGTTGTCGCTCATCAGGTCCGGCAGGTAGCGCCGCCGGCCGAGGATGGTCTCGGTGTACTCGGTCCGCCGTGCGTCGGCCACCAGGGAGTGCAGGTAGGTCCGGACGTCGCCGAACCGCTCGAAGTACTCATCCATCAACGCCTTCGCCTCCGACACCTCGATGCCGAGCTGCTGGCTCAACCCGAAGGCGCTCAGCCCGTAGGCCAGGCCATAGTTCATCGCCTTGATCTTGGCGCGCTCAGCCGGGGTGACCTCGGTCGGAGCGACCCCGAAGACCCGCGAGGCCGTGACGGTGTGGAAGTCCATGCCGGACTTGAACGCCTCGATCAGGCTGCCGTCGTCGCTGGCGTGCGCCATGATGCGCATCTCGATCTGGGAGTAGTCGGCCGACATCAGGGCCTCATAGCCCGGTCCGACCACGAAGGCCTGCCGGATCCGCCGCCCCTCCTCGGTGCGGATCGGGATGTTCTGCAGGTTCGGATCGGTGCTGGACAGCCGGCCCGTCGCGGCGATGGTCTGGACGTAGGTCGTGTGGATCCGGCCGTCGTCGGCCACCGACTTCAGCAACCCCTCCACGGTCTGCTTCAGCCGGATGGCGTCGCGGTGCAGCAGCAGGTGGGCCAGGAACGGGTGCTCGGTCTTGGCGTACAGCTGCTGCAGACGCGTCGGCGTCGGTGGTGTAGCCGGTGCGGGTGCGCCGCGTCTTCGGCATCCCCAGCTCCTCGAACAGCACCACCTGCAGCTGCTTGGGCGACCCGAGGTTGATCTGCTTGCCCAGCACCCCGTACGCGTCGCCGGCCGCCTGGCTCACCTTCGCCCCGAACTCCGACTCCAGTGCCTCCAGGTGATCCACGTCGACCGCCACCCCGGTCTGTTCCATCCGGGCCAGCGTCCGCAGCAGCGGCAGTTCCACCCCGTAGAGCAGGCTGGTGCCGTTGCGCTGCTCGATCTCGGCGTCCAGGGCGTCGGCGAGATCGATCACCGCCCGCGCGCGCACCATCGACGCCTCAGCGGCCACGGGGGTCCCGGAATCGTCGTCGCCGAAGTCCAGCACGAGCTGGTCGGAGTCGGTGACCTCGCCCGCCCCTTCGACCCGCAGCTCGCGCTTGAGGTAGCGGATGGTCAGATCGCCGAGATCGAAGGTGCGCTGGTCGGGGCGGGTCAGATAGGCGGCGAGCTGGGTGTCGGAGGTGAGCCCGGCGAGGTCCCAGCCGCGGGCCCAGAGAGCCAGCAGCGGGCCTTTGGCGTCGTGCATCGCCTTGTACCGCTGCGGATCGGCCAGCCACGCCGCCAGAGCGTTCTCATCCGCCGGGCCCAGCTCGGCCACGTCGACGTACGCCGCGGCCCCGTCCGCGCCCGCCAGCGAAAGCGCGACCACGTCGCCGGCGCCGGATCCCCAGTGGCCGATCACGTCGATGCCGGTCCGCTCCCCCGCGGCGTGCCCCGCCAGCCAGGCCGGGAGCTCGCCCGGCCCGAGCCGGACCCCATCGAGGTCGAAACCGCCGTCGGGGGTGATCTCGTCCTCGTTCGGCAGTGCTTCGAGCAGCCGGTCCCGCAGTACCCGGAATTCGAGCCCGTCGAAGAGCTGATGGGTGGCCTCGCGGTCCCAGGGGCGGCGTAACAGGTCCTCGACCGCCACGGGCAGGTCGAGGTCGCGGACGAGGGCGTTGATCGTCCGGTTGCGCCGGACGTCCTCGACCCGCTCCTGGAACGCCTCGGCCGCTTTGCCTTTCAACTCACCGGCATGGACCAGGAGGTTCTCCAGACCGTCGTACAGCTCCAGCCATTTGGCTGCCGTCTTCGGTCCCACCCCCGGCACCCCGGGCAGGTTGTCGCTGGTCTCCCCGACCAGCGCGGCCAGGTCGGGGTAGCGGCCCGGGCTGGTGAAGTACTTCTCCTGCACCGCAGCGGGGGTCATCCGGCCGAGGTCGGAGACGCCCTTACGGGGGTAGAGCACCGTGACGTTCTCGGTGACGAGTTGGAAGGCGTCGCGGTCCCCGGTGCAGATGAGCACGTCGTATCCCGCGGCCTCGGCCTCGGTGGCGAGGGTGCCGATCACGTCGTCGGCCTCGTAGCCGGGCTTCTCCACGTACACGATGTTGAGCGCCTTGAGCACCTCCTTGACCAGGTCGAGCTGGCCCCGGAACTCGTCGGGGGTCTTGCTGCGATTCGCCTTGTACTCGCTGTACAGCTCCGACCGGAAGGTCTGCCGGGACACGTCGAAGGCCACACCGAGGTGCGACGGCGCCTCGTCCCGCAGCACGTTGATCAGCATCGAGGTGAAGCCGAAGACCCCGTTCGTGTGCTGCCCGGTCTGGGTCGAGAAGTTTTCCACCGGCAGGGCGAAGAAGGCTCGGTACGCGATGGAATGGCCGTCGATCAACAGCAGCTTCGGCCGGGCTGGCGCGGCGGTGGACACAGGCACGCCGCCGACTCTATCCGCGACGACGGACACGATGGCGGGTGTGAACTGCGCGCTGGGCTGCCAAGGCCCTCGAGCCGCCGGGCGCCCTCACAAGGTGTCGGCGAGGACAGCCAGGACGGCGTCAGCCTGCGTGGCCGGGTTGACGAACACCAGCCGAAGCACCGTGCGACCCTGCCAGCGGGTCGGCACGCACAACATGCTGCCTTCGTGAGAACGCTCGACCGACCAGCGATGGTAGTCCCGATCCGCCCAGCCCGGCCGGTCGAACAGCACCACCGACAGCGTCGGCTCGGCGAGAAGGCGCGTCTGGGGCATCCGCGCGATGCCGGCGGCGACGGCTCGGGCGGTGGCCAGGGTCTGCTCGATCGCCGCCCGGTAGCGGTCGGTGCCGTGGGTGGCCAGGCTGAACCAGAACGGGAGTCCGCGGCAGCGGCGGGACAGGTGGACGGCGTAGTCCCACGGGTTCCAGGTCTCCCGGTCGATGGCGTCGAGGTAGCTGGCGTGCTGGGCGTGCGCGGGCCGGGCCAGAGCCGGCTCCCGGTAGAGCAGGGCGCAGCAGTCGTACGGGGCGAACAGCCACTTGTGCGGGTCGACGATGAAGCTGTCCGCGCGCTCGATCCCGGAGAACAGCGATCGCACGCTCGGGGCCGCGAGAGCCGCACCCCCGTACGCGCCGTCCACGTGCAACCAGGCGCCGAAGGCTTCGCACACCTCCGCCACCCCGTCGAGGTCGTCGATCACGCCGGCGTTGGTGGTGCCCGCGGAGGCCACCACGGCGAAGACGTCGTGCTCCCGTGCCAGCACCTCGCGCAGCGCAGGCCCGGTCATCCGCCCGTCCACGTCCTCCGGGACCAGCACCACCTCGGCGTCCAGCACCGACGCAGCCGCCTGGATCGAGGAGTGCGCATCGGCGGTGCAGGCGAGCCGCCACTGCCCCTGCGGGTGCCGGCCGCGCATGCTGCGCGCCCGCTGCCGGGCCGCGACCAGGGCCGACAGGTTGCCCGTGGTGCCGCCGGAGACGAAGCAGCCGCCCGCCGTGTCCGGCCAGCCCAGGAGCTCGACCAGCCAGGCCAGCGCCTGGTTCTCCGCGAAGACGGCACCCGCGCCTGCCTCCCAGGTCCCGCCGAAGATGTTGTAGCTGCTGACCACGGCGTCGAAGGCCAGGGCCGCCCGGGTCGGTGCGGCCGGGACGTAGGCCAGGTTCAGCGGGTCGTCCTGAGCGCGAGTGGCCGGGGCGATGACGTCTTCGAAGATCCGCAGCACCTCGCCGGCGGGGAGGCCGCCGGGCGTGATGGTCCGGCCGGCCGCTGCGGCCAGCTCCGACGCCGGTCGCGCGGTGGTCTTGGGGTCGGAGGACCGACTGATCCGGCGGCTGGCCAGGGCCACGGCAGCGGCGGCGATGTCGGTCTCATCCCCCCACACCGACGCCGCGCTCTCCGGAGGCGCGGGTCGACGGCACGCTCATAGCCGGATTCGGGCGCGGGCAGCGTCATCGTGGAGGAGCTCTCCTGCCGTCACGGGGCCGGTGCAGTGCGGCCGGCCGGCCGATCGAACGTTCGGGTGCGAACGATCAATCCAGGGTAGTCCACGCCGCGAGCCAGGGAGCGATCAGTCCTCGCCGAGGTAGGCCTTCCGCACGTTCTCGTCCACCAGCAGGGCCTTGCCGGTGTTCTCGAGGACGATCTTGCCGACCTCGAGCACATAGCCGTAGTCCGCCAACGACAGCGCCGCCTGCGCGTTCTGCTCCACCAGCAGGATCGTCACGCCTTCGGACTTGAGCTCGGTGATGGTGGACATGATCCGCTGCATCATCAGCGGGGACAGCCCCATCGACGGTTCGTCGAGCATCAGCAGCTTCGGTCGGCTCATCATGGCGCGGCCGATGGCGAGCATCTGCTGCTCGCCGCCGGAGAACGTGCCGGCCGGTTGGGAGCGACGTGCGCGCAGGATGTCGAACAGGGTGAACACCCGCTCGAGGTCCTTCACCACCCCGGCGCGGTCCTTGCGGGCGAAGGCTCCCAGCATCAGGTTGTCCTCGACGGTGAGCCGGGGGAAGATCCGCCGGCCTTCCGGCGAGTGGGCGAGGCCGCGGGTGAGCACCTCGTGCGCTGGAGTGGTGTCGATCCGCTGGCCCTCGAACCAGATCTCCCCGGACTCCGGGCGGAGCAGCCCGGAGATGGTGCGCAGCGTGGTCGTCTTGCCGGCGCCGTTGGTTCCCACCAGGGTGACCACCTGGCCCTGCTCGACGGTGAAGCTGATCCCCTTCACCGCCCTGACCCGCCCGTACGCGACCTTCAGGTCCTTGACCTCAAGCATGCGACTCACCCTCCTCGAGCCGGGCCTCGAGCTCGGCGGAGTCCTCGGGGCCGGTGCCGATGTAGGCCTCGATCACCCGGGGATCGGACTGCACCTCGCCGGGCGTGCCCTCGATCAGGGCCTTGCCCTGTACCAGGCAGAGGACCCGGTCGCAGAGGGTGAAGATGAACCGCATGTCGTGCTCGATCACCACGATCGCCAGGCCGAGATCACGGATCTTGAAGATCAGTTCTTCGGCCTGCCGGGTCTCCTGGGGATTCATTCCCGCCGTCGGCTCGTCCAGCAGCAGCAGCATCGGATCGGTGGCCAGGGCACGGGCGATCTCCAGCCGGCGCTGATCCCCGTACGGCAGGTTCCGGGCCAGACTGTCGGTGGTGTGGCCGAGACCGACGAAGTCGAGCAGTTCCTGCGATCGTTCCCGGGTCGCCTTCTCGTCCCGCCGGAACTTCGGCCCTCGGATGATCGAGGTGAGCGGACCGGTGGTGGTGCGGCAGTAGCGCCCGACCATCACGTTCTCCAGCGCCGTCATGTTGCTGAACAGCCGGATGTTCTGGAACGTCCGCGCCATGCCGGCCATCACGACCTTGCGCGGCTTGGGCGGCAGCACGGCTCCGTTCAGGGTCACCCGGCCCGAGGTGGGCAGGTAGAGCCCGGTCAGGCAGTTGAAGAAGGTGGTCTTGCCGGCACCGTTCGGACCGATCAACCCCATGATCTCGCCCTGGTTCACCCGGAAGTTCACCGAGTCGACCGCGACCAGACCGCCGAAGCGCATCGTCACGTTCTCGGCCACCAGGATGGCCGAACCCTGCCCGCCCGTGCCGGCCGGCCGCGCCACTGTGGTCATGAGGTCGCTCCCCTGAGGTGGTGCGTTTCGTGGATCTCCTCGTCGATCCGGTCCGCCAGGTCCTCGTCCTCCTCGTGGAACTCCAGCTGCCGTCGCTGGTTCGCGACCAGGCCCTCCGGCCGGAACCGCATCATCAGGACCAGCAGCAAGCCGAAGATGAGCAGCCGGTACTCGTTGACGAAACGCAGCTTCTCCGGCATCAGTTTGAGCAGCGTGGCGCCGATGAGCACGCCGAGCACGGTGCCCATGCCACCCAGGACGATGGCCGCCAGCAGGAAGGCCGACTCCAGGAAGACGTACTGGTCCGGCGTGACCGAGATGTCCTGGTGCGCCTTGACCGACCCGGCAACCCCGGCCAGGAAGGCACCGCCGGCGAACGCGAACAGCTTCAGTCCGAAGACGTTCACCCCCATCGCCTCGGCGGCCTTCTCGTCCTCCCGGATGGCGACCCAGCCTCGCCCGATCCGACTGTTGTTCAGCCGGGTGAACACCAAGATGATCAACCCGATGACCAGGAGCAGCAGGAAGTAGTAGTTGGAGAACCGGCCGAGTGGAATGCCGAGCAGCACGTGCGGCTGGCCGAAGTCGAAGCCGAGCAGTTCCAGGTCGGGGATGGCGGGGATGCCGTTGGAACCGTGGGTGATGTCGGGCCCGGCCTGGCCGTCCAGGTTGATCATGGAGATGCGGAAGATCTCCCCGAAGGCGAGCGTCACGATGGCCAGGTAGTCGCCCGAGACGCGCAGCGTCGGCGAACCGATGATCAGGCCGAGGGTGGCGGACACCAGACCGCTGATCAGGACCACCACGATGAACGGCGGATGGATGTCGGCGGTGGCGAAGGCCGAACGGGAGAACACCGCCGCCACGAAGGCACCCGCGCCCAGGAAGGCGATGTAGCCGAGGTCGAGCAGGCCCGCCAGTCCGACCACGATGTTCAGGCCCATCGCGGTGGCGGCGAAGATGATCACCTGGGTGGCGATCGACATGTTGGCGTCCGACCCGCCCTGGGTGAACGGGAAGAAGAAGGCGACCACGAATGCGGAGAGGATCAACACCCTCTTGTGCCGTTGCGAGACCGCCGAGAGCCAGCCCATCACGCCGAGCCTGAAGAGCGCGGCCACGATGCCGGCGAGGAAGGCGATGAAGGTGACGAAGGTCCCGCCGTCGTCATTGTTCAGCGCGAACGCGGCCCCGAAGAGGGCGCCGGCCATCAGGACCGCGATGGCCAGGATCTCCAACGCCGGCCGGGCCACGGCGCGGGCCAAGGTGGGGGGCTTGTCCAACACCATCAGCCTGGTTCCGACGAAGCAGAGCACCGCGGCCAGCAGCGCCAACCAACCCCCGTAGACCACGTTGACCAGACCGCCGAGCTCGAGCGCGATACTCGCGATGACCAGGCCCAGATAGATCAGCGTCGTGGTGCCGGCGGACTTGGCCCCGCGGATCCATCCGACTCGGACCTTGCCGCGCGAGCCGATCCGGATCGAGGCCACGGTCAGACCGGCGACGAGCAGACCGAGCACCAAGCCCCAGATACTGCAGCGGCGAGGGGTTGCCCAGCAGGGACATGCCGTCGAGAGCATTGAACGAGAAGGCCCAGGGCAGGAAGGCCGCGGCGGCCATCAGCACCCCGCCCGCCAGGGCCAGGATCCGGCCGATCGGATCGGTGCGCTGCTGGAGCTCCGGCGTGATCAGCTGAGGCAGCCTTCTCATGCCCGGTCCACCACTCTCGCGCCGAGCAGTCCTTGCGGCCGGAAGACCAGGACCAGGATGAGCAGCGCGAAGGCCCACACGTCCTTCCAGGCCGAACCGCCGAAGGTGCCGGGGATGAAGGTCACCATTCCCTCGACCACGCCGAGGACGAGGCCGCCGACGACCGCTCCGTTGATGTTGCCGATCCCGCCCAGCACCGCAGCGGTAAAGGCCTTCAGGCCGGCCAGGAAGCCGATCTTGAAGTCGATGTTGGTGTAGCGCAGCCCGTACGCGAGGCCGGCCACCGCCGCGAGGGCGGCACCGAGGGCGAAGGCCACCATGATGATGCGGTCCACGTTGATGCCCATCAACCGGGCGGTGTCGGGATCCTGCGAGGTCGCCTGCATCGCCCGGCCCAGGCGGGTGCGGTTCACGAACACGAACATCAGCGCCGCACAGATCCCCAGAGCGACCAGGGTGAACAGGGCGCCGCGTTGGATGATCAGGCCACCGACGTCGAACGCGGGCCCGGTGACGCCGTCCAGCTGCGGGAACACGATCGCCCGCTTGGCGTCGGGGAAGCCGGGGACCCGTCCGAAGAAGAGCCGGACGAACTCCTGGAGGAAGATCGAGACCCCGATCGCGGTGATCAACGGGGCGAGGCGGGGGGCGTGCCGCAGCGGGCGGTAGGCGAATCGCTCGGTGAGCAGGGCCACCCCGACCGAACTGGCGACCCCGGCGATCAGCATGATCGGCAGCATCCACAGCCCGTACTGCTCGCCCGGCATGAGCAGCCAGGACGCCAGAGCGCCGAACGCGCCGATCATGAAGATCTCGCCGTGGGCGAAGTTGATCAACTGAACGATGCCGTACACGACGGTGTAGCCGACGGCGATCAGCGCGTACAGGGCCCCGAGGGACAGGCCGTTGATCAGTTGCTGCAGGACGTCCACTCACGCCTCCCTTCGGTCAAGGTCGAGCCGGGCGGGAGCGACGCTGGCCGTCCCGTGGGGAATGGACTTGTCGAGAGACTAGTGGCGGGTGAGCCTTCTCGGCATCACCCGCCACCGTGTCGGGACTAGCTTCCGCTCTTGTCCGCGGCCCACTTGCCGTCGGTCACCTTGTAGACCGTCAGCACCTTGGTCGTGGTGTCGCCGAACTCGTCGAAGGCCACCGGTCCGGTTGCACCGTCGAACGCGACCTTGCTCATCGCGTCGATCGTCGCCTGCCGAGCCGACTTGGCGTCGGTCGCCGTCGCCAGGGAGGTCTTCAGCGCAGCGATGATCGCGTTGGCCGCATCGTAGGAGTAGGCGCCGTAGGCGCCGTACGGCTCGGAATAGCCGCCCGCGTTGTAGTCGCTGAGGAACTGCTTGGCCGACGCGAGCGACTCGGTCGGGGCGCCGACCGACGTCGAGAGATCGCCGTCAGAGGTCTTGCCGGCGAGCTCGATGTAGGCCGGGTCGAAGATCCCGTCGCCACCCATCAGCGGCACCGTGAGGCCCGCCGACTTCGCCTGCTGGCTCAGCGGACCCGCCTGCGGGTATTCGCCGCCGTAGTAGACCGCCTGCGGTGAGCTTCCCTTCACCCGGCTGATGACGGTGGAGAAGTCCTTGTCGTCGGGGTTGATCGTCTCCGACGCGACGATCTGGCCGCCGCCGGCCTTGAAGGCCTCGGTGAAGGCGGCCACCAGTCCCTGGCCGTAGGCCTTCTTGTCGTGGATGGTGGCGACCTTCTTGATGTCCTTCTCGAGCAGGTACTTCGCCGCGAACGGCCCCTGGACCGAGTCGGTGGTGCAGGTCCGGAAGTAGCCGGGGTACGGCCGCTTCGGGGACTCCAGGTCAGCGCCCTTGGTCAGGGTGGGGTTGGTGTTGGCCGGGGAGACCTGGGTGACGGTTCGCGCCGGACAGGACCGGCTGAACCGACTGCGCGACCGAGGAGTTGAGCGTGCCGACGACACCGATGACCTCGTCGTCACCCGCCAGCTTGGTCGCGGCGTTCTTGCCGACGTCAGGAGTGGCCTGGTCGTCCTGGGCGTCGATCTCCAGCGTCCAGCCCGGGATGGTCTTCTTCTCGTTGGCCTGCTTGATCGCCAGGTCGACCGAGTTCCTGATGCCGAGGCCCAGTGCGGACAGATCGCCCGACAACGGCGCGATGACGCCGATCTTGGCGACCTTGGTGTCGGTGGTCCCGCCCGGCGTGTCAGCGGTACGGGTACCGCACGCGGACATCGCCAGCGATGCGGCCAGCAGGGTTGCCCCCGCGATGACGAGCTTATGCTTTCGCACACTTCCTCCTGTTGTCCTGCCCGTGGAATGTGTGAGATCTGCGCCCGAGGCGCAGCTCACGAGCATAAGAGACTCTATGTCCGCTCTCAGCATTCAGCGGCAAAGTCTTGTCGCGTGTTGCCGCTTCGTTACGCGAAAGATTTGCGCCACCGCCCGCGACATTACTTCTTCTTGGCGCCGGAACCGTGCTCGATGACACCTTCAGCCACCTCGCGCATGGACTTGCGCAGGTCCATCGCCGTCTTCTGGATCCAGCGGAACGCCTCCGGCTCGCTCAGCCCCAGACCCGCCTGCAACAGACCCTTCGCCCGGTCGACCGCCTTTCGCGACTCCAGCCGCTCGGTCAGATCGCTGACCTCGGCCTCGACCGCCGCGATCTCGGCGAACCGGGCGCGGGCGATCTCGATCGCCGGGATCAGGTCGGCCTTGCCGAACGGCTTCACCACGTACGCCATGGCCCCCGCCTGGCGGGCCCGGTCCACCAACTCCCGCTGGCTGAACGCGGTCAACATGACCACCGGTGCGGTACGGGCGGTGGCGATCTGCTCGGCGGCGCTGATGCCGTCCAGCTTGGGCATCTTGACGTCCATGACCACCAGGTCGGGCTTGAGTTCGGTGGTCAGCGTGACCGCGGTCTCGCCGTCACCGGCCTGCCCGACGACGTCGTACCCCTCCTCGGTGAGCATCTCCACCAGGTCCAGGCGGATCAGCACCTCGTCCTCGGCGACGACCACCCGGGTCTTCGTACTGTTGATCGGAGACGTGTCAGCTTCGGTCACGGGGGACACTCTAACGACTGGGTGTTACGGTTCCGCGCCGGTCGTGCCGCCGGTGGACCGGCGCGCGACGGGGCCGGTTCGGCGCCCGGTTCGACGGCCTGTGACACAATGTCGGGGCTCCCGGCCGGGGTGGCGGAAAGGTATACGCGGACGGCTCAAACCCGTCTGTCCGCAAGGACATAGGGGTTCGACTCCCCTTCCCGGCACTGGTTGTCTCGTGTCTCGGTGTCTGGGTTTTGCGGCGACTCGCGCTGAGGGAGGCCGCTCCGGTTTCCCCACCACGGCCCCCTGCGTAGGCCTGAGGGTGGGCTCGGGCTTGCTGCGCGCCGGCGCGAGCGCCTGGGCTAGGTCGCGCGCACCAGGACGCGGATTAGAGGGGGGCGCCGATGCGGCGGACGCGGACCATGTTGGTGTGGCCGGCGACCCCGGGTGGGGAGCCGGCGACGATCACGACGCGGTCACCTTCGTCGATGCGGCCGGACTCGATCAGCGCCTTGTCCACCTGGCGGATCATGTCGTCGGTGTGGCCGACCATGGGCACCAGGAAGGTCTCCACCCCCCAGTTCAGGGTGAGGGTGGATCGGGTCTGCTCGCTGGGGGTGAAGGCCAGGACCGGGATCGGCGAGCGCAGCCTGGCCAGGCGGCGGGCCGAGTCGCCTGAGGTGGTGAAGGTGACCAGGAACTTGGCGTTGATCCGTTGACCGACCTCCTCGGCCGCCTTGGTGATCACCCCGCTCGTGGTGTGCGGGTCCCAGTCGATGTCCTGCATCCGGTCCATGCCGTGGCGCTCGGTGTTCTCGATGATCCGGGCCATGGTCTGGACGGTGATCACCGGATACTCGCCCACGCTGGTCTCGCCGGACAGCATCACGGCGTCGGCGCCGTCGAGCACGGCGTTGGCCACGTCGGAGGCCTCCGCGCGCGTGGGACGCGGCGCGGAGATCATCGACTCCAGCATCTGCGTGGCCACGATCACCGGCTTGGCCCAGCGGCGCGCCGCGGTGACGATCTGCTTCTGGACCAGCGGCACCTCCTCCAGGGGCAACTCCACCCCGAGGTCGCCGCGCGCCACCATGAAGGCGTCGAACGCGTCGATGATCTCGTCGAGATTGGCCACGGCCTGCGGCTTCTCCAGCTTGGCGATGACCGGGATGCGCCGACCTTCCTCATCCATCACCTGGTGCACCAGGTCGACGTCGCGGGCGCTGCGGACGAAAGACAGCGCGATCATGTCGACGCCGTTGCGCAAGGCCCAGCGCAGGTCGTCGGTGTCCTTCTTGCTCATCGCGGGCACGCTCACCGCGACCCCGGGCAGGTTGATGCCCTTGTTGTTGCTCACCGGCCCGCCCACGACCACGCGCGTGATGACGTCGGTGGCGGTGACCTCGGTGGCCTCGAGGGTGAGCCGTCCGTCGTCGATCAGGATCAGGTCGCCGGGCTTGACGTCACCGGGCAGACCCTTGTACGTCGTGGAGCACCGATCGACCGTGCCCGGCACGTCGTCGACGGTGATGGCGAACGTCGCGCCGTTCTCCAGGTGCTCCTTGCCGTTGGCGAAGCGCCCGAGGCGGATCTTGGGCCCCTGCAGGTCGGCCAGGACGCCGACGGGGCGTCCCGCGGCCGCCGCGGCGGCCCGCACGTTCTGCAGGTTCACCAGATGGTCGGAGTAGTCGCCGTGGCTCATGTTGAGCCGGGCGACATCCATTCCGGCCGCGATCAACTCGGCGAGACGCTCCGGGGAGGACGAGGCCGGCCCGAGCGTGCAGACAATCTTGGCTCTACGCACGCCACGACCCTAGCGAAGTGGCGCGCCGGTGTCTGCACGTGTCATCGCGCCCGGACAGTCTCCAGGGCGTGTCGCAGGTCTTCGGGATAGTCGGAGCGGAAGGTGACCGCATCGCCGGTGCGGGGATGGCTGAAGCCGAGACCGACCGCGTGCAGCCACTGCCGCTCCAGACCCAGACTCGCCGCGAGCACCGGGTCGGCCCCGTACATCGGGTCCCCCACACAGGGATGCCTGATCGCTGCCATGTGCACCCGGATCTGATGGGTCCGTCCGCTTTCCAGCCTGACCTGGAGCAACGTGGCGCCGACGAAGGCGTCGATGGTGTCGTAATGGGTGACGCTCTCCCGCCCGCCGGCGATCACCGCCATCTTGTAGTCGTAGCCGGGATGGCGTCCGATCGGGGCGTCGATGGTCCCGGCGAAGGGGTCGGGGTGACCCTGGACGAGTGCGTGGTAGGTCTTGTCCACCGAACGGGACCGGAACGCCCGCTTCAGCATCGTGTACGCCAGCTCGCTCTTGGCCACCACCATCAGTCCGGAAGTGCCGACGTCGAGCCGCTGCACGATCCCGCGCCGTTCGGGCACCCCCGACGTCGAGATCCGGAATCCCGCTCCGGCCAGGTGTCCCAGGACGTCCGGCCCGGACCAGCCCAGACTCGGATGGGCCGCGACGCCGACCGGCTTGTCGATCACCACGATGTCGTCGTCGTCGTGGACGATGCGGACGCCTTGCACCTCGGCGGGGACCACGGCGGCCACGCTCGGTCGGTCGTCCAGCTCGACTTCCAGCATCGCCCCGGCCAGCAGTCGGTCGGACTTGACCGTCGGCCGACCGTCCACCAGCACCCGTCCCGCGCCGATCAGCTCGGCGGTGCGGCCCCTCGACAGTCCGAGCAACCGCGCGACGGCAGTGTCGACCCGCTCCCCGCCGAGGCCGTCCGGCACCAGCACCACCTTGTGCTCAGCCATCCGCCGACTCCCGCGGTTCGGCCGGTTGCGGCCGGTTCGGCCTCCGCCGTGCCCGCGACCCGGGCGGGTCCCATCGATGCCGACGTTCTTGACCACCGCGAGGACCATGATCATCACCGCCGCGCCGCTGATGCACATGTCGGCGACGTTGAAGATCGGCCAGTGGGGCAGCTGGAGGAAGTCGACCACATGACCGCGGAGCACGCCGGGGCTGCGCAGCAGGCGGTCGACAAGGTTGCCCGACACGCCTGCACTGAGCAGGCCGAGGGCGACCGCCCAGCCGAGGTGATTGAGGCGCGGGGCCAACCGGACCACGACGAAGCCGAGGACGAGGATGGCGGCCACAGCGAACACGTAGGTGAAGCGTTCCCCTTGGCTGAACGCCGCCCCAGGGTTGCGGATCAGGCGCAGGGTGAGCAGCCCACCCCACAACGGCACCGGGTCAGCGGGGTCGAGCAGACGGACCGCGAGCACCTTGGTGACCACGTCGAGCGCCAAGCCGACCAGCGCCACGCCCGCGAAGAGGATCCGCAGCCGGGCCCGAGCGCAGGCGCGGAACCTGGCCGGATCGAGCAGGATCAGCCGGTGCCGAGCTGGACGGAGCTATCGCCGTTCCTCGCGCTGCTTGCAGGTGACGCAGAGCGTGGCTCGCGGGAACGCCTGCAACCGACCCTTGCCGATCGGCTGCGCGCAGTTGTCGCAGCTACCGTAGGTGCCGAGCGCGATGTGCCGGAGCGCCAGACGGGACTGATCGAGCATCTCGCGGGCATTGTTGGCCAGCGACATCTCGGCATCCCGCTCGAAGTTCGCCGATCCGACGTCCGCCGGGTCGCGCCCCGCGCCCTCGTTCCCGTCACGCAGGAGTCCGACGAGTTCTGCGGTGGAGACCTCGATCTGGCTCTCGAAGCGGGCGACGTCCTCGGTCAGGACGTGCTTGACCTCGTCCAACTCCTCCTCGGTCCACCGATCCTCGCCCGGCCGCACCGGAAGGCTCTTGGCCTCGATCGGCGTGACCGGCTTCTCAGCATGTTCGACCTCCACCGCGTGCACGGTCGGTGCCGCCTTGGCCGGCAGGGTGGTCATTGGGCTCCCCATCTCTCGACTGACATCGGTGGAACGGACGTACGCGGACGGTCTCGTGGGTGAACATCGGTGGAACGCACAGCAGTGGTCGCCCCCGTCGGCGTCCACCCGCACCGGGTGACAAGTGCACCACGACATGCACGGCGACGGAGAGACAGTAGGCGGCAAACGCTCATTCTTCAACGACCCGCGCGGAATTGTGGCAGATTTGCCAGCGTTGGTGGGTCCAGTTCGTGGACGACGAGACGGAAGTATCCGGCCAGCGTGTTCGACCGATCAGGCCGCAGACGCACCGAAGGCCCGCCGGAGCGGGCCTTCGGAAAAGCAAGGAAACGCCGTCAGCGTTGATCGCCGAGCAGCGCATCCAGCCGCGGAGTGTTGCTGGTCGGGCTCCCGCCGCCCAACGTCGGCTCGTTGTCCCGCTCCACCGGCTGATCCTGGTGGTCGTGCTCAGCCTGATCGATTCCTGAGTGGTCCGCCGCCTGGCTGATCGCAGCAGGCGGGTCGGCCGGCTCGGCCCGGGTGGACTCGAGCGACTCGATCTGGCTGCGCAGGTGATTGCTGAGGTTGCTGCGGTACGCGCTCTCGAACGCGCGCAGCGAGGAGACGGTGTCCACCAGCTCGTCGCGCTGCTTCTCCAGGTCGCCGAACATCTCCGTCCGCCGGTTCTCGATCTCGCGGTCAAGGGTCTCGGCTCGGTTCAGAGCGTCAGCCTGCACGCGCTCGGCGTTGACCCGCGCCTCGGATTCGACCCGTTCGGCCCGCGTACGCGCGTCGGTGGTGACCTGGTGTGCGGTCCGGTTCGCCTCCTCGCGGATGCGGTTGGCGTCCTCCTTGGCCTCCTCGACCAGACGCTCGGCCTGCTCGGTCGACATCTCGACCAGCCGGACGACCGCGGTGCTGGCCTCCTTGCTGGTGGTGACCATGATGGGCCTTGGGCCAGCCGACTCCGAGGCCTGCACCGGAGGCCGGCGCAGCGGCGACCGGCGGGGGTGGCGCGACGGGCTGCCGCACCGGCGGCGGCGAGGCAGGCGAGGTCGGCGACGACGACGCCGGGCTGGTCGACCGCAGCGATTCGATCTGCTTCTTCAGGTTGGCGTTCTCCTCCAGCAACTGGGCGAAGCTCTCCTCCACCTCGTCGACGAACTCGTCGACCTCCAGCACCTCGTAACCGGACTTGCGGGCCATCCTGAACCGCTTGTTGCGAACGTCGTCCAGCGACAGCGTCATCGTTCACCTCGGGTTTCTACGCGGGAAAACTTGGGGAAGGCGGTGCCTATCCTGCCTACCGTACCTAATGTGAGCCGCCTGCACACGCAGCGGACCCCAATCCGCGCGCACCTCGAACCCGGCAGTTGGGACCAGCCGCCCAGGCGCACCAGACGCCGGGAGGATCAGAAGAAGATACTTTGGTTGACCTGCATTAAAATACTGACCAGGATCGCGAGCCCGATGAACGCCAGATCCAGCATCATCGTGCCCACCCGAACCGGCTTGAGCACCTTCCGCAACAGCCGTAGCGGCGGATCGGTGATGGAGTAGACGATCTCGGCGAACACCAGCATGGGGCCGCGCGGCTCCCAGTCGCGGACCAGGACCGGCACCCAGGACAAAATCATCCGCGCGAAGAGCACGAGGAGGAAGATCCAGAGGATCCGGTCGATGATGAATCCCAAAACGATCACGATCTAGGGCCTGTCTGCTTGCTGGAGTCCGGGTCGGAGACGCACCTCGGCGCCCGCCACCAGATTAGCGACCTGGCCAATGCCCCGCCGTCGGTCAGCTTTGGTTGAAGAATCCGCCCGCGATGCGTTCCTTGTCCTCCGCGGCGACCGTGACGTTCTGCGGGGACAGCAGGAAGACCTTGCTGGTGACCCGCTCGATGGTGCCGCGCAACCCGAAGATCAGCCCGGCGGCGAAATCGACGAGCCGCTTGGCGTCGACGTCCTCCATGTCCGACAGGTTCATGATGACCGGGACCCCGTCCCGGAAGTGCTCGCCGATCGTGCGGGCCTCGTTGTAGGTGCGCGGGTGCACGGTGATGATCCGGGACACGTCAGCCGTCCGTGGTTGAGGGGTCGGCGACGGGCCGCTGACCGTGGTGGCGCTGGGCGCTGACGAACCGGGTCCGTGCGGGCCGGACACCGGGGCTCCGGAGGGGGAGGCCCCCACGCCGACCGGCCGCCGGGTTTCGAGCGTGGTGACATTGGCCGACCGCTCCGGGCTGCCGAGCAGTTCCTCGCGGCTGATGCCCTCGGTGAGCTCGGCTTCGTCGGCCTCGTCGTAGTCCGGGTAGCGGTCGTCGGTGACCAGGCCCAGCCAAGCCGCCGCGCGCTTGAGTCGTTCCGCCATCTCAGCCCTCACATCCGTACCTCGAAACCACCTGCCCGGCAGTTTCCTGCGAGCGAGACTACCGGCGAAGGCCGGAATTGACGCGGAGTGAACCGCCCGACACGCGTGCGGATTCCGTCGGCATCCGACGACGGCTACTTCATGAAGTCCGGTACGTCGAGGTCGTCGTCGTCCGCCGCCCGCGCGGGCTGGCTCGGGGCGTAGGGCGACGGGTTGGGCGCGAGGGCGGGTACCCGGGTCTGCGCCTCGTGGCGCGGCGCCGGCGGGCGCTGCCGGCTCGACCGCCGGCGCAGGCGTACGGGGGGCGGTGCGCAGGTCGGTCGCCCGACTGATCCCGGCCTGACGCCGGGGCGGCTGGCCGCCTTCGAATCCGGCCGCGATCACCGTGACCCGCACCTCGTCGCCCAGCGCGTCGTCGATGACGGTGCCGAAGATGATGTTGGCGTCCTCGTGCGCCGCGCTCTGGATGAGATTCGCGGCGGCGGAGACCTCGAAGAGCCCGAGATCGGACCCGCCGGCGATGGACAACAGCACCCCGTGTGCGCCTTCGATGCTCGCCTCGAGCAACGGTGAGGAGACCGCCATCTCCGCGGCGGCGCGGGCCCTGTCCTCCCCGCGCGCGGAGCCGATGCCCATCAGCGCCGAGCCGGCGTTGGACATGACCGCCTTGACGTCGGCGAAGTCGAGGTTGATCAGGCCAGGGGTGGTGATCAGGTCGGTGATGCCGGAGACGCCCTGCATCAGCACCTGGTCGGCCTGCTTGAACGCGTCCAGGATCGCGATCTGGTGATCGACCATCTGGAGCAGCTTGTCGTTCGGGATGACGATCAGGGTGTCGACCTCTTCGCGGAGGTTCGCGATGCCCTGCTCGGCCTGGGTCGCCCGGCGCTTGCCCTCGAAGGAGAACGGCCGCGTCACGACCCCGATGGTCAGCGCACCCAGCGCCCTCGCGATCCGCGCCACGACCGGGGCGCCACCCGTACCGGTCCCGCCGCCCTCACCTGCGGTGACGAACACCATGTCGGCACCCTTGAGTGCGTCCTCGATGTCTTGGGAGTGGTCCTCGGCAGCCTGCCGGCCCTTGTCCGGATCCGCGCCGGCTCCCAACCCCCGGGTCAGGTCCCGGCCGATGTCCAGCTTGACGTCGGCGTCGCTCATCAGCAGCGCCTGTGCGTCGGTGTTGACCGCGATGAACTCGACCCCCCGGAGGCCGGCTTCGATCATGCGGTTGACGGCGTTGACTCCGCCGCCGCCTACCCCGACGACCTTGATGATCGCCAGATAATTCTGTGATGCCGAGACCACGGATTCCGCCTCTTCCTGCTGCGCTGGGTTACTGGGCTGCAACCTCATCGGGGTGCGAGCGGCGCGAAACTCTCGACCTCTAGTCAACGGGGAAGGCGGCTGGGGAGAAGAGCGTCGCGACTGTCGATGAGGCTACGAGATCGTCCGGAGCGTGTCCACAGCAGCAGGTCTGACACGCCCACCAATCGGCGTGGGCCCTGGATTGCTGTACGTCAACTTGACGTTGACCCAGCCTGAGCCGTCAGCGGATGGCAGGACTGTGCGGGCTGGACACGTCGATGGACTGCGACGGCTTGCGCTTGAGCAGGGCGCCGACGACCTCGGCCTTGAGCGGCGAGTCGGCCACGCTCCCCCACGTCACCACCAGCCCCGACGTCAGACGGAGGGTGATGCTGTCCCGGCTGGGCGCCTCGATCCGGTCCACCTTCTTGGCCAGCGTCTCGGGCAGCGCGCCGGCGACGCTGCCGACGTCGCGCAGCCGAGGCAGGTCTCCAGAGCGCACATCCGCCTGGATCACCCCCGGCGGCAGGGTCGGGCGGGTCTCGAAGCCGACCCCCTGCCGGTCGATCAGTAGCCAGCCGTCGATCTCGCGCACGCCGATCACCGGTGCCCGTTCGACCACACTGACCACGATGGTGTCCGGCCATTCCCGCCGTACGACGGCCGACTCGACGGCCGGCACAGTGGTGGCGCGCTGCGCGATCGCGGTCAGGTCCTGACGGACCAACGACAGACCGAGCGGCACGGCAGCGGCGGCAACGACCTCCGAGGTCGGCACCCGCCTGGTCCCCAGCACCACCACGCGGTCGGTGGCCAGGACCGAGGAGAAGCCCAGCAGCCATCCCCCGCCCGCCACGACGGCGAGCAGGATGACGGCGGCCAGCACCGGCGCGATCCACCGGTGTCGCGATCGAGGCCGCGGAGCGGGCACGCCGGCTGCTCCCGAAGGCCGCTGGCCCGCTGGGCGGCTGGTGGGGTGGCGGTGGCGGTCATCGTGGACCCTCTCTGCGGCGGCGCAACTCCTCGACGATCTTGGGAGCCACCAGCGTCACGTCCCCGCAACCCACGGTCACCACCAGGTCGCCCGGGCGGGCGATCCGGGCCACGGTCGGCGCCGCGTCGTCCCACCTCGGCACGTAGGTCACCCGGGTCCGGTCGGGCCCGACCGCTCCGGCCACCATCGCCCCGTCGATGCCGGCGATGGGATCCTCCCGGTCGCCGCAGACATCCATCACGACCGCCTCGTCAGCCTGCTCGAGCGCGGCCGCCAGTTCCTGCCAGAAGTCCCGGGTGCGGGTGTACAGGTGCGGCTGGAAGCACACGACGACCCGCCCCTCGCCCGCACCGGTCCGGGCCGCGATCAGCGTGTTGAGCACTTCGGTCGGGTGGTGGGCGTAGTCGTCGTAGACCCGGATGCCGTCCACGGTCCCGATCAACTGGAAGCGGCGGTACGTGCCCCCGTAGCCCGACAGCTCGGCCCGGACCGCGTGGTCCGAGGCACCGAGCCAGCGGGCGACCGCGTACGTGGCCGCCGCGTTCAGCACGTTGTAGTGACCGGGAACGGCCAGGGCGACCGGACCGCCCTCGGCGCCCCGGCGGAGGGTGAAGGTGGAGCCGGTGCCCGCAAAGGTGGCGTCCAGGATGGCGACGTCAGCCTCGCCCGACTCGCCGAAGGTGATCGTCTCCAGATCCGCATCACCGGCGCGCTCCCGCACCCGCCTGACCAGTTCCACCGCACCAGCGTCGTCGGCACTCACCACGAGCAGGCGGACACCCTCGGCGGTGGCGAAGCGGAGGAATCCGTCGGCGTAGTTCTCCGCACTGCCCCAGTTGCTCAGGTGGTCCGGGTCGACGTTGGTCACCACGGCCACCTCGGCCGGATACTGCAGGAACGAGCCGTCGCTCTCGTCGGCCTCCACCACGATCAGGTCCCCACGCCCGAGGTGCCCGCCCGTGGTCGCCCCCGACGGTGCGCCTCCGATCACGTAGGACGGGTCCTGACCGCAGCCGGTGAGCACGTGGGCCAGCATCGCGGTGGTCGTCGTCTTGCCGTGGGTGCCGGCGACCGCGACCCCCCGCCGACCGAGCATCAAGGCGCCGAGGGCGGCGCTGCGGTGCAGGACGCGCAGTCCGCGGCGGCGCGCCTGCGCGAGCTCGGGATTGTCCTCGCGGATGGCCGAGGAGGCGACGACGGTCCGGGCGTCGCCGAGTTGCTCCGCGCGGTGGCCCACGTACACCCGCGCGCCGGCGGCCTCGAGCGCCCGCAGGTATTTCGAGTCCTGCCGGTCGCTGCCGCTGACCTCGACGCCGGCCGCCAGCATCATCGACGCGATCCCGTTCATCCCGGAGCCGCCGATCGCGATGAAGTGCACCGGGCCGAGTTCGTCCAGGCTCGGCAACTCGATCGGTTCGATCAGTCCCATCAGCGCACCTCGTCCTCGACCAGGGCCAGCACCTTCCCGGCCAGCACCTCCGCGGCATCACGCTGGGAAACCCCGGCCAGCGCGGCCGCCATTCCCGCCAGCCGGCCTGGCTCACGCACCAGCGCGGGGATCTCCCTCGCCACCCAGGCCGACGGTGCAGTCGGCGTCGGCCAGCAGCAGGCCGCCGCCGTTGCCCACCACCAGCTCGGCGTTGCGGGCCTGCTCGCCGTTCCCGTGCGGGTAGGGCACGAAGACCGCGGGCAGGCCGACCGCAGCCGTCTCCAACACCGTACCGGCACCGCACCGGCCCAGCATCAGATCCGCGGCGGCGTAGGCGTCCTCCATCCGCTCGACGAAGGCCACCGGCTGGTAGACCGCCCCCGTCGTCGCGTCGACGGTCCGCGGACCGGCCTCGCTGAAGTTCTTCGGCCCCAGCACGTGGAGGACCTGGACGCCGGCACGCAACAACTCGGCCTTGGCGCCCGCGACGGCGCCGTTGATGCTCGCCGCCCCCTGCGAGCCGCCGCTGACCAGAAGGGTCGGGCGGTCCTCCAGGCCGAAACCCGCCTGGGCCTGCTGCCGCACCGCGGCGCGGTCCAGACCGGTGATCCCCCGCCGCATCGGCAGCCCGATGCAGGTCGCGTGTGGCAGCGGGGTCTGCGGGAACGAGGTGAACACGTGCCGGGTGAGCCGGGCGGCGAGCCGGTTGGCCAGTCCGGGCAGCACATTCTGCTCGTGCAGCACGATCGGCAGCCCAAGTCGCCGGGCAGCCAGGTACGCGGGCGTCGAGACGTACCCTCCGAAGCCGAGGACGACGTCGGCCTGGACCCGGCGCAGGACCTCGATGGTGGCGCTCATCGAGCCCGCCAGCCGGGGCGCGACCAGCAGGAGGTCTCGGCCGGGCCGGCGCGGCATCGGCACCGAGGGGATCAACTCCAGGTCCAGGCCGGCGGCCGGCACCACGGTGGTCTCCAGCCCGCGGGCCGTGCCGAGCGCGGTGACCCGGGCGCCGCGCTCGGCCAGCGCGAGGGCGGTGGCGATCAGCGGAGAGGTGTGTCCGGCGGTCCCGCCGCCGGCCAGCAGCACCGACGCCGCCGGCGGTGCGCGGGCGACCACTCATCGGCGGACGCCCATCGCACGATCGGTGTCATCGGGTGGGTGCTCATCGGCTGGGTGCTCATCGGGCGGGACGGCCCCGGGACCGGCCCGAGCCGACCACGGTGGTCATCCGCGGCTTGCGGCCGGCGGAGCGGCCGGCGAGCATCTTGCGCGCGGCCGGCTCGCGGCGGGCGCAGGCGAGCAGCACGCCCACGGCGAGCAGGTTGGCGATCAGCGCCGAGCCTCCGTAGGACAGCAGGGGCAGGGGCACGCCCGCGATGGGCAGCAGGCGCAGGACGACGGCCAGGTTGATCAGCGCCTGGACCATGAACCAGGTGGTCACCCCGCCCGCTGCGTAACGGGCGAACGGGTCGTCGCAGCGGGTGGCGATCCGGATCCCGGCGTAGCCGAGCACGCCGATCAGGGCCAGCACGACCAGGCTGCCGAACAGCCCGAACTCCTCGCCCAGGACCGCGAAGATGAAGTCGGTGTGCGCCTCGGGCAGGCTCCCCCACTTCTGCCGGCTGGCCCCCAGACCGACCCCCCACCAGCCACCGGAGGCGATGGCGTACATGCCCGCGTTGGCCTGGTCGTTGGCACCGTTGAGGTCCGCCGTCGGGTCCAGGAAGGCAGCCAGGCGGCGCATCCGGACCGGGGAGGTGACGAAGATCGCGATCACGCCGGCCGTCCCGGCGGCGGCCAGCGCGCCGAGCACCCGCAGCGGCGCGCCGACGATCCACAAGATCCCGGCGACGATGGCGGCCATCACGACCGCCGTGCCGGCATCGCCCTGGAAGAGCACGAGCAGGATCAGCACCGACGTGACCGGCAGGAAGGGCACCAGCAGGTGCTTCGGCCGGTCCAGCAGGCGCTGCTTGCGCGCCATGATGTCGGCCCCCCACACGATCATCGCCAGTTTGGCGAACTCGGCCGGCTGGATGGAGAAGAGCGGGGACCCCAGGTAGAGCCAGTTGCGGTTGCCGTTGACCGTGATGCCGAGCGGGGTGTAGGTGAGGATCAGCAGGATCGCGGCCAGTGCGGAGCCGATCCAGCTCAGTCCGCGCAGGGTGGACGCGGGCAGTTTCATGATCACGATCGCACCGACCAGACCGACCGCGAGGAAGACGCACTGGCGCTTGACGTAGAAGTAGGCGTCGTCCTTGATCTGGTAGGCGTTCACGCTGGAGGCCGACAGCACCATCATCACGCCGACGCCCAGCAGGAGGGCGGTCGACCCGAGCACGAGGTGGTAGCTGGTCAGCGGGCGGTCGAGCACAGCCCGGAGCCACTGAGTCAGCCCGGCGACCGAGGTGGGCCGGCCCGGAGGCGGGGGCGAATCGCGGTCGGCCCGGTCCCGGAGTCGGCGCACCTGCGGGGTCACGGTCGCCACGGGCGGGTCACTCCTTCGCGAAGTCGCGTACCGCTGCGACGAAGGCGTCCCCGCGGGCGGCGTAGTCGGTGAACATGTCCTTGCTGGCGCAACCCGGGGCGAGCAGGATCGCGTCTCCCGCCCGGGCGAGGGAAGCGGCCGCCGCGACGGCCTGCGCCATGGCACTAGTGTCGACCGCCTCGATCACCTTTCGCGGGACCTCGGGCGCGTGTCGGGCGAGCGCCTCGGCGATCACCGACCGGTCCACACCGAGCAGCACCACGCCGCGCAGCCGGTCCCGATGGGCGATCACCAGGTCGTCGAAGACCGTGCCCTTGGCCTGGCCGCCGGCGATCCAGATCACCTTGCCCGAGTCCGCGGCGGTCGATCCGAAACTGCGCAGCGCCGCGTCGGCAGCATGCGGATTGGTGGCCTTCGAGTCGTCCACCCAGGTGATTCCGGCCTGCTCCAGGACCGTGGAGATCTTGTGCGCGCCGAGCGTCGTCGCGCGCAAGCCGTCCCGCACCGCGGTGGCGGGCACCCCGTAGGAGCGGGCGAGCGCCGCGGCGGCGAGGGCGTTCGCGACGTTGTGCGGGGCGGCCGGGCTGACGTCGGACAGGCTGGCCAGCTCCAACGCGGAGTCGGCGCGCTGGGCGATGAAGGCACGGTCGACGAGCAGGTCGTCGACGACCCCGAGCATGGACAGGCCCGGCGTGCCGAGGGTGAAGCCGATGGCCCGGGCGCCCTCGGTCACCTCGGCCTCCTCCACCATCTGCTCGGTGGCCGGGTCGGCGACGTTGTAGACGCAGCTGGCCTGCACCCGGGTGTAGATGGTGGCCTTCGCGTCCCGGTAGGCCTCGGTAGGACCCGTGCCACTCCAGGTGATCGGGCTGCAGGTTGAGCACCGCCGCGGAGTGCAGGGCCAGGGAGTGCGACCAGTGCAACTGGTGACTGGACAGCTCGACGGCCAGCACGTCGTACGGCTCGGGGTCCAGCACGATCTCCATGATCGGCCGCCCGATGTTGCCCACCGCCGCCGTGCGCAGACCCGCGGCCGTCAGGATCGAGGCCAGCATCTGGGTGGTCGTGGTCTTGCCGTTGGTGCCGGTGATGCCGAGCCAGGGCACGACCTTCCCCGGACGGCTGAGGCGCCAGGCCAACTCCACCTCGCTCCAGATCGGCACCGAGCGCGCCGCCGCTTGGGCCAGCAGCGGCGCCGTCGCCGGCCATCCGGTGGTGATCACCAGGTCCGCGTCCTCAGGCAGGGTCGCAGTGGACCCGGGACCGAGCCGGACGCTGCCGCCGAGCAACTCCAGCAGCGTCGCCTTCTCGACGTTGGCGGGCGTCGCCGCGTCGTCCAGCACGCTCACCCGCGCCCCGAAGTGGATCAGCCCGTCCGCCGCGGCGAATCCGGAGACACCTACCCCGGCCACCACCACGTGGGCCTGCGACCAGTCCGAGGCGCCGTCGGCGCCGGCCAGCCAGGCCGGGCTCACGTGCCGGCCACCCATTCGGCGTAGAAGATGCCGAGCCCGGCGGCGACGCAGAGTCCGGCGATGATCCAGAAGCGCATCACGATGGTCACCTGAGCCCAGTTGAGCAACTCGAAGTGATGGTGGATCGGGGACATCTTGAACAGCCGGCGGCCTTTGGTGAGCTTGAAGAAGCCCACCTGCAGGATCACCGACATGACCTCGATCACCAGCAGGCCACCGAGGATGACCAGCAACAGTTCGGTCCGGGTGAAGATCGCCATCCCGGCCAGCGCACCGCCCAGGGACAGCGAGCCCGTGTCGCCCATGAAGATCTTGGCGGGTTCGGCGTTCCACCACAGGAAGCCGAAGCACGCGCCGGCCAGCGCGATCGCCACCACCGCCAGGTCGTACGGGTCGCGCACCTCGTAGCACTTCGGCCCGGCCGAGGCGGTGTAGGCGCAGGACTGGTTGTACTGCCAGATGTTCACCAGGGTGTACGCGCCGAAGATCATCACGCAGGCCCCGGAGGCGAGCCCGTCGAGGCCGTCGGTCAGGTTCACCCCGTTGCTGGCCGCGGCGATCAGCATGATCACCCAGATGATGACCAGGATCGACCGGCAGCTTGTCCAGCCACTCGATGTCGCGCAGGAAGGAGATGGCCGTCGACGCCGGGGTGACGCCGCGCTCGTCGGGGAACTGCAGCGAGCCGAGCGCGAACACGATGGCGACGATCGATTGACCCGCGATCTTGGCCTTGCTGCGCAGGCCGAGCGAGCGCTGCTTGCTGATCTTGATGAAGTCGTCCAGGAAGCCGACCACCCCGAGGCCGGCGAACAGGAACAAGATGAGCAGGGCCGACGCCGACGGCCCGGTCCAGGTGATCAGGTGGCTGAGGAAGTAGGCCGACACCACGGCGGCGATGATGACCAGCCCGCCCATGGTCGGCGTGCCTCGCTTGACGTGGTGGGACGTGGGCCCGTCGTCGCGGATCAGCTGGCCGTAACCCCGGCGGACCAGCACCCGGATGGCCAGTCGGGTGCCCAGGAGGGTGCCGAGCAGGGCCAGCACACCCGCGAAGACGATGGTTTTCACGCGAGCAGGTCCTCGGCCACGGTGTTCAAGGCTAGGCCACGGGAGGCCTTGACCAGCACCACGTCACCCGGCCCGAGACCGGCACGCAGGGCGGCGAGGGCCGCGGTCGCGTCGGGCGCCACCACCACCGAGACCGGCTTTCCGGCCGACTCGGCGCGGGCGGCGGCGGCCAGGGTGTCGGCGTACGCGCCGATCGCGACGAGGTGGTCGATACCGCTGCGGGCGACGACCGCACCGATCGCGGCGTGCTCGGCCTCGGCGGTGCCGCCGAGCTCCAGCATGTCGCCGAGGACCGCCCAGGTCGAGCGCCGGCCGTGGTCGCCGAGCTCGGCCAGACTCGCCAGCGCTGCGCGCACCGAGTCCGGGTTGGCGTTGTAGGCGTCGTTGACCACCGTGACCCCGTCGGGTCGGTCCCGGACCTCCATCCGCCACCGCGACCTCGGCTCCGCCCGGGTGAGCTCAGCGCCGATGTCGGCCACCCCGAGTCCGAGCGCGTACGCCGCCGCGGCCGCCGCAACCGCGTTCACCACCTGATGACGACCCGTCAGGCGAAGCTGCACCTCCACCGCAGACTCAGCCTTCGCTCCGGTCCGGGCGTGCAGGGTGAACGCGTAGCGCCCCGCCCGATCGCCCGCCAGACCGGAGCCCCAGACCGCTGCACCGGCCTCCGGTTCGCCGAGCACCGAGAACGCCAGGACCGGCGCCGCGGTCCGGTCACGCATCGGCCACACCAGGGGGTCGTCGGCGTTGAGCACGGCCCACCCGTCGGACGGCAGCGCCTCCACCAGCTCGCCCTTGGCCCGGGCGATCGCCGCCTGGCCGCCGAACTCCCCGACGTGGGCCTGGCCCACGTTCAGCACCACCCCGACCGCAGGCGGCGCGATCTCGCACAGGTAGGCGATGTGACCGATGCCCCGCGCCCCCATCTCGGCCACCAGGAATCGGGTCGCGGGTTCGATCCGGCACACGGTCAACGGCACACCGAGCTCGTTGTTCAGGTTGCCCAGCGGGGCCACGGTGGGACCCGCCGACTCGAGCACCTGGGCCAGCAGGTCCTTGGTCGAGGTCTTGCCGACCGAGCCGGTGACGGCGACCACGCGGAGCCCGGACCCGGCGGCGAGGTCCACCTGGTGGCGGGCCAGCCGGCCGAGCGCGACCAGCGGGTCGGCGACCACGACGCAGAGGGTGTCCGCGATCGGGTGTCGGGTCAGGGCGGCCGCGGCCCCGGCCGCCACCGCCGCCGCGGCGTAACGGTGACCGTCGACGTGTTCGCCCGGCAGTGCCACGAACAGCGTCCCCGGTGCGACAGCGCGCGAGTCGGCGGTGACCGAGGTGAGCGGCGCCGAGCGCTCGCCCGGTCCGACGAGCTCGGCCGTGAGCACCTGGGCCGCCTCGGCGACACTGATCGGGATCACTCCGGGCTCCTCGGGCGTACGTCGGACAGGGCCTGCCATTCCTCGGCGGCAACCTGGGCATCGTCGAAGGGCAGCACCTGTCCAGCCACCTCCTGGCCGGTTTCGTGTCCCTTGCCGAGGATCGCCACCACATCGTCCGGCCCGGCCTGAGCCAGCGCCGCCCGGATGGCGGTACGCCGGTCGCCGCCGTCCCGGACCAGCGCGGTGAGGCCCTCGCCTCGTACCGCCGCGGTCGCTCCGGCCAGCACCTGCTTCCGGATGGCTGCCGGGTCCTCCGAGCGCGGGTTGTCGTCGGTGACCAGGACCACCTGGGCGCTACGGGCCGCCGCGGCACCCATCGGCGCCCGCTTGTCCGGATCGCGGTCGCCGCCGCAGCCCAGCACCACGATCCGACGCCGCTGGCCGACCGAATCGAGGGCGGCCGTCACCGCCTGCGGTGTGTGGGCGAAGTCGACGTAGACCTGCGGGGCACCCGCACCCAGCTGGACCCGCTGCATCCGCCCGGGCACCGACGCCGCCGCCAGTCCGGCGGCGGCGAGTTCGAGGTCCGCGCCGACCACCTGGGCCATGGCCAGCGCGGTGAGCGCGTTGCGGATGTTGAAGTCTCCGGGTAGGCCGAGGGTGAAGTCGAGGTCGACCCCGCGACAGGCGTGCTCGGACGCTGGTTCGACCGTCGGCGACCGTCTCGTACGCGACGGTCCGGCAGTCTGCTGCCCCGCTCAAGCTGACGGTGGTCAGCTCGACCTCCCCCTGGAGCCGGATCCGGTCCGCGAGCTGGCGGCCGCGGGCGTCGTCGACGTTGACCACGGCGTGGCGACTGCGGGCCGCGGTGAACAGCGCGGCCTTGGCCTCGAAGTAGGACTCCTCGTCGGAGTGGAAGTCGAGGTGATCGCGACCGAGGTTGGTGAAGGCGGAGACGTCGAAGGTGATGGCGTCGGCCCGGCCGAGCACCAGCGCGTGCGAGGACACCTCCAGGAGAGCCGTGTCCGCCCCCTGTTCGAGCAGGTAACCCAGCAGGCCCTGCAACTCGGTCGACTCCGGAGTGGTCACCGTGGTGCGGGTCCCGGGCAGAGGCTCGCCGTCGAAGCGGTAGCCCACCGTGCCGATCACCCCGGTGTGCCGGCCGGCCGCCCGGAGCGCCGCCTCCAGCAGGAAAGTGGTGGTGGTCTTCCCGTTGGTCCCGGTGACCGCGAGCGTGCTCAGCCGGTCGGCAGGTCGCCCGTAGAGCGTGGCCGCCAGGGTCGCCATCAGCTGCCGCGGATCGGCGACCACCACGACCGGCAGCCCGGCCCGGAGACCCCCGGCACCTGCCGCATCGGTCAGCCCGGCACCCGACCGCATCGGTCAACACGGCTGCCGCTCCGGCCGTACGGGCCGCGGCCGCGAACTCGGCTCCGTGCCGGCTCCGGCCGGGCAGGGCGACGTACAGGTCGCCGGGCTGCACCAGCCGGGAATCGAGCGTGATCCCGGTGATCGACACCCTGCTCCAGCGTGGGTCGTCGGTCGCGCCCGCGGAGGGAGCGACCAGTTCGCCCAGCGGGATCGCGGGGACCGCACGCGGCCGCAGCAGCACCGGTCGGGGCTCGGAACCGAAGGCGGCGGGCACGCCGGAGACGCTACCGACCTCGTCCGGGGCTCCGGGTCACACCCGTCACCACTCGGTCGGCTTGGGCTTGTGGTCCCGGGCATCCGGGGCCACGGAGTAGCGCGGCAGGGCGAGGTTCATCAGGTCGCGGTAGACCGGCGCCGCCGTCCCGCTGCCGGTGTCACCGCTCTTCGGATTGGTGATCACGACGTAGGTCAGGATCCGCGGGTCGTTCAGCGGCGCGAAGCCCACGAAGGAGGTGACGTAGCCCCGGTAGCAGCGGCACTTGGTGTCGGCCCGTTGCGCCGTGCCGGTCTTGCCGCCCGAGGTGTAGGAGTCCAGCTTGAGGTTGCGCTGGCCGTTCTTGCTGTCGATGACCGCCTGCAGCAGGTCTCGGACCTGGGCCGAGCTCTTCTCCGAGATGATCCGGCGCGGCGCCGCCCGATCGAGGGTCACGCTCTGGCCGTTCCCGTCGACCGCGCTCTTCAGCACGGTGGGCTGGTGGTAGATGCCGCCGTTGACGATGCCGGCGATCGCCGCCGCCTGCTGGATACCGGTCACCGACACCGCCTGGCCGAACGCCGCCTGATCCCGCTGCCCGTCAGGCATGTCGGCCTGCGGGACGATTCCGGAGGCCTCCCCCGGCAAGCCGACGCCGGTCGGGCTGCCCAGCCCGAAACTCACCAGGTAGTCGTGCAGCCGCTGCTTGCTGAGCTGGCGGGTGAGCAGTGCGGTGCCGATATTGGAGGAGTTGGCGATGACCCCGCGCAGGTTGAGCTTGATGGTGCCGTGCCCGTAGTGGTCCTTGATCTGACCGCCCCCGGAGGCCAGCCGGTTCGGAATGACCACGCGGGTGGAGGGCGTGGCCGTACCCGAGTCGATCAGGGCGGCCGCGGTCAGGATCTTCTGCACGCTGCCGGGCTCGTACGGGGCCGAGATGGCGCGGTTGCCGCGGTCGTCGGCGTCGGCCTGCTGGGGTCGCGCCGGGTCGTAGGACGGCGCATTCGCCAACGCGAGGATCTGTCCGGTCGTGACGTCGAGCACGATGGCGAAGCCGGAATCGGCCCGGGTCTTGGTCACCTGCTCGGCGATCCGACGCTCCGCGGCCCACTGCAGTTCCAGATCGATGGTCGTCTGGTAGCTCATCCCGTTCCTGGCCGGGGTGACCGAGCTCTGTCCGAGCGGGATCTTGCTGCCGTTGGGCGCGCTCTCGTAGCTCTCCTTGCCCTCCACGCCCGCGAGCTCGGCGTTCAGGCTCAGCTCCAAGCCCGCCAGGCCCTTGCCCTCGGCCCCGACGAAGCCGACGACCGAGCCTGCGACCGAACCGTTCGGATAGGTCCGGATGGGGTCGAGTTCGCGGAAGACACCGTAGACCTTGCGTTGGGCCAGATCCCGGGCCAGCGCGCTGTACGTCAGTGCGGGCACCTTCTTCTTCAGGTAGACGAAGCGGGTATCGGGCTTGGTCAGCAGCGGCATCAGGTCCGCCACGGGCATCTGCAGGTAGCCCGACAGCACGCCGGCGATCTCCAGCGCCTTCGGACCGGTAAGCGTCGGATCCGCGGTGACGGCGACCGCCGGCTGGGTCGAGGCGAGCACGCTGCCGTGACGATCGGTGATCTCGCCCCGTGCGGGCTGCAGCAGGGTGCGGGTCAAGGCGTCGGCGGCGTAGGAGGAGGAGTCGAAGCCCTGCAGCTGCACCAGCCGCCCGGCGCACAGCGACAGACTCATCGCGACGACGATGAGCACCAGGTGCAGCCGCCGCGACGTCGAAGCGAGCGGCCAGCGACGGGAAACGGGTCGCCGCCGGGCGGGGCTCGCGTGTGGCGCGCGAGATCTGGCGGCCTGTGGAGCGCGTGATGAGGCGGCCTTTGGCGCGCGTGATGTGGCGGCCTTTGCGCGGGACACCGTTCCGTCGCGCAGGATCCGCTCCCCGCGTACGTGCTGGGGGGAAGGTCGCCCGCCCTGGGCCGTGCGGTGGTCCGGGGCAGCGCCCCGCGGGCGTCGCCCGGCCTGCGCACGTGGCCGTGGGCTCCGCTCGTCGGCCATCAGCGATCACCGTCCTGCGTACGCGCTCGCCGCCTTCTTCTCCGCCGCCTTCTTCTCGGCGGCCTTTTTCTCCGCCGCCTTCTTCTCCGCCGCCTTCTTCTCCGCCGCCTTCTTCTCCGCCGCCTTCTTCTCCGCGGCCTTCTTCTCCGCCGCCTTGGCCTTGGCCGCCTTCTCCGCGGCCTTGGCCTCCGCGAGCGCCCGGGCGGTGGCCTTCTCGGCTTGGATCTCGGCCGGAGTCTTGACGATCAGCCCCGGGAGCTCGTTGCCGCTGACCGCCTGCGGCTTGCCGATCACCCGTCCCTTCGGCAGTTCGAGGAACGCCGGGTGGGGATTGGGCCGCATGCCCAGCGCGGAGGCTCGGCGGGCCAGCTCCTGCGGGGCCGCCACGGCGTCCAACTGGTTCTCCAGATCGGCTTGGACGTAGGTGAGCTCGGTGGCCTGCCGGGTGAGTGCGCGGGAGTCGAAGACCTGGTTCTGCAGCGTCGTGTTCAGCATCAGCAAGCCCGCCATGCCCACGCCGAAGGTGCCGATCAGCACCAGCATGAAGGGGAACCGGGCCAGCCGACCCGCGGGTGCGGCTACCGCGCGGAGCTTCGAGCGCTCCGGCGACCGCGCGATGTCGTCCGGCCAGCCGGTGGCGGGGGCCCACAGCGCGCTCATCGACGCACCTCCTTCGTCCTGGGTCTGGGGTCGGGCTTCATCGCGTTCTTCCCATCGGGTGCAGGTCGGTCTCGTGGCGCAGCGCGATCCGCTCCGCCGCCCGGAGCCGCGCCGATGCTGCCCGGGGATTGCGCTCGGCCTCGGCCGCCGACGGCCGGGCGGCCCCGCGGGTCAGCAGGGACAGCTCAGCCGCCAACTCCTCGGGTACCACCGGCAGATTCCGGGGTGCGCGATCGTGCGCTGCGGCGCTCAGGACCTGCTTGACCAGCCGGTCCTCGAGGGAGTGATAGGCCAGAACGGCGATCCTGCCGCCGACGGCGAGCGCGGCCACCGCGCTGGGCAGTACGGCTTCCAACGCGGCCAACTCGCCGTTGACCTCGATCCGCAGGCCCTGGAACGTGCGCTTGGCGGGGTGGCCGCCACTCTTGCGGCTGGCAGCCGGTATCGAGTCGTGGAGCAGCCGGACCAGTCGAGCGGAGCGATCGAACGGCTCGCGCCGGCGCTCGGCGACGATCCGGCCTGCGATGCGATCTGCGAAGCGCTCTTCGCCGTAGGTCCGCAGCACCCGGGCCAGTTCGCCTCGGGAATAGGTGTTGAGTACGTGGGCCGCGGTCAGGTCCTGCGGGCCCATCCGCATGTCCAGCGGGGCGTCCTGGGCGTAGGCGAATCCGCGTTCGGGGCTGTCGATCTGCAGGGAGGAGACACCGAGATCGAGCAGGATGCCCTGGACCCGCGGAGTGCCGATCCGCGCCAGCACCTCGGGCAACTCGTCGTAGACCGCCTCCACCAGCTGCACCCGGCTCCCGAACCCCTCCAGCCGCCGGGCGGCCAGGGCCAGTGCCTCCGGGTCCCGGTCGAGGCCGATCAGCCGTGCCCGCGGGCAGGCCTCCAACAGCGCGTGGGCGTGCCCTCCGAGTCCGACCGTGCAGTCCACCAGCACCGGTTCGGCGTGCTCTTCCCCGGGTGAGAGCGCCGGAGCCAGCAGCGCCACGATCTCGGCCAGCATGACGGGAACGTGGCGTTCGGGCGAGCCGCTCATCCGAGCCACCGCAGCAGCAGCCACAGCGCCGCGGTGACGCCGATAGACGCCGTCAGCGACAGGGCCGCGGCGGCCAGACCGTCGCGGGCGTCGTGCCGGACCCGCCGTACCGGTCGGGACACGGCGTCGCGGCCGTCCACACGGACGGAGCGACCTTCAGGCGCGGACATCTCGACCCAACTCTCTGCCTCGTGCGGTGTGCGGCTGACTCGTGCAGCGGGGTTTCAACCCGAGATCCGGGGGAGGTCTACCTGGCGCCGGGGAAGGTGCGTCAGGGAGTCGGACCTACGGGTTGAAGCCTCACGGCACGAACCGGGGCTCGCACCACCTCGTACTCACCGGGCGGGCCCGGTTTCTGCACGACCAGTCCTGACCACGCAGGAAGCCGCTCAGATACCGGGGAACACGGTGTCGTTCAACTCGGCGTACGCCGATTCCTTCTCGCCCGCGTACTGCTCCCATGCGGACGCATTCCACACCTCCAGTCGCGTCATCGCCCCCACGACGACGCAGTCCTTGTCCAGACCCGCGTACGCCCGCAGATGCGGCGGGATCGTGATGCGACCCTGCTTGTCCAACACCTCGTCGGAGGCTCCCGAGGCCAGCATCCGCTGGTAGTCGCGGACGTGTTGCTGACTGGAGGAGGCGCTCCTCACCGCCTGCGCCACCTCGACGAAGACCTGAGTCGGCCAGATGGCCAGGCAGCGCTCCTGGAAGCGAGTGATCACCAGTCCCTCCGCCAGCTCGTCGCGGTACTTCGCCGGGAGGATCAGTCGGCCCTTGTCGTCGAGCTTGGGGGTGTGGGTGCCGAGGAACACGGGCCACCCTCCTCACCCCATTCATCGTTCGGGACTGTGAACCGGCCGACGCCCACCCTCGACTCCGACCACTCGACCCGAGCCGTTCGGCGCGAGCCCTGCACCACTGGCGACCCATTGATCTCCACTTCGCACCACTGTACCCCACTTCCCTCCACCGGAGCCGGCATTGACGACCACCGGCAGCACCCGGCGTGTTTCTCGTGGTCACATCGGGCGGATTGAGCGCATATGGTTTGAGCACCACTCGGCAGGGTCGGCGCACTGCTCGCCGTGGCTACGATGGCCGAGCGGTCGCCTGCAGGCGGCCAGGCACGACCGAACGCGCACCGCCGAACGAGCACCACCGAACGAGCACCACCGAACGAGCATCAGCACCGGGGCCAGCACGGAGGGGTAGTGAGTCTCAGCTACGAGAAGACGGCCGAGCGGGAAACCGAGGCGCCGTACTCACTCGGCGACGTCGTTCAGGTCATGGGCCGGGTCCGCCAGGCGATCGAGAGCGTGATCGAGGGCAAGCGGAGTTCAGTGGATCTCGCCCTGGTCGTGCTGCTCGCCGAGGGCCATCTGCTGATCGAGGACGTCCCCGGTGTCGGCAAGACGATGCTGGCCAAGGCGCTCGGCCGGTCCATCGCCTGCACCGTGCGCCGGATCCAGTTCACCCCCGACCTGCTGCCCTCCGACATCACCGGCGTCTCGGTGTTCAACGCCGAGACCCGCGACTTCGAGTTCCAGCCCGGCGGCATCTTCGCCAACATCGTGGTGGGCGACGAGATCAACCGCGCATCGCCGAAGACCCAGTCCGCGCTGCTGGAGTCGATGGAGGAGCGCCAGGTCAGCGTGGACGGTACGACGTACATGCTGGAGACGCCCTTCATGGTCGTGGCCACCCAGAACCCGATCGAGATGGAGGGCACCTACCCCCTGCCCGAGGCCCAGCGGGACCGGTTCATGGCCCGCATCCAGATGGGCTACCCCACCCCGAGCTCCGAGCTGGACATGCTGGATTCGCACGGCTCCTCCGATCCGCTGGCCGCGTTGCAGCCGGTGACCGACGGGACCACGATCCGCGGACTGATCGACGCGGTGAAGACCGTGTACGTCAGTCCTGCGGTGAAGCACTACCTGGTCCAGCTGGTCAACGCCACCCGCAACTCCCGCGATCTCCGCCTCGGCGCCTCCCCCCGGGCCACGCTCCAGTTGCTCCGGGCGAGCCGCGCCTTCGCCGCGCTGTCCGGACGGGACTACGTCAGCCCGGACGACGTGGCCACCCTCGGGGTGCCGGTGCTGGCGCACCGGGTGCTGCCCTCCACGATGGCCCAGCAGGCCCGACGCACGGTGACCGACGTGATCGCCCAGGCGGTGCAGTCGGTGCACATCCCGGACCGGAGATAGGTCGGCCGGGATGGTGCGCGCGTGGCGGCTTCTGACGCTCCGTGGCAAGGCGATGCTGTTCGCGGGGATCGTGGTGACGCTGGTCGCGATGAGCGCCGGTCAGCGCGACGTGATGCGGATCGGCCTGTTGCTGGCACTGCTTCCCCTGGTCGCCGGCGTGCTGGTCTCGCGGGCCCGGCTCAAGATGTCCTGCGAGCGCTCGGTCGAGCCGGCCGAGGTGCCGCTCGGATCCCCGATGCGCGGACAGATCGTGATCGGACAGGACGGACGCCTGCCGGCGGGCATCCTGCTGTGCGAGGACACCGTGCCGCGGGAACTGGGGAGCCGTCCGCGCTTCTGCGTCGACAAGGCCGACCTCAGCTGGCGCCGCGTGGTGGAGTACCCGCTGCTCGGCCGGGTGCGCGGCCGCTTCTCCACCGGACCGCTGACGGTCCGCACCGTCGACCCGTTCGGTCTGGTGCAGTTGGACCGGCAATTCGTCGCCACCAGTGAGGTCATGGTCACCCCGCAGGTCGTGCCGTTGCCGGCGATCCGGACCACGGGAGGCGGCGGGAGCACCGGTGAGGCGCGGCCACACCGGATCGGCGTGATCGGCCAGGACGACGCGCTGGTTCGCGAGTATCGGCAGGGCGACGATGTCCGCCGGATCCACTGGCGCTCCACCGCACGCTGGGGCGATCTCATGGTCCGCCGCGAGGAGCAGGCCTGGGATCCCAGCGCGAGCATCCTCCTCGACTCGCGGCGTGCCGCGCATGCCGGCCGCGGTATGCAGAACTCCCTCGAATGGGCGATCTCGGCGGCCGCGTCGATCGGCATCCACTTCCTCGACGACGGCTTCGGGATCGAGATCTACGAGGCGGACGGCCCCCTGCACATCAGCGGCACCATGGGTCAGCACAGCTCAGCCTCACAGGATCTGGTGGTCAGCCGGCTCACCGACCTGCAACCTCGGACCACCGCCACGCTGCACTACGCGGTGGAGGCGGCCACCGTCGATCGACCCGGGCAGCTCGTGGTGGCGATCATGGGCCGGATGAACGCCGAGGACGCGAACGCGCTGCTGCGGATCCGCCGCAACCGGGCCCACGGGCTCGCCCTGCTGCTCGACGTGGACACGTTTGCCGACCAGCCGGGTACCGATACCCAGCAGTCGGGGCAGGATCTCGCGCGCGAGATCCTGCAGGAGAACCAGTGGCGAGTCATCGAGGTACGGCGGGGAATGAGCGTGGCCGAGGCCTGGTCCGCACTCGAGCAGCAGAGCGCGGCCTGATGCGGGCCACAGACCGCAGCGCGCTGGCGGTCGCCTTCGCGATGGTGCTGGCCGCGCTGACCGTCACCCCGCTCACCGCCGACAGCAGCTTCCTCGGGCTCAGCTGGCTGCTGATCGTGCTGCTCGGCGTCGTCAGCCTGCTGCTCCGCCGGGCCAGGTTGGGGATCGTCGGCGGTGCTCGGTGTCCAGTTGTTGGCGGTGCTGCTTTTCTCCCTGGCCCTGAGCCTGGCCATGCCGTCTCCGACCGAGCCCTTCGGGCGCGCGCCGTGGTTCGATCACTACCCCTCGCTGTGGGAGTCGGGGATCGAGCACATGCGCACCCAGGCCTCCCCGATGGAGCCGGACGACGGGGTGAAGCTGATCTTCGTCACCGTGGTCGGCCTGATCGCGGTGATGACCGACCTGCTGGTGCTCGGCGTCAACCGGCCGGCCTGGGCCCTCGCCCCGCCGGCCACCCTCTTCCTGGTGCCGGCTCTCGGCCTCGGCGCGGACACGGGCGTGCTCAGCTTCCTCTACATCGCGGCGGGCTATCTCGCCATCTTGGTGTCCGAGGGGCTGAACAGCACGGCACGCTGGCCACGCGGGCTGGCCCGGGACTCGGCCGACGGATTCGGCACCGCCACCCCTGTCGTCTGGCGCGCCGCCGCCTATCTGGCGGCACCGGCGCTGATCGGCACGGTGGTGCTCGGCATCGTGCTGCCGACCCTGACGCTGCCGGGCCTGGGCATCGGCAACGGGCCCGGGGGCAACGGACCGCTCCAACTCACCGACCCCACTCTCGACCTGCGCCGCAACCTCAACCAGCCCAACGACCGCGTGGTGATCGAGTACGACACGACGGCTCCGGCGGGCACCTACCTGCGGCTGGCGACCCTGCCCCAGCTGACTTCCGCCGGATGGGGCAGCGTCCAGATCCGGCTGACCACCGGCGACCAGCTCCCGGCCGTCCCCGGTCTGCGCGAGGAGCCGCAGGAGCGGCAGCGGACCAATATCCGCGTCCTGGACTTCGGGTCGCAGTACCTGCCGCTCCCGTACGCGCCGCGCAGCTTCGAGGCCGACGGCGACTGGCGCTTCGACGCGAACTCCCTGATCGTGGTGAACGCCGACGAGCGCCGAGCCGGTGACCTGCGCCAACTGAGCTATCAGGTGGAGAGCGTGGACATCGCACCGCAGAGCGACGACCTGGCGCGGGCCAACGCCGGAACCCCCGTCGACGACAACATCACCGGCGCCATTCCTCGCGATCTTCCGGCCTCGATCATCGACCTGACCCGCGACATCACCGCCGAAGCCACGACAGACGCCGCCAAGGCCGCGGCCATTCAGGCGTACCTGCGCGGAGGCCGCTACACCTACAGCCTGGAGCCGTTGCCCGGCAGCGGCTACCAGGCGCTGGAGAACTTCCTGGTCCGCGACCGCCGCGGCTACTGCGAGCAGTTTGCCGCCGCGATGGCGGTGATGGCGCGTGTCGCCGGGATCCCGTCGCGGGTGTCGGTCGGCTTCCTGCCGGGTGAGAAGGACGGCCAGAGCTGGAAGGTGTCCATCCGGGACATGCACGCCTGGCCGGAGCTCTACTTCGCCGACTACGGATGGGTGCGCTTCGAGCCCACGCCCGCCAGCGTGACCGGCGCCGCTCCGTTGTGGACGCTCCAGTCCCAGGGCAGCCCCGGCGAGGAGCCCACCCTCAATCCGACGGCCGCCCCGAGCAGCACGGCGCCCACCGAGACCGGTGCGCCGACCAACGCACCGACCGACGCACCCGCCGCCGAGGATCCCGCGGCGGCCCGCGCCTTGCGGCGAACCCTGCTGGGCACAGGGGTCGGCCTGCTGCTGCTGCTGGTGCTGGCCGCCCCCGCCACCATCCGGGTGCGCCGCCGAGCCAGTCGGCTGACCGCGGAGGGCGAGGCTGCGGAACGGGTCGAGGCAGCCTGGGCCGAGATCCGCGACAGCGTGGTCGACTACGGCGGGCAATGGCCCGGCGGCTCGCCGAAGACGATCGGCCGCGAGGTCGCCTCACGCCTGGAAGGCGAGGAGTCGGCGACCATGGGCCGAGTGGCGACGTTGGTGGAACGCTCCCGGTATGCGCGCGACTTCGAGGATCCCGGCACTGCCGACCTGCCGACGATGACGACCGAGATTCGGCAGGGTCTGGCCGGACCGGCTTCCTGGCGGAGCAAGGCCCGGGCGCTTCTGCTGCCGCGGTCGCTGTTCCGTCCCGGCCGGCGCGAGTAGGCCGCGCCATGCCGGACGACATCTGGACCGAGGAGGTGGCGCTTCGCTACGACCTCGACTCGGCCTCCATGTCGACCCCGGAGGTGCTGGGTCCGACCGTGGACGTTCCTGGCCGGTCTGGCCGCAGGCGGTCGGGTGCTGGAGCTGGCGATCGGCACCGGCCGGGTGGCGGTCCCCCTGCACGAGCGGGGACTGGACGTGGCCGGGATCGAGCTCTCCGAGCCCATGGCCGCCCGGCTGCGCGACAAGGTCGGCGACACGATCCCGGTGGTCATCGGGGACATGGCCACCGCGACCGCCAAGGGCGTTTCGCGCTGGTCTACCTGGTGTTCAACACGATCACCAACCTGCTCGCCCAAGACGAGCAGGTGGCGTGCTTCCGCAACGCGGCGCGCCACCTCGAGCCCGGCGGCTTCTTCGTGGTCGAGGTCTTCGTCCCCGAGTTGCGCCGACTGCCCCCCGGCCAGACCTGCGTCCCGTTCGAGGTCGGCGAGGACCGATTGGGCTTCGACCGCTACGACCTCGTCCAGCAGCGGCTCGTCTCGCACCACTACATCCGCAACGAGACGGGTGAGCTGCAGACCTTCCGGTCCCCGCACCGCTACGTCTGGCCCGCCGAGCTCGATCTGATGGCCGAACTGGCCGGGCTCACTCCGTACGAGCGGGTCGCCGACTGGCGACGGGCGCCGTTCACTGACCAGAGCACCAGCCACGTGTCGGTCTGGCGCCGACCCGGCCCCGCAGTCCGCGTCCGCCGAGATCTGACTGCGCGACTACTCCCCGGTCGAGCCGTCGACCGACTCACGCAACAGGTCGGCGTGCCCGTTGTGACGGGCGTACTCCTCGATCATGTGCACCACGATCCAGCGCAGACTCGGAGCGCCGCCGTCAGGCCAGGCCCGGCGCGCAGGCTGACCCAGATCACTCTCGGTCAGCGCCTCCGCGACCTGCACCCGCGAACGGGCCACCGCATCCTGCCAGAGACCGTGCAGCTGTTCCGGATCGTCGCGGCCGGCGGAGTGCCAGTCCCAGTCGGGATCGGAGCGCCAGTCCGCGCTGTCCCACGGCGGCTGCGGGTCGTGGCCGCGCAGCACCCGGGAGAACCAGTCGTCCTCTACGTACGCCAGGTGCTTCAGCAGTCCGCCCAGCGTCATCGACGAGGCGCCGACGGTGGCCGACAGACCAGCCGCGTCGAGCCCGGCACACTTCCACGCCAGGGTCGCGCGCTGGTAGTCCAGGAAGCCCAGCAGCGTAGCGGCCTCGTCCCCGGCCAAGGGCGGTTCCGGGCGGCCGTGCGCATCGACATCGTTCACGACATCATCATCCTCGGTCGGCAGGCGACGCGCTCCGGGGGAAGGGTGAAGCCCACGGTTTACCTGCTCGGGGGTTCAGGTAAGCCGTGGGCTTCAGTAGTCAGATCGCTGCTCAGCGAGCCCGCGTTACCACCCCCGAGGTGATCTGGACCACATGATCGGCGGGTGAGCGTGGTGTCGTCGCGTCTGGCGGCGGCCCCAGAACCCGGTGCACAGGAAGAACCACACCGCAGCCCAGAGCACCCAGGGCGCACCCAGCAGCACGGCCATCACGACCGCTCCGATGAGCAGCAGCGGCGCCAGCCCCAGCAACGAAAGCCAGACCGGGTGAACCCGCGGCCCACTGCGTGCTCCGGCGCCGGCCGGATCCACCACGGTCGGCTCGGTGCGCGGGAGATCGGCGAACAGCGGGGTCAGGTCCTGCTCGAACCGAGCTTGCATCGCGCGGTCGATCCGTTCGTCGAGCTCGTCCCGGGCCAGTCGGCCGGCGGCGAAATGGTCACCGAGACTGGACACCGCGCGATCGCGCTCGCTGTCGCCGATGCGCACCGGCGTCACCGGTTGGCCTGTGTCGCGCCGGAGCGCCGGGCGGCCGTCCCAGAGCCACATCCGATCATCGCCAGGTCGATCCTGCCCGGCGTACGGCGGGTTCATCAGGCCTCCCCGGGCTCGTCGTCGGACAGGATCGCGTACAACCGTCGGCGCAACTCCAGCAGCGCCTCGCGAGCCTTGGCTTGCTGGGCGGCCGTGCCGACAGCCATGATCTGCCACACCCCGGCCGCAACCTGGCCGATCAGCGGTTTCAGACCCTCATCGGTTTCGGAGTCGGAGCCCGCCCTGCCCTGCCAGGGCGCCGAGAGCTCGTCGGGGTGCTCGCTGGCGTAGGTCCGCCCCTCCTCGGTGAGCGCGAACACGCGCCTTCCCTCGGCGGACTCCGCCCGCACCAGACCCTCGTCCTCCAATTGCTGCAAGGTCGGGTAGATCGATCCGGGGCTCGGCTTCCAGGCCCCGCCGCTGCGCTCGGCGATCAACTGGATGATCTGGTATCCGTTCATCGGCTGCTCCGCGAGCACCGACAAGATGGCGGCCCGGACGTCACCGCGGCGCGCCTTCATCCCCCGCCACCCACGGCCTCCGCCGGCCCACGGCGGCGCGAACGGCGGCTGGCCGCCGAACAGGCCCCATGGACTCTGGCCCCACGAATGCTGATCCGCGCGGGCGACCCCACGAAGTCTCGCCGGACGGCTGCTCCCCGGAGCAGACTGCTCGCCTGACCGATGGCGCGCGCCGGTCATCACCGCGAACCAGTCACCCAGCCCCTGATGCCGGGACGCCCCACACGACTGCGCGAACCACAGCCATGGCGCGCCCGCCGCGTACGCTCCGCCTCTCATCACGTCTCACCCCTTCGACTTGCTCGAGACTCAACGATATATCGCGAACCATCGGCACAAAAGGGCGGACAGGGCATGAAAAAGCCCACGGCTTACCTGCTCGGGGGTTCAGGTAAGCCGTGGGCTTCGTCAAGGAGATCGCTCGACACGAGCAGGAATTACCGACCGCATCGTGTGACGCGGATCACGCTGTGCGGCGGGCGCTGAGGGCGAGGCTAGAAGCCCTCGTCGCGCCGCTTCCGCCAGCGCTCCTCCATCCTGTCCATGAAACCCTGGTCCGTGGCCCGGGAACCCTGGGCCGTCTTCAACCGATCGCGGCCGACGCCTGCGTCGACCGGGCCGCCCACGTGCTGCCAGGAGTAGATCGCGGTCACCGCTGCTCCGACCATGACGACGAAGCCGACCACGCTGAGAAAGATCAGGTCGGACTGGCCGACACCGACGATGAGGAGGGCGAGCCCGGCGAAGAAGCCGATGCCTGCCACCGCAGCGCGGCGACGATGGACGCGCCGGACGCCCGTGCCTCGCAGGGCGTTGACCAGCTTGGGGTCCTCGGCCGCGAGCGCAGCCTCCATTTGTTCGAGAAGCCGCTGCTCCTCATCTGAGAGGGCCACTGGCCACCTCCCACCCGTCTCGTCGTGCGCGTGCCGTCATGATACGCGTCTTCCACAGAAGAGGAGGCGGTTGGTTCCGGTCTGGATACCGTGCACCCACATCGCTGTGGATCCGTGCAACATTCCGTCCGCCCTGGGTGGGCGACTGTGGCTCTAG
>CAVSDA010000009.1:0-254003 GCA_963726625.1 uncultured Actinomycetota bacterium
CCGCGGAGAGCTACGGAGTGGCGCGCAGTGGCGGGGCAAGACGAGCACTCAGCGGCACAGTCACTGCGGGTAGGGTGCTCCGGTGCGTTTCTCTCTGCCCAAGGCGGCGCTCGCCGCCGGTGCCTGCCTGCTCGCCCTGACCGGCTGTGGGGACAGTGCGGATCCGGCGGCCTCAGCTTCGCCGACCGTGGAGGCGAGCTCGGCCAGTCCGAGTGCGAGCCCGTCCGCCAGTCCCACGCCGACGCCCAAGCCGGTGAAGGCGTCGGTCAACTTCGACAAGGTCACCGTGACCGGCGGCTACGGCAAGGAGCCGAAGGTCACGGTGAAGGCGCCCTGGGCGATCGACAAGACGCGCACCAAGGTGCTGGATCCCGGTGACGGTGCGACGGTGGAGAAGGGCCAGACCGTCGAGGTCAACTACTACGGGGTGATCGGGCGCACCGGGGAGAAGTTCGACGACTCCTTCAGCCGCGGCGAGCCGGTCGCGTTCCCGCTGGACCAGGTGGTTCCCGGCTTCAGCAAGGGGCTGGTCGGTCAGCGACAGGGCAGCCGTGTGGTGATTGCGATGCCAGGCAGTGACGGGTACGACGGCTCAGGAGGGAATCCGCAGGCCGGTATCGAGGTCGGCGACACGCTCATCTTCGTGGTCGACCTGGTCACGGTGCAGCTGGACGGGCCGGAGGGCGCGAAGGTGGCGCCGAAGCCGGGCCTGCCGACCGTGAGTGACCAGGGCGGTACGCCTCAGATCACGATTCCCAAGACCGATCCGCCCACCGAGCTGCGGGCCGAAACGCTGATCAAGGGGTCCGGAAAGCCGGTGGGGGAGAACGACTCCATCACCATCGACTACCGCTGGGTGCGGTGGAGCGACGGCAAGACGCTGGAGGAGACCTACAGCGCCAAGCCCGCGACCACGGAGTTGTCCGGGCTGCTGCCGGGCATGGTCAAGGGCCTGGCAGGCAAGGCCGTAGGCAGCAGGGTGCTCCTGGTGATCCCGCCATCGGAGGGTTATCCCGAGGGCAACCAGAGCCCGTCGGTAGGACCCACCGAGACGCTGGTGATGGTGGTCGACCTGCTCTTCACCCAGAGCCAGTAGGACCGGCGCCCTCAGCAGGGTCCTCGCCGGTCGCCTGCACAAGCAGGGCGGCTGCGTGCCGCCCCGCTGCTGCGGCTGCGAGGAAGTAGCCGGGGTCGGCGTCGAGCCCGCGCCCCATGCTGGACAGCCGTACGGGCGCCGAGGCGAGTACCTCCCGGAGTCCGGACAGGCTCACCTGGACGATCCGGTGCCGGTTCAGCGTGCGCACGGCGAGGGCGACGTCGGCCGCGAGGTCGGCCATCCCCTCCTCGGCGAGTTCCGGCACGGCGAGGTCGGCCGGGAGCAGCGCGACCCGTCCATACGCGGTCAGGCTGTGGTGGGACAAGCCGCGGTGGCGCGGGCGCGGGTCGGCGGCGGAGATCCGCAGGGTTCCGATTGGTCGGCCGCCGAGGATGGCGGCCGCGTTGACCGCCTCGCCGGCCCCCACCCCGGAAAACCCCCACCGGGTGCCCGTGCCCAGGTTGCCCGGGCCCTGGCTGAGGACGACGACGTCGGCGCCGAGCGCGTGCCGTGCGGCCAGCAGGCCCGAATGCACCGTGACCGCCTCCAGGTCGCCGCCGAACGACTGGCCGACGGTGACCGTGCCGGCGAGCAGGCCGGCGGCGCGCAACTCGGCCACTGAGCGGGAGAACGCCAGCGGCAGAGCGCCCTGGTCGCTCATCACGTACACCACCCGCGCCCCGGGTTGGTCGTGGGCGAGGGCCAGCGCGATCGGGGCCAGGGCGGAGTGCAGGTCGGCCACCACCACCGGAAGCCCGTCGAGGGAGTCGGCGTCGGCGAGCCGGTCGTGGTGGGGCGAACCCTGCTCGTCCGCGCCCGCCACCATGGCCTGCAGCGGCATGTACCGGGCCTTGACCAGGTGGCCCGCCGGTTGCGGTGGCTGCGCCCTTACCCGCCCGTCCGGTCCGAGCACGGCGATGACCAGCGCGTAGCCGCCGGTCCCCAGGCCACGCTCGAGGGCCGCGACGTTGAGCAGCACCCGGTCACCGACCGTGGGAACCGCCATCAGGTCGGTATAGGCGAGAGCGCGTACGGGCGCCGGCATCGCCCTCGCCGTGCCGGGTGACCGTCAGCTCGACCGCCCCGGGCCAGCGGGCCCGGATGGCGGCCACCTCGCCGTCTGCCCAGATGATCACGCGGACGACCCTAGACCCTGGAAGACCCAGGGCGAGCGGGGCAGCCGGCCTGGGTCGAACCGGTTCAACAGGGTCGGCAGAGCGACCTGCTCACCCGGTGACGCCAGCCCCAGAGACTTCGCTATCGCGGCCAGCACCTCGCCGGGCTTGACCCCCTCAGCCGAGAGGTCGGCGAGGGTGACCGCTCCGTCCCGCTTGGCCAGCCGCTGTCCGGCACTGTTCACCACCAGCGGGACGTGGGCGTAGGCCGGCGAGGGGTAGCCGAGCAGACCGGCGAGGTAGGCCTGGCTGGGCGCGGCGTCGAGCAGGTCCTCACCGCGAACGACCTGATCCACCCCGGCGTCCCCGTCGTCCACCACGACCGCCAAGTGGTACGCGGCGAGGCCGTCGTTGCGCCGCAGCACGATGTCGCTCACCGGCCCGCTCACCGTCCCGTGGAGGGTGTCCCGGACGGTCTGGGTGGCCCCGTCGCCGTGCAGTCGCAGAGCCGGCGGCCGGATCCGTCGGCGTTCGGCCCGCTGTGTCTGCGTCAGGTTCCGGCAGGTGCCCGGATAGTGCGGCAGGGTCCCGTGCGGCGCGGCCGCAGCCTCCGCGATCTCCCGCCGGCTACAGAAACACTCGTACGTGCGCTCGCCCAAGGCGTCGAGGGCGGCCGCGTACGCCGCCGAGCGCCTCGATTGCACGACCGGCTCGCCGTCGAAGAAGATCCCGAGCGCCTCGAGGTCGCCCACCTGGCGCTCGGCAAGCCCGGATCGCACCCGCCCCGGGTCGAGGTCCTCGATCCGGAGGAGGAAGCGGCGACCGGTCGAGCGGGCGAACAACCACGCCAGCACGGCCGTACGGAGATTGCCCACGTGCAGGTCGCCGGTCGGGCTCGGCGCGTACCGGCCGGCCGGGCGGTTCGGGTCCGCGGACCCGGTGGACTCATGCGGTCACCAAACCACAGCGGGCAGAATCGGGCGATGAGCCCGCACCGGCCGGACGACCCCCACCGACCAGCAGAGCCAAGGCCGCGGCTGCGGATGACCTCGGTGACCATCGGCACCTCGCAGCCGCACGACCTGGCGTTCTTCTACGCGCGTGTGCTGGACCTACCGGTCACCGCCGACGAAGCGCCGGTGCCGGGCGACCCGTCCCGGGGCGGGTGGCCACAGGTCGGTCCGCCCGAACCCTCGACCGCACCCACCCTGAAATTCGAGTTCGAACCTCCTCGACGAGGCGGTCGAGTGGGCCCTTGCCCAGGGTGCCGTGCTGGCCGGCACCCAGCCCGCCCGGATAGCCCCGTCGACCTGAAACACCCACCTCCACCAGGGAAACGCCGGGAGGCGACCCGGATCGGGCCCGGAATCGGGTCGGTTCTCGGCGTTTCCCGCGGATCCGGGTTCGGGGGTCGGGGCCGACGGCAGAGCCCTGGTAGCGTGCACAGCGATGCAGCAGCCGAGGAAGTAGGCCGCCCGATGGCACCGCGCAAGACCGAGAGGATCCTCAACCTCACCATCTGCCTGCTGGTGTCGGACCGCTACTTGCCGAAGACCCGGATCCGGGAGGCGGTCGAGGGCTACCACCATCTCAGCGACGCCGCGTTCGAGCGCACCTTCGAGCGCGACAAGGACGAGCTGCGGGCGCTGGGAGTGCCGATCGAGGTCGGCAGCTTTGATCCGGTGTTCGACGACGAGCCGGGCTACCGGATCCGTCCGGCAGAGTTCGAGTTGCCGCCGATCGATCTGGATGCCGAGGAGGCCTCGGTGGTCGGCGTGGCGGCCCGGGTGTGGCAGCACGCCAGCATGGCGGAGGCGACGATGAGTGCATTGGCCAAATTGCGCGCCGCCGGCATCGAGCCGGATGCCTCCCAGCTGAGCACGCTGCAGCCCTCCGTGCAGGCGACCGAGCCGGCCTTCCCCCTCCTGTGGACCGCCGTCCTCGACCGCACCCGGGTGAGCTTCACCTACCGCGACCGCAGCGTCCGCACCCTGGAGCCGTGGGGGATGACCGCCTCGAAGGGCCGCTGGTACGTCATCGGGCGTGACATCGATCGCGACGCCACCCGGATGTTCAAGCTGTCGCGGATGCTCGATCTGCCTCGCCGCACGTCCCGGGCCGGGGCGTACGCGGTGCCGGACGATCTCGACCTGCGCTCGCTGGCCCGCTCGCTCACTCCGCCGGAGCCGAAGCGGACAGCCCTCCTGGCGGTCCGCACCGGGCGGGCCCAGCCGCTCAGTCGTCGCGGTGACCCGGTGGCCGCCGAGTACGGGCTCCCCGCCGGTTTCGCGGTGTACGCCGTCCCGTTCGCCGGGCTGTACACCCTCGGCGAGGAGATCCTGCAGTATGCGGCCGATGTGGTGGTGCTGGAGCCGGTGGAGTTGCGGGACTCGGTGATCCAGCGGCTCCGTGCGGTCGCCGAGCCGGACTCGGCCGCATGACGTCCCAGGCGCAGGTGCGCCGCCTGCTGAGCCTGGTGCCCTACCTGCGCGAGCACGACGGCGTGGCGATGACCGAGGTGGCGGCCGCGTTCGGGATCAGTGAGAAGACCTTGCGCGAGGACCTGAACGTGTTGTGGATGTGTGGCATGCCGGGTCTCGCCCCGGGGGACCTGATCGACATCGACATGGACGCGGTGGACGGCGAGGGCGTCATCCACCTGAGCAACGCCGACTACCTCACCCGGCCGTTGCGGCTGGCCGCGGACGAGGCGCTCGCCCTGGTCCTGGCGCTGCGGACGCTCCGCGAGGTCGCCGGCCCGGGACGGCGGGAGGTGGTCGACCGCGCCCTGAAGAAGCTGGAAGCGGCCGGCGACCTCACCGCGGCCGGGCAGGCCTCGGTAGCCGTCGCCGCCGGGAGGGACGACGTGCGGGCGAGGATCGACGAAGCCCTGCATCGCCTGAAGCGGCTGGATCTGACCTACGATGTCGCCTCCCGGGGCGAGACCACCCGACGCCAGGTCGACCCGATCCGGGTGTTCGTCCTCGAGGGCTACGGCTACCTGGAGGCCTGGTGCTACTCGGCGGGCGGCCTCCGCACCTTCCGCCTGGACCGCATCGCCGCGGCGAGGGTGACCGAGACCGACCTCGTTCCGCACGACGTACGGCTGAAGGACCTGTCCAAAGGGTGGGTGGACGCGCTGAGTGGCTCACCCCTGGTCACGCTGCGGCTCGAGCCCTGGGCGGCCTGGGTGGCCGAGTACTACCCGACCGAGGTGGTGTCGGCCGATCCGGACGGTCGGCTCACGGTCGCGCTCCGGGTGACCGACCCGGCCTGGCTGCGCGGACTGCTGCTCCGGCTCGGCGGTGGGGCGCGGGTGCTGTCACCCGAAGGAGCCGGAAACGCCGCGGCCGCGGCCGCGCGAGAGGCTCTGGAGCTGTACGCGGCACTGTCCTGCGAGGTTCGTACCTGAACCGCCCACGGCGCGGGGCGTGACCTGCGGCCGGCGGGTCCGCGCGACCGCGGAGGGTGACCCGCTCGTGCCGCCACCACCGCACCGCGGCGGCGCACTATGCTGCACGGGTGCTCTGGGTCCTGGTGTTCGGCGGAATTGCGCTGGCGGGGCTGGTCATGCTGATCGCGTACGCCGTCTGGTTGACCCACAAGTTCAGTGATGTGATGAGCGAGGTGGGCGTGCTGGCCGACCGCGTCGGGCAGTTGAGCGATCTGGCGGGCCAGATCGGGTCGCCGGGCGTCCAACGGCCCGCCGGCTCCGAATAACCCCTGTCGCGCAGGGACGCAGGCCAGGCCTCATCTCCAGCGACGCAGGACTGGCTTGTCACTCAGGCACACCAGACAGACCTCGCCGGCAGTGCACGGGGAACCCACAGACGTCGGAAAGGTCGGCGACAGCCCGCCCGGCGTAGGATGACAGCGGCGTCACAACCGTCGGCGGAGAAGAGGAATCATGACTGCAGGCCTGCTCGTACCCCTCGTGCTCGGACTCGGTGTGCCCGAGCTCCTGATCATCCTGGCGGTGGTGCTGCTGCTGTTCGGCGGCTCGCGGCTGGCCGGCTTGGGCAAGAGCACCGGTCGTGCGCTGAAGGAGTTCAAGGAAGAGACCAAGGGTCTGAAGGGGGAGGAGTCGCAGCACCCCACGCCGTACGTCGGTCCCGATACCGGTGCGTCCACGCAGAGCTACCAGCAGCCGCCCACGGGGACCCCGGGGCAGCAGCCGCCGAGCGACGGCGCGCAGGACAGCACCGGCAAGAACCTCTGACCCTCCGCGCCCTGACTCTCCCGTGTCCTCGACCAGTCGAGCCCTGACGTTCCGGGGCCGGCCGATCCGCTTCAGCCTGAAGTGGCTGAAACCGCCGCCAGTGCCGGCGGACGGCTCCATGACCCTGTTCGAGCACCTTCGCGAACTGCGTTACCGGCTGGTCATCGCTGCGCTCGCCCTCATAGCGGGCATGGTGATCTGCGCCTTCTTCTACAACCAGCTGTTCGCGATCTTGACCCGCCCGTACGAGGCCGGCATCGTCGACCTGAAGCAGAAGAACCCGGACGCGGTCACCGACCTGGTCAACATCGGCCTGGCCTCGCCCTTCACGCTCGCCCTGAAGACCTGCCTGGTCGCCGGCGCGGTGATCAGCGGCCCGGTATGGCTGTACCAGCTATGGGCGTTCATCGTGCCCGGGCTGCTGGCCAAGGAGAAGAAGTGGGCGCTGCTGTTCATCGCGACGGCCAGTCCGCTGTTCGCCGCCGGGGTGATGACGGGATACTTCGTGCTTCCCAAGGCGATCTCGGTGCTGCTCGGCTTCACCCAGGCCGGCGTGTCCAATCTGCAGGACATCAACACCTTCCTGTCCTTCATGCTCCGCCTGATGGTGGTCTTCGGCATCGCCTATCTGATCCCGTTGCTGGTGCTGATGCTGAACCTGCTGGGGGTGGTCCAGGCCAAGACCCTGTCCAAGTACCGCACCTACGTCATCTTCGGCACGTTCGTCTTCGGGGCGGTGGCCACGCCGTCTACCGACCCGTTCTCCATGCTCGCCCTCGCGGCGCCGATGAGTGTGCTGTTCCTGATCGCCGAAGTCATCGCGCACCTGCTCGACCGGCGCAAGGCGCGCCAGGCCGCGCGGGCCGGCGTGGACCTGGAACTGGTGGCCAGCCTCGACGGCGACCGTGCCCTCCGCGACCTGGAGTCCGACCGGGGCCGCGACGACCCTGAGCCCCGTCCGTGAGCCGCACGATCCGACTGGTCGTCAATCCGTCGTCGGGCAAGGGCCGCGCGCTGGAGTTGCTGCCGCAGGTGGCCGGCACGCTGCGCGACGGGGGCAACGAACTCGAGATCCTGCTGAGTCGCGACATCGTCGAAGCCCAGGCGATGGCGGAGCAGGCCGTCGCCGACGGGGTCGACGTGCTGGCGGTGATGGGCGGTGACGGGATGATGCACCTCGGTGTGAACACGGTCGCCCCGCCGTACCTGGCCGGCACGAGCCGGACGGCGTTGGGGCTGATCCCCGCCGGGACCGGCAACGACCTGTGCCGTGGCATCGGGTTGGACCCCGCCGACGCCGTCGCCGCCGCCGCGGTGATCGCGGGCGGGCGGACGCGCGCCATCGACCTGGCCCGGGTCAACTTCCGCTACGTCGGGGCGGTGCTGGCCACCGGCTTCGACGCCTACGTGAACCGCCGAGCCAACGAGATGCCCTGGCCGCGAGGCGGCACGCGCTACGCCTTGGCCACGCTGGCCGAGCTGCGGGTCTTCACCCCGCTGCACTACCGGCTCACCCTCGACGGGGTCGTCCGCGAGTTGGACGCGATGTTCGTCGCGGTGGGCAACACCTCCTCCTACGGCGGCGGGATGCAGATCTGTCCCCGGGCCGACCCCTGGGACGGACTGCTCGACGTGACGCTCATCCACCCGGTGGGACGGGTGAAACTGCTCCGGCTGCTGCCGCAGATGTACTCCGGCCGCTTTGCCCGGGACCCGTGCGTGGAGCAGGTGCAGGTGCGCGAGATGACCGTCGAAGGGCCCGGGCTGGTCGGCTTCGGCGACGGGGAGATGATGGGCGCCGCCCCGCTGAGCGTGGCCTGCGTGCCGCGCGCACTGCCGGTCCTCGTCCCCGCCTGAGCCGAGCTGCCCTGGCGAACCGGGGCGGCAGCGGCGGGCGGTGGTGTCGGCCCGCTCGCGTAAGTTGGCTGCATCATGGCCGAGCCGAATGCTGAACCGTCCGACCTGAGCCCCGCCGCGGCGTACGCGCGGTTTCGGCATCAGCAGGCGTCGCCGCTGTTCGCGGACTTCGCCGGCGGGTACGGGTTCTCCTTCGACGACTACCAGCGCCAGGCCTGCAGCCACCTCGAGGCGGGTTCGGGGGTGCTGGTCGCGGCTCCGACCGGGGCCGGCAAGACCATCGTCGGTGAATTCGCGGTGTTCCTCGCGCTGCAGCAGGGCCGCAAGTGCTTCTACACCACACCGATCAAGGCTCTGTCCAATCAGAAGTACGCCGATCTGGTGCGCCGGCACGGCGCCGACCAGGTGGGTCTGCTGACCGGCGACTCCTCGGTCAACTCCGAGGCGCCGGTGGTGGTGATGACCACCGAGGTCCTCCGCAACATGATCTATGCCCGCTCGGCCACATTGGCCAACCTGGGGTTCGTGGTGATGGACGAGGTGCACTATCTCGCCGACCGGATCCGTGGAGCCGTCTGGGAGGAGGTCATCATCGGACTCGCCTCCTCGATCCAGGTGGTGGCCCTGTCGGCCACGGTGAGCAATGCGGAGGAGTTCGGCGACTGGCTGGCCGAGGTGCGGGGCGAGATGGCGGTGGTGGTGTCGGAGCGGCGACCGGTGCCGTTGTTCCAGCACGTGCTGGTGGGGAACGCGCTGTACGACCTCTTCGATGATGTCGCGCCGACGGCGCGCGTGGACGGAGGGCCGACGGCGCGCGTGGAGGAGGGCCGACGGCGCGCGTGACGGAGGGCCGCGGTGGCTGCCGGCCCGGACGAGCCGAGTCCGCGATCGTGGGGCCGGTGACAGGTCATGCCGAGGTGAACCCCGCGCTGCTCAAGGTGGCGCGGGAGGAGTCGCGCTACGTCCGCGACGACGCTCGGCGCCCCCGGGGTGCCGGCGGGCGGGGGCGTCGCAGTGTGGCCTACGGCAGCGGCGCGTACGGCGGGGGTGGTGGGTACGGCGGGGCGTCGGCCCGGTCCCGGGCCGGAGACGGTCGGCGCCCGCGCTCGCTGCACGGCGCCAACCGAGCGGACATGGTGGAGTTGCTGGACCGGGCCGCCCTGCTCCCGGCCATCGTGTTCATCTTCTCCCGGGTGGGCTGCGACGCGGCCGTGCGGCAACTGCTCGGCTCCGGGTTGCGGCTGACCAGCAGCGGCGAGGCCCGCGAGATCGCCGCCATCCTCGAGCGGCACGTCGCCGGGCTGTCGGACGCGGACCTGAAGGCACTGGACTACGAACGGTTCGCCGAGGCGCTCAGTCGCGGGATCGCCGCCCACCACGCGGGCATGCTGCCCGCCTTCAAGGAGTGTGTCGAGGAGGCGTTCGTCCGCGGCCTGGTCAAGGTGGTCTTCGCGACCGAGACGCTGGCCCTCGGCATCAACATGCCGGCCCGCTCGGTGGTGCTGGAGAAGCTGGTCAAGTACAACGGCGAGACCCACGCAGACATCACGCCCGGGGAGTACACCCAGTTGACGGGCCGGGCCGGGCGTCGGGGCATCGACGTCGAAGGCCACGCGGTGGTGCAGTGGCAGCCCGGCCTGGACCCGCGGGCGGTGGCCGGGCTCGCCTCGCGGCGTACCTACCCGTTGCGGTCCTCGTTCGCGCCGACCTACAACATGGCGGCGAATCTGGTGGCCAGCGTCGGCCGCGACCGGGCGCGCACGCTGCTCGAGCAGTCCTTCGCCCAGTTCCAGTCCGACCGATCGGTCGTGTCGGTGGCGCGCACGGTCGCCAAGAACGCCGAGGCCGTCGCCGGCTACTGGGTGGCCGCAACCTGCGAGCGGGGAGACTTCGCCGCCTACGCCCGGTTGCGGTCCGAGATCAGCGAACTGGAGGCCGAGGCGGCGCGGGAGCGGCGTACGGACCGGCGGGCCGAGGCGATGCAGGCGCTGCTCACCCTCAAACCCGGCGATATCGTGCGCGTGCCGAGCGGCAAGAGCCAGGGGTGGGCGGTCGTCATCGATCCGGGCACCCGGGACGCGCGGGAGGCGCCGCGCCCGCTGGTCCTCACCGAGGACCGGCAGGTCCGGCGCCTGTCGCTCACCGACTTCCCGAGCCCGCCGGTGGTCGCCGGCCGGATGAAGCTGGGCAAGCACTTCAGCCCGAAAGAGCCGTCGGCGCGGCGGAACCTGGCCGCGGCGTTCCGCGCCCGGCTGGCCGAGATCGACCTGGGTCCTCCCGGAAGGTCCCGGGCGGGTGGGCCGCGACGAGCAGGTGCAGACCAGGATCGCCGCCCTGCGCGCTGAGCTCCGCACCAGTCCGTGCGACAGGTGCCCCGATCGGGAGGTGCACGCCCGCTGGGCCGAACGCGCGGTGCGGTTGGAACGCGAGAGCGCGCGACTGGAACAGCGGGTCGCCAGCCGGACCAACACCATCGCCAACCACTTCGACAAGATCTGCCTGGTGCTGGAGTCCTTGGGCTACCTGAGCGGCGAGGAGGGCTCCGAGGTCACCCCGTACGGGCGGATGCTGGCCCGGATCTACGCGGAGCTGGATCTGGTCGCGGCCGAGTGCATCCGGGCCGGGGTGTTCACCGGACTCGCGCCCCCGCAGCTGGCCGCGGTGTTGGCCTGCCTGGTCTATGAGTCCCGCGGCGGGGACGACGGCACGCGGAAGCCGCGACTGCCGGACGCGGCGACCAGCACCGCGGTGACACAGGTGCGGCGGATCTGGCGGGAGGTGTCACTGGTGGAGCGCGACGCGCGGCTGTCGCGCGGGCCGGAACCGGACATCGGCTTCAGCGAGGTGGCGTACGGCTGGTCGGCCGGCCGGTCGCTGTCCACGGTCCTGCAGGGCACCGACATGACGGCGGGGGATTTCGTCCGTTGGGTCCGTCAGGTCGCCGACTTCGCCGGCCAGGTGGCCGACGCAGCGGACGCGCCCGAGCTCCGGGAGACCGCGCGCCAGGTCGTCCGCTCGATGCGGCGGGGGGTGGTCGTCTACTCCCCGGATGAGGATTGAGCCGCTGGTCGATGCTGAACCCACGTTCGCTCGAGCCGATCAGGAAGCCTGGCTCACCGTCGACATGTTGAAGTCCGGCACCCGGATCGGCGGCATGATCGTGCGGTTGAAGTAGTCGTTCCACTCCCGGCAGAGAGTGACCTGAGGAGCACCGATCTCGCTGATCCGTCCGAGCAGTTCCACCGGGGACTCGTTGAAGCGGAAGTTGTTCACCGCCCCGACCACCTGGCCGTCCTCGATCAGGTAGACCCCGTCCCGGGTCAGACCGGTGAGCAGCAGCCGCTCGGGATCGACGTCGCGCATGTACCACAGACAGGTCAACAACAGTCCCCGCTTGGTGCCGGCGATCATCTCCGCCAGGCTGGCCGTGCCGCGTCCGTCCATGATGAGGTTGTCGGGCGGCGGGGTCGGCACCAGGCCGCTGCGTGCGGCCTGCGCCCGATTGCGGATCAGCTCCCGCAGTACCCCGTCCTCGATCCAGGTGGTGGCCGGGATCGGCAGGCCGCCGTCGAAGGCCCACGACGAGCCGTCGGCGAAGAAGCTGTAGTCGACGAAGGGAACCGCCTCAATACCCGGCTCGTACGGGTCGGACCGCAGCGTGATCGGCAGCGGGGAGAGGGTTTCGCCGATCCGGGTCTTCCCATCCCCGGCCGCGAAGACGTTGCGACCCTCTTCGGCGTCGCGGGCGTTCGCCGTCCAGTACATGTAGATGAACAGGTCGGCCACGGCGCCCGGCGGAAGCAGGGTTTCGTAGCGGCCGGGTGGCAGGTCGATCCGGGTGGCGGCCCAGCGCAGGCGGGTGTCGAGTTCGGAGGCCAGGGCGGCGATGTCGATGTCGGTGAAGTCACGGGTGGCCCGGCCGACCCAGGCCGAGGCGGTCATGTCCGCGGTCTTGGCGTTGAGCTCGAGCCGGCCGGTGGGCTGCACGCCACGGCGCCGCAGTCCCGCGCTGGTGCCGAGATAGGTCGTGGTGACCGTGTGCTCGGCGAATCCGAACAGCAACTGGCCGTACGAGCCCGCCCGGTCGAAGGCCTGCCCGAGCCGCGCAGCGAACTCGGCGAGCACGTCGATGCTCGTCGTCGCCGCAGGAGCGCTCCAGTCGTCGGTGTGGGCGTAGTTCTCCACCAGCGGGAACGCGTCCTCGGCCGGGGTACCGCTGCGGGCGAGGCGTTCGGCCGCCGCCACCACCTCCGCCACCTCGCCTGCGCCGGACAGCTCCTGGCTGACCGTCCCGGCTGCGGTACCGCCTTCGACCGCAGCCGTGGCGGTGACCGTGAGCATGCGGCTGGACATCTCGCCGTTGGTGGTGAGGGCGTTGTTCGCCCAACGCAGGTTGGCGTCAGTGCGCTCGGCGAGCACCACGACCGCCGGCAGGCTGCAGTGCGTGAGGGCCAACTCGACGAGTTCCTGCGACGACGCCGCGGTGCTGCTCACTGCTGTCCGCCTTCGGCTTGGGTGTTCAAGACGTTGACTTTCCGGAACAGGGCGGAGGGGCAGCCGTGCGAAACCGGCGCGACCTGCCCCGGCTGGCCCTTGCCGCAGTTGAAGGCGCCACCCAGAACGTAGGTGTCCTGGTTGCCGACCGTCTCCATGGAGCGCCAGAAGTCGGTCGTGGTCGCCTGGTAGGCGACGTCCTTGAGCTGCCCGGCGAGCCGGCCGTTCTCGATCCTGAAGAACCGCTGCCCGGTGAACTGGAAGTTGTAGCGCTGCATGTCGATGGACCAGGACTTGTCGCCGACGACGTAGATGCCGCGGTCCACCGCCGCGATCAGTTCCTCGGTGCTCGGCCCCCCGGGCGCCGGCTGAAGCGACACGTTGGGCATCCGCTGCATCGGGATGTGCCCGGGCGAGTCGGCGAACGCGCAGCCGTTCGAGCGGCCCAGGCCCTTCTCGGCCGCCATCTGCCGGTTCAGCTGATAGCCCACCAGCGTGCCGTCGGCGATGATGTCGAACCGCTGCTGGCCGACGCCCTCGTCGTCGTAGCCGATGGTGGCCAAGCCATGATCGACCAGCCGGTCGCCGGTCACGTTCATCACCGGACTGCCGTAGCGCAACGCGCCGAGCTGGTCGAAGGTCGCGAACGACGTGCCCGCGTACGCGGCTTCGTACCCGAGGGCGCGGTCGAGCTCGGTTGCGTGGCCGATCGACTCGTGGATGGTGAGGAACAGGTTGCTGGGGTGGATGACCAGGTCGTAGTGGCCGGCGTCGACGCTCGGGGCCGCCACCTGGGCCGCGAGCAACTCAGGCATCTCCGCCACCTCGGCGTCGAAGTCCCAGCCCGTCCCGCCCAGGTACTCCCACCCTCGGCCGACCGGTGGCGCCAGCGTCCTCATGGTCGCGAAGCCGTGGTCGCCGACACTGACGGCGGTCAGCTGGGTCTGCACCCGGACGCGCTGCTGGGTGGTCGTGGTCCCGGCGAGGTTGGCGAAAAACTTGTTCTCCTGCACGTAGCCGAGGGTCGCGTTGGCGTGGCTGACGCCCCGCCCGGCGAGCAGCGCCTCGTTCAACTGCAGCAGGCGGCCGGTCTTGGTGGCCTCGTCCACCTCGAACGGGTTGATCTCGTACGCGGAGACCCAGGTCGCGTCGGGGTAGACCTCCTCCTCCGCCAGCACGACCGTGGCGGGGGTGAGCGGCCGGGACACCAACGCTGTCGCGACCGCTCGCTCGGCCAGATGCGCCGCGCCGTCGTTGGTCAGGGTGATCCCGGCGGCGAATCCCCACACCCCGTCCTGCAGCACGCGCACCGACAGCCCCAGTACCTGGCTGTCGGTGGTCGATTCCAGACCGTGGTCGCGGAAGCTGCGGTGAGCCTCGCGCAGCCGCTCGACCCGTACCTCGGCATGCTCGCAGCCAAGCGCCCCGGCCCGGGAGAGTGCGGCGTCGGCCAGGTCCCTCAGCGGCAGCGCGAGGAAGCTCTCGTCCAGTGCGGCCATGCAGTCACCCTAGCCAGCGGGGCTGCGCGCGCCGGAGCGGTGGTCACGGGCCGCGGTCACCGGATCGATCCTGGACGGCCTAGGCTGGTCGTCGTGCCGGTCGCCGTACGTGTCATCCCGTGCCTGGACGTGCACGGTGGCCGGGTGGTGAAGGGCGTCAACTTCGTCGACCTGCGCGACGCCGGTGATCCGGTGGAACTCGGTGCGGTCTACGACGCGGAGGGCGCGGACGAGCTGACCTTCCTCGACATCTCCGCCTCGGCCGAAGGCCGCGACACCACCCTCGACATGGTCCGGCGTACGGCGGAGACGGTGTTCATCCCGCTCACCGTCGGCGGTGGTGTCGGTTCGGTCGACGACGTGGACATCCTCCTGCGGGCCGGGGCCGACAAGGTGGCCATCAACACCGGCGCGATCCGGCGGCCGGAGGTGATCGCCGAGATCACCCGTCGGTTCGGCAACCAGGTGCTGGTGCTGTCCGTGGACGCCCGGCGCGCCCCCGGAACGCCTTCGGGCTACGAGGTGACCACCCACGGCGGGCGACGCTCGGCCGGTCTCGACGCGGTGGACTGGGCCCGTCAGGGGGTGCACCTCGGTGTGGGGGAGATCCTGCTCAACTCGATGGACGCCGACGGGACCACCGGTGGCTTCGACCTGGAAATGATCCGGGCCGTACGCGCCGTGGTCGACGTGCCCTTGATCGCCTCCGGGGGCGCCGGCCGGGTCGAGGACTTTCCCCCAGCCGTGGAGGCCGGGGCCGATGCGGTGCTGGCCGCGACCGTGTTCCACTACGGGACGCTGCGGATCGCCGACGTCAAGGCTGCCCTCGCTGCGGCCGGCCACCCCGTACGCCATCCAGCGGTCGGGGTGGTCGGCCGATGAACGAACGGGTGGTGTGGCTGCCGTACGCCGACCCCGCCGAAGCCGAGCGTCGGCTCCACGGCATTCCGGACGGCCTTCGCGTCGACTGCTACCGGGCCGACGGAGACGACTGGCCGGACACCCTCAGCGAGGTCGAGTTGTACGTCCTTCCGTACATGAAGGGGGCCGAGGTGCTCGTCCGGGCGGGTGAGATGAGCCGGTTGCGGGTCATCCAGACCCTCACCGCCGGGGTGGAGAACTTCCTGCCGCATGTGCCCCCCGGGGTGACCTTGTGCAACGCGGCGGGGGTGCACGACGCCAGCACCGCCGAACTCGCCGTCGCCTTGATGCTGGCCAGCGGCCGCCACCTCGACGACTTCGCCCGGCAGCAGGCCGACAGCCGCTGGCTGCCGCACTTCGGCACGGCGCTGGCTGACCAGCGGGTACTGATCATCGGGTACGGCCGGATCGGCGAGGCGATCGAACGGCGGCTCGCGGGCTTCGAGGTGGCTTCGGTCACCCGCGTGGCCCGGCGGGCCCGCACCGGCCCGGTGGCGGTGCACGCGATCGAGGAACTGCACGAGTTGCTGCCCAGCGCCGACGTGGCTGTGGTGATCGCGCCGCACACCCCGCAGACCGATCGGCTGATCGGCGCGGACGAACTGGCCCTGCTGCCCGACGGTGCGCTGCTGGTCAACGTCGCGCGCGGCCGGCTGGTGGACACCGACGCGCTGGTCGCCGCGACCAGCAGCGGCCGGCTGCGGGCGGCTCTGGATGTGGTGGACCCCGAGCCGCTGCCCGCGCAGCACCCGCTGTGGCGGATCCCGGGAGTGCTCATCAGTCCGCACGTGGGCGGCGCCAGTTCGGCCTTCTTCCCTCGGGCCGACCGGCTGATCGCCGCCCAGCTCCGGCGGTTCGCCGCGGGTGAGAACCTAGAGAACGAGATGACATGAGCGAGCACGCGGGGGCCACCACCAGCGACGCCTCCCCGGCCAGGGACAGCGACCCGCCCCCCGAGACCGACCCGACGGCCGAGACCGACCTCACGCCTACAACCGATCTCACCTGTGTGTTCTGCAGGATCGTCGCGGGGGAGCTTCCGTCCCGACAGATCTACGCCGACGAGCACGCCATCGCCTTCCTGGACATCGCCGCCTGGCACCGTGGGCACTCCCTGGTCGTGCCGAGGCGCCACGTCGCGGACGTGATCACCGGTGCAGCGGTTCTGACCGAGATCGCGCCCGCGGTGGACGCAGTCGCCCGGATGCTCATGCACCGGCTGGCCGCGGACGGGATCAACCTGCTGTCCTCCGCGCGGGAGGTGGCCGGGCAGGACGTGTTCCACGCCCACATGCACGTGGTGCCGCGTTACGCCGACGAGCCGGGGATGGATCTGTTGGTGAACCGGGGGGTGGCCCCGGACGGGGAACTGGAGTCGGTGTTCCGCCAGATCCAGGACGGCGACTGAGTTTGGCCGGACTGCATTCGGCGCGGCCGGGTTCGAGCGGGACTGGGTTCGAGGGGACTGGGTTCGAGGGGACTGGGTTCGAGGGGACTGGGCCGGGTAGCGGCCGAATTCGGCCCGCCGTTCGTCGCGGCGCTGCTGATCCTGCCGTTCGTCATCCAGTACGGCACGTTCTGGCCGTGGGAACCCTCCACCATCGACCTGCAGGTCTACGTCTATGCGGTCAAGGACATGCTGGCGGGCCGGGACATCTTTGCGACCACCACCCCGTTCTGGAACCTGTACTTCATCTATCCGCCGATCGCGGCGATCCTGATGGCGCCGCTGGCCGTAGGCCCGTACGCGCTCTGGCAGGTGCTGTGGACGGCCGGACTGGTCTGGGCGCAGCAGTCGGTGCTGCGGCGGTGCGGCGCACCGCGTGGTTGGCGGCTCGGCCTGCTCGGCGTGGCCGTGCTGGTGGCCGTCGAGCCGATCCGTACCACCTTGGGCTATGGCCAGGTGAACACGCTGCTGATGGCGCTCGTGGTCGCAGACCTGTTGCCGGACCGGTCGTCGGGGCCCGAGTCCGGGCGTAGGCGGGGCGGATCGCGGCTCCGCGGTCTGCGGGGGGTGCTGATCGGCCTGGCCGCGGCGATCAAACTGACCCCGGCGTTGTTCGTGGTCTTCGCGTTCCTGATCGCCAAGAAGCGGGTGGCGGTGGCCGCCATCGTCAGCTTCGTGGTCTTCACCGGGATCGGGGCGGCGCTGCTGTTCTCCGAGACGGTGATCTTCTTCGGCGGGCTGTCCGGCGGCGACACCCGTACGGCTTCGCCTCTCTACACCGGGAACCAGTCCCTGCTCGGGGTCTTCTTCCGGCTGGTCGACTCCTCCCGGGTGACCACGCTGGTCGGGCTGGCCATCTCGGGTCTGGTCGCCCTGCTCGGCTGCCTGGTCGCCGCGCACTGGTGGCGCCTCGGACAGAAGGTCTTCGCCGTGGCACTGGTGGGCCTGAGCACCTGCCTGGCCTCCCCGCTGTCCTGGACCCACCACTACGTGTGGATCCTGCCGCTGGCCGTGGCCGTGTTCTCCGCCGGCGCGGCCTCGCCGATCCCGCGCTGGGCTCGCGGGCTCGGCGGCTTCTGGGTGGTCTGGGTATCGATCTGCCTGCCGCTCGCCGTGCTGCCGTACGGTGGCGGCCGCGAACGCACCTTCGACGCCCTGCAGCAACTGGTCGCCAACCTCGGCCCGGTCGTCGGCGTCGTCCTGATCGCCGGCCTGGCCTGGCAACTGGTCGTCACCACCCGCGCCGCTCGGCCGCGCGGGGGTCCGCTCTCCGCCGCTCCGGCTCCGGCTCCCCGGACCCGGTGCAGAAACCTACGTATACGTAGATTCCCTCTGGATTGCACGGTTTGCAACCCGTGCAATGCGAGAGGAACCCACGTATACGTAGGTTCCCGCGAGCGGGCGGACTGTCAGCCCTGGGTACGCGGACTGTCGGCCCTGGGGACGCGGACTGTCGGCCCTGGGTACATTGACGCGCATGACGGTCGACATCAAGCCCCGCTCCCGTGTCGTCACCGACGGACTCGAGGCCACCGCCTCCCGCGGCATGCTCCGCGCGGTCGGGATGGGCGACGACGACTGGGTCAAGCCGCAGGTCGGCGTGGCCTCCAGCTGGAACGAGATCACCCCCTGCAACCTGTCGCTCGACCGGCTGGCCAAGGCGGTCAAGGACGGCGTCCACGCGGCTGGCGGCTACCCGCTGGAGTTCGGCACCATCTCGGTGTCGGACGGTATCTCGATGGGCCACGAGGGGATGCACTTCTCGCTGGTCAGCCGCGAGATCATCGCCGACTCGGTGGAGACGGTGATGTCGGCGGAGCGGCTGGACGGCTCGGTGCTGTTGGCCGGCTGCGACAAGAGCCTGCCCGGGATGCTGATGGCCGCCGCGCGCCTGGATCTGGCCTCGGTGTTCCTCTACGCCGGCTCGATCATGCCCGGCCGGGTGGGGGACAAGGACGTCACCATCATCGACGCCTTCGAGGCGGTCGGGGCGTGCGTACGCGGGCTGATCACCCGCGAGCAGGTCACCGAGATCGAGAAGGCGATCTGCCCCGGCGAAGGTGCCTGCGGCGGCATGTACACCGCCAACACCATGGCCAGCGCGGCGGAGGCGCTGGGCATGAGCCTGCCCGGCTCGGCCGCCCCACCGGCGGTGGACCGGCGCCGCGACGGCTTCGCGCGCCGGAGCGGGATGGCGGTCGTGGAGTTGTTGCGCCGCGGCATCACCGCCCGGCAGATCCTGACCAAGGAGGCGTTCGAGAACGCGATCGCGGTGACGATGGCCTTCGGCGGATCGACCAACGCCGTGCTGCACCTGCTGGCGATCGCCCACGAGGCCGAGGTCGAACTCACCCTCGACGACTTCGTCCGGGTCGGCCGCAAGGTCCCGCACCTGGGCGATCTGAAGCCGTTCGGGCGCTACGTGATGAATGACGTGGACCGGGTCGGCGGGGTGCCGGTGGTGATGAAGGCCCTGCTGGATGCGGGCCTGATGCACGGCGACTGCCTGACCGTGACCGGAAAAACCATGGCGGAGAACCTGGCCGAGATCGCCCCGCCGGACGTGGACGGGGTCATCGTGCGGGCGCTGAGCAACCCGATCCATCCGACGGGCGGAATCACGATCCTGCACGGCTCGCTCGCTCCGGAGGGGGCGGTGGTCAAGAGCGCCGGCTTCGACACCTCGGTCTGGACGGGCACCGCGCGGGTGTTCGACGGGGAGCGCCTGGCGATGGACGCGCTCGAGGACGGCACCATCGCCGCGGGGGACGTGGTCGTGATCCGGTACGAGGGGCCCAAGGGTGGACCGGGCATGAGGGAGATGCTGGCCATCACCGCCGCGATCAAGGGCGCCGGGCTGGGCAAGGACGTCATGCTGATCACCGACGGACGCTTCTCCGGCGGGACGACCGGCCTCTGCGTCGGCCACATCGCCCCGGAGGCGACCGAGGGCGGGCCGATCGCGCTCGTCGAGGACGGCGACGAGATCGTGCTGGACGTGGCCAACGGCACCCTTGAACTCGCGGTCGACGCGGACGGTATTGGCGCAGCGGCGTGCCGAGTGGACGCCGACCGCACGCCCCGTACGTCGCGGCGTGCTGGCCAAGTACGCCAAGCTGGTACGGTCGGCCAACGTCGGCGCCGTCTGCTCCTAGCCTGGTCCGGAAACCTGGAAGTCGACACACCAGTGGCGTCAGTGGCGCGTCCTAGATTCCAGTCATGGACACAGCATGCGGATACGCCGTCGGTCGGCTGGTGGGCGTACCCGGCGGCACCTCGCCCAGGCTGAGCAGGCCTGAGCCGTGAGACACCTCGACGACCAGGAGCGCCGGGCGAGGCTCGCCGAACGTCACCGGCTGCTCCCGCGTACCCGGACCGACGACGTCGCCAGCCGTCGCCGACGACCTGGTCGTGCTGCACTCCACCGACCCCGTCACCGTCTACCTCTCGGCGATGGCCCGGATGGCCAACCCGTCCGTCGCCGCGATCGAGCAGGCGATCTACGACGACCGCAGCCTGATCCGGCATCACGGCATGCGGCGCACCTTGTGGCTGGGGACACCCGAGACGATGCGCCTGGTGCACGCCGCGGCCACCCGCAGGCTGATCGCCCCCGAGACGAAGCGGTTGGTGGCGGCGTTGGCGGCCGCCGGCATCCCGGAGCCCGACGCCTGGCTGGCGGACGCCCAGCGACAGGTGCTCGCTGACCTGGCCGAACACGGTCCGAGCACTGCGCGGGAGCTGGGCCTGCGGGTCGCCGCGCTCCGGCATCCCCTGCAGGCCTCGCCCGGCAAGCCGTACGCCTCGGTGCAGGGCGCGCACACCCGCGTCATCACGCTGATGGGTTTCGCCGGGCAGCTGCTCCGTGCACGTCCCACCGGCAGCTGGATCAACGGCGCCTACCGGTACGCCCCGACGCCGGACCTGGCTGCCCGGGGGACTCGGCGAGCTCGACCCGGATGCGGCGGCGGTCGAGTTGGCGCGGCGTTGGCTTCGCCGCTTCGGCCCGGCGACGACGGCGGACCTGCAGTGGTGGATGGGCTGGACCCTCGGCTTGACGCGGCGGGCGTTGGCGGGTTGTGCCGCGGTCCAGGTCGAGCTGGACGCCGGCCGTGGCTGGCTGGCTGCCGACGACGACCCGACGCCGGAGGCCGAGCCCTGGGTGGGGGTGCTGCCGGGTCTGGATCCCAGCACGATGGGATGGAAGCAGCGCGACTGGTACCTGCCGGACGCTGCCGCGGAGGTCTTCGACAGCACCGGCAACGGCGGCCCCACCCTGTGGGTCGACGGCCGCATCGTCGGCGCCTGGGCCCAGACCCGCGGCGGAGAGGTGGCGACCCACTACTTCGAGCAGGTTCCGCAGCTCGACGCCGCGAGCTGGACGATCGGATCCGGGATCTCCGAGCGACGATCGGTGATGTCCGGTTCACCATGCGCTTCCCGGGCCGGATCCACCCAGACTCTGGGGCCCCGCCGCTCCGCGAAACGGTCATGACGGCAATTGGGTTTTTTTTTTTTTTTTTTTTTTTTTTTTTTTTTTTTTTTTTTTTTTTTTTTTTTTTTTTTTTTTTTATGGATTGATATATATGAGTATTATTTGGTGCGCTCGGCTTCTACGCGCCGCTTGACCGCGCCTCGATCACCGCGCACCGATCAACCACCTGCCCATCGATGGTTTTTTTTTTTTTTTTTTTTTTTTTTTTTTTTTTTTTTTTTTTTTTTTTTTTTTTTTTTTTTTTTTTTTTTTTTTTTTTTTTTTTTTTTTTTTTTTTTTTTTTTTTTTTTTTTTTTTTTTTTTTTTTTTTTTTTTTTTTTTTTTTTTTTTTTTTTTTTTTTTTTTTTTTATATTATATATTATTATATATATTATTTATTTTTTTTTTTGTTTCTCACTTTGTTGTTTTTGCGTCTCCTTCTGTGTGAATAGTTATGTGTTGTGAGTGTGTTTGTGAGTTGTGGTGAGTGAGTTGAAGGTGAGTGAGTTGAAGGTGAGAGAGGGTGTTGGTTGCTGTGATGTGTTGCGGTTAGTGTGTGTGCGCGCGGGGTGAGATATGCTGGGTAGAAGTCTCGATTGTGTGGTTTGCTGATTTGATGATGGTAGGAGAAAGTGTCCATGTCGAGTGTGACTGTGGTCACACTGGTCAGATCAAGCTCGGGGTGCCGACTAGGGCGCGCCAGCGTCTACAGGCTGTGTTCGGCTTGGCCGAAGCGTGATCCGACACCCGAGACAGTGATTTCACGGCATACGAATGGTGAGTACGGACAGCCGGGTTTCTTCCTGCTGGTCATGGTCGATGAGACTGATATCGACCGACGAGTCCGCTCCACTTGGGCTTGTCGGTCCACGACCTGGAGCTCACCCCCGCGCGCGCTCGAACCGGCGACCAGGCGTAGCGATCACCGCGGCCGAGGGTATGCCCTCGATCAGCGCCGTCACCGATCCCGAGAGAACTGATGGTCTACGAGGGCTGATGCCCGAAGCGCTCTCGAAACTCCGCCTTCGATCCGGCTGATCAGCTACCGGTCGCAGCACCGCGCGCCGCGACATGGACCACGCGACGGCTCGGCTGGCCCTTCCACCACCTGTCGGGCGGGAGCGACGATGTTCGCGCTGTTGACGACAGCACGTCGTACGACGCGGCAGCAGGCAACTCGAGTTCCACGCCACGAGGTGACGAGATGACGAGACCGACGAGGCCGACGAGGCCGACAGGTCGGCGAGATCGACAGCGAGCGGCGTACGCCAGGTGGGTCGCTGTCACCCGACGCGATGTCGACCGGCGGGTGATCGGGCGCACGTCGTGTGGTCGATTGCGCGAGGATCGACCGTGGGCATCCGCAGCGTGTTGGTGGTCGGGGCAGGCATCCCGGCTCGACTCTGGCCTACTTCCTGGCGCGGAGCGGGATCACCACACGGTCGTCGAGCGGGCGGGTGAGCAGCGCTCAGTGGCAGCCCGGTGGACGTCGCGGCCCGGCGCTGAGGGTGGTCGAGCAGATGCACCTGCTCGCACCGATCCGCGCCGCGGCCACCCGGACGACAGGCTGGCCGCGGTCACCGGCGGGCGGACGATCGGATGGATCCCCATCCAGGCCGGGCCTGACGCCATCGAGATCCCGCGCAGCGAACTGCCGGCATCTGGTGTCGCGGCCTGCGAATACGCCGAGTTCGCCTACGACGACACTGTCACGGCGATACGTGCCGACGATCAGGGCGTAGAGGTGAGCTTCGAGCGGGCGGTGCCCGCGCTTCGATCTGGTGGTGGCGCTGAGGACTGCACTCGACGGTGCGGCGGCTCGCCTTTGGACCGGAGGAGCAGTTCGCCAGCCACCTCGGCCTTTATATCGCTACGGTCGCGCGGATGCGTGGCGTCGGATCTGCACACGGTTCTCATCCACAACGCGCCGGGTCGGGCGGTCGCGATCCATCTGATCAACGGACGCGAGGGTGTCGCTTCATCTTCTGACACCTGCTCTGTCCGCTGCCGACGGAAGGGACGTGGAGAAGCAGAAGCACCTGCTCAGCACGATCAACCACGGCATGGGATGGCGGGTCCCGAACTGCTCGATCGCGCTGCGCCATCAACCACCTGCCGATCAACCACCTGTATTTCGACTCCGTCAGGGTCAGGCTGGACGCTGGTCGCAGGGTCGGGTCGTGCTGATCGGGGAGCCGCCGATCGCGTCTCTGCCGGGGAGGGATCGAGCATGGCCTGTCGGAGCAGCGCACTGCTGAGCAACTGCTGCAGCCACGGATACCCGGCCGCGCTCCAGCACACGAGCGTGCCCACCGCCGACGGCTCCGGCCCCACCACCGCGGGCCTCGATCGCCGGTCACTTCCTGGTACCGGCGACCCGGCCCGGCCTGGCTCTGCGCCACGCGGCGTTCGCTGCCGGCGCCACCGCCGGCGGGTACTCGAAAGGATCCGCCCACGGCCGCCGGCACCATGATTCCCGGCGCGGGCGCTGGTGTCAGGGGTGGTCTGGTCTGAGGTGTCGTGGCAGCCGTACGTCGGTCTAGGGCCCACCTAGGCTGGCTGGATGAGGCGGCGCACAGGTCGACGGACGGCCCTGGCGCTGCGATGGCGGCGTGCGCGGCGTGCTCCCGGCAGCTCCGGCACAGCTCGACCGTCGAACGACAGAGTTCCGCCGGCAGCGGATACCGCTGGCGTGCCCCTCTCGCCGATGGTGACCACCCCGGAACCGACGGCCGGCTCGAGCTGGCCGATGCATCGCGTGCCGCTCGCTCTCGTGGTGCACGCGACCCGCACCACCGCTGACGTCGACGTCGCCGCCGCCCGGCGGGTGATCGCCTCAGGCGCAGCCGGGTGGTCCGTCATCGGCCAGGCCGGCGGCGCGATGCGGGCGGTCTCGAGGACGGACGAACTCCGGCTGAGGTGCTCAGCGCAGTCCGAAGCAGCTGGAGCGTGCTCGGTGTGCTCCGGGCCGATGCGGTCGATCCGATGGTCCGGGTGCTGACGGTCGGCGGCGGCACCCGTTGCGAGACCCGCAGCGCTATCCGATCGAGACGAACTCGGACCGCGCGGTGCCCGAGGTGACCACACTGAGCGCCGTCGGCGACATCATGCTCGGCCGCAGGGTCGGCGCCCGGCATCGCAGCAACCCGGGCGCTCCGCTCGTGCCCATGGCGGCACGCCTGGCCTCGGCGGAGATCACCGTGGGGAACTTCGAGTCCACCCTGTCCACGCGGGCCCACCGACGCAAGGCGGTGACTCCTTCGCCGCCGAGTCCGGACGTGCTCCCGGGCCTGCGCCGTGCCGGGTTCGATGTGATCTCGCTGGCCAACAACCACGTCGGCGACTTCGGCGTCCGGGCGCTCCGGCAGACGCTGGACCGCTTTGCCACCGCCCGGCTTCCGATCGTCGGGAGCGGGCCGCACCCTAGAAGAAGCTCGCCGGCCGGTCGTGGTCGAGCGGGATGGCGTACGGGTCGGCTTCCTCGCCGTCGACTCGATCGGGGAGACCCCGCCGCGACGTCGATCGCGCCCGGGCACCCATCGGTTGAACATGCCACCGCGTACCGGGACGCTGAACCGAGCCCAGCTGCGCCGGATCAGCGCCGACATCGCCGCGCTCGAGCGTCGAGTCGACACGGTCGTGGTGCTGACCCACTGGGGAACCCAGTACACCCACCGACCGGAACCGAGCCAGCGGACGGCGGCGCGCGCCTTCGCCGACGCCGGCGCCGACCTGATCATCGGTGGCCACCCGCACTGGGTGCAGGGCTTCGAGCGGCTGGGGGACGCCGTGGTCGTGCACTCCCTCGGCAACTTCGTCTTCGACATGGACTTTCAGACAAGACCGGGAGGGGGTGCTGCGTCGAAATCGTGCTGTGGGGCGGCACGGTGCGGGCCGTCGAGCCGGTCCCGTACGTCATCGACGGCGCGTTCACCCCCGCCCGGTGCGCGGCGAGCGGTCCGCACGGATCCTGGCTGATCTGTGGGGCAGCAGCCGGGGGCCATTCACGCCCTGAGTGGGGCACGAGTCGGTCAGGTGCCCGTCGGGCGCGGTCAGGCGCCGACCAGCCAGGCCCATACCGTGCGCCCGACCCTGTGCAGCTGACCCGGGTCGACCACACGCGGCGTGTCGCCGCGCGAGTGATAGCCGGCATAGGGGACGCCGCCGACCCGAACCGCCGGGATGCCGGCCTTCGCGTACGGCCAGTGGTCGCTGGTGCGGTTGGTGCAGGCGCGGGTGGCGATCCGCAGCCGGCGGGCGGTGTCGCGCAGATCGTCGCGCAGGTCCGTGCCGCTGCCGTCCGCCGCGCAGACCGGCACGTAGCGGGCGCGCACGCCCACCCGGTCCAGCGACACCATGCCGGCGACGGCGTCGCGTTCGGCGCGGGAGAGACCGGCGACGTGCCGCCGCGAACCGAAGTGGTGCAACGCGTCGCCGCTGCCCCGCGGCTCCTCGGCCCCGAAGGCGATGAACCGGACGGGCACCTCTGGCGGGTTCGCCGCGGCCAGGCGCGCCAACTCGAGCAGCACCGCGACGCCGGAGGCGTTGTCCTCGGCACCGGGCGCTTGCGGCACCGTGTCCAGGTGGGCTCCGACGACCGCATGCCGCCGGCGCGGGTCGAACCCCGCAGGCTCGGCGATGACGTTCGACGACCTGCCGCGCGGTACCGCCACGCCCCACGACGTACCGGCAGGAACCGGCACCTGCGCGCGCCGAACCGTGTAGCCGAGCCGTTCGAAGCGACGTTCGACCCAGTCGGCCGCCTCGGCGAAGTTGTCCGAGGCGGCCTCCCGCGGGCCGATCCCGTCGGCCAGGTGGGCAATGTCGCGTTGTACCCGGGCGACTTCGAAGCGCACCTGGGCCGAGCGGTGGCCGGGGGGCTTGCCGGCTGCGTGGTCGCAGCCGTGGTCGCAGACGTGGTCGAGACGTGGGCGGAGGGGCGGCCGTCGGTGTCGCCAGGGGTGTCGGCCCTCCGGTGGCCGGGACGGCCGGTGGTGTGCCGGGGGAGGTGCCGGGCGGGACCGGAGTCCGGCTGCCGGTGCCGGAACAGGACGCGACGAGCCCGGCGGTGACGACCAGTGCAGCGGCGGCGACCAGCCGACCGAAGGCGGAGGCGGCAGGGCCGCGCGTACCTCGCATCTCCGCGAGCCTACGTCGGCTCCCACGATCAGCCCAGCTACGGCAGGAACGCGGCCAGGGCCAGCCAGGGGACGACGCCGGCGACACCACAGATCAGCACGGCGCGGGTGCGGACCGCGAGGTCGCTGACGGGAAGTTCCGGATTGTTCCCGCCGCACGGCGGCGGGTGCCCGTGTCAGGCAGAACCCGTTGTCGGGCGGTTCCGCCGGCGTGAACCGGTGCCGACGAGCGGCAGCGAGGAAAGTAGGTGGTCCTAGCGTCCTTCCGGATGTCAAGACGAAGCGGAACCGGCGGGGGTCCAGGTACGCCGCGGAGCTAGGGTGGGCCCATGCAGATCGCCTCCGTCCTCGTACACAGGCGTGTCGACTGAGTCCTCCCACTCACTCGACGCGCTCCCTCGCCTGCCTCCGGCAGCGGGGGTTTTTTGTTGGTGCGGCGAGCTGACGGGGGCGGACGCGTCGTTGCACAGGCGTAACATCCAACACGGGTCCCGAGTGGGGTCCGGCAAGGCAAGGAGACACAGATGTCGGACAGCGGCACCGCCGAAGAGCTCACGGGCGCCCAGTCCCTGGTCAGGTCGCTGGAGCAGGTCGGGGCGGATGTCGTCTTCGGCATTCCCGGCGGCGCGATCCTGCCCGCGTACGACCCCCTCTTCGACTCCAAGACGGTTCGACACATCCTGGTCCGCCACGAGCAGGGTGCCGGGCACGCAGCCGAGGGCTACGCGGTCGCGACCGGACGCGTCGGGGTCTGCATGGCCACGTCCGGCCCGGGTGCCACCAATCTGGTGACCCCGATTGCCGACGCGCACATGGACTCGGTGCCGATGGTGGCCATCACCGGTCAGGTCGGCAGCGCCGCCATCGGGACCGACGCCTTCCAGGAGGCCGACATCCGCGGCATCACGATGCCGATCACCAAGCACAGCTTCTTGATCACCAAGGCCGGCGACATCGCCGAAGCCATCGCCTCGGCGTTCCACATCGCGGGTACGGGCCGGCCGGGTCCGGTGCTGGTCGACATCACCAAGGACGCCCTGCAGGGCCGCGCGCCGTTCAGCTGGCCGCCGGTGATGGACCTGCCGGGCTACCGGCCGGTGACCAAGCCGCATGGCAAGCAGGTGCGCGAGGCGGTACGGCTGATCGCGGAGTCCCGACGCCCGGTGCTCTACATCGGCGGCGGAGTGCTGAAGGCACGAGCCTGGAAGGAGTTCGCCGAACTCGCCGAGCTCACCGGGATCCCGGTGGTCACCACGCTGATGGCCCGCGGGCTGTTTCCCGACAGCCACCCGCAGAACATGGGCATGCCCGGCATGCACGGCACGGTGGCCGCAGTGGGAGCGTTGCAGCGCAGCGACCTGCTGATCGCGCTGGGCACGCGCTTCGACGACCGGGTGACCGGCCAGCTGTCCACCTTCGCGCCGCTGGCCAAGGTCATCCACGCCGACATCGACCCGGCGGAGATCTCCAAGAACCGGACTGCCGACGTGCCGATCGTGGGGGACTGCAAGGAGGTCATCGGGGAGCTCACCGCACTCCTGCGGGCGGCGAACCTGGAGCTCGACATCAGCGACTGGGTGCGCTACCTGAAGGACCTGAAGCGTCGGTACCCGACCGGCTACGACCTGCCTGAGAACGGTGAGCTGTCGCCGCAGCAGGTGATCCAGCGGATCGGGCAGATCACCGGTCCGGACGCCTATTACGCCTCCGGCGTGGGTCAGCACCAGATGTGGGCGGCGCACTTCCTGCCCTGGGAACTCCCGGGGCGCTGGTTGAACTCCGGCGGTCTCGGCACGATGGGCTACTGCGTTCCGGCGGCCATGGGGGCCAAGGTGGGGCAACCGGACAAGATCGTGTGGGGCATCGACGGGGACGGCTGCTTCCAGATGACCAACCAGGAGCTGGTCACCTGCGCGCTGGAAGGCATCCCGGTCAAGATCGCGGTGATCAACAACCAGAGTCTGGGCATGGTGCGACAGTGGCAGACGCTGTTCTACCAGGGGCGCTACTCCAACACCGACCTGAAGACCAACCGGATCCCCGACTTCCCCAAGCTCGCCGAGGCGATGGGTTGCGTCGGTCTGCGGGCCGAGGAGCCGGACGACGTGGACTCGGTGATCGAGAAGGCGCTGTCGATCAACGACGTGCCCGTGGTGGTGGAGTTCGTGGTGCACAAGGACGCCATGGTGTGGCCGATGGTCGCCGCCGGGACCGGCAACGACGAGATCAAGGTGGCCCGCGACATGGCGCCGAAGTGGGACGAGGAGGAGCTGTGATGAGCATGACGCACACCCTCAGCGTTCTGGTGCAGAACAGGCCCGGCGTGCTGGCCCGCGTCGCCGGACTCATCTCCCGCCGGGGCTACAACATCGAGTCGCTTGCCGTCGGGCCGACCGAATCGCCGGAGTTGTCACGGATCACGCTGCAGGTCAACGTCGACGACACGGTGCTGGAGCAGATCACCAAGCAGCTGAACAAGTTGATCGAGGTGCTCAAGATCGTCGAGCTCGAGGAGAGCGCCGTACGCCGGGAGTTGGTGCTGGTCAAGGTCAAGGCCACCGCCGAGACGCGCGGCCAGCTGATCGAGATCATCGGACTCTTCGGCGGGAAGGCGGTGGATCTGACCTCGGAGGTGATCACCGTGGAGGCCACCGGCAGCCCGGCCAAACTGGCAGCCCTGCTGGAGCTGTTCGAGCCGTACGGGATCCGTGAACTGGTCCAGTCCGGCCTGGTCGCCCTCGGCCGGGGTAACCGCTCGCTCACCGATCGTGCCCAGCGCGACCGGACCCCGCGCGCCGACCGGCTCAAGCCGGTACAGACCGCTTAGGCCCGCTAGGCGCATCCGCGAGCCCGTCGCCGGGTTCGCCGGCCCGCTCTAGTAGCTTGACCACCGCCCATCACACAGGAAGAAGCTGACCAGTGCCCGCAAAGATGTTCTACGATTCCGACGCCGACCTGTCCCTGATCCAAGGACGCAACGTCGCCATCCTGGGCTTCGGGAGCCAAGGCCACGCCCACGCACTGTCGCTGCGCGACTCGGGTGTCGACGTACGGGTCGGCCTGCCTGAGGGCAGCCGGAGCCGGGCCAAGGCCGAGGCCCAGGGCCTGCGCGTGCTGACGCCGTTCGAGGCCTGTGAGGAAGCCGACCTGATCATGGTGCTGGTGCCCGACCCGGCCCAGCGTTCGCTGTACGCGGAGGCGATCGAACCCAACCTGGTGCCCGGCGACGCGCTCCTGTTCGCGCACGGATTCAACATCCGCTACGGCTACATCTCCCCGCCCGAGGGCGTGGACGTGGCGCTGGTCGCCCCCAAGGGCCCGGGTCACCTGGTCCGCCGCGAGTACGCCGAGGGGCGTGGCGTCCCGGTGCTGGTCGCCGTCGAGCAGGACGCCTCCGGCAAGGCGTGGGACCTGGCCCTGTCCTACGCCAAAGGGATCGGCGGACTGCGCGCCGGGGGGATCAAGACCACCTTCACCGAGGAGACCGAGACTGACCTGTTCGGCGAACAGGCTGTGCTCTGCGGCGGGGCGAGCGCGCTGATCATGGCCGGCTTCGAGACCCTCACCGAGGCCGGGTACCAGCCCGAGGTCGCCTACTTCGAATGCCTGCACGAGCTCAAACTGATCGTGGACCTGATGTATGAGGGGGGGATCGCCAAGCAGCGGTGGAGCGTGTCCGACACCGCCGAGTACGGCGACTACGTCTCGGGTCCGCGGGTCATCGACGCGCGGGTGAAGGAGAACATGAAGAGTGTGCTCACCGACATCCAGAACGGCGCGTTCGCCCAGCGTTTCATCGACGACCAGGACGCCGGCGCCCCCGAGTTCGCGTCGTTGCGTGAGGCGGGGGAGAAGCACCCGATCGAGGCGGTCGGGCACGAACTGCGTGAGTTGATGGCCTGGGTGAAGAGCCACGACGACGACTACGTCGAGGGCACCGCGGCTCGCTGACGCTGCTCAGCGGGACCGGAGGGCCACCGACACCAGGCGCGTACCGTCGGCGCGCAGCCCGGTGCCGATCAGGTAGACGCGACTGCTCGGTTCCCCGGTCTCGGGGTCGCTCTGGGGGTTGACGATCACGCAGACCTCGTTCGAGGCCGTCGCCGTCCAGCGGTGACGGCCGGCCGGTCCCGCACTTCCCGTACGCCTCGACCAGTGCGGTCAGGCCGACCTCGGCCGAGCCGGCCGGGACCTGCAGTCGCGCGTCCAGGCGGTAGTCGTGGGTGGCGCGATAGGTCGCCGTCTCCACCGCCGTGTCGTCCGGCAGGTCCACCTGGCCGAAGAACTCCACGTCGGCCAGAGTCAGCGGTGCGCAGGTGTAGCCGGTGAAGCCGTTCTTGCAGGTCGACCCGCGTTCGGTGGTGAAGGTGAAGTACGGGACCCCCCAGCCGCCCGCGTAACGGGCGACCAGGAGCAGCAGGGAGCCTGCGATGAGGAGCATCAAGACGGTGCCACCCAGCACCCGCAGCGGCATGAATCGTCGTGTGGCCACGGTTCCAGCATGCCCGACGCGACCGTCGTCGGCCTGATCGAGGGCCGGGGGCTGGGGTGCCGCGGCACTCACCCGGCGCCTACCGCTTGACGGCGATGACCACCGAGGTGTCCTCCGCGACCATCACATCGACACTGGTGAAGCGCTCGTCGGACAGCCAGGCCACCCGGAGCGCGTCGACGCGGCCGCCCTGAAGCGGTGGCCAACTCGGACAGGGCGTGAAATCGTCCAGGACGATCATTCCGCCCTCGTCGAGCAGGTCGGAGATCTCCTCCCGGGGCCAGGTCTTCGCGCTGGCGGCGTCCATGAAGATCAGCGAGAAGGGGCCGTGCTCGGCCAGGCTGCTCCAGTCGGCGTGCATGACGTCGATGTCGTCGTGCGCGAACATGTCCATCACCCCGTGCGCGAGTTCGGGATCGAGCTCGGCGGTGATCACCCGGGTGGCCTTCGGCGCGCCACTGCGCAGCCAGGCCGCTCCGACCCCGCACCCGGTGCCGCACTCGGCGATCGTGCCCGTGCGCGTCGCCGCGAGCGTGGCCAGCAGCCGCCCCGTCTCGGTACGCGAGGCCTGCACGTAGCCGCGCTGGAGCGACATCCGCAACGCGCGCAGCACGAGTTCGGGCAGGTCCGGTGGCGCGCTCACCTCTGCAGTGTGCCAAGAACTCCAAGCCGGGCCCGCCGGTCCACGATGTGGAACGTTTCCAGAAAGTGGGTGGGCAAGAGATAGTCGGGCACCCTACTATTTAGCCGTCACAGCCTGGGACCCGATTCCCACCTTGAACCGATCAGGACAGCGCATGTACGAGATGTATCCAGACGCATGGATGGTCACCGGCGACCGTCAGCAACGCGCCACAGGGCAACAGCCCCGGCGCCGGGCGCGCAAGGAGCACTCGGTCGTCCCCGCTGTCCTCCCCAGCCCGGTCAACGCTCAGAAGGACCATCCGGCTCACTGACGCCGGTGCCGGTCGGCCTGCCTCCGGGCTCGGCCCGCTCAGGCCAGACCGCTCCGGGCTAGACTGCTCGGGCTAGACCGCTGCAGCGATCGCGTCACCGATCTGGCTCGTGCTGCGCTTCCCCGAACCGGCGCGGCCGGCGATGTCGCTGATGACGGCCCGCTCGATCCTCGCGGCCTCCTCGGCCAGTCCGAGGTGGTCCAGCAGCAGGCTCACCGACAGGATCGTGGCCGTCGGATCGGCGATTCCCTGCCCGGCGATGTCGGGTGCGGACCCGTGTACAGGCTCGAACATCGACGGGAAGTTCCGATGAGGGTTGACGTTGCCGCTGGCAGCCAGGCCGATGCCGCCGGTGACCGCCGCGGCCAGATCGGTCAGGATGTCGCCGAACAGGTTGTCGGTGACGATCACGTCGAAGCGGGCGGGGTCGGTGGCCAGGAAGATGGTGGCCGCGTCGACGTGCAGGTAGTCCGTACTGACCTGCGGGTATTCCGCGGCGACCGCCTGGAAGGTGCGGTTCCACAGGCCGCCGGCGTTGACGAGCACGTTGTGCTTGTGCACCAGGGTCAGCTTGCCTCGGCGACGGGTGGCGCGCTCGAAGGCGTCGCGGACGACCCGCTCCACCCCGTACGCGGTGTTCACGCTGACCTCGGTGGCGATCTCGTGGGCGGTCCCGGCGCGGACCACGCCACCGTTGCCGCAGTACAGCCCCTCGGTGCCCTCCCGGACGACGACGAAGTCGACCTCGCGCCCGCTGACCACGTGATCGGCGAGCGGAGTCGGCACGCCCGGGAAGAGCCGGCTCGGCCTCAGATTCACGTAGTGGTCGAACGCGAACCGCAGCTTCAGCAGCAGACCCCGCTCGAGCAGACCGCTGGGCACGTCGGTGGCACCCGGGGCAGCGCCGACGGCACCGAGCAGGATCACATCGGCCTGGGCCAGTTCGGCCATCACCGAGTCGGGAAGCACCTCGCCGGTGCGCTGCCAGCGACCGGCGCCCAGGTCGTACGCGGTGGTGGCGAAGCGTCCCGGCGCGGTGACCGCATCGAGCACCTTCAGGCCCTCGGCCACCACCTCGGGCCCGATCCCGTCGCCCCCGATGACGGCCAGATTCCAGCCCGTCGGGGAGGGGGCGGCAGGGGTCGGCATGGGCTGGTCGCTGGCGTCAGTCACCGGCGCATCGTAACCGTGGGCCGGCCCTGCGGGCAGGAGCGGTCCCGCCGCCCCGGCTGTTAGCGTGACCGGACGATCTGCCAGCGAAGGAGAGCAGCCGACGTGAGCCTTCAGTTCGAACTGCGGAGCAACCCGCGCCCCCGCAATGAGGCGGAGCGCCGCGCCATCTTGGCCAATCCCGGCTTCGGGATGAACTTCACCGACCACATGGCGGTGGCGACCTGGACGGCGACCGACGGCTGGCACGACTCCGCGATCGTCCCGTACGGTCCGTTCTCCCTCGACCCGGCCACGGCGGTGCTGCACTATGCGCAGGAGGTCTTCGAGGGGATGAAGGCCTACCGGCACGCCGACGGTTCGGTCTGGCTGTTCCGTCCGGAGCGCAACGGCGAGCGCCTCGAGCGCTCCGCCCGGCGGCTCGCGCTGCCGGCCATGGAGGTCGAGGACTTCCTGGCCAGCATCGACGCCCTGATCGCCGCCGACGAGGCGTGGGTGCCCTCCGGCAGCGGGGACGCCGAGCAGAGTCTCTACCTGCGCCCCTTCATGTTCGCCTCGGAGGCGTTCCTCGGCGTGCGCGCGGCGAAGCGGGTGACCTACTGCTGCATCGCCAGCCCGGCGGGCCCCTACTTCTCCACCGGCGTGAAGCCGGTCAGCATCTGGATCTCCACCCGCTACAGCCGGGCGGCGCCGGGCGGCACCGGGGCGGCGAAGTGTGGCGGGAACTACGCCGCCAGCCTGATCGCTCAGCAGGAGGCGGCCGAACACGGCTGCGACCAGGTGATGTTCGCGGACGCGACCGAGCATGCGTGGCTGGAGGAACTGGGGGGGATGAACGTCTACCTGGTCACCAGCGACGCCGAGCTGGTCACGCCGGAGCTCACCGGATCGATCCTGGAGGGGGTCACCCGGGACTCGATCCTGACCCTGGCCAAGCAGTTCGGGCTGACCCCGGTGGAGCGGCGGATCGGGATCGGTGAGTTGCTGGAGGGCATCACCGCCGGGACGGTGACCGAACTCTTCGCCTGCGGCACGGCCGCAGTGATCACCCCGATCGCTGAGCTGAAGAACGAGGACGGCGCGTACGCGGTGGGTTCGGGGGAGACCGGCGAGACCACGGCGGCATTGCGGAAGAGTCTGCTGGACATCCAGTACGGGCGGGCCGAGGACGCCCACGGCTGGCTCCGCCGCGTGCTGTGAGTCACCCGCCTGCTCCGGCGCCTTCACCTCGATGTGCCGCGCCGGAGTGGGGGGTGGTAAAACCCGGGCGGATGGGTCACACTGGGCACATGCGCTTCCTGGTCGTGATTATCTGCTAGCGCGCTGAGCCTCCGCCGGCGCGCTGAACCTCCTGTCCATGTGACAAGGAGGTTTTTTCATGTCAGGAACCACTCCGACACCAAAGGATTTCCATCGATGTTCTCCCAGCTCAAGCCAAAGCCGGCCGAGTTCCACGTCTTCGACACCACCTTGCGGGACGGGTCGCAGCAGGAGGGCCTCAACCTGTCGGTGGCGGACAAGCTCGCGATCGCGTCCCTGCTGGATCAACTCGGCGTCGGTTTCATCGAGGGTGGCTGGCCGGGAGCGAATCCCAACGACACCGCCTTCTTCGCGGCCATGGCCGAAGGGGCGTTGACTCTCAACCGGGCCGAGCTGGTCGCCTTCGGGTTCACCCGGCGGGTGGGCATGCGGGCCGCGGACGACCCGCTCACGGCTGCCCTGCGCGACGCGCGGGCGCCGATCGCCTGCATCGTGGCCAAGAGCCATGACCGCCACGTGGAGCAGGCGCTGCGGACCACGCTCGCGGAGAACCTGGCCATGATCGCCGACACCGTCACGCACCTGCGCGCCGAGGGCCAGCGGGTCTTCGTCGACTGCGAGCACTTCTTCGACGGCTTCCGCGAGAACCGGGCGTACGCGCTGGAGGCCGTGCGGACCGCCGCCGAGGCGGGAGCCGAGGTGGTCGTGCTGTGCGACACCAACGGCGGCATGCTGCCCCCGTGGGTCGGTGAGATCGTCGGCGAGGCTGCCCAGGTCGGGATCCCGTTGGGCATCCACGCCCACAACGACGCCGGCTGCGCGGTGGCCAACACCTTGGCTGCGGTGGACGCCGGTGCGATGCACGTCCAGGGCACCGTGAACGGCTACGGGGAGCGCACGGGCAACGCCGACCTGATCTCGGTCGTCGCCAATCTCGAACTCAAGTACGGCTGGCCGCTTCTTCCGGCCGGTTCGCTGCGCGAGGCCACCCGCCTCGCGCACGCGATCGCAGAGGTGACGAACGTGCCATCCAGCGCTCGTCAGCCTTATGTTGGCTTGTCGTCGTTCGCCCACAAGGCGGGCCTGCACGCCAGCGCGATCAAGGTAGATCCCAACCTCTACCAGCACATCGACCCGGCCCTGGTGGGGAACGACATGCGGATGCTCGTATCCGACATGGCGGGCCGGGCCAATATCCAGATCAAGGGCGAGGAGCTCGGATTCGACCTGTCGGACCGCGAGCTCGCGTCCCGGATCACCGACCGGGTGAAGGCCGCTGAGGCCGACGGCTACACCTACGAGGCGGCCGACGCGAGCTTCGAGTTGCTGCTGCGTCGGGAACTGGACCAACTGCCCGAGTACTTCTCGGTCCAGTCCTGGCGCGTCTTCACCCAGGGGCACCCGGTTGGCGCGGGCGGGGCCACCGCCGGCGAGACCGACACCGAGTGCACGGTGCGGCTGACCGCCAAGGGGGAGAGCCAGCGGGTCGTGGGTGAGGGCAACGGCCCGGTCAACGCCCTGGACCACGCCGTCCGCAACGCCCTGCGGCCCGCGTACCCGGCGGTGGAGCGGTTCGAGTTGATCGACTACCGGGTGCGCATCCTCGACCAGGGACACGGCACCGACGCCACCGTACGGGTGTTGATCCAGACCACCGACGGGCTGCGCGCCTGGACCACGGTCGGGGTGGGCCAGAACATCATCGAGGCGTCCTGGGATGCGTTGAGCGATGCCTACCTGTACGGGTTGATCCACGCCGACGACGCGGTGGTGCCCCGGCGAGGCGACCTGCCGCCGGTCGCACTGGGAGTCTGAGCGCTACCCAGCTGAACCGGCCCAGGTCCACATCCTGCCTCGGACGCGGCCGCACGGAGCTCGTCGCGACGAAGCGGACGTCCTGGCGGCGGCCGATCTCGTCCACGATGCGGATGAACAAGCCCCCGTGACCAGCATGCACCACGCTCGACACCATGTCCAGGAGATAGCTGGCGGCGAAGGCGCCGATGGTGCCGACGAGCGCGGCGACGCCGCCGATCGTGGTGGCGGCCAGGTGCGCGAGCAGCCAGAGTGCCCACCAGGCGTTGAGCAGGCCCGGCACGGGCAGGCTGCGGAAGGCTGCCGACCGTCGGGTAGCTGTCCAGGCGGAGGTCGCCGGATCGCCAGAGGTGTCCGAAGACCTGCCGCGGCCCGAACAGGTTCCAGACCGGCACCAGCCAGGTGAAGGCCGCACCGACGCGACTCAGAGTCGGCGGCGGCACCGCCAGGTGTGCCACATTGGCGAGGGCCTGGTTCTGCCAGCGGATCACCAGCACGTAGGCGGCGCACAGGCACAGGCTGATCAGCCCGGAGGCCACGAACGGAAGGAGCCAGACGAGCAGCAGCCGAGTCACGATCGGCTGCGGAACAGCCAGGGCGTCGATGGAAGCGTTCAGACCCTCGGGGTCGACCGCGGCGACCCGCCACGCCTGCGTGGCCGCAGCGCACGCTGCGGCGAACTGGCCGACGAGCGCGATCCCGGTGATGAACACGGCGAGGGCGACGGCGCGGGTGAGAGGCTCCAGCGAACGGAAGGGGACCGGTGCGCCGGGGTAGGCCGGGCGGGACGACAAAACGATCACGGACGGGGACGCTACGCGAGCGCAGCGCCGCATAGAGCTGACTATCGACCTGATCGCGACGAAATTGTGATCAGAGGTCAGCGTAATCGGTCGATGACGAGCGGCGGCCCTTCCGCGGCCTGATCGCCGATGACGTACGCCCCGACGAGGGCTTCGCGGGCGCGGGCGAAGCGCTCCGGGGTGTCGGTGTGCAAGGTCAACAAGGGCTGACCGGCCCGTACGCGCATCCCAGGCCTGGCGTGGAGTTGCACCCCGGCACCGGCCTGGACGACGTCCTCCTTGCGGGCCCGCCCGGCTCCGAGACGCCAGGCGGCGACCCCGACGGCGAGCGCGTCCATCGACTGCAGCACGCCGTCGCGGGTCGCGGTCAACACCTCGGTCTCGCGGGCCGTCGGCAGCGTCGCCTCGGGATCACCGCCCTGGGCTCGGATCATGGCGCGCCAGACATCCATCGCCCGGCCTGACGCCAGCACCTCGGCCGGGTCCTCGCCGTCCCGTCCCGCCGCGGCGACCATCTCGCGCGCCAGGGCCACGGTGAGTTCCACCACGTCCGGCGGCCCGCCACCGGCCAGCACCTCGACCGATTCCGCGACCTCGAGGGCGTTGCCCGCGGTGAGACCCAGCGGAGTGGACATGTCGGTGAGCAGCGCGACCGTGCGTACCCCGGCCGCCTGGCCGAGCGTGACCATGGTCTGCGCGAGCTCGCGCGCGGACTCCTCGGTCTTCATGAAGGCCCCGCTGCCCACCTTCACGTCGAGCACCAGCGCGCCCGTGCCCTCAGCGATCTTCTTGCTCATGATCGACGACGCGATCAGCGGGATGGCCTCGACCGTGCCGGTCACGTCCCGCAGCGCGTACAGCTTCTTGTCGGCCGGGGCGAGCCCGGCACCGGCGGCGCAGATGACCGCGCCGACGTCCTCGAGCTGGCGCATCATCGCCGTCGTTGTCGAGCTCGGCCCGCCAGCCCGGGATCGCCTCCAGCTTGTCCAAGGTGCCGCCGGTATGGCCGAGGCCCCGGCCGGACAACTGGGGCACGGCGACGCCGCAGGCCGCGACCAGGGGCGCGAGGGGCAGCGTGATCTTGTCCCCGACGCCACCCGTGGAGTGCTTGTCGGCGGTCGGCCGGGAGAGGCTGGAGAAGTCGAGCCGTTCGCCGGAGCCGATCATGGCCTCGGTCCAGCGGCTCAGCTCGGTCGCGCTCAGCCCGCGGAACAGGATCGCCATGGCGAGCGCCGACATCTGCTCCTCGGCGACCTCGCCGGCCGTGTACGCCCCGATGACCCAGTCGATCTGCGCGTCGGACAGCTCGCCACCGTCCCGCTTGGTCCGGATGACGTCCACAGCATCGAAGGGCGGGCCCACACCGGCAGTATCGCAGCCACTCCCTCCCGCCCTCCCCTCCCCGCTCCCGTGCAGGAACCTACGTATACGTGGGTTCCGTGCGGGCGGGCTGCTCACTCGGTGCCGGGTCGGCGGCGCGAGCGGTCGGCGGTGGCAGGAGTCACCGCTAGGCTGGCGCGGTGCGTATCGCTCGTTTTGCCGATGGGGGAGATCCCCAGTACGGCGTGGTGGAGTTGGCCGGCGATGGTGGTCGCTACCCGGAGACGGTCTCGGTCCTGACCGGAGATCCGCTCGCTGCCCAGGTGCAGCTCACCGGCGAGCGCAAGGAACTGGACGGCGTACGCCTGCTCGCCCCCGTCATCCCGCGCAGCAAGGTGGTCGCGGTCGGCCGCAACTACGCCGCGCACGCCAGCGAGATGGGCGGCGAGGTGCCGAAGATCCCGCTCATCTTCTTCAAGCCCAACACCTCCGTGATCGGGCCGGGCGAGTCGATCATCTACCCCACCACGACCCAGAACCTGAGCTACGAGGGCGAACTGGCGGTGGTCATCGGGCGGATCTGCCGCGAGGTGCCGGTGAGTCGCGCCCGCGACGTCATCTTCGGGTTCACCGTCGCCAACGACGTGACCGCCCGCGACCTCCAGAAGAGCGACGGGCAGTGGGCCCGCGCGAAGGGGTACGACACGTTCTGCCCCCTCGGGCCGTGGATGACCACCCACCAGAGCCTCGACGAAGTCGCGGCGCTTCGGCTGACCACGACACTGGACGGCGAGCAGAAGCAGGCCGCGAGCACCGGCGACATGGTGCTCGGCGTGGCCGAGCTCATCGCCTACATCACCTCCTTCACCACCCTGCTCCCTGGCGACGTGATCCTCACCGGCACTCCTGAGGGGGTCGGGCCGATGCTCGCCGGCCAGGAGGTCAGCATCGAGATCGAAGGCATCGGCACCCTGACCAACCCGGTCGCCAGCGCCAGCCCCCCGACCAGCACCACAGAGGACCCCGACACGTGAGTCAGTCCGTTCCCCTCCGCGACGACACCGCGGTGCTCGGAGACTTCGCGCCCGAACAGGTCCGGGTCCGATTTCCGCCCTCGCCGACGGGCAACCTGCACGTCGGCAACGTCCGCAGCGCTCTGTTCAACTGGGTGTTCGCGCGCCATTACGGCGGCACGTTCCTGCTCCGGGTCGAGGACACCGACACCGGCCGCAACCTGGCGGAGTCCTACCAGGTGCTCTACGACTCACTGCGCTGGCTCGGGCTCGACTGGGACGAGGGTCCCGGGGTCGGCGGCGCGTACGGCCCCTACATCCAGTCCGAGCGGGGTGAGATCTACCGCGGCGTCGTGGCGAAACTGCTCGATGCGGCCCTGGCCTACCGCTGCTACTGCACCCGGGAGGAGATCGAGGCCCGTGAGGCGGCGCGCCCGGCCGGTTCGGCGTCGGGGTACGACGGCTTCTGCCGCGACCTCGGCCCAGCCCGGATCGCCGAACTGGAGGCGCTCACGGCGTCATCGGTGGTGCGGATGCGGGTGCCCGACTCCGACATCGGTTTCGACGACCTCATCCGCGGGCCGGTGAAGTTCGCCGCCGCACACGTGCCCGACTACGTCATCGTGCGCGCCAACGGCGAACCGCTCTACACCCTGGTCAATCCCGTCGACGACTCCCTGATGGAGATCACCCACGTGCTGCGCGGGGAGGACCTGCTGTCCTCGACGCCACGCCAGATCGTGCTGTACGAGGCGCTCCGCAAGGTCGGCGTGGGTAGCGGACGTACGCCGATCTTCGGGCACCTGCCGACCGTGCTGGGCGAGGGCAATCGTCGGCTGTCCAAGCGGGACAAGGGGGCGGGTCTGGCCGACTACCAGGTGCAGGGCTACCTGCCGGCCGCGCTGCTCAACTACCTGGCCCTGCTGGGTTGGGCGATCGCTGAGGACCGCGACATCTTCACGATGGAGGAGATGATCGCGGCCTTCGACATCCGCCGGGTCAACGCCAACCCGGCCCGTTTCGACGCGCGCAAGTGCGAGGCGATCAACGCCGCCCACATCCGGCTGCTCCCCGTGGAGGAGTTGACGCAACGCCTGGTGCCCTTCTTCGTACGCGCCGGCCTGGTCAGCGACCCGCCGTTGCCTGACGAGCGGGCGATCCTGGAAGCCGCCACGCCCCTGATCCAGGAGCGGATGAACACCCTGGCCGAGGCGGTCGATCTGCTGGCTTTCCTCTTCGTCGCCGATGCGAAGCTCACCCGCGCCGACGACGCCGGTCTGGCTGCGGAGGCCGGTCCGGCGCTGGCCGCTGCCGCCGCTGCGCTGGCCGCTCTCCCGGTGTTCGAGACCGCCGCGATCGAAGCCGCACTACGAACTGCCCTGGTGGAAGGGCTCGGACTCAAGCCGCGGCTCGCTTTCGGTCCCGGTCCGCGCTGCGGTCACCGGACGGCGGATCTCACCTCCGCTGTTCGAGTCGCTCGAGCTGCTCGGCCGGGACTCCACCCTCGCCCGGCTGGAGGCGGCCGCCGCCTCGCTCGCGCCACGGGCGACCACGGAGCGCTGAGCTGGTGGGCAAAGCCAAGCGCACCCCGGGCGTACGCGGTCGGGTAACCCTGCGGTACGCGCCCAGCCGGCGGCGACCCCATCTGCGTCTCCGGTGCCTCGGGGCGAGCAGCCGGCCCGACGCCGCGCCGGCGACGCCGCGCCGGACGCCCGCGCCGGCAGGACGCCCCCGCCGGGCGGGGGTCCTGTCGGGACGCTGCTGACGCCGGCCGTTCTGCCGCCCGACGGCGCGGCGTACCCACAGATCCTGCGTGGTCCGACCTACACGTGGTGGCGCTCCCTGCTCGGGGCGTTGTGCGGCTTGTCGCTGTTCCTGCTGCTGACCTCGGTCGTCAGCCAGGCCCTGGTGACCTTGTTCTGGGCCACCACAGCCGCCGACGTCGACTATCGGGCGTACTTCACCAGCGCTTTCGCCTTCGAGCGGCCGACCGGAATGCTGGCCACCAACCTCGGCATCGCCACGCTGATCCCGATCGCCTGGGCGCTGATGGCCGCGGTGCACCAGCTGCGACCCCGGTGGCTTTCCTCGGTGCAGCCGCGGATCCGCTGGCCCTACCTGCTCGGCTGCCTGGCCATCGCGGCGGTGGCTCTGAACGGCATGCTCCTGCTGTCCAGCGCACTGCAAGAGCCGCTGAGCTTCGCTCCGCAGGCGGGTTTCGCCGGATTCGCCGTGGTCATCGTGCTCACCTCGCCGTTGCAGGCCGCCGCCGAGGAGATCTTCTTCCGCGGCTACCTGATGCAGGCGCTGGGCAGCCTGGTGGCCAGACCCTGGTTCGGGGTCGTCGTCTCCTCGTTGGTCTTCGCCCTGTTGCACGGGACGCAGAACCTGCCGCTGTTCGTCGACCGGCTCGCCTTCGGGCTGCTGGCCGCGCTGCTGGTCTGGAAGACCGGCGGGTTGGAGGCGGGGATCGCCGCCCACGTGGTGAACAACGTGTTCGCGTACGGGATCGCGGGCTTGACCGGATCGGTCGCCGAACTCAAGGCGCTCAAGGAGATCGGCTGGATCGATGCGGGCTTCGATGTAGGTGGGTTTGCGCTCTTCGCAGTCCTGGCGTACGGGTTGAGCCGACTGCTGAAGGTGCGCACCCGGGTCGACCTGACGCACAGCTGAGCGGCCCGTAGCCGGCACGGACGGGCGTGTCGAGGGGAACCGGTTTGGGGCCGCGGCCTTCCGTGGCGTAAAGTTCTTCCTCGTGCCGCGGGCGGTTTCGCACCCACCCGGGACACCACGATGGGGTATAGGGTAATTGGCAGCCCGACTGATTCTGGATCAGTTAGTCTAGGTTCGAGTCCTAGTACCCCAGCGCAGCAGGAAGCTCCGATTCGCCCCGTGACAAGGGAGTTGGTAGGCTTCCGCGGTCCGGTCCGCAAGGAACGGCAGCTAGGGGCCCCGTTGTGTAGCGGCCTAGCACGTCGCCCTCTCAAGGCGGTAGCGCGGGTTCGAATCCCGTCGGGGCTACAACTATGGGGCGCGCTTTAGCGCTGGCGTCGGCCGCGCGGCCTGGGCTGGCAAGCGGCAGGGATAGGTTCGCGCCTATGGAGACCAACACACCCAGCCCGGCGTACTCGCTGCGCATCCGGCTACGCATGGTGAACCGACCGGGCACCCTCGGCCGCGTCGCGGTGGCTATCGGCGAGGTGGGCGGCAACATCACCGGACTCGACGGGTTCATGGCCAAGACGTCCCACCTCGAGGACGATCTGATCGTCTACTGCGGCAGCGAGGCCCACCAGGAGCAGGTCCGCGCCGCGGTCGCGTCGGTCGATGGTGTCCAGATCCTGGAGTGGGAGGATCGCACGCATCAGCTCCATGTGGGCGGGAAGATCGAGATCGCCGGGACGTCCCCGCTGGCCGATCTCGACGATCTGTCGATGGCCTACACCCCCGGGGTGGCCCGGGTCTGCATGGAGATCGCCCGCGACCAAGACATCTCGCACGAGTACACCATCCGCAAGAACACGGTGGCGATCGTCTCCGACGGCACCGCCGTACTGGGTCTGGGCGACATCGGGCCGTACGCCGCCATGCCGGTGATGGAGGGCAAGGCCATGCTCTTCAAGGCCTTCGGCGGAGTCGACGCCTTCCCGATCTGCGTCAAGACGTCCTCGGTGGAGGAGATCATCGACCTGGTGTGCCGACTGGAGCCGACCTTCGGGGGCATCAATCTGGAAGACATCGCCGCTCCCGGTGCCTTCGAGATCGAGGAGCGGCTGATCGACCTGCTGGAGATCCCGGTCTTCCACGACGACCAACACGGTACGGCCATCGTCACGGTGGCCGCGCTGCAGAACGCGTTGAGGTTGGTCGGCAAGGAGCACGGCGAGATCAAGGTCGTGGTGGCCGGCGTCGGGGCGGCCGGGGTCGCGGTGTCGAAGATGCTGATGGGTGCCGGGGTCCGCAACATCATCGGCGTCGATCGCCAAGGTGCGGTCCACACCGGACGCAGCGACCTGAACGCGTCGAAGCAGTGGTTCGCCGGCAACACCAACCCGGAACGGTTGAGCGGGGCGATCGCCGACGTGATCGCCGGCGCCGACGTGTTCATCGGACTGTCGGGTCCCGATCTGCTGACCCGAGCCGATGTCCAGTCGATGGCGGCCAAGCCGATCGTGTTCGCCATGGCCAACCCGAACCCGGAGATCCGGCCCGAACTGATCAGCGACATCGCCGCGGTGATCGCCACCGGTCGCAGCGATTTCGCCAATCAGATCAATAACGTGCTGGCGTTCCCGGGAATCTTCCGCGGCGCGCTCGATGCCCGGGCCCGCAGGATCACCGACGGGATGAAGCTCGCCGCCGCCTCTGCGATCGCCGACGTGGTCGGGGAACGGGTCCGCCCCGACTACATCATCCCGTCGGTCTTCGACCCCCAGGTCGCTCCAGCCGTCGCCGAGGCGGCCAAGCTCGCCGCCATCCGCGAAGGGGTCTGCCGGCCCGGGGCGCGCTGACGTCATCCGGCAGATCTGAGCGGCACTCCCTGCTGATCCCCAGTGCGCTAGGAGGGTGGTGTCAAACGGTGGCCGTAGCGAGCAGGTGCTCGGGTGCGTGCCGGGCAAGGCGGAGGAGGAGTCGGATAGCGGTGTTCTATCCGCGACGACGACAACGCAGCCCGGTGCGTGCTCGGGTGCCGCGCAGTAGGTCAGCGTTTAACACCACCCTCCTAGGAGCGGTCGCCGTCAGGGTGTCCATGTAGCCGGGTGTCGAGGCCGGCGAACAGGATGTCCAGTCCGTGGTCCAGTTCCGCGACGCCGTCGTAGTGGGCGAGGTCCGCCGCGAGGCTGCGGAGTACCGGGAAATCCCGCAGCGGCAGGCGGTTCAAGCCCAGCCGGAGAAGGTCGTCAGTTTCTTCGGGATCGACGATGAGGTCTTGGAGTTCGGTGAGGATGTGACTGTAAACAAAGCCGACGTAGATCCGGTAGATGCGCAGTGCCACCGGTGGGCGGAATCCGGCGTCTATGAGCAATTCGAGCAGTCGCTCGAGCGGACGGAGCGTACCCAGCGGACGATTGCCCAGCGGCGTGGAATTGGAGCGCGCCAGGATGAGGCCCACGACGTGTGGATGCGCGAGAGCGAGCTTGCGGAAGCCGTGGGCACCGCGGCGTAGTTGGTCCTGCCAGTCAGCCCCATCAGTCTCGATCTCGAGCCCTGCAAGACGAGCTCGACGATGCCGTCCAACAGTGCGGCCCTGTCCGGTGCGTAGCGGTACAGCGCCATGGCGTCTCGGCCCAATTCAGTTCCGAGGCGGCGCCGGGTCAGGGCATCGAGACCCTCGGTGTCGACGAGGCGAAGAGCGGCAGCCAGAACCCGTTCGCGCGTCAGCGGTTCCCGTCCGCCGGGCGACGTGGCGGAGCTCGGTGGGTCAGTGGCTGGGTTCACCGTTGTCTCAGGAGTAGGCACGCGGGCATCGGAATTTGGCAAGGCAGAAGGGCCCTGTACTGTTTACAACGTAAACCTACGCCGTAGACCTACGTCGTAGGAGCAGCGGTGCCAATCGGTATCGTTCCTCGTGACCAGTGTGTCACATGCTCATTGTTGGAGATTCTCATGACTAACCCCGTCGCGTCACACACCGATCGCGACCTCGGCCGACCCACCCGTCTCAGCACGGAGACGAAGTCGGCCTTCAAGACGACCGAGTTCATCGTGTACGTCATCACGGTCGCCGGCGTGCTCATCGCCGCTCTCGTCACCGACAACAACCAGGACGGCCAGGGCTTCGGCGTCCACCAGGCCTGGTTCCTCGTCTCGCTGTTGACCATCGGTTACATGGTCAGTCGCGGTCTGGCCAAGTCGGGCAGCCGCGAGCGTTACGACGCCTGACAGCACCGACGTCATGCGCCCCGGGATCATCTCCGGGGCGCATGACGCGTGCTGTCGCGAGCGGCCCTGTGCCAGTCCTGCAGTCATTCAGCCGGAACTCACGCTCGAGGGGCGCCCGCCCGGGGTCGAAACCCGCCCGTCGCGGGCGCAGGCGGGCAGAGCTAGTGTGGCCGCCGACCGTGCGGCGGGCGGAAAGGGGGTGTGAGTCATGATCGCTGCAGTGTTGGTGGCGCTGTCGTCGGCGGCGTTCTTCGCGGCCGGAAGCTCGCTGCAACACCGCTCCGCGGGGTCCGCGCCGAAAGCGTCCAAGCGCGCCATGGTGCGGACTCTGCTTCGCCGCCCCGGCTGGCTGGTGGGTGCCGGACTGAGTGCCACCGCGTTCGCGCTGCACGCCGTCGCGTTGAAACTCGGCGACCTCAGCCTCGTCCAGCCGGTCATCCTCAGCGGCATCGTCTTCACTGTCTTCGCCCGCTCTGCGATCGAACGGCGGCTGCCGTCGCGGGGTGAGATCGGCTGGGTGGGCCTCACCTGGGCTGGCCTCGCGCTGTTCGTGACCGTCTTCCGCCCCAGCGATGCGGCGGAGCTCGATCCCCGCGCGGGCTCCGGTTCTGGTGGGCGTCGGCGTCGTGGTGGCGGCCGGGCTGGCCTACGCCGCACGGCGCAGCGGTGAGCATCCGCTGTTGCGCGGTGTCCTGCTGGGATGCGGCTCCGGCGTCTTGTTCGGGCTGGTGGCCGGCCTGCTCAAGCTCAGCACGGTCGAGTCCGAACGAGGTGTGCTGTACGTCCTGGCGCAATGGCCGCCGTGGGTCCTGGTCGTGGCCGGCGCAGGCGCGATCCTGCTCAACCAGCGCGCCTACCAGTTGACGCCGATGTCGGTGTCGGTGCCGGTGCTCAACCTCTGCCAGTTGGCGGTGGCGATCACGTTCGGGCTGGTCGTCTTCGGCGAACGGTTCTTCGCCTCACCGGCCACGGTGGCGGGCGAGGTGACCGGCCTGGCGGTCGTCGCACTGGGCGTGACCAAGCTGGCGGGTCGAGCGGCTGAGCGCCCTGGCCCAGAACCCGAGCATGCGGCGCCGACGGCCGGGCCGACCGAGAGCGAGGCAACCCACGGGAGTCCCGCTAGGGAGCACGTGAGGGAGAAGCTCCTGACCGACGGGCCGCAGCCAGCGGAGTGGCATCCGAGGAGGACCGCGCTGGCCTCACGCGGTGATAGGCGGATCCCAGCCCTCGGGCACGAGGAACTGGCCAGGGCTGTCGCACCGCTCGCAGACGAAGTAGGCGGTCCGCGGCACATCGTGCGGCGGTGGCCCATCGCTCCCCGCGGAGGCGGCCGAGCCGCCCTCCCGGTGCGCCGGCACCACCTCGGTGAAGGTGAGCTTCTCCGACCCACAGGCCGGGCAGGTCAGCATGTCGACATCGTCCATGACAGACAGTGTCTCGCCGCCGCTGGAGCGTCTCTCCTCGGGTTGCGGCCAATCGGTGAGAGCAAGGCGGTTGCGCTCCCGATGCAGCCCGGGCAGGTGACGCCCCGGCGACGCCGCGGCAGGCTGCTCGATCCTCAGGTCGACGACCGGCCCAGCCACGCGGCGGCGTCGTGCGGCAGCCCGCCCGCCACCACCGGGGAACTGGCGAGCAGCACCGTCGCGGACGGATCGAGGTCGTACGGCTCGCCGGACAGGTTCACCACACAGCGCACCTCCGGGCCGCGGTCGAAGGCCAGCACGCCGTCCGGGGTGTCGACCCAGGCGAAGGCGTCGGTACGCAGCCCGGGCAGTTCACGTCGCAGCCGCAGCGCCTCGCGGTACAGCGAGAGCATGGACTCCGGCTCGGCCGCCTCGGCCTCGACGGTCAGGTCGGTCCAGTCGGCCGGTTGCGGGAGCCAGGTGCTGGTGGCGCCGTCAGGTGAGAACCCGTACGGCGGCTTGTCGCCCTCCCACGGGATGGGGATGCGGCACCCGTCGCGACCGCGCATCTGCCCGCCGGAGCGCTTGAACACCGGATCCTGGATCACCTCGTCCGGCAGATCGTCGACCTGGGGCAGGCCGAGTTCCTCGCCCTGGTAGATGTACGCGCAGCCGGGCAGGGCCAACATCAGCATCGCGGCCGCCTTGGCCCGGGTGGTGCCCAGAGCCACGTCGACCGCCTCGCCGGCGCCGTCGGCGAAGTGGGCCGACGACGTCGTCTTCCGGCCGTAGCGGCTGACCAACCGGGCCTCGTCGTGGCTGCTGAGCACCCAGGTGGCGGGTGCACCCACCGGCACCAGCGACTGCAGGGTGTCGTCGATGACCCTGCGTAGCGGACCCGGAGCCCACGCCTCCTTCATGTACTGGAAGTTGAACGCGCTGTGCATCTCGTCCTGGCGCAGGTACTGGCTGAGTCGTTCGGCACTGTTGACCACGGCCTCGGCCACGAAGATCCGGTCACCGCCGTACGCGTCGGCCAGAGCCCGCCAGCGACGGAACACGCGGTGCACCTCGTCGTGGTCCCAGTGCGGGTTGTCCACCCAGTCCAGCGTCATGAATCGCAGGTCGCCGCCGTAGTCCGCGTCGGGTAGACCCGGAGCCTTGCCGATCGCCGGGGCGGCGTCGACCCGCAGGCCGTCGACCCCGCGGTCCAGCCAGAACCGGAGGATGTCGTCGAAGGAGTTCAGCACCGCCTCGCTGGTCCAGTCCAGGTCAGGCTGCTCGACGGCGAACATGTGCATGTAGTACTGCCCCGGGGTCCCGTCCGGCTCGATCACCCGCTCCCACGCCGAGCCGCCGAAGCAACTGATCCAGTTGTTGGGGAACTCGTCCCCGTTGGGCCCCTTGCCGTCGCGGAACAGGTAGCGTGCCCGCTCCGGGGACCCGGGCCCGGCGGCCAGTGCGGCCTGGAACCACGGGTGCTCGTCCGACGTGTGGTTGGGCACGATGTCGACCAGGACCCGCAGCCCGGCGGCGTGAGCTTCGCGGATGAGGGCGTCGGCTTCCTCGATGGTGCCGAACATCGGATGGATGCCGGTGAAGTCGCTGACGTCGTAGCCGCCGTCGGCCATCGGCGAGGGGTACCAGGGTGAGATCCAGATGCCGTCCACCTTCAGGTCCACCAGGTACGGCAGCCGCGCCCGGATGCCGGCGATGTCGCCCTCGCCGTCGCCGTTGCCGTCGGCGAAGCTGCGGGGGTAGATCTGGTAGATCACGGCGTGCCGCCACCAGGCGTCCGCGGCGGCGCTCACCTCCTCCGGCCTGCGCTGCCCACCTTGCGATGACTGTCTCGACCTCACTCATGACGCTGCCTCCTTGCCCGCGGGGTGAGCATCTCGCCGGTGTCGCGACTCGGGCCCGCGCCACCCGCCCGGAGCCGGATACCTTGGCTCGTCGAGCGATCAGCAGCACGACCCTATCGAACGGCGACCAGCCACGTTGCCCGTCGCCGGCACCCTCCGGGAGGGCCTGCGAACCGGGTCCTTCCGGGACCGGATGGCGGCTGGTCGCGGGGAGAGTCAGGCCTCGACTTCGGGCTGCTGGTGGATCTCACCGAGCAGACCTGCACGGGTCAGCTCGTCGGCCAGTTCGGCGCCGTCCGGACCGGAAAGCCAGGGCTTTCCGGCGCGATCGGACCCCTCGTGCTGCCGGTTGGTGCTGCCGGCCAGCACCGCCTCGCCTGGGGTCAGTCGGCGGATGCAGACCGCCGCGACCTGATCGGGATGCTCGTCGACGAACGTGCCATAGATCGTCTCGTCGTGCTGGCCGTCGTCACCGACCAACAGCCAGCGGATCTGCGGGAACTCGCGCGCCAGGCGCAGCAGGTTCGCCCGCTTGTGCTCCGGCCCACTGCGGAACCAGCGGTCGGGGGTGGGTCCCCAGTCGGTCAGCAGGAGCGCGCCGGGCGGGTAGAGGTTGCGGGAGAGGAAGCGGGTCAGCGTCGGCGCGACGTTCCACGCGCCGGTGGACAGGTAGACCACCGGCGCTCCCGGGATAGCGGCTGGTGAGCCGCTCGTACAGCACGGGCATCCCTGGCGTGGTGGAGCGGGCGTGCTCGTTGACCACGAAGGTGTGCCAGGCCGCCAGGAGCGGGCGGGGGAGGGAGGTGACCATGACCGTGTCGTCGATGTCGGAGACGATGCCGAAGTCGATCTCGGGATCGACGATGAAGACCTCCGCCGACACCTCCGGCGATCCGTTCGAGCGGAGTCGGATCGTGTTCCAGCCGGGTGGCAGGCTGACGTCGAGCACGACGTCGATGATGCCGCTGTCGCCGGCGACCACCTCGTACGCCGACCCGTCGATCTCGACCTCGACCTGGGCGTGCTCGACCCAGACACTGGTGAAGCTGCGCCAGCCGCGGATCCCGGCCGGCTCGGACTGGCCCGCTCGTACGGTCTGCTCCGGCGCGAGCAGGACCCGCCCGAGCACCCGGATCCACGTCGTCGAGCCGTAGCCGGTGTACGGGATCACCTGAGCGGTGTAGCCGGCCTTCCGCGCGCGCTTGGCGCGCCAGCGGAGTACGGCCCGGTCGATGCGGGCCGCCCGATGGAGATCCGGCTCGTCCATGGCGTCAACCTAGTCCACCGGCACCCGGTGCTCCACGCTCGGCCTGGCTGCCCTGCGGCCCGATGCCGGACCCGATGCCCGACCCGATGCCCGAGCCCTCCCGCAACTGTCGGCGAACGACGGGGAAACTGCCGAAAAGGTGTCGTCTGGCGACAGTTTCCGGGATCGGGGGGATGCGCGGAGGGGGAGGGGGGGGGAGGGATGGGAGGGGGAGGTGGGCTACTCGCCGCCGCTGCGGCGGAGGACCTCGCTGAGCCGCTCGGCGGCGGCGATGACGGCTGGGGCGTGCAGCCGGCCGGGCTGTCGGGAGAGGCGTTCGATGGGGCCGGAGACGCTGACCGCGGCGATCACCTTGCCGGAGGGGGAGCGTACGGGGGCGGAGACCGACGCCACGCCCGGCTCCCGCTCGCCGACGGAGTGGGCCCAGCCGCGGCGCCGTACGGCGGCCAGGGCGACGGCGGAGTAGCGGCTGCCGCGGAGCCCGCGCTGCATCCGGTCGGGCTCCTCCCAGGCCAGCAGCACCTGGGCGGCAGATCCGGCGGTCATGGTCAACTGCGTGCCGACGGGCACGCTGTCGCGCAGCCCCGACATGCGCTCGGCGGTGGCCACGCAGACGCGGAAGTCGCCCTGGCGGCGGAACATCTGGGCGGACTCGCCGGTGATGTCGCGCAGCCGGGCCAGGACGGGCCCGGCGGTGGCCAGCAGGCGATCCTCGCCGGCGGCCGAGGCGAGTTCGCCCAGCCGGGGGCCGAGAATGAACCGGCCTTGCATGTCGCGGCTCACCAGGCGATGGTGTTCCAGGGCAACAGCGAGGCGGTGTGCGGTCGGTCGGGCCAGGCCGGTGGCGGACACGAGCCCGGCCAGCGTGGTCGGTCCGGTCTCCAACGCACTGAGCACCAGGGCCGCTTTGTCGAGGACGCCGACTCCGCTAGAGTTGTCCATACCTTGATACTGCCGTCTCGAATGCTGGAAGGCAAGTCGGTGCGGCCGGTGGATCGCGAGAGGGAAGGGCGCTGTAAATGGGCAGAACGCTGAGTCAGAAGGTATGGGACGACCACGTCGTACGGGCGGCCGAGGGCGAGCCCGACCTCCTCTTCATCGACCTGCACCTGATTCACGAGGTGACCAGCCCGCAGGCCTTCGACGGGCTCCGGCAGGCCGGGCGCCCGGTGCGCCGACCAGACCTCACCCTGGCCACCGAGGATCACAACACCCCCACCCTCAACATCGACCAGCCCATCGCGGACCCGGTGTCGCGGACCCAGGTGGACACGCTGCGCGCCAATGCGCGCGAGTTCGGCGTCCGGATCCACAGCCTGGGTGACCTGGACCAGGGGATCGTGCACATCATCGGCCCGCAGTTGGGTCTGACCCAGCCCGGCCTGACCGTGGTCTGCGGCGACTCGCACACCTCCACCCACGGCGCGTTCGGCTCGATCGCGTTCGGCATCGGGACCTCCGAGGTCGAGCACGTGCTCGCCACCCAGACCCTCCCGCAGGCGCGGCCGAAGACGATGGCGGTCAACGTCGAAGGTGAGCTGCCGACCGGCGTGACGTCGAAGGACATCGTCCTCGCGCTGATCGCCAAGGTCGGCACGGGTGGCGGCCAGGGCTACATCGTGGAGTACCGCGGTTCGGCGATCCGCGCGCTCTCCATGGAGGGCCGGATGACCATCTGCAACATGAGCATCGAATGGGGCGCGAAGGCCGGCCTGATCGCTCCGGACGAGACGACCTACGCGTACGTGAAGGGCCGCCCGCACGCGCCGGAGGGCGAGGACTGGGACGCGGCACTCGCCTACTGGGAGACGCTGCGCAGCGACGAGGATGCGATCTTCGACGCCGAGGTCGACCTGGACGCGGCCAAACTCACCCCCTTCGTGACCTGGGGCACCAACCCCGGCCAAGGGGTCCCGTTGGGTGCCAGCGTGCCGGATCCGGAAACCTTCGCCGAGGAGTCCGACCGCACCGCGGCGTCCAAGGCGCTGGAGTACATGGCGCTCACCCCCGGCCAGCGGATGCGCGACATCCGCGTGGACACCGTCTTCCTCGGCTCCTGCACCAATGGCCGGATCGAGGACCTGCGCGCGGCCGCGGACGTGATCAAGGGACGGCACGTCGCCGACCAGGTCCGGATGCTCGTCGTGCCGGGCTCGGCCCGGGTGCGGTTGCAGGCCGAGTCCGAGGGTCTGGACATCATCTTCAAGGAGGCGGGCGCGGAATGGCGCGCCGCCGGCTGTTCGATGTGCCTGGGGATGAATCCGGACCAGCTCGCCCCCGGTGAGCGGGCCGCTTCGACCTCGAACCGCAACTTCGAGGGCCGGCAGGGCAAGGGCGGTCGCACCCACCTGGTGTCGCCCCTGGTCGCCGCGGCGACCGCCGTCGTCGGCACGCTCAGCTCGCCGGCCGATCTGGCCTGAGAAGGAGTCGATCATGGACAAGTTCAGCAATCACACCGGCACCGCGCTCCCGCTGCGCCGCGGCAACGTCGACACCGACCAGATCATCCCGGCGGTGTACCTCAAGCGCGTCACCAAGACCGGCTTCGAGGACGGCTTGTTCGCCGCCTGGCGCAAGGATCCGTCCTTCGTGCTCAACCAGCCCCAGTACGACGGCGCCACGATTCTGGTTCCCGGACCGGATTTCGGCACCGGCTCTTCACGCGAGCACGCGGTCTGGGCCCTGCAGAACTACGGCTTCCGCGTCGTCATCGGCTCGCGGTTCGGGGACATCTTCCGGAGCAACTCCGGCAAGGCGGGGCTGCTGGTCGCCGTGGTGGACCAGAAGGTCGTCGAAGAACTCTGGGACTACATCGAGGCTCACCCCAGCGTTCCGCTGACGGTTGACCTGGTGGACAAGCTGATCACCGCCGAGGGCTTTCGCTGCGACTTCGAGATCGACGACTACACCCGCTGGCGGCTGCTCGAGGGCCTGGACGACATCGGCCTGACGTTGCGCCAGGTGGACAAGATCGCCGACTTCGAATCCCAGCGGCCCGCGTACAAGCCGAAGACCCTGCCGGCCAAGATCGCTGCCAGCTGATCCGGTATCATCCCGCTGCGCTTCACCGGTCACGGGCGGGCGGTCACAGCCAGGCGCTGATCACGGTTCCTCCGGCGACGACGGCATGCAGCCGTTGACCGGTCCGTACGTGCCGCCAGCCTGCGTCCAGCGAGGCCAGCGGCAGTCTCAGCCGACGCCCGGCAGCGCTGACCGCCAGCCCACTCAGGGCGGCGTCGCGATGATCGGTCACCGTGATCACGCCGTAGCGACCCAGCCGACCCGATTCCGGATCGATCAGCGCTGCAGTGGCCGGACCGAGCCCGAGGCCCGCCGCCAGGTACAAGTCGTCCTCGGTGTCCACGTCGGTGCGCGCGTCCAGTCCGGGCGCCTCGGGCTCGTCGGGCAGCAGCGCCACCGCCCCCGAAGCAGCGTGCGCTCGAGCCGATCGCTGCTGGAAGTGGGGGCGCAGGGCCACCCCGTGGGCGAGCAGCATGGTCGTGCCCACTCCGGACCGGTCGGCGAGGTAGACCCGCCCGGGCGCAGGAGCGGCCGCCAGCATCCGACGCAGGGACTCCGCCCGCAACGCCGGCAGATCCCCGACACAGGCGAGCACCGGATCGTGCCCCTGGGACCGCAGCAGGTCGGCACCGTAGGCTGAACGCGCCGTTCAGGCCGGTCCGGCCCGGCTCGGCGTGCACCTGCGCCCGCACGCCGCTGCGCGCGAGCCGGGACCCGAGGGCGGGCTGATCGCTGACCACCAGAACCGCCGCCACCTGCGCCGACAGGCCGACGAGGGTGTCCAGGGCCATCGTCCAGGCCAAGCGGCGGCGCAGCGGGGCGGGAAGGTCGAGCCGCGTCTTCGCCTCGCTGAGGGGCTTCAGCGCGACCACCGCGGCGGCGGACCGCTGGGCGATCGTCGTGTCCATCGAGCCCCATTGTTCACCGGCCCGACCAGCCTGACCGGCGCGACGGTCCCGCCCCGTCCGACCGAGCTCCCGTCCAGAAGACGGCCCGCACCGTCGGCGTATGGTGTGGCCGACGTCTGATCGGTGCGGAGCAGGGAGGTGACCATGGCCGAGGTGCCTGTCCGGCGCGGTCCCGCGGTCGTGCCGCCGCTCGCTCGGGTCAACACCGAGCCCGGGGGCCAGACCATCGCAGGGGTCATCCGCTTCCTCAACGCGGTGCTGGCTCCGCTGACCAAGCGCGACTGGCGTGACGCCGCCAAGCTGCCGCGGACGGGCGGGGTGGTCATCGTGGCCAACCACATCTCCAACGCCGATCCGCTCGCGCTCGGCCAGTTCATCGCCTACTCGGGCCGATGGCCGCGCTTCCTGGGCAAGGCCTCGGTGTTCGCGCTCCCGGTGATCGGGACGATCATCCGGCGGTGCGGACAGATTCCGGTGGAGCGCAACTCATCGCGCTCCCAGGATGCGCTGCGCGCTGCGATATCGGCCGTCGAGGCCGGTCGGGCGGTGGTGGTCTATCCGGAGGGCACGATCAGCCGCGATCCACAGCTGTGGCCGATGCGCGGCAAGACCGGCGCCGCGAGGATCGCGCTCGAGACGGGCAGTCCGGTGATCCCGGTCGGCCAGTGGGGAGCGCAGGAACTGATGTACGGCACCCAGGTCAGGTTCCCGAAGATCTTCCCCCGCAAGACCCTGCGGATGGTGGTCGGTGAGCCGGTCCAGCTTGACGACCTGCGCACCCAGCCCGTCTCCGCCGCCGTGCTGGCCGAGGCCACCGAACGGATGATGGAGGCCATCACCGCGCTGGTGTCGGAGCTTCGCCAGCAGCCGCCGCCCGCCCGGCGCTACGACCCGCGCACCGTAGCGGGTGAGCCGACGTGAGCGAGCAGCAGCCGGCCGTCACGGCGCGGGTCGCGGTGATGGGATCGGGCTCGTGGGGTACCGCGTTCGCGCTGGTGGTCAGCGACTCCGGGCACCCGGTGACGCTCTGGGCCCGTCGGCCCGAGCTCGCGGCGCGCATCAATGCCGAGCACCGCAACCCGGACTACTTCCCGACCGTACCGCTCCCGCCGTCGTTGGTGGCGGTGAGCGACCCCGACGAAGCCATGGCAGGAGCGGACTTCGTCGTGCTCGCCGTCCCGTCCCAGTCCCTGCGCGACAATCTGAGCCGGTGGCAGATCCCGCCTCAGGCCATCGTGGTGAGTCTGGCCAAGGGCATCGAACTCGGCACGGGTCTGCGCATGAGCGAGGTCATCGCCGAGGCGGGCGGGATCGCGCCGGAACGGATCGCCGTCGTCACCGGTCCCAACCTCGCCCGGGAGATCGCCGAGCGCCAACCCTCGGCAAGCGTGGTGGCGAGCGTGTCGACCCACACAGCCGAGGCGTTGCAGGCGGTGTGCCACACGGCCCGCTTCCGCGCCTACACCAACACCGACGTGGTGGGTTGCGAGCTGGCGGGCGCGACCAAGAACGTGATCGCGCTGGCGGTGGGCATGGCGGTCGGCCTGGGCCTGGGCGCCAACGCGACCGCCTCGGTGATCACCCGGGGCCTGGCCGAGACGACCCGGCTCGGGTTGGCGCTGGGCGCGGATCCGTACACCTTCTCCGGGCTCGCCGGGCTCGGCGATCTGGTGGCCACCTGCTCCTCGCCACTCTCGCGGAACCGCACCTTCGGGGAGGAGATGGGCCGGGGACGCACGGTGGCCGAGATCGTTGCGTCCACCCGACAGGTGGCGGAGGGAGTCAAGTCGTGCGCCTCCATCACCAACCTGGCCGCTCAGCACGGGGTGGAGATGCCGATCGTGGAAAGCGTGGCGGCGGTGATCGCGGGGACCTTCACCCCGGAGGAGATGGTGGCCCGCCTGATGGCCCGCCGGGCCGGGCCGGAGCGCTAGGACTCACGGCGGGTCGTGCGCCCGCGGGCCGACCTCCAGGGCGACGCGTCCGACTCGCGCACTTTTGTGCCGCACGGCGGGGAGTGCGCAGCGGTCTAATAGGGCCGAGGCGCCCGCCGAGGACGCCAGTCCTGGAGGACATCGTGAAGAACCACCGTCCGCCTTCGCCGCGCCGCTGCCCTGGTCGTCGGCGCGCTGACCCTGGTGAGCGGGGCGCTGGCCACCGGAGCCGCTCCCGCGTCGGCCCTCCCCGGCTCGCCCGGCCTGGGCCTGGAGCAGACCCGGAAGGTCGTCACCGCGGAGTCCTACGACGGGACCGCGTACGTCGACCTGGGGGTGTACCTGCTGGCCGGTGGGGAGCCGTTCGAGATCCGGTCCTTCCGCGCCGGCTACCGCGAGCGGCTGAGCGCGTTCCGTGTCCGTTCAGGGCCGGACCAAGCGCTGCCGACCGGCACCGTGCGCGAGGATTTCGGCGGGCTCGCCGACTTCTTCCGGGTCGACGATCACGAACAGTCGAAAGAAGGTAGTGGTCAAGAAGCTCTACACCTTCTGTCCGAACAGCGAGCGGCAGGTCCGTCGCACCCCCGGTGCGCCGGCGACCTCGCCGTATCCGACCGACTGCTTCGCCAACCCGTACAGCCTCGGATCGGTCTGGGGCCTGCAGGCGGGCTACGCGACGCCGGCGCTGGAGTATGCCGAACTCGATCTGAAACCGGGCACCTACACGGTGAAGCTGGAGATCACCAGCCGCTACCGCGAGCTCTTCGCCATCGCGTCGGGGTCGGCGTCGAAGAAGCTCACGCTCAAGGTCAGCCAGGGCTCGGAGGACGCACGTCGGACCCCGCAGGCAGCGCCGGCCACTGAAGCCCGCACTGCAGGCCGCCGATGCGCCGCCCCAGGGCCGGGCCTCGGTGCCGCGCGGCCCGCGGGCCGATCTGCGCTCACTCCCCGCCTGGGGCATCGAGATGGACCGCGGCCGCTACCTGCACTTCTCGGCGACGGTGTGGAACGCGGGGCCGTCGCCCCTGGTGGTGGACGGCTTCCGGGTGGCGGGAAACGAGAACCTGATGAAGGCCTACCAGTATTTCTTCGACGCCGACGGACGCCAGGTCGGCTATGCGCCGGCGGGCACCATGGCGTGGGACGCCCGCGACGGCCACGACCACTGGCACTTCACCGACTTCGCGAGCTACCGGCTGCTGGACGCCAAGAAGAAGATCGTGCTGCGCAGTCAGAAGGAGGCCTTCTGCCTGGCCAACACCGACGCCGTCGACTACACCGTGCCGGGCGCCAACTGGAGGCCCGACAATACCGACCTGCACACGTCCTGCGGCGAACGCAGCTCCATCGGCGTGCGCGAGGTGCTCGACGCCGGCTCGGGGGACACCTACGTCCAGTACCTGCCCGGGCAGTCCTTCGACCTCAAGGGGCTCAAGAACGGGGTCTACTACATCGAGGTGCGCGCCAATCCCGACAAGGTGCTCTACGAGTCCTCGACGAAGAACAATGTCGCCTACCGGAAGGTCACCATCTCCGGTGAGCCGGGCCACCGCAAGGCGAAGGCGGCGAAGGTCGGCATCATCACCGAGTTCAACCCGTACGAGGACGACTTCTGATCCTTGGCCCCGCTCGAGTCAGCGCGCGGCGTCGCTCGGGACCCGCGCTCAGCCGGGGCGCAACCCCTGCTCCAGGTCAGTCCACAGGTCCTCGACGTGCTCGATGCCGACCGACATGCGTACCAGCCCCTCGGGCACCGTGGACAGCTCCCCGGCCCATCGCCGGCGACGTTCCAGGCTCGAGTCCACCCCGCCGAGGCTGGTGGCGTGCACCCAGAGCCGGCAGCGGTCGACGAAGCGGATCGCCGTCGCCGCGTCGGGCAGGTCGATGGAGATCAGGGAGCCGAAGCCCGCCATCGTACGGCTGGCGACCTCGAAGCCGGGGTCGCTCGCCAGGCCCGGATAGCGGACCCTGGACACCGCGGGGAGAGCGTCCAGTCGCTCCGCGAGCACCATCGCGCTCGCCTGAGCCTGCGCCAGTCGCAGGGCAAGGGTGCGGAGGCCACGCAGGGCGAGGTAGGCCTCCATCGGCCCGGGTATCGCGCCGAAGGAGTGCCGCGCCTGCTCCAGCGCGACGAAGCGGGCCTGGTCGTCGTCGCCGATGACCAGCGCGCCCATCACCACGTCGGAGTGGCCGGCGATCGCCTTGGTCACCGAGTGCAGGACGATGTCCGCCCCCAGGGCGAGCGGTTGCTGCAGGAGGGGTGTGGCGAAGGTGTTGTCGACCACCACCAGGGTGCGCCCACGCAGCGCGGCGCACAGTCGGGGCAGGTCGGCCACCTCGATCAGCGGGTTGGTGGGGGACTCGAGCCACACCAGATCCGCCCCCTCGGCCGCGCTCAGCACCTGTTCGGTGTCGGCGACGGCGACCGTGCGCACGGTCCACCCGCCGCGCTCGGCGTGCCGGCTCATTGCCGCCGCGACACCGAGGTAGCAGTTGGCCGGCAGCACCACCACAGCGCCCGGCGGGATCTGCTCGAGGACGGCGTGCACCGCGGCCATGCCCGAGCTGTACGTCAGGGCACGTCCTCCTTCGAGCGCACCGAGGGCCTCCTCGACGGCCTGCCAGGTGCGATTCCCGTCCCGGCCGTACCCCAGCTCGGCCGTCTCGGGGTCGTGGGCGCCGACGTAGGTGGAGGCGAAGTGCACCGGCGGGTTGAGCGGGGCGTCCACGACGCGCGCGGGCCGACCCGCGGTCACGGCGATCGTCTCCGGGCGCAGGCGGGGCGGATGCGCGTTGGGGCTGGTCACGGCGTCCAGTCTGCGGCACGGCGGTATGCGTCGGATGCCGCGTCCGGCGCGCTGGCGCTAGGGTCGGTCAGCGTGAGGATCGACAGCCAGCAGGAGTCCGGGGACTCCGGAGCGGCACGGACCCGGGTCGCCTTGGTGTTCGGCGGCAGCAGCAGCGAGCACGGCGTGTCGTGCCTGACTGCGGCCGGTGTCCTCGGGGCTCTGGACCGGGAGCAGTACGACGTGGTCGGCATCGGGATCACCCGTACGGGACGATGGGTCCTGGTCGACCCGGCGGTGATCGAAGGACTCGCCGTCGTCGACGGCCGCCTGCCCGAACTCGACGAATCCTCAGCCGATGCCGTCCTGCTGCGGGACGGCTCCGGTGCCCGGCTGGCCGTCCGTGCGTGCGACCCCGCCGGCGACGGACAGGTGGCGGCGTACCGCTCGGCGCTGCAGGAACTCGGACCGGTCGACGTCGCCCTGGCCCTGTTGCACGGGCCGTTCGGCGAGGACGGCACCATCCAGGGTTTGTTCGAGATGATGGGCACTCGCTACGTCGGTGCCGGTGTGCTGGCCAGTGCCGTCGGGATGGACAAGCACTTCATGAAGCTGGTGCTCAGCGCCAGCGGACTGCCGGTCGGCCCCTTCGTGGTGATCACCCCGCAGGACTGGCGCCGCGACCGCACCGGCTGCCTCGCTGAGGTTGCGGGGCTCACCTTCCCCGTCTTCGTCAAACCGGCCCGTGGCGGGTCCAGCCTGGGGATCAGCAAGGTGGACGACCCTGCGGCGATCGAGGCCGCCGTCGAGCATGCCCAGGGTTTCGACCCCAAGGTGATCGTCGAGCAGGGCTTCGTCGACGCCCGCGAGTTGGAGTGCGGCGTGCTGGAGGACGCAACCGGCGGGGCACCGATGGCCAGCGCGCTCGCTGAGATCTCGGTGCTCGGCGACCGCGGGTTCTACGACTTCGACGCGAAGTACCTGCCGGAGGAGCAGGTCCGGCTCGACGTGCCCGCGCGGGTCGAGGCGGCGCTGGCCGATGAGGTCCGCCGGCTGGCCGTGCGCACCTTCGAGGCGATCGGCTGCGAAGGTCTGGCCCGGGTCGATGTCTTCCTCACCCGGGACGACCGGGTGGTGATCAACGAGATCAACACCATGCCCGGCTTCACCGCGCACTCGATGTTTCCCCGGATGTGGGCGGCGACCGGAATGAGCTATCCCGACCTGGTCGAGCACCTGGTCCGGCTGGCTCTGCGCCGACCGCTGGGTCTGCGCTGAGGCACGCGACCTGTCACACGCACGGCTGGCGGACGGGATCGTGCGCATCGATCGCCGCGGACACGAAGGTCAAGGCGTTGGCCTCGGGGGCGTACTGCGACGGAACGGTCACCTCGACGTAGGCGGGGCGTCCGATCGTGGTGAACCGGAAGCCGCTCGGTGCGGGCTCGGCGAACCAGCCGACCCCGTTCACCTCGAAGCACTGACTGGTGGGCTCCAGGCCGGCGGGCTTGCCCACGCCGCAACGCAGGACGATCGCCGGTCGGCCCCAGGCGACGCTGAGCCGGCCTGGCTCGGTCGTCCGGCGGGTCTGGTCCAGGAGTCTGTCCGGCAGGGCGGGCAGCAGCGCGGCACACACGGCGGCGGCCGTCGGCTCGGGTGCCGGATCGGGGACCTGCACCGCGCAGGAAGCGAGCAGCAGCGCGGCACCGGCCAGAGCCGCTGGACGCGCGATCCGACGCGACCCGACCTGCAGGTCCAGGATCAGATGTGCACCACGGGGCAGGTGACCGTGCGGGTGATGCCCGGGACGGTCTGCACACGGGCCACCACGAGCTGGCCGAGCTCGTCGACGCTGGACGCTTCGGCCCGGACGATCACGTCGTACGGCCCGGTCACGTCCTCCGCGAGGGTGACGCCCTGGATCGCACCGATGGCGACGGCGACCTCGGCCGCCTTGCCGACGTTGGTCTGGACCAAGATGTACGCCTGAACGACCATCGCGGGTTGAACCTCCATGCTGGGTCGGCGGAACGGGAGCTCATCGTCGAGGCAACTCCTCGGTCGCGGACTGGGCACCGCTACGCTCGCCGATGTGCGCCAACCTACATCCTTTCCGGTGACCCCGCCCACGTGGGAGCGTCGCAGGCGGGCATGCCACTGAACCGGGCCGCGCCCCTGGCCGAAGTGGGTGAGTTCGCGCTCATCGCGGGGATCGTCGAGGGGGTGCAGCCGGCAGCCGACGTCGCCGTCGGTCCGGGCGACGACGCCGCGGTGCTGCTCCTCGACGGGGATCTGGCCTGTTCGGTCGACGTGCTGGTCGAGGGGGTGCACTTCCGTCGCGGCTGGTCCGAAGCGGGCGACGTCGGTCGGAAGGCGGTGGCGGTGAGCGTGGCCGATCTGGAGGCTGTCGGGGCGCGGGCGACCGGGATCCTGGTCGGCTTCTGCGCTCCCGGGAACCTGGCGGCGGGTTGGGCGCTCGACTTCGCGTCCGGCCTGCGCGCCGAGGGCCGGCGCGCCGGGGTCAGCCTGCTCGGCGGCGACGTGACCCGGGCCGGGGAGATCAACATCTCGGTCACGGCGCTCGGCGATCTGGAGGGTCGACCCCCGGTGCTGCGGTCCGGCGCACAGCCGGGCGAGCTGGTTGCGGTCTGCGGCCGGCTGGGTTGGGCGGCCGCAGGGCTGATGGTGCTCGGGCGCGGGTTCCGCTCGCCGCGCGCGGTGGTGGAGGCCCAGCGGGTTCCGGAGGTCCCGTACGGGCAGGGTGCGGTCGCCGCGCGCGCCGGTGCCACGGCCATGATCGACATCTCCGACGGACTGCTCGCCGACCTCGGGCACGTGGCTGAGGCCTCGGGCGTCGGGTTCGATCTGCGCCGCGCGGCCTTCGATGTCCCCGATCCGCTGCAGGCGGTCGCCGCGGCCACCGGCACCGATCCGTACACGTTCATCCTGACCGGCGGGGAGGACCACGCCCTGGCGGCCACCTTCGGCTCGCCCGAGGCGGTCCCGCCGGGGTGGACCGCGATCGGCGTGGCGACCGAGGATCTCCAGAGCCGGGTTCTGGTCGACGGCAACGTCTGGGAGGGCGCGACCGGCTGGGACCACTTCCGGCCCCGGCGGTGAGGCAGGACGGATCGGGATCGGACCTGCCGACGGCCCGGGTGCTCACCGTCGCCGGGTCCGACTCGGGTGGCGGCGCGGGGATCCAGGCCGACCTGAAGACCATGCTCGCCCACGGCGTGCACGGCATGACTGTCCTGACCGCCGTCACCGCCCAGAACTCGGTCGGCGTCCAAGGGGTCTGGCCGTTGCCGCCGGAGGCGATCCGCGCTCAGTTCCGCAGCGTGGTCGACGACCTCGGGGTGGACGCGATCAAGACCGGCATGCTCGGCTCGGTCGAGTCGCTCACCTGCGTGGCCGAACTGCTCGCCGGGTTGGCGGCTCGAGCCCGGTGCGGGGTGCCGGTGGTCGTCGATCCTGTCTGCGTCAGCAAGCACGGCGACCGGCTGATCGACCGGGAGGCCGTCGGCGCACTGCGCGAGGTACTGCTCCCGCTCGCCCAGGTCGTCACCCCCAACCTCGACGAGGCCGTGCTGCTGACCGGCCTGCCGGCCGAGCGGGGCGGTGCGGCCCTGGCGGAGGCGCTCCTGGCGTACGGGCCCGCCTGGGTGTTGGTCAAGGGCGGCCACGGGCCGGGTGACCCGGTGGACCACCTGGCCGGCCGAGACGGCCGGCGGTTCGCCTACACCGCGGCGCGCAACCCCAACGCCCACACCCACGGCACGGGGTGCACGCTGGCGTCCGCGCTGGCCTGCCGGCTCGCCTTGGGCGAGGAGGTGCCGGCGGCGACGGCAGCGGCCAAGGCCTACGTGACGGGCGCGATCGCCGGCGGGTTCGCGCTCGGCTCGGGAATCGGGCCGACCGACCACCTCTGGCAGCTCCGTCCCCATCTCGGCGTGGGAGGCTGAGCCGACCCGTCCGATCGCGTAGCCTCGCGGTCATGGCGACCCGCGCGTCTTCCCCACCGCGGTCGCGTTCCCAGACTGGCTCCGCCCAGTCGGGAACGTCCCCGCGGTCCGCCGGAAGCAACAAGACCACTCCCTCGCGCGCTGTCGCGCGGGTCACGTCCAATGCCGGTCCTCGCAGCGGGAGCGCGAAGAGCACCGGCCGACGGAACCCGCCGCCAAGGTCCGGCGCCAGGAACGGCGGTCCGGGCAAGAATCGGTCCCGCAGCCGGAGTCGCGCGCGGCAGCGGCGTTCGGTGCTGCGCACGGTCGGGCGCGGACTCGCCGCGGCCTGGGTCGGACTTGCTCATGCGGTGGGTGGGACCGCGCGACGCGTCGGCTCGGGGGCAGCCGAGGTGGATCCGGCCCTGCGCCGGGACGGCATCGGACTGTTCCTGCTCGGCTGCGCCATCGTGCTCGGCGCCGAGTTCTGGTGGGGTCTGCCCGGCGCCTTCGGCGACGGGGTGGAATTCGGGATCTCCAGCGTCATCGGCACGCTGTCCTACGTCGCCCCGGTGCTGCTGGCGCTGATGGCGTGGCGGACGCTTCGCCATCCAGCCCGCAACGGTCCGGGCGGTCGCCAGGCGGTCGGCTGGACGGCGATCATGTTCGGCCTGCTCGGGTTGATCAACATCTCGCGCGGACTGCCGCGACCGAACGAACCCGAGCGGCTGCGCGACGCGGGCGGCATCGTCGGCTACCTGTCCTCGAGCCTGCTCGCCGACCTGCTCACCGTCTACGTCGCCGTCCCGTTGCTGATCCTGCTGCTGCTGTTCGGGGTGCTCGTGGTGGTCGGCATCCCCCTGCACCAGATCCCCGAGCGCATTCACGCTGCCCGCGAGCGGGTGCGGCGCCGCGCGGAAGTGATCGAGGGCGAAGTGGTACCGGAGTTGGAGTTCGGGGTGGACCGTGCCTACGACTCCCCGGTGGTCGGCGACCCGGAGCGGCCCCGGCGCCGGCGCGCACGCGGCGCCGCCGACGACACCGCGCACGGTCAGGCCGCCGTGGAGGGATCTGATCCCTCATCCGCAGCAGGACGCCGGCCGGTGACCGCCGGGTTGCCGCCGGGCGTCACCGTGTACTCGACCGAGCCGGAGGACGTCGAGGCCGGCGCGGGTGACCCGACCGCGACCGCCCAGCCCGACCTGGCGGCTCCGCCGCACGGGGTGCGATCTGGCGGCTCCGCCGCACGGGGTCGATCTGGCGGCTCCGCCGCACGGGGTCGATCTGGCGTCGCAGGGCCCGATCCCGCAGCGGGTCGAGCAGCTGCAGTTGTCCGGCGACGTGCAGTACCTGCTGCCGGCAGCCGCCACGCTCAAGGAGGGAAGTGTGCACAAGTCGCGTACGGAGGCCTCCGACGCGGTGGTGCACCGGCTGACCGAGGTGCTGCTGCAGTTCGAGATCGACGCGCGCGTCACCGGGTACAGCCGCGGTCCGACGGTGACCCGCTACGAGGTGGAGCTCGGCCCGGCGGTGAAGGTGGAGAAGGTCACCGCACTGAGCCGCAACATCGCCTACGCCGTGGCCAGCGCCGACGTACGGATCCTGTCGCCCATCCCGGGCAAGTCCGCGATCGGCATCGAGATCCCCAACACCGACAAGGAGGTCGTCTCCCTCGGCGACGTCCTGCGCTCCGGGCGGGCGCGCAACGACCACCACCCGATGACCGTCGGGCTGGGCAAGGACGTCGAGGGCGGCTTCGTGGTCGCCAACCTGGCCAAGATGCCGCACCTGCTGGTCGCCGGCGCGACCGGTTCCGGCAAGTCCAGCTTCATCAACTCCATGATCACCTCGGTGATGATGCGGGCCACGCCGGAGGAGGTGCGGATGCTGTTGGTCGACCCGAAGCGGGTCGAACTGACCGCGTACGAGGGCATCCCGCACCTGGTCACCCCCATCATCACGGTGCCCAAGAAGGCGGCGGAAGCGCTGCAATGGGTGGTCCGGGAGATGGACATGCGCTACGACGACCTGGCCGCCTTCGGGTTCCGCCACGTCGACGACTTCAACAAGGCGGTACGGGGCGGCGGGGTGAAGCCGCTCGAGGGGTCGGAGCGGGTGCTCGCACCGTATCCGTACCTGCTGGTCATCGTGGACGAGTTGGCCGACCTGATGATGGTGGCCCCGCGAGACGTGGAGGACTCGATCGTCCGCATCACCCAGCTCGCCCGGGCCGCCGGCATCCACCTGGTGCTGGCCACCCAGCGGCCGAGCACCGACGTGGTGACCGGCCTGATCAAGGCCAACGTGCCCAGCCGGCTGGCCTTCGCCACCTCCTCGATGACCGACTCCCGGGTGATCCTGGACCAGCCCGGCGCGGAGAAGCTGGTCGGCCAGGGTGACGGGCTGTTCCTGCCGATGGGCTCCTCCAAGCCGATCCGCATCCAGGGGGCCTGGGTGACCGAGCAGGAGGTCCGGGCCGTCGTCGCACACGTGAGCGGGCAGCTCCAGCCGAACTACCGGGACGACGTCGCGGCCGCCCCCGAGGCCGCGACCAAGGTGGCCGAGGACATCGGGGACGACCTGGACCTGGTGTTGCAGGCGGTGGAGTTGGTGGTGACCCTGCAACTCGGATCGACCTCCATGCTCCAGCGCAAGCTCCGGGTCGGCTTCGCGAAGGCCGGTCGGCTGATGGACATCATGGAGACCCGGGGGGTGGTCGGACCGTCCGAGGGCTCCAAGCCGCGGGAGGTTCTGGTCAAGCCCGACGAGTTGGAGGACGTGATGGAGAACCTGCGACTGGGCTAGGAGAGCGGTGTCGGAGGATGACCTCCTGCGCGGCACCGGGCACGTGCTCGCTACGGCCACCGTTCAGCACCACCCTCCTCTGCCCGCGCGCTTTCCGACCCGCGGGTGCACGTCTGGCCGGGGCGGCCGGACGGATCGGCCATACTTGGACGGTCATGGCGAAGTCATCCACCCTGGTCGGTTCCACCCGCGAGCTGCTGTCGGTCCACCTGGTCACCCTCGGGTGCGCCCGCAACGAGGTGGACTCCGAGGAGCTCGCGGCGCGGCTGGAGGAGGGCGGCTTCCGACTGGTCGACGAGCCTGCGGCCGCGGACGCGGTGATGGTGAACACCTGTGGGTTCGTCGAGGCCGCGAAGAAGGACTCGGTGGACACGTTGCTCGCGGCGGCAGACCTGAAGGGCGCCGGGGGTCCGCAGGCGGTGGTGGCGGTCGGCTGCCTGGCGGAGCGCTACGGCCGCGAACTCGCTGACTCCCTGCCCGAGGCCGACGCCGTTCTGGGATTCGACGACTACGCCGACGTCGCCGCGCGGCTCAGCGCGATCCTGGCCGGGGAGCGGCCACAGGCCCACGTGCCGCGGGACCGCCGGACGCTGCTGCCGCTGGCGCCGGCCGAGCGACCCGCGGCGGCGGCCCGGATGGCCATTCCCGGTCATGCGCCGAGTCCGGTGCCGGTCCCCGGCCCGGCGAGCGGCCCGCGCACCTACCGCCGACGTCTGGCCGGCGGGCCCTCGGCACCGCTGAAGATCGCGTCCGGCTGTGACCGGCGGTGCACCTTCTGCGCCATCCCGGCGTTCCGCGGCGCGTACGCCTCCCGCCCACCGGCCGACGTGCTGACCGAAGCGCGCTGGCTGGTCGACCAGGGCGTCCGTGAGGTGTTCCTGGTGAGTGAGAACACCACCTCCTACGGCAAGGATCTCGGCGACCTGAACGCCCTGGAGGGCCTGCTCGCCGGCCTGTCGGCGGTGGACGGGCTGGAGTGGATCCGCGTGTCGTACCTGCAGCCGGCCGAGATGCGACCCGGCCTGATCGCGGCCATCACGAGTACGCCCAAGGTCGTGCCCTACTTCGACCTCTCCTTCCAGCACGCGGCGCCGGCGGTGCTGCGTCGGATGCGCCGCTTCGGTGATCCCGAGGCGTTCCTGGCGCTGCTCGAGAGCATTCGCGCCCTGGCGCCCGCGGCGGGAATCCGCAGCAACGTCATCAGCGGCTTTCCCGGCGAGACCGAGGCCGATGTCGGCATTCTCGAACAGTTCCTGATCGCGGCCCGACTCGACGCCGTCGGGGTCTTCGGCTATTCCGACGAGGACGGCACCGCAGCGGCCGACCTGCCGGGCCAGCACCCGGCAGCGGAGATCGAGGCGCGCCGGTCCCGCATCGCGGACCTGGCTGACGAACTGGTCGGGCAGCGGGCCGAGGACCGGGTCGGCGAGTCGGTGCGGGTCCTGGTGGAGGAGCACGAGGACGGCGACGCCGTCGGTCGCGGCCCGCATCAGGGGCCCGAGGTCGACGGCACGACTCGGCTGCCCGGTGCGGCCCGGGTGCCGGTGGGCGAGTTGGTCGAGGCCGTCGTGGTGGGATCCGAAGGCGCTGACCTGGTGGCGGAGGTGGTCCGCTGATGGCCGACGATGCCGCGTCCGGTCGGATCGACCCGGACGCGCTGGCCCCGAGCGAGAGCCACCCGGTCGGCCCGATGGCGGAGCCGGAGACGACCCCGTGGAACGTGCCGAACGCCCTGACCGCCTTCCGGATCGTGCTGGTCCCGCTCTTCGCCTGGATGCTGCTCGCGCACTCCGACGAGATCGGGTGGCGGCTGCTGACCGCCGCCGTGTTCACCCTGGCGATCCTCACCGACACCCTCGACGGCTACCTGGCGCGCAAGTACGACATCGTCACGCGCTTCGGCAAGCTGGCCGATCCGATCGCGGACAAGGCGCTGACGGGCATGGCGTTCATCGGCCTGTCCATCGTGGGCGAGTTGGCGTGGTGGATCACGATCGTCATCCTGGTGCGCGAATGGGGCATCACCGCCATGCGCTTCGTGGTGCTGCGCTACGGAGTGATGGCGGCCGGGCGGGGCGGCAAGGTCAAGACCGTGCTGCAGGCGGTGGCCGTCATCCTGTACCTGCTGCCCCTGACCGAGGTCGCCCCCTGGGCTCACCTGGTCGCGATCGGCGTCATGCTTGCGGCCCTCGCGGTCACCGTACTGACCGGGCTCGACTACGTCCGGGACGCGGCCCGGCTGCGCCGGGAGGCGCGCGCCGCCCGGTGACGGGAGCACCGACGGGCAGCCCCGCGCGGACGGCCCAGCAGGTGATCGCGGTGTTGAGCCACCGCGGGGAGACCGTGGCCACGGCGGAATCGCTCACCGGAGGCATGCTCGGAGCGCTGATCACCGCGGTCCCGGGTGCGTCGGCCTGTTACGTCGGCGGCGTGATCAGCTACGCCACCCGGCTGAAGTCCGAACTGGCCGGCGTGCCGCCGCGGCTGCTGGCCACCCACGGCCCGGTGGCGGCGGAGACCGCCGTCGCCATGGCTGCCGGGGTGACTGTGCGCTGTTCGGCGACCTGGGGTCTGGCGACGACCGGCGTGGCCGGCCCGGATGCCCAGGACGGGCATCCCGTCGGCCAGGTGTTCGTCGCCGTGGCCGGGCCGTCGGGGTTCACGCCCCAGGTCCGCGAACTGCGAGTCAGCGGGGACCGGGCGGCGGTGCGGACCGCGGCGGCTGAGGGCGCGCTGCGGCTGCTGGCCGAGGTGCTCGACCCGGTCTGACTCCACGGAGGCAGATCGAGCGTCCCAAGGGATCGACCATCCATGAGCGTGCTGCGCTCTGGTTCGGTCGGTGGGGGTGGGTACAGTTTGCGTATGCAGTCCGAACTCTTGGTGAAGCCGGTGCTGGTGCGCGCGATCATCGGTGAGTCGCTGCGCGAGGAGCGCGTCGCCCAAGGCAGGACGCTCCGTGAGGTCTCCACCATCGCCCGGGTCAGCCTGGGGTACCTGTCGGAGGTGGAGCGCGGGCAGAAGGAGGCCTCCAGCGAGTTGCTGGCCTCTATCTGCGCGGCCCTCGACCTCCCGCTCTCGGTGGTGTTGAGTGTGGTCAGCGAGAAGCTCGCGGTCCTCGAACGGGTCAATGGCCGCGACCGGTTGACCGCGCTGCCTCCCGTCCGGGCCATGGCGCAGGTCGCGGCCTGACCGCCTGGCCCGTCCGGTCCGTCCCGGTCTGGCTTGACACCCGCCTCTGCTACTGCCGAGCCGGCTCCACCGACGGGCGCAGCCGCAGACCCTGCGGCGTCATCTTGAAGCCGGCGCCCTGCAGTGCACTGCTGACCGGCGCCGAACCGAAGACGTGATTACCGTCGGCCCGTTCCACGGTGAGCTTGCCCAGCTGGCCGAGTTGGACTGAGCGGGCCAGCGTGGCCGCGGCAGGAGCCAGCCGCGACGGCTCCTCGGTGAACGACAGCACCGTGCGGCCACCGCGTTCGACGTAGAAGACCAACGACCCGTCCACCAGCACCACGATCGCACCGGCCTTCCTGCCGGGCCGATGGCCATCCCGTTCGGGCCAGGGGAGCGCCGCCCCGTACGGGTTGGCAGGATCGCACGCGGCGAGCACGACCGCCGCCGGTATCTCGGGTTCGCGGCTGAAGGCACGGAGCCGATCCACAGCCCCTGGTAGGGCGAACTGTGCTGCGCCGAGGCCCTCGACGAAGTAGCCGCGCCGGCACTGGTCGGCCTCCTCCAGTGCGCTGAGCGCCCGATAGGCCGCGCCGAATCCACCCTCGGCGCTCTCCACCACCACACTGCCCCGGCTGACCACCCCGTAGCGGTCGAGCTGGGCGAACACGTCTCCTGCGAGCCGGTCGGCCGCCGTGGGCTCGCCGCGCTGAATCAGCGACCAGCGCCCGGCCGTGGTCGGCGAACCGATTCGCGGAAGGCGGCCAGCGCGCGGCAGCCCGCCACGGGTGCCACGCAACCGATGCGTGCGCGCCACCGGGCGGCTCGGCCGGCGGTGGGCGCCTGCGCCGCCCAGGGTGCGGAACGGGCCGAAGCTGTCACAGGTGACCAGACCTGCCCAGACCAACTCCCACAGGGCAGTCACGTAGAGTGCGCGGTCGGCCGGGGCGAGACCGCTCGGGAGCAGCGTGTCGAAGAAGTAGGCCCCTCCGCCGGACAGCGCGGCCAACAGCTCCTGGCCGCGGTAGTTCCCGGATTCGACCTGACCCGGATGTGGCTCCTGGTCCGCGAGGTACCAACGCACCCAGCCGTCCGACTCGCCGATCGGTCCGTCACCGACCCAGTAGACGTCCCCGGTCGCGGTGAGCTCGTCCAGCATGGCCGAGGTATAGCCGCTGATCCGGGCGGGCAGGATCAAGGATTCGACCGCGCTGCCTGGCATGGCGTATCCGGACAGTTGCTCCAGGACGCCGAGCACCGCATCGGACCCGCGCTGGGGCGACCCGACTCCTTGCCACTCGGCCAGGAACCGTGCATAGGCCACCTGCTCGACCGGCTCCACGCCCTTGCGCAGCCGGGCCAGCGTCCGCCGCTTGATCAGCGCCAGCACCTGGCCGTGGCAGTACTGACGGTCGGTGGTGTCGGTTCGGTCCACGAACGATCCGGCAATCAGCGTCCCTTGGGCGACCAGAGCTGCACAAGCGGACTCCACCACGGCCGGGCCCAGTCCGTAGCGGTGACTCACCGCCGACGCCACGAAAGGCCCGTGCGTGCGGCCCCAGCGCAGGACGAGATCCTCGATGGGATGCGCCGCCTGCTCGCTGAACGACGCCGCGATCCCGGGCGGAACAGGAATGCCCAGACCGTCCCGCAGTCGCGGCACATCCTCGGTAACGGCGATCATCTCCTGACCGGCGATCCTCAGCTCGACCACGCGGCGTGCGCCGAGCAACTCCAGCAGGGCCGGTTCGGCCTCGAAGCCGGGGGCGGCCCTGGTCGCGAGTTCGGATCGGGTGAACGGGCCGGCCGTGCGGAGCAGGTCGAACAGCTGCTCCCGTCCGGCGGCCTGGCGCTCGGCACTCAACCCCTGCAGGTCGGCCTCGATGGCGGCCATCACCTCCGCGTCCAGCAACTGCTTCAGACCGTCCTTGCCGAGCAGCTCAGCCAGCAGGGCCGCGTCCAGGGACAGGGCCGCGGCCTTCTTCTCCGCCAGCGGAACGTCGCCCTCGTAGACGAAGGCGCCGACATAGCCGAAGAGCAGCGACCGGGCGAACGGTGACGGCTCCCGGGTCTCCACGTCGACCAGCCGCAGTCTGCGCCCGGCGATCTGGCGCTGCACATCGAGCAGTCCGTCGAGATCGAAGACGTCGTTGAGGCATTCCCGCATGGTCTCCAGGACCATCGGGAACTCGGGATAGCGCGCCGCGACCGTCAACAGCTGCGCCGACCGCATGCGCTGTTGCCACAGAGGTGCCCGGGCCTTCGGGTCGCGCCGTGGCAGCAGCAGGGCGCGGGCCGCGCTCTCCCGGAACCGCGCCGCGAACAGGGCCGATCCACCGACTTCGTCGGTGACCACCTGTTCGAGCTGGTCCGGGTCGCAGACGATCAGTTCGGCGCTGGGCGGCTCGGACTCGGTGTCGGGGATCCGCAGCACGATGCCGTCGTTGGTCGCGGTGGCTTGGACTTCGGCGCCGTACCGGAGCCGGGCCGATCGCTCGATGGCGAGCGCCCACGGGGTGAGCACGGCGGTGCCGAGGGCGCAGTGGACGCAGACCCGCCAGTCCCCGAGCTCGTCACGGAACCGCTCCACGACAATGGTCTGGTCCGTGGGAAGCGTGCCGGTGGCGCTCAGCTGCTCGGAGAGATAGGCAACCAGGTTCCTGGCGGCGTACTCGTCCAGCCCGGCCTCCAGCAGCCGCGCGGTCGCCCGCGCCGGCGGCAGAGCGCCGAGTTCACGGACGAAGGCCCCGAAGGCACGGCCGAGTTCCAGCGGTCGGGCCTGGGCGTCGCCCTTCCAGAAGGGCAGCCGGCCCGGCACTCCCGGCGCAGGCGAGACCAGCACCTGGTCGTGGGTGATCTGCTCGACCCGCCAGCTGGTCGTGCCCAGGGTGAAGACATCGCCGACCCGGGTCTCGTACACCATCTCCTCGTCCAGTTCGCCGACCCGGCGACTGGGCGCGTTGCGTGCGGAGGTGCCGCCCTCGCCGACCAGGAATACCCCGAACAGGCCCCGATCGGGGATGGTGCCGCCGGAGGTGACGGCGAGCCGCTGGGCGCCGGGCCTGGCGGACAGCACGCCGGTGTCACGCTGCCAGACCAGCCGGGGTCGGAGCTCGGCGAAGTCCTCCGACGGGTAGCGGCCGCTGAGCATGTCGAGGACGCCCTCGAAGGCGCTGTACGGCAGGTCCCGGAAGCCGTTCGCTCGCCGGACCAGGGCGTACAGCTCCTCGGTCGAGGTGTCCTCCAGCGCCACCACCGCCACGATCTGCTGGGCGAGCACGTCGAGGGGGTTGCGCAACTCCGGAATCTCCTCGATGGCTCCGACGCGCATCCGCTCCACCACGACGGCTGCCTCGATGAGGTCGCCGCGGTGGTTGGGGAAGAACACTCCGCGCGAGGTGGCGCCGACCTGGTGCCCGGCCCGCCCCACGCGCTGGAGTCCGCTCGCGACCGACGGCGGCGACTCGACCTGAACGACCACGTCGACCGCGCCCATGTCGATGCCGAGCTCGAGGGAGGACGTGGCCACGACGCAGGGGAGCCGGCCGGACTTCAGGTCATCCTCGATCTGGGCGCGCTGCTCCTTGCTGACCGAGCCGTGGTGGGCCCGGGCGATCACCGGAGATCGGCTGCCGTCGTGGCCACCCGAGGCTCCCGACTGGGCCATGATCTCCGCAGGCTGGGCCAAGCCGGCTGGGCCGAGTCCGCGGCCGCCTCACCGTTGCGCTCGGCCTGCAGTTCGTTCAGATGGGCGGTGAGTCTCTCGGCGAGCCGGCGTGAGTTGGCGAACACGATCGTGGAGCGATGTTCACCGATCAGGTCCAGGATGCGGTTCTCCACGTGCGGCCAGATCGACGGACGGCGCGGCGGCGCCTGATCGTCGTCCAAGCTCGCCGGGCCGGCCGGGGCAGAGGCGGTGGCCGCAAGGTCGCCCATGTCCTCCACCGGGACCACGATCGACAGGTCCCAGGCCTTGTCCGCGGGAGGCGCCACGATCTCCACCGGATACCGACCGCCGAGGTAGGCGGCCACCCGCTCCGGCGGTCGCACGGTTGCCGACAGGCCGATGCGCTGGATGGGCCGGCCGGAGCCGGTCGCCGAAGGCCCTTCGCCTTGCGCCGTGGGTGCCGCGGTGAGGGCCTCGAGCCGCTCCAGCGACAGGGCCAGGTGAGCGCCGCGCTTGGTCCCCGCAAGTGCGTGCACCTCGTCCACGATCACGGTCTGCACGTACCGCAGCGTCTCCCGAGCGGCCGAGGTGAGCATCAGGAACAGCGACTCGGGGGTGGTGATCAAGATGTCCGGAGGGCGGCTGACCAGGCCCCTCCGGTCGGCTGCCGAGGTGTCACCGGAGCGCACGCCGACGGTCACGTTGGGTGGGGTCGTGCCGAGGCGCAGTGCGGTCTGGGTGAGTCCCGCGAGTGGCGCCCGCAGGTTGCGCTCGACGTCGACCGCCAGTGCCTTGAGCGGCGAGACGTAGAGCACCCGGCAGCGCTGCTTGGCCGGTGGGAGAGGGGAGCGGATCAGCTCGTCGAGCGCCCACAAGAAGGCAGCCAAGGTCTTGCCGGAACCGGTCGGTGCGATGACCAGGGCGTTGCGACCGCCGGCGACGGCCTGCCAGGCCCCCGCCTGGGCCGCGGTGGGACGGGCGAAGACGTCGCTGAACCAGGCGGCGGTAGCTGGGGAGAAGGTTCCCAGGGGATCGACAGGCACGATGACCATCCTGCCCGCTGCCACTGACATACATGCTGGTAACTGCTGCCGGGAGCAGTCCGCCACACCTGACTGTCCGCCCCACTCCTGACAGTCCGCCACACCTGACTGTCCGCCACGCCTGCGGGTGGGCCGAGCCAGGTGGGCGCGTACGAGGGGGCACCGGCGGTCGGCCGGGGCCACGACAGGGTCTGGCTAATCTTGCCCAATGCCAGCCCACACTCTGCCCGTCGGCCCGTGATGAAGGAGACCGAGCTGTGGCGGCGTCTGGAGCATCACCTGGGAGCCGGCTACTACCGCGTCTGGGCGCACGAGTTCAGCCTGGCCGAGCTCAGGCAGCGCACGGTGACCGAGGCTCTGGCCGACGGGGTGCCGAGCAAAGAGGTCTGGCGGGCCGTCTGGGAGGCGCTCCAGCTCCCGGCCCGGGAGCGGTGAGCGCTCCCTCAGCTCAGGCACAGGACCGGCGTGTCGGTGGGACTTCGAACACCTGTTCGGTAAGTTGGGACTCGGCGCCGCCACTGAGTTATCCACAGGCAATCCGCGATCGCGAACGATTGTCAGTGGCCGTACTTAGAGTCACGGCAGCAAGCAGTACGACGAATCGACCGAACAACACCACGACGGCAGCACGAGCCGCAACGGCGAGACCGCCCACAGGGCGAGGGAAGGACATCACGATGGCTACCGGTGACCGCGAGAAGGCGCTTGAATCGGCGCTCGCGCAGATCGACAAGCAGTACGGCAAGGGGTCGGTGATGCGATTGGGCGATGAGGTCCGCGCGCCGATCGAAGTCATCCCGACGGGTTCGATCGCGCTGGACGTCGCCCTGGGAATCGGTGGGCTGCCGCGCGGGCGCGTGGTCGAGATCTACGGCCCGGAATCCAGCGGCAAGACCACTGTCGCGCTCCACGCCATTGCGAATGCGCAGGCCGCGGGTGGCATCTGTGCGTTCATCGACGCCGAGCACGCCCTCGACCCGGATTATGCGGCCCGCTTGGGGGTGGACACCGACTCGTTGCTGGTCAGCCAGCCCGACAACGGGGAGCAAGCCCTCGAGATCGCCGACATGCTGGTGCGGTCAGGTGCCCTGACCCTGATCGTGATCGACTCGGTCGCCGCGCTGACCCCGCGGGCTGAGATCGAGGGGGAGATGGGCGACAGCCACGTAGGCCTACAGGCGCGACTGATGAGCCAGGCGCTGCGCAAGATGACCGGGGCGCTCAGCAACTCCAACACGACCGCCATCTTCATCAACCAGCTGCGCGAGAAGATCGGCGTCATGTTCGGCTCGCCCGAAACGACGACGGGCGGTCGGGCCCTGAAGTTCTACTCCTCGATCCGCCTCGACGTACGACGGATCGAGACGCTGAAGGACGGGCAGGAAATGGTCGGAAACCGCACCCGGGTCAAGGTGGCGAAGAACAAGGTCGCACCGCCCTTCAAGCAGGCGGAGTTCGACATTCTCTACGGGTTCGGAATCAGTCGTGAAGGCAGCCTGATCGATCTCGGCGTGGATGCTGGAATCATCCGGAAGGCGGGCGCGTGGTTCACCTACGACGCCGACCAATTGGGGCAGGGCCGGGAAAACGCGCGGACCTATCTGCGCAACAATCCCGACCTCGCCAACGAATTGGAGAAGAAGATCAAAGAGCGGATGGGGATAGGCCCTCGCGTGGATGTGCCCGCCGGGATCGACCCGGTCACCGGCGAGGTCGAGTTCTAGATCGCTGCCATGGGGTCGGATCGGGCTGGACGTCGAACAGAGCGGCCGGGCGAGAAGTCGCGCACCGGAGCCGTGGCCGAGGCACGGGACTGGCTTGCTCGTCACGGGATCGACGTGCCCGACGAGTCCGCAATGCGCGGCTCGCGGCCGGAGGACGTGTCCGGGCCAAAACCCCCTCACGTTCGACTTGAAGGTGAGGGAGGGTTTGCGGCGCAACCATCAACCCTCGATCGAGGCTTCCCCGGCTCACTCACCTTCGACGGGCGGTTCCGGGTCGTCGGGAGGATCAGGGTCGTCGGGCGGATCAGCTTCGACGGCCGGTTCCGGTCCGGCCGGCTCGGGGGAAGAGGCCGACATCGTCGACACCGCAGCCGAGCTGGATGGCGCCGCCGATCCCTTGGCCGTGGCCCGCTCCATCGCCCTGCGCAAGTTGGCGGTCAGAGCCCACACCCGAGTCGAACTGGAGCGGGCCCTGGCCGGCCGCCACGTCCCCGCTGAGGCGGCCGCCATTGTGCTGGACCGGCTCGCCGACGTCGGTCTCATCGACGACTCGGCGTTCGCCGAGGAGTGGGTGACCACGCGCCAACGTCGGCGTCGGCTGTCCGCATCCGCCCTTCGCCGAGAGCTGACCGCGCGAGGGATCAGCCGGGAGGAGACCGAAGCAGCTCTCGCCGGCGTCGACGACGAGGCAGAGTTCGCGGCGGCCACCGAACTGGCGCAGCGGAAGGCCCGGTCGATGCAAGGCCTCGATCGCGAGGTTCGCTACCGGAGGCTGGCGGGGGCCCTGGCCCGGAGGGGGTTCGGAAGCGGGCTCAGTGCGCGAGTCCTGGAGCGGGTGGTCGACGTCGAGAAGCCGCCTCGCGACTGAGTCGGCGATGCGCGGTGGATCAGGCCCAGCACAACCCGCTCCCGTCCGTACGCGGGGGTGGTGCTTGACCGGCGTGGGGGCCGGACATACGCTGCGAGATACGAGGCATCCTGCAACGTACGTCCGATATGAATCTCAGCCCGGGACCTGACCGGTTCTCGGATTTTGCCAAGTCACCGACCCTTTATCCTTTCGACGCAAAGGCCCATTCGACGTCACCGCCCCCGGGCTGCTATTCGATGTCGCCTGCTCCAAGGCGCTTGGGCCGGCGCACGTTGCGGAACCTCTTGAGAGCGCGCGAAGGCGCGTGGACAGGAGTAGGACGTGCCGAGCGGGGTTTTTCAGGTTCTTGTTCTGGGCGTGCTCATCGTGATGATCGCGGTGGTCGCTGTGGTAGCTCTGACGCTGGTCCGCAGCCGCCGCGCGGCTGGATGGGACCGAGCCCGGCAGGAGGGGCTGCCCACGCGTGGCGCAGCTGGCTCCGAAAGGGCCGATGACGTCATTGCTGAGGCCTCGTTTCAAACCTCGCCGGACAGAAGCCGGGACGACGGAGCGCTTGCCGATCCTGGCGTCGCCGCGACCTGGGGTGTTGATGACGCGGTCGGTGCGGATTCCTCGGCTGACCATCGTCCAGGCGGCCCGCAGGACCGACAGCGACCCGACATCGACTTCAGGATCGGACCGCCCGGCTGAGCGGCGGGAGGTCGCTGCGGCTGAGCCCCGGGAAGTCGGTGCGGCTGAGCCCCGGGAGGTCGGTGCGCCGGACCTCGACAATGCCCGAGCGCGCCGTGCGGCGGAGCGAGGTGCGTGCGCTGCGCGTCGAGGCCGAGACGCTGATGGCCTCGGCGCAGGCCACCCGCGCCGAGGGCGAGGAGGAGATGCGGGCACGGCGGGCCGAGTTGCGGGAGCACCGCACCGATCTCGAGCGGCGCGAGCAGCGATTGACCGACCGGGAGGAGCGTCTCGACGCAGACTCCCGTTCACTGGAGGAGCGCGCCCACCACCTCGATGACCTCAAGGCGGAACTGAAGCGCCAGAGGCGCGCTCTTGCCGAAGCAGAAAGCCAGCAGCAGCACGAACTGGAACGGCTGGCCGGTCTGACGGCAGAACAGGCCAAGGCGGAACTGGTTTCGGCGGTGGAGCACGACGCGAAGCGCCAAGCCGTCATCGTGGCGCGCGATATCGAACGGCAGGCGACCAGGGAGGCTGACGCCCGCGCCCAGCTCATCATCGTGGGCGCCATTCAGCGGCTCGCGTCGGACCAGACCTCAGAGTCGGTGGTGTCGGCCGTGCACTTGCCGGGCGACGACATGAAAGGGCGGATCATCGGCCGTGAGGGCCGAAACATCCGCGCCTTCGAGCAGGTGACTGGGGTCAACGTGATGATCGACGACACCCCGGAGTCGGTGTTGCTGTCCTGCTTCGACCCGGTGCGCCGCGAGACCGCCCGCATCACCCTCGTCGAATTGGTCAAGGACGGGCGAATCCATCCCGCACGGATCGAAGAGGTGCACGAGCGGAGCAAGAGCCAGATCGAGGCTCAGTGTCTGCGGGCGGCGGAGGACGCGATGGCTGAGGTAGGAATCTCTGATCTTCACCCGGCCCTGGTCCCTATCCTGGGCACCCTGCGCTATCGCACCTCCTACGGCCAGAACGTCCTCAAGCACCTGGTGGAGAGCGCTCACATTGCTGGGCTGATGGCGGCCGAGTTGCGGGTCGATGTCGAGCAGTGCAAGCGAGCCGCCTTCCTGCACGACATCGGAAAGGCACTGACGCACGAGGTAGAGGGCTCGCACGCGATCATCGGGGCCGATCTGGCCCGCAAGTACGGCGAGAACCCGGATGTGGTGCACGCCATCGAGGCCCATCACAACGAGGTCGAGGTCCACAGCGTCGAGGCCGTACTGGTCCAGGCTGCGGATGCGATCAGCGGAAGCCGACCGGGTGCGCGCAGGGAAAGCATCGAGGCGTACGTGCAACGGCTGGAGAAGCTGGAGCAGATCGCCGGTGCCCGGGACGGCGTCGACAAGGTGTTCGCCATGCAGGCCGGTCGCGAGATCCGGGTCATGGTGGCTCCCGAGGTGGTCGACGACATCGAGGCCCAGGTGCTCGCCCGCGAGATCGCCAAGCAGATCGAGGAGGAACTGACCTACCCCGGTCAGATCAAGGTAGTCGTGGTGCGCGAGTCGCGGGCCACCGAGACCGCCCGCTGAGCGCACTCGTCGCGCCCGGAGGTGACTCTCCCGGCCCCACTCCGCGGCGGTCGGTACGACGTCGCGGCAGACCAATCTGCCGCGATCAGGTACCTCCAGCCGCGGAGTAGAGTCAGGCGGCCGCCGCTGAGTGAGCCGGTCGGGGCTAATTCGGCGCTCACGCGGTGGAGCCAGGCCTACCGCGAAGAAACCAGGCAGGCTCGCTGCGGAGGTAGAGACCCCCAAGCCAACTACCCCTGAGTCAACTACCCCCGAGTCAACTACCCCCGAGTCAACTACCCCCGAGTCAACTGCCCCCGAGTCAACTACCCCCGAGTCAACTGCCCCCGAGCCACTCCGCGGTAGTCGGTGCGACATCGCGGCAGGTGGAGCTGCCGCGAAGAGGTGCGTGCTGCCGCGGAGTGACGATGGGCGTGTGCGTACTGCCGCGAAGCGCGTCGGACAGGGTCGTAGACCGCGGAGGAGCTGACCCCTCGGGCTACTCCGCGGCAGGTGGTGCGACATCGCGGCAGCTGGAACCGCCGCGAAGAGGTTCCTACTGCCGCGGAGTGAGGATGGGCGTGTGCGTGCTGCCGCGGAGTGCGCCGGACAGGGTCGTAGCCTGCGGAGGAACTGACCCCTCGGGCCACTCCGCGGCAGGTGGTGTGACATCGCGGCAGCTGGACCTGCCGCGAAGAGGTTCCTACTGCCGCGGAGTGCGCCGGACAGGGTCGTAGACCGCGGAGGAACTGACCCCTCGGGCCACTCCGCGGCAGGTGGTGTGACATCGCGGCAGCTGGACCTGCCGCGAAGAGGTTCCTACTGCCGCGGAGTGCGCCGGACAGGGTCGTAGACCGCGGAGGAACTGACCCCTCGGGCCACTCCGCGGCAGGTGGTGCGACATCGCGGCAGCTGGAACTGCCGCGAACAGATGCGTACTGCCGCGGAGTGAGGACGGGCGTGTACGTACTGCCGCGGAGTGAGGACGGGCGTGTGCGTACTGCCGGGGAGTGGATCCGGCCGAGAGTGGGCCGCCCGCGTGATGCCGCACCCGATGCCGCGGTGGACCCGATGCCGCGGTGGCCCCGAGCGCCGTTGCTCGGACCTTCGCTGTTTCAGACCTTCGCTGTTGCTTCGGCCGAGCCCTGAGTCAACGCGGGGTTCAGCATCGGGTCGACCGGAGGCGTCTTGCCTCCCCGCCCGCGTGACTGCAGTCGCCGCTCGAGGTAGCGGGCGAGGACGGTGAGCAGGTAGTTCATCAGGATGAAGATGGTGGCGACCACGATGAAGGTGGGAATCAGGTTGCCGCGCAGAGAGGCGAGAGTCTGCCCGCTCCGGATCAGCTCGGGGTAGAGGATCAGGAAGCCCAGTGCGGAGTCCTTCAGGATCACCACGAGTTGGCTGACGATCGAGGGCAGCATGAGGGTGATCGCCTGGGGCAGCAGGACCGTACGCAGGGTGGCGAACGGAGTGAGGCCGATGGCCAGCCCGGCCTCGCGCTGACCCTTCGGCAGGGAGCCGACGCCGGCTCGGATGAGCTCGGCGATCACGCTGGAGTTGTAGAAGGTCAGGCCCGCAATCACCCCGTACAGGGACAGGTAGGCGCCGGAGATCTGGAAGCCGAAGAGGAAGACGTAGTAGGCGAACAGCATCATCATCAGCACCGGTACGGAGCGGAAGAACTCGACAAAGATGCCGCAGCCGATCCTGACCGGAGCCAACTGCGACAGGCGGCCCATGCCGAGCAGGATGCCGGCCACCGCCGCCAGAACGACGGAGAACGCGGCCGCGAGCAGGGTCGCGCGGATGCCCGGCAGCAGGTACGCCGTCCAGGTGATCGGCTCGACGAAAGGGCTCCACTTGGCGCCGGTGAACTGCTCCTTGGCCGCGAGGGCCCGGATGAGCAGGAACAGCAGCAGGGCGATCACCACGGCTCCGCCGACCGCCATCCCCCGGTGCCGGGCCCGGGCTTTCGGCCCCGGTGCGTCGAACAGGACAGTTGCTTCGGCGCTCATCGACGGACCGCCAGCCGTCGCGAGAGGTTGGTGAACAAGATCCCGACCGGCAGGGTGAGCACTACGAACCCGGCGGCCATGATCCCGAAGATGGCGTAGATGAGGTCCGGCGGAACTCGATCATGCCCTTCATCAGGTACGACGCTTCCGCCACGCCGATCGTGGCGACCACCGTGGTGTTCTTGGTCAGCGCGATCAAGACGTTGCCGAGCGGTGCGATGGCACCGCGGAAGGCTTGCGGCAGGATCACGCTGGAGAGCGTCTTGGTGAAGTCCAGCCCGATCGCCCGGGCCGCTTCGGCCTGGCCCTGAGGCACCGTGTTGATACCGCTGCGCAGGGCTTCGCCACGAAGGCCGCGTGGTAGATCGCCAGTCCCAGCACGCCCCAGCGGAAGTTCTGCACGTCGATGGGAGAATCCTGGGCGCCGATCCGGTACTGCAGGGTGATGTAGAACCCGAAGGCGCAGAAGAACACGATCAGGGTCAGCGGGGTGTTGCGGATCAAGGTGACGTACGCGGTGCCCGCCGCGCGGACAACGAAATGGGGGACGCCATCACCGCCACCACCGTGCCGAGCACGAGCGCGCCCAGTGCTGCCATCACCGTGAGCCGGATGGTCATCCAGAATACGCCGAGCACCGACCTGGCGAACAATCGCCAGGCCCTCCAACACCCCACTCACCTCCTGATCAGTCGGGGGGGCCGGCGGTCAGCCGGCCCCGTTCCGTCGCTTACGGCGTGCGTCTCAGGTGCAGGGTTCAGGCTTCGGCGGGTTGGTGGTGGTGTCCACCTTGAAGCCGGAGGTGCCGACGTTGGCGTCGACGGCCTTCTGCCAGGACCCGTCGGCGACCATCATCTCCAGCGCCGCGTTGACCTTCCCGCAGAGTCCGGTGTCACCCTTCTTGAGCCCGACGCCGTACTTCTCGGTGGAGAACGGCTTGCCGATCACCTTCAGCTTGCCGGCGTACTGCGGCTGGGCGGCGAAGCCGGCCAGGATCACGTTGTCGGTGTCACCGCGTCGATGTGCCGCCGACGAGAGCCTCGACACACTTGAAGTAGGTGTCCTGCTCGAACAGCTTGACCGTGGTCGCGAATTCCTTCTTAATCATCTCCGCCGGCGTCGATCCGGTGACCGAGCACAAGTCTTCCCGTTCAATGAGTCGGGACCGGTGATGTCGGTGTTGTCGACAGCGACCAGCAGGTCCTGACCGGCGATGAAGTATGGGCCGCCGAACAAGATCTTTCCTTGCGCGCGTCGGAGATCGAGTACGTCGCGAAAATCAGCGCCACCTGCCCGCCCTGGATCGCCGTCTCGCGTTCGGCGGACGGGGTCTCCTTGAAGGTCACCTTGTCCGCCTCGAAGCCGAGTTCTTGGCCACGTACCGGGCCACGTCGACGTCGAACCCCTTGAAAGTGTCGCCGTCCTTCTGACCCAGACCGGGCTGGTCGTACTTGATCCCGATGGTGATGCTGTCGCCCGTCGTGCTGCTGGCGCCACCACCACCACCGCACCCGGTCATGGTCAGCGCCAAGGCCGCCCCTGCGGCCAAGGCGAGAATCTTCGTGGTCTGATCATTCTCCTACTCGTCTCATCCCCGTCATGCTTGACAGGGGCGTACCTGCCGGGCCCGACCTAATGGGTCAGGATCTTGCTCAGAAAGTCCTGGGCACGCGCGCTCTGCGCGTTGTGAAGAAGCTCTCGGGATCGGACTCCTCGACGATCTGTCCGGCGTCCATGAAGACGACCCGATTGGCGGCCTTGCGGGCGAATCCCATCTCGTGGGTCGCCACGATCATCGTCATGCCTTGCTGAGCGAGGCTCACCATGACATCCAGCACCTCGTTGACCATTTCCGGGTCGAGGGCGGAAGTGGGCTCGTCGAAGAGAATGACCTTGGGCTCCATGGCCAGTGCGCGGGCGATGGCTACGCGCTGTTGCTGGCCACCGGACAGCTGGGCGGGGTTCTTTTCGGCCTGGGGGTCCACGCCATCGCGCTTGAGCAGGTCCATTCCGCGCTTCTTCGCCTCGGCAGCGGACAGGCGGCGGACTTTTATCGGGCCGAGGGTGACGTTCTCCAGGATCGTCTTGTGGGCAAACAGGTTCAACGACTGGAAGACCATGCCGACGTCCGCCCGCAGGTGGGCCAGTGCCTTGCCCTCCTCGGGCAGCACCTCGCCGTCGATGGTGATGGTGCCGGACTCGATGGTCTCCAGCCGGTTGATCGCGCGGCAGAGCGTGGACTTGCCGAGCCGGACGGGCCAAGGACGACCACCACCTCACCCTTGCGGACGCTCAGGTTGATGTCGCGGAGCACGTGGAGTGCGCCGAAGTGCTTGTCGACCTGCTTGAGCACCACAAACGGTCCGCCGAGTCCGGAGGATTCGGCGTCGGGGTCAGCTGCGGCGTCGCGACGCGCAGTACCCGACGGCTGAGCCCCGACTGAGGAAACCTCGATCCGCCATGGCCCGACCTTAGACCCGTTCCATCGAAAACGGTGGGAGCCGGTGTGTTGAGTTTCGGGTTACGAGGAGGCCCGCTGCGCCGCACCCCTCAGGTGGTCAGTGACGGAGCGTCGGTACGCAGCGCGATCAATTGCCTCGCGAGGGCGAACCGGGCCCTGGGGGCGCATTACTCTGGTCAGGCCATGTCCACCCTGACGCCCGAACTGAGCCGCACCTACCAGATCCGTACCCACGGGTGCCAGATGAACGTGCACGACTCGGAACGGCTCGCCGGTCTGCTCGAGCAGGCCGGCTACCTGCGGGCCGCCGGTGATGCGACCCCGGACGTGGTGGTCTTCAATACCTGCGCCGTCCGCGAGAACGCCGACAACCGGCTGTACGGCAACCTGGGTCATCTGCTGCTGACGAAGCTGGCGACGCCCGGGATGCAGATCGCGGTCGGCGGCTGTCTCGCCCAGAAGGACCGGCACACCATCGTCGAACGGGCCCCATGGGTCGAGTCTGTTCGGCCCCACAACATCGGCTCGCTGCCCGTGCTGTTGGAGCGGGCGCGGATCCAACGTGAGGCCCAGGTGGAGATCAAGAAGGCGTTGGAGACCTTTCCGTCGAGCCTGAACCCCCACCGAGACTCGGCGTACGCGGCCTGGGTGTCGATCAGCGTCGGCTGCAACAACACCTGCACGTTCTGCATCGTGCCGTCGTTGCGCGGGACCGAGACCGACCGAGGGCCTGGTGATGTGCTGGCCGAGATCCAGGCCCTGGTCCGCCGAGGGCGTCCAGGAGGTGACGCTGCTGGGCCAGAACGTCAACGCGTACGGGGTGGAGTTCGGAGACCGCGGCGCGTTCGCCCAACTGCTTCGCGCCTGCGGGCGGATCGACGGACTCGAGCGCGTCCGATTCACCTCCCCACCCCAAGGACTTCACCGATGACGTCATCGCCGCGATGGCTGAGACGCCGAACGTGATGCCGCAGCTGCACATGCCGCTGCAGTCGGGGTCGGACGCGGTGCTGCGGGCGATGCGCCGCTCGTACCGGCAGGAGCGCTATCTCGGCATCATCGACCGGGTCCGGGCGGCGATGCCCGACGCCGCGATCACGACCGACATCATCGTCGGCTTCCCCGGCGAGACCGAGGCCGACTTCCAGGCCACGCTCGAGGTGGTGTCAGCGGCCCGGTTCGCCGCGTCCTTCACGTTCCAGTACTCGATCCGGGCCGGCACGCCCGCCGCGACGATGCCCGACCAGATTCCCAAGCCGGTGGTCCAGGAGCGGTACGAGCGGCTGGTGGAGCGGGTCACCGAAGTCGCCTGGGCCGAGAACCTGGCCCAGGTCGGCCGTACGGTCGAGGTGATGTTCGCCGACGGCGAGGGGCGCAAGGATTCCGCCACCCACCGCATGTCCGGCCGCGCCCGGGACAACCGCCTGGTCCACGTCGGCGTGCCCGACGATCCCGCGCTTCGGCCTCGTCCGGGTGATCTGGCGGAAGTCGAGGTCACCTACGCGGCCCCCCACCACCTGAACGCCGACGCCGGCCTCCTCCGGCTTCGCCCTACCCGCGGTGGCGATGCCTGGGCCGCGCGAAAGGCAGGGCTCGTCCCCGCTCGCCCGGTGGTCAGCCTCGGTCTGCCCACCCTGGTGGTTCCGCCGCCCCTGCCGTCGGCCGAGGGCTGCTCCGCTTCCCGTTGACCCGCGCGTCCCGGTGCTCACCGTCCCGCATCGCGCATCCCCGTCTGTCCGGCTCCGGGCTCACGCATCCCGCATCCCGAATCCCGAATCGATCGCCAATCGTCAGGGAAACGCCGAGAAACGGCCCGATTTGAGGACGAATCCGGGTCGTTTCCCGACGTTTCCTCGGAGGGCTGTGGTGTGATCGGGCAGGGGGGCGGGGATCGGGCTGGGGCGGGATCGGGGGGGCAGGGTCGGGGGGAGGGAATCAGCGGAGATCAGGCGGCCTTGGGGAGCTTCGCCTTCTTCAGCGCTTTCCGATTCTTGCCCTTGGCGAAGATCTTCCGCGCGTCGTCGGACGACAGGTTTCCCTCGGACAGCATTCGGATCGGACACCGCTTGCAACGGGGTTTGGAGGTGCAGCATGTCTGCTTCGGGCGGGCCGGCACGCGACTACCCTAAGGCACGCAAGTTAGGCCAGCCAAACCTGACCTCGTGGAGTCCGCCGGCCGTAGCTGCCGAACTGGCCGGCCGACGGCCCAGGGATAGGCAAGGCAACTCTGCGTGGCACGCTGCGGGGCGGGCATGCCACCATGCTGACGAGTAGCGCGAGGTCGGGATGAGCCGGACTCGCGCCCTCAATACTGACGTCGGAGGAGCCAAGACATGCCCGCGGAACGCTTTGTCGAGCACCTGAACACCCAGATCGCCTACGAGTTCGCTGCGCATCAGCAGTACGTCGCCTGCGCGGTGTACTACGACAGTCTCACCATGCCGCAGATGGCACGGTTCTTCTACGATCAGGCGCTGGAGGAGCGTGCGCACGCCATGATGATGGTGCAGTACCTGATCGATTCCGACGCTCCCGTGACCATTCCCGGGGTGGCTGCGCCTCAGGTGGACTTCGCGAGCATCGTCGCCCCGGTCGAACTGGCTCTGGACCAGGAACGTCGGGTCACCGCGCAGATCAATGAGCTGACCAAGATCTCCCGCGAGGAGAGCGACTTCGCCTCCGATCAGTTCATGCAGTGGTTCATCAAGGAACAGGTCGAGGAGATGGCCACCATGAGCGACCTGGTCGCGGTCGTACGCCGGTCCCAGACCAACATCGAGGCGATCGAGGAGTACGTGCAGCGCGAGCAGACGCGGGCGACGGAGGATCCCACCGCTCCTTCGGTGGCCGGGGGCTGACTTTTTACCGACGGCGAACGGCGTAGATTGCTGGGAACCTGGGTGCCGCGGACTCGTGGCACCCAGGCCTGCGCGCCCGTCGCGCGGGCGCACAGCAACTCAGGCGCTCAGGCCGGACGCTCGGCTTCGCCGTCCCTGAACTCGGCCAGCTTGCCCTTGGCCAGGTCCTGGCCCTGGTCCACCTTCTCGACGTACTTGCCGCCGGTTTTCTCGTCGACGAGGTCGCCGAGCTTGTCGACCCCGCCGTCGACGTGCTCGCTGTGCGTCCCGAGCGCGTCCTTGGCCTTGTCGAAGATGCCCATTCCTGCCGCCTTTCGCTGGTGCCGTGGATCGGGCGGCGTGCCTGCTGCGCACCGCCGAACCCAGCGTACGACCGTCGTGCGCGAGTCGGCCGAGCCCGGTCGGCGGCGCCCGTCGCTACGGTGAGGGTGTGACAGTGGTGCTGGTCGGAGCCACCGCGGCCGGCAAGTCGGCGCTGGCCCTCGATCTGGTAGGCCGCCACGGCGCCGACGGGCTGGCCGCGGAGGTGGTCAACGCGGATTCCATGTTGGTGTATCGCGGCATGGACATCGGTACGGCCAAACCCACTCCCGAACAGCTCCGGCAGGTGCGCCACCACCTGGTCGACATCGTCGATGTCGCTCACGCGGCCACCGTGGCGGATTTCCAGCGGCTCGCCCGCGCGGCGATCGCCGACTGCCGGACCCGCGGTGTCACTCCACTCGTGGTCGGAGGATCTGCTCTGTACGTGCGTGCCATCGTCGACGACTTCGAGTTCCCCGGGACAGATCCGACGGTGCGGGCGCGGCTGGAGAGCGAGCTTGCGGCAGGGGGAGCGGCGGCGCTGTACGCGCGGCTGCGCGAGCTCGACCCGGAGTCAGCCGACCGGATCGAACCCGGCAACGCTCGCCGCGTCGTGCGTGCGCTCGAGGTCATCGAGCTCACCGGCCGGCCCTACCGCGCGGCGCTGCCGCCACGCCGCTACCGACTTCCCGACGTCATCCAGATCGGGCTGGACATCGACCGGCCCACCCTGGACGCGCGGATCGAGCGGCGCGTCGAGGCCATGTGGTCCGCGGGTCTGGTGGCAGAGGTCGAGGCGCTGATCCGTGCGGGCCTTCCCGATGCGGCAACAGCGTCGCGGGCGCTCGGCTATCGACAGGTGATCGATTTCCTGCGTGGTGCGATCAGCGAGCACCAGGCCCAGGCGGAGACGATGACGGCGACGCGCAAGTTCGCCCGTCGCCAGGACTCGTGGTTCCGCCGCGACCCCCGGGTCCATTGGTTGCCGTACGACGCGCCGGACCTCACCGAGCGCGCGTACGCGCTGGTTCAGGGCGCCTCACCGGAGCGGATGGGAGACTGAGCGCATGCGCCGGTGGTCGTTTGCGAAGGGTCACGGCACCGAGAACGACTTCGTCCTGGTGCTGGACCGCGAATCGATGCTCGACCTCGGACCGGCGGAGGTCCGCTTCATCTGCGACCGGCATGCCGGGCTGGGTGCTGACGGCCTGCTGCGTGCGGTCCTGGCCAAGCACCTGCCGAGCTGGAACGGCGACGGTGCGCTGTGGTTCATGGACTACCACAACGCCGACGGTTCCGTCGCGGAGATGTGCGGCAACGGGCTGAGGGTCTTCGTCCGGTTCCTGCTCGACGAAGGTCTCGTGTTCGGTCCGGTGGTGACCGTGGCCACCCGGGCCGGGTTGCGCGAGGCGACGGTGCTGTCCGACGGCAGGATCCGGACGTCCATGGGTCCGGTCACCCTCGACAGCGGACCCGTGGTCGTGCGCACTGTCGACGGCATCGCCCATCAGGGGTGGCCGGCGGACGTCGGCAACCCGCACGCTGTCAGCTTCGTCGACGACCTCACCGGCCTGGCGCTGCACGCCCCCCCGCAGTGCGAGCCCGCCGCTCGGTTCCCCGAGGGGGTGAATCTGGAGTTCGTACGCCGGGTCGGCGCCCGGCACATCGCGATGCGGGTCTTCGAGAGGGGCAGCGGGGAGACACGCTCCTGCGGCACAGGCACGGTGGCAGCGGCCGCCGCGACCAGAGCGCAGGACGGAGACGGAGACGGGAGCCTGCCCGTGACGTACAGGGTCGACGTCCCTGGCGGCAGCGTCGAGGTCGAACTGACTGCCGAACAGGCCTTCCTGACCGGGCCGGCCGTTCTTGTCGCGCACGGTGAGATCGTGCTGCCGGACGCCGTCGAGGAACCTGCGACGATGACCCGATGAAGCCGGTCGCTATCGGCAGCGACGCGGCCGTAGCGGAGGTGATGTGAATGTCGGTCCTTGACTCGTTTTCACTGGCGGGCAAGGTCTCGGTGGTGACCGGGGCCAACCGGGGCATCGGCCGCTCCCTGGTCGGAGCGCTCGCCGAGGCGGGCAGTGACGTCGTGCTGCTGGTGCGCGACCGTTCGGCCGCCGCCGGCGCGGTGGCCGAACTGGAGGAACTGGGTGTGCGGGCGCTGGCGGTGGCGGCGGACGTCACAGCGGCGGAGGAGGTACGCGCGGCCGTTGACGTGGTGGTCGAGGCCTTCGGGAAGGTCGACGTGCTGGTCAACAACGCCGGCACCTGTATCCACCGGCCCTCGCTCGAGGTCACCGCCGAGGAGTGGCAGACCGTCATGGACACCAACGTGACCGGGGTATGGAACTGCGCGCAGGCGTTCGGTCGGCAGATGGTGGCGCAGGGCAGCGGCTCCATCGTCAATATCGGCTCCATTTCGGCCATGATCGTCAACCGGCCACAGTGGCAGCCGGCGTACAACGCCTCGAAGGCCGCCGTCCACCAGCTCACCCGCTCGCTGGCCGGGGAGTGGGCGCCGCACGGGGTCCGCGTCAACGCCCTTGCCCCCGGCTACGTCAAGACCGAGATGGCACCCGTCGACCGGCCGGAGTTCCGTCGGCACTGGATCGAGGACGCGCCGATGCAGCGGTTCGCCATGCCGGCCGAACTCGGGCCATGTGTGGTGTTCCTGGCCTCCGCCGCCGCCTCGTTCATCACCGGATCGATCCTGGTGGTCGACGGCGGCTACACCGTCTTCTGAGCCGGCCGTCCCGGACGATCGGCGCACGCGGGGAAAGTCGCTCGCCCCAGTTGGCAGCGCGTGAGAACCTGGTAGGGATGACTGCACCGCTACCTGATCGATCTGACCACAACGACACACCCGATCCCGGCGCACCCGGCGTCGGCGCATCCGACCTCGACCCACCGGGCGTCGACCTGCTCGACGCCGGCCCTGCCCGAGACCGGAGAAAGACCGACGCTGCCGCCGTCCCACGGGGACGGGGACCAGCTCGAGCTCGCCGAACGGCAGGCCCTGCGCCGGGTCGTCGGCATGTCGACCGAGCTGGCCGACATCTCCGAGGTGGAGTATCGGCGGCTGCAACTCGAGCGCGTGGTCCTGGTCAGCGTGTGGACCACGGGCAGTGAGGTGGATGCCGGCAACGCCATGGCCGAGCTCAAGCTACTGGCCGAGACCGCCGGTTCGGAGGTGCTCGAGGGGCTCGTGCAGCGCCGCAGCCGGCCCGACCCGGCGACGTACGTCGGGCGGGGCAAGGTGGACGAGCTGCGCGAAGTGGTCGTCGCCACCGGCGCCGACACCGTGATCTGTGACGGCGAACTAGCTCCGGCGCAGCTGCGGAACCTGGAGGACCGGATCAAGGTCAAGGTGATCGACCGCACCGCGCTGATCCTGGACATCTTCGCCTCCCACGCCAAGAGCGCCGAGGGTAAGGCCCAGGTCGAGTTGGCGCAGTTGCAGTACCTGCGGCAGCGGCTTCGTGGCTGGGGCGGCAACCTGTCCCGTCAGGCCGGTGGCCGGGCGAGCGGGGGTGCCGGGATCGGTGGCCGCGGACCCGGTGAGACCAAGCTGGAGACTGACCGCCGCCGGATCAACAGTCGGGTCGCCAAGCTGCGGGCTGCCCTGCGGGAGATGGACGCGACGCGCGAGGTCAAGCGGGCTGAACGGCGTCGTCACGAGGTGCCATCGGTGGCGATCGTGGGCTACACCAACGCCGGCAAGTCCTCCCTGCTGAACCGGCTGACCGGCGCAGGGGTGTTGGTCGAGGACGCCCTCTTCGCCACCCTCGACCCGACCACCCGTCGCGCAACTGCGGCCGACGGGCGCATCTACACCCTCACCGACACCGTCGGCTTCGTCCGGCACCTTCCGCACGACCTGATCGAGGCCTTCGCTTCCACGCTGGAGGAGTCGACCAGGGCGGACCTGCTGGTCCACGTGGTCGACGGTTCCGATCCGGATCCGATCGGGCAGATCTCGGCGGTACGCGGCGTACTGGCCGAGATCGGTGCCTCAGACGTCGCCGAACAGATCGTGGTGAACAAGATCGATCAGGCCTCCGACGAGGCGTTGACCCGCCTGCGGACGGCTCAGCCCCATGCGCTGTTCGTGTCGGCGCGGACCGGCGCGGGCATGGAGGAGTTGCGGACGGCGGTGGAAGCTCGGTTGCCGCGCCCGCAGGTGCTGGTCGAGGCGCTGATCCCGTACGAGCGGGGTGACCTGGTCAACCGGATCCACCAGACCGGGGAACTGCTGCACAGCGAACACACGGCCACCGGGACCTTGGTCCGAGCTCATGTGAATCGGGCTCTGGCCGGCGACCTCACCGCGTACGAAGTGGTCGCGGCCGAGTCCACCCCTGGCTGAGCAACGGGCGGCGGCTCCGCGAGCTGACGGGCCAACGGCGCCGAGGACTAGAGTTCTCCGGTGACCAGGGGCCTGTCGGCGGCGCACGCCAACGCGTCCGATCGCCGGCCGACGGCCGTCGACCACGACCAGGCCGATCACCGCGACGTGTTGCAGGCGGCGGTCCAGGCCATCGGCGGGACCGAGCGACCCGGTCAGGTGGGGATGGCGGACGCCGTGGCGGGAAGTCTGGAGTCTGGCCGGCATCTGCTCGTACAGGCCGGCACAGGTACCGGGAAGTCGCTCGGATACCTGGCCCCGGCCCTGGTCCGGCTGGTTCGCCACCCGCGGGAGCGCATCGTCGTCGCCACGGCGACCCTGGCCCTGCAGAGTCAGCTGGCGCACAAGGACATCCCTGCTGCGCTGACCGCGGTAGAGGCCGCGACGGGAAAGCGGCCGCGGCACGCGATCCTCAAGGGGCGCACCAACTACGCCTGCATGTTGCGGGTCCGCGACGCCGGCGAGAGCGGGCAGGACGCGCTGATCTCGGCCAGCGACCTGGTGGCGACGATCCAGGCCGCCCCGCTCGCCTCGCCGGAGTCCGCTCTCGGCGCAGAGGTGCTTGCCCTGCGAGAATGGGTGGACCGGCAGGCGGCCGACGGCGGCTTGGCCGACCGTGACGACGCTCCGTCGCACACCGAGCGTGGCTGGCAGCAGGTCTCCATTCCGGCTCGCGAATGCCTGGGGGCGCAACGCTGCCCGTACGGGGACGCGTGCTTCGTGGAGAAGTCACGCGATGAAGCGCGGGCCGCCGATCTGGTGATCACCAACCACGCCCTGCTCGCCATCGACGCGATGCACGGCGGCGCCCTGCCCGAGCACGACGCGGTGATCATCGACGAAGCGCACGAACTTGCCTCCCGGGTCACCGGCGCGGCGTCCGCCGAACTCAGCCCGCAGCAGGTCGAACGGGTGGCGCGACGGGCCATGACGTGGCTCGAGGACGAGGTGGCCCTGGAACTGCTCGAATCGGCCGAGGCGCTGCGCTCGGCACTCGACGCCTCGCCGTTGGACGCGCGTCGAGGATCCGGATTCTGCCGTGGTGGCAGGGTTCGCACGGGTCCGCAACGCCTGCCGGACCGCGGTCAGCGCACTCACGGGTGAGGAGAAGTCCGACCCGGAACGGCGCCAGGCAGCGGCCGCGGTGAAGGAGGTGTTCGATGTCGCGGAGCGGATGGCGGCGCTGGTCGCGCAGGACGTGGTCTGGGTGATCGACCGGGAGCGATTCGGCCGCGAGACGAGGGTGGCGCCGCTCTCGGTCAGCGGGCTCATGCGCGCTCAGGTCTTCGGCGCCCGGACGACCGTGCTGACGTCGGCCACGCTCAAGCTGGGCGGCGACTTCAGCGCCATCGCAGCCTCGGTCGGGCTCCGGTCCGGGGAGCGGGACGACCAGCCCGACCTCCCCGCCGCCGGCCGCGCCGCGAGTTGAGGGGCCCGGGTCGATTGGAGGTGCCCGGGTCGAGCGAGGTGCCGGTCGAGGAGGTTGCCGAGTCGAGCGAGTTGGCCGAGTCGAGCCAGGTGGCTGCCTCGACCGAGGCGGATGGTCCGTCAGAACGCGTGCCCTGGCGAGGGCTCGACGTCGGCAGCCCCTTCGACTACCCCCGCCAGGGGATCTTGTACGTGGCGCGCCGATTGCCGCCGCCAGGTCGCGACGGGCTGTCCGAGAGCGCCCTCGCCGAGATAGCCGAGCTGGTCTGGGCCTCCGGCGGTCGCGCCCTGGGCCTGTTCTCCTCGCGCCGGGCGGCGGAGGCGGCAGCGGTGTACACCCGCAAACAGCTCACGAAGCTGACCATCCTGTGCCAGGGCGATGCGCAGCTGTCCGAACTCACCCGGCGCTTCGTCGACGACGAGCACGCGAGCCTGTTCGGCACCCTCTCGCTGTGGCAGGGGGTGGACGTGCCCGGGACGACCTGCCAGCTCGTCATCATCGACCGCATTCCCTTCCCTCGGCCGGACGAGCCGCTGACGGTGGCCCGGCAGCGATCAGTCGCCGAGGCGGGCGGGAACGGGTTCATGAGTGTCGCCGCCACCCAGGCGGCCCTCCTGTTGGCGCAGGGTTCGGGACGACTCATCCGTCGGACCACCGACCGGGGAGTGGTCGCCGTTCTCGATCCGCGTCTGGTGACCGCCCGCTACGGCAGCTTCCTGCGAGCATCCATGCCGGCCATGTGGCAGACCACCGACCGCGAGGTGGCCGTCCAAGCCCTGAAGCGCCTCGCCGACCCGGCGTAAGACCCGGTCCGTGACGACGCTCCGGCGCGACGGGCGGGTGCGACTCTCAGAGTGGGACTGGCGGGGGCGACTGGTCAGGGACAGACGGTGAGGGCGTTCACCACGCATCCCAGCGGTTCCGAAGCCGCCGCGGGCGGTGGTAGCGGGCGTAACATTCCTCTGGCACGCTTGCGCCCATGGAGCACAGCTACGACTTTGATCTTGCGGTGATCGGTTCTGGCCCTGGTGGCCAGAAGGCCGCCATCATGGCCGCCAAGCTCGGTCACAAGGTGTGCGTGGTCGACACCAAGTCGATGGTCGGCGGGGTCTGCGTGAACACCGGCACCATCCCGTCGAAAACGCTCCGGGAGGCCGTGCTGTACCTGACCGGCATGCAGCTGCGCGATCTGTACGGTGCCAGCTACCGCGTCAAGGACGACATCACCATCTCCGACCTGCTGGCTCGACTCCAGCACGTCGTCGGCCGCGAGACCGAGGTCATCCGGTCCCAGTTGATGCGCAACCACATCGAGCTGGTGCCGGGCATCGCCGGCTTCCTCGACCCGCACACCCTCTCGATCGACATCGAGGGGGCCGGATCCCATCGGACCCTCACCGCCGACAAGATCGTCATCGCCACCGGCACGGTGCCGGCCAGGCCGCCGCATGTGGAGTTCGACGGCATCCGGGTGCTCGATTCCGACCAGATCCTGACCCTGGACACGGTGCCGGGATCCATGGTGGTCGTCGGCGCCGGAGTCATCGGGGTCGAGTACGCCTCGATGTTCGCCGCGCTGGGCACCCGGGTGACCCTGGTGGAGAAGCGCGACCAGATGCTCGACTTCTGCGACCCCGAGATCGTGGAATCGTTGAAGTTCCATCTGCGCGACCACACCATGTCCTTCCGCTTCGGCGAGGAGGTCGCTTCGGTCGAGAGCTCCGGGCGCGGCACGATCACCACTCTGGCCTCGGGCAAGAAGATCGCGGCCGAGGTGGTGATGCACTCCGCCGGGCGGCAGGGAAATACGCGGGCACTCAACCTGAATCTCGCGGGTCTGCACGCCGACAAGCGGGGACGGCTGGTCGTGAACGCCGACTACCAGACCGAGGTGCCACACATCTACGCAGTCGGGGACGTGATCGGCTTCCCTGCGCTCGCGGCCACCTCGATGGACCAGGGTCGCCTCGCTGCGGCCCATGCGTTCGACGAACCCGCCAACCAGCTGCAGGGTCTGCAGCCGATCGGCATCTACACGATTCCCGAGATCTCCTACTGCGGCAAGACCGAAGGCGAGTTGACCCGCGAGTCGGTGCCGTTCGAGGTGGGCATCTCCCGCTACCGCGAGCTCGCCCGCGGGCAGATCATCGGGGACTCGTACGGCATGCTGAAACTGATCGTTCACTGCGACAGTCGCGAGATTCTCGGCGTGCACGTCTTCGGCACCAGTGCGACCGAACTGGTGCACATCGGCCAGGCGATCATGGGATGTGGCGGGACGGTCGACTACCTGGTCGACACCGTCCTGAACTATCCGACCCTGTCGGAGGCCTACAAGGTGGCGGCGCTCGACGTCACCAACAAGCTCCGAGCGGTCGCCCGCTTCACGACGCAGATGTCGACCTCCGAGCCCAGCCTGCTCTGACGCCGACCAGCCTGGGACGGTCCATCGAGCCGGTGCCGGCCTGTCCCTGACCGGTCTGTCGCTGACGGGCCGGTCCCTGACCGGCCTGTGCCTGACCGGCCTGTCCCTGACCGGTCGTGGCTGACGGGTCGGTCGCGGGCCGGCGGAGGCAGTCCCGAGCATCGCTCACACCTTGCGCAGCACAGCCACGACCTTGCCCAGGATGGTGGCATGCGTGCCGTCGATGGGATCGTAGGCGGCATTGTGCGGCATCAGCCACAGCTGATCACCGGTCCGCCGATAGGTTTTCACCGTCGCCTCGTTGTCCAGCAGGGCGGCAACGATGTCCCCGTTCACGGCTGTGGGCTGCTGGCGCACCACCACCCAGTCCCGGTCACAGATGGCGGCGTCGATCATCGAGTCACCGCGCACTTCGAGCACGAACATGGTTCCCTCGCCGACCAGCTGACGAGGAAGCGCAAGCACATCCTCGATCCGCTCCTCAGCCAGAATCGGTCCGCCAGCCGCGATCCTGCCCAGGAGCGGGACGTGAACCGGCTCCGGATAGGCGTCGCCGACGCCCGTCTCGTCGAAATCGGCCGGTGCCGCGGGCCGTTCGCCGGTGCCGCTCGAGGGGCGCGCCTCGGCTGGGAGTAGGACCTCGAGAGCGCGAGGACGGTTCGGGTCGCGGCGGAGAAAGCCCTTGGCCTCCAGCACGCGCAGTTGGTGGGCCACGCTCGACGAGGACGCGAGGCCGACCGCATCCCCCATCTCCCGAATGCTGGGCGGATAGCCGCGACTGTGCACGGTATCCCGGATCACCTCCAGAATGCGCCGCTGCCTCAGGGTCAGCCCATCGGCGTCCGCCGGGGCGTCGGGGAACGCTGCGACCGAGGCGTCGATGCCGAGCTGTGCGGCCACCTCGCTGTTGCGGGGGCGCCCGCGGCGGCGGCTGAATTGCGGAGGTGTGGAGTCGCTGTCTGCCATGGAATCGACAATAGAGAAGTCCTCTGACACATTCAAACATCTGTTCGAGCGTGTCGCGGCCGATGGTGCTTCTGTCCGGCGTCAGCGGACAGGCGTTCCGGTTGCGCGCGGTTGGCGCCGCGCCCTGGTCAGCGACGAACTCGCGACGTCTGTCGGCCCTCCCGCCCGCTTCGGCGGAAAGTGTCAGTGGCCTCTGTTTGGCTCCAGACCATGAATCACAGGTCGAACGTTGGTTCGGTGGGGCTTGGCAGATCACCCAGTCATGCGGTAGAAAGCAAACACACGTTCGATCGAACGCTTGTTCGATCAGCGCCGAATCGACCGCATCCCGGAAGGAGCACATCATGACAGTCGCAACCGTTGGCCCCGTCGGCCGGGGGATCGACACCGCGATGATGGACGCCGCGACGATTGATACCGCGATGGGCGATACCGCGACAGGCGACACCACGTTGGGCGACGGCACGGCATGGGCCGTGCGCCCAGCAGTCATTGCCCCGTGGAGTCAGCCGACGACTCCGGCACCGACGAAGCGATCGGGGACCGGCGAGGCCTTGCGCCGGCCGGGCCGAGGGAGCGGCCGGGTGACCGCCCCGATCGCTCAAGGCAGGCGTCCTCCGTCCCGTCCGCTCCATCGGGCGGCTGCCACCTCGGCCGCGCGTGCCTGCACCGTCGAGTTCGAGCGGCCGGTGGCGCTCAACGTTCGGGCCGCGGCAGTGACCTGGCACCTGACGGAGCGAGGCGTCGCTCTCATTCTGGCGGTGGCCGCCGTGATACTGACGGCCGCGCTGACGGTCGTGGGTCTGACTGCCTTGCGCGTGACCAGCGACGGATACCAGTCCGGTGGGCTGAGCGGTGTCAGCCGCATGGGTGGGCGGTGAGGGCCGCGACAGGGGAATCTAAGCTCCAGGCGCGCGCACCACGATCGTCTTGACGATCTTGTCGCTGAAGGTCTGCTTCCGGTCATCCCAGAGGGGCCAGAGGAAGCCCACATAGGCCATGCCGTCGAGGATGTGGACCAGATCGCGGACGAAGGCGTTGAGCGCACCGATCGGTTGCCCGGTCTGCTCGCTGATCAGCTGGATCTTGGTCACGCGCTTGCCCAGGGATTGACCTGTGCGCCCACCGACGACCCAGCGGTTGTAGATCGTCCAGCCAAGGCCGGCGAGCATGACCGCGAGGCCGATCATCATGGGGACGGTCCCCGCCGTCAGGTCGGCGCCGGAGTCGCTCTGGGCCACGCGCATGAGCCACTGGAAGTAGCCGACGTAGAAGATGGCTGTGCCCACGTAGCTCGGAATCGAGTCGATGAGGTAGGCGGCGACCCGCTTGCCCCAGCTGGCGTAATCGGTGCGGAGCGGACCGGGGCCATAGCCCCCGTACCGATGCGCCAGGTAGCCGGACCCAGGCGGGTAGCTCGTCTGGACGGCGTGTTCAGGCTGGGCTGGGAAGCCTCGGCTGGGTGGGGTAGCCCGGCTGGGCCGTGTAGCCGGGCTGAGCCGTGTAGCCGGGCTGGGCGGTGTAGCCGGGCTGGCCGTGTAGCCGGGCTGGGGCGTGGTAGCCGGGCTGGGCGGTGTAGCCCGGCTGGGCGGTGTAGCCGGGCTGAGCCGTGTAGCCGGGCTGGGCTGGGTAGGAAGCCTTGATGCTGCCCATAGCCTGGCTCGCCCGGGAAGGTCGCTGCGCCAGAGTCGTGCGGTTGAGTCCACGAGCCGGCGGCGGGCGGTCCGGGTTGCGGCCTGCGCGCTCCAGCTCCATCCTCGGACGCCTGATTGCCGACACCCGCCGGATCGGCTGTCGTGCCGGGCTCGTCGGCTGCGGGGCGTGGGGGAGCCCAGGGGCTGTCAGGTTGCTCGTTCATCAGGTCCTTCATCCATCCATCGGGCTGTCGATTGTAGGCGACAGCGACGGACTGCAAGAGGCGATCGGCCGGCCGCCGAAGGCATGCGACCTCGGCTCGGCTGTCGAGCCGACGCGCAGCTGAGTCCGGTGACGGAGCGAGGAAGGAGAATGGACTGGTGATCGAGCAGCGCAGGTCGCATGCGGAGCCGGTCCGGCCACGCTGCCGACCGGGGGACCGCCGGCTTCGCTGTTCCTCGCTGGCGCAGTTGGGCTGCGAGCGGTGCAAGCACGGCCGCTGGCGTCGGACCCTCGCCAGCCGCGATGGCCTTGGGGGTACTCCGTTCTCGGGTTGGGACTCAGCGTTGCTGTACGCGACGACCGGCTGGGGAGTTCCATGTCCCTTCCGGCTGCTCACCGGATGGCAGTGCCCGTTCTGCGGAGGGACCCGGATGGGGAGTGCGCTGCTGCACGGCGATCTCAGCGCCGCGCTTGCGGCCAACCCGTTCGTGCTGCTCGGTGTCCTGGCGATGGCTGTTCTCGGGTTGGTGTGGGCGGTCGGCGCAGTGGCCGGCTCGACAACCCGCCCTATGGGCTGGATCCACGCTGCGGTCCGGCGGGTAGGCGCGGGTCCCTGGTTGGTGCTCGGCCTGGGCGCGATGTTGCTGTTCGGTGTGCTCCGCAACATGGGCTGAGGCTCGGTCCGCACGGCCCCGCGCTACCGTGGTCTGACGCGCGCTGGCACGGCTTCCGCGACAGGGCGAAGCTGGTCGTTGCGCACGCCTCCGCCCTTGCGGTGAGCCGCCGATCCGGCTCCGGAGTCGACCATTCGCGGCGCGCCGCGCCAAAAGTGTCAGACCCCTTGCGCAGACTGAGGGTTGGACGTACGGTTCCTACATCTAGTACTTACAAGGGTGTCATTCGTCCACAGGTTGTGGTTGAGAACCCACAGACTGTGGCTGGGGATCCACAGACTGTGGTTGGGGATCCACATGCTGTGGCCGAAGAAGCACAGGATTCGTTGCCCGGTCCACCGAAACGAGCTGGGTCCACAGATCGATCCCCAGGTCGGTCCCCAGCCGCCGCTCCACGGTGCGACTCGATGTCGCTCCGCCGAGCAAGCACCCGAGGGAGAACCGAGCAGAAGCACCGAAGTAGCTGGCCTGAGAACCGAAGAAGAGAACCGACGTAGCAGCACCGCCAAACCGCAGACACCAGAAGGAGGCCGCGATGCACTGTCCGTACTGCCGTCACACCGACTCGAAGGTGCTTGACTCGCGCGTGGCCGAGGACGGATGCAGCATCCGGCGTCGCCGTCAGTGCCCGACCTGCGAGCGGCGTTTCACCACTGTTGAGCAGATGCAGTTGGTCGTGGTCAAACGGAGCGGGGTCGTCGAGCCGTTCAACCGGGACAAAGTGATCAGCGGTGTTCGGAAGGCCTGCAAGGGTCGGCCGGTCAGCGTGGACCAGTTGGCGCGCCTCGGCCAGCTCGTGGAGGACTCGCTTCGCGCGTCGGGGCAACCCGAAGTTCCGGCCGACGAGGTCGGCGTGGCCATTCTGGGACCGTTGCGCGACCTGGACCAGGTCGCCTACCTCCGTTTTGCCAGTGTCTACCGGCAGTTCCGGTCGGTCGACGACTTCGAGGCCGAGATCGCGCTGTTGCGGATCGAGCAGGAGCCGACGGGCATCGAGCCGCTGATTCCGGATCGGCTTGCGGACGCGAAGGTGAACGCCTTCACGCCGCACCGGCTGACGCCCGGCCGGCACGACCCGCCGTAGCCGGCAACCCAGGACCCCGGGCCGGGCCCGCGTAGCAGGGGAACGCGTGCGCGGGTCCAGCCCGGTTCCACGCTTCGCGCGAGAGCCGGGGCATGCACCAGGGCAGCGCGTACACCTGCCGGTCAAGACAACCGAATCAAGACAACCGAATCAAGACAACCGAATCAAGACAACCGAATCAAGACAACGTGCGTACACCACCGAATGCTCGGGGAGCACCTACACCATCACCGGCCACCGCGGAGTGGCCACCCGAAGCGCGCCAGGAAAGGCAGACATGACCGAGACCACCCGTTCGGCGAATGGGCGAGCAGACAGCAAGAAGGCGGCCCGCAAGGGACCCGGCCTGGCGATCCAGCGCGTCTTCACCTCCGGTGTCCACCCGTACGAGGAGGTCACCTGGGAGCGCCGCGACGTGGTCCAGACCAACTGGAAGACCGGGGAGGTCGTGTTCGAGCAGAAGAGCGTGGAGTTCCCCACCTCCTGGAGTGTGAACGCCTCCACCATCGTCACCACCAAGTACTTTCGGGGGGCGCTCGGCACCTCCGTGCGCGAGCACAGCCTGCGGCAGCTGATCGACCGTGTGGTCACCACCTACCGCCAGGCGGGCGAGGACTTCGGTTACTTCGCCGACGGCGAGTCCGCGGAGATCTTTGCCCATGAGCTGACCTGGATGCTGCTGCACCAGTACTTCTCGTTCAACTCCCCGGTGTGGTTCAACGTCGGCACCGCCTCGCCGCAGCAGGTCAGCGCCTGCTTCATCCTCAGCGTCGACGATTCGATGGACTCCATCCTCAACTGGTACCGCGAGGAAGGGTTCATCTTCAAGGGCGGCTCCGGCGCCGGACTCAACCTGTCCCGGATCCGCTCCTCCAAGGAACTGCTCAGCTCCGGCGGCACGGCCTCCGGGCCGGTGTCCTTCATGCGGGGCGCCGACGCGAGCGCCGGCACCATCAAGTCCGGCGGCGCGACCCGCCGAGCCGCCAAGATGGTCGTCCTCGACGTGGACCACCCCGACATCGAGGAGTTCATCGAGACCAAGGCGCGGGAAGAGGACAAGATCCGCGCGCTGCGCGACGCCGGTTTCGACATGGATCTGGGCGGTCGCGACATCACCAGCGTGCAGTACCAGAACGCCAACAACTCGGTCCGGGTGACCGATGAGTTCATGCACGCGGTGGAGGAGGGCAACACGTTCGCCCTGCGCGCCCGCACCGATGGCCGGGTGATCCAGACCGTGGAGGCGCGGGAGCTGTTCGACAAGATCGCCACCGCGGCCTGGGGGTGCGCCGATCCTGGCATCCAGTACGACGACACCATCAACGACTGGCACACCAACCCCGAAACCGGGCGGATCACCGCGTCCAACCCGTGCTCGGAGTACATGAGCCTGGACAACTCCTCGTGCAACCTGGCCAGCCTCAACCTGCTCAAGTTCCTCCGCGCCGATGACACTTTCGACGCGGAGAAGTTCGAGCAGGCGGTCGAGCTGATCATCACCGCGATGGACATCTCGATCTGCTTCGCGGACTTCCCGACCGAAGCCATCGGGGAGACCACCCGCCAGTACCGCCAGCTGGGCATCGGCTACGCCAACCTCGGCGCCCTGCTGATGGCCACCGGCCACGGGTACGACTCCGACGGCGGCCGGGCGCTGGCTGCGGCCATCACCTCGCTGATGACGGGCACCTCGTACCGCCGATCCGCCGAACTGGCCGCGATCGTGGGCCCGTACGCCGGCTACGCCCGCAATGCCGACGCCCACCAGCGGGTGATGCGCAAGCATCAGGCCGCCAACGACGCGCTCCGCACGGTGGGCTCGCTGGATGCCGACGTGCACAAGCGGGCCACGAAGGCGTGGGACGGTGTGCTGCGGCTCGGCGAGGCCAACGGCTACCGCAACGCGCAGGCCTCCGTGCTCGCGCCGACCGGGACGATCGGCTTCATGATGGACTGCGACACCACCGGCATCGAGCCGGACTTCTCGCTGGTCAAGTTCAAGAAGCTGGTCGGCGGCGGTTCGATGCAGATCGTCAACCAGACCATCCCGCGGGCGCTGAAGAAGCTCGGGTACGCCGACGAGACCTCCGAGGCCATTGTGGAGTTCATCGCCGAGAAGGGCCACGTGATCGACGCACCGGGTCTGCGTCCGGAGCACTACGAGGTCTTCGACACCGCGATGGGCGCGCGTGCGATCCGGCCGATGGGCCACGTGCGGATGATGGCCGCGGCCCAGCCGTTCCTGTCCGGCGCCATCTCCAAGACCGTGAACCTGCCCGAGTCGGCGACCGTCGCCGAGATCGCCGAGGTCTATCTGCAGGGCTGGAAGCTCGGCCTCAAGGCGCTCGCGGTCTACCGCGACAATTGCAAGGTGGGTCAGCCGCTGAGTGACGGGAAGTCGGAGAAGAAGTCCGAGGCTGCCCCTGCGGTCACCGCCGAGGTGGTCGAGAAGGTCATCTACCGGCCGACCCGCAAGCGGCTGCCCAAGTCCCGCCCGAGCCTGACCACGTCCTTCTCCGTCGGTGGCGCCGAGGGCTACATGACCTCAGGCTCCTACCCCGACGACGGACTGGGTGAGGTGTTCCTGAAGCTGGGCAAGCAGGGCTCGACGCTGGCCGGGGTGATGGACGCGTTCTCGATCGCGGTGTCCATCGCGCTGCAGTACGGCGTGCCGCTGGAGACCTTCGTGCAGAAGTTCACCAACCTGAAGTTCGAGCCGGCCGGTCTGACCGACGACCCGGACATCCGGATGGCGCAGTCGATCATGGACTACATCTTCCGGCGGCTGGCCCTGGACTACCTGTCCTTCGACGAGCGGGCCGAGCTGGGCATCTACACCGCGACCGAGCGCGCCCGGCAGGTGGAGACCGGGTCGTACCAACCGGTCGAGGAGGAGCTGAGCGAGGCGGAGTCGCTGAAGAACGACGCAGGCGACGACGTCCGGACCGATCTGTTCGAGGCGGCGCCCGGAGCCAAGCCGGCACCGACCACCGCCAGGACGACGTCTGAGCTCTTCGAGGAGATCACCGGCACCAGCGTCGACGCGCCGCTCTGCCTGACCTGCGGCACGAAGATGCGCCCTAGCGGCAGCTGCTACGTCTGCGAGGGCTGCGGGAGCACCAGCGGCTGCAGCTGAGGCCGGTCAGAACCAGCGGTGGGGAAGCGAACGCGGTGAGAACCCGCGTCCGCTTCCCCTCGCGTCAGGTCGGCCTGTCGGCCGGCGCGGACCCGTCGAACCCGACCGTTCTCGCTGCGCGAAGGCTGACTGCCAGCCGCGTCAGCGCGGGACGGGAGGCGGCGGCGGGGTCTCGGGCGGGAAGCGCCTAGCCGGCCAGCCGGGCGGCGGCGGCGCCGGCGGCAGCACGACGTAGGGACGCAGTTCGGCCGCGTGGCTGAGCAGGAGGCTCATCCGCTGGTTGAGGTCGGCCGGTGCCGTGCCGTTGACGGCGCGGTTGTGGAGGAAGCCCATCTCGGTCAGCGTCTGCTGGTACGCGCGGAGGGCCCGAGCGGCGGGCTTGCCGCCCAGTCGCTTCGCGTACGCGCGGGCCGACATCCGATCCGACAGCCGTGCCACCCACCGGACCTCGTCCGGCCGGATCCAGCTCATCTGAGCCACCTGCTGCAGCGCCGCGGACAACATCTTGCCTTCACGCGACCGCGCCCAGATCGCGACCGCGAGCACCACCACGAGCAGCGGCAGCATGATCGCGCCGTACGCGGTGAAGAAGCCGCGGGCGCCGAAGAAGGTGCTGCCGTTCCAGGTCGCGTGCAACAGCACCGCGACCAGGTAGCCGAGCAGCGGCGCCGCGATGCGCACCACCCGCCGCCCCGAGCTCACCGCGATACCCACCCCGATCCCCGTCGCGGCCGTGAACAGCGGGTGCGCGAACGGGCCCATCACCCCGCGTACGAAGAACACCGTGGGCAGGGCTCCCTCGCCCAGGGAGCTGAGGTAGTAGCCGATGTCCTCCACGAAGGCGAAGCCGATGCCGACCAGCGCCGCGTAGACGATGCCGTCCAGCAACCCGTGCACCTGTGCACGGCGGAAGACCACGATCGCCACCAGGAACAACCCCTTGCCGAGTTCCTCCACGACGGGTGCGATCACCGCCACATCGACGAAGTCCGTCGTACCCGGCAGCGGGCTGAGCACGCCCTCGAGCACCAGACTGAGACCGACCGCGACCACCCCGCCCCAGCCCAGGGCCGCGAGCCGGTAACGCCCCGGCTCCGGCTCGTAGCGGTCGAGCCAGAAACAGATCAGGATCAGCAAGGGGAACGACACGGCGGCGAGGAGGCTGGTGATCAGGGCGCCCACGGGCCCGCCGAGCGCGAAGATCACCACGGCGAGCGCCAGAGCGCCGAGACCGAGGACGATCAGCGTCACCCAGCCGAGCGTGGACCGTCGACGGCGCAGCAGCGCGGCGGGCACCGACGTCGCCGGCAACGGTCCTGGTGGGGTGGGGAGCACCATGCCTGGGCCTGTCATCTCGGCCGACCTTCCTTCCTCGCACGGCGCCCTGCCGACGGTGTGTCTCACCCTAAGGTCCCGCTGCCGCGCGGGGACGAGGTTTGACGGCGCCCCGGGCGTCGCGGCGCCGTCGGAGTGCTCGCCCGGATAGGCCCGCCGCAGGGCGCTGAGCGGTGCCCGATAATTCTCAGGGGCCGACGATCCGCTCGCGATCGTTCTCGGGCATCGATCAGCCTCTCGGTCATGATCCTTCTCGGGCATCGATCAGTCAGGGCTCGACCATTCGGGCTCGATGAGGCTCTGGTCTCGCCACCTGCTCAGGCTCGACATTCTCAGGCGGGAACGGAACGAGGAGGCGCGTGGCCGGAGTTCTGGCCGGATTCGGCACGATCGCGATCATCATCGGGGTGGGATTCCTGATGGCCCATCTCGGGATCCTGGAGGGCGCGAGCCAGCGGATGCTGTCCCGGCTGGCGTTCTACGTCGCCAGTCCGGCGCTGATGGTGACCGTGCTCGGCACCACTGACGTCCGCCAGATCTTCTCGGCCAACCTGATCGCGTCGATCGCGGGCGTCGTGGTCTCGGCCGGAACCTACGTCGTCCTCGCGCGGCGCCTCTGGCACCGGACCGCGAGCGACACCGTGATCGGGGCCTTCGCCGCTTCCTACGTCAACGCGGGCAACCTGGGGCTGCCGATCGCCGCGTACGTGCTCGGCGACGCCTCGCTCATCGCCCCCATGCTGCTCACCCAACTGGTGATCCTGCAGCCGATCGGCCTCGCGGTGCTCGACGCCACTGCGACGCCCGCTGACCTGACCCAGAGCCGCGGCCGGCGGGTGCGGCGTCGCCTCATCCAGCCGCTGCGCAACCCGCTGCTGGTCGGCTCCCTGGTCGGGGTGTCGCTGTCCCTGCTCGACCGCCGGCTGCCGCACGTGCTGGAGGACCCGCTGATCCTGATCGGCGGGATGGCGGTGCCCGCCATGCTGATCGCGTACGGAGTGTCGCTGCGGCTGGGGCCGCGCCCCGGGGCGGGGGAGCCGGCGCTCCAGATCGGGGTCATCGTCGGTCTCAAGCTGGCGCTCCAGCCGCTGGTCGGCTATCTGGTCGGGCGTCTCGTCCTCGATCTGTCGGGGCCGGACCTGCTCGCGGTGACGGTCGTCGCGGCCCTGCCCACAGCGCAGAACGTGTTCACCCACGCGGTGCGCTACCAGCGGGGGATCATCCTCGCCCGCGACACGATCTTCATCTCCACCCTGCTCTCGGTGCCGGTGCTGCTCGCGATCGCGGTGCTGGTCTGACGGCGCGCGGCACACGGTCGACCGGACACCCCCGGGCCCTGCGCTAGGTTCGAGCGCAGAGGAGGTGGCGATGGCGGAGATCGACGACTTCGACCTCGATCGCAGCACGGCGCAGGCCTGGGCGGAGTTCCAGACCCGGCTCAGCGAGATCGTGTCGATGATCGACGACACAGCCGACCTCACCATCGGGACGGAGTCCGTCAGCGCGGACCCGGCCCCGTTCCTGCGCTTCAGCAGCCCGCACCGGCACCTGATCCGGTGCGAAGCGGCGAGCAACGCGGTGCTCGGCGAGGATTTCCAGCTGAGCGCGGACCTGGAAGCCGAGATGGAGCGGCTCGGCTGGCGTCCGCCGGCCCTGGAGGGCGCGCGGCCCACGTCCAACTTCTGGGTCGAGCTCCCCCAGGACGAGTCGGACCTGATGGGTCAGCTCGCGGTGGCGGCCCTGCGCGACGTCTACGGAGTGCAGCACCCGATCTTCCTGGCCCCCGACCAGCTTGCCGAGGTGCTGCAGCCGTCGCCGCCGCCGATCGAAGCCGTCGTCGCCGGACCGGGGGCGGTGCCCGTCGTACAGGTCGACCACGACGACCTGGCGGCCACTCTGCCTCGCGGTGCTGATCACTTGGCCGACCTCGTCGACGCCGAACTCGCCCAGATGTACGGGCATCCGCCGATCCGCGACGCGGAAGGCGATGTCGCCATCCGGGTCGGTTCGACCATGCTGTTCCTGCGACCGTCGGCCGACGGCCAGGAGGTGGTGGTCTTCGCCACGGTGGTGCACGACGTGGCCGGACGGTCGCGGGCGGCCGAGGTGCTCAACGACCTGAACGTGGAGGCGCGCTGGGTCAAGTTCCAGCTCATCCGCGACCGGGTCTTCGTCTCCATCTCGGTGCCGGCTCGGCCGTTCGTGCCCGCTCACCTGCACCAGGCCGTACGGATCCTGTCCGAGGTGGCCGATGGAATCGACGAGGAACTGGCCAACAAGCTCAACGGCCGTACGACCTTCACCGACCCGGACGATTCTCGTTGAGCGATCCGGTCGCGCCCTCCTACGACGACTCGCTCCCGATCACCGCGTGGCACGACGAGATCGCGCAGGCCATCCGCGAGCATCCGGTGGTGGTGGTGGCCGGCGAAACCGGTTCCGGCAAGACGACCCAGCTGCCGAAGATCTGCCTCGAGCTCGGGCGCCGCTCGATCGGGCACACGCAACCGCGGCGGATCGCCGCTCGGACGGTGGCGGAGCGGATCGCAGCTGAACTGGAGGTGCCGCTGGGGGACCTGGTCGGCTACCAGGTGCGGTTCACCCGGCACACCGGGCGCGCCACCCGGCTCAAGGTGATGACCGACGGGATCCTGCTCGCCGAGGTCCGCCGCGACCGCGACCTGCGCCGCTACGACACGATCATCGTCGACGAGGCGCATGAGCGCAGCCTCAACATCGACTTCCTGCTCGGCTACCTGAAGCAGTTGCTCTCCCGCCGGCCCGACCTGAAGCTCCTCATCACCTCCGCCACCATCGACACGGCGCGCTTCGCCGCGCATTTCGCCGCTCCCGACGGGTCGCCGGCCCCGGTGATCGAGGTGTCCGGGCGGACCTTCCCGGTCGAGGTGCGCTACTCGCCGCTGGTCGAAGAGGGGAGCGACGACCGCACCGCCGACCAGGTCGCCGGGATCGCCAAGGCGGTCGGTGAACTGCACACCCAGACCGACGGCGACATCCTGGTCTTCCTCTCCGGGGAACGCGAGATCCGCGACGCCGCCGAAGCGGTGAACGCACTCCGGCTGCGGTTCACCGAGGTGGTGCCGCTGTACGCGCGGCTGTCCGCCGCCGAGCAGCACCGGGTGTTCGCTGCCCACACCGGGCGCCGGGTGGTGTTGGCCACCAACGTCGCCGAGACCTCCCTCACGGTGCCGGGGATCCGTTCGGTGGTGGACACCGGGCTGGCCCGGATCTCCCGCTACTCCGCCCGGACCAAGGTGCAGCGGCTGCCGATCGAGCCGATCTCGCGGGCCTCGGCCGACCAGCGCGCCGGCCGGTGCGGCCGGGTGGCGCCGGGAGTCTGCATCCGGCTGTACAGCGAGGAGGACCTGCTCGCGCGCCCGGAGTTCACCGAACCGGAGATCCTGCGCACCAACCTCGCCTCGGTGATCCTGCAGATGGCCGCCGCCGAACTCGGCGACATCGCCTCCTTCCCCTTCGTCGAGCCGCCGGACCGGACCCAGATCACCGACGGGCTGCGCCTGCTCGACGAACTCGGAGCGATCTCCGCGCCTCCGGAGCGCGCCTCGACCTCCGGCGCCCACGCGGGACGCAGCCCCACCTGACCGACGTCGGCCGAAGGCTCGCCGCCCTGCCGATCGACCCGCGGATGGGCCGGATGCTGCTCGCCGCCGAGCGGCAGGGGTGTCTGCGGGAGATGCTGGTCATCGTCTCCGGACTGTCCATCAACGACCCGCGGGAACGGCCGGCCGAGCAGCGGGAACGGGCGGACAGCCTGCATCGGCGGTTCTGGGTTTCCGCCGGGCAGCCCGACGCGGGCACTCCGGTCCCCCAGCCGAGCGACTTCGTCGCCCTGCTGAACCTCTGGGACTACCTGAAGGAGCGCCAACGGGACCTGTCCGGGAACGCCTTCCGCCGGCTCTGCCGCGAGGAGTTCCTGCACTTCCTGCGGATTCGCGAGTGGCAGGACCTGCACGGGCAGCTGAAGGAGATCTGCCGCGAGCTCGGGCTCGACCGCAACGATGCCGCCGCCGCACCCGAGCGGGTGCACACCGCGGCATTGGCCGGCCTGCTCTCCCACGTGGGTCTGGCCGACCTGCGCGAGGAGCCGAAGAACGCCTCCCCGCGCGAGCGCCGCCGGGCCGGGCCGCGGGAGTATCTGGGTGCCCGGGGAGCCCGGTTCGCGATCAATCCGGGGTCCAGTGTCGCCAAGGCCCAGCCACCGCTGGTGATGGCGGCGGAGATCGTGGAGACCACCCGGCTGTGGGCTCGTACGGTCGCCGGGATCAGGTCCGAGCAGGTCGAGGAGGTCGGCGGGCACCTGTTGAAGCGGTCCTACAGCGAGCCGCACTGGTCCGCCCGGTCGGGGGCGGTGATGGCCTACGAGCAGGTGAGCCTCTACGGCGTACCGATCATCGCCCGCCGGCGGGTCGCGTACGGCGGGATCGACGCGGTCGAGGCGCGGGCGATCTTCGTCCGCGCGGCCCTGGTCGAGGGCCAGTGGCAAACCCGACACCACTTCTTCCGGGACAACCAGCGCGTGCGCGCCGAGGTCGAGGCGTTGGAGGAGCGGACCCGGCGCCGCGACCTGCTCGTCGACGACGAGACCATCTACGCCTTCTACGACGCCCGCGTGCCGGCGGGGATCACCTCGGTGGCGCACTTCGACGCCTGGTGGAAGTCCGCACGGCACGAGACGCCCGGCCTGCTTGACCTGACCGCCGCCGACCTGACCACGGACGCCGCCGACCGGGTGAGTGCCGAGGACTTCCCGCAGACCTGGACCGTCGACGGACACGACGCTGGACCTGGAGTACGTCTTCGACCCGGGCGGGCGCCGCGACGGAGTCACCGTGCGGATCCCGCTCACCCTGGCCAACCAGGTCACCCCGGCCCCCTTCAGCTGGCAGGTGCCCGGGTTCCGCGCGGAGCTGGCCACGGAGCTGTTGCGCACCCTGCCGAAGGCGACCCGGCGGCTGTTCGTGCCGGCGCCGGAGTACGCCCGCCGGGCCCTCGCGTGGCTGACCGAGCACCCCGGCGACGACTCGGAGACCCTCAGCGCCGGCCTCGGCCGGGCGTTGCGCAGCCTGGTCGGCGAGCTGGTGCCGGTCGACCAGTGGCGGCTCGGCGATGTGCCCGACCACCTCCAGGTCCACTTCGAGGTCGTCGATGCCGAGCGCGGGACGCCGCTGGCGGCGGGGCGTGATCTGGCCGAGCTGAAGCGCGCGCTCACCGGCGACCTCAGCCGCACGCTGGCCTCGGCCGCCCCGTCCCTGACCCGGACAGGTGCGGTGGACTGGGTGTTCGGGCAGATCCCGGACCGCATCGAGATCCGCCGGGACGGGCGGTCGGTGGTCGGCTACCCGGCGCTGGCCGACGAGGGCAGCACCGTCGGCCTCACGCTGTTCGACAGCCCGGAACGGCAGGGCACCCAGCACCCCGACGGCGTACGCCGCCTGGTCCTGCTCAACACCCCCGACCCCACCAAGTGGGTGGTCTCGCGGCTGGGAAACCTGGCCAAGCTCGCTCTCGCCGGGAGCCCGTACGCCGGTGTGCCGGACCTGCTCGCCGACGCCCGGCTGGCGTCGGTGGGGGAGCTGAGCCGGCGCCGTGACGGCGGATCAGTGCGTGACGAGGAGGGGTTCCGCGCGCTGTGCGACGCGGTCCGGGCGGAGAACCCGGAGCTGATGCGAGGTGTGGTGGACCTGGCCGCGGAGATCGTGACGGCCCGGGGTGAGGCGCAGGCCGAGCTGGCGCGCGTCCGCGCGGTGAGCGAGCCGGCGTACGAGGACCTCACCGAGCAACTCGGCAACCTCGTCTTCGACCGCTTCCTGTCGGCCACGGCGTACGAGCGCCTGGTGGACCTGCCTCGCTACCTGCGCGCAGCCCAGGTCCGCGTACGCAACCTGCTGGCCGCTCCCGCCCGCGACCGTGCGGGGCTGGAGACCATGCTGCGCTGCGAGGAGGCCTACGCCGTCCTGTGCGCGGAGGCGCCACCCGGGCGCCTGCCCGACTTCGTCGACGAGATCGGCTGGATGCTGGAGGAACTGCGGGTGAGCCTGTTCGCCCAGCCGCTGCGGACCAGGCTGCCGGTGTCGGAGAAGCGCGTGATGACCGCGGTCGGGCAGGCTCACGCGCGGCTGCGGGGGTGAGCGGTCGCCCGCCGACCCGCGGGCAGAAGCGCCGATCCGGCCCGTTCGCGCAGGTAGATTGTCTTCCATGATGGATCCACGGCAGCTGTACACGCTGGACGAGGCCGTGGTGGCCAAGCTGGTGGACCATCGGCCGGTGCTGATCCACCAGCTGGACGGGTTCGTCGACGCTGGTCAGGCCGGCCGGCTGTTCGCCGCCCACCTGCTCGAGCACCTGGAACACGAGGTGCTCGCCGTCTTCGACCACGACCAGCTGCACGACTACCGCAGCCGGCGGCCCGCGATGGTCTTCGACACCAACCAGTGGACGTCCTACGCCGACCTGAACCTGCGGATCCATCGCGTCGTGGACGAGCAGGGCGAGGTCTTCCTGCTCCTGAACGGTCCCGAACCGGACGTGCAGTGGGAGCGGTCCGTCGCCGCCGTCACCGGACTGATCGAGCAGTTCGGCGTGCGCCTCACGGTCAGCGTGCACGGCATCCCGATGGCCGTGCCGCACACCCGCCCGATCACCCTGACCGCCCACGCCACCGACACCTCGCTGGTGCAGGGCTACCGCAGTTGGATCGACCGGGTCGAGGTGCCGGCCAGTTTCGCCGGGCTGCTGGAGTTCCGGTTGGGTCAGCTGGACCGCAAAGCGCTGGGCTTCGCCGCGCACGTACCGCACTACCTCGCCCAGGCGTCCTTCCCGGAGGCCACGCTGACGCTGACCCGCTCGCTGAACCAGGCCACCGGCCTGGCCGTGCCGCTCGAGCCCTTGGAGAAGGCGTCAGCGACCAACCTGGCCGATATCGCCCAGGAGATGACAGGGTCGTCGGAGGTGCAGGAGCTGGTCGCCAGCTTGGAGCACCAGTACGACGCGCTGGCGTCGGAGAGCAGGGAACGGGTGCCCAGCGCGGAGGAGATCGCCGCCGAATTCGAACGTTTCCTCGCCGATCGGGAGAAGGACGAGTAGTCGCGCGCCGGACGGTGGCGGCGCGATGCCACGACCGGATGGTCGCGGCATCCGCGGCGCTGAGGTGACCCGACCGATGCTCCTGCCGCTCTCCGTCGCCGACCTCGCGGTGGTCGTCGCCAGGCTGCGCGCTGCCGGCTGCGTGTTCGCCGAGGAGGAGGCGGCGGTGCTCCGCGAAGCGGCGACCGACCGGACCCAGCTCGAGCACCTGCTCGGTCAGCGCGAGCAGGGCCGACCGCTCGAGCAGGTGGTGGGCTGGGTGGACTTCTGCGGAGTCCGGGTCGCTGTCGCGGCCGGCGTCTTCGTGCCCCGCCGCCGGACCGAGCTGCTGGCCCGTGAGGCCGTCGCACTCGCACCGCCGGAACCGGTGGTGGTGGACCTGTGCTGCGGATCGGGCGCGATCGCCCTGGTCCTCGCCCGACGACTGACCGCTGCGACGGTGCACGCCGCCGACCTCGACGAGGCGAGCGTGGCCTGCGCACGGGGGAATCTCCGAGGTCTGGGCACGGTGTGGCAGGGCGACCTGTTCGCCGCCCTCCCGGTGGACTTGCGCGGTCGGGTCGACGTGCTCGCGGTCAACGCGCCGTACGTGCCGACCGCGGCGATCGCTCTGATGCCCCGGGAGGCCCGGACGTACGAGCCCCGCGGTGCACTGGACGGCGGACCGGACGGGTTGGCGCTGCATCGGCGCGTGGCGGCCGAGGCGTCCGCCTGGCTCGCGCCTGCGGGGCACCTGCTCCTGGAGTGCTCAGCCGCGCAGGCGCCGTTGACCGCTCGCCGCGCTGGAGTCGGGCGGACTGGCTGCTCGGATCGTCCGCGACGACGACCTGGACGCGACCGTGGTCGTCGGCGGCAACGGTCTCGCTACGCTCGGCGCATGCCGCAGTCCGTAGCCGAGTTGCTCGACCTTCTGGATCTGGAAGAGATCGAGACCGGGCTGTTCCGTGCCCGCCAGCCCGAGACCCAGTTGCAGCGCGTCTTCGGGGGCGAGGTGCTGGCCCAGGCCCTGATGGCGGCGGCCCGTACGGTCCCGGTCACCCGCGTCCTGCACTCCCTGCACGGCTACTTCCTGCTGCCGGGACGTACCGACATCCCGATCGTGTACGACGTGGAGGCCGTCCGAGACGGTGGCTCGTTCTCCTCCCGCCGGGTGGTCGCCCGCCAAGGCGGCCGGGTGATCTTCTACCTGTCCAGCTCCTTCCACGAGGTCGAGGAGGGGTTCGAGCACGTCGATCCGATCCCCGGGGACGTTCCTCCCCCGGAGGACTGCCCGCGGCTGGCGGAGGTGATGGCGCGCGCCTCAGGACGGTCGGCGTCGTTCTGGGAGCGCGAGTGGGGGGTGCTGGACGTGCGCTACGTCGGCGACTCGCGGCCGGGCGGGACGCTGTTCAGTCCCGAGCACCCCGCCCGCGCCCGCGTCTGGGTCCGGGTCACCGCCCCGCTGCCCGACGACCGGCGGATCCACCAGGCCGCGTTGGCGTACGCCAGCGACCTGACGCTGCTGTCGGCCGGCACCGTGCCGCACAATGTGCTGATCGGTCTCCAGGTCCAGGCCTCGAGCATCGACCACGCGATGTGGTTCCACCGCCCGTTCCGTGCCGATGAGTGGCTGCTCTACGACCAGATCTCGCCGTCGGCGTCGGCGGGGCTGGCTCTGGCCACCGCCCGTCTCTTCCAGAGCGGCACCCTGGTCTCCAACGTCGCGCAGGAGGGTCTGCTGCGCAAGCTCCGCTGAGTCGCTGCCCAGCCCCAGATCAATCTGAATCTCGCTGAATCTCTCTGACCTCCGCCTCTCTGACCTCCGCCGCCCAGGAAACGCCGAAAGACGACTCTGATTTCGCCCGCATCAGGGTCGGCTCCCGGCGTTTCCTGCCTGAGTGGGCCGGGGCGTCAGTCGGCTCCCGGCGTTTCCTGCCTGAGTGGGCCGGGGCGTCAGTCGGCTCCCGGCGTTTCTCGACGGGGCCAGCGGGTAGTGCAGGCGCGATGCGTTCGGCTGCGCCATCCGGAGCCACCGACGAGCCTGCGTACGAGAGGAGTCGCCATGGTGAGCGTGTCCCCCTCCAGAGGTACCCGCGAGCGGCACACGGCGCGCAACACGGTCTCCGGAGTGCTGTTCGGGGTAGGGCTGGCCGCCTTCATCGACGAGACGGTCTTCCACCAGTTGCTGCACTGGCACCACTTCTACGACGGCTCCACCCCTGATGCCGGCCTGGTCTCCGACGGCTTGTTCCACGCTGTCGGCTGGTTCAGCGCCGTGGTGTCGCTGTTCCTGCTGGCCGACCTGCGGCGCCGACGCGGGCTGTGGTGGACCCGCTGGATCGCGGGGGTGCTCACCGGAGCCGGCAGCTTCCAGCTCTACGACGGCATCATCCAGCACAAGGTGCTGGGGCTGCACCAGATCCGCTACGGCGTCGATCTGCTGCCCTACGACCTCACCTGGAACATCGTCGCCGCACTGATGATCGCGGCCGGTGTGGTTCTGCTGGTTCGCACTCGGGCCGGCCGCGACGCGATCCGCGGCTGAGCACCCAGACCACTCGAGAAACGCCGAGAAACGACTCTGATTTCGCCCGATTCCGGGTCGCCACTCGGCGTTTCCTGCCGGAGTGGGGGCGGCGGCCCGATTCCTGCCAAGGGTCGCCGCTGCGGCGGTGGTCTCGGGTGCGGGGCGGGGAGGTCCGACCCGGGTGCCAACGGAGAGGCAAAAAGAGGGCGATCCGGAGGGGGGTCCGGATCGCCCTGTGGAGCTGCGGGGCAAGCCCCGAGGTCCGCCGCGTGGGGGTCTTACGCGGCCAGGACCGACTTGCCTCGCAGCTTGGCAATGGCGTGCCGTTCGATCTGGCGCACGCGTTCGGCGGTGATGCCCCAGACGGCACCGATGTCGGCGAGCTTGGCCTGGCGGCCGTCGATCAGCCCGTAGCGGCGGCGTACGACATCGGCCGAGCGCTCGTCCAGGGAGGACAGCATGTTCTCCAGACGTGCGTGCTCCTCGGCGTCGAGGAACACCTCGTCAGGCCCGGGCATCGGCTCGCGGGCGATGAGGTCGCCCAGCGCGGTGTCCCCACCCTCCTCGACCGGTGCATCGAGGCTGACGTGGTCTCGGCCGTACCGCATCAGGTCCAGGATCCGCTCCGGCTCCAGGTCCATCTCCGCGGCAATCTCGGCGATCTCCGGATCACGACCGAAGCGACGCTCCAGGGTGCGGCGTACGGCGCCGACCTGGTTGACCTGCTCGGCCACGTGCACCGGAAGGCGAACGATCCGTCCCTGCTGGGCGATGCCACGGCTGATCGACTGCCGCACCCACCAGGTGCCGTAGGTGGAGAACTTGAATCCCTTGGTGTAGTCGAACTTCTCCACCGCCCGGATGAGGCCGGTGTTGCCCTCTTGGACCAGGTCGAGCAGCGGCATCTGGGAGCGGCCGTACTTGCGGGCCACCGACACCACCAGGCGGAGGTTGGCGGTGACGAAACGGTGCATGGCCTGTTCGCCCTCCTCGATCAGGGCGTCCAACTCGGCCGGCGTGGGCCGCTTGGCCCGCTTGCCGCGCTCGGCCCCGGTGACGTCGCCCGAGGCGATGTGCTCCGCGTACAGGCCGAGCTCGATCGCCTTGGCCAACTCCACCTCCTCTTCGGCGGTGAGCAACGGTGTCTTGGCGATACCTTCTAGATATAGACCGACAGCATCTTTCCCATCGATGCCCTCGGACACTCGCGAGCGAGCGCTTGTTACCACGTGTGGCCCCTTTCGTTGCCTTCACCAGGGAGAACGTCTGAGATGGCATCAAGGATTCCTGCCGACCCCTGAGGAATCCCTGAATCCCTCTGCGGTGCAACCCTTAGTCATATTTCGGAGCGGCTGCCCCTTCCGGATGCAGCCTTGTCGAGGCGGAGCGGCCAAACGGCCCGGCGATACCTCGGCGCGTCGCCGTCCGGGCGCGTCGGCCGGGCTCCGGTGCCGTTCAGGCCCCGATCTGATCGAGGATCCAGGCGTACTCGAACGCCAGTTCCCGCCAGCTCCGGTAGCGTCCGCTGACCCCACCGTGTCCGGCGACCATCTCGGTCTTGAGCAGGATGGGCCGGTCCGCGCGTTGACGTGCGGTATGTCGCAGGGCAGCCACCCATTTGGCGGGTTCGACGTAGAAGACCCGGGTGTCGTTGAGGCTGGTGGTGGCCAGGATGGCCGGGTAGTCGCGCGGTGCGACGTTCTCGTACGGCGTGTAGGACTTCATGTACGCGTAGGTCTCGGGATCGTGCAGCGGGTCGCCCCACTCCTCCCACTCGATCACGGTGAGCGGCAGCTCCGGGTCGAGGATGGTGGTCAGGGCGTCCACGAACGGCACGCCGGCATGGATCGCGCGGAAGCGGTCGGGGGCCAGATTGGCCACCGCCCCCATCAACAGCCCGCCGGCACTGGCGCCGCGAGCCGCGAGCCGGTCCGGTGAGGTGTATCCGGCCTCGACCAGGTAGTCCGCGCAGGCGACGAAATCGGTGAACGTGTTGCGCTTGGACAGGCCCTTTCCGTCCTCGTACCAGCTGCGACCGAGCTCGCCCCCGCCGCGCACGTGCGCGATGGCGTAGACCACGCCGCGGTCGAGCAGGGACAGCCGGGCCAGCGCGAAGCCGGGATCCATGCTGGCCTCGTACGACCCGTAGCCGTACAGCACCGCCGGAGCGGTCCCGTCGAGGCCCACGTCGGCCCGGCGCACGATGGACAGCGGGACCGCGGTTCCGTCGGGGGCGGTCGCCCAGCCGCGCTCCTGGCGATAGTTCTCCGGTCGGAAGGGACCGTACGTCGGGTCGTCCAGGACGGGCGTGCGCTTCAGCAGCGTCATCGCACCGCTGGCGAAGTCGTAGTCGAAGACCGAGTCCGGGGTCAGCAACGAGGCGTAGTGCACCCGGATGGTCGCCGTGTCGTACTCGGCCTCGCCGGGTGCGTCGACGACGTACAGCGGTTCTTCGAAGGCGATGTCGGTGCCTGCTCCGAGGTCGCCGCCCGGCCCGCGGGCCACCACGTGCAAGCCGCTCAGCCCGTCCCGGCGGAGCGAGACCACGACGTGGCCCGCGTACGCGCTGACGCCGAGGATGCGCACCCCGCGCTGGTGCGCCAGGACCGGCGTCCACTGCTCGTGGCTGGTGGCGTCCAGCGGCGCCTGCGCCAACTCGAAGTCCTCGGCGCCGTCGTTGTGCACGATCAGCAACCGGTCCCCGGCCACCTCGACGTCGTACTCCACACCCTGGCGGCGCGCAGCGACGATGCGCGGTGCGCCCTCCGGGTCGTCGGCCGCGGAGCAGCCGGTACTCCGAGGTGACCTTGCTGCCGGCGCTGAGCACGATCCAGTTGTCGTCGCGACTGGAGTCCACGCCGAGCCAGAACCGCTCGTCCGGCTCGGTCAGCACCTCGACGTCTCCAGCCGGGTCGGTGCCCAGCCGGTGCCGGAGCACCACGTAGGGCCGCCACGCGTCGTCGGCCCGGGTGTAGAAGAGGTGGCTGTTGCGGGCCCAGGCCACGCCGTACGCCGTGTCGGCGATCTCGTCGGGCAGCAGCGCCCCCGTGGCCAGGTCCTTCACCCGCAGCGTGAAGCGCTCGGCGCCGGTGGTGTCGGTGGAGTAGGCCAGCAGCCGCCCGTCCGCCGAGACGTCGAGGGCGCCGATCGCGAAGAAGTCGTGGCCGGCCGCCTCCCGGTTGCCGTCCAGCAGCACCTGCTCGCCCTCGACGGCCCCCTCCGGATCCGGCCGGTGGTGGCGATCCGCTGCGGCGACCCGGCAGTGGATGGAGTACTCCGACCCCTCGACGGTGCGGCGTGTAGTACCAGTAGGCGCTGCCGCCCTCGTGGGCTCGATAGTGCGGGACGCTGAGGTCGGTCTCCTGAGTGCGGGCCTTGATCTCGTTGAACACCGCCTCGGTCAGCGGTTCGAGCCGATCGGTCTGACTCGCGGTGTAGGCGTTCTCAGCCTCGAGATAGCCGATGACGTCGGGATCGTGCTTGTCGCGCAACCATTCGTACGGATCCTCGAACGTGTCGCCGTGGTGGGTCCGGGTCACCGGACGGCGATCGGCGACCGGCCAACTCGGCGGAGCGGCACTCGGCTCGTTCGCAGCGGTGGATTCCACGAGCGACCAGCCTAAACCGGCCGTGCGTGGCGCGGCGCGGCTGGCTCAGCGAGCCGGACCGGGTCGTACGGTCAGGATCTGCTCGGCCCGTCCGACCGGACCGTGCACGTCGTGCAGGACACTGCTCGTCAAGCCGATGCCCTCCGATCCGAAGGTCACGGTGGTGTCCAACCCGACCCAGGCCCAGACGGGACTGCGGTACAGGTGGATGGTGAGGTCGACGTTGGGGTAGAGCCAACGGCCTGGCGGCTGCCGTACCGCGATCCCGTTGGCGGTGTCGACGAGCCCGACGAAGCGGGTGAGATCGCTGCTCGGCTCGCCGTCCACGAGCGTGACGTCGGTGCGCAGCCAGGCCCGGCTCCGGCCGGGTTGAGCGCCGGGCAGCGGCCGGATCTCCAGCGAACGGATGTAGCCCCCACCCCAGACGTCGCTGCCCGGCCACGGGGACAGCCGGTCCGGCGGGGTGAGCGGCTCAGGCTGCCCGCCGGCCACCCCCGCCGTGTCGAGTCGAGCCAGACGCCAGGCCCGGGCCCTGACGACCGGGCGGTCGCCGATGGTCATCCTCGCCTCGACGAGTTCGATGGTGCGGCCGGGCCGCAGGACGTGGACGCTGATCTCCAGATCGGCGGCCGGCGATCACCCCGAGGATGTCGAAGCTCAGGCGGCACAACGCCAGCCCGTCGTCGGGACTGCCCCCACCCGATGGGCTACCGGCGCGGGCCGCGGCATCCAGCTCGACGGCGTGGACGAGCAGGCCCGAGACGGGAGCCATGTGCTGCTCGCCGGCCTGCCAGGCACCCTCGGTGTGCCCGGTCGGGCGGTACCGGTGCTCGTCCAGCCGTTCGTAATAGCTGCCACTGCCGCTGCCGCCCACGGCAGTGACGCTACCGGCGGGGACGGACGCCGGTGCGCGCGGCGCACGGTTGCCGCCGCCCGTTGCGCCGGGGTCGCGATGGGCCAGGATAGGGAGCATGGGAGCAGAGGTCGACGCCCAGCAGTTCACCCGGGAGGATCGCAAGCGGCACCGCGAGAAGGTGCGCAAGGGGCTGGACGTGCTGGCCAGGATGCTGACGGAGTCCCGGTTCGACTTCGAGCGGCCGATGGCCGGACTGGAGATCGAGCTCAACCTGGTGGATGCGGACTACGAGCCGGCGATGCGTAACGCGGAGGTGCTCGCCGCGATCGCCGACCCGTCGTTCCAGACCGAGCTGGGTCGTTTCAACATCGAGATCAACGTGGCTCCCCGCCGGCTCGCCGAGTCGGGCTTCAGCTCCTTCGAGCAGTCGGTGCGCCAGGCGCTCAACGACGCGGATCCGCGCGCCGAGGCGGTCGGCACCAAGCTGGCCATGATCGGCATCCTGCCGACGCTGCGGCCGGAGCACGTCACCTTGGACAGCGTGAGCGAGAATCCGCGCTACTCACTGCTCGACCAGCAGATCTTCGCCGCGCGCGGCGAGGACCTGGAAATCGTGATCGACGGGGTCGAGCGGCTGCACATGGTCTCCGACACGATCATGCCGGAGGCGGCCTGCACCTCCACCCAGGTCCACCTCCAGGTGAGCCCGGACGACTTCGCCGGCTACTGGAACGCGGCGCAGGCCATCGCCGGCGTGCAGGTCGCCGTCGGCGCCAATTCGCCCTTCCTGTTCGGCCGCAAGCTCGTGGCCGAATCGCGGATTCCGCTGTTCGAGCAGAGCACCGACACCCGCAGCGAGGAGCTCAAGGCTCAGGGCGTGCGTCCGCGGGTGTGGTTCGGCGAGCGCTGGGTCACCTCGATCTTCGATTTGTTCGAGGAGAACTCCCGCTATTTCCCTGCGCTGCTGCCGATCAGCTCCGACGAGGATCCGGTGGCCGTGCTGGATGCCGGGGGAGTGCCGCAGCTCGACGAGCTCCGGCTGCACAACGGCACGGTCTACCGATGGAACCGCCCCGTCTACGACGTGAGTGGCGAGCGCCCGCACCTGCGGGTGGAGAACCGGGTGCTGCCCGCCGGCCCGACCGTGGTCGACACGATGGCCAATGCGGCCTTCTTCGCCGGACTCGTGCGCGCGCTCGCCGACCAGGACCGCCCGATCTGGACCCAGATGTCCTTCCAGGCCGCGCACGAGAACTTCGTGTCCGGCATCCGCCACGGCATCAACGCCGAGGTCTACTGGCCGCAGGTGGGCCAGGTGCGCGCCTCGGAGCTGGTGGTGCGCAAGCTGATTCCGCTGGCCGCAGAGGGTCTGCGGCTGTGGGAGGTCGACGAGGGCGAGATCGGCCGGCTGCTCGACATCATCGAGCGTCGCTGTCTTTACCTGGCGAACGGCGCGACGTGGCAGACTGCCGAAGTAGCGAAGCGTGAGGAAGCCGGAGCGTCCCGGCAGGACGCCCTCGGGGGCATGCTGGCCCGCTACCTGGATCTGATGCACAGCAACGCGCCCGTCCACACTTGGGAGATGCACTGATGGCAGACACGATTCAGGTCCCTGCGGACCTCGGCGAGGGCTCGTCGGCGGCGTCGCCTCCGACTCCGTCGTCAGTGATCGTGGTCGGCTACTCCTCCAAGGCCGAGGGCAGGGCAGCGCTCCAGCGCGCGCTGAGCGAGGCCCGGCTGCGCGGCTCGGAGCTCGTCGTCGTGCACACCTCGCCCGACGTCGAGCTGGCGGATCTGCGGGCCGAGCTGGCGAGCTCGGGTGTTCCGCACCAGATCCGCGAGGCGGCCGATGCCCTCGACCCCGCCGAGGAGTTGATCGGCGCCGCCGAGGCGAGTGGCGCCGACTTCATCGTGATCGGTCTGCGTCGGCGTTCGCCGGTGGGCAAGCTGCTGCTCGGCAGCAACGCCCAGCGGGTGCTGCTCGACGCCGCCTGCCCGGTGCTCGCGGTCAAGGCCGAAGCCGAGCGTCGCTGATCGCGGTCCGGCCCGAACGCGGACAGGCCCGAACCCGGACAGGCCCGAACTCGGACAGGCACCGAACCCGTACGCCGCAGGCGGTGCGCAGCCCCGGACAGTCCCGGGCGCAGTTCGGTCCAGCGCTGGCTTCTGGTCCAGCGGGACGCGGTCCTCCCGACAGGTTTGGAGATCCGTGCCAGAATACCCGTTGGAGCACCTATTGACATCCAATGGGCGCTGCCTGCCCTAGTTCCACCAGGCAAGTCCGAGAGGCTTTTTGTGACACCCCCCCAAATCGACTCGACTTCTCGTGCCGTCGCCGCCTCGACAGGGCGCGCCGGCGAGGTGAATGTCCCGGTGAAGAAGGCGGCCGTACCGGCTGCAGGCCCGACGAGGAAAGGGTCGCTGAAGGCCGTCAACAACACCTCCGCCCAAGGGGAGGCCAAGACGGGTGAGGTGGAGACGGCTGAGGGCGACGAGACGATCGACCCGGCACTGGCCGTGGACGAGGTCGACCTCGCGGCCCTGGCGGCAGAAGGACTCGATCCCGAGGTGCTGACGGCGGATGTCGTCGTCGACCTGGAGACCGAGGAGGTCGTGGTCACTGTTGGCAAGAAGCGCACACTCGACGATGTGGACGAATCCGCCTTCGAGCCGGTCGAGGTGGCCAAGCTCGAGGAAGAGCTGACCGAAGACCAGGGTTTCGTGCTCTCCGAGGCCGACGACGCCGACGAGCCCGAGCAGCAGGTGATGGCCGCGGGCGCCACGGCCGACCCGGTCAAGGACTACCTGAAGCAGATCGGCAAGGTCGCCCTGCTGAACGCCGAGCAGGAGGTCGAGCTCGCCAAGCGGATCGAAGCCGGCCTGTTTGCCGACGAGAAGATCAACGACGAGCAGACCAAGATCAAGAGCAGCCACGTCGACGACTTCGAGTGGATCGCCGAGGACGGCCGGCGCGCGAAGAACCACCTGCTCGAGGCCAACCTGCGCCTCGTGGTCTCGCTGGCCAAGCGCTACACCGGCCGCGGCATGCTCTTCCTCGACCTGATCCAGGAGGGCAACCTCGGGCTGATCCGCGCCGTGGAGAAGTTCGACTACACCAAGGGCTACAAGTTCTCCACCTACGCGACGTGGTGGATCCGCCAGGCGATCACCCGGGCGATGGCCGACCAGGCGCGGACCATCCGCATCCCGGTGCACATGGTCGAGGTGATCAACAAGCTCGCCCGCGTCCAGCGGCAGATGCTGCAGGACCTCGGGCGCGAGCCCACGCCGGAGGAGCTGGCCCGCGAGCTGGACATGACCCCGGAGAAGGTGGTCGAGGTCCAGAAGTACGGTCGCGAGCCGATCTCGCTGCACACCCCGCTCGGCGAGGACGGCGACTCCGAGTTCGGCGACCTGATCGAGGATTCCGAGGCCGTCGTTCCTGCGGATGCGGTGAGCTTCACCTTGCTGCAGGAGCAGTTGCACGACGTGCTCGACACCCTCAGCGAGCGCGAGGCCGGCGTCGTCTCGATGCGGTTCGGCCTGACCGACGGTCAGCCGAAGACCCTGGACGAGATCGGCAAGGTGTACGGCGTCACCCGGGAGCGGATCCGGCAGATCGAGTCCAAGACGATGAGCAAGCTGCGCCACCCGTCGCGCTCGCAGGTGTTGCGGGACTACCTCGACTGACCTCGGGAGGCTCGGTCACCCTCCTAGGTCAGCAGACGCCTGACCTTCCGGCGGGCCCACCGGTGGAACATCCGGCCGGCGGTCCGTGCGGCGCGCAGCCGGAGGCGCTGGGTCAGGGAGCTTCGTTCCGGGTTCGGGTACGAGGGGTCGAGCACCACCCGCAGCGTGGTCAGCGGCCCCGGCCGCACGGGCATGAGCGCCCCGGGCATGGCGAGGGCGAGTTCGGTCAGCGAGGTCCGGGTGGTCGTGGTCAGGGACCGCGTGAACAGGTCCCAGAGGCGACCGGCACTGAGTTGCTCCATCTGCTCCGCCCGCCTCGTCATCGTCTGCATGCCCATGCCATCCTCGCGCTCCACCTCGGCCAGCACAGCTACCTCCAGCTGGGTGCGCAGTGCCGCTCGGCGTTCGACGGTGAGGAGGTTCTCCAGCAGACCGTCGAACAGGCCCAGCGCTCCGTCGATCCGTCCCCAGCGCCAATCCCACTCGCGCCCTTGCCTGGAGGCGAAGGCACCGAAGTTGCCCCACCGCTCACCGTGGAGCTTCTTGGCCGGCCAGTCAGCGTGCTCGACGAAGCCGCGCATGGTCGCCGGCGCGCGGACCTCGGGGGTCAGCGACCAGTGCGTGAAGCGAGGGATCTCGATGACCTCCTCATCCCGCCAGGACATCGTCCTCCGCACGACCTCCAGATCGACAGAGAACTGCAGCAGCCCCTCCACCGTCAATGCCCCTTCCAGGCGGTGCGCCGCCTGGTCCATCAGCGCGCCCAGCCGATCCGGCACGTCGTAAGCCACCAGCAAGCGGCTGAGCCGCTCGGGCCAGGAGCCGGTCGGGTTGGCGGCCAGCTCCGCGGCCAGGCATTCATCGAGGGCGCGGACCTGCCGCTGCGCGTCCTCCACCGCGTCGAAGGCGTCCGCGGGCACCCGGGCCGGGCCGAGCCCGGTCAATGCGCGCCCCCAGCAGCGCAGCACGCGATCAGCCACGCCGACCCCCCACTCCCAGGTCCGCCCGACCTGGAGCGTCGTCGGAAAGATCCCCGGCCGCCGGCACTCTGCCAGCGCGCGAGCGTCGACCTCGACCGCGCCCAAGTCGGTCTGCCGCAGGAGCAGGGTCTGGCACCGTCCACGCTGATACTGGCTGAACAGGGCTGAGGCCGCCGTGTGCAGCTGCTCCTTCTGCTCCTTCCGCTCGTCCTCAGTCGGGTGCTTCAACCAGCTCAACAGCCAGGTGTCGGGGTCGGATTCAGTGAAACGCGCGCTCCGCTCGGCACGCTCGACCGTTTCGCGGTCCAGCCTGCGGTCCGGCTCTCGGCTGGCACTGACCAGCGCGGAGAGGGTCCCCAACAGCCCCGGTCCGTTGCCCGAGCCGGGCGGTAGCCGGGATGCGCGGGCCACCGAGGCCGCCGACGGATTGAGGTAAATCAGGTGTCGGTCGAACGGCCGGTCGACCGGCCGGGTGCGGAGCTGGTCCATCAGTGGCTCGAACGGAGCGTTGTCCAACACCCCGCCGTCCATCAGCCAGGAGTTCGGCTCCTTGCGCTTCACTCCGCGGCTGTCGTACCGCTTCAGCTCGTCACTTTCCCACACCGGCTGGAAGGCGCCGGGGAAGGACGCGGAGGCGCGCCCGGCCAGGCTGAGGGCCGCGAGGTCGGTGAAGTCGTTGCGTGCCGCGACCGGAAACATCGTGCCGGGTCCCGCCGCCACCTCGTCGCGGCGGCGGAAGTGGTAGACGCGCCGGCTGTCGCTCGTCCCGTCGCCGGGCATCGGCAGCGCGGTGGCGGTCAGGAGCAACGCGCACTCCCTGGATGGAACCGATGCGGCCGATCCCGGTTGGCCTTCGAGCCGACCGAGGAGCTCAGTGAACGCCTTCCCGAAGTAGTCCCCGTCGAGCACTGAGACCCTGGCTTGAGGTTGCGCGCGCACGAGCTTGGGCACCTCGAGCGAGCCCTGGTTGATCCAGAGCTCCCGGACGCCGTCCAGGTCGCGGCCGTTGGCGGTCGCGGTTGCGAGGACGGCTCCGTTCAGTCCGCCGGCGCTGGCCCCGGCGATGACGTCGATGACCACGCTGCGGTCGATCTCGGCCAGGATCGTGCGCCAGACGTGGCGCACCTCGCCGCCCCCACACGGCATGGCCGAGGCCAGTCTCAGGTTGTTGAGTTCGTGGGTGACACCGCCCATCCACACCGCCAGGCTGACGCCGCCGTTCATCACCACGGCCAGCCGCAGCTCCGGCGAGCGCCGGTCGTCGGGGCGCAGGGGGTCTACTGCCCGGTGGCTGGCGGCTGTCATCGCAGGTCCAGCCGGTCGGCGGCTGAGCGGATTTGACCGCTGCCGAGAACGACTGCCGTGGCCTTGTCCGGCTCGTTCGCCGTGCCGATCGCTCCGAGGAACTTGTACGTCTCGGCATCGTGATGGCTCGCGAACCATTTGGCCCCGGTGAGCCCGATGCCGACCGACGCGGCGAGATCACCCAGCCCGGGCTCAGAGGCGGTACCCGCGGCCGCAGTCAACCGGAGTGCGGCCTGCGGGTCCTCGAGCGCCCAGGCCAGAGCAGCCGCGACGGCGCCGAGCATCAGCGTCTGGATCCAGCCGCCGGTGTGCGGCCCGCCGTCCTTGAGGCGCAACTGCCGGCGAAAGCCGTGATGGGACAAGTAGGCGGCGAGGCCCCCGATCACCCCCGCGCCCGATACCTGGAGCAGGATCTGCCACACGTTCACATCGACCTCCCTGAGGACCGCACGGGCGCGTCTCGCCGGCGCGCGCGGCCCCGTCCCTGCCGAGTCGGCGACCGCGATGACTTCGGTTGGTCAGACGATCTCGACGGGCCGGAAATACGACAGGGCCCCTCGCGCCATTGCGGCGGAGGGGCCCGGTCAAACGTCAGCGGGTCAGCTGATCTTGGCGGACTCGTCGTGGATGGTGAGCGCGACCTGCCTCAGCTTGTCCGCGTGCTCTTTGCTGTGGTGCGCGCAGAAGAGTAGCTCGAAGCCGCTGGCCATGGTCACGCGTACGTACGCCTGTGCACCGCACCGGTCGCACCGGTCGGACGCGTTCAAGGCGGCGCCTTGGATGACTGATGTACTCACGAGTGACCTCGCTCTCTGACCATCGACTGATCTTGTCTGTTGTGAGTGTTGCGCCTGCTGTCAGATACCCCTGACACCTAGTGAACATCCAAGGTGTAGCCGATTGTTCCAACCCCTCGTCTCACGACCATGACTCTTGTGTAACGAATGGCCGTGAGCTTGCTGTCGGCGGGGTCTGACATGTGTGCTTCGTCACCTGAGATCGCTCGGATTGGCCGATTCGTTTCATCACCGTGCCCGCCGAGCCCGTACCGGACGGATCGGAAGCGGCTCCAGCCGCTGCCTCGGCTCGCCGGCGCGCCGTTGCCGGCGGTGGCAGGGGGGTGGGGGTACCCTCGGCCCGTGCCCCCGCCCAATCCGGCCACCGAGAGCCGCGAGTACGAGGCGCGGCACCTGCTGGTGCTGGAGGGCCTGGAGGCGGTGCGCAAGCGGCCTGCCATGTACATCGGCTCCACCGACACCCGGGGCCTGATGCACTGCCTGTGGGAGATCATCGACAACGCCGTGGACGAAGCGCTCGGCGGCTTCGGGCAAAAGATCCTGGTCACTCTGCGGCGCGACGGCGGGATCACGGTGCAGGACCACGGCCGGGGGATCCCGGTTGACGTGGAGCCGCGTACGGGGCTGTCCGGGGTCGAGGTCGTGTTCACCAAACTGCACGCCGGCGGCAAGTTCGGCGCCGGCTCCTACAACGCCACCGGGGGACTGCACGGAGTCGGCTCGTCGGTGGTCAACGCGCTGTCGATCCGGCTCGATGTGGAGGTGGACCGCAACGGGGCGACCTGGGCCATGTCGTTTCGCCGTGGGGTGCCCGGCACGTTCGACGGACCGGGCCCGGCCGCCACCTTCACCCCGGGGGGACCCCTGCGCAAGAGCGGACGGGCCGCGAAGGGGGTGACCGGCACCCGGGTCACCTACTGGCCGGACCGGCAGATCTTCCTCAAGGAAGCCCAGCTCTCCCTCTCCGACCTGCGGGACCGGGCCCGCCAGACCAGCTTCCTGGTGCCCGGCCTGGCGCTCACGGTGGTCGACGCCCGTACCGAGGAGGTGACCGAGGAGACGTTCCAGCACGACGGCGGGATCTCGGAGTTCTGCGAGTTCCTCGCCCCGGACCGGGCGATCACCGACGTGATCCGGCTGCGCGGCCACGACCGGTTCACCGAGACGGTGCCGATGCTGGACGACCACGGCCATATGGAGCCGACCGACGTCGAGCGCGACCTGGAGATCGACATCGCCGTCCGCTGGGGTGAGGGGTACGACACGCGAACCAACGCGTACGTGAACATCATCGCCACACCCAAGGGCGGCACCCACGTCAGCGGCTTCGAACGCTCGCTGACCAAAGCGTTCAGCAACGCGCTGCAGAACACGCGACTGCTCAAGGCGGGCGAGGAGGTGGTCAAGGACGACGTGCTGGAGGGCCTGACCGCCGTGGTCACGGTCCGTCTGGCCGAGCCGCAGTTCGAAGGCCAGACCAAGGAGGTGCTGGGAACCCCGGCCGTGACCAAGCCCGTCGCCGAGGTGGTAAACCGGGAGCTGACCGCGTTCCTCACCTCGACCAAGGCCGCGACCCGGGCCCAGGCCCGGGCGGTGCTGGAGAAGGTCGTCGGCGCGTCGCGAACCCGGGTGGCCGCCCGGCAGCATCGGGAGACGCAGCGGCGCAAGAGCGCCCTGGAATCCTCCTCCCTGCCCGCGAAGCTGGTGGACTGCCGCAGCAGCGACGTCGATCGCTCCGAGTTGTTCATCGTCGAGGGCGACTCCGCGCTCGGCACCGCCAAGCTGGCCCGCAGCTCGGAGTTCCAGGCGCTGCTGCCGATTCGCGGCAAGATCCTCAATGTGCAGAAGGCCTCCGTCGGGGACATGCTGAAGAACCTGGAGTGCGCATCGATCATCCAGGTGGTGGGGGCGGGTTCGGGCCGCACCTTCGACCTGGACGCGGCGCGCTACGGCAAGGTCATCTTCATGGCCGACGCCGACTCCGACGGCGCCCACATCCGGTGCCTGCTCGCCACCCTGTTCTTCCGGTACATGCGGCCCCTGGTGGACGCCGGGAGGGTCTTCACCGCCGTCCCGCCGCTGCACCGCTTCGAGCTGACCAACGCGCGCAAGGGCCAGGAGAAGTTCATCTACACCTACTCCGACGCGGAGTACCAGCGCAAGGCGGCCGAGCTGACCAAGAGGGGCCTGAACTTCAAGGAGCCGCAGCGCTACAAGGGGCTCGGCGAGATGGACGCCAACCAACTCGCCGAGACCACCATGAGCCCGCGGCACCGTACGCTGCGGCGGATGACCGTCGACGACGGACTGATCGCGGAGACCACCTTCGAGATGCTGATGGGCAACGACGTCGCTCCGCGCAAGGAGTTCATCATCGACGGCGCGTACGCGCTGGACGCCGCAGCCATCGACGTCTGACCAGGCGGGCTGTGGCTCAGTGCACCTCGACCGACTGCCGATCCGGCGTCGCCACCGACTCGGATCGGCGCCAGCGCCGCAACACCTCCGCCGCGCCGGCCGCAAGGGTGGCCATGCAGACCAGCAGCACGGCCAGCGCGGGGAAGCCGATCCACAGCTCCGGCGGCGGGAGCAGGGCCACGGCCAGGCCGACCGGGATCGCCAGGGCCATGATCGCGGCCGCGACCCGTACGGCGGGACGCGAACGGCCACTGAGGGCGAGGCCGCCCAGCCCGGCTGCGGGCAGCAGGACGGCGATGCCCTGGGGAACCAGCACCAGCGGGAGGGCCAGCAGGCCGAACCAGCGGAAGGCCGGCGACCGGCCGGCCCGGCGTGCCCCACGGACCAGACCGAGGCCGAGCCCCGCGGCGGCAGCGAAGCCGAGGATGGCGAGGGTCCCGCCCCAGCTGAACTCCGGGGCATCGCTGATCAACCGCATGAAGAGTCGCAGCGCGATGCCCCACACGGTGCCCAGCAGCAGACCCAGCCCGCCGGGGCGCAGCACCCGCGCCACCTGTTCGAGTGCGGGCCTGGTCATCACGACCACACCACCGGCAGGCAGGCGTGGCGCTCACCGGCCGCACCGTGCTGATCCGTCGGCTCGGCATGGAATACGATGGCGCGCTGGCCCGGCGGGATGCGGAACGGCACCTTGGCGAGGGCGGAGCCCGTGCCGTCGGTGTGCACGACGAAATCCAGCCACACCTCGGTCTCGACCGTGACGCGGGGCGGGGTGCGGCCGGCCTCGGTGTCGGCGTTGTAGTGCGCACCCGCGGCCTTCGGATCGCCCGCGACGCAGGGACCGACATGCAGATGCGTGCCGATCGTCCGGCCGGCTGCGGCTGGGTCGATGCCGGACACCCGCACGCTCACCCGGCTGGAGAAGCCCTGACGAGCGATCCGGACCTCGGCGCTGGCTCCGTCCAGAGGGCCGTTGCTCGCCGGTGCGAGGTCGCTCAGGCCGCCGGCACTGGTCGCAACGGTCCTGGGGAGCGCGAACAGGACCCCGACGAGCGCGAGCACGCCGACGAGGAGGAACGCCAGGGCGAGCAGGGCGACGCGCCTGCGGTTCGGTCCTGGCGCTGGACCGCTCGGGCCGGACTCGCCGGTAGCCGGAGGGGTGCTGACGGGGAACTGCAGACATGGTGGCCTCCTGGGGACACACTGAGGTGGGTGGGTGTTTACCAGAACAGACGCGACCCGAGGCGGTGGGGATGAATCCCATCCGTGCCATCCGTTCGGCAGGACTCGGTGTCACCCGTCGCGGGCCCTCGCGCGTCTGCATTGATGTGGAGTCCCTGCGCGAGGCGCCGACCCGCGAAGCCACCCCGGTGGCTGAGCGGGCGGAAGTCGACGCGCTCGTGGTGCAGTTGTTCCGGCAGGAGTCGGCCCGGCTGGTGCAGATGGCGCGCTGGTTCACCGACGACGGGGCGGCGGCTGAGGATCTGGTCCAGGAGGCGTTCATCAAGCTGGCCGCGAATGCCCACCGCATCCGCGACGTCGACCGGGCAGCGGCGTACCTGCGGTCGATCGTGATCAACCTGTGCCGGGACTACAACCGGAGAGGGCTGGTCTCGCTGCGGCACCGTCCACCCGCCCAGCCCGACGAGGTGTCGGCCGAGGACCGGGTGACCGACCGCGAGGACGCGCGGAAGGTCGTCGCGGCGCTGCGAGCGCTACCGCGGCGCCAACGCGACTGCGTGGTCCTCCGCTACTACCTGGACCTGCCCCTGGCCGAGATCGCCGACACCCTTGGCCTGTCGGCCAACTCGGTCAAGACCCATCTGCAACGCGGAATGCGCCGGCTCGCCCAGGATCTAGGAGATCAGCAGTGACCTCGCTGGAAGATCGGCTGTCCCGGGCCCTGCGCGACCCGCCCCTGCGTCCGACGTCGCCGGACCTGTTCGAGCGCGTGGTCCACGACATCGTCGACGACCGGGCGCGCCGCCGCCGCCGGTTGCTGTTCCTCGGCCTCCTCACCCTCATCCTGGCCGCCCTCACCGTGGCCGTCATCGTCGCAACCCCGAGAGACAACGGAGAACTGATCATGCCCTGGTGGATCCTCGAACTGGCGATGAACGCAGTCCTGGTGGGACTGGCGCTGTGGCTCGGACCGTTCATCAAGCGGTTCGGCCGGGCGTACGCGGCCGACGTGTTCCACGACAACCCGGTGACCGGCAAGAGCTACATCGTGCTGACCGACATCGTCTACTACCTGATCTTCACCGCCTACATCCTCTTCACGGTGCAGTTCGCGCCTCCGACGGCCCTGCGCTACGTCGGGGCCGAACAACTGCAGTACGCCGCGATGCGGCTCGGTGGCATCCTGTTGATCATCGGCGTGCTGCACGGGGCCAACATCGTGCTGCTACCCGTCCTCGGCCGGTTGTTCTCCAAGAACCGGCGCCTCGGGCCGGTCGAGTAGAGGCGCACGCTCGTCAACTGTGGACTTGGGACAGCTCCCGCGCCGAAAAAGACGCCCCAAGTCCACAGTTGCTGACGTCACCTGGTGCGGGCTCAGATCCAGCGTTGGAGCAGCCCGGTGTCCACGTCGTAGTAGAAGCCGCCGATGACCGCGCGGTCGCCGATCAGGGGGTGGTTGCGCAGCTTTTCGATGTCGCGCTGCAGCGTACGTCGCTGGTCGGCCGAGGCGCCGAAGCGCACCCAGCTCGCGTCGGCGCCGCTGGCCTGCCGGATCCGCTCGATCAGCACCTCGTCGTCGGCGGCGGCCATCGCGCAGCGGCTGTGCGGGATGACCATGATGCGGTTCACCTGCAGCAGGTGTACGCCGGCGATGCAGCCCGCCAGCGCGGACGTGGTGACCCGCCCGCCCGGCGTACGGATGATCTTGGCGTCACCGAAGGTGAGCCCGACCATGCTCAGCGGCACGATCCGCGAGTCCATGCAGGTCACCATCAGCACCCCGGCGTGGGCGACGCCGTCGAATCCCTGCTGGTCGAAATGGGCGGCGAACTCCCGGTTCGCCGCCAGCAGGTCGTCGAAGCCGTGGTCCAAGGAGACGTCAGCGGGCTCGGGGCTGGCCGGGCTGGCGGGCGCGGGGCTGGCGGGTGCGGGGCTGGCGGTCGGCCGCTCCCTGTCGAAACTGTCGTTCACGTGTCCGTCCTCGGGGCTGGGTCGTCTCGACGACCGGCGGCGGAACCGACCGCGGCGATCGGCTGGCTGGCGGGCATACCGGATCCGTCCCTGCGGCTGTCCACCTCGGGGAGGAGCACTGGACTGCCACTGGCCGCGGACGCGACCGCCGGAGCGGGCCCGACCCAGGCGAGGAGCAGTGCGTCCTCGCCCTTGAGGAACCGGTGGCAGCGTACCCCGCCGGTGGCCCGTCCCTTGCCCGGATACTCGGCGAAGTGCGTGACCTTGACCGATCCCGCGTCGGTACCGGGTAGTGCACGCGACGTGCCGGCCACGGTGACCACGACCGCGCCAGCGGCATCGGCCCCGGTACCAGCACCCGGACCGGCACCGGCTACCGCGCCGAAGTGGACGGCCTGCGCCCCGCTGCCAAGACTGATGCCGGCGACGCCGCCCCCGGATCGGCCCTGCGGCCGCACCGCGGCGGCCGGGAAGTGCAGCAACTGCGCATCACTGGTGACGAAGACCAGCTCCGCCTCGGCGCTGACCAGTTCCACCGCGCCCACCAGGCGGTCGCCCGGCTCCAGGCGGATCACCTCCCAGGTATCGCGTCCCAGGATCTCTGGAGTGACCCGCTTCACCACCCCGCCCGCCGTGCCGAGGGCCAGACCGAGCGAGGTCTCCGACAGCGTGGTCACGCACAGGACCCGCTCCTCGGGGGCGAGGGTGGCCAGTTCGGTCACCGGCGTGCCCCCCTGGAGGCTGGGCGCGTGTGCCGTGCCCGGCACCGTCGGCAGGTCCAGTGCGTTGAGCCGCACCAGCCGCCCGCTGCTGGTGACCACGGCGAAATCTCCGCGCGCGGTACCGCGAACCGCGGAGACGATCACGTCGTGGGCCGACCGCGGCCCACCTTCTGGCAGTGGCTCGGCGTGAGCGGTGCGGGCCATCAGGCCGGCCGAGGAGAGCAGGATCCAGCAGGGATCATCGGCCACCTCGAGCGGGGTGCTGGTGGCCGTGGCCTGGATCCCGCTGGAGGCGAGCAGGACCGTACGCCGCGGGGTTCCGTGCTGTTGAGCGATGGCCGCCAGGTCGTTCCCGACCAGTGCGCGCAGCCGGTCGGGGTTGTCCAGGATCTCGGTCAGCTCGGCGATCCGGGTCTGCAGCGTGTCGCGCTCAGCCTCCAGCTCGATCCGGGAGAACCGGGTCAGCCGCCGCAGCGGCATCTCGAGGATGTAGTTCGCCTGCACCTCGCTCAACTCGAAGACCTCCATCAGCCGGGCCCGTGCCTGTGCTGTGTCGTCGGAGGTGCGGATCAGGGCGATCACGTCGTCGATGTCGAGGATCGCGATCAGCAGGCCCTGGACCAGATGCAGCCGGTCGTTGGCCTTGTTCCGGGCGAACGCGGTACGCCTTCGGGTCACCTCGTAGCGGTGCTGCAGGTACACCGTCAAGAGCTCGTGGAGCGTGAGGGTCCGCGGCTGCCCCTCGACCAGGGCGACCGCGTTGATGGCGAAGTTGTCTTCGAGCTTGGTCAGCTTGTACAGCTGTTCGAGCACCGCGTCGGGGTTGAAGCCGTTCTTCACCTCGATCACCAGGCGCAGTCCGTGACTGCGGTCCGACAGGTCCTTGACATCGGCGATGCCCTGGAGCCGGCGCGCGGTGACCAGCGTCTTGATCTGCTCGATGATCCGCTCCGGGCCGACCAGGTAGGGAAGCTCGGTGATGACGATGCCCTTGCGCCGCGGATGCACCTGCTCCACCCGGGCGGTCGCCCGGATGCGGAACGACCCCTTCCCGGTGGTGTAGGCGTCCCGGATGCCGTCCAGACCGATGATCTTGCCCCCGGCCGGCAGGTCCGGCCCGGGGATGAAGCGCATCAGCTCCTCGACCCCCGCGTCGGGGTGCGCGATCAGGTGCCGCAGGGCCTGGATCACCTCGACCAGGTTGTGCGGCGGGGTGTTGGTGGCCATCCCGACCGCGATGCCCGTGGCTCCGTTGACCAGCAGGTTGGGGAAGGCGGCGGGAAGCACCGCCGGTTCGGTGTCCTTGCCGTCGTAGTTCTGGCGGAAGTCGACCGTGTCCTCGTCCAGGCCGTCGGTCATCGCGAGCGCGGCCGGGGCCATCCGGCACTCGGTGTAGCGCATGGCCGCGGGACCGTCGTCGAGAGAGCCGAAGTTGCCGTGCCCGTCGACCAGCGTCAACCGCATCGTCCAGGGCTGCGCCGTGCGGACCAGCGCGTCGTAGATCGCGCCGTCGCCGTGCGGGTGATATTTGCCCATCACCTCCCCGACCACGCGCGCACACTTCACGTGGCTGCGGTCGGGGCGCACACCCATCTCGTCCATGGAGTAGAGGATCCGGCGCTGGACCGGCTTCAACCCGTCACGGGCGTCGGGCAGGGCTCGGCTGTAGATGACCGAGTACGCGTACTCCAGGAAGCTCGTCTGCATCTCCGAGGCCACGTCGATGTCGACGATGCGTTCGGTGAAGTCGTCCTCGGGCGGTGCTGGGCTTTTGGCCATCGGGTCGCTCCTGCTGCTGACTGGCCGCCAGTCTTTCACCGCCAGGATCGAGCAGGCGCACCCTCAGGCCGTGTCGCTCCGGCCGGCCCGCGGGCTCGGGGCCGGCCGGGCTGGCCGGGCTCGCGGGTGCGGGGCCGGTGGTCGGGCGCTCCCTGTCGAAACTGTCGTTCACGTGTCCGTCCTCGGGGCTGGGTCGTGTCAACGACCGGCGGCGGAACCGACCGCGGCGATCGGCTGGCTGGCGGGTATACCGGATCCGTCCCTGCGGCTGTCCACCTCGGGGAGGAGCACTGGACTGCCACTGGCCGCGGACGCGACCGCCGGAGCGGGCCCGACCCAGGCGAGGAGCAGCGCGTCCTCGCCCTTGAGGAACCGGTGGCAGCGTACCCCGCCGGTGGCCCGTCCCTTGCCCGGATACTCGGCGAAGTGCGTGACCTTGACCGATCCCGTGTCGGTACCGGGCAGTGCACGCGACGTGCCGGCCACGGTGACCACGACCGCGCCAGCGGCATCGGCCCCGGTACCAGGACGTGTTCCAGCCGCGGCTACCGCGCCGAAGTGGACGGCCTGCGCCCCGGCGCCCAGACCGATGCCGGCGACGCCGCCCCCGGATCGGCCCTGCGGCCGCACAGCGGCGGCCGGGAAGTGCAGCAGCTGCGCATCGCTGGTGACGAAGACCAGTTCCGCATCGGCGCTGACCAGTTCCACCGCGCCCACCAGCCGGTCGCCCGGCTCCAGGCGGATGACCTCCCAGGTGTCGCGTCCCAGGATCTCCGGAGTGACCCGCTTCACCACCCCGCCGGCCGTGCCGAGGGCCAGCCCGAGCGAGGTCTCCGACAGCGTGGTCACGCACAGGACCCGCTCGTCCGCGGCGAGGGTGGCCAGTTCGGTGACCGGCGTGCCCCCCTGGAGGTTCGGCGCGTGTGCAGTGCCCGGCACCGTCGGCAGGTCCAGTGCGTTGAGCCGCACCAGCCGCCCGGTGCTGGTGATCACGGCGAAATCTCCGCGCGCGGTACCGCGAACCGCGGAGACGATCACGTCGTGGGCCGACCGATGCCCACCCGCCGGCAACGGTTCGGCGTGAGCGGTGCGAGCCATCAGACCGGCCGAGGAGAGCAGGATCCAGCAGGGATCATCGGCCACCTCGAGCGGGGTGCTGGCGGCCGTCGCCTGGATCCCGCTGGAGGCGAGCAGGACCGTACGCCGCGGGGTTCCGTGCTGTTGAGCGATGGCCGCCAGGTCGTCCCCGACCAGAGCGCGCAGCCGGTCGGGGTTGTCCAGGATCTCGGTCAACTCCGCGATCCGCGTCTGCAACGTGTCGCGTTCAGCCTCCAACTCGATCCGAGAGAACCGGGTCAGCCGCCGCAGCGGCATCTCGAGGATGTAGTTCGCCTGCACCTCGCTCAGCTCGAAGACCTCCATCAGCCGGGACCGCGCCTGTGCCGTGTCGTCGGAGGTGCGGATCAGGGCGATCACGTCGTCGATGTCGAGGATCGCGATCAGCAGGCCCTGGACCAGATGCAGCCGTTCGTCGGCCTTGTTGCGGGCGAACGCGGTACGCCTTCGGGTCACCTCGTAGCGGTGCTGCAGGTAGACCGTCAAGAGTTCGTGGAGCGTGAGGGTCCGCGGCTGCCCCTCGACCAGGGCGACCGCGTTGATGGCGAAGTTGTCCTCGAGCTTGGTCAGCTTGTACAGCTGTTCGAGCACCGCGTCAGGGTTGAAGCCGTTCTTCACCTCGATCACCAGGCGCAGTCCGTGACTGCGGTCCGACAGGTCCTTGACGTCGGCGATGCCCTGGAGCCGGCGCGCGGTGACCAGCGTCTTGATCTGCTCGATGATCCGCTCCGGGCCGACCAGGTAGGGAAGCTCGGTGATGACGATGCCCTTGCGCCGCGGATGCACCTGCTCCACCCGGGCGGTCGCCCGGATCCGGAACGAGCCCTTCCCGGTGGTGTAGGCGTCCCGGATGCCGTCCAGACCGATGATCTTTCCGCCGGCCGGCAGGTCCGGCCCGGGGATGAAGCGCATCAGCTCCTCGACCCCCGCGTCGGGGTGGGCGATCAGGTGCCGCAGGGCCTGGATCACCTCCACCAGGTTGTGCGGCGGGGTGTTGGTGGCCATGCCGACGGCGATTCCCGTGGCTCCGTTGACCAGCAGGTTGGGGAAGGCGGCGGGAAGCACCGCCGGTTCGGTGTCCTTGCCGTCGTAGTTCTGGCGGAAGTCGACCGTGTCCTCGTCCAGGCCGTCGGTCATCGCGAGCGCGGCCGGGGCCATCCGGCACTCGGTGTAGCGCATGGCCGCAGGTCCGTCGTCGAGAGAGCCGAAGTTGCCGTGCCCGTCGACCAACGTCAGCCGCATCGTCCAGGGCTGCGCCGTGCGGACCAGGGCGTCGTAGATCGCGCCGTCACCGTGCGGGTGGTACTTGCCCATCACCTCCCCGACCACTCGCGCACACTTCACGTGGCTGCGGTCGGGGCGTACGCCCATCTCGTCCATCGAGTAGAGGATCCGGCGCTGCACCGGCTTCAGCCCGTCACGGGCGTCGGGCAGGGCGCGGCTGTAGATGACTGAGTACGCGTACTCCAAGAAGCTCGTCTGCATCTCCGAGGCCACGTCGATGTCGACGATGCGTTCGGTGAAGTCGTCCTCGGGCGGTGCTGGGCTTTTGGCCATCGGGTCGCTCCTGCTGCTGACTGGCCGCCAGTCTTTCACCGCCGGGATCGCGCAGGCGCACCCTCAGGCCGTGTCGCTCCGCCCGGTGGTGTTCTGAGCGGGAGCGCAGTCCAGTGGAGCGGACCCTACAGATAGGGCTCGAGGCGGGTCAGCAGCGTCGCTTCGGACTCCAGCTCGCGCGCGTACAGCACGCCGAAGGTGAATCCGTTCTGCCCCGACCGCGCGCCGAACCGGGCGCCCAGATCCCGCAGGAACGCGGCGCTGACGATGCTGTCCTGGTGGTCGCCGAGCACCTCCTGCAGCCCTTTGAGCCGGGCCAGGGTCTGCTCGGCCTTGTCCCCCCACACCGGCGCGGCGAGCTCGACCGCGTACCGGTGCCGCTTGCCGGCTTTGCGGGCGCGGTGCAGGAGCTCGTGGGCGGGCTCGCCGGCGCGGCGGGCGACGACGGCGGTCCCGAGACGCTGCCGGAGCTTCCGCTCTGCGCGCTTGACGTAGCGCTTGACGTGCGCCGCGGGGGCCTCGGCCTCGGGGGTCATCGGCGGCTGGCTGCACCACTGCTGAATCAGGGCCTTCAACCGGACCGAGCGTGGGTCGTCCAGTGACGCAAGCACCTCGTGGTAGGCCTCCGTGCGCTGGCCGGCGATGGTCTCGGCCAGTGTGGCCGACACCGGGCCCAGGACCAGCTCCGTGGATAGGTCGGCAATATCGGCCTGCAGCCGGGCACCCAGGACGTCGAGGTCGCGCACGGCGCCGAGCAGTTGCGCCCACCAGGTGAGCTCCTCCTCCAGGTGGCCCGCCTGCGGCACGTCGAACACCTCGCCGAAGATGCGGAGCGTGCTGCGCACACGACGGGCCGCCACCCGGGTGTCGTGCACCACGTGGTCATTGTGGCCGTGGCGCAGGGAGGCTTCCGAGGCCAGCAGGACGGTGCACTGCTCGTTGAGGTAGGAGTGCACGAGTTCGCCCAGGCTGCCAGGCCGGTCAGGTGTGTCGGGCACGTTGTCGTCCTCTCGACCCGGGTGATCGGCAGCGTACGCCCAGCCCGCGCAGCACCGATGGCATCGCCCGGCGGGACGGTCCTGGCACGGGTCCATCGACCGCCGCCGCGCGACGTTGACGGGCCCGCATCGACCGCGCAAGGATGTGCTGTCCGACGGGCGTGCGGCAACGGCGCCTGATCGACCTCGACCGCGATCTCAGGCTGACGTCGGTCGAGCCTCATCAGGGGGATCGGCCTGCGATCGGCAGCGCAGCCGCGGGCCAGTACACGGGGGATCGTGCATGCGTAAGTCACTCGCCGCTGTCGCCGGGATCGCGGCAGCCGCACTCACACTGGTGGCGCCGGCGCCGGCCTCGGCTGCCACCTCACCGAAGGTCACGGTGGTCTCGTCCGCCGTCGGCGCGCCGTTCAACATCGACGTGTCGTCCCACCGGGTCCTGGTGGCCGACGGAGGCCCGGGCCTGGTGGTGAAGGTGAAGAAGGACGGGACGACCAGCACCGTCGTCGCGTCGGAGGGAGCCGCCGGGGTCGCGGTATCCAAGGACGGTCGCTATCTGGCGTACACCGGAACCGTCGGCGACGAAAACGGGATCAGTGCCAGTTCGCTCAGCATCAAGGGGCCGAGAGGCACGGTCACCGCCGACACCCTGGCCTACGAGCAGGCCCACAATCCTGACGCGAAACTCACCTACGGGGTCGACAACCCCGACGCGTGCGTGACCGAGGCCTTCGCGGCACTGGGCGCGCCGGTGAAGTACACCGGCGCGATCGACTCGCACGCATACTCGGTGGCCGCGTACGGGAAGAAGTTCGTGGTCGCCGACGCCGGCGGAAACGACCTGCTCATGGTGGACCGCAAGGGCCGCATCTCCACCATCGGCGTCCTGCCGAGGCATCCGCTCAAGATCACGGCCGCGATCGCGGGCAATCTCGGCCTGCCGGACTGCGTGGTCGGGGTGACCTACAGCTTCGAGTCGGTCCCGACCGATGTGGAGGTGGGCAAGGACGGCTGGTTGTACGTGACCACGCTGCCCGGCGGGCCCGAAGATCCCTCGCTCGGCGCTCGCGGCCGGGTGTACCGGGTCAATCCGAAGACGGGCCAGAACCAGCTGGTGGCCCGCGGGCTCCTCGGCGCCACCAACCTGGCGCTGGGCAAGCGCGGCGAGATCTACGTGGCGGAACTCTTCGGCGGACGCATCTCGGTGGTCAAGAACGGCAAGGTCACCCCGTACGTGGATCTGCCGGGCGTGGTGTCGGTGGAGATCGACCACCGCGGCACGCTGTGGGCGGGGACCCTCGGCGGCGAGTCGGGCCCGGGCACGATCGTCAAGATCACCAAGGGTCATTCCCACTCCTGACCGACGTGCCGGTGTGAGCCGTGCTGCTGCGGCGGCACGGCTCGCACCGGGCGGGAACGGCTGGCACTTCCGGTGCACGGCTCACACCGGCAGGCCGGTGCCGGGACGCCTCAGGCGGTCCCGTCGCTGGCTCGTCCCATCCGCACGTCCGGTGCGCCCAGCCGGGCCGCGTCGGCGGACAGGTCGTCGGGCTGGTCCTGGGACTCCCGCTCGGCCGCGACCCGCTTCTGGTAGTGCTCCACCTCGCGGGCGATGCTGTCCTGGCCCCAGCCGAGCACCGGCGCGACCAAGCCGGCAACCTCGGTGGCCGCAGCCACGCCCCGGTCCCAGGTCTCGATGGAGATCCGGGTCCGCCGGGCCAAGATGTCGTCGAGGTGCAGGGCGCCCTCGTGCGAGGCCGCGTAGACGGCCTCGACCTTCAGGTACTCAGGCGCCGAATCCAGCGGCTGCGCCAGTCGCGCGGTCGGCGTCGATCAGCTCCAGCAACTCGGGCAGCAACGACCCGTACCGGTTGAGCAGATGCTCGATCTGGCTCTCGTGCAGTCCGGTCTCGGCGGCCAGCAACGGCCGTGCGTTCCACAACGCGTGGTATCCGTCCGCGCCCAGCAGTGGCACATCCTCGGTGCACGAATCCGGCACCTTCTGGTCCAGATTCCGGACGGCGGCGTCGACCGCGTCCTTGGCCATCACCCGGTAGGTGGTGTACTTGCCGCCCGCGATCGTGGTCAGGCCGCGCACGGGTGAGGCGACCGCGTGCTCACGGGAGAGCTTGGACGTGGAGTCGGACTCGCCCGCCAGCAGCGGTCGCAGCCCGGCGTAGACCCCCACCACGTCGTCGCGGGTCAGCGGGTCGGCCAGGAGCCCGTTCGCGTGCTGCAGCAGGTAGTCGATGTCGGCCTGACTGGCCGCGGGGTGGGCCCGGTCGAGCTGCCAGTCGGTGTCTGTGGTGCCGATGATCCAATGGCTGCCCCAGGGGATGATGAACAGCAGGCTCTTCTCGGTCCGGGTGATCAGCCCGGTCATCGAGTTGATCCGGTTGCGCGGCACCACCAGGTGGATGCCCTTCGAGGCGCGGACCCGGAACTGGCCGCGACCGCCCAACATCTCCTGCAACTGGTCGATCCAGACGCCGGCCGCGTTGATGGTCTGGCGGGCCCGTACGTCGAATTCCTCGCCCGACTCCAGATCGCGGACCCGCACCCCCGCGACCCGGTCGGCCTCGCGGATGAATCCGACCACCCGGGTGCTGGTGGCGACCGTCGCCCCGTAGTGCACCGCCGTCCGCCCGATCATCATCGTGTGCCGGGCGTCGTCGACCTGTCCCTCGTAGAACCGGATCGATCCCTTGAGGGTCTCCCGGTTGCCGGACGGGAACGACTCGAGGGTCTTGCGGCGACCGAGATGGCGCAGGTGGTGCGGCACCCCGCGGCCGGCGCCCATCACGTCGTAGACCCCGATGCCCAGACCGGCGTACCCGCGGTCCACCACCGCCTTGGTCAGCGGATACAGGAAGGGCACCGGGTGGGCCAGGTGCGGCGACAGCTTGTTCATCGCCAGCGACCGCTCCTTGAGGGCCTCGAACACGAGGGCGAAGTTGAACTGCTCGAGATAGCGCAGCCCGCCGTGGAAGAGCTTGCTGGACCGACTGGAGGTGCCGGCGGCGAAGTCGCGGGCCTCGACCATGCCGACGCGCAGGCCGCGGGTGACCGCGTCCAGCGCACACCCGGCGCCGGTCACTCCGGCGCCGATCACCAGCACGTCCAGTTCGTCGTCGGCCAGCCGCTTCAGCGCGGCGGCCCGCGTGGTCGGGTTGAGGGGAGAGGTGGTCGAGAACATCGGTTCAACGCCTTTCGGTGTTCACCAGCACGGTGCGGTCGGTCACGTCGTCTCCTCGGGGGTGGGCGCGGCGCGCGCGAGGGCCCAACCTCCCAGGAGGATCGTGTCGAACAATGACCTACTGCGCGGTACCCGAGCACGCACCGGGCTGCGTTGTCGTCGTCGCGGAGAGAACACCGCTATCCGACTCCTCCTCCGCCTGTCCGCCGGAGGCGGCGCTCCGCGCCAACACGCCCGGCACGCACCCGGGCACCTGCTCGCTACGGCCACCGTTCGACACCACTCCCAGGGCTCCGCGGCTAGACATCGACCCAGTCCAAGGTGCGCTCCACGGCCCGGTGCCAGCCGGCGTACGCCTCGGCTCGCTCCGCGTCGGAGCGCTGCGGGCTCCACCGTCGGTCCTCCTGCCAGTTCTCCCGCAGTTCCTCCGGCGAGGCCCAGAAGCCGGTGGCCAGACCGGCGGCGTACGCGGCGCCGAGGGCGGTCGTCTCGGCCACCAGCGGCTTGCTCACCTCGACGCCGAGGGTGTCGGCCTGGATCTGCATGCACAGCGCGTTGGCGGTGACGCCTCCGTCGACCTTGAGCACCTCCAGGTGCACGTTGGAGTCGGCTTCCATGGCCTCGACCACGTCCCGGCTCTGGAAGCAGATGGCCTCCAGGGTGGCGCGGGCCACGTGCGCGCCGGTGTGGAACCGCGACAGCCCGACGATGGCGCCGCGGGCGTCGGAGCGCCAGTACGGGGCGAACAGGCCGGAGAACGCGGGCACGAAGTAGATGCCGCCCGAGTCGTCCACCTCCGCGGCGAGTTCCTCGACCTGCTCGGCACTGCGGATGATCTTCAACTGGTCGCGCAGCCACTGCACGGCCGAGCCGGTGACCGCGATGGATCCCTCGAGGGCGTAGACCGCCGGGGCGTCACCGAACTGGTAGCAGACCGTGCTCAGCAGCCCGTGCTCGGACCGGATCAATTCCGTGCCCGTGTTCATCAACAGGAAGTTGCCGGTGCCGTAGGTGTTCTTGGCCTCGCCGACGTCGAGGCAGACCTGGCCCACCATGGCGGCCTGCTGGTCGCCGAGCACCCCGCCGATGGGCAGTTCGGCCCCGAACGGCCCGCTCGGGGCGGTCATCCCGTACGCCTGCCCGTCCGAGGAGGGCAGGATGGTCGGCAACATCGACCGCGGCACATCGAAGAAGCCGAGCAGTTCCTCGTCCCAGTCTGAGAGTCTCCAGATTCATCAGCATCGTCCGGCTGGCGTTGGTCACGTCGGTGACGTGGCGACCACCGTCGCGGCCGCCGGTGAGATGCCACAGCAGCCAGCTGTCGGTGGTGCCGAAGACGGCATCACCGGCCTCGGCCGCCTCCCGGAGGCCGTCGACGTGCTCCAGCATCCAGGCCAGCTTCCCGCCCGAGAAGTACGTGGCCGGCGGCAGTCCCGCCTTGTGCCGGATGACCTCGCCACGTCCGTCGCGGTCCAGTTCTGCGGCGATCTTGTCGGTCCGGGTGTCCTGCCACACGATCGCGTTGCCGTACGGCTCGCCCGTCCTCCGATTCCACACCGCGGTGGTCTCCCGCTGGTTGGTCAGACCGACGGCGGCGAGGTCGGCGGCCTTGAGCCCGGTGGTCGCCAGCGCCTGCTGAACCACCGCGGCGGTGTTGTCCCAGATCTCGTTCAGGTCGTGCTCGACCCAACCGGGCCGGCTCATGATCTGCTCGTGCTCGCACTGGGCCTTGCCGACCTCGCGGCCCGCATGGTCGAAGACCATGCAGCGCGTGCTGGTGGTCCCCTGGTCGATTGCAGCGACGAAGTCGGCCATGCCCTGACCCTAGTCTGCGACCCGGACCGCCATCAGTGCCGGTGACCGTCACCCGGTCCGCCCGCCCCAGGTCGCGCACGGGTCGCGCAGGCGCCCTGTGCCGCGGCGGGACCGCTTGCGTAGGCTTGTCGGGTGCCCGCCGACCCCGTCAGCGACCCGCCCGGTTACCCCCGGGAGTGGGAGGCGGACGTGTTGTTGACCGACGGCGGCACGGCCCACCTGCGACCCATCCGGCCCAGCGATGCGCCCCGGCTGGTGGCGTTCTACGACCGCGTGTCGGAGGAGTCGAAGTATCTGCGCTTCTTCGCGCCGTATCCGCGGCTCAGCAACCGGGACGTGAAGCGATTCACCGAGGTGGACTACGTCGACCGCGTCGCCTTCATCGTCACGCTGGGCGAGCAGATGATCGGGGTCGGGCGCTACGACCGGATCGACGACTACTCCACGGGACCCTTCGACGGCACGGCGAAGGCCGAGGTCGCGTTCCTGATCGAGGATGCTCACCAGGGCCGGGGCATCGCTCAGTTGCTGCTGGAGCATTTGGCCCAGGCCGCGCGCGAACGCGGAATCAAACGGTTCGTGGCCGAGGTGCTGCCGCAGAACCGGCGGATGGCGCAGGTCTTCGCCGAGGCCGGCTACCGGATCTCGAAGGGGATCGAAGACGGCGTGCTCGCGGTGGAGTTTCCGATCCTGCCCACCGACACCTCGGTCGGGGTGATGGAGCGCCGGGAGCACCGGGCCGAGAGTGCCTCGGTGCGGCGGCTGCTCACTCCGGAGCGCATCGTCGTGCACGGCGCGTGCGACCGGGTCCAGGGACTGGTCGACGCCATCGCGGCCGGCGGCTTCCGCGGGGAGGTCATCGCGGTGGCGTGCACCGACGAGACGGCTGACCGGGGTCACCCTCGCGGATTCGATCGCCGACATCGATGGCCGGCTGGATCTGGCGGTGCTGTCGGTGCCGACCTCCGATCTGGGCGCGATCGTGATCGACGTGGCCCACAAGGGAGCCCACGGGATCGTGGTGCTCACCGGTACCGGCTTCCGGCCGCACGACAACCTGACCATCATCAACCTGGCCCGCGCGTACGGAATCCGGGCTCTGGGACCTGACGCTCTCGGCCTGATCAACACCGGGGACGCGGTCCGACTGAACGCCACACCCGGCCCGATGCCCCGGCGGGGCGGGGTGGGCCTGTTCTGCCAGTCGGCCGCGGTCGGCGTCGCCCTGCTCAACCACGCCGTACGCCAAGATCTCGGACTGTCGTCGTTCGTCAGCACCGGCGACTACGCCGACGTGACCGCCAACGACGTGATGCAGTACTGGGAGGACGACGACGCCACGCGGGTCTGCCTGCTGTCGCTGGACTCGATCGGCAACCCGCGCAAGTTCTCCAGGATCACCCGCCGGCTGACCCGGCGCAAGCCGGTCGTGGTCTTCGCCCCGGGCCGCACCAGTCGGGCCGCCCACGCGGGCGTACGGGGCGGGCTGGGGCACGCGCCCGACGAGGCGATCGACGCCTTGTTCCGGCAGGCCGGGGTGATGGTGGTGCACCGCCGCGGCGCGCTGATCGACATCGCCAAGCTCGCCTCGCGGCAACCGCTGCCGCCGGGCCCACGCGCCCGCATCATCGCCAACTCCCACACCCTGGCCCAGCAGATGCTGCACACCACGCACTCGGTCGGGCTGCTCGCCGAGACCGAGCCCGGTGCTGTTGGGTCCGGTCGCCGATCCGGAGCAGTTCACCCGGGCCGCACTGGACGCGCTGGCCGACCCCTCCGTGGACGCGGTGGTGTGCGCTGCGGTGAATGTGTTCGGCCAGGGGACCGAGGACGTGATCGTCGCGTTGGAGGGGGTGTCGGCGGAGTCCGCCAAGCCGCTGATCGGGGTCTTTCTCGACTTCCACCCCCCGATGACCAGCGGCGGCGGCGCCGACGAAGCGGGCACGCTGCCCAAGTTCGACTCGCCGACCGACGCCATCCAGGCGCTGGCGGCCCTGTCGGCCTACGCCCACTGGCGCGACCGGGACCCCGGAGCGGTGCCGCTGCTGGAGGTTGACACCCAGGCGGCCAAGCGGGTGGTCAACCAGGTCTTGAACGCCGACCCCGAGGGTCGTGAGCTCAGTGACGCCGAAGCGGCGGCGGTCCTGCGGGCCTACGGGATCTCACTCGTGCCGCGCTTCGCCGTGGGCACGTTGGAGGAGGCGGTGGCAGCCGCCGAAAGGCTCGGCTGGAATGTCGTCCTCAAGGCCACAGCCCGCGCCGTACGGGGTCGGCCCGACCTGGCGAGCGTGCATCGCCATATCGACGACCGGGAGGAGATGACTGAGGCCTGGAAGGACCTGGGCCGGCTGGTCACCGAACTCGGCCTGAGCAGCGAGGACGTGGAATCGGCGGCGTGCCCGGTGGTGCAGGCGATGGCGCCGTCGGGCGTGGCCCTGGTGGTGACCAGTCGGGAGGACGCCGCGTTCGGGCCGATCGTGTCGTTGGGACTGGACGGCATCCCGAGTGAGCTGTTGGGCGACACGGTGTACCGGGTGCCGCCGCTGACCACGGTGGACGCCGCGGCCATGGTGCGTGACCTCAAGGCCGCACCCACCCTGTTCGGCCGGCACGGGGCACCGGGGGTGCACATCGCCGGCATCGAAGACCTGCTGCACCGGGTGGCCCAACTGGCCGACACGATCCCCCAGCTGGCCTGGATCTCGCTGAACCCGTGCATCGCGTCCTACACCTCGCTGTCGGTGCTCGGGGCGCGGATCGTGGTGGCACCGACCGCGGATGAGCGCGACCCGATGGCCCGCGTGCTCTGAGGGTCGCGCCACCGGCGCGGGCCGAGTGGATCCGGGGCTCCGCCGCTGTCAGCCCAGCGTGGCAGGATGACCGGCATGAGGATCGGCTCGTCCAGGAAGGATCTCCGTGCGGAGATCGACGCGTGCGGCTACTTTCCGGAGCTCGTCGAGGATGCCGTCATGTTGGCGCTGGCCGATGAGGAACTGCTCGACTTCGTGGTGCACCACGAGCCGACGTTCAACCACGACGAGATCCACCGGCACGTGACCGTGCTGGCGCTCACCCGGACCAGGCTCGTCATCGGCCACACCGACGATCAGCCGGCCGAGCCGCCGGCCACGGGCATCTACGCCGCCTCCTCGACCGAGTCGGTGGCGCTGGGCAAGATCGACACCGTGGCGCTGACCCGGGTCGTGACCCGGCCAGAGGCGTACCGGACCGGCTCGCAGGACATTTCCGAGACGTGGCTGTCGGTCGGCTGGGGTGCGGTCCGGCGCATCGACCTGGAGCAGGCCACCTGCTCCGACCCGCAGTGCGAGGCCGACCACGGCTTCACCGGGTCCCTCGTCGGTGACGACCTGACCGTGCGGATGAGCGCTGCCGCCGACGGGCCCGATCGGGTCGCCAGACTGGTCCGCTTCTCGACCTCGCTGCAGCGCGCGGCCGCGGTATGACCTCACCGCCGGTGGAGCAGGGGGCCCCGCCGGTCCGCAATCCGGCCCCCGCTGCTTCCCGACATGGTCGTGCCGGCGTACGCCCACTCCACCCTCGGGGATCTCATGCCCAGTGTGGGCGCCCATCTGGGCGTCCCCGGCTGCGACGACGACGTGCTCGGCCTGCCGGCCGCGGACCGCTACGTCGTGGTGCTGGTGGACGGCCTGGGCTGGAACCTTCTCCGCCGGGCGGTGCGCGAAGCGCCCTACCTGGCCTCCTTGCTCGGTGAGGCCCGGCCGATCACCTCCGGCGTCCCCAGCACGACCGTGACCAGTCTGACCAGCCTCGGCACCGGGTTGCCGCCGGGACAGCACGGCATGGTCGGCTACACCGCGCGGGTTCCGTGGACCGGGGAGATCCTCAACGCCTTGACCTGGGAGTCGGATCTGGTGCCTCGGGCCTACCAGGCCAAAGCCACCTTCTTCGAGCGGGCAGCCCGCAGCGGCGTCGCCGTGAGCTCGGTCGGGCTGGCCCGCTTCGCCGGCAGCGGGCTCACCGAGGCGGCGCTCCGCGGCGCGGACTTCGTGCCGTTCGACGACGAGAACGACGAGGCGACCCGGATCGAGCTCACGGTCGGCGCGGCGATGCGCGGGCGGCGCAGCCTGGTCTACGCCTACGAGCGCGAGCTCGACCACATCGGCCATAGCCAGGGCTGCTCCACCGCGGCGTGGCGGGACCAGTTGTCCCGGATCGACCAGCTGTGCGAGCGGCTCCGGTCCTCCCTGCCTGCCGAGGTGGCGCTGGTGATCACCGGGGACCACGGCATGATCGACGTCCCGACCGACCATCAGATCGTGGCGGAGGACGACCCGGGTCTGATGGCCGGTGTGTCGGCGCTTGGCGGGGGAGGGCCGCTTCCGGCAGCTCTACGTCGACCGCGACCGGCCGGCTGCCGTGGCCGAGCGCTGGCGGGAGCGACTCGGCGACTCGGCCTGGGTGCGGACCCGCGACGAGGCGATCGACGAGGGCTGGTTCGGCCGCGTCGACGACGACCTCCGCGCCCGTTACGGCGACGTTCTGGTGGCGCTGCGCGCGGACTGGGCCGTGATGACCCGCCAGTTCCCGCGGGAGCTGACCCTGGTCGGCATGCACGGCTCCCTCACCCCGGCCGAGATGACGGTCCCGCTCTTCGTGGACTGAGCCTCGCTCGCGTGGCGGGCCCAGCTCGCGGGTCAGGCCAGGTGGCCGACGAACAGGTGCACCGGCGCGGACCAGGTCCGTTCGATCTGGGTCGCGCCGGTGAACCCGGCTGCGGCCAGTTCCGGCAGCAGGTCCGCGGCGCGCCACGGCCGTCCGCCGGAACGCACCGTGCGCAGATCCATCATCAGCTCCGCCTGCCGGCCCTGACCCGCCGGCGCGAAGGTCCCGGCAATCAGCCAGCCGCCGGGCCGCAGCGAACGGGCCGCCGCCGCCATCGCCGCGGGCACGACCGGCTCGGGCAGGAAAGGCAGCGGCAGCCAGACCACGTCGTACACGGGTGCGTCGAGGGTGGTCACGTCGCACAGTTCGAGGTCGATCCGCTGATCGAGTCCTTCGGCCCGCACATTCGCGCGGGCCAGCTCCAGGACCGGGGTGAAGATGTCGATGCCGACCACCCGCAGATCGGGATAGGCCTGCGCGAACGCTACGGCCAGCCAGCCGGCGCCGGTGCCCACGTCGAGCAGTCGGCGCGCCGTACGCAGGTGAGCACCCAGTTCCGGCTGTTGGCGGGCGGCGACCTGGACCGCTCCCGCAATGCCCATCGACATCCGTCCGATGCCCTGCAGGAGCGGCACGTCCACCTGGTCCCAGCCTCCGCGGCGGCCGGGATTCTGCACCAGCTCGCTGCCTTGGCGGAGAGCAGGTCTGCGCCAGACCGACCACCTGGGCGGCCTCGTCCGGTTGGGGCGACCGGTCGCCGAACACCTCGGTCGCCGATGTCGCGCAGAACAGCGTGGACCGTCGGATCGACCGGCAGGCCCTCCGTCTCGATCCGGATCAGGGCCGCCAGCGCGGCGAGCAGGTCGGCAGCGGCACCCAGCCGTGCCGCAACTCCCAGCAGGTCGCCGGTTCCGCGGTCGGAGGGTGCGTCACTTCGGTCGTCGTGGGCCATGGGCGTGTTCCCTTCCTGGGTCGCGCACGATGGCAGGATGCGGGGCGTGGCCGAACTCTGCTACTTCACCGGACCGATGGACTGCGGGAAGTCCACGCTGGCCCTGCAGCTCGACTACACCCACGCCGCCAGCGGCCGCAACGGCCGTCTCTTCACCAGCCACGACCGGGCGGGCGAGGCCACCATATCGTCCCGGCTGGGCCTGGCCCGGCCGGCCGTGGAGGTGACCACGGAGTTCGACTTCTGGGCCTACGTGATCGACCAGCTGACCAGTGGTCGGCGCGTGGACTACCTGGTCTGCGACGAGTCGCAGTTCTACACCACGATCCAGGTGGACCAGCTGGCCAGGGTGGTCGACGAACTGCAGATCGACGTGTTCGCCGTCGGCATCCTGACCGACTTCCAGACCCGGTTGTTCCCCGGCTCGCAGCGTCTGGTCGAACTGTGCGACAAGGTCGAACAGCTGCAGGTCCGCGCCCTGTGCTGGTGCGGGGGACGGGCGACGCACAACGCGCGCACGATCGACGGGGAGATGGTCCTGGAAGGCGCTCAGGTGGTGGTCGGGGACACGACGGCGGGGGACCGCGCCGGGGGAGGAGGGACCGGCGGCGTCGATGCTGCGCGGGCATCCGGTGGCCGGCTCGCCTACGAGGTGCTCTGCCGGCGGCATCACCGGCGTCGGGTCACCCGGGCTGTCGCCCGCGAGACGATGTCGGATCCGCTGCCCTTCGAACGTGGGACCGAGGAGGTCGACGATGGCCGATGACGGCTCGGAGCGACGGCAGGCCGGGTGTGTTGATCGAGCCCACGGAGCTGGCGTCGCAACTGGCCGGGCCGCGGCCCCCGACGCTGCTGGACGTGCGCTGGACCCTGGGCGGACCGCCCGGCCGGAGCGAGTTCGAGGCCGACCACCTCCCGGGCGCTCACTGGGTCGACCTGGAGCGGCAGCTGTCCGCGCCGCCCGGACGGGGCGGTCGACACCCGTTGCCGCCCGCCGAGGACTTCGCGAAGGCCATGAGCGGGCTCGGGCTGGCCGAGGACACGCCCGTGGTCGTCTACGACGCTGCGACCTCGATGGCCGCCGCCCGGCTGTGGTGGCTGCTGACCGACGCCGGTCACAGCTCCGTACGGGTGCTCAACGGCGGGATCGCCGCCTGGCGGGCGGCCGGCCTGGAGGTGGCCACAGGTGCCGCACCGCCCCCCACCGCCGGGAACCTCTCGCCGCGAGCGGGCCGGCGGGCCCGGGTCGGCGCGGCGGAGATCCTGGACGGGTTGAGCGGATCGGCGGGCGCCACGCTGGTCGATGTGCGTGCGCCCGAGCGCTACCGGGGCGAGGTCGAGCCGATCGATCCCGTCGCGGGACACATTCCCGGCGCGCTGAACCTGCCGTCCACCGGGAACGTGGACGCGACGGGACGCTTCCTGGCCCCCGAGACCTTGCGCGAGCGCTTCGCCGGACTGCAACCGGACGCGATCCTCTACTGCGGTTCCGGGGTCACCGCCGCGCACACCCTGCTCGCCATGGAGTCGGCCGGCCTGACGGCCCGGATCTATCCCGGCTCCTGGAGCGACTGGATCACCGACCCCGCCCGCCCCATCGCCACCGGAGTCGATCCCTGACGACGCCACCTCGCCCCCGCGGCCCGCCCCCCGACCCGTCCGCCTCCCGCCCCTCCCGCCGCCTCCCGCGATCCGCCGCCTCCCCCTCTGCGGGAACCTACGTATACGTGGGTTGCTGTCGCATTGCACGGGTTGCAAACCAGCGTAATGCGAGCAGGAACCTGTGCAATGCGCAGGTGGCTACCGCGGGGAAGCGGCGTAGCCGCCCAGCATCACTGTCGGACAAGACGATCGAGACAGGTCGGGAACGGATCGTCGGCGGAGCAGCGCGCGGCTCGCACCCGCCCGAGCGGGTCGGCCGGCGTTACGGCTTGGGTCCGCCGAACATGATCTCGTCCCAACTGGGGACCGACGCGCGCTTGCGCTTGGCCGGCTTGCGCTCGGCAGCAGGCTCGGCCCGCGCCTGGGACTCGAGTTCGAACTCGTCTGCCTCGTCGGTGCGATCGGCCAGGTTCACCGTACGGTCCGGCGGCCCGGGCTCGTCGGTGCCGGCGAGTGCCCGATCCGATCCCGACCCCGCCCGCCCCGCCTCAGACACCGACTCGGCGCGCATCATCACCGGTGTCGTCGGTGAGGCTCGGCTCGACGGGGTAGTTCACGACGATCGCCGGCTCCCAGCCGGCCACCGCTGCGGTCTCCGGCACAGCCGTGGCGTCGCTGAATCCGGCTTCGCGCAGGCCCGCGTAGACGCGCGGGGAGTCTTCGGCGTAGCCGTCGCCGCCGAGCATCTCGTACAGCGTGCCGATCGGGGACTCCTCGTCGAAGGCCTCCACCTCGGCGCCAACCGGGTGAGCAGCGTCGGGCTCGACCGAGGATTCATCGGCCTCCGACGGTCCCGACTCGACCTGGGTCTCGCCGTCGGCAACCGAGGCGTACGCGCCGGCCGGGTCCGCGCCGCCCGGGTCTGCGCCGACCTCCGACGGACCGAGATCAGCCACCGGCCGCAGCAGCCGGGGGCCGGCCCGATCGGGAACTTCCGCCTCCGACCCCGGCGCGTCGTCCTCAGCTACACCGCCAGCGGCCGCCGGCTCCTGGGTGGCGCGCACCAGCGCCAGGTCGTCGGACAGGTCCAGCGTGGGCTCGCTGTCTGCCTCGTGGTGGGCCGATTCGCCTCGCCTCCGGCCGGGCTGGGGGCCTCTGGCCGCGGAGTGCTCACCGAGCAGCCACCGTGCCTCGTCGTCGCTGGCGACGGAGAAGCGGGCCCGCGGGTCATAGATGAAGGTCGCGTGCCGGGCGGCGTCGCCGGATCGGTAGTCGGCCGTCACCGCCCAGCGGCTGTCTTCGAGCCGGTGCGAGTCCCAGGCGATCGTGTCGATGTCCACGCCGCGGGTCAGGAGTCGCTCGGTCACGGTGATCCGGAGGCTGCGATGTCCGGAGGTCTCACCGCGCCGGCGTACGGAGGAGGACATGGCCTGGGCGGCGATGTGCTCGCGCTCGGCGAGCACGGGTGCGGCGAACCGCTCCACCCGCTCCATCGGGATGCCGGCGACTCGGGCCACGTCGTCAAGGGTCTGGCCGGCCCGGATCCGCGTCTGGATGTCTCGGGGGCTCAGTGCGCTTTCCATCTCGATCTCCAGTTGTCCGAGCCGCGGCCGGTCACCGCGCACCGCTGCTCGTAGTCGTTCGTCCGCCACGATGGCCAGTTCCTCACCGCTATCGGTCGCCACGATCAGCGCCTTGCCGTCGGGGCTCAGTCCCACCAGCCGCGCGGTGCGCATCGATCGGGGCGACTCCCTCTGCTCATCAATCCCAGTGCAATGAAACCCGTGCCCATGAAACCCAGTGCCAATGACAGCCGGTGCCAACGAAAATTTCAGGTGCTGACGAGCCCGCAGTGCGGGCTCGTTCCCGCCAACCTACTCTGCGCCGGCCGCCGCGTGTGGTAGGCGCTCGCGGTCAGCAGGGCTTGGGTCCGGTCGTAGGGTCGCGTCTGTGACCCCGACACCGCACCCGGAGCCGGCCACCCTCGGCCAGCTTCGCACCTTCGGATACCGCTCCCGCAGCACCAAGACGGAGTTGCGGGAGAACCTGCTCGACCGGCTCCGTACGGGCGAACCCGCCTTTCCCGGCATCGTCGGCTTCGACGACACCGTGCTGCCCGAGCTCGAGAACGCGATCCTGGCCGGCCACGATCTGGTCCTGCTCGGCGAGCGCGGCCAGGGCAAGACCCGGCTGATGCGGACCCTGGCCACCCTGCTGGACGAGTGGTCGCCCGAGGTCGCGGGGTGTGAGATCCACGACGAGCCGACCGCACCCGTGTGCCTGCGCTGCCGAGGCCTCGCCGCCGAACTCGGGGACGACCTGCCGGTCAGCTGGCGGCACCGCGACGACCGCTACACCGAGAAGCTCGCCACGCCCGACACCTCCGTCGGTGACCTGATCGGCGACGTCGACCCGGTCAAGGTGGCGCAGGGCCGCACCCTGGGTGACCCGGAGACCGTGCACTACGGCCTGGTGCCGCGCGCGAACCGCGGAGTCTTCGGTCTCAACGAACTGCCCGACCTTGCGGAACGGATCCAGGTCGCCCTGTTCAACGTGCTGGAGGAGCGCGATATCCAGGTGCGCGGCTACTCGCTGCGCCTCCCGCTCGACCTGTTCCTGGTGGCCACGGCCAATCCGGAGGACTACACCAACCGTGGCCGCATCATCACCCCGCTCAAGGACCGCTTCGGCGCGGAGGTGCGCACCCACTACCTCTCCGAGCTGTCCGACGAGGTCGCGCTGCTGCGCCAGGAGGCCGACCTGGTGGCCGAGGTCGGCGACCACCTGCTCGAGGTGCTGGCCCGGTTCACCCGGCAGTTGCGCGAGTCGCCCTCGGTCGACCAACGCTCGGGCGTGTCGGCCCGGTTCGCCATTGCCGCCGCCGAGGGGGTGGCTGCTTCGGCGCTGCGCCGCTCGGCGCGGACGCGCGATCCGGAGCCCGTGGCCCGGGTGGGTGACCTCGGCACCGTGCTGCCCACCCTGCTCGGCAAGATCGAGTTCGAGATGGGGGAGGAGGGGCGGGAGCGGGTCCTGCTGGAGCATCTGCTGCGGCTCGCCACGGCCACCACCTTCCGCGAGCGGCTGTCCGGACTCGACCTGAGCGGCTTCACCGAGGTCTTCGCCGAGGGCGGCATGGTCGAGACGGGCGATCTGGTGCCCGCCGCGGACCTGCTCACGCAGCTGGGCACCGTGCCGGGCCTGGCCAAGGCGGTGGACCGGCTCGGCTACATCGACAGCGCCGGGCGTGGCCAGGTGGCCGCGGCGGCGGAGTTCGTCCTCGAAGGGCTGCACCTGACGCGGCGGATCGAGAAGGCCAGCGTCGACGGGCGCACCGTCTACGGCGCAGCCTGAGCGGGCGTCCCATGGCTGCCCGACCTGCTCACAGCGACGACGGAGCGTACGACGCCCCTCGGCACGGCCGGTTCCGCTACGGCCCGTGGCGGGGCGGTCCGGACCCCCTCGCCCCCCCGTACGACGTGCGGGCCGCGATCGACCAGATCGGCTCGGACGTGCTCTCGGCCGGGAGCGTGCGCGACTCGCTGCGCGAACTGATGCGGCGCGGCCTGGACGGTCGCCACGGTCTGGACCGGCTGGCCGAGCGGATCCGTAAACTGCGGGCCCAGGCCCGCCGCCGCGGGGACCTGGCCGGCACGCTGGACCAGGTACGAGCCGCCCTGGACCAGGCCCTGGCCGCCGAGCGCGAGGCTCTGGCCGGCGCCGAGGACGACGGCGCCCGCCTGGCCGAGATGGAGCTGGACACGCTGCCCGACGATGTGGCGGGCGCGGTGCGGGGCCTGGACCGCTACGACTGGCGGTCCGCGGAGGCGCGGGCCGCGTACGAACAGATCAAGCAGATGCTGCGGCGTGAGGTACTGGACGCGCAGTTCGCCGGCCTGAAACAGGCCCTCGAACCGTCCGCCGCAGAGTCCGGGCAGCAGGACTGGCAGCGGGTCAAGGACATGCTGGCCGATCTGAATGCGCTGCTGGCCGCCCATGCGCGGCAGGAGGACACGACGGACCGGTTCGCGGACTTCATGTCCGCACACGGGGAGTTCTTCCCGGAGCAGCCCGAGACGGTGGAGGAGTTGATCGACGCGCTGGCCCGCCGCCAAGCGGCCGCCCAGCGGATGATGGCGTCGCTGAGCCCGGAGCAGCGCGAACAGCTCGGCCAGCTGATGAGCCAGGCGCTGGCCGACGCGGACCTCGCCGCCGAGATGGCCCAGCTGGCCGACAATCTGCGTGCGCTGCGCCCTGGGCTGGACCGCCGGTCACCGGCGGGGATGCGTCCGGGCGGGGAGGGGCTCGGCTACAGCGACGCCGTGCAGGCGGTGGCGGAGCTGGCCGACCTGGAGGCGCTGGCGGGGCAGCTGTCCCAGTCCGATCCGGGTTCCACCCTCGACGACGTGGACGTGGACATGCTCGAGCGGCACCTCGGCCGGGAGGGCGTCGCCGATCTGGAGGCACTCCGCGAACTGGAGAGCGAGCTCGAACGGCAGGGCTACCTGACCCGTGGTGACGACGGGCTGCGGCTGACCCCGCGTGCGGTGCGCCGGCTCGGTCAGACCGCGCTGCGTCGCGTCTTCGCCCAGCTCGCCGCATCGGGCCACGGTGACCACGACGACCACCGGACGGGCGCGGCCGACGAGCCGACCGGGCTCACCCGGCCCTGGGTCTTCGGTGACGAGTTGCCGATCGACGCGGCACGCACCGTGGCCAACGCCCTGCGCCGGGCCGGCGCGGCGGGTGCGTCCGGGGTGCTGCTGGAGGTGGAGGACTTCGAGGTCACCGAGACCGAGCGGCGTACGTCGGCGGCGGTCGCGCTGTGCGTCGACCTGTCGTACTCGATGGTCGCCGAAGGACGCTGGGGACCGATGAAGCAGACGGCGCTGGCGTTGAACCATCTGATCGAAACCCGCTTCCGGCAGGACGCCCTGCAGGTCATCGGCTTCAACCGGCAGGCGCGCCCACTCACCCCGGTGCAGCTCGCCGAGGCCGAGCCGGAGTGGATCCAGGGCACCAACCTGCAGCACGCGCTGATGCTGGCGGCCCGCCACCTGCGCCGCCATCCCGACGCAGAACCGGTGGTGCTCGTGGTCACCGACGGCGAGCCGACCGCCCACCTGACCGGAGACGGCCAGGCGCTGTTCCGCTACCCCACGACCTCGGCGACCCTGCGGGCGACCATCGCCCAGGTGGACGAACTCAGCCGGTACGGCGCCACCATCAACACCTTCATGCTCGGCGAGGACGAGGGCCTGACCCGGTTCGTCGACGCGATCGCGCGGCGGGCGGGCGGGCGGGTGTTCACACCGGACCTCGGTCGGCTGGGGGAGTACGTGGTGGCGGACTACCTGCGCGTACGGACGGGGTCGGCGGTGAGGACCGCGCGCTCCCCATCGGGCCCGGCGGGACGGGCCACGGCTGAGCGGAAGGCGTTTCGCGCGCGGCCGCGTACGGTAGCGGGGCGGGTGGGCGTGACACACTCGGTCGGGGTGTCGCGCGCGCGGCGCGCAGCCTGCACGCGCAGTGCACGCGCAATGCCGGCAGGGCGGCGCCCGCAGTCAGGCCTCACGGGCAGTTCGCACGGGCAGTTTCACAGGCAGTTTCACAGGCAGTTTCCACGAGCAATTTTTCACAGGTATTTCTTACGGATATCTCTCAACGGGTAAGGGCATCGAGATGACGGGCAACGCCACCTACCGACTCAGTGACACCGCGGTCCTTTCGGTCTGCGGGGTCGAGGCGCCGATCGTGGCGACGTCGGCCTCCTTCGACGCGCGGCTCGCGGCCACGTACGAGCGGCTCGGCCTGCGCTCGGGAATGCTGGAAGAGCTGGCCGGGGTCCGGGAGCGCCGCTGGTGGCCCGAGGACGTGAGTTTCGCCGACGCCGCAGCGATGGCCGGGGCGAAGGCGCTGGCCGAGGCGGGCATCACCCCGGCCCAGATCGGCGTCATGATCAACACTTCGGTGTCGAGGGCCTACCTCGAACCGTCGACGGCCGTGGCGGTGCACCACCAGCTCGGACTGGCGAGCAGCTGCCTCAACTTCGATCTCGCCAACGCCTGCCTCGGCTTCGTCAACGGCATCCAGCTGGCCGGCACGATGATCGACGCGGGCCAGGTCGACTACGCGCTCCTGGTCGACGCGGAGGGCTCGCGGTACACCCAGGAGGCCACCCTCGCCCGGCTGGAACGCGACGACGCGACGGCGGTTGACGTGCGGTCCCAGTTCGCCACCCTGACCCTCGGCTCGGGAGCCGCGGCCATGGTGCTGGGCCGGGCCGAACGGCACCCGGAAGGGCACCGGGTGGTGGGCGGTGTCAGTCGCGCCGCCACCGAGCACCACGACCTCTGCGTCGGCGACCTGCAGTTGATGCGCACCGACTCCAAGCGCCTCTTCCAGGCCGGTCTGGCGCTCGCGCTGGAAACCTGGGGGGACGCCGCCTCGGCTGGGTTCGACTGGTCCGACATCGACTACTTCGTGGCCCACCAGACCTCGGTGGTGCACATCCGGGCGATGGCCGACGCGCTGGGCGTGGACGCGTCGCGGTTCCCGCTGACCCTGCCGACCTACGGCAACATGGGTCCGGCCGCGGTGCCGTTCACCCTGGCCCGTCAGGTGGACCTGCTGCAGGCGGGCATGCGACTGCTGCTGCTCGGCATCGGCTCGGGCCTGAACACCTCCTACGCCGAGATCATCTGGTGACCTCGGTCCGGGCCGTCGCCGGTCCGGCCGCGGGCCTGGATCGGCTGCCCGGTGTCGAGGCGGCCTGGTCCCGCCAGCTGACGGTGGCCGACGCGTCCGGCGTGCCGCGGCGGTGGCATCTGCTCGACAACGGGGCGGAGCCGAGCACCGGCACGCTGCTGTGCGTGCACGGCAACCCGACCTGGTCCTACCTGTGGCGACGCTTCCTGTCCGCGGCCCCCGCCGGTTGGCGGGTACTCGCGGTGGACCAGCTCGGCATGGGGTGGTCCGAGCGCACCGAAAAGCCGCGCGGCCTGGCCGAGCGGATCAGCGACCTCGGCACGGTGACCGACGCCCTCGGCGTGCACGGTCCGGTGGTCACCGTGGCCCACGACTGGGGCGGCCCGGTCTCCCTGGGCTGGGCCGAGGCGCACGTGGACCAGCTCGCCGGCGTCGTGCTGTTCAACACCGGCGTCGACCTGCCCAGGGGTGCGGGACTGCCCGGTCTGATCCGGCTGGCCCGTTCGGCGGCGCTGCGCGAGATCGCCTGCGTGCGGACCCCGCTGTTCGTCCGGACAGCCGCCGCGCTGTCCCGTCCCGCCCTTCCGCCCGACGTCCGGCGGGCGCTCGCCCTGCCGTACGGGGATCCCGCCGCCCGCCGGGCGGTCGGGGACTTCGTGGCCGACATCCCGCTCGAGGCGGACCACCCGACCCGGCCCCGCCTGGAGGCGGTGGCCGAGGGCCTGTCCCGGTTGGGGCAGATCCCGGTGCTGATCGGCTGGGGACCGCGCGACCCGGTGTTCACCGAGCGTCACCTCGCCGACCTGCTCCGCCGGCTGCCGCACGCGGACGTGCATCGGTACCCGGGTGCCTCCCACCTGGTGACCGAGGACGCACCGCGGTCGGCCGACGACGTGTGGCACTGGATCGCCGACCACGTCGCCGACCACCCGTCGCCGACCGCGAACTCGCCGAGCGGGCTGGCCGCCACCGGCACCAACCTCCGAGCGCACCGCCTCCCGGCGTCATCTCGCCCTCGCCCGCGCCTCGGCCCGGTCTGCTGCCGTGGGCCGCCCAGCTCCGCCGCCGCGACGATCCCGCGGTGGCGGTGGTCGAACTGAGCGGCGGGGCGGTACGGACCCTGTCATTCGCCGAGTTGGAGCGGCGGATCCGCGACCTCGCGGCCGGTCTGCAGGCCCAGGGCGTGTGTCGCGGCGATCGGGTCGCCCTGCTGGTGCCGCCCGGGGTGGACCTGACGGTCGCGCTCTACGCCTGCTGGCGAGCCGGTGCGGTCATCGTGGTGGCCGACGCGGGTCTCGGCCTGCGAGGGCTGGGCCACGCGCTGCGCAGCGCGGCGCCGGTTCACGTCATCGGTACGCGCACCGCGCTGCTGGCGGTCCGCGCGCTCGGAGTGCCCGGACGGCCCATTCCGGTGAGTGCGCTGCCCGCCCGCGCCGCCCGGTGGCTCGGCTGGGCGCCCAGCCTGGCGGAGCTGGAACGCACCGGACGCGACCTCCCCCTCACCGATCCGACCCTGACCGACCCGACCCTGACCGACCCGACCCTGACCGACCCGGGCGAGGCCGTTCCCGGCGGCCCGCGGGGCCGGCGGACGCGGAGGCGGCCGTGCTGTTCACCTCCGGAGCCACCGGGCCGGCCAAGGGCGTGGTCTACACGCTGGGCCAGCTGAGTGCCCAGATCGAGCAGGTGCGTCAGCTGTGCGGCCTGGGTCCGCAGGACCGGCTGGTCGCGGCCTTCGCACCGTTCGCCCTCTACGGTCCGGCGCTGGGCGTGGCCGCCGCCGTTCCCGACATGCGCGTCACCGCCCCGGGGACCCTCACTGCGACCGCCCTCGCGGACGCGGTGGTCGCGGTCGACGCCACGGTGGTCTTCGCCTCGCCGGCCGCGCTCCGCAACGTGGTGGCCACCGCCGGCGCCCTCGACGAGCAGGGACGGGCGGCGCTGGCCCGGATCCGGTTGGTGATGTCGGCGGGGGCGCCCGTGCACGTGTCGCTGCTACGCCGGCTCCAGAGCCTTCTGCCCGCTGCGGAGCTGCACACCCCGTACGGCATGACCGAGGCGCTGCCGGTCGCCGACATCGCACTCCCCGAGATCGAGGCGGTCGGGCGCGGCGCCGGGGTCTGCGTGGGCCGGCCGCTGCCGGGGGTCCAGGTCCGGGTGAGCGCACTCGACACTCTCGGTGCCGCAGCGGGCGCCCTGAGCGACCAGATCGGGCTGACCGGGGAGATCTGCGTCGCCGCGCCGCACGTGAAGCAGCGCTACGACCGGCTGTGGGCGACCCAGCGGGCGAGTGCCCGCGACCCGGGCTGGCACCGGACGGGCGACGTCGGCCACCTCGACGCATCCGGGCGGCTGTGGGTGGAAGGTCGGCTGGTGCACGTGATCAGCACCGCCGAAGGACCTCTCACCCCGGTCGGGGTGGAGCAGCGGGTCGAGGAGCTGGCCGGGGTCGAGGCGGCGGCCGCGGTGGGCGTCGGACCACCCGGGACGCAACAGGTCGTCCTGGTCATCGTCGCCGCGGATCGGCGGGCGCGGGCCGGGCGTCTGGCCGATCCGGGCCTGACCGCGCAGATCCGCACGGCGGCCGAGGTGCCGGTCGCGGCCGTCCTGGTCGTGCGGGCCATGCCGGTCGACGTCCGGCACGCCTCCAAGATCGACCGCACCGCCCTGGCCCACTGGGCGGCGGATCGGCTGGCCGGTCGGTCGCCGCTCTCTTCACGCAGCGCCGGATGAAGGTCCTGGTCACCGGGGCCAGCGGCATGCTGGGGGCCGCGACCGCACGCGCGCTGGCCGCCCGCGGGGATGCGGTGACGGTGCTGCAGCGCCGGCCGTCGGGCCTGGGACTGCCGGAGGTGCTCGCCGACGTAGCCGACGCCGCTGCCGTACAGGACGCCGTGCGCGGTCACCAGGCCGTGATCCACCTGGCGGCCAAGGTGGGCTTCACCGGTCCGTGGTCGGCCTACCAGCGGGCCAACGTGGACGGTACGCGGGCCGTCCTGAACGCCTGCCGCTCAGCGGGGGTGACCCGGCTGGTGCACGTGTCGTCACCCTCGGTCGCCCACGCCGGACGGCCGCTGGTCGGCGAGGGTGCGGCGCCGGCCGATCCGCACGGTGCCCGCGGCGCGTACGCGCGGAGCAAGGCCCTGGCCGAACAGGTCGCGCTGCGGCGAGATCGCGAACGGGCCTGCCGTGGTCGCCGATCCGGCCGCACCTGGTGTGGGGGCCCGATGATCCGCAACTGGTCGCCCGGGTGGTTCGGCGGGCCCGACAAGGCCGGCTGTTCCTGGTCGGGAACGGCACGGCGCTGGTGGACAGCACCTACGTCGACAACGCCGTGAGTGCTCTGCTGGCCGCCCTGGACCGCTGTCGCGATCTCGCCGGTGAAGCGCTGGTGGTGAGCAACGGCGAGCCGCGGCCGGTCGCGGAGCTGCTTCGAGGGCATCTGTGCCGCCGCCGGGGTGGCCGGACCGCGACGGCGAGTCCCGGTACCGGTGGCGTACACGGCCGGGCTGCTCAGTGAGGGCGCGTGGTCGGTGCGCGCCCGGCTGGGCGGGCTCAGCCGCCGATCCGCCGCTGACCCGCTTCCTGGTCGAGCAGCTCTCCACCGCCCACTGGTTCGACCAACGCCGGACCCGGGAGGCCCTGGACTGGCAGCCCAGGATCAGTCTCGAGGAAGGGTTCGCCGCGCTGGCCGCATCCTTCCGTCGCGGCTGAGCGGTTTACGTCGTTCTGACCCGGCGTCGTGCGACAAGGTCATCTTCGAGGGCGACTGCACCCGCAACATCATCAAGAACCTGCACCGGGCCACCCTCAGCGACCTGACCGGGCTGACCTGATCCCGCCGGCTCGGCACTCCCAGCCAGGTCTTGGCCCGACAGCTAGGTTGAGACGGCACCGACCACGGAAGGACGATCATGTTCGACGTCGACGACATTCGCGACTGGGTGGGGCTTGCTGTGATGGATCAGGAGGGCTCGAAGATCGGCGCCCTGGAGGCGGTGTACTACGACACCTCCACCGATCAGGCCGCGTTCGCGACGGTGAAGGTCGGGCTGCCCGGTGGAGGTCGGCTGGTGTTCGTACCGTTGGCCGGGTCGCGGGTGAGCCCCCGCTCGTTGCGGGTGATGACCGACAAGAAGACCGCCAAGGCCGCGCCCTCGATCGGGACCGACGGTCAGCTGGAATCCGAGGCCGAGCCGGAGGTGTACGCCCACTACGGTCTGGGCTACGAGCGCGGGGCCGGCGGCGAGCGTCGGTTGGGCCGGCGCTGATCCGTCACGGGTAGCGGCGCCGGCCGCGTCGCCTCAGCCGGCCAGCCGTGGCCCAGTCGGCGGCGCAGCGCGGCCGGCTGCAGGACCTCGATCCGCCCGCGGCCGAGCCGGACCGCGCCTTGGCGCTCGAGCTCCCGGAGCACCTCGTTGACCGTGGGCCGGGTGGTCCCGGTCATCAGGCCGAGTTCCTCCTGGGTGACCGCGATCGGCTCCCCGGCGAACTCGGCGGCGAGCACGAGCAGCCGGTGGACGACGCGCAGCTGGGTCGGCACGAACAGCATCTCCAGCAGGTGCTCCGACAAGCGGGCGACCTGGGCCGCCAGGGAGGCGACGAGGAAGCGGTCGACCTGCGGATGCTGCTGCCGCAACTGCTCGAACTGGGCCCGGTTCAGGGCGATGGTCTCGCACGCTTCGAGGGCGCTGATGGTCGCCGTGCGCTTGGCCTCCGGATCGATCAGCGCGATCTCGCCGAAGACCTTGCCCGGCCCGAGGACGGCCAGGATCACCTGGTCTCCGTGCGGGCTGAGCACCCGCACCGCGACCCGGCCCCGGGCCAGCAGGTGCAGGGCGTCCGCGGGATCCCCGTAATGGAACAGGGTCTCACCGCGCGCGAACTGGCGGCGGCGTCCGGCTCGCAGCAGGTTGGCCCGCTCGTCGGCCGACAAGCTCGACAGCACCGCCCATTCCGTCACGTCCGCCCACCCTATCCGGGGTGTCCCGGCCGGTGACAAGATGTTCCGGTGCCGGAGGGAACCGGATGAGTGGGGGCGTACGGCTGGGCGCGCGGGCGCTGGCCGCACCCGACTTCCGGCGATTGGTGGGTGCCCGCTCGATCTCGACGCTCGGCGACTGGTTCTACGTCGTGGCCTTCGTCGTCTACGTCTACGACGCGACCCAGTCCGCCGCCTGGGTCGCCGCGGCCGGGATGGGACGCCTCCTGCCCTACGCGCTGTTCAGCTTCTTCGGCGGCGCGCTCGCCGACCGCTTCGACCGACGGCGGATCATGCTGGTGGCCGACGTCGGGCGGGCGGTCGTGATGGTGGCCATGGCTGCGTCGGCGTTCGCCGGTGGTTCCCCTGCCGTGGCCATCGGGCTGGCGTTCGTGAACACGACACTGAGTACGGCGTTCCTGCCCGCGCAGGCCGCGCTGATCCCCGCTCTGGTGCCCGAACAGGACCTGGCCGGAGCGAACGCGCTGAACAGCACGGTGACCCACCTGTCGCTGCTCCTGGGTCCTGCGCTCGGGGGCACCGTGCTGCTGGTCGCACCGCCCCCGGTGGCCTTCGGAGTCAACGCGCTGACCTTCGTCACGTCCTCGCTGCTCGTCCTGGCGATCCGCTACCGGCCGGTACGGCGCTCGGCGGTTGCGCCCCGGCGTTCGGCTGACGGCCGGCCTGGGCCGGGAACTGCTGGAGGGACTCCAGGTGCTGCGCGGGAACTCCCAGCTGGCCATGGTGGTGGTGCTGTGCACGGTGGGCTGCATCCAGTCCGGCGCCGAGGCGCTGGTCTGGGTGCTGGTGAGCGAGCAACTGATCGGCACCGGATCCACCGGGGTCGGGTACCTGATGGCGGCGATGGGGGCGGGCGGCCTGGTCGCCGCGCTGGTCGCCGCGCGGCTCGGGCGGCTCCGCCGCATCGACCGGCTGCTGCTCGGGGTCGCCCTGGCGTACGGTCTGCCCATGGTGGGCTTGGCGTTCACCCGGGACGCCTGGCTCGCCTACCTGTTGATCGCGGTCGAAGGGATGGCGGTGCTGATGTTCGACGTCGCGGTGGTGACGCTGCTCCAGCGGCTGGTGGCCGACCAGCTGCGTGGCCGGGTCTTCGGCCTGGTCGACTCGCTGTCGGCGGCGTCGCTGATCGTCGGTCTGCTGGTGGTGCCGGTGTTGCTGCGGGCCGTGGACCTGCCGGGCACGCTGGTGGTGATCGGCCTGCTGTTGCCGCTGGGCGGCCTGATCGGCTACCGGCTCCTGGCCAGCGCCAACCGGGAGGCCGCCGCTCGCTCGGCGGAGCTGGCGCCCGTGGTCGCCCAGCTCCGCAGCCTGGCGATCCTGGAAGGGGCGAGCCCGGCCGCCGTCGAGGCCGTGGCGGCCGGCGCCCGCCCGATGGCGACCTCCGGCGGCGTACCGGTGGTCACCGAGGGGGAGCCCGCGGATGCGGTCTACCTGATCGAGGAGGGAACCTACGAGGTCTTCGTCGGCGGGTCGACAGGGCCGTCCGCGGTGCCGGTGACCCGACTCGGAGCGGGCGGCTACTTCGGTGAGATCGGAGTGCTGCACGGCGGCGTGCGGACGGCGACCGTCGTCGGGAGCGGTGACGGCCGATTGCTGCGGATCGACGGGGCCGCGTTCGCCGACGCGGTCGCGCTGGCCCCCGCCCTGCCCCGGTCGTTGCGCGACACGATGGCCGAGCGGCTCGGCCGCACCCATCCCCAACTGGTGTCCGCTCTGGATCTGCAGCCGTGAGCGCGCCCGATCCGGCCCGCGACGGCGGGGAGACGACGGCGCTGCTCCGGGCCATCGTGGCGGCGACCCGGGAGCGCCTGGGTGCACAGGCCTGCTCGGTGGCCCTGCTGGAGGGCGAGGAACTGGTGTTCCGGGCGGCGGCTGGCGTCGGCGCGGAAGAGGTGATCGGGGTCCGGCTGCCGCTGAACCGGGGCATCGCCGGCTGGGCCGTAGCCTCCGGCCAGGCGCTCGCGGTCGGCGACGTGAACGCCGATCACCGCTTCGACCGGGAGACCGCGGAGAGCACCGGCTACGTGCCCACGACCATCCTCGCGGTGCCGGTCGAGGACGACGAGGGCCCGATCGGCGTGCTGGAGGTGCTCGACCGGAGTCCCGATCCGCACGAGATGGCGGTGGTCGCGGCGGCGACCGCTCAGGTGGCGCTGGTGCACGGTCTGGCCCGGCGGGCGCGCGACGTCGACGCGCTTGCTCGCCGACCCGCGGATGGAGGAACTGGTCGCCCTGATGCATCGGCTGGCGGATGCCGGGGCGCGGGAGCGGGCACTGGCCACCCGGCTGCTGGTCGCCGTGCTGGAGCCAGTCCTCGTGAGCTCCCTTCCTGCCTGGTCCGAGGCCTTCACCGGGGAACGGCTCCGGCCGCTCACCCCGGCGCGGTGGCTCGGCCCGGTGAGCCGGGCCGTCGCCTGGGGTGACGGGCGGGCCGCCGGCGTACGGGTGGCGGTGGTCGACAGCGGGATCGACGCCACGCACCCGCGGGTCGGCGCCGTGACCGGTGGGGTGGCGGTGGAGGTGGACGAGACCGCGGCGGGCGGGGTGCGCATCGTGGAGGGTCCGCACACCGACCTGTACGGCCACGGCACCGCGTGCGCGGGCATCGTACGCGGCCTGGCCCCGGCCTGCGAGCTGTACAGCGTGCGGGTGATCGGTGCCTCGCTCAGCGGGCGGGGTGCGGTGTTCGCTGCCGGCCTGCGCTGGGCGATCGAGGCCGGCATGGATGTGGTCAATCTCAGCCTGAGCACCCGCAGCCGGTCGCTGATCGAGGAGTTCTACGGCCTGGTGGACGAGGCCGTCTTCGGCCGGGTGATGCTGGTCAGCGCGGTGAACAACCTGCCCGTGCCCAGCTATCCGTCGCAGTTCGCCGGAGTGTTCTCCGTCGCGGCCTCGCCGGGGCGTGATCCCGAGCGGTTCGTGGTCAACCCGAGCCCGCCGGTGGAGTTCGGTGCGCCGGGCATCGACGTCGACGTCGCCTGGAGCGACGGCGGCAGCATCGTGGCCACCGGCAACAGCTTCGCGGCGCCGCACATCGCCGGTCTGGTGGCGCGCATCGTCGGCGCGCACCCGGGCATCACGCCGGTGGAGGTCAAGTCGTTGCTGCGGGCGCTGGCCGACAACGCGACACCTGCGACCCGCGTCGAGCCGGTCGGAACGGGGTAGGCGGTGGCGGGAGCGACGCAACTGCGCTGCTGTCACCCACCCGAGGCGCCGGAGGGGGGCGATTGCTGCGCGGTCCCGGCCGAGTCATGATCATCGAGGACCTGTGGGTCGCCGGGAACGGCACGGCCCCCGCGCGCCGTTCCCCGGGACGACGTACCCCACGTCCGTCCCCAGACGACGCGCGCCCCCCGCGTGCCGTCCTGTGGCGACCCTCAGTCCCGCGACCGACGACAGTGCCATCCCCCCGGGACCGTCGCCAGGCCGCACCTGCGCCGCATCAGGTCGGCGCAGGTGCAGGCTTCAGTCGGCGATGCCGGTGGCCCTCGACGTCGTCGTCGTCGGTGACCGCGGCGCCGAGCTCGTTCGGCTCCGCCGCGTCCTGGAATCCGAAGACCCGGAGGTGTCCTTCGACGTCGCTCCGCGTCGTCGCCGGTGGCCATGGCCTTGAACTGGTCGGGCGCGGAGTTCTCAGAACCACCGCGGGCCTGGATGTGTCCTTCGACGTCGTCCTCGTCGCCGGTGGCCATGGCGTAGACCTGGTCGGGCGCGGAGCTCTCGGAACCACCGCGGGCCTTCATGTGGCCCTCGACGTCGTCGTCGTCGTCGCCGGTGGCCATGGCGTGGATCTGATCGGGCGCGGAGTTCTCAGAACCGACCGCGGGCCTGCATGTGGCCCTCGACGTCGTCGTCGGTCACCCCGGCGCCGAGCTCGTTCGGCACCGGCCGCTCGCGGTTCTCCTCGACGTAGACGTGCCCGGCGACGTCGTCGTCGTTCCGCAACTTCTGAAGGACCTCGTCGCCTTCGACGAGCTTCGGGTGGGTCGGATCGATGAAGCTGGTCATGCGTTGACTCCTGATGCTCTGGCCCTCGGTCGGGGGCGGTTGGTTGATGAGGTAAGCATGCTGCCACATCCCCACGCCGTTCTGTCGGCCGGCCGACACATACAGTGTCGTCGCGCCGACGTCCCCGCCGCTCCCAGCACCCGTGGCGGGTGGACGCGTCAGTGCGCGGCGCGGGAGCGTCGGAGCATGTCCAGCAGGTAGGCGCCGTAGCCGGACTTGGCGAGCGCGGTCGCCCGCTCCTCCAACTCGTCGTCGGACAGGAAACCCTGCCGCCACGCGGCCTCCTCGGGCGCACCGACCTTCAGCCCTTGGCGGGCCTCCAGGGTGCGGACGAAGTTGTTGGCGTCGTTCAGCGACTCGAACGTGCCCGTGTCCAGCCAGGCCGTGCCGCGCGGCAGCACCCCGACCAGCAGCCGGCCTGCGTCGAGGTAGTGCCGGTTCACGTCGGTGATCTCGTACTCGCCGCGGGCCGACGGAGCCAGGTTTCGGGCCACCTCCACCACCGAGTTGTCGTAGAAGTACAGGCCGGGCACCGCGTAGTTCGACCGCGGCTGCGCCGGCTTCTCCTCCAGCGAGACCGCGCGACCCTCCCGGTCGAACTCGACCACCCCGTACGCGCTGGGCTCGGCCACCCAGTAGGCGAACACCGCGCCGCCGTCCACGTCGGCGAACGACTTCAACTGCGTGCCCAGGCCCGGCCCGTAGAAGATGTTGTCGCCCAGGACCAGCGCCACCCGCTCCCCGCCGATGAAGTCGGCGCCGATGACGAAGGCCTGCGCCAGGCCGTCCGGCGAGGGTTGCTGGGCGTAGGTGATCGAGATCCCGAACTGCGACCCGTCGCCGAGCAGCCGCTCGAAGCCGGCCGCGTCGTGCGGGGTGGTGATCACCAGTACGTCGCGGATGCCGGCGAAGATCAGCGTCGACAGCGGGTAGTAGATCATCGGCTTGTCGTAGACCGGGACGAGCTGCTTGCTGATCCCGAGAGTGACCGGGTGCAGCCGGGTACCGGAGCCGCCGGCCAGAATAATTCCGCGCATGGGGCCTAAGTCTGGCCGATCCGGCCCTGGCCCGGGGAGCGGGCCAGTAAGATTCCGGCCCGTGACGAAATTCCTGGTGACTGGCGGCGCGGGCTTCATCGGCTCCAACTTCGTCCGCCACGTGCTCGGCCATAGCGACGCGGCGGTCACGGTCTTGGACAAGCTGACCTACGCGGGCAACCGGCGCTCCCTCGACGGGCTCCCGGCCGACCGGTTCAGGTTGGTCGAGGGCGACATCTGCGACGGGCCGCTGGTGGAGGACCTGGTGGGCGGGCACGACCTGGTGGTGCACTTCGCCGCCGAGTCCCACAACGACAACTCGCTGCGTGATCCCTCGCCGTTCATCACCACCAACCTGATCGGCACGTACACCCTGCTCGAGGCGGTCCGCAAGCACGGCACCCGCTATCACCACATCTCCACCGACGAGGTGTACGGGGACCTGGAGTTGGACGATCCCGAGCGCTTCACCGAGAACACCCCGTACAACCCCTCCAGCCCGTACTCCTCGACCAAGGCCGGCTCGGACCTGCTGGTGCGCGCGTGGGTCCGCTCCTTCGGCGTGCAGGCCACGATCAGCAACTGCTCCAACAACTACGGGCCGTACCAGCACGTGGAGAAGTTCATCCCGCGCCAGATCACCAACGTGATCGACGGTGGCCGGCCCAAGCTCTACGGGGCCGGCCAGAACGTCCGCGACTGGATCCATGCCGACGACCACAGCGCTGCGGTGCTGCTGATCGCCGACCAGGGACTGATCGGGGAGACCTACCTGATCGGTGCGGACGGTGAGAAGAACAACCAGCAGGTGGTGGAGACCATCCTGGAGCTGCTCGGCCGGCCGCGCGACGCGTACGACCACGTCAACGACCGTGCGGGCCACGACCTGCGCTACGCCATCGACTCCACGAAGCTGCGGACCGAGCTGGGCTGGCAGCCCGCCTTCGGCGACTTCGAGGCCGGGCTGGCCGACACGATCGCCTGGTACCAGGCCAACCAGGCGTGGTGGCGGCCGCAGAAGGCCGAGACCGAGGCCAAGTACGCCAGCCAGGGGCAGTGACCCGATGGCATGCGCTGAGCATCACCGAAGACCCGGATCCCCGGGCTGCTGGTGATCTCCCTCGACGTCCGCGGGGACAACCGCGGCTGGTTCAAGGAGAACTGGCAGCGGGCACAAGATGGTCGACCTCGGCCTGCCCGACTTCGCCCCGGTGCAGAACAACATGTCCTTCAACACCACCGCGGGCGCCACCCGGGGCATCCACGCCGAGCCGTGGGACAAGCTGGTCTCGCTGGCCACCGGGCGCATCTTCGGTGCCTGGGTGGACCTGCGGCCCGGGGAGGGTTTCGGCCGCAGCGTCACCCTGGAGATGGGCCCGGACACGGCGGTGTTCGTGCCGCGGGGGGTCGGCAACGCCTTCCAGACCCTGGAGGACGGGACCGCGTACTCCTACCTGGTCAACGACCACTGGAGCCTGGCGGCCAAGGAGTCCTACACCTTCGTCAACCTGGCCGACGAGACGCTGGCCATCGGCTGGCCGATCCCGCTCGACCAGGCCGAGCTCTCCGCCGCCGACCAGGCGCACCCGCGGCTCGCGGACGTGGTGCCGATGGCACCCAAGCCCACCCTCATCGTCGGGGCCGGCGGCCAGCTCGGCCGCGCGTTGACCGCCGCGTGGCCGCAGGCGACCGCGGTCGGACGGGATCGACTGGACCTGGCGGACCCGGACTCGATCGCCGCCTTCGACTTCAGCCCGTACGCGGTGGTGGTCAACGCGGCGGCGTACACCAAGGTGGACGCCGCCGAGAGCCCCGCAGGGACGCCGGGCGGCCTGGGCGACCAACGTGACCGGGGTCGCCGCCCTCGCGGCCGCGGTTCGTCGAGCACCGCTGCACCCTGGTGCACGTCTCCTCCGACTACGTCTTCGACGGCACCGCCGAACTGCACACCGAGGACGAGCCGTTCTCCCCGCTCGGCGTCTACGGCCAGACCAAGGCCGCCGGCGACGCGCTCGTCGCGGCGGTGCCCGCGCACTACATCCTGCGGACCAGCTGGGTGATCGGTGACGGGCACAACTTCGTCAAGACCATGGCCTCGCTGGCCGACCGCGGCGTGCAGCCGGGCGTGGTCGAGGACCAGTACGGACGGCTGACCTTCACCGACGAACTGGTCCGCGCGATCGCGCACCTGCTGGACACCGGCGCGCCCTACGGGACCTACAACCTCAGCAACGGCGGCGACCCGATGACCTGGGCCGAGATCGCGCGGGCGGTCTACCAGGCGCGCGGACGCACCGCGGCCGACGTACGCGGGGTGACCACGGCCGAGTACGGCGCGGGCAAGGCGCTGGCCCCGCGACCGGTGCACAGCGCGCTCGACCTGACCAAGATCACCCGATCGGGCTTCCGGCCGGCAGATGCGCGGGCCCGACTGCAGGAGTACCTGGCGGGACTGGACTGATCGGGCCCGCCTGGCGACCGCCGCGGACGCAGAGTGCCGCGACCACCAGCAACCCGGCGGCGCCGACCACCCCGCCGAAGCCCCCGCGCGAGCCGAACAGGTCGATCAGCTGACCGGCGCCGGCCGCGCCGGCGGCGAGTCCCACCGCGAGGCCGGTGGTGTTCCAGCTGAGCGCCTCGGTCAGCCGCGAGGCCGGGACCGCCGACTGGACCACCGCGACCGACGCGATCAGGGTGGGGGCGATCGCCATCCCGCTGATCAGCAGCAGGGCGCCGATCAGCAGCGGGCTGGACACGAACAGCAGCGGCACCAGCAGCAGGGCCAGCGCGGTGGCCCCGAGACGGAAACGACGCGACGGCGGCGAACGCCACACGACCGACCCGGTGATCACGCCGGCGAGCAGCGAGCCGAAGGACCAGGCGGTGATGAAGAACCCGGCGAACGGCAGCAGGCCCCGCTCCTTGGCGAAGGCGATCACCACGACCTCCATGCTGCCGAACACCGCGCCCAGAGCCACGCAGGCCGCGACCACGGGCGCCAGCACGCCCAGCGGGAGCTTGGGCCGCACGTCATCACGGTGGTGCGGCTGGATCGGCGGCTGGGTGTCGCGCTGAGCGGCCAGCAGCAGCGCGCCCACCAGGCCGACGACGGCCGACACACCCAGTCCCAGGGCCGGGTGCACGGTGGTGGCCAGCACGGTGACCAGCACCGGACCGGTGATGAAGACCACTTCGTCGAGCACGGCCTCCAGCGCGAACGCCGTGTCGAGCAGCGGCGACTCGGTGAGCCGATGGGACCAGCGCGCCCGCACGCACGAGCCGGCCAGGGAGAATCCGGCGCCCGACGCCGAAGGACGCGGCCAGGGTCACCGCGAGCGGCCAGCCGGAGGTGACCGAGAGGATCAACAGCCCGAGACTGGCACTGTTCAGCACGGCGGCGGTGACGAGCACCCGCGCCTGCCCGACGCGGTCGATCACCCGGCCCCACAGCGGCGCACTGACCGCGCCGGTGAGGGTGCCGACACCCGTGACCAGGCCGGCCAGGCCGAACGAGCCGCTGGTCAGCGACACCAACAGCACGGTGCCCAGACCGGTCATGGACATGGGCAGTCGCGCGGCGAGACCGGCAAGGGTGAACGCCCGAGCCCGCGGATCGCTCAGCACGGCGCGATAGGCACCGGTGTTCACCCGTCCCGCCTGTGAACCCGCGGCCACGGCCGTCCTCCTCGTAAGCGAAGATCACTCCTCGTGAGCGACCACGTTTCCCTGTCGGGACCTGCTGACCCCTCGACCGCCCAGCCGAGTCTCGACCCGTACGAGGCGGTGCTGCTGGTGTCCTTCGGCGGTCCCGAGCGGCCGGAGGAGGTGGTGCCGTTCCTCGAGAACGTCACCCGCGGCCGGGGCATTCCCCGCGAGCGGCTGGCCGAGGTCGGCGAGCACTACTTCTTGTTCGGGGGCCGGAGCCCCATCAACGAGCAGTGTCGCACCCTGCTGGCTGCCCTGGAAATCGAATTGTCGGGTCGCGGTCTGACCCTGCCGCTCTACTGGGGCAACCGCAACTGGGACCCCTACCTGGCCGACACCTTCGCCGCGCTGCAGCGCGACGGCCGGCGGCGGGTGTTGACCGTGGTGACCAGCGCCTACCCCTCGTACTCCTCGTGCCGGCAGTACCGGGAGAACCTGTACGACGCGGCCGCGGGCACCGACGTGGTCGTCGACCGGATCCGGCACTACGCCAACCACCCCGGTTTCGTCACCGCGTCGGTCGACGCCACCGACGCCGCGCTCGACCGCCTCGGCCAGACCGAGGTGGCGCCCCGGCTGCTCTTCGTCACCCACTCCATCCCGACCGCGATGGCGGCGACGGCCGGGCCCCCGCCGCGTCCGGCCGAGGGCGGGTACGTGGCCTGGCACCGGTCCGTGGCGGCGGAGGTGACGCGCCAGGTGAGCCAGGCCCGGGGGACTGCGTACGAGCACGACCTGGTCTACTGCTCGCGGTCGGGCCCACCGAGCCAGCCCTGGCTGGAGCCGGACGTGAACGACGCCCTGCGGACGGCCGCCGCGGACGGCGTGCCTGCCGTGGTCGCCGTGCCGATCGGCTTCATCTCCGACCACATGGAGGTGATCTTCGATCTGGACACCGAGGCGGCGGCGACGGCCGCCGAACTCGGCCTCGGCTTCGAGCGGGCCGCTACGGCCGGCACCCATCCCGGCTTCGTGGCCGGCCTGGTCGATCTGATGCTGGAGCGAGCCGCGGCGGCACGGGACGAGCAGCCCGCCCGACCGGTGATCGACGGGGCCCAGCCGGGGTGGTACCGCTGCCACCCGGAGTGCTGTGTCAACCTGCGGGAGCCCGGCCGGCCCACCCTGCTCAGCGCCGGCTGAGCGCGGCTCGCGAGGCGGCCTCCGGGGCGGGGAAGGCCGGTGGGAAGGCCGATCGGCACGGGCTCGGAGGAGGGCCGCACGGGCGCGGGAATTCTGGGCCGCGCCGCACGTTATAGGGGACGCGACCGCAGATGGTCAGCGGCCGGGCGATTCCTGTGATAAGACTGCGCACGGATCAGACGTAGATCTGGGCCGACAAGCCCGGGAAGGGAAAGATGGCGACCGATTACGACGCCCCTCGCAAGACTGAAGAAGAACTCAACGAAGACAGCATCGAAGAGCTCAAGACCCGCCGCAACGATAAGAACTCGGGGAAGGTCGACGAGGACGAGACCGAGGCCGCAGAGGCCTTCGAGCTCCCCGGAGCCGACCTGTCGCACGAGGAGCTGACGGTGCGCGTGCTGCCTCGCCAGTTCGACGAGTTCACCTGTGCCGGCTGTTTCCTGGTCCGGCACCGCAGCCAGATCGCTGAAGAGCGCTCGAACGGGAACGCGTACTGCTTCGACTGCGCCGGCTGAGGCGCGCGACGAGAGGTCTCAGCCCAGACCGATATCTGTGAGCTGAGGCCGAATCGTTGCACAAATGTGCTGGCGCAGCCTGCGCCACGCATGATCACCTAGGCTTGTGCTGCTGGGTCCGCCCAGCAGCACGGGCCGTTTTTTTTCGGCCGTGCAGTAGGGCAGTCGGGGGACTGTCTGGCGTAAGCCGGGTCCTCGCGAGCCGGCCACGTCGTTGGATGTGCCGGTCTGGTTGGGGGCAGTCAGTCCGGACACCACCACCTCGCGTCCTTGCACGGGGCGCGAGGTGGTGATCCAACTCCCGCTGCGCACCCGTGGCCACGCCCGCTCCGACCCGACCCGACCCCTCCGTTGCCGGAAACTGTCGCGAAACGTCAGCCTTTCGACGGTTTCCTTGCCGTACGCCGACGGTTTCCTCGCCGTACGCCGACGGTTTCGGGGCCGGCTGCGACAGGTTCGGGCGAACGGCGCCGGCTGCTCTCCCGGACCGCACCCGCGGGCGCGTAGGTTACCGGCGTGCACTTCCGCGAACGGCTCACCGTGCCCCTGCTGTGGTGGGTGCCGGCCCTCGGGTTGGCCGGCTCGATGCTGCTGGCCTTCGGGTTCTACCTCGGTCCGGTCTGGGGGATCGGCGTCGGCCTGGCGACCCTGGCGATCGCCGGCGGCGTGTTCGCGTCGGCCTCGATCAGGCTGACGGTGGAGGGCTCGGAGCTCCACGTCGGTCGCGCCGTCCTCGACCTCGCGTACGCCGGCGAGGCCCGCGCACTCCCGGCCGACCAGACCCGCCGGCGCGCGGACCTCGACGCCGATGCGCGCGCCTATCTGGTGCTGCGGCCGTACGTGGCGACTGCGGTCGAGGTGACGCTGGCCGACGCCGACGACCCGGCCCCGTACTGGCTGGTGTCGACCCGCCGCCCGGCGGAACTGGCCGCGGCGATCGAACGCGCCGCTCAGCTTGCTCCACCACGACCCGGCTCGACCGGGTCGTAGAAGAACCCGGCCCCACTAGGCTGACCGGGTGCACGACGCGTCTCCGGCCGCCGACCTGGAGGTCGAGGTGGTCCGGCTGGATCCCGGCCTCGCCCTCCCCGCGTACGCCCATCCCGGCGACGCGGGTGCCGACCTCTGCTGTCGCGAGGACGTGGTGCTGGCGCCGGGAGAGCGGCGGCTGGTGGGCACCGGAGTCGCCATCGCGCTGCCCGACGGCTACGCCGGCTTCGTGCACCCCCGCTCGGGGCTCGCCGCCCGGGTCGGCCTGACCATCGTCAACACCCCGGGCACGATCGATGCCGGGTACCGCGGCGAGATCTTGGTGTGTCTGGTGAACACCGACCGGTACGCCACGGTCCGGCTGACGCGCGGCGACCGGATCGCCCAGCTGGTCGTCCAGCCGGTGGTCCGGGCCAGATTCGTCCCGGTGCCGGACCTGCCGGAGTCCCGCCGCGGAAGTGGCGGCTACGGTTCGACAGGCGGGATACTGGGCCATTCGAGGCAGCAACAGGAACGAGGATCGATGAGCGGGCCGGGTGAGATCGGATGATCTTCAGACGGGACAAGAAGCGACGCGCAGAGATCGAGGTTGTCGACGAGGCCGGCGAGGAGTCGGCCGACAGTCCTCAGGCCGAGCAGGGCGACCCCGCCGGTGAGGAGCAGGTCGACGCGGCCGACGGCGCGCAGTCGGCCGGCCCGGCGGAGGACCTGGCCGCCCTGGACGACCTCGAGTGGCGCGACCACGGCCCGTACGACGTCGCCGAGATCGAGGACCTCGACGAGCCTTCCGAGCTTCCGCGCATCGACCTGGGCAGCCTGATCCTGACCGGCACACCGGGTTCGGAGCTGCGACTGCAGGTGTCGGAGGAGTCGGGCCAGGTGATCTCGGCGATGCTGGTGATCAGCACCATCGTCGAGCCGCCGGCCAGCGCGCAGCAGCCGGTGGAGACGTTCTCCTCGGCACTGGAGTTGGGGGCGTACGCCGCCCCGCGCAGCGGTGGGCTGTGGGCCGAGCTGCGCGAGGAGATCTCCCAGAGCGCCACCGAGGCCGGAGGTTCGGCCTCCCTGGCCGAGGGCCCGTTCGGCGTCGAGCTCCGCCGGCTGGTTCCGGTGCAGACCCCCGATGGCCAGGAGGGCTACCAGCCGTCGCGGATGTGGGTGGCCGAAGGACCGCGGTGGCTGCTCCGCGGGATCGTCTACGGTCAGGCGGCGATCGAGGAGGACCTCGACGCGCCGGTCGTCGCGGACGTGCTCACGGCCTTCCGCCAGGTGATCGTGCGACGCGGTGACGAGGCGATGGCGCCGGGTGACCTGCTGCCGCTGACCATGCCCGCCGGCGCGGTGCCTGGCGGCGGGAGCTGAGCGTGCACAGTCCCGCCTGCCCCTACCCGCCCATGCCTCGTGTCGGTGGACCCGATCACCGCCGAGCCCGCATCACGGCATGTCGTCCTTGAGCTTGAGCCGCGTGGAATCCTGGATGGCGGAGGGGATTGGTGATGGGCACAGGGAGCATGTTGCGGCGCGCGCTGCGCCGGTTCGCCTCCTCGAACGCCGACCTGGAGTCAGAGGACCTGCAGCGCAACGTGCGCGACGAGGGCGCGACACCGATCCGGAGTTGCGAGGACCGCCAGCAGGTGCAGCTGACCGGCACGATCGCCACCATGACCATCCACCCTCGTGCCGGTCACCCGGCGCTGGAGGTCGAGCTGCGTGACGGCTCGGGTTCGGTCACTCTGGTGTGGCTGGGCCGACGCCAGATCCATGGCATCGATCCGGGCCGCACCATCAAGGTGTGGGGGCGGATCAGCTGCCACGAGGGACGTCGGCTGATCTACAACCCTCGATACGAACTCCTGCAAACCCCGGCCGGCTCGTGAGGCCGGCCCGGGCGGCAGCACGGGAGTCCCAGAGATGACCGGCTTGCCGCCAGATCCTGTCGTGCCTGCCAGCCGACGCACCGAGGACCAGGCCGACCCGGCGGACGAGTCGGCGGCGAAGGCCGACGTCCCTCAGTTCCGCTACGTGGAAGAGTTCGTCCGGCACCAGTTGTCGGCCTCGCTCGGTGGCGCACGCGGCATGATCGAGTCCGCCCTCCCGTTCGTGGCCTTCACCATCGCCTGGGTGGTCGGCCGGCAGTTGTACCCGGCCCTGGGCGCCGCGGTCGGTGTCGCCCTCGTCATGGCGGTCATCAGACTGGCCCAGCGCCAGTCGGTGAAGTTCGTGGCGCAGGCGGTTTTCCCGACCGCAATCGCCGCGCTGATCGCCACCCGGACCGGTCGGGCGCAGGACATCTTCCTGCCGGGCATCCTCTACAACGGTGGGCTGGCCCTGCTCTCGCTGTTCACCGTTGCCATCCGCCGGCCGTTGGTCGGATTCATCATCGGTGCCGCCGTCGGCGAGCCGACCGGCCTGGGCCAAGGATCGCGGACTCGTCCGGATGACCTCCAAACTGACGCTGGTCCTCGCCGTCCCGTACATCACCCGGTTCGTGATCCAGATGCCCCTCTTCCTGGCCGGTGAGGTGGTCTGGTTGGGGGTGGCCAAAGTCGTGTTGGGCTGGCCACTGCTGATCGCCGCACTGGCCGTCATCGGGTTGATGCTCTCCAAGGGCCGGACTCCGATGGAGGGCTCAGCCCTCGCCGGCAAGTCCGCCGCCGTCCCGCCCCCCGTCGACCCCTGACCCTGCGACTCGGTCAGGGCCCTCCGACTCGGTCGACCCTCCGACTCGGTCTGACCCTGCGACTCGGTCATGGCCCTCCGACTCGGTCATGGAACCCACGTATACGTAGGTTGCTGGGGGATTGCACGGGTTGCAAGCTAGGCAATGCATGTGCAACCTGTGCAATGTGACCGGGAATTCACCGCACCCGGCGTACGGCGCAGGAGCGCGCGAGCGCCGCCGATTCTCAGCAGATCATCTCGTGGGGCACGCGGCGAAGGCGAGTTGGTGGGCCCACGGCGCGAGCCACGCGGCCATCACCCACGGCCACGGCGTACGCCCTAGCGCCGAGGTGGTCGCGCCCGCCGCCACGACCAAGCTCGCCGCCACGGCAGGGATCACCACGGCCAGGGACGCCGTCGGGCCGCACAGCGGGATGACCAGCCAGCCCGTCGACAGATCGAGGCCGGCCGCAGAGAGCAGGGGAGTCGTGATGTAGGCGATCGCCGGAAGCCAGAGGCCAAGCCAACCCAGGAATCCGAGTCCAATGCGCCGCCGGCCCGGAGTGTCGGGCCAGAGGTGTCCTCCGAATTGGTACGCCGCCAGCGGTATCAGCAGCGACACCGGCAGTCCGAAGAAGGGGACCCCGTACCCCGCCAGCACGAGCCCGGACAGCGCGGTCACGGCCACGACCCGCGCCGGCGCGGGGCGAGGGTGCGGTCATCACGGAGCGGGTGCGGATCGCCTGGTCTGCCGGGGTGTCGCCGCTCGCCCCTTCGGCGGGCCTCGCCGTGGTTGGTGCTCATACCTGCCACTGTGCTGCCACGCCCGCCCAGGCGAATCAGCCCGCGGCGTGATCCGGCCTCATCCCGCAGGATGAGCCGACCTGCCGGCCAGGAAACGCTGAAAGACGACCCGAAATGTGGTCCGCCTCGGGTCGTTTCTCGGCGTTTCCCGGGTTCTGGGGATTCGGCGCGGGGGTCAGAAAGCGGTTTGACGGGCGGTGAGCGGGCGGTTAGAGGCTCTGCACCCGCGGCGTCGCGGTACGGGCGACGGCGATCGATCCGTCCCGGGGGGACAGCATCTGCGCCAGATCCTTCTCATTGTCCTGAGCCGTCACGAAGAGCAGTTCGTCGCCGGACTCCAGCGTGCCGTCCTTGTCCGGCGGGCGGGCGTGGCCGTCGCGGATGAGCGCGACCAGGACGACATCGCCCGGCCACACCAGGTCGCCGATGCGCCGGCCGACACAGGGGCTGGTCGGAGGCAGGGTCATTTCGACCAGGTTGGTGGTGCTCTCGTGGAAGGTCAGCAGCCGGACCAGATCGCCGACGGTCACGGCCTCCTCGACCAACGCCGACATCAGCCGCGGGGTCGAGACCGAGACGTCGACCCCCCAGACGTCGTTGAACAGCCATTCGTTCTTCGGGTGGTTGACCCGGCCGACCGTACGGGGCACCCCGAACTCGGTCTTGGCGAGCAGGGACATCACGAGATTGGCCTTGTCGTCGCCGGTGGCGGCGATCACCACGTCACAGGTCTCGAGCCCTGCCTCTTCGAGCGAGGAGAGCTCGCAGGCGTCAGCCAGCAGCCACTCAGCCTGCGCGACGCTGCCGGACTTGATGGCGTGCGGATCCTTGTCGATCAGCAGCACCTCGTGCCCGTTCTCGAGCAACTCCGAGGCGATGGAACGGCCGACGTTGCCGGCCCCTGCGATGGCGACACGCATCGTCATGCTCCTCTCGGCCCAATGCTTGCTCGTACGCGGTCGGTCCGCCGGCTCATGCCGGCCGGGCCGGAGGTGCGGCGAGCACGGACTCGACCTGGGCGAGCTTGGCGTCCATCACTGCGGCGTACAACAGATCGCCGTCCTGGAAGACCGTAGTCCGTTTGGGCACCATGCCGGCGCCGAGACGGAAGACGAACGGCACCCGGGCTCCCGTCGCCTCCTCGATCTGCTCCACCGTTCGACCGACCCAGGACCGATCCACGTGCACCTCCATCAACCGGACCGATCCGGAGGGATCGCGCCAATGTGGTTCCGAGCCTGCCGGCAGGAGCCGGCGCAACACCTGGTCCGCGGTCCATCGCACGGTCGCGACGGTCGGAATGCCGAGCCGCTCGTACACCTCGGCCCGGCCCGGATCGTAGATTCTGGCCACCACGTTGTCGACGCTGAACGTCTCGCGGACCACCCGCGCGGACAAGATGTTGGAGTTGTCGCCACTGGACACCGCCGCGAAGCCGTCCGCACCCTCGATGCCTGCTTCCAGCAGCACCTCGCGGTCGAAGCCGACGCCTTTGACGGTCTTGCCGGCGAAGCCAGGCCCGAGGCGGCGGAAGGAGTCCACCTCGATGTCGATCACGGCCACGGTATGCCCGCGCTTCTCGAGGCTTCGGGCCAGGCTGGAGCCCACCCGACCGCAGCCCATGATCACGATGTGCACCTGCCCGAGTCTAGTGACCAGGGCACCAGGGTCCTCGCGTGGTGACCGCCGCAGGACATCCGGGTCAGCGACCGCTCACGGTGCGCGCCGACGACACAGGGTGCCTCTGGGCAGTCGGAGCTGATCGATCTTCCGGCGACGACCACAGCTGGTGGCCGGACGCGTGGCCGGACGCCTGGCCGGTCGCGCTGGCTCGGCTTCGGGCAGGACAGCACTAGAGTCGGCGACTGTGGTGAACCTGTCCGACGTCGGAAAGCGGGTCCTGCTCGGGCGCAAGCTGCGGAGCACGCAGCTCGGCGAGACCCTGCTGCCCAAGCGGATCGCGCTCCCGGTGTTCGCCTCCGACGCGCTCTCCTCCGTCGCGTACGCGCCCGACGAGATCCTGCTGACCCTCTCGCTGGCCGGCCTGGTCGGCTACGCGTTCTCCTGGAAGATCGCCCTGCTGGTAGCCCTGGTGATGCTCGTCGTCGTCGCGTCGTACCGGCAGAACGTCCACGCCTACCCCTCCGGCGGCGGCGACTACGAGGTGGCGACGGTGAACCTCGGGCCGAACGCCGGTCTGACCGTGGCCAGTGCCCTGCTGGTCGACTACGTGCTGACCGTGGCGGTGTCGATCTCCTCGGGCGTGCAGAACGCGAAGTCGGTGCTGCCGTTCATCGACGGGCACGAGGCGTGGGTCGCCTCGGTGGCAGTGCTGATCCTGACCGCGCTGAACCTGCGCGGCGTACGCGAATCCGGGACCTTCTTCGCGATCCCGACCTACTGCTTCATGTTCGCCATCTTCGCCATGGTCGGCTACGGCCTCTTCCGCATCTTCGTGCTCGGCGACCAGGTGCGCGCCCACAGCGCCCAGTTCGGGATCGAGGGCGACCCTCGCTACACCGCGTTCACCGGATTCGCGATGGTCGCGCTGCTCGCCCGGACGTTCTCCTCCGGCTGTGCGGCCCTGACCGGGGTCGAGGCGATCTCCAACGGGGTGCCCGCCTTCCGCAAGCCGAAGAGCAAGAACGCCGCGACCACGCTGCTGCTGCTCGGCACGATCGCGGTGTCGATGCTGATCGGGGTGGTCGCCCTGGCCAACCTCACCGGGCTGAAGCTGATCGACGCCGGGCACTCGTTCTACACCTTGAACGGCGAGCGAGTGAACATCATCGAGGAGACCGCCATCGGCCAACTGGCCCGAGCGGTGTTCTTCGACGACTTCCGACCGGCCTTCTACTTCGTCGTCGCAGCCACCTTCGTGATCTTGTTCCTCGCCGCGAACACCGCCTTCAACGGGTTTCCGGTGCTGGGCTCGATCCTGGCCAAGGACGGGTTCCTTCCTCGTCAGCTCCACACGCGCGGCGACCGGCTCGCCTACAGCAACGGCATCCTGGTGCTGGCCGTGTCCGCGATCGTGTTGATCATCGCGTTCCAGGCCGACGTCACCGCACTGATCCAGCTCTACGTGGTGGGGGTCTTCGTGTCCTTCACGGTGAGCCAGCTGGGCATGCTGCGGCACTGGACCAGGCTGCTGCACACCGAGACCGACCGGGCGCTGCGCGCGCGGATGCAGCGTTCGCGGATCATCAACGGCATCGGGCTGACCATGACCGGGACCGTGCTCGTCATCGTCCTGCTGGCCAAGTTCACCCAGGGCGCCTACATCGCGATCATCGCGATGGCCGTGCTCTTCGTGATCATGAAGCTGATCCGGCGACACTACGACGCGGTGGCGCAGGAGACGGCCCTGGTCGAAGGGGAGGACCGGACCCTGCCCAGCCGGGTACGGGCGATCGTCCTGGTCAGCAAGCTGCACAAACCCACGCTGCGCGCCCTCGCCTTCGCCAAGGCGGCCCGGCCCAGCGCACTGGAAGCCCTGACCGTATCCGTCGATCCGGAGGACACCGAGCGGCTCGTGCACACCTGGGAGGAGGCCGATCTGGGCGTGCCGCTGAAGGTGGTGAACTCCCCTTACCGCGAGGTCACCAACCCGATCATCGACTACGTCAAGAACGTCCGCAACGAGAGCCCGCGGGATGTGGTCATCGTCTATATCCCGGAGTACGTCGTGGGTCACTGGTGGGAGCAGATCCTGCACAACCAGAGCGCGCTGCGGCTGAAAGGGCGGCTGTTGTTCACCCCCGGGGTGATGGTGACCTCGGTTCCGTTCCACCTCGCCTCCTCCGGCAAGGCCGAGGAGCGCATCGAGCGCGAGGAGGCCCAGGACAACGCGCGCCGGTGGTTGCGCGGTGGCTGAGCGCGGCTGGGCCGGGGATCTGCGCTCCGCCTGACCGACTCACCGCGCGAGACCGTGCCCTTTCCAGGTAGCATGCGCCTGTGATTCTGCGTGGGCCGAGTCGCCCGATAGGGACCCGCGGAGGTGGGACTGAGTGCTGCGCTCGCGTCTTGTCTGCTTGTTTCTGCGTGTGGCGGTTCGGAGCCGCTGGGGAGCGCACCTTCAAGCGTCGAGCCGACGGGTGGATCTTCCACAGCGGTTGTCGCAACCCCCACTGAGGATTCCGCGCCAGAGCCGTCGGGTGAAACCGAGACCACCAGCGACTCAAGCGGCGCTCCATCCCCGAGTGAGACCGAGTCCGGAAAACCTCCCGTGCTGGATCCGACGAGCGTCTCCGGGCGCGACTTGACGACGGCCGACTTCTTTGACTATCCGCAGGGCTGGCGCGACGGCCGGTTCGACGTGGCAGGCCAAAAAGGCCTCCAGGGGGTCGCGGGCACTCTCAGCGACTGCGACGACGAGCCTGATGACGATTCGCCGGTGATCGAGATGAGACTGGCCAACAAGTTCACCAAGCTGTCCATGAAGGTGGGACAGAGTGACAGCTCGCCGACCTCTGATGTCGTCGTCGCTGTGAAGGTGATTGGCAACGGCACCTTCATCGACACGGTGCGCGTTCCATTCAACCGAATCTCGCCACTCCCACCCATTTCGGTCAAGAACGTCAATGCTTTGAAGATCCAGGTGTGGCTTACCGGTGAGAAATGCACCTATAGCTCTGAGGTGGAGGCGGTGCTCATGGAGCTGCGACTCGAGTGAATGATCAGGCCAACAGCGGATGGCTGGGTCGGCTGGCAGCGCATCGGGCGGCAATCCTGGCAACGAGCGCGATCGCGCTCGTAGGCGTATTGATCGGCATCGTTGCCGATATGAAAGACATCTTCAGTGACTCGAGACCGACAGCGAGCACTTCGATCGGGGGACCGGGTCAAGCCTCCCCTCCCGTGTCGTCCAGTGTGACGGGCACGCCGCAGGCACCCACTACCTCCGCAACGGCCGGAGCGGATGAGCCTGAGTGCAAAGCCGAGATGCGGGCGGAGCTGGTGAACTGCCGCGAGCCGCATCGGTTCCAGCTCGTGCCGGATGGATGCTCGGCGGCTGCCTTGGTCGTGTTCATGGGAGGCGCGGCCGGCCTCGACGTGCCGCTGGCGCGTGCGGTAAGGGCCGATGACGGGCGCTGCTTCGCAGACTTCCAGCGTGAGGTGGCAGAGACAGCACGGGGCGCACTGAAATCGGAGGGCAGCGACGGGTGGCGGCGCTGCGTGGACGGTGAAACGAACATGCTGGTCGGCTGCGACGTGCCGCACACTGGCGAGTACCTCGCGACTGGCCAGGCGGGCAAGGCATCCGGGCCGGAGTGTGAGGACGCAGCTGCTCGGTACATGGACCAGACGGTGGAGAACTTGTCCGCCCAGGTGCGGATTCGGGTCATAGACGAGGTGGATGCCGACGCTGATTCGGCGCGATGCGTGGTGGAAGTGCGAGGGAGCCAACCCCTGAATGGTTCGCTGCGGCGTCTGGGGCAGCGGGACCTGCCTATATCCCGGTGAGTGCCGTGGAACGCCTCGGCACCGGACCGGTCGGCCTCGGGCCGGTGCAGGAGTGAGAACGGTCGGGCCCGTGGAGGTCGGGCCGGTCGCCCACGGCGGTCATTGCGTGGCCCGGCAGTGACGGTGGCGCGGAGAACCGCGAAGGCCGGGTGATCTTCGTCCGGCACGCCCTGCCGGGGGAGCGGGTGCTGCTGCAGATCACCGACGCCAGCCACGATCGCTTCTGGCGGGCCGACGCGGTGCAGATCCTGGAGCCCAGCCCGGATCGGGTGCCGCCGCGATGTCCGGTGGCCGGCCCCGGGAAATGCGGCGGATGCGACTTCCAGCACGTCGACCTGGGCGCGCAGCGCCGGTTGAAGGGCGAGGTGGTCGCCGAGCAACTGCGCCGGCTGGCCGGGTTGACCTGGTCGGGTGAGGTGGAAGCGGTCGAGACGCCCGGCACCGCCGACGGTCTGGGCTGGCGGCGGCGGATGCGCTACCACGTCGACGAGCAGGGTCGCGCTGGGCTGCTGGCTCACCGTTCCCACGCGGTCATCCCGCTCCCACCGGGAGGCTGCCCGCTCGCCGATCCGCGTACGCCGCCCGTCGCCGACCGCGCCTGGCCCCCCGATGCGGAACTGGTCACCGTGGCCTCGGCCACTGACCGGGTCCGGCTGGTCGACGGCCGCGCCGACCTGGGAGCTGCGACGGTCCAGGAGCAGGCGGCGGGCCGGACGGTGGACCGTGGACGCCGCCGGATTCTGGCAGGTCCATCCCGGTGCCGCCGACGCGCTGGTCGCGGCGGTCCTGGACGGACTGCGCCCGCAGCCGGAGGAGCGCGCCTTCGACCTCTACTGCGGCGTCGGGCTGTTCGCGGGGGCCCTCGCCGACGCCGGGTGCCGGGTCTGGGGGGTCGAGTACAGCCAGTCCGCGCTGGCCCACGCCCGCCGCAACCTCGCCGACGTCGCCGACCGGGTCCGGTTCAGCTCCGCCCGGGTGGAGAAGGCGCTGGCCGGGCTGCCCGGCACGGTCGACCTGGTGGTCCTGGATCCGCCCCGGACAGGGGCCGGCCGAGCGGTGGTGCGGGCGGTGACCGCACGCGGACCGCGGGCGATCGCGTACGTCGCCTGCGACCCGGCCGCCCTTGCGCGCGACTTGGCCACCGCCGCTGCGGAGGGGTACCAGCCGGCCGAGATCCGGGCCTTCGACCTCTTCCCGATGACCCACCATGTGGAGTGCGTGGCCATCCTGACCCGGTCGCGACAGCCGTCGGACCATGCGGGAGGCTAGGCACCGGGACTGAGGCCCCCGTCACGGTGATATCTTGACGTCAAGATACTTTTCTCGACCCTACGGAGCGCTCATGAGTGTCAACAGCTTTGGTGCCAAGGCCACCCTCGCGGTGGGCGAGGATTCCTACGAGATCTTCCGGCTGGACGCGGTCGAGGGCGCCGACGCCCTGCCGTACAGCCTGAAGATCTTGCTGGAGAACCTGCTGCGCACCGAGGACGGCGCCAACATCACCGCCGACGACATCCGCGCGCTGGCCGGCTGGGACCCCGAGGCCCAACCGAGCAAGGAGATCCAGTTCACCCCGGCCCGGGTGATCATGCAGGACTTCACCGGCGTCCCGTGCGTGGTGGACCTGGCCACGATGCGCGAAGCGATGGCCGAGATGGGCGGCGATCCGGCGCGGATCAACCCCTTGGCGCCGGCCGAGATGGTGATCGACCACTCGGTGATCGCCGACGTCTTCGGTACCGCCGACTCCTTCGTCCGCAACGTCGAGATCGAGTACGGGCGCAACCGCGAGCGCTACCAGTTCCTGCGCTGGGGTCAGACGGCGTTCGACGACTTCAAGGTCGTGCCGCCGGGGACCGGCATCGTCCACCAGGTGAACATCGAACACCTGGCCCGGGTGATCTTCCCCCGCGAGGTCGACGGCTTGGTCCAGGCCTACCCGGACACCTGTGTCGGCACCGACTCGCACACCACCATGGTGAACGGGCTGGGCGTGGTGGGCTGGGGGGTCGGCGGCATCGAGGCGGAGGCGGCCATGCTCGGCCAACCGGTGTCCATGCTGATCCCGCGGGTGGTCGGATTCAAGCTGTCCGGCGCCCTGACCGAAGGCACGACGGCCACCGACCTGGTGCTCACCATCACCGAGATGCTGCGTCAGCACAAGGTCGTCGGCAAGTTCGTGGAGTTCTACGGGCCGGGCGTCTCCAAGGTGCCATTGGCCAACCGGGCGACGATCGGCAACATGAGCCCTGAGTACGGGTCCACCATCGCGGTGTTCCCGATCGACGACAAGACCACCGACTACCTCAAGCTCACCGGCCGCTCTCCGAAGCAGGTGGCGCTGGTCGAGGCCTACGCCCGCGAGCAGGGGTCTGTGGCACGACGACGACCGCGAGCCCAAGTACTCCGAATACCTCGAGCTCGACCTCGGCACCGTGGTGCCCAGCATCGCCGGTCCGAAGCGACCCCAGGACCGCGTGCTGGTGGCACACGCCAAGCAGGGCTTCCGTGAGGCGCTGCGCGACTACGTCGAGGACGCCGAGCTCAACGGCTATGACGAGGAGGTCGCCGAGACCTTCCCGGCGTCGGACACCCCGACCCACTCCAGCGGCAGTTCCAGCGAGCCGCACGAGTACGGCGAGGATGTTCCGGCCGACATCGGCCGGGCGTCGAAGAAGGTGCCGGTCACCCTCGCCGACGGCTCGTCGTTCGAGCTCGACCACGGGGCGGTCACCATCGCCGCCATCACCTCCTGCACCAACACCTCCAATCCGAGCGTGATGATCGGGGCTGCGCTGGTGGCCAAGAAGGCGGTGGAACGTGGCTTGAGCCGCAAGCCCTGGGTGAAGACCACCCTCGCGCCAGGCTCCAAGGTGGTCAGCGACTACTACGACCGCTCCGGACTCACCCCGTACCTGGACAAGATGGGCTTCAACCTCGTCGGCTACGGCTGCACCACCTGTATCGGCAACTCGGGACCGCTGATTCCCGAGGTGAGCGCGGCCGTGCAGGAGCACGATCTCGCGGTCGTCTCGGTGCTCTCGGGCAACCGCAACTTCGAGGGACGGATCAACCCCGACGTCAAGATGAACTACCTCGCCTCTCCGCCGCTGGTGGTGGCGTACGCCATCGCCGGCACGATGGACATCGACCTGATGAACGACTCGCTCGGTACCGACGAGCAGGGCCACGACGTCTATCTCAAGGACATCTGGCCGACCGAGGCGGAGATCGACGAGATCGTCGCCTCCGCAATCGGAGCCGAGATGTTCACCGACTCCTACGCCGACGTGTTCGCCGGCGACGCGACCTGGCAGTCGCTGCCCACGCCGGAGGGTGAGACCTTCGACTGGGACCCCGACTCGACGTACGTGCGCAAGCCCCCGTACTTCGACGGAATGCCGGCCGAGCCCGAACCGGTGGCCGACATCACCGGGGCCCGGGTCCTGCTCAAACTGGGCGACTCCATCACCACCGACCACATCTCGCCGGCCGGCTCGATCAAGGCCGACGCCCCGGCGGGGGTGTACCTGTCCGAGCACGGGGTGGATCGGCGCGACTTCAACTCCTACGGCTCCCGGCGGGGGAACCACGAGGTCATGATCCGCGGCACCTTCGCCAACATCCGGCTCCGCAACCAGCTGGCGCCCGGTACCGAGGGTGGGTTCACCCGGGACTTCACCGCCCAGGACGACGCCGGAGCCGACGGCCCGGTGACCACGGTCTACGAGGCGTCGGAGCACTATCTCGACGCGGGTACGCCGCTGGTGATCCTGTGCGGCAAGGAGTACGGCTCGGGGTCCTCACGTGACTGGGCGGCGAAAGGGACCGCGCTGCTCGGGGTGAAGGCGGTGATCGCCGAGTCGTACGAGCGCATCCACCGGTCCAACCTGATCGGCATGGGCGTGCTGCCGCTGCAGTTCCCCGAAGGGGAGAGCGCGGCCTCGCTCGGGCTCACCGGGGAGGAGACCTTCGACATCACCGGGGTCACCGAGTTGAACTCCGGCTCGACACCGCGCACCGTCCGCGTCAGCGCCGGCGAGATCGGCTTCGACGCCGTGGTCCGGATCGACACGCCGGGCGAGGCCGACTACTACCGCAACGGCGGCATCATGCAGTACGTGCTGCGGAGCCTGGTCAAGAAGTAGGGCACGTTGGAGTTGTGGGGAAACGAAGGCGGCGTAGTCGCCGCGTTCGTTTCCCCAATAACTCGACGCTCGGGGCAGCGGGGCCTGCCGCGGGGCGTCTGAGTTGACCTGGAGGCCTCGGAGAGACTGGCGGCATGGCTGGTGGACTGATCACGCGTTGCCGCGGCTGGTGGACCGGGCGTTGCGGACACCCGAGGTGGGCGCCCGGCGGGATCTGGTCTGCGCCGGGCTGCACGGCCGGGTGGTCGAGATCGGCTTTGGCTCGGGCCTGAACCTGTCCCACCTGCCGCCCGAGGTGAGCGAGGTGCTGGCGGTCGAGCCGTCGGACGTGGCCTGGGCCCTGGCCGGACCTCGAATCGCGGCCGCCGGAAGGCGGGTCACGCGTACCGGCGTGGACGGTCAGCGGCTCGGACTGCCCGACAGCTCCGTCGACGCCGTCCTGTCGACCTTCACCCTCTGCACCATCCCCGAGGTGGGCGCCGCCCTCGCCGAGATCCGACGGGTGCTGCGGCCAGGCGGGCAGCTGCACTTCCTGGAGCACGGTCGCTCACCCGACGCCGGCGTGAGGGCCTGGCAGCACCGACTGCAGCCGCTGCACAGCCGCTGCGTCGGCGGATGCCGGCTGGACCGCCCGATCGACGACCTCGTGGTGGCGGCGGGGTTGGAGGTCTCGGCCTTGCACACAGGTTACGGCGACGGACCGAGGCCGTTCAGCTACCTCTACCGCGGGGTGGCTGCGGCCGTGTGATCCCGGTTGCCCACCGGCCGGCGTCCGCGACGAATGATCAGCCCTGCGGCGGCGAGCGCGGCCACCGCTACCGCCGAGCCGCTGAGTAGGGTCAGCGCGCCGGGATGGACGATCGACTCCCCCCGGAGCGCCTGCCAGGTGATCAAGGCGATCACCACCAGGTAGCTCACCCCGGCGAGTCCCACCAATCTGGTCCGGGTGGCGACGTCGCTCAGCGGGGTCCAGCGCCGCGCGGCGAGCTCGAGCATCAGGCAGGCCAGCGGCAACACCTGCAACGCATGCAGCCCCAAGAAGTGACCGATTCGCAGGTCTCCACCGATCGTGCTCCAGCCCACGAACGGCAGTCCGGGGCCGCCGTCGGGCAGGCCGACCGTGTGGGCGCCGACGATGGAGGATCCACTCTGGAGCTGGGCGGACGTCGGCACCGTCATCAGAGCGCCGAGCGCCATCCCGACCAGGCTCAGCAGAATCGCGTAACGGACGGCCGCCGTACGCGCCCGGTCGCCGAGCGGTGAACGCAGGACAAGGATCCCCACGCCCAGCGTCAGCACCCAGACGAGGCCGATGGAGCCGCCCATGGCGTTGTACAGGATCGAATCGAAGGTCGTCGTGTTGTTGAAGTGGCTGGAGGTGCCGCGGAACGCCTGGCCGATGATGATCACCATCTCGATGGTCAGCAGCGTGGCGATCCCGGTGGCCAGCCCCGCCGCCAGGCGATGCCGCCGCTCCAACTGGTGGATCAGGAAGGCCCAGCTCACGCTGTACACGGCGACCGAGAGCGCGAACTTGATCGGCTTCAACCACACCTCGGCACCGGTGACGGTCCGCGGGTCAATCGCTGCCGCCGGCACCATGACCAGCAGCGCGGCAACCATGGCGAGCGCGAGCAGCATCAGGGGCCGGTGCCAGCGGAGCGCCGCGTACGCCGTGGTGCCGAGGAAGCGGGTCTGGGGGCCGTCTGGAGGTCGAACAGTGAGCGCAGTCATGATGCCTCTTTCGCATGGGGGCCGGTAGCCGGCCTATCCGGGTTGGTGCGGCCGGCGAGGCGCTCGGAGGAAACGCCTTCCTCGGCGATCCGGCGCAGGTGGGAGAGGATGACGTCGCCGAGCGTGACGCCGACGACGGTGGAGGCGACCATCGAGCCGCGCTCGGGAAGGGCCGCAATGGCCTCGATGTCGGCGCGCGCGATGAGTTCGGTCGCCGCGGCGTACGGCTCGAGGAGCGCGCTGAGGTGGTGCTGGTCGAGATCGTCGAGGGTGCGGAGCGTGCCGGCGATCGAGGTCACCCGAGGGTCGTCCTCGCTCACCCGCCAGCCGCGCCGACCCACGACGTCTCGGACCCTGTCGACGTACGGCGCCAGTTCCTCGGCGGTGTGGCCGGTGTCGACCGGTGTCTCCAGCGCCCGTGCCGCGACCCCGAGCATCTGGTGGGTGGAGATCGTGGCGTCGTCGATGGCGGCGGCGATCTCACGCACGGTTGCCACGCTGAGGCCGCCCACGCCGATCAGCGCCCGGATCAACCGGAGCCGGTCCAGGTGGGTCTCGTCGTAGCGCGCCTGGTTGACCGACGTGGCCTCGCCGCGGGGCAGAAGTCCCTCACGGAGATAGAACTTGATCGTCGCCAGCGGTACGCCGCTGAGTCGGCTGAGTTCGGCTACCTTCACACGGAGAGTATAGCTATCCGATAGCGTCAGTGTCCATAGCTGGGGGCGATGAGTTCATTGCTTGGCGGATCCGCTGCGCGTACGCCTCGATCTCGCCCGGTCCGTACCTCGTACGCGGCCAGAAGAAGCCGCGCAGGCCGTCGCCCTTGGTGCGCGGCACCACGTGAACGTGCAGGTGGGGCACCGACTGGCTGACGACGTTGTTCATGGCCACGAAGCTGCCCTGGGCGCCGAGTGATTCCGACACGGCCACCGCGACCTGTTGCGCCATCTTCAGCAGGGGGACCATGAGGTCGACCGGGAGGTCGATCAGGGTGTCCACGTGCCGGATGGGGGAGACGAGCACGTGGCCCTTGAACACCGGCCGATGGTCGAGGAAGGCGATCACCCGGTCCGTACGGGCCACGACCGCCGCTTCGACGTCGCCCGCGGCGATCTGACAGATCACATCACTCACCGGGCCGATGCTAGTGAGCCGGTGGGTTTCCGCCAGGCAACGGCCCCGCGAGACGGTGTGAGGCGCCCGCGCGGCTGCCAGTGCGGGTGCTGCGACCGGAAGCGCTGGACGTTAGGCGAGACCCTGGCGATGCGGTCCAAGATCATCCTGGGGTGCGCAGAGGGACGCTCGAACCTGGAGGTCGCCGCGACACTCCAGGACCGCGAGCAGACGGTCGCGAAATGGCGGGGCCGGTTCGTGGACCGTCGGCTCGACGGGTTGGTCGACGAACCCCGGCCGGGCCGGCCGCCGTCGATCCTGCTGGACCGGGTCGAACAGGTGATTACCGCGACCCTGGAGGAGAAACCGGCTGATGCCACCCACTGGTCGAGGACCTCGATGGCGGCCCGGTCCGGCCTGACACCGTCGACGATCGGGCGGATCTGCCGGAAGTTCGACCTGAAACAGCATGTTCAGGACTGATACAAGCTGTCCACCGACCCGCTGTTCGTGGAGAAGATCGTCGATGTCGTCGGCCTCTACCACCACCCCCCGGAGAAGGCGGTGGTGCTGTGCACCGACGAGAAGTCCCAATGCCAGGCCCTGAACCGGTCCCAGCCAGTGCTGCCGATGGTGCCCGCTAGTGAACCCGTGCACTCCCGCCAGGCCACGCCCCACGAGATCTGCTGGGCCCTGCGCGCTGTGCGTCAGGGCTGGTGCGGATCTGCGACCCGAAGTGGTGGACGAGAGGACGGCCGATGCGGTAGAATCGTACAGGTGTTCGATAGTTGGCCAGGGCCTAGGACCGCCTCATGACGTGGCAGCTGACTGGCAGAGACGGGAGGTGAGCGTGACCGCATACGCACCACCAGGTTGGCCCGAGGGCGTCCGGCCGCCGGGAGCGCCCGACTGGGAGCGAACCGCGGTCGCTTTCTTGCTGGATTGCTGTCCGCCGGACTTCCGCTCCTACGCGGTGCTCCGTCGGCATCCGGTCGTGCTGGCCAGCTTTGCGCGGCAGTTCGTGGAAGGGCAGTGCGCCGCCGCGCAGGACGGGGTCGCCGGGGTGCGGTCCGGCATCGGTGCGCTGGTGCCGGCTGAGGTCGTGCAGGCGGCGGCTGAAGCCTGGCTCGAGCAGAGTGCGCGGCTCGCTCGGACGCGCCGTGCGGTAGCGCTGGTGGAGGAGGTGATGCGCGGGCGCGTTTTCGTGCCCAAGCTGTGACGCCGGCCTGGCGACAGGTTAGGTCACACTGACCGGGCAGCACTCGATCCGGGACGTAAACTCGGGCCCATGTCTGCCGCCCCGTACGGACTGCTGCACGCCATCCGCGGCCCGCAGGACCTCCGTGCGCTCGCCCCGGAACAACTGCCCGAGTTGGCTGAGCAGATCCGGACCTTCCTGATCGAGCAGGTGAGTCAGACCGGGGGGCATCTGGGACCCAATCTCGGGGTGGTCGAGCTGACCATCGCCCTCCACCGGGTCTTCGAGTCGCCGCGGGACCCGATCGTGTTCGACACCGGCCACCAGAGCTACGTGCACAAGATGCTGACGGGCCGCCAGGAGCTGTTCCCGACGCTGCGGCAGCGGCACGGAATGGCGGGCTACCCGAGCCGCGACGAGTCCGAACACGACTGGGTGGAGAACTCGCACGCCTCGACGGCACTGTCCTACGCCGACGGCCTGGCCAAGGCCATCCGGCAACAGCGGCGGCCGGGCACCGTGGTGGCGTTCGTCGGCGACGGCTCGCTGACCGGAGGCATGGCCTGGGAGGCGCTGAACAACATCGCCGCCTCCGACGACCTGCCCCTGGTGATCGTGGTGAACGACAACGGCCGCTCGTACACCCCGACCGTCGGCGGTCTGGCGCGGCAGCTGGCAGGTCTGCGCACCAACCCGCGCTACGAGCAGATTCTCGACCTGGTCAAGCGCAACGTGCACCGGGCGCCGCTGCTCGGCAACGCCGCGTACGACATCCTGCACGGGATCAAGATCGGCCTCAAGGACGTGCTGGCCCCTCAGGGGATGTTCTCCGACCTCGGACTCAAGTACGTCGGTCCGATCGACGGGCACGATGTCTCCGCCGTCGAGCGGGCGTTGGAACAGGCGCGCCAGTTCGGCGGTCCGGTCCTGGTGCACTGTCTGACACGCAAAGGCAACGGATTCAAGGCGGCGGAGGACCACGAGGAGGACCGGTTCCACGCCGTGGGCAAGATCGACCGGGTCACCGGAGCGGCGCTGAGCGGGGGCAGCGGGCAGACCTGGACCGACGCCTTCTCCGAGGAGTTGCTCCGACTCGGCCGCGAGGATCCGCGAGTGGTGGCGATCACGGCGGCCATGCTCTACCCGACGGGTCTGCACCGCTTTGCCGAGGCGTTCCCCGACCGCTGTTTCGACGTCGGTATCGCCGAGCAACACGCGGTCACCTCTGCGGCCGGGCTGGCGATGGGCGGGCTGCACCCGGTCGTGGCGATCTACTCGACCTTCCTCAACCGCGCATTCGACCAGCTGCTGCTGGACGTGGCGTTGCACCGGTGCGGGGTCACGTTCGTGCTGGACCGTGCCGGGGTCACCGGCCCGGACGGGCCGAGCCACCACGGGATGTGGGACATGTCGCTGCTGCAGCTGGTGCCCGGGCTCCACCTCGCCGCGCCGCGCGACGCCGTACGGCTGCGGGAAGCGCTGGCGCGGTCTCTGCAGATCGACGACGCGCCGAGCGTGCTGCGGTTCTCCAAGGACCGGATGCCAGACGAGCTCGACGCGGTGGGCCAGATCGACGGGCTGGACGTGCTCCTGCGGACCGAGGAGCCGCGGGTGCTCGTGGTGGCCTACGGGCAGCTGGCCGGCACCGGGGTCGCGGTGGGGGAGCGTCTGTCCGACCAGGGCATCGGCGTCACCGTCGTCGATCCGGTCTGGGCGCTGCCGGTCAACCCCGCGCTGCTCGCCCTGGCGCGTGAGCACGAACTCGTCGTGACCATCGAGGACAGCGGGGTCGTCGGGGGATGCGGCGCACGACTGGCGCAAGAGCTGCGGCAGGCTGACGTGGCCACGCCGATCCGGGAGTTCGGCATCCCGCAGGACTTCCTGCCGCACGGCACCCGCGCACAGTTGCTGGAGGAGATCGGCCTGACTCCGCAGGCGATCGCCCGGTACGCCGTCGAGGCCGTGGCCCGCAGCGACGCGCAGCCCGCTGAGCCGGCCGTCGAGCCTCATTAGTGGTGGCGTGATCGCGCGCGCCGGCCGCCTTCGCCTCCACCCCGGATCCCCGGGAGATCGCCGAATGGCAAGCGCCTGAGCCGGTGCGCTCCGCCGCGGCACCGCTTCGAGGCCGGGTCGTGCTCGATCAGCGCTGGCGAAATCTGACCTTCCTGCACTGGCGGGTGGATCCGGCCCAGGTGGCGCCGCTGCTGCCCGCGGGCACCAGGCCGGACGTGCACGACGGGTCGAGTTGGGTGGGACTGATCCCGTTCCGGCTCACCGACGCCGCGTTCGGGCGGGGCCCGGCGCTGCCGTACGTGGGGTCCTTCGCCGAGACCAACGTCCGGCTGTACTCCGTCGACGCCCTCGGTCGACGCGGGGTCGTGTTCTGCTCGCTGGAGGCTGAGCGGCTGGCCTTCGTGCTGGGCGCGCGCTGGCTGCTCGGCCTGAACTACACCTGGTCCCGGATGCGGATCGATCAGAGCGGAGACGTGCTGAGGTATTCGAGCACGAGACGCTGGCCGGCGCCTCAGGGCGCGAGGACCCGAATCGTGGTCCGGCCGGGCGGGTCGGTCATCCAGGACGATCCCTTGGCGGACTTCCTGACCGCTCGCTGGGGCCTGCACACCCGCCACTTCGGCCGCACGCTCTTCCTGCCGAACACCCATCGGCCCTGGCCCCTGGTCCGTGCCGAGTTGTTGGAACTCGACGACGACCTGTTGGCCGCCGCAGGATTCCAGGGGCTCGCCTCGACCGCGCCCGACTCGGTGATGTTCTCCTCGGGCGTGCGCACCCAGTTCGGATTGCCCTTGCGGTAGGCGGACGGCGACCGGGGGACTGTCGACGGGTCCCCCGCTGCGCCGGCACGCGCCCGCTGACCACATCGCAGGCGGGGCTGGTGGATGCCCCACCGCACCATCAACGCAACTCAGGAGATCGAGACGGTGGTGAACGACCCGACCGATCTCGGCGGGGAGACGTCAACTCGAACACTGTCGCGAACTCCACGCCTGAGGTGCTCCAGGATGTCGGAGTGGCAGACACCGGCATTAGGCGATCTCGATCAGAACATCCTTCGGGCCGACGTCGCGGCAGGTGATGGTGGTCGGCCCCAGGGGATCGGTGGGTGAGGTGGCGGCGTACGCGTTGACGGTCAAGATTGGCGGGTTCCCTTCCTGCAGGTCCGGTGCTAGAGGTCCATGGGCTCGGCGAAAACCCGGAAGGTGTCTCGGCCGAGGTGCATGGTCCAGAGCCGGCCGGCGAGGACGTCAGGATCATGGGTCGGGTGTCCGGGGGTAATGCCGCCGGGGATGATCAGCTGAGCGACATGGATGTTCTCCTTGGTCAGGGCGGTGTGCAGCATGCCGCATAGGCGCCTTCGCCGGCGAAGGCGATGGAGGTTCCGGCGACCTTCGCGTTCGGCCGGGCGCCACTGCCACCGTTGACGAACAACACCGTGCCGCGGCCCAGTCCACGCATCCCTGGCAACACCTGGTGGACGGCGGTAACCGGGCCGTAGACCGAAAATTCGATCGCGCCGCTGAGGTCGGCGACGGTGGTGTGAAGAACGGAGTGCATGAACTCGGCCTGCGGGACCGGGCTGGACTGGAGGACCTCGATCGGGCCGAGGTCGTCAGCGGCCTGCTGGAGTGCGGCGGTCAGCGCCTCCGGATCGCGGACGTCGGCGGCGTACCCACGCGCGATCACCCCGTCCGAGGCCAGCTCGTCGGCGAGGGTGTCGAGGCGGTCCTGCTTGCGGGAGATGACGGCAATGGGGAAGCCTTCGGCGCCGAAACGGCGAGCGACGGCGGCGCCGAGCCCGGGGCCGCCGCCAACGATCGCGAGGGTGGTCATTTGGTTCTCCTTCTGGTGGGGATGGTGCAGCCAACAGGCCAGGTCGGGTGGGCGGTGAGGTCGTGCAACTTCTGGTCGATGAACGCGAGACCGGCCGCGGAGTGGGTGCTGCTTTCCGGCCGCGATGCGCCGCGGACGGGATGACGGCCTCGGACAGCGACAGTGCCCGCGCCAGCCAGACCTGCTGGGGCTGACGTCCTGAGCGGCGGCGATCTGCTGGTGGATGGTAGGCACACATGACGGCACCGTGCACACCTGCCCGCGAACGGCGCCGTGCGCCGCGCTGGCGGGCATGGTTGAGCGTCATCAAGGATTCCCTTTCGAGCTCAGTGAAAGAAGGAGTAGATCACCGTGGCGGCGGAGGTCTCAAGGTCGTCACGGCCTGGCAGGGTCGGCTCTATCGACCCGGACCCTGACCCGGTTCCCGGCGGCCACCGGACTCAAGTCACCGTCGACGACACCCAGCCGGATGAGGCCCGGCGCCGGTACGGTCTGGCCGAGGTCGTCATGGAAGATGGCCAGGGTCTGGCTGCCGGGCAGGTAATAGATGCCTCCGGCGTCGGGGTCGAGAGTCGAGTCGCCGTCGGTGTAGTCGATCGGGGCCGCGATCCGACCCGACTTCGCCTGCCCCATCGGGTCCCGCAGATCCAGCGTCAACGGCAGCAGGTTTGCGAAATCACGACCAGCCGTCGTGTCAGCCAGGGTGGCCGCCACGACCACGTCACCGAACCTCACCACGATCGCTTGACCGGCAGGCGCTTCCGCGGTGGACACGGCACTCGATCCACCGGGTGAGGGAACATCGACAGTGCCGCAACCGGCAGCGGCGACAGACAACAGCAGCGCCGCTGCGGCAGTAACAAGCCGACGCGGTAAGAAGCCCGAAGACATCGGGCCAGGTCTTCTTCTCATGGCCACTAGGAAACCTGCTCCGGTGAGGCCGAGGAAGTCACCGTTGATGGGTGTACTGACAGTGCCTCGTCAACCGAGCGTCGGCGACGTAATCTCCTCGACCATGGACAACCGAGCCGAGGTGCGCGAGTTCCTCACCTCCCGGCGCGCCAAGATCAGCCCCGAGGAGGCCGGGCTGCCGCAGGCGGGCCGGCGTCGGGTGCCCGGTCTGCGGCGCAACGAGGTCGCGCAGCTCGCGGGGATGAGCGTGGAGTATTACGCGAAGCTCGAACGCGGCACCCTCGCCGGGGTATCGGCCAGTGTGCTCGACTCACTCGCCCGGGCGTTGCGGCTGGACGACGCCGAGCGGACCCATCTGCTGCGCCTGGCCCGGGAGGCGGACGGCTCCAACCGGATTCTGCGCCGCCCCCGTGCCCAGGAGTGGACCGTGCGGCCGAGCCTGCAATGGACCCTGGACGCCATCACCACCGCACCGGCGATCGTCGGGAACGATCGGCTTGACTTCCTGGCCGCCAACCATCTCGGTCGTGCCATGTACGCCGACCTGCTGCTCGACCCGGGCGCAAAGCCGAACTTCGCCCGTTACACCTTCCTCGACGACTCTGCGCGGCGTTTTCACTCGAGCTGGGATGTGGCCGCGGAGATGACCGTCGCCAACCTCCGCACCGCGGCCGGGAAGGACCCGCACGACAAGAGGCTGCACGAGCTCGTCGGCGAGCTGTCCACCCGCAGCGACGAGTTCCGCCGCCTCTGGCAGGCCCACGACGTCCGCACCCACGGCGCAGGCGTCAAGCACTTCCACCACCACATCGTCGGCGACCTCGAACTCGCCTACGAAAGCCTCGACCTCCGCGCCGAGCCCGGCCTCACCCTGACCGTCTACTCTGCCCAACCAACCTCAACCACCGCCCATGCCCTGGCCTTGCTCGCCTCCTGGGCCGCCACGGAGAATCACGACACCCAGACCGCCGCCGACCTCACCTTGTAGGTCTGCGTCATCTGCAGATCCGATCTGAGCGTCCGGGGGCAGGGTCGGCGGGACTGTGTACTCGCGTTACGCCCTTCGTCAGGGTATTCCTGGCGGGCCACCCTCTCGGTTGCGGTGCTGTCATGATCGGTTTCCGACGAATCCGCGAATCCCGAATCGCCCACCCCGGCGGTGGGGACTTCGGCATGGACAGGTGACACCTGATCGGTGGTGCTGAGGAGCACCGCCGGGAAGGGTTTCCCCGTAGTTGCGCATGGTTGCCTTATCTTTCGGGGCTCGATTCACGCGCGGCGCTCACTTGGGCCGGGCAGGTGCCCTGGGTGCGCCCGCACGCGGTGAAGTCGCAGGTGCGGCACCACCAGGGCCCCCCGGGGTCGCCGCGTCGTCGCTGCTCCATCCGGGCCGCTACCCGCGTCTCGACCATGATGGACAGGTGGGTCTCGAGGGTCTTTGCCTGGATGGCGTCGAGCGCGGAGATCGTCTGGCGGACGACTGCATCGCGTGCGGCCCTGGCGGCGGTGGCTCGTCGGCGGCCAGCGGAGGTCAGCCGGACCTCGACCCGCCGCCGGTCCACGCCAGGGCGACGCACAGCGAGCCCCTCCGCCTCGAGCTGGGAGACCAGCCGAACCGCCCCGGAGTGCGTCACCCCGATGACGTTCGCCAGCCGGCCGACGTGGGCGTCGCCAAGGAACTCACCGAGGGCCAGGAGTGCGACGGCGGCACCTCCGGAAAGCCCGGACGCCTCCTCCAGGGCCGAGGTCGACTCCTGAGCGAGGTTCACCGACAGTGACATCAGGAGATTCTCCAACCGGGCTGTGGCGGTCCGGTCCATGCGGCTATTGTATGAGTAAGTCATACAAATTGAGGAGATGAGCAGGCATGTCCGGGTTGATTGCCACCGCCACCGCCCAAATCGACGCGACGCCCGAACGGGTATGGGCCGCCCTGACCGAGCCGGAGCAAATCGCCGCCTGGATGCAGGGGTCGAAGGTCACCACCACCTGGGCGGTCGGCAGCCCGATCACCTGGGACGGCGAGTACGACGGCCGCGCCTACCAGGACAAGGGCGAGGTGCTCACCCACGACGAGCCGAACGTGCTCTCGATGACCCACTACAGCCCGATGATGGGCGAGCCCGACCGACCCGAGAACTACCACACGCTGGTCTACACGCTCACCCCCGACGGTGACGGCACCGAGCTCGGGCTCACCCAGGACGGCTGCACCAACCAGCAGCAGGCCGACCAGTTCAGCCAGCACTGGCAGCAGATGCTCGACGCCCTGAAGGCGCACCTCGGGGACTGATCAGCCTCGACGGGCAACCGGCGGCGCGTGAGGCCGGGAAGAGGGTGTACGTCGGGTGGGGCCCGGCTCGGTAGCGTGGCACGCATGCCCGTCAAACTCGACAATGTCGGCATCGCCGTACGCGACCTGGAAGCGACGATCGACTTCTTCACCGACCTCGGGCTGAGCGTTCTCGGCCGTGACACCGTCAGTGGAGAGTGGGCCGACACCGCCGTCGGCCTCGACGGCAACCACGCCAAGATCGCCATGCTGCAGACGCCGGACGGCAACGGTCGCCTCGAGCTCTTCGAGTACATCCACCCCGACGCGATCGAGACGGAGCCCACCCGGCCTAACGAGATCGGTATGCACCGCGTCGCCTTCTCGGTCGACGACATCGACGTGGCCCTGGAGATCGCCGCGCGGCACGGCTGCCACCCGTTGCGCGGCGTGGCGACCTACGGTGAGGTCTACAAACTCACCTATGTACGCGGCCCCAGCGGCATCATCGTCATGCTCGCCGAGGAGCTGAAGAAGAGCTGACGGCCGATTCGTGCTTGATCAGCGTGGCGAGATCTGACCTTGCTGCACTGGCGGACCGAGCCGGCCACGTGGCGCCGCTTGATGCCCGCGGGCACTAGGCCGGATGTATCCCGCGGGTCGAGTTGGGACTGATCGTGTACCGGCTACCGACGCCGCGTCGCGGGTACCCGAATGGTGTATGGCCGGACGTGGTCGGTCATCCAGGACGATTCGCTGGCGGACTTTCTGGCAGCTCGCTGGGGCCTGCACACGCGGGGCTCGGCCGGACGATCCTCCTGCCCGATGCCCGATGCCCGATGCCCGATGCCCGATGCCCGATGCCCGATGCCCGATGCCCGATGCCCGATGCCCGATGCCCGATGCCCGATGCCCGATGCCCGATGCCCGCATGCCCGATGCCCGCGATGCCCATCGGCCCCGGGCCTCTGGTCCGCGCCGAGCTGCTGGAACTCGACGACGGCCTGCTGGCGGCGGTCGGATTCCCCGGGGCTCGCTGCGACCCCACCCGACTCGGTCAGGTTCTCCTCGCGAGCAGCCGGTTCGGGTGGCCGGTGCGCCCTTCCACGACGAGTAGGTCAGGTCCGCACGACTCGGATTGCACGGTTTCCCTGCGCATTGCACACGTTGCAACCTGTGCAACCCGTAGGGAAACCACGTATACGTAGGTTCCCGCAAGGTGGGCGGGGGATGCGGCGGGTGGGCGGGGGGGTGACGGGGTCAATCGGCGGCGACGGAGGCCACGCCCGGGGGGAGGAAGCGGTGGCCGAGGACGCGTTCGGAGACACCGACCCGATCCAGGTAGGGGGTGATGCCGCCGAGATGGAACGGCCAACCGGCGCCGAGGATCAGGCACAGGTCGACATCCATCGGCGCAGCGACGACACCCTCGGCCAGCATCAGGCCGATCTCCTCGGCCAGCCCACTCAGCGCCCGTTCGCGGACCTGCTCGGCGGTGCTGGCGCGATCGCCGACGGTCAGCAGTGCGGCGGTCTCGTCGGAGACGTACGGCTTGCCGTCGGAGGTGTGGTCGTAGATGCCGGACTTGCCGGCGTCGACGATCGCCCGGAGGTTGGCCGAGACCGCGAACCGGTCGCCGAAGGAGTCGTGGAGACTTTCCAGGACGTGGAGGGCGACCGCCGGGCCGACCAGTTGGAGCAGCGCGTACGGCGACATCGGCAGGCCGAGCGGCCGCATCGCCTCCTCCGCCACCGGGATCGGCGTCCCTTCGTCGACGGCGGCGAAGATCTCCGCCATCAGCCGCAGCAACAGCCGGTTGACCACGAATGCGGTGGCGTCCTTGATCAGGACCGCGTTCTTCTTCAGTTCCTTCGCCACCGCCAGGGCCGTCGCAACGGTCTCGTCGTCGGTGCGCTCGGCACGGACGACTTCGAGCAGCGGGAGCACCGCGACCGGATTGAAGAAGTGGAAGCCGACCACCCGCTCGGGATGCTCGAGGTCGCCGGCCATGGCGGTCAGCGACAGCGAGGAGGTATTCGTCGCCAGCACGCAGGTGTCGGCCACGTACTTCTCCAGCTCGGCGAAGACCTGCTTCTTGACCCCCAGCTCCTCGAAGACCGCTTCGATCACGAAGTCGCAGTCGGCGAAGTCGGCCACGTCGGTGGTTCCGGAGATGAGAGCGCGCAGCCGATTGGCCCCGTCGGCAGTCAGCCGCTGACGGCCGAGCAGCTTGTCGATCTCGGCGTGCACATAGCCCAGACCGCGGTCCACCCGGGCCTGGTCCAGGTCGGTGATGACCACCGGCACCTTCAGCCGCTGCAGGAACAGCAGCGCCAGCTGGCTCGCCATCAGCCCCGCGCCGACCACGCCGACCTTGGTCACCGGCCGCGCGAGCCAGGCCTGCGGCGCCCCGGCCGGTTTGCGCGCACGCTTGCGGACCAGTTCGGACGCGTAGAGGCTCGCCCGGAGCTCATCGCCCATCAGCAGGTCCGCCAGCCCCTCGTCCTCGGCGGCGTACGCGGCGGCGCGGTCCGCGGTCCGAGCCGCAGCCATCAGGTCCAGCGCCCGGTACGGACCCGGCGACGCGCCGTGCACCCTGCTGTCCGCGACCGTCCTGCCGCGCACCAGCGCCTCATCCCAGGCCGGTCCACGGTCCACGGGGGCACGCTCCACGCGCGTCGTTTCCGCTGACGACCCGGCCGGCCCAGTCCAGCGAGCGGGCGAGGAAGTCGGCGCCGTCGAAGAGCGCATCCGCCAGGCCCAGAGCGTGGGCCTGCGGGCCGGTCAGCATCTGGTTCCGGTTGAGGGAGTTCTCGATGATCACCTGGACGGCACGGTCGGCGCCGATCAGGTTGGGCAGCAGGTAGGCCCCGCCCCAGGCCGGGAACATGCCGAGGAAGCACTCGGGCAGCGCGATCCCCGCCGCCGAGGCCGACACCGTGCGGTAGTGGGCGTGCAGCGCCACCTCCAGCCCGCCGCCGAGCGCGAGCCCGTTGACGAAGACGAACGTCGGCACCCGGGAACTGTGCAACTTGTCGAACACCGCATGCCCGATCCGAGCGATCCCCAGCGCGTGCTCCCGCCGGGTCAGCCGTGCCAGGAAGCTCAGATCTGCGCCGGCGGCCAGGATGAACGCCTTGCCGGTGACGGCGATCGCGGCCACGTCGTCGCGAGCCAGGGCGGCGTCGAGGGCGCGGTTCAGCTCGCCGAGGCCGGCCGGGCCCAGGGTGTTCGGGCGGGTGTGGTCCGCCCCGTTGTCCAAGGTGATCAGCACAGCGGTGCCGCCGGCGTGCGGCAGCACCACGTCCCGGCTGAGCGCCCGCGTCACCACCTCGCCGTCGGCCAGCGCGGAAATGCTCCCGATCAGGTCCTGCAACTCCTCGGCGGTCATCGGGCCGCCTCCTCCCCGGAATCCGCCGGCGGGCCGGAGTGGTGCGGGTTCTCCCAGATGACCGTGCCGCCCATGCCGAGTCCGATGCACATCGTCGTCAGGCCGTAGCGCACCTCGGGGTGCTCGCGGAAGGTGCGGGCCAGGTGGATCATCAGCCGGACCCCGGAGCTGGCCAGCGGGTGGCCGAGCGCGATGGCGCCGCCGTACGGGTTCACCCGCGGATCGTCCTCGGCGAGTCCGAAGTGGTCGAGGAAGGCCAGCACCTGGACGGCGAAGGCCTCGTTGATCTCGAACGCCCCGATGTCGTCGATCTGCAGGCCGGCCTTGACCAGCGCCTTCTCCGTCGCCGGGATCGGCCCGACCCCCATGGCTTCGGGATCCACCCCGGCGAAGGCGAAGGCGACCAGGCGCATCGCGACCGGCAGTCCGAGCTCGCCTGCCACCTCCTCGGCCGCGAGCAGGCAGGCGGTGGCGCCGTCGTTCAACCCTGCGGCGTTGCCGGCGGTGACCCGGCCGTGTGGGCGGAACGGGGTCTTCAGACCGGCCAGGGTCTGCGTCGTGGTCGCCGGCCGCGGCGGCTCGTCGGCGGTGGCCAGCCCCCAGCCGAGTTCCGCGCTCGGGGTCGCGACCGGGACCAGCGACTCCTGGATCACCCCGCCCGCGTAGGCCTGGGCCACGCGTTGCTGGCTGAGGGCCGCGTACGCGTCCGACCGTTCCCGGGTGATCCCGGGGAAGCGGTCGTGCAGGTTCTCCGCCGTCGAACCCATCACCAGCGCCGACTGGTCGACCAGGCGCTCGGCGACGATCCGGGGATTGGGATCGATGCCCTGGCCCATCGGATGCCGCCCCATATGCTCCACCCCGCCGGCCACCGCCACGTCGTACGCGCCGAACGCGATGCCGGAGGCCGTCGTGGTCACCGCCGTCATCGCGCCCGCGCACATCCGGTCGATGGCGTAACCGGGCACCGAGCGGGGCAGTCCCGCCAGCAGTGCGGCGGTGCGGCCGATGGTCAGGCCCTGGTCGCCGGTCTGGGTGGTGGCGGCGATGGCGACGTCGTCGACGCGCTCCGGCGGCAGCTCGGGGTGGCGCCGCAGCAGTTCCCTGATGCAGGCGACGACGAGGTCGTCGGCCCGGGTCTCGGCGTAGAGCGAGCCGGCCTTACCGAACGGGGTGCGGACGCCGTCGACGAAGACGACGTCTCGGAGTTCACGAGGCATGAGCACATATTACTCACGAGTAACTAAGCGTCGGGCTGGTCGCCGGAGCCGTCGAGCAGCGGAGTCAGCGCGGCGACGGTGAGCCGGCGTTGCCACGGACGCGCGCCGTACCCGCCCAGCGCGGCGTCCACACTCTCCTCGGTGGTGGGCACGGGCGGCTTCCAGGCCAGTCGCCGTACGTGGTCCGGCGTCAGCAGGTTCTCCACGGGGAGCGCGTGCTCCTCGGCGATCTCGGCCAGCACCGTACGGACCGCAGTGAGCCGGGCGGCCGCCACCGGGTCCTTCGCGGTCCAGGCTCGTGCCTGCGGCGGGCCTTCGGTGCGGATGTGCATCGGCGGCAACTCGCTCTCCGACAGGTGGGAGGCCGCCTCGACCGCCGCGAGCCAGTTCGACTCGTACCGCTTGGTCTGACGCCGGCTGAACGCCGGCACCTGCCGCAGGCTCGCTCGGCCGGGTATCGGCTGCGCGGCCAGCTCGGTGATCGCCACGTCCGGCAGCAGCTTGCCGGGCGCCCGGTCCAGGTCCCGCGCGAGACGGTCGCGGGCCGCCCAGAGAGCGGCGACGTAGGCCAGGCCGCGCCGACTGTGGACCCGGTGGATGCCCGAGGTGCGCCGCCAGGGGTCCGTACGCGGCTCAGGGGCGATGCCGGCCCCGGCGACCAGAGCCGCGAACTCCTCCTTCGCCCACTCCCACTTGCCCGCCTCGACCAGTTGGGCGGCGAGTTGGTCGCGGAGCTCGATCAGCAGCTCGACGTCCAACGCGGCGTAGATCAGCCACTCGCGGGGCAGCGGTCGCGTGGACCAGTCCGAGGCCGAGTGCTCCTTGAGCAGCCGCACGCCCAGCAACTCCTCGAGCATGGTGCCCAGCGCCACCCGCGGGTAGTTCAACAGCCGGGCCGCGAGCTCGGTGTCGAAGAGGGTGCGCGGTACCAGACCCACCTCGTACAGGCAGGGCAGGTCCTGACTCGCCGCGTGGATGATCCACTCCTCGTCGGCGAGTGCGCTGCCGAGGTCGGACAGGTCGGCCGGCTGGCCGAACGCGATCGGGTCCACCAGATGGGTGCCCGCTCCGGCTCGGCGCAGCTGGATGAGGTAGGCCCGCTGGCTGTAGCGGAAGCCGTGGGCCCGCTCGGCGTCGATGGCCAGCGGCCCGAGACCGGCGCGCAGGGTCGAGATCGTCTGGTCCAGTCCCGCCGGGGTGTCGACCACAGCCGACACGCCCTCCGCGGGCTCGGTCAGCAGATTGTCCAGATCGGCGTCTGGCGAGGTGGTCGGTACTTCGGTCAACGTCTCCGTGAGCTTCCGGGCGGCTTGCGTCGCGAGGGGATCGGCACGACTCCGGCGGGAAGGGGGGGCAGACCCGCCGTCGTACAGAGTAGTTCAGCCCAGGCATCCAGGTGCGCAGCGAGTCCGGCTCCGTCGAGCAACTGCGCCGTCCAGGACGCGCGCACCTCGACTTCGGCGCGGGGTGACTCGTCGGCCAGCCCGCCGAACGACTCGCTGGAGACCGAGGTCACAGTGCCACTCGGGGCGCCATAGGCGGCCGCGTGGTGATCCAGCGCGTCGATCAGCCAGGACCAGCCCACCCGGGCGAGCAGCGGATCGGTCACCATCTCCGGGTCGACCTCGGCGCGGGCGAACGTCACGCAGCGGAACGTCCCCTGCCAGGCGGCGTTGCCGTTGGGATCGTGCAGCAGCACCAGGCGCCCGCTGCCCACATCCTCCCCGCCGACCACGACGTCCGCGGTGACCGCGGCCGCGAAGGGCGCGATCCGCTGGGGTGCCGGAATCTCCTCGACGACCAACTCCGGGCGCCAACGGGCCGACAGCAGGTCGGCGACCGCTCGCCGGAACGCGTCCGGCGCCGGAGCCGGGTCGGTCTTGGCAGCCATTCGATGAGCGTATTCTCACCAGTTCCGGCCGGGTCTCTCGACGCGCCGGATCGCGCCCGGGGGAAAAGATTCCGGGCAGGAAAGGATCCCAGGATGCCTGCGACGCGCCGTCAGACACCAGTGTCCGCGGCTGCGCGCGCACCCTCGCTGCTGGTGTCGGCCTGTCGCCGCCGACAGCCCGACGGCCGGGTGCCGGTCTGGTTCATGCGGCAGGCCGGTCGATCGCTGCCGGAGTACCGGCGGATCCGCGACGGGATCGCGATGCTGGACAGCTGCCGACGCCCCGACCTGGTGGCCGAGATCACGCTGCAGCCCGTCCGCCGCTACGGGGTGGATGCGGCGATCCTCTACTCCGACATCATGGTCCCGCTCCAGGCGGCCGGAGTGGACGCTGGACATCGTGTCCGGCCGGGGGCCGGTCATCGCCAGCCCGGTCCGGTCCCGGGCCGACGTCGACCGGCTGAGGCCACTGGATCCCGACCAGCTGGGTTTCGTCGCCGAGTCCGTCGGACTGCTGGTCGCCGAACTCGGCCCCGTCCCGCTGATCGGCTTCGCCGGCGCTCCGTTCACCCTGGCCAGCTACCTGGTGGAGGGCGGGCCGAGCAAGGACTACGCCGCGACGAAATCCCTGATGGTCGGCGAGCCCGCGCTGTGGCACGACCTCTGCAGCTGGCTGGCGGAACTGTCCGGCACGTTCCTGCGGACGCAGGTGCTGGCCGGAGCATCCGCGGTGCAGCTCTTCGACTCCTGGGCCGGCAGCCTCAGCGCCGCCGACTACGCGGCGTACGCCCAGCCCTACTCGGCCCAGGCGCTCGCCGCCGTCGCGGACCTCGAGGTGCCGCGGATCCATTTCGGGGTGGGAACCTCGGAACTGCTCGGCGCGATGGGCGCCGCCGGGGCCGAGGTCGTCGGTGTCGACTGGCGCGTGCCGCTGGCGGAGGCGAGCAGGCGGATCGGGCCGTCGTACGCGGTGCAGGGCAATCTGGATCCGGCGCTGCTCGGCGCCCCGTGGCCGGTGCTCGCCGAGCGGGTCCGCGACGTGTTGCGGTCCGGGGCCGAGGCGCCCGGGCACATCTTCAACCTGGGTCACGGGGTCCCTCCCGACGCCGATCCGGACGTGCTGGCGCGCATCGTGGACCTGGTGCACGCCGAGGCGCCGAGCCTGCGGGCCGCGACGACGTGAGCCGGGTCGTCGTCGTCGGCGGCGGCGTCACCGGGCTCGCTGCCGCCCGGCGGTTGCTCGCCTCCGGGTTCGAGGTCACGGTGCTGGAGGGGAGCGGCCGCTGGGGCGGCAAGCTGGCCCCGGTCGACGTCGGCGGGGTGCGGCTCGACGCCGGCGCCGAGTCGATGCTGGCCCGACGCCCGGAGGCGGTGTGCCTGATCGGTGAGTTGGGCCTGGGCGATCGGCTCGTGCACCCCACCGCAGCGCGGCCTGCCGTGCTGGTGGGCGGGCAACCGCGTCCGCTCCCCGCGTCCGTGCTCGGCGTGCCCACCGACCTGGAGCAGTTGCGCCCGCTGCTGTCTGCCGCCGGGTTCGCCGCGGCGAGGGCAGAGCCGGAGCGAGCCGCCGAGGGATTCGACGAAGACGTGGCCATCGGCGCGTACGTCGATCGCCGGTTCGGGCCCGAAGTCACCGACCGGCTGCTGGAGCCGCTGCTCGGCGGGGTCTACGCCGGGCAGGCGCGGCAGTTGTCCTTCGCCGCCGTCGCCCCGGCCCTGTACGAGCGGGCGAGGGGCGGCGGCTCGCTGCTCGGGCACGCCTCCGCGCTCGCGGCCGGCACCACCGGCGGGCCGGTCTTCGCCGGTCTGCGCGGCGGCGTGGCCGCCCTGATCGACGCGCTCGTCGCCGACCTGGAGCGCGGCGGCGCGACCCTGCGACCATCCACCGTGGTACGGGGGGTCCAGCGGGCAGGAGGTGGCCCCTTCCACCTGACCTGCGGTCCGGCGACGCGCCCGGAGCGGATCGACGCCGACGGCGTGCTGCTCGCCGTGCCCGGCGCCCCGCTCGGGCGGCTGCTGTCGGGCCTGGTCGGGTCGGCCGGCCGCAGTGGGAGCGGCGGAGGGATCGGTCGCTGGGATCGGCGCTGGGATCGGCGCGTGGGATCGGTGCGGTGCCGTACGCCTCGGTCGCGGTGCTGACCCTGGTCGTACGGGGCCTGCGCGCTGACTCCTCCGGACTCCTGGTCCCGCCTGCGGAGCTGGCCACGGTCAAGGCGCTGACCTACTCGTCGGTGAAGTGGGACTGGGTCGCCGAACGCGCGCAGCAGGCGTGGGGCGCCGAGGTCGCGGTGGTGCGGGCCAGCGTCGGCCGCTGGAGCGAGGCGGGCGCGCTCCAGCTGGGCGACGCGGCCGCTGCTGGACCGGGTGTGGGCGGAGGTGTCGACATTGCCGGGTTGGGAGGCCGCGCGGCGGCTGGACGGGTCGGTCCAGCGCTGGGGAGGGGCGCTGCCGCAGTATCTGGTCGGGCATCGGGAACTGGTTGCCCGGACGCTGGCGGGCGTGGCTGAGGTGCCGGGGCTGGCCGTAGCCGGGGCGGTGCTCGACGGGGTCGGCATCGCGGCCTGCCTGGCCTCGGCTGATCGGGCCGCAGCGCAGATCGCGGCGGGTCTGTCGGCGGAGCGCCATGGCAGTATCGGCCCACACCCGGCGCAGGACGTGTCGGAGCGAGAAGAAGGCGACTGATGAAGGCCCGAGAGATCAACGACACCGTCCGCTACACCATGTGGTCGGTGTTCAGGCGGACCAGCCAGCTCGACGACCCGCCCAAGGAATCGGCCGACGCGACCCTGCGGGCGATCGAGCGCGGGACCCGCGACGAGGACCTGGTGATCCGCGGCTGGTACGACGTCGCCGGGCTGCGGGCCGACGCCGACCTGATGGTGTGGTGGCACGCGGCCAGTTCCGACACCCTCCAGGACGCGTACCACGCCCTCCGCCGTTCCGACCTCGGCCTGCACCTGGAGCCGGTCTGGTCGCAGCTGGCCCTGCACCGCCCGGCGGAGTTCAACAAGGGCCACGTCCCGGCCTTCATGTCGGGCGAGGACCCCAGCGCCTTCCTCTGCGTCTACCCCTTCGTGCGCTCCTACGAGTGGTATCTGCTCCCCGAGGAGGAGCGCCGGGCGATGCTCAGCGAGCACGGCATGATGGCGCGGCCCTACCCCGACGTACGGGCCAACACCGTCTCCTCCTTCGCCCTGGGCGACTACGAGTGGATCCTCGCCTTCGAGGCGAACGAACTGCACCGGATCGTCGACCTGATGCGCGCCCTCCGCGCCGCAGCCGCCCGGCGGCACACCCGTGAAGAGGTCCCCTTCTACACCGGCCGGCGCCGCGACCTGGACGACATCCTCGCCCTCTGGTGACCCTCGCGCCCCCGGTCGCGGATCCCCCAGCCGGTCGCGCCCCCCGGTCCGGCGGGAACCCCCACCCCGGTCCGCGGGAACCTCACCCCGGTCCGCGGGAACCTACGTATACGTGGTTTCCGCATGGGTTGCACAGGTTGCAAGCTGTGCAATGCGCCAGGAAGCTGTGCAATGTGCGCCGGTACGAGGCACGAGGGGGCCTGGCGTCGACGTGCGAGCGCCCAGGTCGACGCCGGAGTCGAGCCGCCGGAGTCGGCCGCCTGAATCTGGACGCCGCGGTCAGGACGCCGAGTCAGGACGCGCGGAATCGGTACGCCGGGATCAGGACGCCGGAATCAGGCCGCCGGAGTCGAGCCGCCGGAGTCAGAGCCGCCGGAATCAGGACGCGGGCTCCAGCGTCAGCGACACCGAGTTGATGCAGTAGCGCTGATCGGTCGGAGTCTGGTATCCCTCGCCGGAGAACACGTGGCCGAGGTGGGAGTCGCAGGTCGCGCAGCGCACCTCCACGCGCTTCATGAAGTGCGAGCCGTCCTCGATGTAGCGCACGCGCTCCTCGGCCAGCGGCGCGAAGAACGAGGGCCAGCCGCAATGGGACTCGAACTTCTGGTTGCTGCGGAACAGTTCGCTGCCGCAAGCCCTGCAGCGGTAGACGCCCTCGGTCTTGGTGTCGGTGTACTCACCGGTGAACGCCCGTTCGGTACCCGCTTCGCGGAGCACCTTGTACTCCATCGGGGTGAGCTGCGCCCGCCACTCGGCCTCGGACTTGACGACCTTCCCGACGCTTGCGGCTGCGCCACCGGGTCCCGCGCTCCTCCGGACCACCCGCGGCGCCGGTCGTGGACGGGGTGGTGTTCTTGATATCAGTCATGGTTGTCTCCTCGCCTGTCCCAACAGGCTAGTCACTAGGGTTGTTCCCATGCCCGTACCCGCGGTGGAACTCGTCGTCGGTAACCGGACGGTAAGGGTCACCAGTCCGGACAAGGTCTACTTCCCCGAGGTCGGCCTGACGAAGCGGGACGTCGTCGACTACGTGGTCGCGGTCGGTGAGGGGATCTTCGCCGCGCTCAAGGACCGCCCGGTCACCATGGAGCGCTGGCCGGGAGGCTACCGGCCCGACGCGGTGCTGAGCACCCGCAGCGACAGTCACGGCGACGCCTTCTACCAGAAGCGCGCCCCGTCCAAAGGCGTACCGGACTGGGTGGAGACGGTGACCATCGCCTTCCCGTCCGGTCGTACGGCCGACGAGGTCTGCGCCACCGAGTTGGCCACGATCGTGTGGATGGCCAACCTCGGCACGCTGCGCTACCACCCGTGGCCGGTGACGCGCGCGGACCCGGAGAAGGTCGACCAGCTGCGGATCGACCTCGACCCGCAGCCGGGCACCGGCTTCGCCGAAGCCGTACGCGCGGCGTACGAGCTGCGTTCGGTGCTGGACGAGGCGGGTCTGGTGGGGTTCGCCAAGACCAGCGGCGGCCGCGGGGTGCACGTCTTCGTGCCGGTGGAGCCGGCGTACGGCTTCATCGAGGCCAGGCACGCGGTGATCGCCCTCGGTCGCGAGCTGGCCCGTCGGATGCCCGACCAGGTCACCGTCAACTGGTGGAAGGAGGAGCGCGGCCAGCGGATCTTCGTCGACTTCAACCAGATGGCCCGTGACCGGACGATCGCCTCGGCCTACTCGATCCGCCCCACACCGACGGCCGTCGTCTCCGCCCCCCTCACCTGGCAGGAGCTCGGCGAGGCCGCACCGCAGGACTTCACGGTCAGCTCGATGCCGGCGCGGTTCGCCGCGGTCGGCGACGCCTGGGCGCCGTTCTACGCCCTCGCGCCGGGCAGCCTGGACGGTGCGTTGGAGATGTACGCGCGCGACGAGCGCGAGCTCGGCACCGGGAAGTACGGCGGAGCGGAGATGCCCTACCCGCCGGACTACCCGAAGATGCCGGGTGAGCCGTCCCGGGTCCAGCCCAGCCGCGCCCGGGCCGACAATCCCGACTTCAGCTGAGCGCGGCGCGATCAGGTTCGCGCCAGCTCCCGGCTGACTTGCGTCGACACCGACCGGACCAGACCCGCGTAGCGCTCGATCGGCGCGCCCGGCTCAGGAGCCGGTGATGCCGATCGCTGCCACGAGCCGGCCCCGCCCATCGACCAAGGGCGCCGCGATGCAGGCCCAGCCCAGCCGGTACTGCTGGTGCTCGACGGTGACGCCGTCGTCCCAGGAGCGCTCGAGGGTGTCCAGCAACTGCCGGATCGTCGCCGGTCCGTACGGGGTGAGTCGGGGCAGCCCGGGCTCGAGCAGGCTGCCCACCCGGTCCGGCTGATCGCGGAGGCTGATCCGGCCGATCGCGGTCAGCAGCAGCTCGGCACCGTTCAGGTCTGGGCCAGTTCTCGACCACCGCGCGCATGGACCTGGTCGCGGAGAAGTCGACCATCCTGATCGTGTCGCCCTGGCAGTCCGCCAGCCAGGCCAGCAGACCCGTGCGCTGGTGCAGCTCCCACATCGCCGGACCGGCCACGGCGCGTACGCGGTCCTGGACCTGGGCCCGCTGACCCCAGCTCGCCACCCGCGCTCCGAGCGCGTACCCGGCCGGCACCCGGCTGAGCACGTCCCGTCGCACCAGCTCGGCGCAGATGCGGTGCACCGTGCTGCGCGGCAGCCCGGTCCGGTCCACGAGCGCGGCCAGGCTGGCGTGGCCGGCTCCGCTCGCCACCGCGTCGAGGATCGAGATGGTCCGGCCGGCCACGCTGCGATCGTCCACTGCTGCCCCCGGGAGGTTGTCTGCTCCGATCCTAGAGGATGGTGTCGAACGATGACCCTACTGCGCGGCACCCGAGCACGCACCGGGCTGCGTTGTCGTCGTCGCGGAGAGAACACCGCTATCCGACTCCTCCTCCGCCTGTCCGCCGGAGCGGCGCTCCGCGCCAACACGCCCGGCACGCACCCGGGCACCTGCTCGCTTCGGCCACCGTTGAACACCTCCCTCCGAGCGTGGTCCCACCTCAGTGGGATGCGGCGCTGGGCTTCGGCTCGCCGACCGCTCCATGCTGGGAGGGAGCCCGGTGCCGGTACCGGGCGGGTGGGGGAGTCAGCCGTGATCGTCCTGGCCGTCACCGCTGCGCTGGCGATGTTCGCACGAACGACGCTGCGATTCGGCGCGGAGGAGTTCTCCTTCGAGGAGCAGAACGACGACAACTGGGTGCACCAGAACCTGACCAACCGAGCCTGCCGCGAGCTGTGGGGGGACCGCCCCGGCGAGCATCCGGCGTCGAGCAGCCTCGAGTGGCACACCGACTACATCGACAGCTACCTCTACAACCCGCTGTTCTGGGCCGGCGGGCTGGGCACCGCTGACGGGCTCGACCGGCTCAAGGTCGCCACCAGCCTGCACGACGACCTGATCACCCTGCATTTCGACGACCTGACCTCGGCCGCGCAGATCCAGAGCATGTGGACCCGCTACCTCAGCGGCTGCCTGGCGGGGATGTTCTGGGCCGCGGGCCGCGACGACGTGCCGGCCGCCCACAACATCCTCGGGGCCGCGCTGCACGCGATCCAGGACTTCTACGCGCACTCCAACTGGGTGGACGTGCCGGACCGGCGTACGCGAGCCTGGCACGAGGTGCCCGTCGCGGACCGGGTGGACGGCTTACCTCTACACCGGCTCGTACGAGAAGCCGGAGCAGTTGAGCCAGCGTCCGCACGGCAAGGTCTCGCTCGCGTGCTCCCTGATGCGGTCGATCCCCGGGCTCGGCGCGCTGATGGAGGTCGCCTGCGCCGGGATCTCCCCGTTGAACAAGCTGACCCCGTGCCAGATCTACGACCGGTGCCGCGACGCGGAAAGCGTCCGCACCAACGTCCTCGGCGTCCAGCTCCCCCCCAAGATGGTCTACCTCGATCCACCCGGCATAGCCCTGGACAGTTCGTGGCAGGCCGAGATCGCGCGCCAGGTTCGCGAGATTCCCGACAGCGATCCGGTGACCGGACGACAGCTATACGAGTCCGCCAAGAATCTCGCCGTGCGCTCCTCGGTGCACTGGCTGAACGCCGTCGGCACGATCCTGGATCGCTCTCCGGACACGGCCGCGTTCTGGGCCAAGGTGATGGGCTCCAACACCTACGACCAGCGCCGCGGCCAGTTCGAGGACTTCTCCCGGTTGCCGCTGCTGTTCCTCGCCCACGGCCCGTACCCGCCCACTGATCGCGACCGTGACCACGACTGGTTCGTCCGGCTCCAGATCCGCACCAGCAGCGACACCGACTCGGGCACCAACGGCAGTGTCAGCGTCTGGGCCGGCGGGCAGCGCTACCTGCTCGACTACGGCAAGAACGCGAACGCCGTCGGTGGAGTACAACGACTTCTCCACCGGCGACGTGCAGAGCTACGTCATCGGGCCGATGCGCGAGCCGCCGGGCTCACTGCTGTTCGAGGTGGAGGGAAACGACGTCGGCGACGTGTTCACCGTCATCTGGGAGGGATTCGTCGAAGCGCTGGAGTCGATCGTGGAGTCCCTGGGGGACTTCCTCCTCTCCCTGATCGGTGGGCACGCCGACTTCGTGGCCCAGCGCACCCTGCTGTGGAGCCCCGAGCAGCTCGCCGGCATCGGTCACGCCCCTGTGCCCTTCCGGGAGTTCCTCGACGGCGACGACGAGGGCCAGTACCACCTCTTCGGCAGCATCCGACGGATCGAGGGGGCAGGAGCGCCCTACCGGTTCCGGACCTTCGAGGTGCTGCTCGAACGCCTCGAGTGCTGGGAGGAGTCCACCGAGACCAGCGCACAGGACGAGCCGTTCCTGCTGGCGCTGCTGGTGAACCTGGCCGACCACGACCCAGCGCGTCGGGTGCAGCGGATGCGGACCTCGCCCGCCTCGGTGGACAAGGGCGACAGCGCACCGATCCATCACCTCTTCCGCGCCCATGTGCCCGAGGGATCGGGCGGGCTCGCGCTGCCGATGGCGGTCTACGAGTCCGACCAGGAGTCGGCCGCGGCGCGGGACGCGTTGCTGAGCCAGTTCGCCGGAGACACCGTGGCCGAGACCCGGCAGCTGGAGCGACAAGCTGATCGAGACGCTGGGGGCGACCGTCGGCTCGGACTGGAAGCTCGGCGGGCTGGACGCCTACGCGTTCACCCGGGCAGCCGTCGGCGCGCAGGCCGGGACCGTGTTCGCCGGGGCGATCGAGCAGTGGATCGAGGCGGGCAGCCGGTACGCCGTCGCGTTGGATCCCGCCCCCGCGATGGACGTACTGGAGCCTGCCGCAGGACCTGCGGCCGGCCGCGGACGAAGGACTCGTGCTGACTGTCGACCTCGACGGCGACGGCGTCGCGGACCGGGCCCGGTGGCTGCAACGGGGGCGGTTGTTCTACGTCGAGCCGAGCGGGGGAGGCGCCCCGGTCGGGATGAACCTGAAGGCCCTCGAATCTCCCGGTCCCGGCCGACTACACCGGCGACGGACGGAGCGACCTGGCCGCCTGGGACCGCGACCTCCGCACGGTCACGGTGCAGCCGGCCGACGTGGCGCCGTGGTCGATCTCGGTCCTCGCCGACCTGCACGATCCGGCCGTCGTCAGCCACGCTGACGGCCTTCGGCGGCGGTCTGGAATCCCTCGCCGGCGCCCACGCCCAGGCCGGCCAGTGGGCCGAGGCCGCCGACACCTTGGCCCAGGGCGGGGCGACGTACGGGCGGCTCGCGGAGCTGGACCCGGCGACCTTCTGGCCGCGGTCGGGGAACGGTACGTGCTCGCCGGCGCCTACAGCTCGCGGGTCGAGGGCTCCGCCGAGCGGGCGATCACGCTGACCCAGGCGGGGGTGGACGCCTACCTCCAGGTCGGTGACAGCGGCGAGCTGGGGTGGGCGTACGAGAACCTGGGTATGCGGCTGGCGGAGGCGGGTCGCCACGCCGACGCGGCGGAGGTGACCCGGTTGGGTGCGGAGGTGTATCGCCGGTTGGGCCCGGGGCTGCGGTCGCAGAGGGCGGCGATGCTGGTGCTGCGCGGGGCGCACCTGTCGCACGTGGACGGCCAGGACGCGCTGGCGATCAGCGAGACCGAGGCGGCGGTGGCGGCCTACGCCGAGTCCGGCGACAGCGGCGAGCTGGGGTGGGCGTACGAGAACCTGGGTATGCGGCTGGCGGAGGCGGGTCGCCACGCCGACGCGGCGGAGGTGACCCGGTTGGGGGCGGAGGTGTATCGCCGGTTGGGCCCGGGGCTGCGGTCGCAGAGGGCGTCGATGCTGGTGCTGCGCGGGGCGCACCTGTCGCACGTGGACGGCCAGGACGCGCTGGCGATCAGCGAGACGCGCCAGGCCGTGGCGCTCTACACCGAGTTGGGCGACGACTCAGGGTTGGCGTGGGCGAGGGAGAACCTCGGGAACCGGCTTGCCGAGGCCGGTCTGCCGCAGGAGTGACGGGGCTCAGGCGGTCCGGCGGTAGCTGGTGAACAGGGTGCCGTCCTCCGGTGCGAACATCGCCAGCCGCAGAGCGAACCCCCGCGCCGGTTCCAGTCCCGCCCCGCTCGTCGAGCGCAGGCCCTCCCCGCCGACCGCCACCGGGGCCAGGGTGAGCGACAGCTCGTCCACCAGCCCGGCGGCCAGCAGGTCCCGGTGCAGGCCCGGTCCGCCTTCGCAGAGCAACCGGGGTAGTCCGGTGCCGGCCAGTTGGTCCACCACGGCGGCCAGGTCGACGGCGGCGCGTCCCCGCTTCGATGAGTCCGATCCCGGCGTCGACGAGCGGCTGCAGCAGGCTCGACGGGTGCCCGGACGTGGTCACCACCACCACCGGCCCGCCTTCGTCCTCGTCCACCGCGGCCACGCCCGGGTCGATCCGCGCGCTCGCCGACACGATGACCAGGGTCGGCAACGGCGCCAACCCCTCCGCCGCCCGCAGGTCGCGCTGCCAGGGCTGCAGGTCGACGGCGCGGTAGCCCTCGTTCCGGGCCGTACCGGCCCCGACCACGACCGCGTCGGCCAGGGCCCGGTGCAGCGCGAACAGGTGCTGGTCGCTGGGGGTGTTGATCGATCCGGAGCGTCCGTCGGGTCCCTGTACCGATCCGTCCAGGGACATCACGAAGTTGGACCGCAACCACGCCCGGTCGGGTGGCGCCGGGTGGCGATACAACTCGACCAGATCAGCCTCGGTGAGCGTGCGCGGCGCACCGCCCTCCTGGTCGAAGATCAGCTGCACGGCGCCATCCTCGCACGCGGTCCCGACGGGTGCGGCAGCTCTGAGGGGGCTACGGCACAATCGCGGGCATGGGGAACAAGAGCAAGGACGCCGACCTGGCCGCCGTACGCGAGCCGCTGACGGAGGCGCTGCGGCTTCCCGCCGGACCGGTCGACCTCGCCGCCCTCGACCCGTCCGCGACACCAGGGTTTCCCGGGGCCAAGGACGACGCGCCGCAGCTCACCGAGGCACTCGCGCCCGAACTCGGCGAGCTGCAGGAGCGCTTGTACGCGGCGGGCCGGCGACGACGCCGCCGCCCGCAACGTGTTGGTGATCCTGCAGGGCATGGACACCTCCGGCAAGGGCGGGGTGATCCGGCACGCGATCGGCATGGTCGACCCGCAGGGGGTGCAGATCAAGGCTTTCAAGGCGCCGACCGAACAGGAGCGCGCCCACCACTACCTGTGGCGGATGGACCAGGCGCTTCCCGCGCCCGGGATGATCGGGATCTTCGACCGGTCCCAGTACGAGGACGTGCTCGTGGTCCGGGTGAACAACCTGGTCGAGGAGTCCGTCTGGAGCCAGCGCTACGACGAGATCAACGCCTGGGAGGACAAGCTCGTGTCCGGGGGCACGACGATCATCAAGTGCTTCCTGCACATCTCGCCGGAGGAGCAGAAGGAGCGGCTCGTGGCGCGACTGGACGATCCGACCAAGCACTGGAAGTACAACCCGGGCGATGTGGACGAGCGCGCGAAGTGGCCGGCCTACACGCAGGCGTACGAGGCGGTGCTGGAGCGCTGCAGCACCCAGCGCGCACCCTGGTTCGTGGTGCCGTCGAACCGCAAGTGGTACCGCAACTGGGCCGTCGCCCAGTTGCTGGTCGAGCACCTGCGCGCGCTCGACCTCAGCTGGCCGCCGGCCGACTTCGACGTCGAGACCGAGAAGCTGAGGGTGGCCGCGACCTGACCTGGCTCGGCCGGCCCGCCGGCCGATACTGTCGGGTGCTCAGGCGCCGACGACGGCGAGGTGCCGTACGGGTGCGAAGTCCTCTTCGTCGGCGGGTGCGCTGACGGGCAGATTCTCCAGGTCGACCAGATCCATCGCGGCCACCACGTAGCGGATCAGGCAGACCTCGGCGATCTCGGGTTCGCCCCCCATCGGGGCGGAGACCGCGACGGCGCCCGCCTCGTAGGCGAGTTCGGCCTGGTGGGTGTAGTGCAGACCCGGGGCCAGGAACCAACTCCCCACGGCGATGTGCCGCCGTCCCTGACCGCGCAGCGTCCGCACCGCCTCCGCGGTGGTCGGACCGGAGCCGGACCCGAAGGCGGTGACACAGGGCAGTCGGTGATGCGTGGCCCACTGCCGCGCGCGGCGGGCGACGAGGGCGTTGCTGCGGATGTCGCTGCTGCCTGCCGCGGCGAAGACGAGGCCGTCGAGCTCGCCGATCCGCTTCGTGCGCAGCACGTCCCGGAGCCGACGGTCCACGATGGTCAACAGCTGCGCCTCGGGGCCGATCGGACGCGACGCCGTGACGCGCAGTTCCGGATGCGCCGCCGCGACCTGGGCCACCAGCGCCGGCACCTCCGCCTGGACGTGGAAGGCGTCGGACAACAGCAGGGGCACGAAGACCACCTCGGACGCCCCGCGGGCAGCGAGCTTGTGCACGACCTGCAGGCCGTTGGGCGCGCAGTGGTCGAGGAAGGCGATGTGGACGTCGAGGGACGGCCGGATGGCGAGCAACCCCTGGCGGATCTGGTGGCTGACGTGGGCGACAGCCGGGTCGTGGCTGCCGTGACCGAGGAGGACGAGTGAAGGAGCGGTCATGCTGGCTCCCTTCCGGAGTGTGCGGAGTGCGGTGCTGCCGAGTCCGCCGTGGGGGAGTGCGGCTTGGAGGAGTGGGGCGCGGCTGCCGAGGTGATGGGCGTCGAGCCGGCCATGCCGGCGCCGAGCGTCCATCCGTCGGCCTCGTCGACGATGATGAAGGCCCCGGTTCCGCGGTGCTCGCGATAGGCGTCGATCGGCAGGGCCGAGGCGAGTGCCAGGCGGACGCGGCCGATGTCGTTGAGCGCGAGCGTGTGCGCAGGTCGCCAGGATGGCACGCTGCCGTGCTCGAAGTCCAGATCGAGCACGCCGTCCAGCGACTTCACGATGGCCTTGGTGATCGACGTGCCGTGCTGCACCAGGACGCGACTGCCCGCGGTCAGTTCGCGCTCCGCCAGCCAGCAGACCGTGGCCGAGAGGTCGCGGATCGGCGCCGGCGGCGCATCGGTCGCGGCGAGCAGGTCACCGCGCGACACGTCGACGTCGGAGTCGAGCCGGATCACGACCGACTGGCCGGCGACGGCGACGTCCAGCGGTCCGTCCGGCGTGTCGATTCCGGCCACCACGGCGTGCGTGCTGCGCGGCAGCACCACGATCTCCTCGCCGACCCTGACCCGGCCGGACTCGAGCTTGCCCGCGTAGCCGCGGTAGTCGCCGTCGACCTGGGGGGCCCGCGAGGCCCAGGGCGCGAGTGCCGCCGACTGCGGGCGGACCACGTGCTGGACCGGGAACCGGAATTCCGAGCCCACCGCCAGCCGGGTGTCGTCCACGTTCTCCAGGTAGCCGAGCACGGTCGGCCCGTCGTACCACGGCGTACGGTGCGAGCGGGTCACCACGTTGTCCCCCTCGGTGGCCGACACCGGGATGCAGTGGGTGTCCAGCACGCCGAGGCTGCGGGCGAGCAGCGCGAAGTCGGTGGCCACCCGGATGAACACGTCCTCGGAGTAGTCGACCAGGTCGATCTTGTTGACCACCAGGATCACGTGCGGGACCCGGAGCAGGGACGCGACGGCCAGGTGCCGGCGCGTCTGCTCCACCACGCCGTTGCGGGCGTCCACGAGCAGCACGATGACGTCGGCGGTGGAGGAGCCCGTGACGGTGTTGCGGGTGTACTGCACGTGTCCGGGGCAGTCGGCCAGGATGAACTTGCGGGCCGGCGTCGCGAAGTAGCGGTAGGCGACGTCGATGGTGATGCCCTGCTCGCGCTCGGCGCGCAGCCCGTCGGTGAGCAGCGCCAGGTCGGCCCGGTCCAGGCCCTTGCGCTTGCTCACCTTCTCCACGTGGTCCAGGGTGTCGGTGAGGACGGAGTTGGTGTCGAACAGCAGCCGGCCGACCAGGGTCGACTTGCCGTCGTCGACCGAGCCGGCGGTGGCCAGCCGGAGCAGCGTGCGGCCGCCGGTGGTCTGGCGCGGGCTCGAGGCCGGGACGGAACGGGGTGGCGGGGCTCATCAGAAGTAGCCCTCTCGCTTGCGGTCTTCCATCGCGGCCTCGGACAGTCGGTCGTCGGCGCGGGTGGCGCCGCGCTCGGTCAGGGTGCTCAGGCCCACTTCGGTGATCACGTCGTGCACCGTGCTGGCCGCGGAGAGCACGGCGGCGGTGCAGGACATGTCGCCGACGGTGCGGTAGCGCACCGAGCGCAGCTCGGGGGCCTCCCCGTCCCGTCGCGGCGTCACCTCGGTGATGGCGATCCACATGCCGTCCCGGAGCACGACCTCGCGCTCGTGGGCGTAGTAGATCGAGGGCAGGGCGATCTTCTCGGCCTCGATGTAGTCCCACACGTCCAGCTCGGTCCAGTTGGAGAGCGGGAAGACGCGTACGTGCTCTCCGGGCAGGTGCCGGCCGTTGTAGAGCGACCACAGCTCGGGCCGCTGGTTGCGCGGCTCCCACTGGCCGAACTCGTCGCGCATGCTGAAGACACGCTCCTTGGCCCGCGCCCGCTCCTCGTCGCGCCGCCCGCCACCGAACACGGCGTCGTGGCGTCCGTCGGTGATGGCGTCGAGCAGGGGCACGGTCTGCAGCGGGTTGCGGGTGCCGTCCGGCCGCTCGCGGAGCCGCCCGTCGTCGATGTAGTCCTGAACGGCCGCCACCTTCAGGCGCGCGCCGTAGAACGCGGTCGCCTCGTCGCGGTACTGCAGCACCTCGGCGAAGTTGTGCCCGGTGTCGACGTGCAGCAGCTCGAACGGGATCGGGGCCGGCCAGAAAGCCTTCGCCGCCAGGTGCAGCATGACGACCGAGTCCTTGCCGCCGGAGAACAGCATCAGCGGGGTCGCGAAAGTGGCCGCGACCTCCCGCAGGATGTGGATCGACTCCGATTCCAGCGCCTGCAACTCACTCAGCGGGCGGAGCTGCGCCACGGTGGTCATCAGAAGGCCTTTCCGGTCAGGGACGACAGGAGCGTGTGCGCCTGACCGGCGGCCGTGTCCAGGTCGATCTGCACGGTGTCGATCGCCAGTTCGGGAGCGGTGGGAGCCTCGTACGGGTCGTCCACGCCGGTCATCCCGGTCAGTTCACCGCGCCGGGCACGGGCGTAGAGGCCCTTGACGTCGCGCGCCTCGGCGACCGGCAGCGCGGTGGAGACGAACACCTCGGCGAAGGGAACGCCGGCGGCCTCGTGATCGGCGCGTACGGCGGCTCGCGCGGCGGCGTACGGCGCGATCACCGGCACCAGCGCGATGACCCCATGGGTGGCGAGCAGCCGGGCCACCCAGCCGATCCGCTGGACGTTGATGTCGCGGTCGGCCCGGCTGAAGCCCAGGCCGGCGGACAGGTGCGGGCGCACCTCGTCGCCGTCGAGGACCTGCACGCGGTGGCCCGCGCCGACGAGCCGGGCGGCCAGCGCGTGGGCGATGGTGGACTTGCCGGCCGACGGCAGGCCGGTGAACCAGAGCGTGGCACCGTAGGCGGCCGCCGTCCTCGGCGGGGCGAGCGGCGTCGCCAGCTCGAGATCGGCGCTCACAGGTGGATCCCGCACTCGGTCTTGGCCAGGCCGGCCCAACGTCCGGTGCGCGCATCGGCGCCGTCGGAGCGCACGGTGCACGGCTCGCAGCCGATCGAGGTGTAGCCGTCCTCCAGCAGGGGGTTGACCATCAGGTTGTTGAGTTCGATGTAGCGGGCCACGTCGTCGTCGGTCCAGGCGGCGATGGGGGCGACCTTGACGATCCGGCGGCGGGCGTCCCAGGCGACCAGGGGCGTGTCGGCGCGGCGGACCGAGTCGACCCGGCGCAGGCCGGTGGCCCAGGCGGCGTACGGCTCCAGGGCCCGGCTCAGCGGCGCGACCTTGCGGAGCGCGCAGCACTGGTCGGGATTGCTGGCGAACAGGTCCTTGCCCCAGGCCGCGTCCTGCTCGGCCACCGTCTGCTCCGGGGTCACGTTGATGACGTTGACGTTGTGCACCAACGGCACCGCGTCGCGGGTGCCGATGGTCTCCACGAAGTGGTAGCCGGTGTCGAGGAAGACCACATCGATGCCCGGCGCGACCTGCTCGGCGAGGTGGATCATCACCATGTCCGCCATCGAGGACGTGACCACGAGCTGAGCGCCGAACTGGCCGTACGCCCAGTCCAGGATCTCCAGGGCCGACGCGCCCGCCAGGCGCTGGTTCGCCTCGACGGCGAGGCCGGACAGATCGACGGTGGTGGTCATGAGGACTCCAGACGGTCGCGGGCCCGCGAGACGAGGCCGATGAACGTCACCGAGAACGCCCGCAGGCAGCTCCGGCATTCCCAGCCGCGCTCCAGCGGGAAGAGGGTCTCCTCGGCGCAGTACGGGCAGTACATGACCGCCTGGCGGTTCTGATTGTGATGTCCGCTCGCGCCCGGTCGCGCCTCGGAGGTCCGCACTTCCTCCTCGCTCACCGACGATCCGGAGGCGGGACTGCCCTCGGGTGTGAAGGGTCGGCTCACTGCGTCGTCCAGAGCGGACCTGGCGCTCCCTGCCCGACGCTCGCGGACGTGATGTCCGCCTGTCCGCTCGCGCCCGGTCGCGCCTCGGAGGTCCGCACTTCCTCCTCGCTCACCGACGATCCGGAGGCGGGACTGCCCTCAGGTGTGAAGGGTCGGTTCGCTGCGTCGTCCAGAGCGGACCTGGCGCTCCCTAGCCCGACGCTCGCGGACGTGATGTCCGCTCGCGCCCGGTCGCGCCTCGGAGGTCCGCACTTCCTCCTCGCTCACCGACGGACTCGGCTCGGGTCGACTGTCCGACGCACTCACACCAGCACCGCCTCGTCGGCCCGGGCGACCCACTGCGCGAAGCGCTCGCCGGTGGTGCGGTCCGCGACGTAGGCCTTGGCCAGACGCTCCACGTAGTCCGGGAGCTCGTCAGCGGTCACCTTGTGCCCGCGGAGCTTGCGGCCGAAGCCGGCGTCGAGGCCGAGACCGCCGCCGAGGTGGACCTGGAAGCCCTCGACCTGGTCGCCGTTCGGGCCGGCGACGAGTTGGCCCTTGAGCCCGATGTCGGCGACCTGGATCCGGGCGCAGGAGTTCGGGCAGCCGTTGAGGTGCACGGTGATCGGGGTGTCGAGGGCGCCCAGCCGCTGCTCCAACTCCTCCACCACCCGCGCGGCCTGCGCCTTGGTCTCCACGATCGCCAGCTTGCAGAACTCGATGCCGGTGCAGGCCATCACCGAGCGGCGCCAGGCGTCCGGGCGCGCCGACAGGCCCAGCGTCTCGGCCCCGGCGACCAGGCCCGCCACCTGGGACGGCTCCAGGTCCAGCACCAGCAGCTTCTGCATCGGCGTGGTCCGGATCCGGTACGAGCCGTGCCGCTCGGCCAGGTCGGCCAGCGCCACCAGAGCGCTGCCACTGACCCGGCCGGCGATCGGCGACAGGCCCACGAAGCGACGGCCGTCCTTCTGTTCGTTCACCCCCACGTGGTCGCCGGGCCTGTCCGGCACCGCCGGTGCCGGCCCGTCGACCAGCGCACGCTTGAGGTACTCGGTCTCCAGCACCTGGCGGAACTTCTCCGCGCCCCAGTCGGCGACCAGGAACTTGATCCGCGCCCGGGTCCGCAGACGCCGGTAGCCGTAGTCGCGGAACACCCCGACGACACCGGCCCACACCTCGGCCACGTCCTCCTGCGGCACCCAGGCGCCGAGGCGTACGGCAAGCATCGGGTTGGTGGACAGTCCGCCGCCGACCCACAGGTCGAAGCCCGGGCCGAACTCGGGGTGCTCCACGCCGACGAAGGCGATGTCGTTGACCTCGGGGACGACGTCGTGCAACGGATGCCCGGTCAGCGCGGTCTTGAACTTGCGCGGCAGGTTGGCGAACTGCGGGTCGCCGATGTAGCGGTCGGCGATCTCGCGGATGGCGGGAGTGGGGTCGATGATCTCCTCCGCCGCGATGCCGGCCACCGGCGAGCCGAGGATGACCCGGGGGCAGTCGCCGCAGGCTTCGGTGGTGTTCAGTCCGACCGCCTCCAGCCGGCGCCAGATCTCGGGGACGTCCTCGATCCGGATCCAGTGCAACTGCACGTTCTGCCGGTCGGTGACATCGGCGGTGTCGCGGCCGAAGTCGACCGAGATCTGGCCGATCACCCGCAACTGCTCGGTGGTCAGCGCGCCTCCGTCGATGCGGATCCGCAGCATGAAGTACTCGTCGTCGAGCTCCCACGGCTCCAGCGTCGCGGTCCTGCCGCCGTCGATTCCGGGCCTGCGCTGGGTGTACAGGCCGTACCAGCGGAACCGGCCGCGCAGGTCGCTCGGGTCGATGGAGGCGAACCCGCGGTGCGCGTAGATGTTCTCGATCCGGGCCCGGACGTTGAGCGGGTTGTCGTCCTTCTTGGCCTGCTCGTTGGCGTTCAGCGGTTCGCGGTAGCCGAGCGCCCACTGACCCTCGCCACGCTTGCGACGCGGCCGGACCGCCGCGGGACGCCGGTCAGGGGTACGGACGGCGGGGGAGGTATCGGCGGTCATCGTGTCCTTCGGGAGGGCTGCGAGCAGCGTCGGGGAGGCGGGGTCCGGAGCTCGCTGGTGCAGGCGTGGGGCCAGGCTCAGCGAGCGCTGCAGCGACACATCATGGAGTTCGTCCGACCGAAGTCGACGAACCTCCGCGTCGTCAGCCCGAGGGCGCGGCACCAACCGCGAACCACTTCGTCGCCCGTACGCACACCGCAACGATCCGCCGATCACTCGTCCGGAGCAAATATGATTCTCATTCTGTGAGAATCGTGTCCATATTGTGAGACGTCAGGCGTGGCAGGGCCATCCCCGGGCCGTTGGATCATTGCGCACCTGTCGCCGGTCCACCGGGTCTCGACCGGGCGAGAGCTGCGCAGTTGGCCGGTCGAGCCCGACGCGAGACGCTCTCGGGTGCAACCGGCGAGCCGATCCGGGAGAAGAGACAGTGTTGTCCCCGGCCGCGGTGCTCCCCGAGCACGTGGCGTACCCAAGTACAAGGAGTGGAAATCATGGCCGATCAAGCCGGCAGCCAGGTCACCTCGTTCGCAGACCTGGGCAAGGAGATGTGGTCCTACCTGACCGGTAAGGGCGCGGCGATCAACTACGAGTTCGTCGACATGACCATCGAGGTCCCGCGCAGTACCGATGCCGAAGCTCCGCGCGCGACCTGGAAGCTCGACGGAACCCTGAGGATCACCACCTCCGAGGGCGCCGCCGCACCCGCGTGAGCCAGAGGCCATGCTGAGGCGAGTGGTCGAGGTCGAGGCGGATCTGCGGCTGGACCTCGACGGCTGCCCCGCCCGGCTCACCGGGTCGGGGTCGCACCTCGTGCTCGAGGTGGCCGATCCCGCGTACGCGCTGGACCAGCTCATCACCGCAGCCGGCCCATGGCCCAGCCCGCGGCTGCGGTCCCTGCGCCGCTTGGGGCAGGCCGGCGACCTGCTGTTCACCTCCGGCCTCCGACTGACCGTGCGCGGCCCGCGTGGACCGCTACTGGTCCTCGGGGCCGCGGGGGGAGGTCTGCCGCGACTGGTGACGGGGAGTGCCCATGTCAGAGCGGGCAGCCTGCCACTGCTGCTCCACCTCGCTCGCCATCTGGTCGCCCGCCGTCTGGCCGCCCGCCGGCTGGCCGCCCGCCGACGTATGCTCGCCCGGCGCATCCTGGGTCGCCGTTCCGGACCGGGGAGTCGCTGAGCGGTCGCCGCGGATGCGCCGAGCCGCACCTCGCACCCGGTTCAGGCGCCGCGAACGGGCCGCGGGCGCGAGGTCGGGGTCGGACGCGACGTCGTGGTCCAGCCCCGACATCCGGGGAAAGACGATGTCCAGACTGGAGTTGAACGCCGCGCCGATGAGGACGGCGATCGAGATCACGTACAGCCAGATCAGCACCGCGATCGGCGCCGCCAGTGGGCCGTAGATCGAGGTGCTGCCCACGGTGAAGCCGAGGATGAAGCGGAGCAGGGCGCTGCCGCCGATCCACATCAGCAGCGTCAGTGCCGCGCCGGGCAGGTCGGCCCGCCAGCGGGTCCGGGCCGGCACCGACAGGTGGTAGAGCGTGGCGAGGATGCAGATCGAGCCGAGCAGCACCACCGGCCAGTAGAGGTTGCCGATCACTTCGAGCCGGGTCGGCAGGATCCAGTCCACGAAGGACGGGCCGGCGAGCACCAGGGGCAGCAGTACCGCCCCGGCGAGGAGGAAGACCAGGTACAGGGAGAACGAGAGGGCCCGGGTGCGCAGGATGCCGCGCCGGCCGGCCAGCCCGTACATGATCGTGATGGTGTCCACGAAGACGTTCAGAGCGCGCGATCCGGACCAGAGCGCGAGGACGAAGCCGATCGAGATCACCTCGAAGCGACCGCCGGACAAGACGTCGTCGACGGTGGGTTCGATCACCGTGTTCACCGCGTCGGGGGTCAGGCCCCGGGAGGCGAGCGCCAGGACGGTCTCCCGGAAATCGGCCACCGTCTGCACGTCGAAGGTGCGCGCCACGAAACCGATGGCGCCCGCGAGGCCGAAGATCAGCGGCGGCAGCGACAAGATGGCGAAGAACGCCGCCTCCGCCGCCAGCCCGGTGACCCGGTAGCGGAAGCACACGCCGGTCGGTCTGGACCAGAACGCGCCACACCGGGTGGAGTGCGCTGCGGATCCGGCCGAGGGGTCCCTCCGTCGGCGCCCGACGCGCCGGCTTGGGGCCCTTCATTCGGGCGTTCTCGGCGCAGATGTCGTTCGGCGCAGTGTCACCCGACGCAGTGTCGTTCGGTTGACTGCGGGTGCTCACCCGCTCAGCGTAGGCGAGCGGGTGGGCCGCACCGATCAGATGATGTGCACGCCACGCTCGCCGAGCCGGCCGCGCCAGCGGGTCACCGTCGCGCCGCGCCGGACGAAGGTCACGACATCGTCCACGGCGGCGAACGTGTCGGCACCGAGGTCGTCGGCGATGTCGAGAAGGGTGTCCGGGCGTACCCACGCGTCGGAGGCGAGGACGCTGAGCGGTGGCGTGGCGACGTAGAGCGCGCTGGTCATGAAGTTCTCCAGAAAGGTGACCCGAGTGTGCTGAGCAGGATCCCGAGCCCCGAACGCGACGTTGCGTGCGCAAGCCTAAACCGACTGCCGCGCTGCGACGAAATCGTCCTTGCCGGCCGATGCGAGCCCTTGACGGCCCAGCCGCCTGCGGGCATACTTTCCGTATTAGTTAATTAACTGACAGGTTAAAAATGTCGGATGTCCTCAGCCGTACCTTCGCGGCGCTGGCCGATCCCACCCGTCGCGCCATCCTGGAGCGACTGGCCGTCGGTGACGCGACGGTGGGCGAGTTGGCTGAACCCTTCGACCTGACCCTGCCGGCCATCTCCAAGCACGTGTCGGTGCTGGAGCGCGCAGGCCTGGTCGCCAAGAGCCGCGAGGGGCAGCACCGGAACTGCCGCATCACGGCCACGCCGCTGAAGAACGCCACGACCTGGCTGAACGAGTACCGCCGGTTCTGGGAGGCCAACCTGGACCACCTGGACGCGTACCTGAGTCGGCTCGTCGACGCCGGGAGCGACGAACACCCCACCCCAGACACCCGGGCCCACGGAGTCCGGATCCACGAACAGGAGCATCCCTGATGAACACCACCGAGCCCACCGCGCGAGCGGCCACCCTGACCTTCCCGTCCCCGACCGAGCTGGTGATCCAACGGGAGTTCCGCGCTCCTCGTCCACTGGTCTTCGCCGCCATCACCCGACCCGAACACGTACGGGAGTGGTACGGGATGGAGGCCGGCGGGATGAAGGTGTGCGAGATCGACTTCCGGGTGGGCGGGCGCTGGCACTACGTCCTCGCGGGGAGTGAGGGTGAGGAGGACGTCTCGTTCTCCGGTGAGTACCTGGAGATCGACCACGCCGCACGGATTCGTCAGCACCGAGTCCTTCGACAACATGCCCGGAGCCACCTACACCGTCCGCATCTCCCTGACCGAGTCCGACGGCGTGACGACCCTGACCAGCCACCTGACGTACCCGTCGCAGGAGTGGCGCGACGGTCACGTCGACTCGGGCATGGAGTACGGCATGAACATCAGCTACAACCGGCTCGAGGCGTTGCTGGAGCGCCTGGCCTGAGGTGGCGGCAGGCCCGGGCTCGCTGCGGTGGTTCCCGGGCCTACCCGCGATAGGCTGTCGCCGACTGCGAGCGGGGGCTCCGAGTGTGAGGAGGCCCGGTGCGGCACGCCCCAGGACCCAGGACCGGACCGTGAGCCGGGCGGACGTCGCCGAGCGCGACGTCGCTGCGGTGCGCACCGACGATGCGGCCGCAACCTCGCCCGTCGCCACCGTACGTCGCTACTGGCTGGCCTATCTCGTCGTGGGGTCGCTGGCCATCGTCGGCTTCCAACTCGCGCCTTCCGGCATCCCCCGCGACGTGATCTACGCCACCGTCGGGCTGTCCAGCGGCGCCGCCCTGATCGCCGGAGCGCGACTCCACCGGCCGGTTCACCTCATGCCGTGGTACCTGATGGCCGCCGCGCAACTGATCTGGTTCGTCGCGGACACGATGCTCAGCTGGAGCGCCGACGTGGTGGGGCGTCGAAACCTTCCCCGGACCGGCCGACCCGGTCTACCTGGCGGGCTACCCGGTCGTCTTCGCCGGCGTCTGGCTGCTGATCCGGGGCCGCTCGCCGCGCCGCGATCCGGCCGGCTGGCTGGACAGCGCCACCCTGACCGCCGGGCTCGGGCTGCTCTCCTGGGTGCTGCTCGCGCGGCCGACCATCGCCACCTACCAGGACTCGGTGACGGCGGCCGCGGTGGCACTGGCCTACCCGCTCGCCGACATCCTCCTGGTCGGCATCATGATCCGGCTGCTCACCACGCCGGGCGGACGTACGGTGTCGTTCTGGCTCCTGCTGGCCGCGATCGCCCTGCTGATCTCGGTGGACACGATCGCCACGGCTTCGGACCTGCTCGTCCAGGGCGCCACCGAATCCATCGATCTCCTCTGGCTGGCGTCCTACGTGCTGTGGGGGGCCTCGGCCCTGCACCCCTCGATGCGACCACTCACCGCCGCGACCGCATCGAGCGGACCCGGCTTCGGTCGGGTGCGGCTGGTGGCGCTGACCGTCGCGGTCCTGGTCGCGCCGGGCGTGCTCGCGGCCCAGCAACTGCTCGATCGGCCGATCGATGTCTGGGCGGTCGTCCTCGGGTCGGTCGTGATGTTCTCCCTTGTCGTGGCCCGGATGCGACTGGCGCTGCTGCAGAGCATGGCGGCGACCCGGGCGCGGGAAGAGCTGCAGGAGCACCTCGCCCACCAGGCCAGCCACGACTCACTCACCGGTCTGCCCAACCGGGCGCAGGCGATGCGCTTGATCAGCGGGGCCTTGAGCCGGGCGCAGCGCACGGGCGGGATCGTCGGCCTGTTGTTCGTCGACCTGGACGGCTTCAAGGCCATCAACGACACCCTCGGGCACGGCGCCGGGGACGAGGTGCTCAGGACCACGGCGCGGCGGATGGAGTCGGCCGTCCGGGCGGGAAACATGGTGGCCCGGCTCGGTGGCGACGAGTTCGTGGTGCTCCTCGAACCCCTCGACTCCGACATCGCGGCGGTCCGGGTGGCCGACCGGCTGGTGGCGACCGTGTCCGAGCCCGTGACCCTCCAGAGCGGACGGTTGGTGCGGGTGGGGGCGAGCATCGGGGTGGCGATCAGCCAGGACGCCGGCGTGGACCCCGACATGCTGCTGCACGAGGCCGACGTCGCGGTCTACCGCGCCAAGGACGCCGGCCGTGGACGTTCGGAGGTGTTCGACAGCTCGCTGCGGCAGGAGATCCAGAGCCGCACCGACCTGGAGACCAGCCTGAAGCGGGCGATCGAGACCGACGAGCTGACGCTGGTCTACCAGCACATCGTCTCGCTCCAGTTCGGCGGGGTGGAGGGCTGTGAGGCCTTCGTCCGCTGGGACCGGCCGGGTCGCGGCGTGCTCCGGCCCCAGGACTTCCTTCCCGTCGCCGAGCGCTCCGACCTGATCTGCGAGCTGGATCAGTGGGTGCTGCGCACGGCCACCCAGCAGCTGGCGCAGTGGCGGCGCGACGACCCGTCCAGCCCTCTCACCATCGCGGTCAACGTCTCGGGCCGCTACCTCGCCCGGGCCAGCGTGCTCGAGGACGTCACCGCGGCGCTGTCGGCAGCCGAGCTGTCGGCGGAGCTTCTGGTGCTGGAGGTGGCCGAGACCTCGCTGACCGACGACGTCGCGCTGCTGTCCCATCTCGACCAGTTGCGCGCCCTCGGGGTCACGATCAGCGTCGACGACTTCGGCACCGGCTACAGCTCGATCTCCCGGCTGGAACACCTGCCGGTGGACGTGGTCAAGATCGACAAGAAGTACCTCAACAGCGCCAACCCCTCGGCCGACAAGCTGCTGCAGCTCATCGTCCAGGCCGCGCACGCCTTCGGCCGACCGGTCATCGCCGAGGGAGTGGAACGGATGGAGCAGTTCGACGTGTTGCTCGGCATCGGCTGCGAGTCGGCCCAAGGCTACTTCTTCGGCCGCCCGCTGCCCGCCGAGAAGATCAACCTCGGGCTGGGGCGGTTGGCCCGCCCCTGATCGGGTCGTCCGCCGCGGCGTCGTCGATCATCCGACGTCGAGCCGGATGCTGCCGGAATGGAATCCCGGCATCACCTGGTCCACGGCGGAGGCGGGTACCGCGGGCGACCACAAGAAGCCCTGCGCGTAGTCGCAGCCGACCGCACGGGCCAGCGCCGCCTCCTCCGAGGTCTCGATCCCCTCGATGGTGATCGCCAGCCCGATCTCCGAAGCGGCGCTGATCAGGGCGCGGATCACCACCTCCTGGCCGCGGTGGCCGAGTTGGCGCACGAAGGTGCGATCCAGCTTGATGCCGTCCACGGGCAGCGAGACCAGCTCCTGCAGCGTCGACCAGCCCGATCCGAAGTCGTCCAGCCAGACCCGGAAGCCGGCATCGCGGGCGTTCTGGATGGCCGCGCGGCTCGCGCCCACGTCGGCCGGGCGGGCGGTTTCGGTCAGTTCGAGGTCGACCCGGGACGGCGAGACCCCGGCGGCCTCGACCGCCCCGCGTACGCGATCCACCCAGTCCGGGCGGTCCAGGTGCCGGCCCGACAGGTTGAGGCTGAGCCGGAGGGCGGGCATCGCCCGGTGCCAGCGCGCCAGGTTGGCCAACGCCTGCCCGATGACCGCGAAGTCGACGTCGAGGATCAGCGTGCTGCGCTCGGCGACGCCGATGAACGCCTGCGGCGAGTCGACCTGGCCGTCGGAGCGCTGCCACCGCGCAAGGGCCTCCAGGCCCACGATGTCGCCGGTGCGCAGGTCGACCACGGGCTGGAACCAGGGAATGATCTCGCCGTCGCGTACGGCGCGCGCCACCTCGGCCTCCTCTCGCGCCTGGCCGGGCCCTCCCGCACCGGCCGGACTCGTCGCCCGCCGGCCGGTCGACCCCATCGGCACGGAGGAAGTCGCCGAGCACGTCGGCCAGGGCTCGGGCCAGTCGGCCGTCCCGGTCGGTCCATCTCCGTGGCACGGAATCCGCGACCACCAGCACCGCGACCACCTCGCTTCGCCTCGTCGCAGACCGCCGCCGCGACGTAGCCGCCGTAGGCGAGGGAGCGCAGGCTCTCGGGGAGAGGCCCGACCGGCGGGCGCTCCGCGAGGTCGTCACAGACCACGGTTGCCGGTGCCGACCGGCCACGCGAGGGTCCCGAACAGCTCGGCGCGTTCCCCGGACGTAGCGGCGAGCAGGTGCGCCTGCGCTCGGTCCACCGCGTACAGCAGCGCTTCGGGACATTCCAGGGACAGGCAGGCCAGGGTGAGGACCCGGTGCAGCGCGTCCGCCGGGTGCAGCGGCTCCGGAAGCCGCGGCGATGAGGCGATCGTCGTCCCGCGGCGAAACCATAGCCGCACGCTACACACGGCCGGCCCGGCCGGCGGTCAGGCGGACGGTCCCGGACGTCTCCGGCATGTGGGTGACTCGGAGGTAGTGTCCACGCTGGCGCCGCCCGGCGACCACGTACCCGACCCTGAGGATGGCCAGCGCCATGAGACGCGTCTTCAACTTCAGTGCAGGACCGGGCGCTCTGCCCGAGGTCGTGCTCCAGCAGGCGGCGGCGGAGATGCTCGACTGGCACGGCTCGGGTCAGTCGGTGATGGAGATGAGCCACCGCGGCGCCGATTTCACCGCGATCGCCGAAGCCGCCGAAGCCGACCTGCGTTCCCTGCTGGACGTGCCCGATCACTACCGCGTGCTGTTCCTCCAGGGCGGGGCGTCGCTGCAGTTCGACATGATCCCGATGAATCTGGTGGCAGGCCGCGCAACTGTCGACTACGTGCACACCGGTGAGTGGGCGAACAAGGCCATCAAGGCCGCCGGCCGGTTCGCCGAGGTGAACGTCGCCGCCAGCGCCGCGGACCGCTCGTTCAGCTACGTGCCGGATCGGGCGTCGTGGCAGCTCACCGAGGACGCGGCGTACGTGCACTACACGGCCAACGAGACCATCGGCGGGGTGGAGTTCGGCTGGATACCCGACGTCGGCTCGGTGCCGCTGGTCAGCGACATGTCCTCCACCATCTTGTCCCGGCCGGTGGACGTGAGCCGCTTCGGCCTGATCTACGCCGGCGCCCAGAAGAACATCGGACCGGCCGGCCTGACCATCGTGCTCATCCGCGAGGACCTGCTGGGCCTGTCCGATCCCGCCCCGCCCGCCATGCTCGACTACGTCACGCACGCCAAGGCGGGCTCGATGTACAACACCCCGCCGACGTACGCGATCTACATCGCCGGACTGGTCTTCCGCTGGCTGCTGGAGACCGGCGGGCTGGCCGCGGCCGAGCAGCGCAATATCGCCAAGGCCTCCCTGCTGTACGACTACCTGGACTCCAGCGACTTCTACGCCAACCCGGTGGCCCCCGCGGACCGATCGCGGATGAACGTGCCGTTCACCCTGGCCGACCCGGCCCTGGACGCGGCGTTTCTGAGCGGTGCCGCCGAGCGCGGCCTGGTGCAGTTGAAGGGGCACCGATCCGTAGGAGGCATGCGGGCCTCCCTGTACAACGCGATGCCCATCGAGGGCGTGCACGCCCTGCTGGATCACCTCGCCGACTTCGCGCGGGCGAGGGGCTGAACCGCGATGGGGGAGAAGTACCGCATCCAGGTGCTCAACCACATCTCGGCCGGCGGGTTGCGCCGGCTGCCGTGGGACCGGTTCGCGATCTCGGCGGACGGGCAGGATCCGGACGCGATCCTGGTCCGCTCGGCCAATCTGCACGATCGGCCCATTCCGGCGTCCGCTGCTCGCGGTCGGGCGCGCAGGCTCGGGCACCAACAACATCCCGGTGGCCGCGATGTCGGAACGCGGCATCCCCGTCTTCAACGCGCCCGGCGCCAACGCCAACGCGGTGAAGGAACTGGTGGTCGCGGGCATGCTGATCGCGGCGCGCAATCTCGACGGGGCCCTGGCCTACGTACGAGCACTCGACGCCGCAGACGCTCAGCTCGAGGCGAAGATCGAAGCGGGCAAGAAGACCTTCGCCGGGTACGAGTTGGCCGGGCACACCCTCGGCGTGGTGGGACTGGGCAAGATCGGCTGCCTGGTGGCCGACGCGGCGATCAAGCTCGGGATGCACGTGATCGGCTACGACCCCGAGATCACCGTCGACGCCGCATGGAGCCTGCCGTCGACGGTGAAGAAGGCGCACAGCCTGGGCGAGGTGCTGCGGCACTCCAACTTCTTGACGGTGCACGTGCCCCTGGTGGACGCGACCCGCGGGATGATCGACGCCGGTGGTGTGGCCCAGATGAAGCAGGGGGCGGTGGTGCTGAACTTCTCCCGCAGCGGCGTGGTGGACGAGGGTGCCGTACTGGAGGCGCTGCGGGAGCGGCAGCTCTCGGCCTACGTCTCCGACTTCCCGGCCTCGCATCTGGCAGGCGTGCCCGGGGTGGTCCTCCTGCCGCACCTCGGCGCCTCGACCGGGGAGGCCGAGGACAACTGCGCGGTGATGGTCGCCGACCAGGTGCGCGACTATCTCCTGGACGGGACGATCCGCAACTCGGTGAACTTCCCCGACGTCGCGCTGCCGCGGGAATCCCGCTGGCGGGTGGCCATCGCGAACGCCAACGTGCCGAACATGGTGGGCGGCATCTCCCACGAACTGGCCACGGCTGGACTGAACATCGCCACGATGACCAACAAGTCCCGGCGCGAGTTGGCCTACACCCTGGTCGATGTCGACTCCGACGTACCGGACTCGGTGATCGGCGCGATCGCGGGGCTCGACGGTGTCCTGAAGGTGCGCTACCTCCCCTCCACGGGTTAGAGGCCCGGGTCGAGTGGGGAAAGCTGCTCGCCCGCGCTCCGGCGGCGGCGTACCGTGGTGGGCATGGTCGTGGGTGCCGCGGGGTTGCCACCCTGGCCCCCCGTGGCGGGTGTGGTCACGGAACGGAGAGCGCTGTGGCGCACTCACCCAAGACCGGAGGGCCGCCCGCTCTGCCAGCCACATGAGCGCCGAGGCCTCGGCCGGTCCGCTCGTGAACCCTGGAGCGTACGCCGCAAGGTCGCGCAAGAGCCGTCGTCGTTCGCCGGCGGGAGCTCGGCGACGGGGCGGACTCGTAGGACGACCCTGGGCACTATTCGCCAGTTCGCCCAGGTCGTCCGGCCGGCGCCTCGCCGGTTCAGACCACGAACTCGAACGTCACGGTGTACTTGTCGGTGACCTGGCCGTTGTTCTTCGTCCGGGTGAAGGTGGTGACCTTCTCAGACCGGCCGAGCGCGTCGACATCGTTCAGGTCAGCGGTCGTCAGTTGCAGGTGACGGACGGCGATCCGATCGTCGAAGTTGGCGTGGCTCGGACCGATGCCGAGCCCGGCGAATGAGTCGATCGCGCCGACCATCGCGCTGACCAGCGTGTCCGCGAGCGTGTCATAGTCGCGACCGAGATTTCCGGCCAGGCTCACCTTGAGGGAGTTCTGGACTGCGCCGCGGATCGCGTCCGGGCTGGCGCCGTCGTTCTCCACCAACCCGACCAGCAGGATCACGTCCTCCGGATCCTCCACGATCCGCGGGTTCTCGTCCAGGTCCCAGAAGTGGGGGCTGTTGTTGTCGGCGAAGCGGACGTACCCGGCGCGGATGCCGGTCCACGGCCCGACCACCACACAGTGCACGCGCCGGTACGGTCACCACGGCGCCGGCCAGCATGTCCACCGAGGCGATGATCAGATAGGGCTCCTGGTCGCCGATCTCGGCGCCGGCCTCGACGCACTGGATCTGCTTCACGCGGCCCGTGAACGGCCTCCGAGGAGTCACCCCCGGCTGGTAGGCCGCCAGCGCCTCGCACTCGGCCAGGTTGGCCTCCTCCGTGGCGATCTCGGCCAGGATGTTGTTGAGGTTCTCCGTGGCGACGGCGAGGCCGGCGCCTTGCAGGTTCGGCAGGATCTGCTGAACGCCGTTGCGCTCCTGACGCAGTGCCGTCAGTCGCTGTTTGATGTCTTCACAAGCCATGATCGTTTCCGCTCCTTCGTGGGTTCGTACCTTCTGTCGGGATGAGGACTCGATCATCGCGCGCCGGGCGTTAGCTGTGCGTTAGCCGGCATCGGATCCGGGCGCGCTGGATTCGGCTGGTCTTGGGGTGATCTTGAGGGAAGGGTGTGGTGGGGGTTGCGGGTGGGTTGAGGTGGCGGGCGGATGGTTGGTTTACCGGCCCAGTGGGGGTCGGGGAGCTGGCGGGGGCGGGCTCTTCACGGATTCACTTTGTCGCCTCTAGGAGCTCTTGACATGTCCCGCTTCTCTTCTTTCCTTCTTCTTCTTCTTCTTCCTCTTCTTCTGCCGCTGCTGCTGCCGCTGTTGTGCTGGGGGTGGTGTGGGTCGTCCGTCTGCTGGGGTGGTGCGGATGGTGTCGGTGGTGGCGATTCCGGTGGCGTTGTTGGCGTCGGCGGCGGTGGTGTCGACGGCGTCGTATTCGGCGTATTCGGCGTCGACGTCGAACCCGACGAGCAACTGGGCGACGGGGACGGTGAATCTGTCTGATGATGATGCGAATACGGCGTTGTTCACGGCGTCGAATCTGAAGCCGGGGTCGACGGGGTCGAAGTGTGTGGCGGTGACGTCGACGGGGAGTTTGGCGTCGTCGGTGAAGTTGTACGGGACGGCGGCGTCGACGACGAAGGCGTTGTCGTCGTATATCAATGTGTCGGTGACGCAGGGTACGGGTGGGTCGTTCGGGTCGTGCACCGGGTTTGTGCCGTTGGGGTCGGGGTCGTCGGTGTTCTCGGGCACGTTGGATGCGTCTGGGGTCGACGGCGACGGGGTTCAGTACCGGGTTGGGGACGTGGGCGCCGACGGGGTCGGGGAGTGAGACGCGGACGTTCCAGGTGGTGTACACGGTGAGCGCGTCGGCGCCGGATACGACTCAGGGTGGCACTGCGGCGTTGGGGTTGACCTGGGAGGCTCAGAACAGCTGACCTGGCGGGGGTGGGTGTTGACGGGTCGTGGGCGGAGGAGCCCCGCCTGCGGTCGGTCAGCGCGTACCCCCTTCCCTTCTGGTGGTGGGAACTGTCGGCAGACGACAGGTTTCGGACAGGAACCTGGTCGTTCGCCGACAGTTTCCGCAACTGCACGTTATCGGTAGGTTGTGACTTCGACTGGGCACCACTTTCGTCGGGGCATCGGCCCGGCTGAGCCGCCCGAGGGAGGTCACTGCGTGTCGAGGGCGATCCGGAAGGCACGGCGCGGCGGCGCCTGGTTCGCCGACCTGACCCGGACCCAGTTGTGGCCTGTTCCGACGCTCGGGATCGTGCTGGCGCTGGCGCTCGCGGTGACCCTCACCGAACTCGACGCTCGCGTGGACCAGCAACTGCCGCCGTCCTTCGTCACCTGGATCTTCGGGGGCGACGCCGATGCCGCACGCTCCATCCTCGGATCGATGGCCTCGTCTCTCATCACGGTGACCTCGCTGACCTTCTCCCTCACCGTGGTGACCCTCCAGCTGGCGAGCAGCCAGTTCTCACCGCGTCTGCTGCGCACCTTCACCCGCGACCGGTTCGTCCAGGTCACCTTGGCACTGTTCCTGGGCACTTTCGCGTACGCGCTGACGGTGCTGCGCACGGTACGGACCGGATCGGACGGGGAGCCCGACTTCATTCCGCGCATCTCGATCACCAGCGCGTACCTGCTCACGATCGCGAGCGTGATCGGTCTCGTCCTTTTCCTGGCTCACCTCGCCGAGGAGATCCGCGTGGAAACCATGCTGCGTACGGTTCACGCCGACGCGGCCGAGACGGTGCGCCGAACGCTGGCGGATGCGCACACCAGTGCCGCCTTCCCCTTCCCCGCGCGCCCCGGGCATCGCCTGCTCGCGGAACGATCGGGATTCCTGACCAATGTGCGCGGTGAGGTGCTGGTCGAGGCGGCGCGCAAGGCCGACGCCCTGGTCCTGGTCGAACGGGCCACCGGCTCATCGTTGATCAAGGGCATACCCACCGGAGTCGCCTGGTCGCGCGGCAGCGCCGACGCGTTGAGTGTTGAGCAGCAACGGCACCTGCAGGACGCCTTCGACCGCGCCGTCGTCATCGGATTCGAGCGGACTTCGGTGGATGACATCAGCTACGGGCTGCGCCAGCTCACCGACGTGGCGGCGAAGGCGTTGTCCCCGGGCATCAACGACCCCACCACCGCCACGCACGCCCTGGGCCACAGCGCAGCCCTGGTCTGCCAGCTCGCCGGCCTCCCGCTCGGCGACGAACTGCTGACCGACAGCGACCAGACCGTGCGGGCCGTCATCCGGCGCCCGGACTTCGCCGAATTGCTGGAGCTGGCGGTCGACCAGCCCCGGCGGTACGGCGCGGGTGAGCCGCAGGTCATGGGCCGGCTCTTCGCGCTGCTTCGCGAGGTGGCCTGGGTCACCGATGATCCCGGCCACCACCAGGCCATACGGAGTGAACTGGACCGGCTTCGGGGGACGGTCGACGAGGCCGACACCGACGAGATCGAGGCGGCGCGCTACGTCCGTCTCGGCGACGAAGTCGAGGCCGCGCTGCGAGGGGAGTGGCTTTCGGGCATGAGTGGTGCCCAATCCTTCCGCATGCCAACCTCCGCACCGTGGAAACTCTCCCGGCGTGCGGCCGTCCGCCCGGAAACCCCTGTCGGCCGACGGTCCCCGGCAGCCCGTCACGCGTTCGCCGCGGCGCACCACGACCTGACCTTCTCCACCCGAATTCGTGCCGAGAGCACCGGCCGTTTCCGGCTCCCGATCTTCCACACCCCGGGTCCACGAGACGCCGGCTCATGCAGCTTGTTGCCGCCTGTCCCGGCCAGCACCGTCGGGTGAGTTGATGCGCCTCCCGGACGCCAGCTCTGCGAACCTTCCCAGACATCTTTGATCGGGGAGGAGGAGAGCGGGATGAGCGTGCGGGTCGTGGGTTCGGCGTGACGCTAATCTGCCGACGCTGCCGCCTTGCGATCCTCGGGCACGCCGGCGATCTCTTCCACGTGGAACAACCGGGCCACCGGTACGTCGGTGCTGGAGTGGGCGACGATACTCAGGCCGATGGTGACCGCGACCAGCTCGTACACCTCGCGGGCCTGCGGTATGCCGGAGTGCAATACCAGCAATCCGTAGACGACCGAGGCAAAGCCCTTCGGACCGAACCAGGCCGCTGCGTAGAGCTCCTTCCGCTCCAACCCGCTGCTGCCGGTCAAGGACAGGACCAGCGACAACGGGCGCACCAAGACCAGCGACAGCACCGCGACCACGTATCCGCCGACGCCGATGCTGGAAAGCAGGCTGGGTGATGAGGCCGCCGAACACCAGCAGCCCCGCGAACGTGGCCGACTCGGCCGCTGCTCGCCGAGGTGTGAGAACGCCTCCTGTGCGCTCGGATTGAGGCGGGAGACCGCGACGCCGCCGGCGAATGCGGCTAGGTATGGGTTGGCGCCGCTCAGGTGGGCGATGGCGTAGAGCAGCACCCCGATGGCCAGCGGACCCAGGGGCTGCAACCTCGGCTCGGCGCCCAGCCCGGGAATCTTCAAGACCGCGTGAATGATCAGTGGAACCACGATGCCGAGCGCCAGCCCGGCGAGCAGCTCCAGCGCCACCACGCCCAGCCCGACGTGGTCGGAACTGCTCCGTCCGGCCGCGGAGACCAAGATCAACACCAATGGCAGCGCGAGTCCGTCGTTGAGGCCGCTCTCGACGCTCAACAATCGTCGGAGACGGGCCGGGATGTCGCTCCGTCCGACGATGGCCGAGGCGAACACGGGGTCGGTCGGCGCCAGTACCGCGCCGATGAGCATGGCGGTGACCCAATCGAAACCGGCCACGAAATGCGCCAGCAGGGTCACACCACCGAACGCCAACGGCATGCCGATACCCAGCGCGCGGGCGGGCTGCTTCCATGACCCCTCGCCGCGCAGGGCCCGGAGGCTGCCGCCGTCGACGAACAGCACGGTGAACAGGGCGAGGTCGGCCAGAATCCCGACGATCGGGCTGTCCGCGTCGATCTGGACCAGCCCCAGGCCGCCCTCGCCCGACCAGGGGCCGACAAGCCCGCTTACGGCTGATACGGGCAATGCAGTGGCTCGACATCGACGCGCAGGCAACTCGGATCGACCGGCTCGGGTCGGTCCGGCCGGTCCGGCGCGCACGGGTCCGGCGTACCGATCAGGTGGAGACACGGATTGGTCACCGGCTGGAACGGCAATACCGCGGAAGCCGGAGTTGCCGGCGCGAACACGGCGAGAGCGGCGAACGCGGCACCTGCAACGGCGGCGGCGAGACGAGGGCGCAGGGAGGTGTGGGACATGGCGGACTCCTTGAGTCGGTTCGAGGTGGACCTCGGCCGGCCTGTCTGACCGGACAGCAGGGACCGTACGGCGGAGAGCTGCTCACCTTCCAGACCGGATTCCGCCCACTCAGTGCTCATCCCGTCGAGAGGATGACCAGCCGCCGAACAAGCCGAAGCGGGGGAGCGGGCGGTCAGGCACGAGAGGCGGGCAGCCCCGCGTACGTTGCACAGGTTGCTTGGGGGTTGCACAGCTTGCAACCCGTGCAATCCCGCAGCAACCTACGTATACGTAGGTTTCCGCAGGCGAGCAGGCGAGCAGGCGGGCAGGCGGGCTGTCCCCGCGTACGTTGCACAGGTTGCTTAGGGGTTGCACAGTTTGCAACCTGTGCAATCCCGCAGCAACCTACGTATACGTAGGTTTCCGCAGGCGAGCAGGCGAGCAGGCGAGCAGGCGAGCAGTGCGTAGCACAGGTGCTTGGGGGTTGCACAGTTTGCAACCTGTGCAATCGCAGCAGACGTATACGTAGGTCCGCAGGCGAGCAGGCGATCAGGCGAGCAGGCGGGCAATCGGAGGCGGGGTGGGGACCGGCGTGGGCGCGAGGCTCCGTGACCGGGGCGTGACGGCGGGGTGCGGGATGGGGATGGGGCCCGCGAATTGTGACCGTTCTGTGCGTTGTGAGCCGGTGAGACGTGGATCACACTCGAGGGTATCGGGGGTGTCAGAAATGGCCGGGATTTCACAGATGTCAGGTTCAGCTTCGCGTCGTGCGCTGGTGCGGCGGGTTCGACGCGGTCTGGCGGCCACGGGCGCCGCCGTCGTCCTGGTCGCCGCGGGTGCGCTGTCCGCAGCGGCCGAGCCGGCCACCACGGTCGGCTACCCCAAGGCGTCCAGCGCGACCCGATTCAACGGCTTCGCCTTCGACGCGTGCTCCGCGCCGTCGGCTGGCGACCATGGCGGCCTGGTCGGTGTCTCCGTACGCCGGGGTCGGGGTCTACATCGGCGGACCGAACCGGTCCTGCGCCCAGCCCAACCTGACGGCATCCTGGGTGTCGACGGTGTCCCGCGGCGGCTGGCGCATCGTCCCGATCTACATGGGCAGGCAGGCGCCGTGCACCTTCCGGGCCAACGCCGTCGAGTTCACCGCGAGCAGCGCCGCAGGCTACGGGACGAGCGACGCGGCCGACGCCGTGGCCAAGGCCAAAGCCCTCGGCATGCGGGCGGGAAGCGCCATCTACGGCGACATGGAGCACTACGACGCGGCCGACTCCACCTGCCGCACCGCGGTCCTGCGCTACGTGTCCGCGTGGACCAAGGAATTGCATCGGCAGGGCTACCTCGCCGGTGTCTACGCCCATCTGTTCTCCGGGGCCAAGCACCTCTCGGAGGTGTACGGGTCGACGAGCTACGCCCGACCGGACGCGCTCTGGATCGCCCGCTGGGACTCCAACTCCTCCCTCTCCGGCTGGGCCGACATCCCGAACACGCAGTGGGCGGGGATGCAGCGGGGCAAGCAGTACCGCGGCGACCACGACGAGACCCACGGTGGCGTCACGATCAACATCGACAGCGACCGGTTCGACGCGCCGGTCGCCACCGTCGGCTACACCCAGAAGGTGACCAGCACCTCCACTCTCAACGGCCGCAGCGCGCCGAGCACGTCGGCGTCGGTCGTCACCACCTATCCCTCGGGCGGCACCGTCACGGTGCTCTGCCAGACCCCCGGTTCGACGGTCGGCAGCACGGCCGTCTGGGACAGGCTCAGCGACGGCAACTACGTCTCCGACGCGTACGTCAATACCGCCTCGACCACCGGCTACACCGCGCCCATCGCGCGATGCAGCTACCCGTTCCAGGTCACCACCACCACGCTCAACAAGCGGACCGGCCCGGGTTCGACGTACGCGGTCGCCGGTTCGCTGTCCAGCGGCGCGCTCGCGTGGGTCTATTGCCAACGCTCGGGCTCGGCGGTCGGGTCGACCTCGGTGTGGGATCGCCTGCTCGACGGCAGCTACGTCACCGACGCCTACGTGGCGACGCCCAGTTCGACCTCCTACAGCTCGCCGGTCCCACGCTGTTGAGACATCGCTCACAGAATCAGAACCAGTTCACGCCACCACCGGCGCGGACACCATGATCAACAGGTCGGCCGGGCAAGCTCTGGGTTAGGCAGGCAAGGCGTCCGGCCGGTACGCTGCTCGAAGCGCTGGCAGTCTGTCAGTGAGAGTCGCTCGGGGAGACGACGAAGGAACTTTTTCCCCATGCTGAGCTCTCCCTCGATGCGCCGCGTAGCCAGAGTTGCGTGGGACTGTATGAGCTGGTTCGTGGCGACACTTCTGGTCGTGGGATCCCGATACGACTTCGAACTCAACCAGACGCAATGGTCGACCATTGTTCTCTACGCTGGATGTGCGGCAATACTCCAGATCAGCTTCGGCACGATGCTGATGATCTACCGGGGTCGGCACCGGCTCGCGAGCTTTGATGAGAGTGTCGGACTCGCCAGTTCCGCCCTCCTGTCGGCGGGCGTGTTGGCCATCGCCTTCCTTCTCCTGGTGGATCCGAGCATCTTTCCTCGGGCTCTGGCGATTCTGGCCCCACCGGTGGCGTTCCTGTTCATGGCGGCGGCGAGGTGGGCCTATCGCGGGTGGAAGACGCGTCGCGGATCGAGCACTGTCGACGCCGAGCGGGTGTTGATCTACGGTGCCGGAGATGCGGGTTACCAGTTGGCGTGCCTCATCCGGTCCGATTCCGACAGCCGTTACAAGGTGGTCGGATTCATCGATGACGCTCGGTCCAAGAGGAACCTCCGGATGCTGGGAGCTCCGGTTCTGGGCGGTCGGTCGGTTCTTGCGGAAGTGGCCGCGAAGCGCGACGCGCAGACGGTGATTCTGGCCATCACCCATGCGACGGCGGAGTTCGTCCAGATCGTCTCCGACGAGGCAGCCAGGGCCGGACTGCGCTTCCGCGTTCTCCCGCCGGTCTCGGAGCAGATCAGTGGACGGGTCCGCCTCAGCGACATCCGCGAAGTCGATATCGCCGACGTCTTGGGACGTCACCAGATCGAGACCAACCTGAATGAGATCGCCGGCTACCTCACCGGTCGACGGGTTCTCATCACGGGGGCGGGCGGCTCGATCGGCTCCGAGTTGGCGCGCCAGGTCTACCGCTTCGGACCGAAGGAACTCGTGCTCCTCGATCGCGACGAGTCGGCGCTCCATGCCGTTCAACTGTCCATCTACGGGCAGGGCCTGCTCGACTCCTCCGACATGGTGCTGGCCGACATCAGGGACATGCCCGCGTTGGACGCCGTCTTTGAGACCCATCGACCCGAGGTCGTGTTCCACGCCGCGGCCCTCAAACACCTGCCCATGCTCGAGCGGTACCCCGAGGAGGGCTGGAAGACCAACGTGATCGGGTCTCTCCACGTCTTGACGGCGGCGAGGAAGTACGGCTGCACCCGGTTCGTCAACATTTCGACGGACAAGGCCGCCACTCCCACCAGCATCCTGGGCCATACCAAGCGGGCCGCAGAACAGCTCACCGCCTGGTTTGCGCGTCGATCAGCCGGGACCTACCTGAGCGTTCGATTCGGCAATGTGTTGGGAAGCCGGGGTTCGATGCTCCACACGTTCAGCGCACAGATTGCCCGGGGTGGCCCGGTCACGGTCACCCACCCGGAAGTCACGCGCTTCTTCATGACCATTCCCGAAGCCTGCCAGTTGACCATTCAGGCGGCGGCGATCGGCGAGCCCGGCGAAGTCCTGGTGCTCGACATGGGCGAGCCGGTGAAAATTCTCGACGTCGCCCATCGACTGATCGCCCAGGCCGGCAGTGGCATCGATGTCGTCTTCACCGGCCTCAGGCCGGGCGAAAAGATGCACGAGATCCTCCTCAGCGAAGACGAGCGTGGGGAGTTCCGTGAGCACCCGCTGATCTCCCATGTCTGCGTACCTCCGCTGGACCCGGAGGGGCTTGAGCGCGTTCACCACACGATGCTCGAGTCGGCCCGTACGGGCGGTCGTGTCCCGGTATCCGTTTAGTCCCCGTTCAGTCTCCGATACCTGTTGAGTCGGTTTGAGTACGTCCGTCGGACAGGCAGTTCGGTGCGGCAGGTGTGGACGCGATCAGGCGCTGAGCGCAGATAGGCGCTGGGCGACGATCAAGGCGCTGGGCGGCGACTGGTCTGTCCGGCGATGTCGATGAAGCGAGCCTTCACCAGGGCGAGGTCCGTACGCGCCTGGTCGAGCGCGGCGGACACGTCGGCACCCCACAGGTGATCGGGCAGATCGGACCCGTCGGTCACCACGTGGTGTCCCAGGCCGACGACGCCGAGCGTCCGCACGATCTTGGTGTCGCTGGCCGAGGTGAAGCCCACCGGCACCGCACCGGCGATCATCCCGAAGATCACACTGTGAAGGCGGTTGGACACCACGACCGCCGACCGCTGGTAGGTCGCCAGCACGGCCGTGAGCTGAGCGGTGTCAACCCGATCCCGTGGCCAGCCCACGAGGTCGCAGCCGTGCTCCTCGGCAAGTTGGCGGTGCATGGGTTCGTCTCGTCGGACCTGGGTGACGAAGGTCGGTTCCAGGTTCCGGGCGCGGGCCTGGCGGATCAGACGCGCGATGGCATCGGGATCGAAACTGCGGTCGCATCGAAACGACATCGCCAGCCGGGTGCGGGGCGGGTCGCCGTCCTCGAGCTCGGAATCCAGTCCCGCCGCGAAAGCAAGGTCCGGTTCGGTCCGTACGCGGGAGTCGCCCAGCAGGCTGCGACTCGGCTCGTCGCGCACGGTGTAGAACGCGGTCTGGCGCAGCAAGAAGCGTTCCAGGCCGAGCATCAGCGAAGATCCGGCCTCGACGGCCCGGCCCAGTTTGACCACCGCTCCCCGGTTCCGCTTGACCATGGCCGCGAGACCCGCGTTGGCCGCAGCGTGGCCGACCGAGCCGGGGGAGACGCCGAGGGACTGGGGCCCGGGCGTGTAGACCAACAGGGTCGGTTCTCGGTTCGAGCTCTTGACCAGCGCGCCTACCCACCGACCGGTGCTGCGGTAGGTCACTGCGCTCGGCGCCCAGGCCGAGTCCCGCGACGAAGCCAGGACTGACGGCGTTGAGCAGGACATGCGGTGTGAGGCCCGCGTCCTCGATCCAGCGAACGGCCGTCCGTCTGAGGACGAGGTCGCCGAGGTTGTCGTCCTGGGCCGAGCAACTGACGAACGCCGGTCGACGGGGGTAGATCGGCCATCACGCAGGCTCCCGCGAATCCGTGCTGCGCCGGCGAGTACGAAGGGCCAGCAGGACACAGTGAACGAGGAAGGTTCCCGAGACCGCGTACGCCGCTCCGGTCGACCCGGCGTAGGCAGCACCGAAGGCGAGCGAGATGAGGGTCAGGCCGGTAATGGCGACACCGACGGCACCGACGTAGCGCTCGTCGCCGCGACCCTGGAGGTAGCTGGTCTGGAGTGACACACCGAAAGCAAAGACCAGCCCGACACAGATGATCCTCAAGGGCAGGACAGCACCAGCGAAGGATTCGCCCAGGCTGACTCCGATCAGCCACGGTGCCGACACAGCAACAGCCAACATCAAGCCGGGCATGACGATCATGACCGCGCCGGAGACCTGTTTGACTGCGCGCAGGGCCGCGGGGGTGCCGATGGCGGCGTACCGGACGATCACCGGTCCTAGCGAGGTGGGCAGCATTCTGAGCGGGGAGGTCAGTCGGGCCGGTACGGCGTAGATCCCCGCAGCCACGGGGCTCGCGAGGGCTGACACCAGGACGACGTCGAGATTCCTGGCCTGGGCGGCCACGGAGTTCACGTAGAACGGCCATGCCTCGCGCAGCAAGGCCCGAAGCCCCCCGGGAGGGACCGCCAGGCGAACGGGGCTGAGGTGGTTGCGTATCGCGACATTGGCCAAAGTCGACCCGACGGCCAGACCGATCGAAAAGGCCCAGACGGTCGGCAGGAGGAGAGTCAGCGCAGTGAAGATGGCCAGCCCGAGCCCGCGCCTCAGCAGGATCGAGACCGCACTTACCTGCGTGCGTCCGTCGGCCGTGGCCAGATTCAGCCAGAGATCACCGTTCTTCTCGGCAGCGACCCAGATTCCGAGGGGGACCAGCATGTAGAGGACCGGGTGGTGCGTCGCCGCCGCCAGGGCGACCAGACCCGTGACGGACAGCACGGCGAGCAGGACACTCGTCCGTGAGTTGGTGCGCAGGATCTGGGTGGTGCGCGGGTAGGAGCGGTCAAGGCTGAGTTGGCGCAGCAGGAGCGGGCCCAATCCGAGGTCTGACAGGGCACCCACCACCGTGAGCACTCCCATGACCGCAGCGGCCACTCCGAAGTCTGACGGACCCACCCACCGGGCCAGCAGTACCAGGGTTGCCGCCTGCAGGACGACCGAGATCAGGCGCGAACCCAACAGCCATCCGTACTGCACGACAAGTGCTCGCGATCCCGTCCTCATCGCGGCACGGTCATCAACTTCCGACGGTCTCATCGTCGCCCGATGAACGCGCGTAGGTCCCGTCGCGGACGGCACTCGGAGCAGCGGTCTGTCATCGGCAGGACTCCTGCGGAGCGTTGGTGGGAGAGACTGGGCCACCCACTGGGCCACCCCTGGTCCGTCGTTGTCCCCGCGGTCCCGACACTGGTCATCATAGCGATCGCAGCGCGCTGCCCGCGGTTGCCGACGCTCACGAGAGGATCCTCAGCCGGTAGGCGAGGGAGCGGTCTCGACTCGCGATGTCCAGGCGGCGGAGGCTGCGGGAGGCCGGGTCGAACAGGGTTCCACCCTGCTCGCGGAGCGCAACCGACCGCTCGGAAAAGGTGATGTCGAGGCGGTGTGACCCGCGCTGCACGACCGACACCCACGCAGCTCCGGGCCTGTTCGCCGTGGCCCGTCACGGCCTCGGCTCCGGTGGCGGTGAGCCAGGAGATCTGGTCGCTCTCCCGAAGAACCAGAGGGATGCGCTCGACCAGTCCCGGGTCACCGTCGATCGCCATCTCGATGCGGTCGGGGAAGCAGGAGATCCGACGCCGGAAGCCAGGTCGGCTGTCGGCCACGAGTTCCAGGTGAACGGCGTCACCGTCGGCTGAGCGACTACCGCGCAGGTCGGTCCCACCCTCGTCGAAGCCGGGCCAGGTCGAACTCCACGCGAGGTGGGGGCGCGGCTGGCTGCTCACGAAAGTCCCGGTATCGGGGTGATAGAACAAGCCCGGGCCGCGAACGTTGTTGATCCCCTTGCCGCTTCCCCCAGAAGGCGCTGGTGTAGTAGGTCGGCTGCCGGACGTAGACGAAGGTCTGGTCGAACTTCGGGTCCCGGCGTTCCTCGACGAACGCGCTCTCGGCGCGGTAGCGGAACGAACGCAGTGCCTTGTCGCGGTCAGCCGCCGACGGAAACGTCAGCGAAGCCAGCACCGTACGGGGGCGGGCAGGGTTGACCTCGGTCAGCGGTACGGGGCGGGCCGGGTCGCGCGCCCACGCCCGACGGAGTTGGTCCTTCCCCTCGGCCGTGCTGACAAAGGCGGCGGCCAGTGGAACGTCGCGAACCCACAGCGCGAGCATGTCGGTGTTGGAGGTGTCGTCGGGGCGTACGGCGTCCAGGTAGCGAGCCTGGAGGCGCGATCCGATCCCGCCGTTGATGACGTGCCCGACGCCGTCCGGCTCCCACAGGTAGTTGTACGTGCAGAAGTCGAAGAACCGTCGCGCCGACGTGACCAGCTCAGCCCGTCCGGAGTGCGCGTGAAGTTGCGCGAGGTCACCCAGGGTGACCGTCGTGGTGTAGCCGAAGTCGATCGATCGATACTCGTACAGGTAGCCGGCCGGACTCGCGGCTCGCTCCAGGAAGACCGGCAGCCGCTCCGCGAGGCCATCGCGTTCGGTCTGGGTGAGACCCGGTTCGGCGAGCGCCACTCCGAGCAGGCCGACGCCGACCTGGTTGCTGGTGTAGACCGCACTCGCCCAGACGGCGTCGTTGCGAGGGTCCAGGAACCAGGCGCTGGCGCGGCGGAGGCTCGACTCGAGCGAGGTCTGTAGGCCTCGGTCCCAGCCGGTGTCCCGCATCAGCAGCCACGTCTGAGCGAGATAGGTCAGGGCGAACCCCACGACGGCACGGTTGCTGCGTCCACGTCGAATCGGGAAAGCTGCCGTCCTCCAACTGGAGGTCGAGGTAGTACGACACCGAGGCGTACAACCTGATCAGCAACTCCGGGGAGCGATGGTAGACGTTCCACACCTTCTCCTCGGCGTAGAACCAGGCCAGCGTGGCCACGTTCTCCTGGATGCGCGCGTTGCCGGGCACGGTCGGACGCCGCCACAGCCCGGTGGAGAACCATCCGTACCGTGTTCGCGCGGCAGACACCGAGTTGGCCAGATCAGCAGCGGTGACCAGAAAGCCACCCATGAGCTGCTCCTCCGCGGCGAACTGGGACCGGTCGACGGCGCCGACGGGCGCCACGACGGGCAGGCGCGCCGGCCAGCGAGGGACCTCGGGTGGCATGGCGGGGCCGCCGTCGCGCGACGAGGCCGGCCGCACCGGAGCCACGTCGGGACGAAGGATCCGTTCCACCACCGCCCCGATGCCCGCCACCGCCACCAGACCGCCGGCCAGCAGTGCGCGACGCCGGATCGTCGCCAGCGGCTTCGGGGTGGGAGAAGCCGGGTCAGCAGCACTCATCTGTGGAGCGGGCTGCCCGCGACTCGACCCGCCGGGTCGAGTCCGTCCCAGTCCAACGGCTGGACGAACCGCGGCGCGACGAGCGGACCGGCCAGCATCGCGGCGTGCTGGGCGCGGTCGGAACTCTCGAACCGGTCCCGGAGGTAGCGGGCGGGCACCCCGCCCCAGACCTCGTACGGGGCGACGTCCTTGGTCACCACGGCTCCCGCGGCGACGATCGCGCCGTCCCCGATGGTGATCCCGCGCAGGATGACCGCGCCGTGTCCGATCCACACGTCCGACCCGATGACTGTCGGCCGCTGCCGAGGGCGTCCGGTGAACTGCATGGGGACGCCGACCTGGTCGAAGCGGTGATCGTCGCCGACGATCGAGACACCGGCGGCCAGCATGGTGTAGCGACCGATCTCGACCACGGGGGAGATCGTGCAGCGAGGACCGATGAACACGTAGTCGTCGGCGACCAGATCGCGCGCAACGGTAGCGGAGGGATGCACGTAGCTCGTCGGCTTCGCCGCTGACAGCCGCTTCTGCCAGATGATCAACTGGTTGCGTGCTTTCCTGAGCCGGACGTAGAGCCTCGACTCCCTCGAGATCCTCATCGGATCGAGCTGCGTTCGTCGACGTGCGCGATCTGGTCGACTCGTCGCGACCAGCACCGCAGGCACCGGGGGTGGGGGAGCACGCTCTCTCGATTCGGTAGGACGTCTCACCAGATCGCGCCGCACTTCGACGACGGACTTCTCGGTACCCCCGGACACCGAACTTTTATCGCCGGGCCAGCGTCAGACCCTGCGATGGGAGAACTATACGAGCACCGACGCACGCTGGGGTACCGATCGCGGCGTCGGCCGGACCTGACGTGGTCTGCGTAGACTGCCTGTGCCCGGGGGCCGCGTCAGACGAGAGGTTGCAGCTGTGACGAAGCGCGCTCTGATCACCGGAATCACCGGGCAGGACGGTTCCTATCTGGCCGAACTGCTGCTGCAGAAGGGGTATGAGGTCCACGGCATCATCCGCCGGTCCTCCAGCATCAACACCGACCGCCTCGACGACATCTACCAGGACCCGCACGAGCCCAGCCGCAACCTGTTCCTCCACTACGGCGACCTCACCGATGCCTCAGCGTTGGTCAACCTGCTCCGCGACACCCAGCCTGATGAGGTGTACAACCTCGGCGCCCAGAGCCACGTGAAGGTGTCCTTCGAGACCCCCGAGTACACCGGTGACGTCACCGGGCTGGGCGCCATGCGCCTGCTGGAAGCCGTACGCGCCGCCAAGCTGGACACGCGCTACTACCAGGCGTCGACCTCAGAGCTCTACGGGTCGGTACCTCCACCGCAGAGCGAGTCCACCCCGTTCCATCCGCGTTCGCCGTACGGCGTGGCGAAGATCTACGCCTACTGGGCCACGACCAACTATCGCGAGGCGTACGACCTGTTCGCGGTCAACGGGATCCTCTTCAACCACGAGTCCCCGCGCCGGGGCGAGACGTTCCTGACGCGGAAGGTCACCCGCGCGGTCGCCCGTATCCACGCGGGCATCCAGGACAAGCTCTACCTCGGCAACCTGGACGCGGTCCGCGACTGGGGCTACGCCCCCGAGTACGTCGAGGGCATGTGGCGGATGCTGCAGGCCTCGACTCCCGACGACTACGTCCTCGCCACCGGGGTCGGTGCCACCGTCGGGCAGTTCGTTGCGGCGGCCTTCTCCGAAGTGGGACTCGACTACCGGCAGTACGTGGACATCGACCCGACCTACTTCAGGCCGTCGGAGGTCGACTGCCTGCTCGGGGACCCGAGAAAGGCCGAGCAGGACCTCGGCTGGAAGGCGGTCACCCACTGGGACGAACTCGCGCGGGTGATGGTGCGGGCCGACGTCCAACTCGTCGAGGACCAGTTGGAGGGCCGTCTCGTACGCGCCGACCGCCGCTGACCGCTCAGCCGGCGAGGTTGCTCCGGTACCAGTCGTAGGTGGACCGGAGGCCGCTCTCGAGATCGATCGTGGCCCTCCAGTCGAGGGCGGTGATCCTCGATACGTCGAGGAGCTTGCGTGGCGTGCCGTCAGGCTTGCGTGTCGTCCCAGGTCACGCGACCCTCGAAACCGACGACCTGGGCCACCAGGGCGGCCAGGTCGGCGATCGAGACGTCGTCGCCGACTCCGACGTTGATGGGAGCCGGGTCGTCGTAGCGCTCCAGCAGGACGATGCAGGCCTGAGCGAGATCGTCGACGTGCAGGAACTCCCGTCGGGGTCGGCCGGACCCCCACAGCTGAACGGCTTCGCCGGACTGCTTGGCGGCGTGGAACTTGGCGATCATCGCCGGCAACACGTGCGAGCTGGTCAGGTCGAAGTTGTCGCCGGGTCCGTACAGGTTGGTCGGCATGGCCGACACGAACGAGGCCCCGTACTGTCGCCGCAGCGCCTGCACCTGCATCACCCCCGCGATCTTGGCGATCGCGTACGCATCGTTGGTGGGTTCCAGCGGCCCGGTGAGCAGCGAGTCCTCCGTGATCGGCTGCGCAGCGAGCTTCGGGTAGATGCAGCTCGAGCCGAGAAAGAGCAGCCGCTGCACGCCGACGTGGTGAGCCGCGTCCAACACGTTGACCTGGATCCTGATGTTGTCGGACAAGAAGTCGGCGGGGAAGGTGGAGTTGGCCATGATGCCCCCGACCTTGGCCGCGGCGAGCACGACGTAGCGCGGCTGCGTGCGCTCGTAGAAGGCGAACGTGGCGTCCCGGTCCCGGAGATCGAGTTCTGCCGACGGAGCCCCGAGCAGGGCGGTGTGTCCGCGCTCCGCGAATGCCCGCCAGATCGCGCTGCCGACGAGGCCGCGGTGTCCCGCCACGTGGAGCGGGGCATCGGGATCGAGAACGTGGGGGACGGCAGCGGTCATGCGGATCAGGATAGGAGGCCGCTCAGCGGAAGTCACGTCTGCTGCGCCAGAACCGAGGAGCCGACGCGGCGGGCCCGGCGTCGCGGCGGTGATGTGCCCGCTTCCGATGGATTATGATTGACCTGCCCGCTCGGTCGTCCTTCGACGGTGGTGGGTGGTACAGCGCACGGGGGTGCGGCCCGCTTTACTCACCGGGAGGCCCCCACTTGCGATCCAGGAGCGTCAGCCGCGCGCGTGCTGCTTCCGTGGTCGCGACGCCCTCCATGGTCCATCCGGGTCGTCAGCATCCACTGGCTCTGGCCGATGTCGTTGGTCGGACTCTGCTATGCGGGTTACATCAAGGGAGTGCCGCTGCTCGCGGGCATCGGTGTCGACCTCACCGGTCTGTTCCTCGCCGTAGCCCTGGCCGGGGCCCTGTTCCACTTCGTCAGGCATTCCTACGACGCGCGAGCCCTGACCGGCGTCGCGGTGGTGTGGCTCAGCTTCAGCATCGGGATGGTCAACGGGCTCTGGACCGAGAACGGGCCCGGGAAGGTCCTGCTGCTCCTCACCGTGACGGCGTTCTGTGCCGCGGCGCCGGTCATGATCTTGACGACCCCGCAGGCACGACGCTGGTTCCTGGTCGCTGTACTGGCCTTTGCCGTGCTCATGGCCGTCGGCCTCATCGTCGCCCCTGACCAGGGTGCTCAGTCCGAGTTCGGCCGCCGGACCCTCGAGGGCTCGAACTCGATCGGTACCGCCCGGATCGTCGGGGCGGGAGCGGTCACGGCGCTCATGATCGGCCTGAGAACCCGTACGCACCGGTGGCTGTGGCTCGGCGGGTCCGCCGTGCTGTCCGCGGTCACCGTCCTCGTCGGGAGCCGCGGACCCTTCATCGCGTTCGTCGTCGCTGCGATGATCGTGCTGCTCACGGCCCGGGCCTTCGCGAGGGTCACGCAGACTCCCGACCATCGCGGTGGGAGCGGCGGCTCTGGTCGGGTTGTTGATCTACGTGACTCAGTCGGACAACCGGGCCGCCGGAAGAATCGCGGTTATTCCTCACCGGCGAGACCGTGGATCGCAACCGGCTCTTCCTGGTCGAGCAGAGCCTGACGCTCATCGCACGTCACCCGCTCGGTATCGGTTGGGGCGGGTTCGCCAGCACACCGACCGCGGAAGCCGCCTACTTCGGCAGGTTCGCCTATCCGCACAACATTCTGCTCGAGGTCCTCGTCGAGGGAGGGTGGCTGGCCGGGCTGATGCTCATCGGCCTCGTCATCTGGTCGGTTCGTGGTTTCCTGCTCACCTCGGACGGGCCGCAGGGCGCGGCCCTCTACGCCTTGGGGACGTACTGGTTCCTGGTGGCGCAGACCTCAGGTGACCTCAACGGGAATCGGATGACCTGGGTGACGCTCCTGTTGGGGGTGGTCCTGCACAGTCAGGCCTCGCGTGGACCCGCTGGTCCTGTGCCCATCACTGGCAGCGACACCCGTCCGCTGCTGCACGCTACAACCATGTCGCCCCGGCTCACGCCGGGTGTGGGAAAGACCGGGAACTGACTGTGGACATTCACGACTACATCATCATCCTGAGACGTCGTTGGCGACTCGTCGTCGCAGTCATCCTCGCGAGCCTGCTGCTCGCGGCGGCGGTGAGTCTGTTGATGACGCCTCGATACACCGCCACCAGCCGTCTGTTCTTCGGCGTCCAGAGCGGTGAGTCGGTGACCGACCTCGCTCAGGGGTCGACGTTCACCGAGAAGCAGATGGCCTCCTACGCCGAGGTGGCCACCTCACCTCTGGTCCTGAATCGGGTCGTGACGGGACCTCGACCTCACCATCGACTCGGCTGAACTGGCGACGATGGTCGTCGCGACCGCTCCGGCCGAAACCGTGATTCTCCAGATCGCGGTGACCAGCACCGACGCCCAGCAGGCAGCTCAGATCGCCAACGCGATCAGTGACCAGCTCGCAGAGGCCGCGGGACAACTGTCACCGGGGCGGTGCCGACGGTTCGGAGTCCGTGCAAGGCCACCGTCCTTGCCGTGGCGTTGCCCCCGCTCAGCCCCTCGTCGCCGGTCGTTCCACGCAATCTCGCCCTCGGGCTGGCCCTGGGCATCCTGCTGGGTATCGGGGCGGCTGTCGCTCGGCATGCCCTGGACACCAAGATCCGCTCGGAAGGCGACGTCGCCGCAATTACCGCCACCTCGGTTCTCGGCGTCATCCCGCTCGACCCCGGCGCCTCCTCCCATCCGGTGGTCATGCACGACGACGCCCTGGGTGCTCGATCGGAGGCGATCCGACGGCTCCGGACCAACCTCCAGTTCGTCGAGGTCGCTCACCGGACCAATTCCCTCCTCGTCACCTCATCGGTGCCGGAGGAAGGCAAGTCCACCACCGCGATCAACCTCGCCGTCTCCTTGTCCGATGCAGGCATGCGCGTCGTGCTGGTGGATGCTGACCTGCGCCGACCGGCGGTAGCGCCCTATCTCGGCATCGAGGGCCGCGCGGGACTGACGACGGTCCTGATCGGACGGGCCGACCTGGAAGACGTCGTCCAGCCGTGGCAGCAGACCACGCTCGACATCCTGCCGTCAGGTCAGATCCCGCCGAACCCGAGCGAGCTCCTCGGATCCAAGGCGATGGCCGAGCTTCTGGAACGCCTGGCCGACACCTACGACATGGTGGTGCTGGACAGCCCGCCCTTGCTGCCGGTCACCGACGCAGCCATCTTGAGCCGACTCACCGGTGGGACCCTCGTGGTCGTCGGAGCCGACCGGATCCAGAAGCCGCAACTGCGCGACGCGCTGGAGTCGCTGACCACGGTGGGCGCGAACGTGGTCGGTATCGTGCTCAACAAGATCGCCAAGGGCGACGCCGGAACCTACATCTACGACGCCGGCTACAAGTCCTACGGCAGCTTGCCGGACGCGGACCTGGACGTCGCGAAGGTGCAGCCGGTCGGAGTTGCCTCCGACATCGGACCGGACGCCTCACCCGCCCGTGCGTGGCCGGCGTCCGACGGCGGCACCCCGGCCACCCCGCCGGTCAACGGTTCCAAGGCTGCAGGCGTCGGTCGCCGGGGATGAGCGGTGCCGCATGATCGGTTGACGCGCGCGCCTGCTCGACGATGAGCCCGTGGCTGGCCGCTGGAGCCACACTGGTCGTCGCGGTCATCTCCCCGCTGGCCTGGTTGCCGGTCCTGCGGCGACTGGGGGTAATCGATGTCCCGAACGAGCGGTCGTCTCACGCCGAGTCCACGCTGCGAGGAGCAGGTCTCGCACCGGCGACGGGCGTCCTGGTGGCGGTCCTGTTGCTGCTTCTCACCGATCCTGCTCCGACCCTCGCGGTGATGGTCCTGGGAGCAGGTCTCCTGATCGCCTCGATCGGCCTGGTCGAGGACGTCCGGGGACTGAGCGTGCGATCGCGCCTTGGTCTGGAGCTGGCCGCGGCGCTGCTGTTCGGGGCGGCGGTCTGTGCCCTGACGGGCGCGGCGTGGTGGCTCGCCGGGCCTTTCGCCCTGGTCGTCCCCGCCTACGTCAATATCGCCAACTTCATGGACGGCATCGACGGGATCTCGGCCTTCCACGGTGTCGTCGCAGGCGCCTACTTCGCCTTCCTCGGAACCCTCGAGGCTCTGCGACTGGCTGCGTCTGGTCGGGTTGGTCCTGGCTGCGGCGTTCCTCGCCTTCATCCCGTGGAACCTCGGCCGTGGCCGCGTCTTCCTGGGGGACGTCGGCAGCTACCTGCTCGGTGCTCTGGTCGTGTGCGCGGGCGCAGCCTACGTCGTCGGCGGTGGCTCCCTCCTGTTGGCCACCGCTCCCGCCATCCCCTACCTCGCTGACACGGGGCTGACGCTTCTGGCCCGAGCGCGCCGGGGGGAGGCCTTGATGCAGGCCCATCGGTCGCACGTCTACCAGCAACTGACCCAGGCCGGGTTCTCGCACTCCGCGGTGGCAGCCCTGGTGGCAGCGGTCACCATCGCCTGCTGTGCGCTGGCGTACGTCGTCGCGCTGGGCGGGGTGCGGTCGGTCGCCGGAGTTGCTGGCGATGGCGTTGGTTCTCGCGGCCTACCTCGCGTCACCCCGCCTGGTCGTGCGCAGGCGCGCCGTGGCGCGGGTGCAGTGACGCTCCGTCCACCGGTCAGCTGAGCTCGAGCTCACGACGTACGGTCTCACCGAGAACGGCGTACTGGTCGTGGGTGGGCTGCCAGTCCGTACCGAGTGCCGGTTCGCCGACGTGGGTCAGCTGCCCGACGACCAGGCGGCCCAGCGGGGTCCGGTTCAGCGCCCGGCCGAACGGAACCCTGATCAGCTTGGGTCTGCGGCCCGCCACTGCCGCGATGTGGGCATGGAACGTGGTGTGGGTCCACGGGGTGGCGTCGCGGGGGACGATGACGGAGTCGCCGTACGACGAGCCGGCGTGGAGCAGCGCGCTGCAGACGTCACTCACGTTCACCACGGCCAGACCCGTGTCACGGTAGGGAACAGGGACTGGACGCCCGCGCGCGTGATGTCGGATCAGTGCCTTGATGTTGGCTTTGACCCCCGGACCGTAGACGACGGGCGGGCGCACGATGGACAGGTGGGTGCGGCTGGATGCGCGGCGCTCCAGCAGCAGCGCCTCGGCGCGGGCCTTCGCGTGACCGTAGGCGCTACCGGGTCGGATGGCGGCGTCCGGCGTGAGTGGGGCCGTACGGTCGTGCACGGCACCGCTGCTCAGGAACACGAACTGCGACACGCCCGCCCGCGTGCTGGCCTGGTACATCGAGACCGGCAGACCGGTGTTGACCCGTCGGTAATCCTCGTCCGAATGCCCCCGGGTGTGGGCGAGGGCGGCGAGGTGGACGACGACCTCCGGGTGGAGCGACTCGAGCATGTCGGCGAGGGCAGCTTCGTCGTAGGGATCGAGCGCTACCTGCCGCCGCTCCGGCGTCCGCAGCTCCCGCCGCCGGAGCGGCTTCGGTACGCCTCAACACCCAGACGTCGTCCACACCGTGCTGGGCGAGGTAGGCGATCAGGTGGGTGCCGATGAATCCCGTGGCGCCGGTGAGCAGCCATCTCACGATCGCGGGCGCAGGTGTGCAGCGACCAACCCGGAGATCTTTCTCGGGTACTTGGACAGCAGCTTGGGCCAGGACGTGGACAAGTCGTTGTCTCGACAGGCTCGCATCACCTCCCGGTTCAGCAGGAGGGTGGCGCGAAGACCACTCGTGCTGACCCCTCCCACGTTCATCCGCACCGACGTCTCGGGTAGGTACGCGTAGGAGCAGCCCTCGACCACGAACGCCCTGATGCACCACTCGTAGTCCGCCGCGATCGAGTAGTCGGTCCGGTAGTCCCCGACCTGCGCGACCAGATCGGACGTGACGGCCAGAGTGGGGTGGGCCGGCATCCACCCCCAGGCCAGGCCCCTCGGTGAGAATCGGGACGAGCTGTAGACCCGCACCACCGTGTCGTCGTCGGAGCCAGCCGGCTTGACGAGCACGAGGTCGGAATAGACCGCGTCGACACCCTCGGTCCGGAAGGTGGACAGGTAGTGGCTGAGGACGTCGGGATGGCCGTACCGGTCATCGGCGTTGAGGATGATCACGTGGTCTCCCTCTCGTCGCGCGAGCCCCTTGTTGATCGCGTCGTACAGCCCGTCGTCCGGTTCGGAGATCACGATGTCCGGGGCGTCCGCACTGCCTGACGCCAGCGCCGCGGTTCCGTCGGTGGATGCACCGTCGACCAGGATGTGCTGCACGGAGGCGCCCCGCTGGCCCCGGATCGAGCGCAGCGCGCGCTCGAGGGTCGACGCCGAGTTCCAGGTGGGGGTGATGACGGTGAAATCGCATCTCGGCATGAGCAGGGCCTTCTTCTCGGGGCGGTCACGACTGGTGGTCGGTGCGGGTGCGACCCCGACGCCGCCGTTCGGCGGAGTGGATCTCGGCTCCGATGATCTGGCTCTGGTTGGCGGCACTCCAGGTGGTCTGGACCACCGCTCGGCAACGCTGCGCGACCTCGTCGGACTCGACGGACTGGCGGTCCAGCCACGCCTCGATCGAGTCGACGAGGCTGTGGAGATCGTCGTAGCGATAGAAGTCGCCGGTCTGATGCGGGATGATCGCCTCGCACTCAGGCATCTGCTCGAACGCGTTGTCGTGGGTGATGACCGGGCGGCCGAACTTGAGGCTCTGGAGCACGGTGAGGCCCGCAGCGGAGGGGACGACCGTCACCAGGCTGCGCTCGTAGAACAGGGACAGATGGGCATCGCTGTACGCCGGGCCGGGGAGCACGAGCGGGACGCCACGATGGTCCGCGAGTGCGACGAGAGCCGATCGCTCAGGTCCGTCGCCGACCAGCACCACGGTGAGGTCGCGACCACGTTGCCTGATGACCGCTGCGGCTTCGATCAGCAGGTCGAGCCGCTTCACCGGATTGAGCCGGATCACGGCGCCGACGACGAGGGTTCCCGGCGCGGGGAGGCGCTCGGCGAAGCGCGCAAGCTCGGCGGGGTCTGCGGGCGCTGAGGGGCTGGGGTCAGAGCTGCTGTTGAACACGACGGTCATCCGGTCGGCGGGGTAGCCCATCTCGACGCCGATCTGCTTCCCGACGTGGCCGTAGATCAACAGCTTCGGCGCGAGCCGGTAGAACAGGACCCGGATCCGACGGCGCAGACCCTTCTCGGGCCGATGCCATCCGATCGTCCAGTAGAGGACGCCCGTCCCCAGCGGGCGTGCCAGGACGGCGGCGAACCAACTGCTGAGGTAGGCGAACACTCCGAGGAGGATGACCACCTGTGGGCGCCGCCGCAGCATCAGGCGGAGCAGGCCGACCTGCCACAGGAACGGTCCGAACCACAGGTTCCGCAACGGGTGGAAGCGGCGTAGCGCATCAGCCGGGATGGTGGGGATCGACCCGTCGCTCGACCGGGGTGCTGCGGCGAACTCGACCTCGAGGGTCGGGTCATCCTCCAGACGCTTGAACACGTCGTACCGGTAGTGGGGCAGGTGGTGATAGACGATCAGGACCCGCGTGGGAGCAGCCTCACGCCCGCGGACGATGGGGGACATGACTCTCCTTCGGGGGTTGGCCCGTCTCGACAAGTGGAACGAGCGATGGACCAAGCTCCGTCCACCGCGCTCATCGACGCGCCGACGGCCCCCGAGGTCTTCGTGGGTGATAGTACCGTCAGGCAAAGGCCCGGCCGACGCCGACGACCCCAGGTTTAGGCGTGTTCCGCCTGGCCGGACTTGTCGCGCCGGCATGCCGACCGCCTGTCGGTGACCTACGTGATCGGATACCTCAGATGACCACCAGCGACGTCAGCATCCTCACCGTGTGCAGCGGGAACATCTGCCGCTCACCTGCTGCGGAGCGCCTGCTGCGGGTCGCGCTGGGCCCTGAGGTCGCTGTCGGATCGGCCGGCACGCTCGCGCTGCGTGGCCAGCCCATTTCTCCTCCGATGGACCTCTTGATCGCCGGGGAGGGCGCTTCTGCCGCGCAATTCGCCGCGCGGCAGGTGAGCGAGGCGCTGGCACGCTCGGCGACGCTTGTCCTGGCTCTGACCCGATCCCACCGTGCCGCCCTCGTCGAGATGGCACCAGCGGTGGTCCGGCGAACCTTCACCCTGAAGGAGTACGCGCACCTGCTGTCCATGATCGACCCGGCTCATCTTCCTTCCGCAGGGATCGCGGACCGTGTCAGGGCATCGATTCCCCTCGCGGCGGCCCAGCGAGGACGCACCGTGCGGACGTTGCTCGACGACGACGTGGCCGACCCGTACCTGCAGGGGGATGAGGCGTACTCGGCCGCATTCGAGGAGATCAGAGTCGCGGTGCAGACCATCGGGCGGGTTCTCCGCGGATA
>CAVSDA010000010.1:0-42639 GCA_963726625.1 uncultured Actinomycetota bacterium
CAGCTGGCAGCACTGAATTGGTGAGCATTCTCGGTCTGCCAGCCACCACGACCCGCACCGGCGGCAGAACGTCATTGACCACGTGCTGGAGACGGCCCGGGGGCGCCGCAAGGCTCACCCCAGCACGGCCCACAACTGGGCCACCGGTGCCGGCATGGTGGTCAGTTGGTGCCCCCGAGGCACTGCCTGCGCGCTCGGCGTGATCGCCGCCTGACCGGGACCCGGCCCGACCTCAGACTCCGGCGTAGGAATGCAGGCCGGTGACCAGCAGGTTGACGCCGATGAAGTTGAACCAGAACGAGGCCACGCCGACCAGCGCGATCAACGCGGCCCGCCGGCCGCGCCAGCCGGCGGTCGAGCGGGCGTGCAGGTAGCAGGCGTAGATCACCCAGGTCACCAGGGCCCAGGTCTCCTTGGGATCCCAGTTCCAGTAGCGGCCCCACGCGTACTCGGCCCACACCGCGCCGGCGGCGACGGCGAAGGTCCACAGCGGGAAGGCGAAGGCGTGGAACCGGTACGCCAGAAGGTCGATCCGCCGGGAGGCAGGCAGCCAGGCCAGATACCCGCGTACGACGCCGCGATCCTCGGCGCGCTGGCGCAGCAGGTACAGCAGGGACAGGACCGCGCCGATGTTGAGGGCCGCGCCCGCGACGGCGGCCGCGATGATGTGGATCAGGAACCAGACCGAGTGCAGGGCCGGTACCAGCGGAGCGACGGCGACGTAGAAGACGGTGATGGCGAGGCCATTGCCGACAGCGGCCAGCAGCGTCACCGGGAGGCCCAGCCAGCGCAGGCCGGCGCGCCAGACCATCAGCAGATAGACCCCGACCACCAGGACCATCGCAGTGATCGTGAACTCGAACATGTTGCCCCACGGCGCACGCTCGGCGGCGAGCGCGCGGAACACCACGGCGGCAGCGCTGAGCGCGAACCCGATGATCGTCAGGGCTACGCCGATACGACCGAGTTGGTCCACCTTCTGCCGCCCGGAGCCGTCGTCGATCGGCACGCCACCGTCACGCAGCACCTCGCCCCGCCCTTGGCCGGCGGCGACGCCAACAAGCTCACGCTCGACCGCCGACGCCTCGACGCTCACCTTGCGCGCGGCAGCCCACTCGGCGGCGTGGACGAACATCGCCAGCGCGTACACCACGATCGAGGTCACCAGGGCCAGGCTCGAGTAGTACTCCCAGTTCATTCAGTGCGCACCTTTCCCACGTGGTGACCGGGCTCGCCGGCCAGTTCCGCGGCCAGCTCCGTCACGTCCTCGGTCAATCCGGCCCGGGCGTCTGCCCGGTCCAGTCCGCCGACCTCCACCCTATGGCCACCGTCGAGCTCCCGGACGCGGATCCAGACCCGGCGCGGCCGCACGAACAACGACAGGCACAGCCCGGCCACCGCGAAGGCGAGGGCCACCAGGGAGATCGAGACGCCGGGCGTGTCGCCGATCTGCAGTTTCACCCACCGCGTCCAGCCGTCGAGCTGGATCGACCCCTTGCCCTCCGGCAGCTCGATCCCCTGGCCCACCGTCAAGGCGAGGCGGATCGGCTCGCCATCCTGCCTCAACTGGGTCAGGCCGGTGGTGTCGAGGGAGTACACGTTCTCGGGCCGGCCGGTTTCCTGCCTGGGTGGTCCCGACCAGACGTTGACGAACAGCGCCGGGCTGATCGCGTCGGGGAAGACCGACCTCGGACCGCCCTGGTCGAGTACCGCCGTGGGGAAGAAGAACGCTTCGAAGGCCAGCCGCTCCGGACGCGCGTCAGGGGCCTTGATGGCCCCGATCGAGGTGAAGTTCCCGTCCTGCGGCAGCAGCACCACCGGCCCGGAGTACGCGACGTTGCCCTCGCCGTCCTTGATCGTCACCTTCGGCGCGTACCCGTGTCCGATCAGGTGGACGGTCGTCCCACCCACGTTCAACGGCTGGTTGACCTCCAGCGTCTCGGCGCGGGGTACGGCGCCCGGCAGGTCGGTCACCTCGACGTCAGCACGGAACAGCCGGGCGGCGCCACGCTGCACCGGACCGGTCTCGAACTTCACCTCGAAGTTGTTCAGCTGCACGCTGAACGGCCGCAGGTCGGCGTCGGTGAACCACGCACCGGCGGAGAGGTCGTCGTATTGGGTCACATTGTTGGAGAAGCCGCTCCCGACGAGAACGACGCTGGTGCCGCGGAACCCCAGCAGGATGCCGACCGCCACCCCGGCGAGCACGAAGAGCAGGCTGACGTGGAAGACCAGATTGCCCGCCTCGCGCAGGTAGCCGCGTTCGGCGGCCACGCTGTCCTCGCGTCGGTCCACCCGGTAGCGCTGCTGCCGGAGGCGCTGGTACGCGCGCTCGAGCACGTCGTCGGTGTCCGGTGCGCTCAGCGGTGGAGCCGGCGGAATCGTTCGCGGGCAGCGCGACATCGGCGTACGCGGGCAGCCGGGACAGATTCCTCGGCGTCTTCGGCGGCCGGGCGCGCAGGGCCCGCGCGTACACCGCGACCCTGGGCACGATGCATCCGATCAAGGACAGGAAGAGCAGCAGGTAGATCGAGGAGAACCAGGGCGAGCTGTAGACGTTGAAAAGCTCGACCCGGTCGTACAGCGGGCCGAGAGTGGGGTGGTCGCTGATGAACTGCGACACCCGGAAGGGGGAAATGCTGCGTTGCGGAATCAGCGATCCGGGGATCGCGGCCAGCGCCAGGGCGAACAGCAGCACCAGTGCCGTACGCATCGAGGTCAGCTGGGTCCAGACCCAGCGCACGCCACCGGCCAGACCCAGCCTCGGCAGGTGCGGCGCCGGCGCCGGTTCGGGGGGGCTGGGTGCCCGCGTGCGGGTGTCGGTGTCGCTCATCACAGCGCCGTCTCGAAGTTCGAGGCCCATTGCCGCAACACGGCGGTGAGCGAGTCCCAGATTCCCGTGGCCAGCAGCAGTCCCACCAGCACCAGCAGCACCCCCCCGATCCGCATGATCATCAGCTGTCGTCGACGGAGGAAGGTCACGGCGCGGGCCATCCTGGTGAACGCCGCACCGGCCACGACGAATGGGATGCCGAGCCCGAGGGCGTACACGAATCCGAGCAGGCCGCCGCGGAGCGCGGTGCCTTCGTTGAACCCGAGGTTGACCACCACCCCGAGGGTCGGGGACAGGCATGGCGTCCAGCCGAGCGCGAAGACCACGCCCAACAGGGGTGCCGCGGCGACGCCGACCGCGGGGATGGCGTGCAGCCGCAGGTCGCGCTGGCCGATCCGCAGCACCCCGGCGAAGATCAGCCCGAGGACGATGATCACCACCCCGAGCAGCCGGCTGATCAACACCCGGTGCTGGGCGAGCTCGCGCCCGACGGTGCCGGCGACCACGCCGGTGGCCACGAAGACCACCGCGAAGCCCAGCACGAACAGCGACGTCCCGGCCAGCAGGCGGCCCCGCCGCCTCGAGCCTTCGACCACCTCGGCCGCGCCCAACCCGGTGGCGTAGGAGAGGTACCCCGGCAACAGCGGCACCACGCAGGGAGAGAAGAACGAGACCAGACCGGCGAGCAGCGCTACCGGCAGAGCCAGCGCCATCGAGCCGCCCACCGCGGACTCCGCCCAGCTGGCGAGATCGAGCGGCGGCATCTAGCGGCCGTCCGCGACGTCGTCGATCATGTTCACCAGGGTGATCTCGGAAACCTCACCGAGCACGCGGACCGCGAGCCTGCCTTGGGCGTCGACGATCAACGTCGAGGGGATCGCGCTGGGGGGCAGGTCGCCCGCAAAGGTGAGCAGCGCCTGTCCCGACGGGTCGAAGATGCTCGGGTATGTGACCTTGAAAGCCCGGACGAAGGCCTGAGCCGCCGCCGGGTCAGGGTCCTTGGTGGTGATGCCCACGAACTGCGCGACGCCCGCGGTCCGGACGCTGGCCGCCTGCAGGGCCGGCGCCTCCTTCCGGCAGGGCGCGCACCAGGACCCCCAGACGTTGATCACCAACACCTGGCCGCGGTAGTCCGCCGTCGACACCGTCCCCGCTCCGTCCAGGGCCGGGCCGGCGACGACCGGGGCCGGCTTGCGCTGGTCGGGCGCGATGCGGGTCAGGTTCCGCTCGACGCCGGGGTAGCCGGCCTGGGCGGCGCTGCGGGTGGGCTCGTCCGCACCGGTCGCCGCGCAACCGGCCAACAGCGCACCGGCGAGTCCGAGGCAGAGAACCCACGCGGCGCCGGCCACGAGCACTCCGGCGGAGCCCGGCAACCTGGGGCGGTCCGGGCAGCTCGATATCGATTCCGCCGAGCCGGCAGGGTGGTGTACCGAACGAAGGTGAGGCCGAGTGACCATCACGCTCCTGCGACGAACTTCTTGGTCTGCTGCGGGTGCGCCTGGTGAGGGCGCAGCAACGCCTTGGCCGGCTCGCGGTAACTGATCGAGGTCAACCGGCCGTCGAGGTAGCTGAACGAGGTGACACTGGCCAGAGTGCAGTCGCGGCGGCGCGGATCGTGCATCAGCCGGCGGCCCTCGGCGTCGGACCGGGCCATCCAGATCGGCAACTGGTGGGACACGATCACCGCCTCGTGACCCTCGGCGGCCTCCGCCGCATCTTTCATGGCCAACCGCATCCGCGCCACGATCTCGGTGTAGCGCTCGCCCCAGGTGGGCGCGGCAATATTGCGGAAGTACCACCACGTACGCGGCCCGCCGCGCAGCAGGGTGAGCGGGGTGACGAGCCGACCTTCGAGGAAGTTGCCGGCCTCGATCACCCGTCCGTCGGTGGTGACCGGCAGGTCCAGCGCCTGCGCCAGCGGAGCGACCGTCTCCTGGGCACGCTCCAGGGGTGAGCAGCGCAGGTGCACGATGTCGCGGTCGCGCAGGTCCTCGGCGACGGTGCGGGCCATCTCCTGCCCTCGTTCGGACAGGTGGTAGTCCGGCAGCCGGCCGTACAGAATGCCGCCAGGATTCTCTACCTCGCCGTGCCGGACCAGGTGGACGACCGTCCGCCGCGCGCTCATGGCGCTCCCATCTCGCTCAGGCTGCCAAGGCAGCGCTCGATCCAACTGCTGCTGACGCCGCGTTCGTCAGACTGCAACCACGGCGGCCGCTGCCCTCGCCGCCCCCGGAAGGGCGCCGACGATGCGGTCCATCGCTCTATCATCGTGCGCCGCGGACAGAAACCAACCCTCGAAGGCACTCGGAGGCAGATAGACCCCGGCGTCGAGCATCGCGTGGAAGAACGCTGCGTACGTCGGAGTGGACTGACGCGCGGCGGTCGCGTAGTCCGGAACAGTGGTCACCCCTTCGGCCACGAAGAAGACGCTGAACAAGTTCCCCGCCGCCTGAATGACGTGGGACAGCCCCGCAGAGCTGAGGGCGGCCGCCACCTCGGCCTGCAACTGGACCGACAGGTCGTCGATCCGGGCGTAGACCTCCTCGGTGGCCAGCCGCAGCGTAGCCAGCCCGGCCGCCGTCGCCAGGGGGTTTCCCGACAGCGTGCCCGCCTGGTAGACCCCGCCCACCGGGGCCAGGTTCTGCATGATCTCGGCGCGGCCGCCGAAAGCGGCTGCCGGAAAGCCGCCGCCCATCACCTTGCCGAAGGTCATCAGGTCCGGCTCGACTCCGTCCCGGCCGAACTGGCCGGAGCGACTCACCCGGAATCCCGTCATCACCTCATCAGAGATCAACAGCGCGCCGTGCTGGTGAGCGATCTCACGGAGGAAGGCGTTGAAGTTGGTTCCGTCCACGACTCCGGGCGGTACCACTCCCATGTTCCCGCAGGCCGCCTCGGTGATCACCGCGGCGATCTTGTCCCCGTACGTGGCGAAGGCTTCTCGTACGGCGGCCCGGTCGTTGTACTCCAGCACCACCGTGTCGGCGGTGGTGGCCGCCGTGACGCCCGGCGTACCGGGGATGGCCAGGGTGGCGACGCCGGAGCCGGCGGCGGCGAGCAGCGCGTCGACGTGCCCGTGGTAGCAGCCGGCGAACTTCACGATCATGTCGCGGCCGGTGACGCCGCGCGCCAGTCGAACCACCGACATGGTGGCCTCGGTGCCGGAGTTGACGAGCCGCACCTGGTCCACCGGCGTCCGGGCGATGATCTCCGCGGCCAGGTCGACCTCGGCCAGCGTGGGGGCACCGTAGGAGGTCCCGCGCGCGGCGGCGACGCTGACCGCGCTGATCACCTCGGGGTGGGCGTGGCCGAGCAGCATCGGGCCCCATGAGCAGATGAGGTCGACCAGTTCGTGGCCGTCCAGGTCGTACAGGTAGGGGCCCGCGGCCCGGGCGATGAATCGGGGCGTGCCACCCACCGCGAGGAAGGCGCGTACGGGCGAGTTGACCCCGCCGGGCGTGACGCTCTTGGCTCGCGCGAAGGCGGCCTCGCTCAGCGGGGTCGGCATGCAGGCTCCAGAGTCAGGTGGTGGGCGCAGCGGGTGTGCGGTGGCGTCCGGCGGACGGTCACGCAGGTCGTGATCACGCCGATCGGATCCGGCCACGGGCGACGTCGAGCGCCCAGTAGGTGAGAATCAGGTCCGCGCCGGCCCGCCGGATCGAGGTGAGCGTCTCCGCCACCGCGCGCTCCCGGTCGATCCAGCCCTGCGCCGCGGCGGCCTCGACCATCGCGTACTCGCCCGAGACGTTGTACGCCGCGACCGGCAGCTGCACCGCCTCCCGGACCGCTCGTACGACGTCGAGGTAGCCCAGTGCCGGTTTGATCATGACGATGTCGGCACCCTCGGCCACGTCGAGGGCGACCTCGCGGAGAGCTTCACGGACATTGGCCGGATCCTGTTGATAGGTCTTGCGGTCGCCGGACAGCGACGACGCCACCGCCTCCCGGAACGGCCCGTAGAAGGCCGAGGCGTACTTGGCCGAGTAGGCCATGATCGCGACGTCGGTGGCTTCCGCGGCGTCCAGGGCGGACCGGATGGCCCGGACCTGTCCGTCCATCATTCCGCTCGGCCCGACGACATGGGCACCGGCAGCGGCGTGCAATACCGCCATCTCGGCGTAGCTGGCCACGGTCGCGTCGTTGTCGACCTCGCCCGAGGGGGTCAACAGCCCACAGTGGCCGTGATCGGTGAACTCGTCCAGACAGACGTCGGACATCACCAGGCAGGCGTCCCCCACTTCCTCACGGACGACCCGGATGGCCCGGGTGAGGATGCCGTCGGGATCGAGCGCGCCAGAGCCGCGGGCGTCCTTGTGCTGCGGGACGCCGAACAGCATCACCCCGGCCAGTCCCGCCTGTGCCGCCTCGACGGCGGCCTTGCGAAGCGTGTCCAGCGTGTGCTGGACCACCCCGGGCATGGAACTGATGGGCCGCGGTTCGGAGATTCCCTCGGCCACGAACATCGGCCAGACGAGTTGCCGCGGCTCGACCGTGGTCTCGGCCACCATCGCCCGCATGACGGGGTTGACGCGCAGCCGGCGCGGCCGGTGGGCTGGCTGCGGCGGCTGCGGCGGCTCGGGCGTGGCTGCGGCGGCTGATGCGGCCGCGGAATCGCGCCGTTCACCGCCCTGCCCCGTTCAGGAAACGCCGGAAGACGACAGCCTCGGAGCCCCCGCCGAGGGCGTTTCTCGGCGTTTCCTGGCCTGAGTGGGGGGCGCGGTGGCAAGCCCGGGACACGCGGCCCGATCAGACCTTGCGACGGGTGCCGGGGCGCTTCTGCGAGGGCCGGAGCACCGGCTCCCCGGACTCCAGGAGGGTGTCCCGGCGAGCGGCGGCGAAGCTGGCCAGCGCGTCCGCGAGGTCGACCACAGACGGCTTGGAGGCCACCACGTCGACCCGCAGGCCGTGCTCCTCGCAGGTCCGCGCCGTTGCCGGGCCGATCACCGCGATGATCGTCGAGGGGTGCGGCTTGCCGGCGATGCCGACCAGATTGCGCACCGTGGACGACGACGTGAACACGACAGCGTCGAACTTGCCCGTCTTGATCGCCTCGCGGACCGGGGCCGGCGGCGGCGTGGCCCGCACGGTCCGGTAGGCGGTGACGTCCTCGACCTCCCAGCCGAGCGCCTTGAGGCCCTCGGCGAGGGTTTCGGTGGCGATGTCGGCCCGCGGCAGGAAGACCCGGTTGATCGGGTCCAGCACGTCGTCGTACGGCGGGAAGTCGGCGGCCAGACCGGCTGCGGACTGCTCGCCGGTGGGCACCAGGTCGGGCTCGATGCCCCAGGCCTGCAGCGACTGGGCGGTGGTCTCGCCGACGGCCGCGACCTTGAGCCCGGAGAAGGCGCGGGCGTCCAGCCCGTACTCCTCGAACTTCTCCCGGACGGCCTTGACCGCGTTCACCGAGGTGAAGGCCACCCACTCGTAGCGGCCCTCGACCAGACCGCGGATCGCCTTGTCCATCTGCAGCGGACTGCGCGGCGGCTCGACCGAGATGGTCGGCACCTCGTCGCTGTGCGCGCCGTAGGTCCGCAGGCGCGCCACCATGGGACCGGCCTGGTCCTTGGTCCGCGGCACCAGGACCCGCCAGCCGAACAGCGGCTTGGTCTCGTACCAGCTGAGTTCTTGACGCTGCTCGGCAGCCGCCCCCATGATCACGTGCACGGGGTCGCCCGCCGGCGCCTTGGCCGACTTCACCGCGGCGACCAGGCCCTCGAGGGTCGTCGGCAGGGTGATCTGCTCGGTGCTGCCGCCGTGCAGAGTGACGATCACGTGATCGTCGTCAGGCCGGCCGGCGGCCTTGGCCGCCTCGACCAGTCCGCCCACCATCGAGACCAGGGTGCTCACCACGACCGTGGCTGCGGAGCTCCAGTGGGCGGTGCCGGCCTTGGTGAACTTGCCGTCGGTGACCGACGCGAACTGCACGCCGCCGGCGTGGATGAGGTCGATGCCCGCGTACTCGGGTACGGCGGTCAGGCTCGACACGCCCGGCACCACCTCGAAGTCGATCCCGCCGCGCACGCAGGCCGCGGCCTCGTCGGCCACCGCATTGTCCAGGAAGGGGTCGCCGGTGACCAGGCGGACCACCCGGCTCCCGCCCGCCGCGATCTTGAGCACGATCTTGGCTCGCGCGGAGGGAGTGAGCGGTCGGTGCGCCTCGGTCAGCCCGATGGTGGTCACCTCTGCCCCCTCAGCGAGGGTGATGGCGGGGTGGGACAGGATTTCCCGCTGCCGGTCGTCGTCCAGGATGACCGCGCTGGCGTCGGCGAGCGCGGCGATCGCACCGAGGGTCAGCAGGTCGGGATCGCCGGGCCCGGTTCCGACGAAGATGACCCGGCCCCGGGTGATCGGAGCGGTCGGGATGGCTGAGGTGGGGGTCCGGGGCGTTTGAGCCGGGGATGTGCTCACTGACTTCTCTCGCGTTCTGTTGTCGTCAATCGTGTGGCTCCCGCAACCGCGAGAGCACCAGCTCGGCGTGCTCCGCCCCGAACCGCTCCGGCTCTGCCGAGCTGCCGCGCACCTCCACCCTGAGTACCAGACTCTCGGGAGGTGCGAGACGCGGAGTGGGGGAAAGGTGCGCGTTGGTCGGTTCTGACAAGTTGCTCAGTAACGTTCTCCCAATTACGGCGTCAAGAGTCAAATCGAGGCTTTTACCACGCAGGCCCTGGACGGTGGCACGGGCACCCACCGGGGCGGTGCAGCCGGCCTCGAGAGTGGCCAGGAATCCCCTCTCCACAAGGGCTTCCGCTCGCGCAACCGAGTTGTCGAGGGCAGCCACCAGAAGCCGGAACTCGATGCTGAGAGAACGATGAATTTCTAGCGCCAGGCAACCCTGTCCAGGGGCTGGAAGCATCACCTGATGATCAAGCACCTGTGCTTGGAGGTTTGTGACAACGGTGTCCGCGGAGGGTCCTGATTCGAGGGCCTCCGCAGGCAGGCGGCCGAGGCGGCGCAGGCCTGCTGCGGCGAGTACGACGGCGTCCACCGTGCCGGCCCGGACCAGGTCGATACGGGTGTCCACATTGCCGCGTACGGGGACGACGTCGATCCGCCGCCCGTGCTCGGCCGCCCACGCCAGCAACTGCACGGCCCGCCGCGGCGCTCCGGTGCCGACTCGTGCGCCGTCGGGCAGGTCAGCCAACTGCGCCCCGACCAGCACGTCTCGAGGGTCCTCCCGCTCGGGGACGGCCAGGATCTCCAGGTCCGGTTCCGGCGCGGTGGGCAGATCCTTCAGCGAGTGCACCGCGAGGTCGATCTCACCGGCCCGCAGGGCGTCGCGGACGGCGCTGGCGAAGACGCCGGTACCGCCGATCTCGGTCAGGGCGCGCTGGTCGACGTCTCCGGTCGTGGTGATGCCCACGAACTCCGACCGCACCCCGTGCGCGGCGAGCAGCGCGGCGATCTGAGCGACCTGGGCGCGGGCCAGTGGCGACGTCCGCGCCCCCAGCCGGATCGGACGCGCTGAACCGTCAGGGCGAAGCGGGCCTGCTCTTCGGGCTGGGGTCATCGGGCTGGGGCTCATCGGGCTGGAGCTCATCGGGCTGGTGCTCACCGGGCTGGGGCTCACCGGGCGGGGCTCACCGGGCGGGGACGCGGCTCGCCGGCATGGACGGCGGAGGCATCAGGAACGGACCTCCGGCGACATCACTGCGGCGATCGTGTGCGGGTCGAGTGCGAACAGCTCGCGCAGGGCCGCGGCATAGTCCACGGCGTCCGACTCGGCCGACAGTTCCTGGACCCGCACCGTCGGGGCGTGCAGCAGCTTGTCCACGATGCGGCGAATCGCGCGCTGCACCTCGTCGCGCTGCCGCTCGTCCAGGTCTGGCAGCCGGCCGTCGAGGCGGCGCAGTTCGGCGGTGACGACATCGGAGGCCATCGAGCGGAGCGCGACCACCGTGGGCGCGACCTGGGCGGCGCGGCGGAGCCCGAGGAAGTCCCCGACCTCGCGCCGTACGAGCCGACGGGCGTCTTCGACCTCGCGGGCGCTGGCGGCATCGAGCTGGCTGTCCACCAGCCGATCCAGGTTCACCAGCGCGATGCCGAGGTCGGCCACCTCCGGGTCGACGTCGGCGGGCAGCGCCAGATCGGCCACGCCGATCACCGGCGTGCCCGCCAGGTCGGTGACCCCGAGGTTCATCGACCGGGCCCCGGTGCAGGTGAGCAGGACATCGGTCCTCGCCAGCGCGGCCGGCAGCTCCGACAAGGGGACGGCATGCCCGCCGACCGCCTCGGCCAGCCGCTCAGCCCGAGCCAGGGTGCGGTTGGCGCAGCTCACCGTCGCTCCGGCCGCCGCGGCGGTGCGCGCCGCCAAGCCCGGCCATCGCGCCTGCACCCACGACCAGCACCCGCCGACCCTCGAGCGGCCCGATGTCGGCGGTGAGCAGCCGGAACGCCGCACTCACCAGCGATCGGCCCGCGGTGCCGATGCCGGTCTCGGTCTGCACCCGCTTGCCTACCCGGATCGCCTGCTGGAACAGCGAGTTGAGCACGCTGCCGACGGTTCCGTGGGCCTGGCACAGGGTGAGCGCGGCCTTGACCTGGCCGAGGATCTGGCTCTCCCCGACCACCACCGAATCGAGTCCGGACGTCACCGAGAAGGTATGTGCCACGGCACCCTCGTCGAAGAAGACCGCGCACCGGGAGCGCAGCGCGGGCACGCCGAGTCCGGCCGTGTCGGCCAGGGCCTGGGTGGCGTCGTCCAGCGCCCCGTGGAAGCGCGTGACCGAGACGTAGAGCTCGGTCCGGTTGCAGGTGGACAGGACCACCGCCTCGTCGATGTGCTCCGAGCCGACCAGTTGGTCGGCCAGCTTGGCGGCGGCCGGCGCGTCCATCGCGAGTTGACCGAGCTCGGCCACCGAGGTCGACTTGTGGGACACACTCACCACGAGGATGCTCACGACCCGCTCCTGGGTCCGGTGGCGAGCAGCTCCGGCCGCTGCAGCGCTGCCCGCTGGGCATCGTCAGCCTTGCGCTGCTCGTGATAGGCGAGAATCTGCAACTCCTGGCCGAGGTCGACCTTGCGTACGGTGACGTGGTCCGGCACCAGCAGCACGGTGGCGGCGAAGTTCAGCAGGCTCGTCACCCCGAGGTCGACCAGGCGGTCGGCGACCGACTGCGCGGCCTCCGCCGGCGTAGCGATGACGGCGATCGCCGCGCCGCTGCGGGCAACGACGTCCTCGAGCTCGGCGAGATCGGAGATGGCCAGGCCGTGGATGCGGCGGCCGACCAGATCCGGGGACGGGTCGACCAGGCCGACCACCCGGAATCCGCGCGAGTAGAAGCCGGAGTAGTTCGCCAGCGCGGTGCCCAGGTTGCCGAGCCCCACGATGATCACCGGCCAGTCGTGAGCCGAGCCGACCTCCCGACCGAGCTGAAAGCGCAGGTATTCCACGTCGTAGCCGACACCCGGGGTCCCGTACGAGCCCAGGTGGGACAGGTCCTTGCGGAGCTGGGCCGGGCTGACCCCGGCCGCTTCGGCGAGGGCACCACTGCTGACCGTCCCGATCCGCTGGGCGGCCAACTGGTGCAGCGTGCGCAGGTACACGGGGAGCCGGGCCACGGTGGCGTCAGGGATGCCCTTGAGCGCGCCGACGCTGCGGAGCGGATCGCCGGAGAACGTCTGCGACACTCCACCCCCTCATCCGGCGCCTGACCCGAGCATCCCCACTCTAGGAGCTTGGCGGAAGCGGACACAAAACGCCTCACCGCGACGGGCCGTCGTCGCCGAGGAGGAAGGCCTCGCCCCTCGGCGACAGCTGGTAGCCGACGCGGAGGGACTCGGTCAGACCCAGGGTTTTGAGCCGCCGGACCCGGAGCTTGTACGCGGGTCGCTCCTGCCCGAGCTCGGCCGCCAGTTCGGTGGACACCACACCGGGCCGTTGCCGGATCTGCGCCAGCATCTGCCGCGTCCAGGGCTTTTCGGCGGCGCGGTCCATCCGGTCGAGCGTCGCCGCCAGCCCCGCCAGCGCCGCCGGGGCGAGTGAGTCCTCAGCGCGCAGCGCGATCCTGGGATCCGGTCCGGCGACGCGAATGCCCACCTCGTACAGGTCGCCGCTGCCCTTGGCCGACGTCCACTGCTGGAGCGCCGCCACGGAGGTGAAGCCGGCCCACTGGGCCGCCTGGTCATCCAGGTCGGCCGCTGTCACGCGCCTGATGGACGTCACCTCCACCACCCCGACGGCGGTGGTGAACCGCGAACCCACCCGGGGGCGGACGACGGTCCATCGCCGGAAGGTCCGGTCCACGCGGCCTTCGGCCAGACCCCGCAGGGTCGCCGCGTCGAAAAGCATCGGATCGAGGCCGTCTCCGGTCAGCGCCGACGGCTGAGAGCGGTGCGCAGCCGGACCGGGTCGACCCGCCAGAAGTCGTGTTGGGCTCCGTCGACCAGGGTCACGGGCACCTGGTCGGAATACCTGCGCAGGAGCTCGGGATCGGCGTCGACGTCGAGGACCTCGTACGCGGTGCCGGTTTCCGCGCACACGGTCGCGACCACCTCGATCGCCTGCTCGCACAGGTGGCAGTCGTTCCGGCTGATCAGGACCACCCGGGCGCTGCCGCTGCTCACTTCCGCCACGTCAGGCCGAGCCCGCCGCGGTCGGAGGCGGGTCCTGGTCCAGCAACCGGCGGAGCCGCCCCTTCGCCACCGTGCCCGTCGCACTGTGCGGCAACGACTCGACCAGGATGATCCGACCGGGCCGCTTGAAACGGGCCAACCGTGCGGCGCAGTGCTCATCCAGCCCCTCGACGCTGAGGCCCTCGCCGGCCACGAAGGCAACGATCTCCCCACTCCCCTGCCGGCCGGCAACGCCGAGCACGGCCACGGCCCGAACCCCGGCCAGCTCGGCGATGGCCTCCTCGATCTCGGCCGGGTAGACGTGGAAGCCGTGCACCTCGACCAGCTCGCGGACCCGGTCCATCAGGTAGAGGTCGGCATCGACCTGGTAGCCCATGTCGCCGGTCGCGAACCACCCGTCCGCGCCGGGTCCGCCGTGTCCGTCCGGCCAGTATCCGGAGAACAGGTTGGGCCCCCGTACGGCGATCTCGCCCGGCTCCGACGGCTCGGCGCCGTCGCCGATCCGCACCTCGATCCCCGGCAGCGGCCGCCCCACGTGTCCGTGGCCGTGCAGATCCGCGCCGACGGTCGACGCCACGCCCGGGCCTGCCTCGGTCAGCCCGTAGCCCTGGTCGACCCGCAGGCCGGTACGCGCGGTGAAGGTCTCGCGCAGTTCCACCGACAGCGGCGCAGCGCCGCAGAACACCGAGCCCAGGCCGCGCAGGGCCTCGGCGGAGCCCTCGGTGTCGAGCAGGCGCTGCAGCAGCGCCGGAGCGACGGGCAGCATGCTGATCTGCTCCGCCACCACGACCTCGAGCAGCCGTTCGGGCTCGTCGAAGCCGCTCGCCAGGACCAGGCTGGCGCCACACCGCACGCCCGCACCGAGGACGGCGTTGAGCGCGAAGACGTGGTGCAGCGGAAGGGCGACGAGCAGCGCGGACTCGGTGTCGAGCACGCCGAACGACGCGATCTGGTCCAGGTGAGCCAGCAGGGCGCGATGGGTCAGCATCACCGCCCGGGGCCGGCTGGACGTGCCGGCGGTGTAGAGCAGGACGGCCAGGGCCTCCCCGTCCTGGGGTGAATCGACCTCGGCCCTGCGATCCGCGGCGAGCTGGTCCAGCCCGGACCTGGTCAGCGGGTGCCGCGGCACGCCCTCCACGCGCAGTTCGGTGGCGCTCAGCAGCAGCCGGACCCCGGTCTCGGCGCAGCGCTCGGCCACGGTGGCCGGCGAGGCCTGGGGATCGAGCGGCACCGCGACGAGGCCGACGCGCAGCGCGGCGAAGTAGGCGATGACGAACTCGATGTCGTTCCCGCCGAGCAGACCGACCCGTTGGCCGGCCACCAGCCCGCGCCCGACGAGCCCGCTGCCCACCGCGTCGACCTGCCGGTCGAGTTCCGCCCAGGTCAGCGTGCGGCGGCGCGTACCAGGTTGCACCAGCGCGATGCCGTCCGGCTGACGCTCGGCCTGCCGGGCCACGAGATCGGCGACGTTGATCGCGTGATCTCCGGCACTGCTCGCGCCGGCCCCGGCGCTGGTCGCCGACAGATCGGCGCTCACCGTCCGGTCGGCGTCTGGGGTGTTCACCCCGAAGTCGGGCACCCCTGAAGTCTGGCACCTCCCGGCTACCGGCCCGTCGTGTGGTTACGGCGCCCCCGACGTGGCCCGTACCGGCCGGCGTCGAGGCGTGCGGCGTCCGGGTCGGCACGGCCTAGGGTGGAGGCGTGACCGGATCGGAGGGCAACGACGAGCCCGGAGGACCCGGTCGCGGCATCGGCGGTCCAACCCACGCCTGCTGCGGCCATCCCGATCGAGCAGATCGAGCCATTGCCCGGCGCCGATGCGGTCTCCCTGCCGTTGACCCCGCCCGACCCTCTGATCCGGGAGGACCCGACGGCCGCGGCGTTCTTCGACCTCGACAACACCGTGATCCAGGGCGCCTCGCTGTTCCACCTGGCCAAGGGCCTGTACCGGAGAGGCTTCTTCCCCACCCGGGTCATCCTCCGCGGCCTGTGGCTGCAGGCCTACTTCCGGATGGCCGGCCGGGAGAACGCGGGCCACATCGAGGACGCCCGCAGCGCGACGCTGAGCTTCATCGAGGGCCGCACGGTCGCCGAGGTGACCGAGATCGGCAATGAGGTGTACGAGGAGTCGATCGCCGGGCGGATCTGGCCCGGCACGCGGGCGATCGCCCAGATGCATCTGGACGTGGGCCAGCAGGTCTGGCTGGTCACCGCCGCCCCCGTGGAGGTTGCCGGCATCGTCGCCGCGCGGCTCGGGCTGACGGGTGCGCTCGGCACCACGGCCGAGCACGTCGGGGGCGTGTATACCGGCCGGCTGCAGGGCGAGCTTCTGCACGGACCCGCCAAGGCGACCGCGGTCCGCGCGCTGGCCCGTGAACACGGCCTGGACCTCGCCCGTTGCTTCGCCTACTCCGACTCCTACAACGACCTGCCGATGCTGTCGCTGGTCGGGCATCCGTGCGCGATCAACCCCGACGGGCGGTTGCAGTCGCACGCGGAGGACCAGGACTGGCAGATCCGCGACTACCGCACCGGGCGCAAGGCGGCCCGGCTCGGCCTGTTCGGCGCCGGAGCCGCGGGCGCCGCCGCCGGAGCCGTGGCGACCGGGTTGGCCGTTCGCCGCTACCTCCGACGCTGAGCCGGACGGGCCGGCTGCGCCCGCGCCGCCATCAAGCGCGCCGGTTGCCGACGTAGAGGATCACGGCCGCAGCCACCAGATAGGCGCCGTAGCCGAAGAGTCCGAGCACGGCCAGCGCTTCGGCGCGAGCACTCCGGTTCCCCAGCAGGCCGACCACCACGACCGCCGCCGCCAGGACTACCAGGGCACCCGCCCCGACGTAGACGAAACCCTTGAGCTGCTCCCGGTCGATCGGTCCGGCCGGGATCGCGGTCCGGGCCGGCATCCGGATGACCAGCACGCTGAAGCCCGCGAACGCCAGCACGATCACCGCCAGCGCCCAGAACATCGGTCCCTCCTCGGTCAGGCCGCGGGCCGGAGGCAACGCGCCACCCGGCTTGTCGGATCAGGTTCTCAGGGTCTCCAACCCCACCGACAACGGGCCCGCCCGGACTCCGCGTCAGCGCGACGCCGGGCCGGTCCACGCCCACCCGGGGTCGAGATCGTGGTCAGAAGAAGGCGCTGCGACGCTGCATCAGCAGCGCGTACAGGGTGTGCTGGATCGTCTCCCGCACCTGGTCGGTGACGTTGAAGACGACCATCGGGTCGTCGGCGGCACCGGTCGGCAACTCGTCGGTGGTGATCGCCTCGCCGAACTGGATGATCCACTTGCTGGGCAGCGGGATGAGACCGAGCAGTCCCAACCACGGGAACAACGGCGTGACCGGGAAGTACGGCACGCCCATCGCGCGGGCGAGCGCCGGGGCGGAGGCGATCAACGGGTAGATCTCCTCCGAGCCCACGATCGACACCGGGATGATCGGCACCTGGGCCCGTACGGCGGCCGAGACGAAGCCGCCGCGGCCGAAGCGCTGCAACTTGTAGCGGTCCGCGTACGGCTTTCCGAGACCCTTGAACCCTTCCGGATAGACCGCGACCAGTTGATCCGACGCCAGCAGCCGTTCGGCGTCTTCCTGGCAGGCCAGAGTCGTACCGGTCTTGCGGGCCAGGTCGTGGGAGTACGGGGTCTTGAAGATCAGGTCGGCGCCCAGCATGCGGACGTGCCGCCCGATCTCGTCGTAGACCACGCTGTGCAGGATCATCCCGTCCAGCGGCAGGGTTCCAGCGTGGTTGGAGACGAGCAGCGCCGAGCCCTCGGTCGGCAGGTTCTCGGTGCCGCGCACCTCGACCCGGAACCACGACTGGGCCAGCCGCCGCAGCACCGGCAGGAAGATCCGGCGGGTGAACTCGGGATCGAAGCCGAACTCGTCGATCGCATAGTCCCCGGTCAGCCGCGAACGCAGGAAATCCACGGTCTCGTCCACTGACTGCTGCCAGTCGACTCCGAGGCTCTGGGCGAGGGCGACCAGCGCTCGCATGGGGTCGACCGCGAACGCCCGTACCCGCTCGACCGGGAAGCTCTGCAAGCCGTCGAGAATGTCGCGGACCAGGCGTACCAACTCGGTCAGCACGGCGCCGAGCGGCAGGGTGGGCGCTTCGTCAGCATCGCCGGTTCGGCGGTCGCGCGCATCGCCGGACCGCTCCCCGGCCGGCTCTCCGGCTGTGCTGTCCAGCCTGCTGTCCGGCGTGCGCGCGGGTCGGGCCCGTGGCGGCGGACTCCGGCGGCGACGTCCTCCGCCGAGCCCGGCCGACCCGGACTCCCCCGTACGGGCCTCGCCGGACAGGCCCCGCGCCGCGGCCGAAGGGCTGGATCGGCTGCCCCGGCCCGGCCGACCGACGCCGATCGTCGGCTCGTCGCGACCACCGTCGCCCCGTCGGCCCAGATCGATGATCTCCGCGTCAGGCACGGCCTGCTCCGCTTCCGGCCAGCACGCGGGTCGCGGCGCTGAGCGCCCCCTCCACCCGCGCGCGGGTGAACAGGCCCGGGACGGCCGAAGCGGCGAACTCCTCCAGCGCCGCCCGGCTGCTGAAGCGCGGGCGGAACCCCGTCGCTTCGAAGAATCGCGTGGTATCCATGGCCCGACCGTAGGTCAGGGCGTCGATCTGGTCGGCGGAGAAGTCCATCAGACGCGCCTGGCGGACCACGGTGGCCAGCAGGGGCGCGACCGGCTGAAGCAGCCCGACCGTGGGCCGGCCGAGGGCGCGCGCGGCCTGGGAGAGCGCAACGATGTCCGGTGCGGCCACGTTGAAGGTGCCTGGAACGTCGCGGCGGGCGACGATCAGCAGCGCCTCGATCGCGTCGGCGGGATGCAGGAACTGCAGGCGCGCGTCGAAGCCCATCACGCGAGGCACGACCGGCAGCGACAGGTAGCGGGTGACGTGGCTGTCCACGCCCGCCCCCATCAGGCTGGCCAGGCGCAGCGTGGTCACCACCACGTCCGGTCGACGACGGGCCAGGCCGCGGACGTAGGACTCGATCTCGACCGAGTCCTTGCCGAAACCCGTACGCGGCTGGGCGCGCGGGGACATCTCCTCGGTGAACTTGGCCGGATCGCGCGGTGAGGCGCCGTAGACCGAGATGGAACTCTGGACCACGAGCTTGCGGAAGCTGTCGGCCTTCTGACAGGCCGCCAGCAACTGCATGGTCCCGATGACGTTGATCTCCTTCATCGAGGACCGGCCACCGGCGCCGCCCGGAGCCGCGACCATCGCCATGTGGACGACAGTGTCGACCTGATGCGAGGCGATCACCTTGGTGATCACGGGGTTGCGGATGTCGGCCCGGACGAAGGTCGCCTGGCCGAGATCGTGCCGCGGAGGGATGACGTCGATGCCGAGGACGCGGAACCCGTCCTCGGCTGCGAGGGCGCGTGCGAAGCGGGCACCGAGGTCGCGTGAGACCCCGGTGACGAGGACAACCCTGGCGGTCACCCCAGCGCCCCAGCCCGGTGAGGGCTACTTGCCTGCGCGGCGACGCTGGATGCGTGTGCGCTTCAGCAGCTTGCGATGCTTCTTCTTCGCCATCCGCTTACGACGCTTCTTGATGACCGAACCCACGTGTCAAACCTCTCGGTGTCATTTGGAAGGGGGGACGACCCCCCTTGAACCCCCCGCGCCGCGCCAACTACACACGGGCGCGCGGCCGAACTGTGTTTTCCTCAGGGGGCGACCCCCCTTTGAACTGTGTTTCCTCAGGGGGGACGACCCCCCTTGAACCCCCCGCGCCGCGCCAACTACACACGGGCGCGCGGCCGAACTGTGTCTTTCATCAGGGGGACGACCCCCCTTGCAACCCTCTGTGCCGCGCCAACTACACACGGGCGCGCGGCCGAACTGTGCCGACCCCCCTGCAACCCCCCGCGCCGCGCCAACAACACACGGGCGCGCGGCCGAACTGTGTCTTTCATCAGGGGGGACGACCCCCCTGCAACCCCCCGCGCCGCGCCAACTACACACGGGCGCGCGGCCGAACTGTGTCTTTCATCAGGGGGGACGACCCCCCTGCAACCCCCCGCGCCGCGCCAACAACACCTTGCGCGGGATCACGGGGAGTACAACGACCGAATGTTACCCGCCCGGCGCGGCCCGCGGCGAACCTGGCCGCGGCTGCACGGCCCGCTTGACCTCAGGACGAATTCCGGGTAATCCCGGTCACGGTAGCGGCGAGCTCCGCATTCCCTTGTCCCCGGCACCGTCAGGCTGGCTGTCCATGTTCGGTCCCGGCCTCAATCACCTGCTCGCCATGCTCGGCTACCTCGCCGGCCTGCTCCAGCTGCCGACCGAGCACTGTGCCCTTCTGGTCACCCTGCCCGATCGCCGACAGCGGTCATGTTGTCGCTCCTCGTCGCCCGTTGGCGGCGCGCCCGGGAGGCGCGTACTGAGTAGGGTCGTCGAGTGTGAGCACCTACCTCGACGACTTCAGCCCTGGCGCCGGTCGGCGCAGCCCAGCCAGGTCTTGGCTGTCCAGCGATGCGCCCAGCTTGAGTCTCGACGGTGACTGGCGGTTCCAGCTCCACGCGTCCGCGCGGGACCTCGACGAGGCGGCGACCGATCCGGACTTCGACGACTCCGGCTGGGACACGCTCGCGGTGCCGTCGCATTGGGTCCTTCCCGCGGACGAGGCGCGCACCAAGGGCTACGGCCAGCCGATCTACACCAATGTGCAGTACCCCTTCCCGATCGACCCCCCGTACGTCCCGGACGAGAACCCGACCGGTGACCATCGTCGCGGCTTCGACCTGCCCGACTGGGACGTCGAGCGGGTCCTGCTCCGCTTCGACGGGGTGGAGTCGGTCTACCGGGTGTGGCTGAACGGCACCGAGATCGGGATCGGCAAGGGCAGCCGGCTGGTGCAGGAGTTCGATGTCACCGGCGTCGTGCGGCCGGGGCCCAACACGATCATGGTTCGTGTTCACCAGTGGTCGTCGATGAGCTACGTCGAGGACCAGGACCAGTGGTGGCTGCCCGGAATCTTCCGCTCCGTGACCCTGCTCGGCCGGCCGGCCGGGGCGTTGGACGACGTGTGGCTGCGTACGGCGTACGACCCGGACGGGACACGGGACGGTCGATCCCGACATCGATGCCGCCGGCTCCGCGTACCCGGTCACGGTCGAGATCGGCGAACTCGGGGTCAGCCAGACCTTCGCGGCGGCCGCTGACGTTCGGCCTTTCGCGGTCGGCGAGGTCGAGCCGTGGAGCGCGGAACGGCCGCGGCTCTACGAGGCGCGGATCCGCTCGGCCGGCGAGGAAGTCGCTCTGCGGATCGGATTTCGTACCGTCCGGATCGACGGCGACATCTTCGCGGTGAACGGCCGTCAGGTGATCTTCCGCGGCGTGAACCGGCACGACACCCACCCCACGCTCGGCCGCATGTTCGACGAGGCGTACGCGCGGGACAACATGATCATGATGAAGCGTGCGGGCGTCAACGCCATCCGGACCAGCCACTACCCGCCGCATCCCCGCGTGCTGGATCTGGCCGACGAGCTCGGGTTCTGGGTGATCGACGAGTGTGACTACGAGACCCACGGCTTCGTCTACCTCGGCTGGCGCGGAAACCCGAGCGACGATCCGCGCTGGGAGGACGTCTGCGTGGACCGGATGCGGCGCACCGTCGAGCGGGACAAGAACCACCCCTGCGTGGTGATCTGGTCGCTGGGCAACGAGGCGGGCACCGGCGCCAACCTGGCGCAGATGGCCAACTGGACGCGGCGCCGCGACCCGGGACGACCGATTCACTACGAAGGCGACTACAGCTGCGCGTACGTCGACCTCTATTCCCGGATGTATCCGAACTTCGCCGAGACCGAGGCGATCGGCCGGGAGAGCGGATTCGTCTCCTACCTGTCCGCGCCGGCCGAGCACCGGCGGGTGCGGAGCAAGCCCTTCCTGATGTGCGAGTACGCCCACGCCATGGGCAACGGCGCCGGGGGCATGGACCGCTACGACGACCTGGCGGAGCGGTACCCGCGGCTGCACGGCGGCTTCATCTGGGAGTGGCGCGATCACGGACTGGCGACCACGGCCGCGGACGGGACGCCGTTCTACGGGTACGGCGGCGACTTCGGCGAGGTCGTGCACGACGGCAACTTCGTGATGGACGGGATGATCCTGCCGGACGGTACGGCGACCCCGTCGCTGGCGGAATTCGCCCGGGTGAACCAGCCGGTCCTCTTCGGACTGGACGGCGACACGATCACGGTGCGGAACCGCTTCCACTCCCTCTCCACCGACCATCTGCGCTTCATCGCGGCGCTCGAGGTCGACGGCGTCGTCCAACAGGAGGTCGAGCTGGCCGTGCCGAGCACCGCGCCCGGCGCGACGAGCACGCTGCCACGGCCGGCCGAACTGGGCCCTGCGTCGACCGGCGAGTCCTGGCTGTCGGTGCGCGCCGAGCTGGCTGCGCCGACCGCATGGGCCGCTGCGGGTCACGTGGTGGCCCGGGAGCAGCGCGAGCTCACCCCGTCGGGCAGCGTGGCCGACCCTGCCGTGGTGGCCGGCGGTGTCCGGCAGCCGGCCCGCCGGGTCGGTCGTGGAACTCGGACCTGCGACGTTCGACGCGCGGACCGGGCGGCTGCAGCGGCTGTTCGACCTGGAGGCGTCCGGACCCCAACTCGAGCTCTGGCGGGCGCCGACCGACAACGACCGCAGCGCCGAGCGCGGCTCGTTCGAACTGGCCAGCCCCGACGACACCGACGGCGAGGGCGTACCGGGGCCCTCGTCGGAGCAGCGGTGGCGTCAGCGGGGGTTGGACCGGCTGATGCACCGGGTGGCCGAGGTGTCGGCAGGTCAGGACCAGTTCGTGGTCCGGGTCCGCACCTCGGCGGCGAACAGCGGGCTGTTCGTGGACACGACCTACCGCTGGCGGCTGGCGGACGGGCTGGCGCTGCTGGTCGAGGCGGTGCCGTCCCCGGGTTGGGACTGCACCTGGCCCCGGGTGGGCATCCGGTTCGATCTGCCGGCGACCCTGCAGCGCGCGGCCTGGTTCGGCACGGGCCCGTACGAGTCCTATCCCGATACCCGCCGCGCGGCGCGGGTCGGACGCTTCGACGCCGATCTCGCCGGGCTCAACGTGCCCTACTCCCGTCCGCAGGAGACCGGTCACCGGGCGCAACTGCGCACGCTCGAGATCTCCGACGACACCGCCGTACGGCTCAGCGTCGACACCTGGCCGAACCGGCAGGGCCACCGGCCCGGCTTCACCCTGGCGTCACACACCCCGCACCAACTCGACCGGGCGCGGCATCCGTACGAGCTCCCGACGAGCGCGCACACCTACCTGTTCATCGACGACGCGGTGCACGGCGTGGGCTCGCGCGCCTGCGGCACGGACGTGCTGCCGGAGGATGCGTTGTGGCCGAGCACGCGGCAGTTCGGGCTGCGGTTCACCACGCCCTGAGTGCGCGGAGTGATAGCAGGGCTCAGGCGGCAACGTCGCGGATCGGGGCGACCGCGTGCCGGCACCGCCCCGCCGGGTCAGCCGGCGTCGTAGTAGGCGTGCGCCAAGTAGGCGTTGAGCGCATGCTCGGAGACGCGGAAGCTGCGGCCGAACTGCACTGCTTCCAGCTGTCCTGAGTGGATCAGTCGATAGACCGACATCTTGGACAGGCGGATTGTGGCGGCAACCTCGGCGACGGTGTAGAAACGTCCGATCGGGAGGTTGCCGGCCATCGGAGTCGCCCTCGCAGACGCCGGCTTGTCCGGCCTCGACTCGTCGTTCATGGCTGTCGTTGCTCGATTCCGTACCGCTCGACCCCGGCTTCCCCTCCGGTGTCTAGATACTGCTGTGAGGTTAGTGGCACAAGTGGCTGCTGGTACAGCAGATGCACAGGAATTCTTTCTGCCGCATCCGCCGCAGGGGTCTGATGTTGGGCCAACTGCGCAGCCTCCGCTCTCTACACTGAACCCGGTACGAGGTGGCGCCGGAGTCCGTTGGTGCCGCGCGAGCCCGGCCGGGGTCGCGCGTACTTCGGGCCCGTTTGTCCTGCCCACATTCCGCTCGCCCGCGTGCACCTTGCCTGTACCGCGTCTGGCCGCGTTCACCTTGCCTGTGCGCCCGAACCCGCGTTCACCTCGCCCGTGCACCCTGCCGGTTCACCTCGCCCGGTCACCCTGGCCGGGTTCACCTCGCCCGGTCACCCTGCACGTTCACCCTGACGGCGTCACATTGCACGGTTTCCTGGTGGATTGCACGGTTTGCAAACTAGGCAATGCAGCAGGAACCCACGTATACGTAGGTTCCCGCACCGGGGGTGGGGGTGGTGGAGAGGGTGGGGGGTCCGGGGGTGGGAGGGTGGGGTGGGGAGTGGGGGGTGTCAGAGGCCGGGGTCGAGGCCGAGCTCGGGGAAGACGGCTTCGCGGGTGGCGATGATCGCCCGATCCACCCGGTTCTCGGGGGTGAGGCCCGATTCGACGGGCACGTACGACGGCTCGACCCCGTCGGACATCGTGGTCGGGGCGCCGTCTCCCACCTCGTCCGCCACGCCTGCGGGATCGGGGTCTCGGGCGGGATCGGCTGCCCACTGACCAGGCCGAGCAGGTGGGTCCACGCCCGCGGGACCACGTTCAGCACGGCGTAGCCGCCGCCGCCGGTGGAGACCCAGCGACCGTCACACAGTTCGTCGGCGAGATCGGCCAAGGCCAGGTACGACGCCCGCTGCCCGTCCAGACTGAGGTCGAGGTCGGCGAGCGGATCGTGGGTGTGGGAGTCGCAGCCGTGCTGGGTGACCAGCACCGTCGGCTGGAAGGCGCGGAGCGCGGCCGGCACCACGGCGTGGAACGCGCGTAGCCAGCCGGCGTCGGTGGTCCCCGGCGGCAGGGCGACGTTCACCGCGGTTCCCTCCGCCCCGGGACCGCCGGTCTCGGTCGGGTATCCGGTGCCCGGGAACAGGCAGGCCGGCGTCTCGTGCAGGCTGACCGTCATCACGCGCGGGTCGTCGTAGAAGATCGCCTGCACCCCGTCGCCGTGGTGCACGTCGACGTCGACGTAGCCGACCCGCTCGCACCCGTTCTCCAGCAGCCAGGTGATGGCCACGGCGATGTCGTTGTAGACACAGAATCCGCTCGTCCGGTCCGGCATCGCGTGGTGCAGGCCGCCGCTGATGTTGCACGCGCGGACGGCCCCGCCGTCCCAGACCCTCCGGGCCGCTTCGAGCGTCGCCATGGTCACCCGTCCGGCGATCTCGTGCATGCCGGGGAAGATCGGGTTGTCGCTGGTGCCGAGGCCGTGCCGGGCGTCCGGCTCGCCACGCTGCACCGCCGCCACGTAGTCGGCGGTGTGCACCGTCCGCAGCAGGTCGAGGTCGATCTCCGGCGGCGGCACGATCCTCAGCCGGTCCAGCACCCCCAGGTGACGGGCGAGGGAGATCGTGTTGCTGACCCGTCCCGGCGCCATCGGATGGTCGGGTCCGAAGTCGTAGCGGGTCAACTCGTCGGAGAACACGAGCAGCCCGCTCATCAGCGGCTCCCCGCGGCGTTCTGGTCCCGGGCTGCCGCGGCGAGTTCCCGGCTGCGATCGCGCGCCGCCTCCATCGCGCCGAGGAATGCGGCCCGCACCTTGTGGTCCTCGAGCTGACGTACGGCGGCAGCGGTCGTGCCACCGGGGGACGTCACCCGTTCGCGCAGCACCGTCGGGTGCTCACCGGTCTCCCGGAGCAACTTGGCCGATCCGAGCATGGTCTGGACCACCAGCAGGGTCGCGGTGTCGCGGGGCAACCCCAGGTGCACCCCGGCCTCGATCATCGCCTCGACGACGAAGAACAGGTACGCCGGACCGGATCCGGAGATCGCCGTCACCGCGTCCTGATAGCGCTCAGGCACCGTCACCACCCGCCCGGTGGCCGACAGGATCTGGGTGACCCGGTCGAGATGGTCCTGCTCGTGCGTGAGCTCCGGGCGAGATCGCCGCCATCCCCTCATCGACCTGGGCCGGCGTGTTCGGCATGGCGCGGACCACGGCGACGCCCTCGGCGAGCTGGGACTCGATCGACGCCGTGTCCACTCCGGCGGCCAGCGACACCACGAGAGCATCGGCCTTCAGCACGCCGGCGATCTCGGCCAGCAGATCGCGCATGTCCTGCGGCTTGACCACGAGCAGCACCGTGTCCGCGTCGACGACGGCGTCGGCGTTCTCGGCCATCTCGATGCCGTAGCGCTCGGTGAGCTCGACCTGCCGTTCGTGCCGCCGGTCGGTGGCCACGATCTGGTCGGCGGTCCAGCCGGCCCGGAGCAGTCCGGACAGCACGGTCTCACCCATCACGCCGGCGCCCAGGATCGCCAGCCGGTGGTGGCTCGTCATCGAGTCATCCCGTTGCCGCACCTCACGTCAGACTCGGCCGACCTGCGGTGAGTCGAGCACTGAGGAGTTCGGCGATCTGCACCGCATTCAGCGCGGCACCCTTGCGCAGGTTGTCGTTGCTGATGAACAGCACCAGTCCCCTGCCGGCGGGTGCTGCCTGGTCCGCGCGGATCCGGCCCACGTAGCTGGGGTCCCGTCCGGCCGCGTCGAGCGGGGTCGGCACCTCCATCAGGGCCACGCCCGGGGCGTCGGCCAGCAGCGCCGTCGCCTGCTCGGGGCTGAGGTCGTCGGCGAACTCGGCGTGCACAGCCAGCGAGTGGCCGGTGAAGACCGGCACCCGCACGCACGTGCCGGAGACCAGCAGATTCGGCAGGTGCAAGATCTTGCGCGACTCGTTGCGCAGCTTCTGTTCCTCGTCGGTCTCGCCACTGCCGTCGGCGACCAGCGATCCGGCCAACGGGAGGACGTTGTACGCGATGGGTTTGGCGTAGGTCGCCGGCGCCGGAAGCTGGACGGAGCGGCCGTCGAAGGCGAGCCTGCTGGCGGTGTCGACCACGGCCTTGATCTGGCCGTCGAGCTCGGCCACGCCTGCGCCGCCCGACCCGGACACGGCCTGATAGGTCGCGATCTGCAGGCGGACGAGGCCGGCGGCCCGGTGCAGCGGGGCCAGCACGGGCATCGCGGCCATGGTGGTGCAGTTCGGGTTGGCGATGATCCCCTTGGGGGGCCGTACGGCGTCCTCGGGGTTCACCTCCGAGACGACCAGCGGCACGTCGGGATCCATCCGCCAGGCCGAGGAGTTGTCGATCACGATGGCTCCCGCGGCCGCGACCTTCGGCGCCGTGGCCAGCGAGGCGGTCTTGCCGTTGGAGAACAGCGCGAGGTCGAGCCCGGAGAAATCGGCGGTGTCGGTGTCCTCCACCACGATGGTGCCGCCCATCCACGGCAACTCACGGCCCGCCGACCGCGCAGAGGCGAAGAAGCGCAGGCCGCTGATCGGCAGCGCACGCTCGGCCAGCAACGTCCGCATCACCCCGCCCACCTGACCGGTGGCGCCGAAAACCCCAACACGCATGGCGTCAGCCTACGGGGCGGCGGGCAGGATGGTTCCGTGATTCCAGCCTTGCCGGTGCGCGACGTCGCCGGACAACCCGTCGACCGGAGCCGGCTCGGGCTGGAGGTCGTCCTCGTGCTGGCCCTCTCGCTGGGTCAGTCCGCGATCTACTCCATCCTGCGGATCATCGAGCGCCTCACCCGCAACATCCCGCTGGCCCAGCAGACCTCCACGCTCAACCCGTCGGCGGCGCCGGACCGGCCCTGGCTCGATCTGGCGTACCAGGTGGTCGGCCTGGTGTTCCCGCTGGTGCCGGTGCTGCTGGCGCTCTACCTGCTCAACCTGACCAACCGTCCCGCGGGTCCGCTCATCGGCCTCGACCTGAGGCGCCCGCGCTTCGATCTCGGCTTCGGGGCGATCGTCGCGGCAGGCCATCGGCATCCCCGGCCTCGGCCTCTACTTCGGCGCCCGCGCCCTGGGGCTGAACACCCAGGTGCAGGCCTCCGGCCTGGCCGACAACTGGTGGACCGTGCCGGTCCTGGTGCTGGCCGCCTTCCAGAACGCCGCCCTGGAGGAAGTGATCATGATCGGCTTCCTGCTCACCCGGCTCCGCCAGTTGAGTTGGCCGGTGGTGGCCACGATCCTCACGAGTGCCCTCATCCGAGGCTCCTACCACCTCTACCAGGGCTTCGGCGGATTCCTCGGCAACGCGATCATGGGCGTGATCTTCGCCCTGATCTACCTGCGATGGAAGCGGGTCGCCCCGCTGATCGTCGCCCACACGCTGCTCGACATCGCCGCGTTCGTGGGCTACTCGGTGGTGGCGCCGCGGGTGACCTGGCTCTGAGCGGCTCTGTCGCCCACCTGCGCCCACAGCGCACGTCGAGGTCAGTTCCTGGTGACCAGGCTGCGGGCGAAGAAGCTCAGATTCGCCGGTCGTTCGGCCAGCCGACGGACGAGGTAGCCGTACCAGTCGGTGCCGTACGGGACGTAGACGCGGACCCGGTGTCCGAGGTGGGCCAGACGCTGCTGCTCGGTCGGCCGGATGCCGTAGAGCATCTGGAACTCGAAGCTGTCCAGGCTCCGCCGGGTGTCGTGCGCGAGCTTGCGACCGAGGGCGATCAGGGTCGGGTCGTGCGTGGCGAGCATCGGTGTGCCCTCCCCGGCGAACAGGATCTTCGCGCACCGCACGTACGACAGGTCGATCTCCGCCCGGTCACTGAACGCCACACTCTCAGGTTCGGCGTAGGCGCCCTTGCACAGCCGGACCCGCGAACCGGCGTACGCGAGGTCGCGACAGTCCGCTTCGCTCCGGCGGAGGTAGGCCTGCAGGACCGCTCCGGTCTCGGGGAAGTCCCTGCGCAGCGCGCGCAGGATCTCCAGCGTGGAGTCGGTGGTGGTGTGGTCCTCCGCGTCCAGCGTCACCGTGGTCGCGGCATCGCGAGCCGCGTCGCAGATCAGCGCGGCGCGCTCCTGCGCGATCGCCGGGCCGTCGGGACCGAGCGCCTGGCCCAGCGCGGACAGCTTCACCGACACCTCGGCTGCCCCCGACAGGCCACTGCTGTGCAACATCCCCAGGAGCGCGACGTAGGCGGCCGCGACCCGGTCCGCACCCGCGCGCTCGGTGGTGTCCTCGCCCAGGTGGTCGACGGTCACCAGCATTCCGGCCCCCTCCAGCCGGGAGGTCGTGGCCACGACATCGGCGGCCGACTCCCCGGCCACGAACCGCGCTACGACGCCCCGGGTCATCGGCGCCCGGATCACCGCACCCTTGATCGCGTCACTGCGGGACAACCCCATCAGGGCTCGTCGCAACATGGTCCACCCCCGCCCCGGACTCTAACCTTGGCGGGTGACCACAGCGGATCCGGTCGTGCTGCTGCCGGCCCTGAGTGATCGGCCGGGCGAGGTCGAGGCCCTCGCGGCCGCCCTGGCCGCCGTCAGACCCGTGTTGCGGCCGGACATCAGCCCCGGCTCGGAGCGGACCGATCGCGCTGGAGAGTGCGTCCCTGGCGGTGCTCGCCGCGATCTCTGGCGCCGGAGCCGATCGGGCGGCGGTGCTCGCTCACGGCTGGGGCGGGCTCATCGCGCTGCAGGTGGCGGTGCGGCTTCCCGGACCGGGTCGTCGGGCTGGTGCTGGTGACCAACCTCGGACTGCCGGACCTGGCGGCCCGCTCGGTCGGGCGGGCGGCCCTCGGACTACTGCCGGCGCTGGGCTGGCAGCGGCTGGGGATGCCCCGTACGCGGATCGTCGGCCTGTTGGATCAGCTGCGCCCGGTCGACGCCGTACCGCTGGCCCGCCGGGTCGCGACGCCGGCGCTGGTCGTGGTCGGCCGGCGTGACCTCCCCAACCAGGGTCCCAGCGCCGCCCTGGCTCGGGCCCTCCCGCTCGGCAGGCTCCGGGTCCTGCCCGGCGCGGGGGCCGACTGGACCTCGACCCAACCGGAGCGCGCCGCCACCGCGTTGGCCGATCTGCTCCAGAAGCACCTGACCCCTGCTTACGGCCCCTCTGGACGGGAGGTGCGCGCCGGAGCACGCTGTGACTATGGATCTGGTGACGGCGCACGCCCGAAGCGTGCAACGGTGGGCTGACGCAGTAGCGGCCGTGACGGACGGGTGGGACGGCCCGACTCCGTGCGCCGAATGGGACGTGCGCGACCTGGTGAACCACGTCGTGGGCGAGGACCGGTGGACCAAACCCCTGCTCGACGGGCGCACCATCGCCGAGGTGGGCGACTCCCTGGACGGCGACCTGCTCGGCTCTGACCCGGCGCTGGCCGCCCGGGAAGCCGGAGCAGAGGCCAGCGACGCGGTCGCGGAGCGGTTGCCCCTCGGCCGTCCCGTACAACTGTCCTACGGGGAGGAATCGGCTGAGGAGTACATCCGCCAGTTGCTGGCCGACCACGCAGTCCACACCTGGGACCTGCTGGCGGCGACCGGTCAGGACCGCACCCTCGACCCGGCCCTGGTGGCTGACGTCGCCGACTGGTTCGCCGATCGCGAGGAGGCCTATCGCAGCGGTGGGGCGATCGGTCCCCGCCCGGACAGCCCATCCGCTGACGATCCCCAGGCCAGGTTGCTCAGCGCGTTCGGCCGCGACCCGAGTTGGTCGCCGGCCTAGCCAGGCGCACCCAGCACCCCGGCCCGCGCGTACGACCCCAACCCCGACCCCCCCGACCGCAACCCCAAACCCCCCCAACCGCAACCCCGACCCCCCTGACCCCCCCGGTCAGGAAACGCCGAAAGACGACCCGGATTTCGCCTCGATCCCAGTCGTTTCTCGGCGTTTCTCGGCGGGATGGGGACGGCGGGATGGGGACGGCGGGTGGGGACGGCGGGTGGGGACGGCGGGATGGGGACGGCGGGACTGGTGGGGACGGCGATGGGGGTGGGAGTATCGGGGGCATGCGGGTGCTGTGCTGCACCACGGCGGGCGCCGGCCATTTCGGGCCCATGATTCCTGTGGCGCGCGCTTGCGTGGCGGCGGGGTACGAGGTCGCTGTGGCGGCTCCGGCGTCCTTCGCGAGGACGGTCACCGGCGCCGGGTTCCGGCATCTGGCGGTGGCTGACGTACCGGCCGAGGTGATGGGGCCGTTGATGGGCCGGGCGGCTCGGCAAGCGTTCCGGGAGGCCAATCGGATCGTGCTGGCGGAGGTCTTCGCGGGCGTCGATGCGCAGGCCGTGCTGCCGGGGCTGCGCCAGATCGTCGACACCTGGCGGCCGGATCTGATGCTGCGCGAGCAGGCGGAGTACGCCTCGCTCGTCGTCGCGGAGCGGGCCGCGATACCCCAGGTCGAGATCGCCATCTCGATCGGCCGGCTCGGCGATGACCTGGACGAGATCCTGCGCGCACCGCTGGCCGAGCTCAGCACCGCGGCCGGGCTGCCGGCCAGTCGCGGCAGCGACCTGTTGAGCCGTACGCCTCTGCTCACCAGCGTTCCTCCGGGCCTGGAGCTTTCCCTCGCTCACTCCGACGTCGACCGGGCCGGCGGCGGAGTGCCCGCGGGTCCGGTGTGGCGGTACCGCGAGGACGCCGTTGCGCCCCCGACTCGCCTCCCGCCACCGTGGGGCGATCCGGCCGACCCCTTGGTGTACGTCACGTTCGGATCGGCGACGGCCTCGATCACCCCCTTCGCCCACGTGTTCGCCGACACGGTGCGGACGCTGGCCGACCTACCGATTCGGGTGTTCCTGACCACCGGCCGCGGGATCGACACCGAAGCGCTGGGACCGGTGCCGAACAACACTCACGTCCAGGCGTGGTGGCCGCAAGCCGACATCCTGCCGGCCGCCGCGGCGGTGATCGGGCACGGCGGCTTCGGCACGACGCTGGCGGCTCTGGCCGCGGGCGTGCCGCAGGTCGTGGCCCCCCTGTTCGCCTCCGACCAGGTCGTCAACGCCGAAAGCGTGGACTGCGGTCGGAGCCGGTCTGATGGTGAAGGACATCGCGACATCGACGGCGGGCCTGATACCGGCGTTGCGCCAGGTCCTGGACGAGCCGCGCTTCCACGCCGGCGCTGCGACGATGGCCGCCGAGATCGCTGCCCTGCCACCCCTCGCGAGCCAGGTGAGCCGGCTGGACGACCTGGCCCGCCACGCCGCCACGGGCCGGTGAAAATCGCGGCGGCGCCAGCCAGGACGCCGCCGCCTCGGCAAAGCCGATGTCAGGATCGTAGAGCCTCCGAGGCGTTTGCGCGACGCCCTGCGGCGCGCGCCCTGGCACGGCCTGAACCGCGCTCAGTCGGCTAGGACAACGCGTTGACGACGCCACCCGCGTCGACGGCGTACGACGGGTGCACCGGCGCCGCGAGGTGCAGCCGGGTGAACGCCAGTGATTCGGCCAGATCGGCCTCCCGCTGCGCCCGCGTACCGCTGCGCCGCGTGTTCACCTCCAACACCACATGGCCGGCGAAGTCCTGCTCGGCCAGGTACTGCAATGCGCGATCTGCGTGCTGGTCTCCCCGGCCCGGGACGAGGTGCTCATCCTTGACCGAGCCCGTGCCGTCGGTCAGGTGGACGTGCCGCAACCGCGAGCCCCAGGATCTCGCCAGGTCGACGGACTGTTGATTCGAGGTCGAGGCGTGAGAGAAGTCGAGGGTCAGGTCGGCGTAGTCCAGTTCGGTGGGGTCCCACCCGGGCATGTAGGCCTTGAGCTCGCCCCCCGGCGTACGCCACGGGTACATGTTCTCCACGCAGAACAGGATCCCCGTACTCTCCGACAGCCGGCGTACGCCTTCGACGAAACCCCGCGCGTACTCGCGTTGCCAGCGGAACGGCGGGTGGACGACCACGACGTCGGCGTCCAGGCGTTTCGCGGCCTCCGCCGACCTTTCCAGCTTCGCCCAGGGATCGGTTCCCCAGACGCGCTGGGTGATCAGCAGGCACGGCGAATGGACCGCCAGTACGGGGACGCCGTGATAGTCGCGCAGCTTCTCCACCGCATCGATGTCGGCGGCGACCGGGTCGATGCCCACCATCAGTTCGACCCCGTCGTAGCCGAGCCGACGCGAAAGCTCGAAGGCGCTCGAGGTCGTCTCGGGATAGACCGAGGAGGTGGACAGGCCGACCTTGGCCCGGGGCACCCTCACCGGCGGCGGGTCGCGCGGGGTCGCTGCCGACTCCGTCGTTGGCATCGACCCGTCATCTGCAGGCACGCCCCTCAGACTAGACCTCCGCGATTTCGGATGGGAGTGCACCAGAACGCGGTGGTCGGCGAGACGCTGGACCTGCGCGGGTCGTACCGTGCCGCCCTACACTGACGCGGTGCCCGAGGTGTTGATCGGCTTCCCGCGAGCGTTCGCGGAGTTCAGCGATCCTGCCGACGCCGCCCAGATCTTCCGCTGCGACCTCACCTGGCTCACCTCGCGCTGGGCCTGCATCTTCGGTGAGGGCTGCCAGGGGATCTACGCCGACCGCCCGGACGACGGCTGCTGCACGCTCGGCGCTCATTTCGCCGATGCGGCCGACGAGGACCGGGTGGGCCGTGCGGTCCGCCAGTTGACGAGCCGTCAGTGGCAGTACAAGAGCCGGGCCCGCTCCGGCGGCTGGTCCGAGCGGGAGGACCCGGACCAGGCTCTGCCGGGGGAGCAGCCGGGTCTGAAGACCCGCCTCGTGGACGGGGCCTGCATCTTCTTGAACCGTCCGGGTTTCGCCGCCGGCCCGGGGTGCGCCCTGCACCTGCTGGCCCGAGACCAGGGGCGCGACGCCCTGGCGACCAAGCCGGATGTCTGCTGGCAGTTGCCGATCCGCCGCCAGTTCCGCCAGGTGACCCGCACCGACGAAACCAGCTACACCGAGGTGACCATCGGGGAGTACGGCCGGGAAGGCTGGGGTCCTGGCGGTCACGATCTGGACTGGTACTGCAGTTCCAACACCGAGGCCCACCAGGGCACCCAGCCGGTCTACCTGGCCAACCGGCCCGAGCTGGTCGCGCTGATGGGTGAAGCGGCCTACCTGCTCCTGGCCGGGATGTGTACCGAGTTCGAGTCCGGGCGAGGAGCGAGCCTGCGGCACCCGGCCGACGCCGGCTGAGGTCGGCCACTCCCGCCCTCCGGCCCCGAACCGCGGCCGTCGCCCCCCTCCACCGCCTGCGGAATCGGTGGAGTTCACAATGAGCCTATGCACCTGGACCACCTGTCCTACGCGGCCGGACCGGAAGGGCTCGACGAGACGGCCCAACGGCTCGGCGATCGGCTGGGTGTGAGCTTCCAGGACGGCGGCTTCCATCCGCGCTTCGGCACCCGCAACCGGATTCTGCCGCTCACCGACGGGCACTACCTGGAGATCGTGGCCGTGCTGGACCATCCCGCCGCCGACAAGGCGCCCTTCGGTCAGGCCGTACGGGCCCGTTCGGCCGAGGGTGGCGGTTGGCTCGGCTGGGTGGTCGCGGTGGACGACCTCGCCGCCATCGAGGAGCGCATCGGGCGCCCGGCCATCGACGGACACCGGCACTTGCCCGACGGCACCTTGCTGGTCTGGAAGCAGTTGGGGGTGAAGGACCTGCAGATCGATCCACAGCTGCCCTTCTTCGTCAGCTGGCTCAGCGACCCCGCGATCCATCCGTCGGCGGGCGGACGTGAGGTCGAGCTGCTCAAGATCGAGATCGCGGGCGCCCGGGATCGGGTCGACGAGTGGCTGGGCGGGCGCAGCGACCACGTCGTCGCCGACGTCGACATCGACTGGAGCCACCCCAACGGTCGGCCCGGGCTGGCCGCCGCGGTGTTCAGCACCCCCCGCGGCGAAGTCCGCATCTAGACCCGCCGGTGCCCGTCCGTATCAGACCGGAGATCGCGCAGATCCCCGCGTACGTGCCCGGCAAGCCTGCGCCCCCGCTGGCCGGTGTCACCCCGTACAAGCTGTCCAGCAACGAGAACCCCTATCCCCCGCTGCCGGGCGTGCTGGCCTCGACCGAGCTGGCGGTCGCCCAGATGAACCGCTATCCCGACATGGCCAACGGGGAGATGACGCGAAGGCTGAGCGAGCGGCTGGGCGTCGACCAGGCTCAGCTGGCTTTCGGGACCGGGTCGGTCGCCGTCCTCTACCACCTCCTGCAGGCCACCTGCGGCACGGGCGACGAGGTCGTCTACGCCTGGCGCAGCTTCGAGGCCTACCCGATCGCGGTCGCCATCACCGGGGCGATCGGCGTGCGGGTGCCGCTCGGCCCGGCCGGTGTCCACGATCTGGGCGCGATGAGCCGGGCGGTGACGCCGCGGACCGCGGCGGTCATGGTCTGCACACCGAACAACCCGACCGGACCGGTCGTCGGTCATGACGACGTACTCGCGCTGCTGCGCTCGCTGCCCGAACACGTGATGGTGGTCATCGACGAGGCGTACGTGGAGTTCGTCACCGATCCGGCGGCAGTCCGAGGGTTGGAGTTGATGGCCGACTGGCCGAATGTGGTGGTGCTGCGGACCTTCTCCAAGGCGTACGGGCTGGCGGGGTTCCGCGTCGGCTACTGCGTCGCGCAGCCCGAACTGGCCGCGGCCGTCAGGGCGGTGTCCTTGCCGTTCGGGGTTTCCATCGCGGCCCAGGCCGCCGTTGTCGCTTCGCTGGACGCCGAGCCCGACCTGCTCCGCCGGGTGGCGGAGTTGGTCGAGGCGCGGACCGCACTGGTCGACGGCCTACGCCGAATCGGCCTCGCCGTTCCGCAGGCGCAGGGCAACTTCGTCTGGCTGCCCGCCGGGCCGGACACGGCGACGTACGCGCGCTCCTTCGCCGACGCCGGCCTGATGGTGCGCCCGTACGCCGACGGGGGTGTGCACGACGGGGTGCGGATCACCATCGGTGAGACCGAAGCGAACGCGCGCGTCCTGGAGGTCGCCGCGGCCCTGGTCTAGCCGGATCCAGCCGGGCTCGGGCCGGATCGCTCGGCTCCGGCCGGATCGCTCAGAGTCTGTGGGACTTGTCCGCCGGCTGTCGGAGTTCGAACTGGAGCAGGACCACGATGGTGATGGCGCACAGCAGCAGCCACAGCGCCGTGCCCAGGCCCAGATAACGCGGTGCGCCGCCGGCACTGGTGTCGAGCACGGAGACGGCCATGAACTCCACCGACTGGTGCATCGCCCCGAAGGCGGTGATTGCGAGCACAGCTACAGTCAGCCGGCGGACGCTGGCGGGGTCGATCGGAGTCCGGTCGGCCATGCTGACGTAGACGAGGAAGAACACGCCGACGAACTCGGCGACGACGCCCGCGATGATCCACAGCAGCGAGCGATCCGTCCAGATCGCCGGACTGGCGACGCCGAGCCAGGCCCCGAGGGCGAGCAGGATCAGCGGCGCCGCCACGATCAGTCCGGCCAGCCTTCCGTTCCGGCCCAACCGCAGCCGGGCGAGCAGGTAGAGCCATGCGGCCAGGGTCACGGTGAGGGCGAGCGCGCCGAGCAACGCGGCTCCGGGCACCCGGGCCGCATCCGTGCGCGCCTGAAGCGGCAGCAGCCCGACCGCGTTCCGCAGGGCCAGGCAGGCCTCGCTGCCCGCACCCGCCTGGCAGCCGGCCCAGGTGCGCCGAGCCGAGGCCGCGACCAGAACCGCCGCACCGACCAGGAGCGCGCAGAACACGTACCACACCCGCAGTTGCAGGTCCTCGGGCCGGCGCTTCGGGGTGCGAGTCGTGCTCATCGTCCTCCTGTGCTTCCGCACCCGGCGGTCTGGGCGGATCGGGTCTGGGGCGGATCGGGTGGTCAGGACACCGGCGGAACTGCACCGGCCTGGCGGGCATCCTGGCTTGGTCACGCGGGCGGGCGGGCGCCGCCAGCCTAGCGGCGCGAACGGTGGCAGGCAGCGCATGCTCCGCCCTGTGTCGCGGTCCGCCTGTGCCCGATCGTGCGACTCGACCCGATGACCGCCGCATTGTCGGTGCTGACGACTAGCGTCATCGACATGGCGAAAACGAACATGCGAGCGACTGGTCCGCGGGCGGGATTCCACTGCAGTGAGTGCGGCTGGACCAATGTCCGCTGGGTCGGACGGTGCGGCGAGTGCCAGACCTGGGGCAGCCTGGTCGAAACAGGCGCGCCCAAACTCGCCGAGATCCGTTCGTCCGTGCCGGGCACCAGGGCAGTGCCGATCGGGGAGGTCAGTGCCGATCTGGCCACCCGCACCCTGACCGGGATCGGCGAGCTCGACCGGGTGCTGGGCGAGGGCGTCGTGCCCGGAGCGGTGATGCTGCTCGCCGGCGAGCCGGGGGTCGGCAAGTCCACCCTGCTGCTGGAGGTGGCGGCCCGCTGGGCCAAGGCGGGTCGGACCACGCTGTACGTTTCCGGGGAGGAGTCGGCAGCGCAGGTGCGGCTGCGGGCCGATCGCACGGCTGCTCTGGCCGACCAGCTCTATCTCGCCGCGGAGACCGACCTGGGCACGATCCTCGGCCACATCGAGGAGGTCGCACCCTCGCTGATGGTGCTGGACTCGGTGCAGAGCGTCGGGACCGCCGATATCGACGGGTCTCCGGGAGGGGTCGGTCAAGTCCGTGAGGTCACCGGCGCACTGGTCCGCGTGGCGAAGCGGCGCGGTATGGCGGTGATCATCGTCGGGCACGTGACCAAGGACGGGGGAATCGCCGGCCCGCGGCTGCTCGAGCACCTGGTCGACGTCGTGCTCACGTTCGAAGGCGACCGGCACTCCGGCTTCCGGATGGTACGGGCCACCAAGAACCGCTACGGTCCGGCCGACGAGGTCGGCTGTTTCGAGATGGCCGAGAACGGCATCGTCGAGGTGTCCGATCCGTCGGGGCTGTTCACCTCCGACCACTCCGAGCCGGTGCCGGGGACGGCGGTCACGGTCACCATGGAGGGACGGCGCCCGCTACTGGCCGAGTTGCAGGCGCTGGTCGCCCCGTCGGGGATGCCACAACCACGGCGTACGGTGCACGGGGTGGAGAGCAGCCGCATCGCCATGGTGCTGGCGGTGCTGGAGCGGCGATGCCGGGTCCGGCTGTTCGACCGGGACGTGTACGTGTCCTCGGTGGGCGGGGCGAAAGTGGCCGATCCGTCGGCGGACCTCGCCGCGGCCCTGGCGGTCGCGTCGGCCGCTCGGGATCGCGCGCTGCCACAGCGGGTGGTGGCGCTGGGTGAGGTGGGGCTGGCGGGCGAGCTGCGCCGGGTGCCCGGCACCGAGCGGCGGCTCAACGAGGCCGCGCGACTCGGCTTCACCGAGGCGGTCATCCCCGCGCAGTCCCGCGACCCACGCGATCAGCTGATGACGGTGCACGCCGGCATGCTGGTGCACGCCGTACCGACCGTGGAGGCGGCCTTGGCCGCGCTCGATCTCGTCGGTCGCGACGGGCGGGTTTCCGGCGGCACCAGTTGATAGCGTCACAGCGTGCGCCTGCCACCTCGGGGGCGCCGAGCAGATGAGGACGGACGGGAGCGGAAAAGTGGCGCAGGATCAGGCTCAGCGCCGGCGCCTGTTGGACTATCTCGCGTTGATGGCCCCAGGCACGCCACTGCGCGACGGGTTCGAGCGCGTGCTGCGCGGGCGTACGGGGGCGCTGGTGGTGCTCGGCCAGAACGCGGTGATCGATGAGATCTCCACCGGCGGTTTCGCGCTCGATGTGCTCTACACGCCCACCGCGCTACGCGAGCTGGCCAAGATGGACGGCGCGATCATTGTCGACGTGGCCGCGGACCGGATCGTCCGGGCGGGCGTTCAACTGATGCCCGACCCGGCCATCGGCACCGTCGAGACCGGCACCCGGCACCGCACTGCCGACCGGGTCGCGCGCCAATCCGGGTTGCCGGTCGTCTCGGTGTCGGCGTCGATGTCGACCATCGCCCTCTACATGGACCAGACCCGGCACCTGGTGGAGCACTCCGACCAGATCCTGTCCCGGGCCAACCAGGCGTTGCAGACCCTCGAGCGCTACCGGGCGCGACTGGCGCAGGTGACCAGGCGGCTCTCCTCGCTCGAGGTGCAGGACCAGGTCACCGTCAAGGACCTCGCCCTGGTGGCGCAGCGGGTGGAAATGGTCCGCCGCCTGGACGAGGAACTGCAGGGCTACGTGGTCGAGCTCGGCACCGACGGTCGGTTGCTCACCCTGCAACGGCATGAGCTGAGCACCGGTGTGGCCGAGTTGCGCGCCCTGCTGGAGCGGGATTATCGACCCGAGGGCGCCTCCGGCTTCACCCTGGACGGCCTGGAGGACCTGTCCAACGCCGAGTTGCTGGACCCGGTGCACGTGGCCAGGGCCGTTGGCTACCCCAGCCAGCTGCACGCCGACAGTCGGGTGGCCGCTCGCGGGTTCCGGCAGGTGGCCCAGATCAACCGGCTGCCTCCGGCATTGGGCGAGCGATTGATCGAGCACTTCGGCACGCTGCAGGCCCTGTTCGCGGCGAGCAGCGCCGATCTGCAGGAGGTCGAAGGCATCGGGGAGACGCGTGCGCGGGCCGTACGCGATGGCCTGGTTCGGCTGGCCGAGTCGGCCTATACCGAGCGCCTCGACTGAGAGCGTCTCGCCTAGGCGTCTCGCTGGGCGTCTCGCCTGAGTCGGCCGCCGGTGATGAGGTCTGCCGACCTGCACGTCTGCCGGACAGGCTTCAGCCGGTCAGCACCATGCGCAGCTGGACGGGCTTGGCCCCGTCCAACTGAGCTGTGGCGAAATAGGTGCCGGTGCGGGGAATCTCCGGTCGGTTCTTGCAGTCGGCGCGGGATCGCCGTCCGTTCCAACTGACCTTCCACTCCATCGCCTGCTCGGCCTTCAGCGTGACGGTGCGCCTGGTCATGGCCGTGCTGCAGTCGTCGGTGCTCCAGATGCGGTCGGTGCCGGAGTAGATCTTGAGTTCGAAGTTGGCATCGCTCACCGTGGCCAGGCAGGTCTGGCCCGAGCCGTTGATCAGCGACAACGTGAAGGTGTTGGGCTGCTTGGGTTTCAGCCGCTGCTTGCCGGTCAGGGTGGCCCGCAACTGGGCCGCGTCGCACGCCGTCGGACCGCTCTTCTTGGCCTTCGGACTGGCCGTCGCCGTCGTTGACGCCTTCGATTTCGCCACGGTTGAGGCCGATGAGGTCGCCGAGGGGTCACCGGCCGACGGCGTACCCGCCGCGCTGGCACTGGCACTGGCCGCCGGGACGCTCGAACTCTGCGCGAACGGGGTCGGCGTGGTCGCGGCCACGCCGGTCGGCCCGGTGACCGGGGGTTGCTGTTGAACGGCGGATCCCGTACTGCTGCCGTTCACGATCAGCGCGATCACCACCGCTACGACGATGACGGCCGCAGCGATCACGACGGCTCGGCGCAGCCAGTACGTCTGGGGCGCCTCGGGTCCGCTCGGATGGAGCACAGTGCTCATACGGGCGAGCCTAAGCAGCGGCGCCGGCCTGACTGCTCAGGCGCGCCGGGCCCTGCCCACATCGTGCCGCGTACGGCTCGTGCTCACCGCGTTGCTCACCTGCCGTCGCTCACCTGCCGTCGCTCACCTGCCGTCGCTCATTGCACAGGTTCCTGTCGCGTTGCACAGCTTGCAACCCGTGCAATCCACCAGGAACTCACGTATACGTAGGTTCCTGTCGCGATGCATAGGTTGCAAACCGTGCAATCCACCAGGAACTCACGTATACGTAGGTTCCGCAGCGGGAGAGGAAGGTGCTGCAGCGGGAGAGGAAGGTTCCTGCGGCCGGATGTGCGGCTACGGTGGCGGCCGTGGCAGAAGGCGGTGAAGCATCGGGCGTTGAGTGGCTGAGGTCGCCGTCACGCGGGTGCTGGACTGGTACGACGCGCACGCCCGCGACCTGCCGTGGCGGCACCGCGACGCCAGCCCCTGGGCGATCCTGGTCAGTGAGTTCATGTTGCAACAGACCCCGGTGGAGCGGGTGCGGGAGCCGTGGCGAGCCTGGATGGAGCGTTGGCCGACACCGGAAGCGCTGGCGGACGCGCCGGCGGGCGAGGCGGTGCGGGCGTGGGGGCGGCTGGGATACCCGCGGCGCGCGCTCCGACTCCACCAGGCGGCGCGGGTGATCACGGAGCGGTTCGGCGGCCAGGTGCCCGCCGAGCGGGACCAGTTGATGTCCCTGCCCGGAGTGGGCGACTACACGGCGGCGGCGGTTGCCAGCTTCGCCTACGGGCGGCGGGCTGTGGTGCTCGACACCAACGTCCGGCGGGTGCTGGCCCGGCTGTGGTCGGGAGTGGCCTACCCCGGAACTGCTCCGACCGTCGGCGAACGGAAGTTGGCCGAGGCGGTGACCCCGACGGATCCGGCCCGTGCGGCGCGCTGGGCCGTCGCTTCGATGGAGTTGGGCGCGGTGGTCTGCCGCGCGCGCACGCCCCACTGCGCGCAGTGCCCGGTCCAGGATCTGTGTGCCTGGCGCCAGGCCGGCTCCCCCGCCTGGGACGGGCCGCCCCGCCGGGGGCAGACCTACGCCGGTACGGATCGCCAGTGCCGCGGCGCCCTGCTGGCCGCGCTCCGCTCCAGCGACGAGCCGGTGTCGGGGTCGGAGTTGGCAGCGGCGTGGCCTGATGCCGGCGCAGCGGGAGCGTGCCCTCGCCACGCTGCTGGCCGACGGCCTGGTCGTCGCCGCCGGGAGGCGCTGGGCGCTCCCGGCATGACGGCAGGCAGAATGGCCGACGTGTCAGACGCGCTCGCTCCCACCACTGCCTTGCGCGCCGGCGCCGAGATGCCTGTGCTCGGACTCGGCACCTGGCCCCTGCGCGGCCCCGAGTCGGCCGAACAGGTGCGCACCGCGATCGAGGCGGGCTACCGCCTCATCGACACGGCCGAGAACTACGGCAACGAGGACGGCGTCGGTCAGGGAGTCCGCGACTCGGGAGTCCCGCGAGCCGAGGTCTTCCTCACCTCCAAGTTCAACCGGCGCTGGCACAGTGTGGACGGCGTACGCCGCGCGTACGAGGCCAGCTTGGCCCGGCTCGGCACCGACTACCTCGACCTGCTCCTGGTGCACTGGCCCAACCCCGACCAGGGCGGCTACGTGGACGCGGTCCGCGGACTTGCAGCGCTCGCTGGCCGAGGGCGGGCTGCGGGCCATCGGGACGTCGAACTACAAGCCGGCCCACCTCCAACGGGTTCTCGACGAGAGCGGCCTGGTCCCGGACGTGAACCAGATCCAGCTGAGCCCGTACGCCACCCGGCCCGACAGCCGCGCCTACCACGCCGAGCACGGCATCCTCACCGAGTCGTGGAGCCCGATCGGGGCGTCGAGCTCGGAGTTGCGTCATGACCCCGTGGTGACCGCCGTCGCCGCCGCTCACGGCAAGTCGGCGACGCAGGTGGTGCTGCGCTGGCACCTGCAGTTGGGGCTGGTGGCGATCCCGAAGTCGGCTGACCCCGGGCGGATCGCGGAGAACATCGACATCTTCGACTTCGAATTGACGCAGGAGCAGGTCGCGGCCATCTCTGCGCTCGATCGCGGCGACGGTACCCTCACCGACTCCGACGTGTTCGGTCACTGACTGCGGAGCTCAGATCGCCGTCGGCTCAGCCGGCGTCCGGGCGGAGCGAGTGGCCCCGATGCTCGCGACCACCACGCAGGCCATCGCGGCCCACTGCACGCCGGTGAGGAATTCAGACAGCAGGAGCAGCGCCGCCAGCGCCGCGGCGGCCGGTTCGAGGCTCATCAAGATGCTGAGCAGCCGCGGCGAGATCCGGCGGAGAGCGCTCAGTTCCAGGCTGTACGGGATGACCGAGCTGAGCACCGCGACGGCGGCGCCGAGCAGCAACACCCGGGGATCCAGCAGCCTCACTCCCGCCTCGGCGATCGCCGGCGGCGCGAGCGCGACGGCGCCGACCATGCTGGCCACGGTCAGCCCGGACATGCCCGGCCACCGCTTCCCTGTCTCGGCGCTGAGCAGGATGTAGCACGCCCAGCCGACGCCGGCGAGGAGCGCGAAGGCCACACCCGCCCAGGACAGACTGGTACGGGAGACGCCGAGCAGCGCCACCCCGAGCCCGGCCAAGCCGACCCAGATCAGGTCGTTGGCCCTGCGGGAGCCCAGCACGGCCACGGTCAGCGGACCGAGAAACTCGATGGTCACCGCGATCCCCAGCGGAATGCGGGCGAAGGACTGGTAGATGGCCCAGTTCATCGTCATCAGGCTGACCCCGAAGGCGAGCGCCACCAGCCAGTCGCGGGAGGAGTGCCCCCGCAACCGCGGACGTACCGCTAACAGGAAGATCACCGCCGAGATGCTCAGCCGCAGCCACACCATGCGCCGTCGGCGGGACGACAGCGAACAGGTCCTTGGCGATCGCCGCGCCGAACTGGACCGAGGCGATGCCCCCGAGCACCATCCACACCGCGGGGATGCGGGCCACCCTGGCCCGCAGCTGATCATCAGGCGCAGGCACAGACGCCACTGTGCCAGAGGCAGGGAAGCACTGTGCCAGAGGCAGGGAAGCACTGTGCCAGAGGCAGGGAAGCACTG